>NZ_CAJXWX010000047.1 GCF_913062585.1 uncultured Sphingomonas sp. | reverse complement strand
GCCGCCAGACTGGCCGAGTGGGAAAGCGCAGGCAAGGGGGGCGTTAAGTGACTGACCTATATTGATTTGCGGACCATGCGTCGGGCGCCCGCGTTGCCCGATGATCCATTCCGTCGACGAGGGATCATCACGAACGCCAAATCCGTCAGCCTGGGCCTCGGCCTGTTCTCGCTCGCGCTCGGCGCCGCCGAGCTGTTCGCATCGCGCCGCATCGCCGAGCGCGAGGTGGTGGCCGGGGTTGGTCTTATCCAGGCCCCGGCGCATTCGTCGCGGGTGTGGAACCGGGTGGCGGGCGATCTGCTCGATCTCGGTACTCTGGCCGTCTCGCCGCGGCGTTCGCCGAAGGCGCGGGCGGTATGGGGCGCGATCGGGTTCGTGGCTGTCGTAACCGCGCTCGACCTGCTCACCGCGTGGGCGCTGGACCGGGCGACGGGCAAGACGATGCCGGTCGGGGCGTGATGGTTTCCATTCCTCCCCGGCACGGGGAGGTGGCAGGGCGTCAGCCCTGACGGAGGGGGCGTGCCGCAAAGGTTGTCCATTGCGGCACGCCCCCTCCACCAGCTTTGCTGGTCCCCCTCCCCGTGCCGGGGAGGATTTTAGGGCTTCTCGCCTATCTGTTCGGCCTGTGCGCTGCTGTCGGGGCGGGCGGGGCCGAGAACGGGTTCTTCGCCCATCGGTTCGTTGCGGAACACGGTGAACGCGCCCTTGCCGTCGACGCTGGGCCCCTGGGTCCAGCGCCCTTCCGGATAGGTGCCATCGAGGGAGGTGACGAAGAAGTCGTAATTATGCTCCTGGTCCTCCTGGCTTTGCGGGAAGGAGTTGGGGATCGGCAGCGAAGCCTGTTCGCCCAGTTCCTCGATCACGGCCAGCCATTGCTCCTGATGCATCGTGTCGCGTGCGATCATGAAGTGGAGCATGTCCTTCATGCCCTGATCGTGCGCGGCGTTGTAGAGCCGGGTCGCCAGCACGCGCCCCGTGCTCTCGGCGGCGACGTTGCAATACATGTCGGCGGCGATGTTCCCGCTGGCATAGATATGGCTCATGTTGAACGGCACGCCGTCCGAGTCCGACGGATGCGCCGCGAGGCCGGTCGACAGGATATGCTTGTGCAGCGTGCCTTCGATGGCGTGGCGGGCATTGCCGCCGCCCATCACCGCGCCGACGATGCCATCGGCCGCGCCCTCTTCCTGAAGCGAGGCGGGCGCTTTGTCGAGGTTGAGCGCGACAGCGGTCGCCAGCATCTCGATATGGCCGATCTCCTCCGTGGCGGTATGCAGCAGCATGTCGCGATATTTCGGCGTCGGCGCGCGATTGCCCCAGGCCTGGAAGAAATATTGCATGCAGACGCGGATCTCGCCCTCCACGCCGCCAATCGCCTGTTGCAACATGCGCGCGAACAACGGGTCGGGCGTTTCGCAGCGGACGGGATATTGCAGCCGCTAGTCGTGATAATACATGGTCGGCCTCGCTTGGTCGGTGGTTGGGGGATCAGTGGTTGGCGGTGTCGCCGGCGGCGCGGCGCTCGAGATAGCGGCGGGTCAGCGCGGCATTATTGTCATCGACCCAGGCCGCCATCGCGAGTTCTTCGTTCAGCGACTGGGTGAGCAGCGGCGTGGCGCTGCCGAAGCCGCCGACATCGGCGATGGCGATCAGCGATTTGTAACTGGCCGCCTCGAAATTCTCGAAGGCGAAGTTGGCGAAGCTGTTCTTCAGGATCTCGTCGGGCGCGAAGACATGGCCGAGCGCGGCCATATTGCCCGAGAAGCTCAGCGCCGCATCCTTGAGGACCGAACGGCTCTCGTTGAATCCGTCGAGTATGTCCTCCAGCCGGACGATCTGCGGCTCGGTCTCGCCTCGATGCATCCGCAGAGGTCGGCGACGTCCGGATAATTGGCCAGGTGATCGAGCTGCCGGTCGATCAGCGCCAGGGCCTGATGCTCAACGGCATGGGCGTTCTTCAGACCGGCGACAAAGACCGCCGCGACGACGTCATTGGGTAGGGACGCCATTGGTCCGGCTCCTTGCTTGATGATCAGAGGAAGGGGGTGCCGCCGGTGACGGGAATGGTCGCGCCGCTGATATAGCTGGCCTCGCCGCTCGCCAGCAGGACATAGGGCGGCGCGAGTTCGGCGGGCTGGGCCGCGCGGCCCAGCGGCGTCTGCTCGCCGAAGCTCTTCACCGCTTCCGGTGGCATGGTCGAGGGGATCAGCGGAGTCCAGACCGGCCCCGGCGCCACCGCATTCACCCGGATCTTGCGCTGGGCGAGCATCTGGGCGAGTCCTGCGGTGAAATTGTGGATCGCGCCCTTGGTCGTCGCATAGGCGAGCAATTGCTGGTTGGGCTTGTCGGCGTTGATCGAGGTCGTGTTGATGATCGACGCGCCCTCGCCCATGTGCGGCAGGGTGGCCTTCACCAGATAGAACATCGCGTGGATGTTGGTGGCGAAGGTGATCTCCCACTCTTCGTCGCTGATGTCCTCGACCTTCTGGAAGCTGGCCTGGTGTGCGGCGTTGTTGACCAATATGTCGACCCGGCCGAAGGTCTGGACCGCGCGCTCGACGATGGTGCGGCAATGGGCGGGATCGCTGACGTCGCCGGGGATCAGCAGGGCCTTGCGGCCCGCCTGCTCGACCAGCCGCTGGGTTTCGGCGGCGTCCTTGTCCTCCGACAGATAGGCGATCACCACGTCCGCACCTTCGCGGGCAAAGGCGATGGCGACCGCCCGGCCGATGCCGCTGTCGCCGCCGGTGATGATCGCCTTTTTGTCGGTCAGCTTGCCATGGCCGACATAGCTATGCTCGCCGTGATCAGGGCGGGGGCTCATCGCCTCCGTCTCGCCGGGCATATCCTGTTGCTGTTCGGGCTGGGGTGGGGTGGGGCGTTCGTTCATGGACCGTCTCTCCTTGCCCGCTCCAATGGGCGAGGCAGAGAGGCGTTCCGGAAAAAATCACGATCTTAAAACGTGTTAGACGCTATTTTGGGGTTCCGATCGGTCGTCGTGCAAAGCGCTCGACTGGGCGGAAAGCGTGGTGTCGAGATAGCCGAGGATCGCACGTTCCAGTAGGTCCATCGCATCGGCATAGCTGTGCGAATCCGTCGCAAGCGTCTCCATGGCAAAGCCGTACCCGCGCGCGGCGGCGCGGAAGGCGACGCCGGTCGCGTCGCCGCGCGCGACGATGATCGCCGCCGCCTCGCCCCAGCTTTCGATCGCCTGGAGCAGCGGGCCCGCCGTCTCGTCCAGCGGGGCCGGCGGCGCGGCGATCTTGGTCAGCCCCTGGCGCAGCCGCCCGAAATCGACCGCCCCGCGCGCCAGTCGCAGCCATTCGGCCGGATTGGCGAGCTTGCGCGCATAATGACGGCGGATCGCGGCGGCGGGGGGCAGGGCGTCGGGTTCGCCCGCGAGCCACGGATTGGACAGGAGCACGCCGTTCAGATCGGCCGCCTGCCCGAACATCGCCAGCGCCGAGGCGGCGTCGCAATTGCCGAAACCGATGATCCGCGCGACGCCGGTCGCCTGGGTGAAGGCGGCGACGGCGGCGGCGATGTCCGGGCCGCTCGATTCCCAGCCGCCATTGAAACCCTCGCTGTCACCGACCCCGCGCCGGTCGAAGCGCAGTACCGGAAAGCCTCGCCCCGCGATCCGGGCGGCGAGCAGCGCCTGGCCACGATGTGCGCCCATGCGCGGCTCGTTGCCGCCCGAGACGATCAGCAGGCCGGTGTCATGGGGGGCCTCATCTAACGTGCCGATCAGCGTCGCGTCCTGGCAGGGGAAGGAGATCAGCCTTCGCATGACGCGATCCATTCCGCGATATCGTCCGCGAGCAGGGCGGCGAGTTCGGGATCTTCCTGCGGCTCGGCCCGGCGCCATGGGGGCACGGCGTCGATGGTGCGGTCGGCGGGCGCGCGGTCATGGCCGAGGCGCACGACGCGGCGCGGCACGCCCGGCTGGTCATAGGGTTCGGCCCCCGCCAGTCCGGCGAGGAAATGCGGCGAAACCCGGTTGCCCGCGACCCGCACCGGCGATTCCGCCCCGAACACGCCATGCTCGTCACCGCGCAGGCCCGCCGCCGCGCGCACCCGAATGACATCGCGCAGTACCGCTTCGCCGGTCATCGGCGTCAGGTGCCAGCGCCCGGCGAGAAGCGCAAAGCCGTCGATCAAAGCCCCGCCGCGGATAGATACCGCGTAACAGGGCCGATCGCCCAGTGCCTCGGCGGCGGCCTGATGCGCGTCGCGCCATTGCATGATGCTGGCCTGTTCGGTGGCGATCAGACTCTCGCCCGTTCCCGGCCAGTCGGGCAGCGCGCCGCCGATGCCGCGATCGGCCAGCCGCCGCAGCATCGCGACCGCCACGGCACGCGTCCGGTTCGCCTCTTCCCAGAATGGCATGGCGACCAGCACGACCGGCCCGTCCGCGGGCCCGAAGCGCAACATCGCCTCCCGCCCGCCAGGCCAGTCATAATAGTCGATCAAGCGCGCGCCTTGGCGTCGGCAAAGGCGACCAGCTGGCCGAACGTCTCCAGCATCTCGCCATCGACCTCGTCATCCTCGATCAGGATGCCGAGCCGATCCTCCAGCTCGGTCAGAACGCCCGCCACCGCCATCGAGTCCAGCTCGGGCAGCGCGCCGAACAGCGGCGTCTCCGCGTCGAACCCGGCGACACGCTCCGGCGACAGACCCAGCACATCGGCCAGCACGCCGCGTACCGTGGCCACCACATCCTTGCTCGCCTGGACTTCCAAACCCTGTCGCCCTGTTATCCGTGTTTGCCCACAGCGTTAGAGGGATGGGGGGATTTGGGCAACCGGTTGGGTGGAGGGGGAGCCGCGGCCGGGCAGAGCCCCCTCCCTGTCTCTTATACACATCTCCGAGCCCACGAGACCGTACTAGATCTCGTATGCCGTCTTCTGCTTGAAAAAAA
>NZ_CAJXWX010000046.1 GCF_913062585.1 uncultured Sphingomonas sp. | reverse complement strand
AAGCTCGCTAATTAGCCGATGTTCGCATTATGTCTGCCAAATCGTTGTCTGGCGCACAAACCTTGAGGTGACGCCTGGCCGCCGATCCCGTGGCGACGGCCGAACCGGCCAAGGCGACCGCACCCGACGACCAGAAGACCGACGCCGACGGCGCGCTGAGCGAGGTCATCGTCACCGCGCAGAAGCGGCCCGAAAGCCTGCAGAAGACTCCGATCGCGATGTCGGTCCTGTCCGCGCAGGACCTGACGAACCGCCATGTCCAGTCGCTGGTCGACCTGCAGGACGGCGGGATTCCCTCGCTGCGCGTCGCGCCCTTCTATTCGCGCAACTCGGCGCTGATCGTGAACATCCGCGGCGTCGGCGTGCTGGGCGACAGCAACCAGCCCGCCCGCGACCAGGGCGTCGGCGTCTATATCGACGGCGTCTACCTGGGCCGCGCGCAGGGCCTGGGCACCGCGCTGTACGACATCGAGAATATCGAGGTGCTGAAAGGCCCCCAGGGCACGCTGTTCGGCCGCAATACCGAGGGCGGCGCGGTCAACATCGTGACCAAGAAGCCGACCGGCATATTCCATGTGAACAGCACCGCCGGCATCGGCAATTTCGGCAGCTACAAGGGCGAGATCCATGTCGACCTGCCCGAAATCGCCAATATCCGCATCAAGCTGGACGGCGTCGTCACCCACCGCGACCCGCTGGTCCGCAACCCCCTGCCCGGGCAGAAGGGGTTCAACGCCTATGACAAGCATGGCGTGCATTACGAACTGCTGTGGCAGCCGAGCAGCAATTTCAGCGCCGATTATTCGTTCGACAGCTCCTATGACGCGTCGACCCCGCTCTATCTGCAGCTGATCGCCGGGGGCAGCTATGTCCAGTCGCCGATCGGCACGCTCCAGCCGACGCGCGCCCGCGACGCCAATGTCGGCGTGCCGCAGCAGCCCAGCATCGGCAAGGTGAACGGCAACCGCCTGACCTTGGACTGGCATCCGGCCGAGATGCTGACGGTCAAGTCGATCACCGCCTATCGCACCCTGACCCAGACCCAGTTCGACAATGGCTCGGCCGCGACCACCATGTCGACGGCCAGCGGCGTATTCGCGAGCAAGAATTTCGCCGGGGCCGCCATCCCGCTGCTGTTCAGCCGCTACAGCCTGGCCGATTTCCGCCAGAACCAGTTCAGCCAGGAGGTGCAGCTGATCGGCGACCTGCCCGAGCTGAAGTTCGTCGCGGGCGCGCTCTATTATGACGAGCGGGTGGGCGACAATGCGCGCGCCTTCTACACCAACCAGTGCTCGGACTTCACCTGCACCAACTATGTCATCCTGCCGCCCAATTTTCGCACCGACGTGGCGAATTATGCCAGCCTGCCGCTGGACTATAGCGCGCAGCGGATCGACCGGGCGAGCCATGTGCGTACCAGCAGCATCGGCGCGTTCGGCCAGGCGACCTGGACCCCGGCCGCGCTGGACGATCGGGTCCATCTGACCGGCGGCCTGCGCTGGAGCCGCGATGCCAAGCATGGCGCGCTGCTGACCGTCAACGGCAAGCTGCCCGTCGATCGCAACGGCGTGTCGCGCACCATCCCGCTCGACGCCGCCTGGTCGCGCGTCGACCCGATGGTCAACCTGTCGTTCGATGCGACCCGCGACGTCCATCTCTATGGCAAGTGGAGCACCGGCTATAAGTCGGGCGGCGCCAATTCGCGCTCGCAGGAATATGACCCCTTCAAGCCCGAGACGGTGTCGATCTTCGAGATCGGCGCCAAGAGCGAGTTCTTCGACCACCGCGCGCGGTTGAACGTGGCCGCCTATGCGGGCAGCTACAAGGACATTCAGATCGACTTCCAGCGGCCCTATCAGGACGCCAGCGGCGCCTCGACCACCCGCACCACCATCTCGACGCTCAACGCGCCGGGCACGGGCGGGCTGCACGGCGTCGAGGCCGACCTGACCGTCGCCCCGGTCACCGGGCTGACGCTGACCGCCTCCTATGCGCATACCTATGTGCGCATCCCGGCCTCGGTGAACCCCTATCCCAATGCCAAGGGCGTGGTCAGCACCCTCGCGGTGCCGATCTATCCGCAATATACGCCGAGCGACGCGGGCAGCGTCGCGGCGGATTACGAGATGCCGCTGAACGACATGACGGTGCGCGTCCATCTCGACGGCAATTACGACTCCGGCTTCTATGTGAACGCCAACGACCCGGTCTATCTGGGCCCCAACAATCCGGCGAACATCTATCAGCCCAAGGGGGACAAGGCCTTTGTCGTCAACGGCCGCATCGCCCTGGCCGATATCGCCATGGGCCGCGGCGACGCCAAGGCGACCCTGTCGGTCTGGAGCCGCAACCTGTTCAACGAACAGCATCTCTTCTACCGCGCCTATAGCCCGTTCATCGGCACGCAGGGCTTTTTCAACGAGGCCCGCACCTATGGCCTCGAAGCGAATGTGAGGTTCTGATGCGCGCCGCCATCATGCTGGCCATGGTGCTGGCGGTGCCGGCGCCGACGAGGGCGGGGGTGGGGGCTTCGGTCCCCGCGCCTGCCGCGGGGGCGGCGCATGTCCGCGTCCTGCCGTTGCAGGGCGGGCGCAATTTCCGCGACCTGGGCGGCTATCGCACCAGCGACGGCCGGACGGTCAAATGGGGCCTGCTCTATCGCTCGGGCCAGATGCACGACCTGACCTCGGCGGATTACACCTATCTGCAGACGTTGGGCATCCGCACCGTCTGCGACTTTCGCGACACGCGCGAGCGCACCGCTGAGCCGACCCTGTGGCCCGCCGGACAGAAGCCGAAGGTGCTGAGCGACGATTATGCGCTCGACATGAGCGCGATGCGGCTGCCCGGCGATCCGTCGACCTGGACGCACGACCAGGTCGTGGCGGCGATGACCGCGACCTATCCGAAGCTGCTCGAGCAGTTCAACGGCCAGTACCGCCGCATGTTCGCCGAGCTGCTGGCGGGCGACGCGCCGCTCGCCTTTCACTGCACGGCGGGCAAGGACCGGACCGGCGTCGCGGCCGCGCTGCTCCTGACCGCGCTGGGCGTGCCGCGCGCGACGATCGTCGAGGATTATCTTCTCTCCAACCAGCATATGGCGCCGCTGCCCGCCCAGCCGACCGGCTTCTGGGCGAAGCTCTCGCCCGAGGCGGCGCGGACCTTTGCCGGGGTCGACCGGCGCTATATCGACGCGGTGTTCTCGATCACCGACCGTCATCCGGGCGGCACGATGGGCTATCTGAAGGAGGAGATGGGCCTGGGTGCGCCCGAGATCGCGAAGCTGCGTGCGCTGTACCTGACGGCGCGGTGACGGCGTGCTCGGATGTCCATTATCGGAACTCCGAGCACCATCTTCGCAAAAGAGGATGGTACGTTACCCTATAGGCGTCATGATCCGCATCTTATAGGGACGTCACCCATGCCGTCGGTAGGGACCGCCGGATGGGTCTGTTCGGGATGCAGCGCATGAAGATTGCCGTTTTCGGCCTGGGCTATGTCGGTCTGTCCAACGCCGTGCTGCTGGCACAGCATAACGCGGTCGTCGCGGTCGACATCTCGGCCGAGCGGGTGGCGATGGTGAATGCGCGGACCTCGCCGATCATCGACGCCGAGTTGCAGCGTTTCCTGTCGGACCGGCCGCTCGACCTGTCGGCCACGACCGATGCGGGCGCCGCGCTGGCGCGCGCCGACTATGTCATCGTCGCCACGCCGACCAATTACGATGTCGACACCAACAGCTTCAACACCGCCTCGGTCGAAGCGGTCATCACCCTGGCCAAGACCCATGCGCCCGACGCGACCGTGGTGGTCAAATCGACCATCCCGGTCGGCTTCGTCGACGATGTCCGCACGCGGCTCGGGACCGAACAGGTGATCTTCAGCCCCGAATTCCTGCGCGAGGGGCGCGCGCTGCATGACAATCTCCACCCCTCGCGCATCATCGTCGGCGAACAGTCGGAGCGGGCGCGGATCTTCGCCGACCTGCTGGTCCAGGGCGCGGAGAAGACCGACATCCCCGTCCTGTTCACCGGCACCCGCGAGGCCGAGGCGATCAAGCTGTTCGCCAACACCTATCTCGCGATGCGCGTCGCCTTCTTCAACGAACTCGACAGCTATGCGATCGCCGGCGACATGGACACGCGCCAGATCATCGAGGGCGTCGGCCTGGATCCGCGGATCGGCACGCACTACAACAATCCCAGCTTCGGCTATGGCGGCTATTGCCTGCCCAAGGACACCAAGCAGCTGCTGGCCAACTATACCAGCGTGCCGCAGAACCTGATCCGCGCGATCGTCGACGCCAACCGGACCCGCAAGGATTTCCTGGCCGACCAGATCATCGCCCGCAAACCCCGCAAGGTCGGCATCTTCCGCCTGACGATGAAGGCGGGCTCGGACAATTTCCGCCAATCCTCGATCCAGGGCATCATGAAGCGGATCAAGGCCAAGGGGATCGAGGTCGTCGTCTTCGAGCCGTCGCTGCACGAGGACAGCTTCTTCGGCTCGCGGGTCGCGCGCGACCTGGCGGCGTTCAAGGCCGAATGCGACGTCATCATCGCCAACCGCAACGATCCCGAACTGGCCGATGTCGCCGACAAACTGTTCACGCGGGATATTTTCGGGTCGGACTGACGCCGTCGGGCACGCCCGTCAGTCCGATCCTAGCGGTCGCTTTCGCGCTTACGGTATCAGCCGGTCGGCACGCAGCCGCTCGAACAGCGCGAAAAAGGCATCGTCGGTCGGCTGATAGGCGGTGAAGCCGAGCCTGCGGCTCTTCGACATGTCGGTCACCACCTCGATCGGGCGACCGAGATCGGCGTCGGTGTGCCAGGGCGAGGCGAGGCGATCGAGCGCGGGTTCGGCCAGCCCCTCGCGCTCGGCGATGCGGCGCCAGGTTTCCGCATCGTCCGCCATCTGCGTCTCCAGCGGACGCGGCGTCCCGTCGATCGCCGCCGGCTCCAGCCCGAACCATGCGGCAATCCGCCCCCACATCCATTGCCAGCGGAAGACGTCGCCATTGACGATGTTGAACGCCTGGTCGTGCGCCGCCTCGGTCTCCGTCGCCCATAGCAGCTGACGGGCCAGCTGCCCGGCATCGGTCATGTCGGTCAGCCCGCTCCACTGCGCGGGCGAGCCGGGAAAGGCGAAGGGGCGCCCCGTCTCCCGGCACAGCGTCGCATAGACGGCCAGGGTGGTGCCCATGTTCATGGCATTGCCCACCGCCTTGCCGATCACCGTATGCGGACGGTGCACGCTCCAGCTGAAGCCGTCCCGCGCCGCAGCGGCGAACACTTCGTCCTCCTGCGCATAATAGAAATTCTCGACGTCGAGCCGCCCCTGTTCCTCGCGGAACGGCGTCTGGGGCAGGGTGCCCTTGCCATAGGCCTCGAACGGCCCGAGATAATGTTTGAGCCCGGTGACGAGCGCGACGTGGCGCGGGCGGGTCGGCTTGGGCAGGCCGTCCAGCAGGTTGCGAACCATGGCCGCATTCACGCGGATATTCTCCGCCTCGCTATCCTGCCGCAACCAGGTGGTGATGAACACGGCATCGAGGTGGATGCCCGCCAGCGCGGCCGCGGTGGCTTGCGCGTCCTGCAAGTCAGCCGCGACCGGCTGCACGCCATGCTGTTCGACGGGTCGCCGCGCCAGGCCGTGCACCGTCCAGCCCTGTTCCACCAGCAAGGCGGCGGTCGCGCTGCCCACGATACCGCTCGCCCCAACCACCAATGCCGTCTTCGCCATGCTTCACCTTCCGTCTATCCGTCGGGAATAGCTAGGCAGCGCTGGCATCCACTTCTAGACGGCACCAAATAGGGCGCCAGGCACCAGGAGGTAACCACGATGCAGCCGGGTTCGGCCGAGGAGGAATGGCGCGAGGATTGTGCGCCCAGGCGGGTGCTGGCGCTGTTCGCGACCACATGGACCAGCATGGTCCTGCACACGATCCATGCGCGCCATGACGGCGCCTGCCGCACCGGCGTCCTTCAGCGCAGCCTGCCCGGCGTGTCGAAGAAGATGTTGACCCAGACCCTGCGCGACATGGAGGAAACCGGGCTCGTCTCCCGCCATGTCATCAGCGCGATCCCGCCTGCGGTGGAATATCGGCTGACGCCGCTGGGCCGTCGGTTCGTGGAGCCGGTCGAGCTGCTCTATGCCTGGGGCCGCGACAATGCCGACGCGCTCGACCAGCTCGGCAGCCGGCAGACGGCGCGGCGCAGCTGAGTTCGGCCGTCCCTCCAGACGGATCGAGCGGCGCCCTGCGGCGCCGCTCTCTCCCCGGGGGTCAGCGGCAGATGCGGATCCGCTCCCAGCCGCGATATTCGGTCCAGCAGCGGTGATAGGGGCGGTACGGCCGGTAATAGGGCCGGTATCCCCGGTATCCATAGCCCGCATCGCGCCAGCCATAGCCGCCATCATAGCCACCCCAGCGCGGCGGGGGCGGCGCGGGGGGCGGGGGAGGGGGCGGCGGGCCCCAGT
>NZ_CAJXWX010000045.1 GCF_913062585.1 uncultured Sphingomonas sp. | reverse complement strand
GAAGACGGCATACGAGATCTAGTACGGTCTCGTGGGCTCGGAGATGTGTATAAGAGACAGCGGCAAGAGCACCCCCATGCTCATCACCCCTTCAGCGTCTGCGCGATCCACCGATCGAACAGGTCCGGCCATAGCCGCTCGGGCGAACCCTCGGGCGCGCTCATGGCGCCGAAGCCATGGCCGCCGCGCTCGAAGAAATGTGCCTCGACCGGCACCTTGGCCGAGCGTGCCTGGGTCAGTACGTCGATCGACTGGTCGATCGGTACCAGCCCGTCATCGACCGCATGGACCAGGAACAGCGGCGGCGTGCTCGCATTGATCCGGCGCGGCGTGTCGTAGCGGGCCTTGGTCGCCGGATCGGGATTGGGGCCGAGCAGATTGTCGCGCGATCCGGCATGGGTGGTCGGCGTCGACAGGCTGGCGACCGGATAGACGAGCCCGGAAAAACGGGGCTTGGCCGATTGCCGGTCGGCGGCGTCGATCGGTGCATAGACCTTGTCGTCATATCCGACGGTCAGCGACGCGGCGAGGTGCCCGCCGGCCGAGAAGCCCACAATGCCCAGCTTGGCGGGGTCGGTGCCGTAACGCGCCGCATTGGCCCGGATCAGCCGCATCGCCCGCTGCGCATCCTGCAGCGGTACATTCGCCTGATCGTCCCATCCTTCGGAGGGCAGGCGATAGGAGAGGGCGAAGACGGTGATGCCGTGCGGATTGAGCATCCTGGCGACGTCGATCCCCTCATTCTGGATCGAGACAAAGCCATAGCCGCCGCCCGGTATGGTTAGTACCGCACGGCCATCGGCACGCTCCGGCCGGAAAACCGCGACGATCGGATCGGCGGTGCCGCGCAGCCATAGCTCCTGGCGTCCGGCGGGGCCGTTCATCGACGGATTCGGCCTGGGCAGGGTGGTGCGAGCGCCGGGTGGGCGACCGGGCCAGAGCGAAAAATGCTCGGCTGGTGGCCAGGGCGTCATCGCCGATGTGGCAGTGGCAGTGGCGGTGGCGGACGCGGCTTGCGCCGCCGCGCGGCCCGCCAGCGGCCCGGTGGCCATGGCCCCGATCAGAGAGCGTCGGTCGATCACTGGCATCCCCTCAATCTCAGCGCCTGATAGCGCTCTTCCGGGATCAGGGTGCCGGGGCCACGCGCGCCGATCAAGTGAAAAGGCGCGCATGAAAAAGGGGCGGAAACCTTCGTCTCCGCCCCGATCTCAATGACCGTATTTCTTGATCCCGCGCCGGCGCAGCTTCTCGCGCTTGCGACGACGCATATAGGGGATTGCGAACGCCAGCACGGCAACCAGGACGACGCCTATGATCGCATAGGCCAGCTGTTCGCGTTCAAGAAATCCCAGCATTAGTCGAAAATCGCTCCCCAACGACGCTTCACGCGCTCACGCCAATGGCCGCGATGATAGGCGTCCGAGGCGAGCAGCGGCATGACCGAACCCGCTTCCGCGAACACCATCTGCTCGAGCGCGGTATCGACCTTGCCCCAGCTCGCCGCTTCCTTGAGCGTCGAGGACGAGCAGGCGCCGTCACGAACATCGGCCACGGTGATCTGCACGGCGTATTTGTGCATTTCGACGTCGTCATGGCCCAGGATCTCGGCGCAGACAACCGTGTCCTGGATGAAATTCTTCGGCACGCCGCCGCCGATCATCAGCAGGCCGGTGGTGCCCGCCTTGATCTTGATGTCGGTCAGTTCGCGGAAGTCGGCGATGGCGTCGAGCACCATGTAGGGCTTGCCTTCCTTGGCACGCTCGACCTGGTGCTTCACCAGGCCGAAGCCCGCCGACGAATCGACAAAGGCCGGGCAGAAGATCGGCACGTCATGCTCATAGGCGAGCTTGACGAGGCTGTTTTCCTTCTTGCCGTGCTCGGCCAGATACTTGCCCATCTCGCGGATGAAGGCGCGGCTCGAATAGGCCTTGGGCTCCAGCGAGTCCGCGATCTTGCCGATCGTGTGGTCGCAATCCTGGAGCTGCTCTTCGTCGATATAGGTGTCGTAGATGCGGTCGATGTAGAGCGAACGCAGCGTGTTGTCGTCCGGCACTTCCAGCGCCTGATAGTGCTTGTGACCCAGGCCCTCGAAGAAATCCATGTCGACGATCGACGCACCGGTTGCGACCACGCCGTCGATCATGTTCGAGCGTAGCAGCTCGGCATACAGGTCCATGCAGCCGCCCGCCGAGGTCGAACCGGCGATGACGAGGAAGATCGAGCAATCCTTGTCGGCCAGCATCTGATTGTAGATGCCGGTCGCGCGCGCGAGGTCGCGGCTGGTGAAGCTCATCTTGCCCATCGAATCGATGATCGGGCGGGCGTCGAACTTGGTGATGTCGATATGCTCGACCACGCTGGAGAGCAGCTCGGCCTTACGGTTGTCGTTGATCGTGTCGGTCATGATGGTTCCATCATCATCGAGAAGCCGTCGTCGTTATTGGGGACGCGGTAACCCGGCTGGCCCGGACCTGCGCGAATGGCAGGGCCGGTATGGGAAGGGGCCTTATCGCGGTCGAAACCGCAATACCACCCCATTCCCCTCCCGCCGAAGCGGAAGGGGATAAGGCAGTGCTAAAGTCGCCGGGTTACAGCTTGACGACGTTGGCGGGCAGGACCTGTTCCGCCTCGTCGCGATAGACCGAGAACATCGGCTCATCGTCGGTCACCACGAACTCGGCGCAGGTGAAGCCGTTGAACTGCGTGCGCATGGCTTGGCCATAGGCACCCAGCATCCCGATCTCGAAATAATCGCCGGTGTTCGTGTCCGCGGGCAGCGGAAACGGACCCTGCATGAAGTCGAGATCGTCGCAGGTCGGGCCCCAGAAGCTGAAGTCCATGTCGCGCGCGTCGGAAGCAGGCTCGCGCAGCAGCTGGACCGGATACTTCCACCCGATATGCGCCGCATCGAACAACGCGCCGTAGGCGCCGTCGTTTATGTACAGCTCATTGCCCCGGCGACGCTCGACGCGCACCACGACCGACGAATATTCGGCGCACAGCGCCCGGCCCGGCTCGGCCCAGAGTTCGGCCGAATAGGACACCGGCAGGCTCTCGAACGCGCGGTGGATCGTCTCGAAGAAACGCTCCAGCGGCGGCGGGGTCATGCCCGGATAGGCCGAGGGGAAGCCGCCGCCGACATCGATCACGTCGACGGTGACTGCCGCCGCGACGATCGCCGCACGCACGCGCTCCATCGCCGCCGAATAGGCGTCGGGGGTCATTGTCTGGCTGCCGACATGGAAGCAGATGCCCAGCGCATCGGCGACCTGGCGGGTCGCGATCAGCAGGTCCTTCGACTCTTCCAGGCTGACGCCGAACTTCGAGCCCAGGCTGAGCTTGGCGTACTCGGACGATACGCGCATCCGGACGCACAGGGTCAGGTCGGTCGCGCCATCGGTGGCGCGGACGATCTTCGCCAGCTCTTCCTGGCTGTCGAGCGAGAAGGTGCGGACGTCGTGCTTGAAATAAGCCTCGGCAATCGCCTCTTCCGACTTCACCGGATGCATGAAGCAGCAGACGGCCTGCGGGACGACCGACTTCACCATCCGCACTTCCGCGATCGAGGCGGTGTCGAAATGGGTGATGCCATTGTCCCACAGGATCTGGATCAGATCCGGCGACGGATTCGCCTTCACCGCATACATCGGCCGGCCCGGAAACTTCTCGACGAAGAATCGGGCGGCGCGCGCAGCGGCGTGCGGGCGAAGCAGCGTGACCGGATCAGCCGGGCGACGCTTGGCGATGTCGATGCCGCGCTCCAGGTTGGAGGGGACGGCGGTCGAATGGGCAGCTAGCCCCAGCGCGCGATGATTCTGGTGCAACTCAAGGGACCTCCAATTGCCTGACGGCATACGGTGACAAAAAGCTGCCTTGCGGTTGGAAGTCCCATGGGGCAGCGGAAGCGCGAAATAGGGTCCGCTTTTTCTAATGTAAAGCGGTAGAAAGCGGGTCGGAGATAAAAAGTGACAATCTTAAGACAGCCGACAAAAGCCGGGGTCCGCGACGCCGCAGAAAAGATCGCCAGAATCCTGCCGCCGTCCCCGATAATTCCGTTGAAAATCAATGGGAAGGAGGTCGCATTCAAGGCGGAAAACCTGCAGCCGATCGGCGCGTTCAAATTGCGCGGCGCGTGGCACCGATTAACCGCGTTGGATGCCGATTCTAGGGCGCGCGGGGTGGTCGCTTTCTCCTCGGGCAACCATGCGCAGGGAATCGCCTGGGCCGCGCGGCGGCTGGGGATCGCGGCGACCATCGTAATGCCCGCCGATGCGCCCGTATCGAAGCGCGAAGGCACGCTCGCGCTGGGGGCCGAGATCGTCGACTATGACCGCGCGACCGAAAGCCGCGAGAAGATCGCACGCCGACTCGCCGAAGCGCGCGGCGCGACCCTGGTGCCCAGCTTCGACGATCCCTGGGTGATCGAGGGGCAGGGCTCGGCGGGCATCGAAGCGGCGGCGCAGATGGCGGCGCTGGGCCTGCCCGCGCCGGGCCATGTCGTATCGCCCTGTGGCGGCGGCGGCCTCGCAGCGGGGCTGACGCTGGCGCTGCCCGAGGCGAGGATCACCGTCGTCGAGCCCGAGGGCTGGGACGATATGCGCCGCTCGCTGGAGGCGGGCTGGATCGAGCCGGTGGGGGACAATCCGCCGCCGACCGCGTGCGACTCGCTCCAGACGACCCGCGTGTCGCCGCTGACCTTCGAAGTGCTGGCCCGGCGCGGGGCGGAAGGCGTCGCGGTCAGCGAGGCCGAGGTGGCGGCGGCGCAGCGCTTCGCCGCCGACCGGCTGCGGCTGGTGGTCGAACCGGGCGGGGCGGTCGGGCTCGCCGCGCTGCTGGCGGGCAAGGTGGCGGCGGAAGAGGGGATGCTGGTCATCCTGTCGGGCGGCAATGTCGACCGTGCGGCCTATGCACGGGTGCTGGCCGGCTGATGGAGGGGATCGCCCAGGCCGCACCGGGAATCGCGATGCTGGCGGCCTTTGCCTGTGTCGCGGGCGGGGTGGTGACGATCCGGCGCGGGGATCGGCGCAAGGGCGTGCTGATGCTGGTCATGGCGGTGGTGCTGGTGGGGAATGTGCTGATCTGGACGATCTAGCCGCGTCCATCCCCAACCCTGTTCCCCGGCGAAGGCCGGGGCCCAGTTGCTACACGGCTGGAGGCGCGCAAAAGCGTCGCGTGGGAGGCAAAAGCGATGCCTCCCGCCAATACAGCCACCGCCTCAAGCGCCATAGGAACTGGGCCCCGGCCTTCGCCGGGGAACGGGGCTCGGTTGCAAGTGACCTGGCGTGAAAACCCCGCTAAAGGCCCTTTATGTTCCGTATCGCTCGCTGGGCCCTGAAGGCCGTGCTCGCTTTCGTGATCCTCAGTGTCGTCTGGGTCGGCATCTATCGCTTCGTGCCGCCGCCGATGACCTTCACCATGCTGGGCGACGTGCTCGGCGGGCATGGCGTCGCCAAGGACTGGATGCCGCTGTCCGAGATGGACCCGAACATGGCGCGCGCCGCCATTGCGGGCGAGGATGCGCGTTTCTGCTCGCATCACGGCTTCGATTTCAAGGCGATGGCGGGGGCCGCCTATCGCAACGCCAAGGGCGGGCGGATTCGCGGCGGCTCGACGATCAGCCAGCAGACCGCCAAGAACGCGTTCCTGTTTCAGAATGGCGGCTATATCCGCAAAGGCTTCGAGGCCTGGTTCACCTTCCTGATCGAAAATCTATGGGGCAAGCGGCGGATCATGGAGGTGTATCTCAACATCGCCGAGACGGGGATCGGGACGTACGGCGCCAATGCCGGGGCGATGCGCTATTTCGGGCATGATGCCTCGCATCTGTCGCCGACCGAGGCGGCGCGGATCGCGGCGGTCCTGCCGTTGCCAAAGAAGCGGGCGGCGGTCGCGCCGACGGGGTTCGTGCGCAAGCATGGCAATGTGATTGCGCGTTATGTCGGCGTGGTTCGGCGGCAGGGGTTGGATGCCTGTATTCGGTAACGGGGTGGGGGGCTCGGTGAGACACCGTTCCCTCCCCCATCCCCTCCCGCCCGCGGGAGGGGCGTGTTCCTGGCGAGCGATACGCGTCGATCCCTGTGTTGTTTGATCCTGCGGCATCCACCAACTCGCCCCTCCCGCAGGCGAGAGGGGATGGGGGAGGGGCCTCGCCGCAAACGACGAAGCCCGCGACCGCCCCCTTACTTGGCGTCGCCGGAAATCGCGTCGCCCGCCTTCTTTGCGGTATCACCGACGCTCTTGGCCGCTGACGTCACCGCCGCGTCACGGCGATTTTCCGCACCGCCCCGGCTGAACAGGTAAAAGCCGCCGACCAGCACCGCGATCAGCAGGACGATGGCGATCGCCATGCCGCCCCCGCCGCTGCGCCGCTCGATCACCGTGGTGTGCGGCTGCTGATTGCCATAGGTCTCGGTAACGCGTTCGTCGGCCATGACATTCCCTCCTCTATGATGTGGAGGAAGCAACGCCATGACCGCCATACCGTTCCCGAAACGACCGAAGGCGGATCAGAAGGGCAGCTTGAAGCCCGGCGGCAGCGGCAGGCCGCTGGTCATCTTCGACATTTCGCTGCCCGAGGCCGCATCCGCCTTGGTCCGCGCGTCGTTGATCGCGGCGGCCAGCAGGTCCTCCAGCATCCCCTTTTCCGAGGGCTGCATCAGCGAGTCGTCGATGGTGATGCCGATGATCCGGCCCTTGGCCGACGCCTTCACCTTGACCAGACCGCCGCCCGAGACGCCCTCGACCTCGATATTGTCGAGATTGGCCTGCGCCTTTTCCAGCTCGTTCTGGACGTTCTGGGCCATCGCCAGGATTTCGTCGAGATTCTTCACATCATGCTCCGTTCACACTGCGTTTGCCGGGCCATTCCATCAGTTCGGCCTCGGGGAAAGCCTCGCGCGCGGCGCGGACCATGTCCGACTCCCACGCGGCGGTCTTGATCGCTTCCTCGGCCGCCATCTGCTGCTCGTGCAGCGTCGGCTGGCCGGGGACGTCCTCCAGCGTGACGCGCCAGACCTGGCCCGTCACCGTCTTCAGCGCCGCGATCAACTCGCTCAGCGTATCGGCCGCGATCGGGCGCGATCCGCTGAACACGACCTCCGGCGGAGTATAACGCACCAGACGCGCGCCGTGGCGCAACCGGGCCGCGAGCGCCAACTGGCCCATATCGTCCAGCCGGTCGATCATCGCGACGAAGCTGTCGGGTAGCTTGGGCGGCTGAGGCGCGGCGGGCGGCGGGGGCGGGGC
>NZ_CAJXWX010000044.1 GCF_913062585.1 uncultured Sphingomonas sp. | reverse complement strand
GTCGCCACCCGCTACGACCGCTGCCCCACCGCCTTCTTCTCGGCCATCGCCCTCGCCGCCACCGTCATCTTCTGGCTGTGATCAACGAGTCCTGACCCTAAGCTGGTCGGTACCCGCCGAGGGCAGAAACCATGCCCGGATATTGCCCGCCATCTTCTGACCTACTGATTTTGGACATCGGTTCATGAGGTATACTTGGTGACGCGGAAACATCGCCCAAAGTTTATGTTTCTGATACGCCTACAGTACCCCGCCCCTTCGCTGCTTGGCCGACGTGAACCACGGCGGCGGCGCTCGCAACGGTAAGAGCGGCTAGAGGAAGAAGGGCCAGGACGTAACTGTCTGTCGCGTCGTGGATTAGCCCATAGACATTGACCATAAGTCCGCCACCGATGAGGTTGGACGTGGCATTGATCGCAGCGATGCCAGCTGCCGCGGTACTGGCCGACAGCCAGCTTGACGCCATGCTCCAGAACGGGCCCTTGAAACAATAGGCTCCGCCAAGCACGAAGGTCAGCAGCAGTACGGTCGGCATCAGCCCGGTCAGAGCGAAGGTTCCAACGGCTCCGACAGCGATGAGAAGCAGGGGCAGCGCGGTATGCCAGCGCCGTTCTCCCGTCGCATCCGAATGACGGCCCCACAAGACCATGGCGACGGCCGCGATTCCATAAGGGACCGAATTGACCAACCCCGTCTGAAGATCGGTCAGCCCGAAAGACTTCAAGAGTTGCGGCTGCCAAACGCCGAGGACGCTGCCGGCCGCCGATGCCCCAGAGCACGCGATCACCATTGCCCAAAATGCTGGTGTCCGCACCAACCGCCAGGCAGACCCATCGATGAGTGGCTTCGATCCGGACGCCGGGGCGAGCTCCCGCGCAAGCCACGCACGCTCGTCGGCCTCGAGCCATTTGGCATCCGATGGTCGGTCGGTCAGCACCTTGAGGCATGCCAGCCCGAGGATCACGGTGGGGATACCCTCGCAGATAAACAGCCATTGCCATCCGCGCAGCCCGGCCAGACCATTCATCTCAAGCAGCAGACCCGACAGCGGCGAGCCGACGAAGCTCGAGACCGGAATGGCGATCGCGAAGAGCGCGAGCATGCGGCCGCGATACCGGGGCGGCATCCAATAGGTCAGGTAGAGGATGACACCGGGAAAGAAACCCGCCTCCGCCGCACCGAGCAGAAAGCGCATGACATAAAAGGATTCAGCATTCCACACGAACGCCATGCCCGTCGACACCAACCCCCAGGTCACCATAATGCGGGCTATCCAATAGCGGGCACCGACCTTCTGAAGCATGAGGTTGCTGGGCACCTCCATCAGGAAATAGGCGACGAAGAACAGGCTGGCGCCAAAGCCGAAGACGCGGGCCGACAGGCCCAGTTCGGCATTCATCTGCAGCGAAGCCATGCCGACATTCGCCCGGTCGATAAAGGCAAGAAGGTAGCACAGCATCAGGAACGGCAGCAGGCGCCAGGTCACCTTGCGCATGGTGCGCATTTCGAGCGTCGTCTCGGCGTCCATTTCACTCTCCAGGAAAACCGCGCGTTTTCGCGTCGGCACCGTTTCAGTCAGCCAAAGGGTCAGACGGTGGCAGGGACCGCCTTGTTGATGTGATTGCGCGGGTCAAGCGCGCCGCGTTCCAGATAGTCGGCGATCTGTTCAATGCAGCGGACACCGACCCGGGCGCGCGCCTCACGGGTGTTCGCGCCGACATGCGGGCTGACCACGACATTGTCGAGGGCGAGGAGCGGGTGATCCGCCGCGATCGGTTCGTTGGCGAAGGTATCGAGGCCCGCTCCGCCGAGCCGCCCCTCGCGGAGCGCAGCGACCAGCGCGGCCTCGTCGATCAACTCCCCCCGCGCCGTATTCAGCAGGATCGCCCCCGGTCGCATCCGCGCGATCGCCGCAGCGTCGATCAGCCCCCGGTTCTCGTCGGTGAGGGGGCAATGCAGGCTGAGAATATCGCTCGACCTGAACAGGGTGTCGACATCCTCGACCTGTTCCACGTCTTCGGGCACCAGATGGGCGGGCAGAAAGGGGTCATAAACCCTTGCGGTCACGCCGAACGGACGCAGCAACGTCAGAAAGGCACGCCCGATCGCCCCCAGACCAATGAGACCAACCGCCTTGCCCGCCACTTCGGTACCCGCATAGGTCGACTTGTCCCAATGGCCGTCGCGGATACGCCGGTCGAGCCATGCCGTCGAGCGTGCGACACCCAGCAGCAACGCGAGCCCCTGTTCCGCGACCGACTGTGCGTTGGCGCCCCCGGCCACCACGACCGGGATTCCGCGTTCAGATGCGGCGTCGACATCGATGCCGTCGATCCCAACGCCATGCTTGGCGATGATCCGAACGGTCTGCATGCGCGTGATGGCGTCACGGGGAATCCGCCCCAGTCGCAGGATGAGCGCGTGGGCCCCGGCTTCGTTGGCGGCCCCGGCCAGTTCATCCGCATCGGGATAGGGCTTGCAAACTGACAGCGTGATCCCGCGCTCGCGCGCCACGTCATGCGCGGCCGGAGCCACGGCCCCGCCAACCACAAGGATCGAAAGATTCTGGGTCATCAAGGCTCCTCGTCCCACGAGTCTCTTTGCTCGTTACGAACCAGATTAAACACGCTGCATATTTTTGCAACGTCGTTTCGAAATGATGTTGCCAAAAATGTCATTTTGTATAGGAATGACGTCACGATCCGAAAAACGGACGCCTTCAGGAGAGGTTTTCATGCGCTTCCATGCTTGTCCGCCCGTGCCCATTCGCGCTCTTCTGCTTGCGAGCGCCGCATCGACGCTGCTGATCGCGACATCGGCCCATGCTCAGGCGGGCCCAGCGCGGGACGCCGTCCCGGCCGCGTCGGATGCAACCGGCGCTCAGGCTGCTCCGCAGACCGTGCCAGAGGCCGTCCAGACTCAAGAAGGACAGACCGCTGAGGTCGCACCGGACGACACCGCCACTCCGCAGGGTGACAAGGAAATCATCGTGACCGGATCACGGATCGGTCGCAGTGGCTTCACCACGCCGACGCCGGTCACGGTCCTGAGTTCCGATCAGCTGGTCAAGGCATCGCCTTCGACCATCGCGGACTCGCTGCGCACCATTCCCGCCCTTACCGCAACCAGCGGTCCGCAGCGGGCGAGCGGCACCCAGGGCGGTGGCCAAGCCTTTCTGAACCTCCGTAATCTCGGCGCGGTTCGCACGCTGACGCTGCTCGACGGGCGTCGCTTCGTGGCGGCCAGCCAGTTCGGCACCGTCGACGTCAACCTGCTGCCCTCCGGCCTGATCCAGCGCGTCGACATCGTCACCGGCGGTGCGTCGGCCGCCTATGGCTCCGACGCGGTCGCAGGCGTCGTCAACTTCGTCCTCGACACCAAGTTTGAAGGGCTGAAGGGCGAGGTCAACAAGGGCATCTCAACCGAAGGCGACAATGCCGAGACGCGTGCGGTCCTGACCGGCGGGGTCAGCCTGCTGAGCGATCGCCTGCACCTGATCGGCAGCGCGGAATATTATAAGAATGACGGCATTCTGGAAGGGGCGCGCAGTTGGGCTCGCCGGGGATCGAACCTGATCAACGGCCCGGCCGGTGGCCCCACCCTGATCTCGGCGCAGGATGTACGGGTCATCGGGACCTATGGCGGGATGCTGACCGGCGGCACGGGCGGCACCGCGGCCCAAAATGCGCTGTTCCGCGGCCTGCAATTCGGTCCGGGCGGCACTGTTTCGCCCTACAGCTTCGGCTCCTACCTCACCTCGACGCAGCAGATCGGAGGTGACGGCGTCAACTCTGAGCTGTTTCAGGAGATCAACCGCCCGCTGGAGCGCGCGGCGTTTTTCGGGCGTGCCGAATATGACCTGACGGAGAATTTCTCGGTGTTCGGGGAGGCGTCCTACGGAACGACCAGCACCCGCTATTCGACGTCGGTCAACCGCCACCAAGTCACGAACCCGATCACCATCAGGCGCGATAACGCCTTTCTGCCGGCACAAGTGCGTGCGCTCTTCGCCGCCAATCCGTCGGTCACGAGCGCGTCGATGCTGCGCTACTCTGTCGAGGGCGGGTTCACGGACGTGGACATCAAGACCGATACCGACCGCTATGTCGGCGGATTCAAGGGCGAGATCGGCGGCCTGAAGATCAACGGCTATTACCAGCATGGCCGCACGAAACAGCGCACCGACGTGCTCAACAACGAGATTACGGCCAATTTTGCCCGCGCCGTCGATGCGGTGGTCAACCCGGCGACAGGGCAAATCGTCTGCCGGTCGACGTTGACCGACCCCAATAACGGCTGTTCGCCCTTCAACGTGTTCGGCGTCGGTTCGCCCTCCGCCGCCGCGCTCGCCTATACTCGCGGCACCAGCCGTACGAACTCGACCTTCAAAGAGGATGTGGCCGCGATCAACCTGTCGGGCACCGCCTTTGAAGGCTGGGCCGGACCGATCTCGTTCGCGACCGGCTTCGAGTATCGCAAGGAACAGGCCGAACTCACGGTCGACGCCCTCTCACGCGCGGGCGCGTTCCTGTTCGCCAATCCGCAGCCCTGGTCGGGCCAGTATGACGTCAAGGAGGGCTATGTCGAAACGGTCATTCCGCTTCTTCGTGACGTCACCCTATTCCGCAATCTCGAATTCAACGGCGCAGTGCGGTACACCGACTATTCGACCAGCGGTGGTGTCACGACCTGGAAGGCCGGACTGAGCTGGACGCCCGTCGAATCGCTGCGCCTACGCGGCACGCGGTCGCGCGACATCCGCGCACCCAACTTGTCGGAGCTGTTCACCAGCGGGCGCACCAACACCGTCACTGTCACTGACCCGTTCCGCAACAATGTCCGCCTGTCCGGCATCTTCGTTACCAACAGCGGCAACACTTCGCTGCAGCCCGAAAAGGCGGACACGCTGACTCTAGGCGCGGTGTACACGCCGACCTTCGTACCGGGTCTGAGCGTCTCGGTCGATTATTACGACATCAAGATCAAGGACGCGATCGGCACGTTGACCGGGCAGCAGACGCTCGACCAGGCGTTCGCCGGCAATACGATTGCGCAGTCGCTGATCCAGCGCGATGCGGCAGGCAATCTGACGGGCCTGTTGGCCTATCCGATCAACCTGTCGGAGTTGCAGACCAACGGTGTCGACATCGAGGCCAGCTACCGTGTGCCGCTCGCCTCGATGTTCGAGACCGATGCCACGCTGTCGTTGCGCACCGTGGTATCCTATGTCGGCAAACTCGCGACCACGACGCCGGGCTCGCCATCGATCGACCGCGCGGGCGAAGTCGGCATCAGCGCCAATCCGCATTGGCGGTTCAACGCACAGGCCGATTTCAACAAGGGCGGCTTCAGTTTCTTCAACCAGGTCCGCTTCATCGGCGGGGGCCGTTACGACAACACCCGGGGCCCCACCGCCGTCGATCTCCAGACGATCAAGGCGCAGGCCTATTGGGACAGCCAGATCGGCTATAGTTTCGACGACTTCGGCAAGGGCGCCGAGCTGTTCCTTAACGTGTCCAACGTGCTGAACCAAGCGCCGCCGTTCGCCCCCGGCGATGGCTCGATCCCGGTCGCCACCAACACCGCGCTCTACGACACCTTCGGCCGACTGTTCCGTGTCGGCTTCCGCTTCTCCTTCTGAGCTTTCGGAGTTTTCCCATGGCGATAGGTTTTCGCATCCTCCCCGTCGAACAACGCATCGACGCCGAACTGGTGTCACGTTTCGCCGCCCTGCCGGTCGCCAATGTCAGCGACGCGATGAGCCGCATGACGTCGGGCGGCGCCTCGCTGCGCCCGATGCATGCCGGCGGCGTGCTGGCAGGGCCAGCCGTCACGGTGAAAGCGCGGCCCGGCGACAATCTGATGCTGCATAAGGCGCTCGATATTGCGGAGCCGGGTGACGTCGTCGTCGTCGATGCGAGCGGAGACCTTACCAACGCGCTCATCGGCGAACTGATGACCGCCTATGCCGAAAGCCGTGGCATCGCCGGAATCGTCATCTGGGGCGCGATCCGCGACGCCGCAACGATCCGGGCCAATGCCTTTCCGGTCTTCGCAGCGGGCGTCACCCATCGTGGCCCCTATAAGGACGGGCCGGGAGAGGTGAACGTGCCGATCGCGATCGAAGGCATGGTAATCCGCCCCGGCGACCTGTTGCTCGGCGATGACGACGGGCTGGTCTGCGTGCCGATCGCGGATGCCGAACAGGTTCTGAAGACCGCATCAGCCAAGCATACGGCGGAGACGGCCCAAATGGAAAAGATTCGACGCGGCGAGAATCCCCGCGCCTGGGTGGATGAGACACTCAAGCGCCTCGGCTGCGAAGGCCTGTGATGACGCGGGCGTCCTTCCGGCGCTATACGACGCCTGAGATACGGCAGGATATGATGGCGACGGTAATGAAGGACAGGCCCGCTTCCGAAGGCGTGGCGGCGCTCGAGCGTGGATTGACGCTGCTGACGGCTTTCCGGCAGGGCGACGGCGCGCTCGGTCTTGTTGAGTTGTCCGAGCGCACCGGGCTCGTGAAAAGCACGATCATGCGCCTCGCCGTCTCACTTGAGCGCTACGGCCTGCTCGTGCGGATGCCGGACGGCCAGTATCAGCTTGGCAGCGAGGTGGTCCGTCTCAACACCATCTATCAGGAGGGCAACGACCTCGAACGGCATATCATGCCGGTGCTCGCCAAGCTGGCAGCGTCGACGGGAGAGACTGCGACCTTCTATGTCCGCCATGGCGAGGTCAGGCTCTGCCTGTTCCGGGTCAATTCGCCCAGCAGTCTTCGCCTCGATGTCCAACCAGGTACGCAGCGGCCGATGGACGCCTCGGCCTCCGCGCAATTGCTCGGACTCTTCGAACAATGGCCTGAACACCGCCCCGCCCTGCCGCCGATCCCGCTCTACACCGTAGGCGTCACGACGCCGCATGTCGCCTCCATGTCGGTACCGATCATCGGCCACGGCGACCGACTGGTCGGGGCGCTGAGCCTGGCGGGCCCCGACGCGCGGCTGAGCGAGCAACATGCGACCGAACTGGCTCTGCCACTGCTCAAGGCCGGGCTCGACCTGTGCCGCGCACTGGGCGGTCAGGCCGACGATATTTACCGCGTGCCCATCGCCCTTGCGACTTGAACTCTTTGAATACTTAGGGCCGAGACTCCATCACAGCCAGAAGGCGAGACGGTTGCGATAGCGACGCCTGAGAGGAAGTTGGCGGCCAGTTTGTCTAGTGGGCAGGGACACGTCGAGAGAGTTTGAGACGGCAGAAGGCGTTGCCGACGTAGGCGGGCGACTGACCGCCCCTCAGTTCAACCATCGCTGGCATAGAGGCAAGTCTTCCCTTGAGGGCGATCCATGAATTGTCAAACGTAAATGGATGGAAACAGTCTGTCTAAAGGTGCACATTGGCAGGTACTGTTAGGGTCAGGACTCGTTGATCATAGCCAGAAGATGACGGTTGCGGCGAGAGCGATGGCCGAGAAGAAGGCGGTGGGGCAGCGGTCGTAGCGGGTGGCGACGCGGCGCCAGTCTTTGAGGCGGCCGAA
>NZ_CAJXWX010000043.1 GCF_913062585.1 uncultured Sphingomonas sp. | reverse complement strand
GACGCGCTGCACGCGACCCGCGCGGCCGTCGAAGAGGGCATCGTCCCCGGCGGTGGTACGGCGCTGCTGTACGCGACCAAGGCGCTGGACGGCGTCAAGGGCGTCAACGACGACCAGACCCGTGGCATCGACATCGTTCGCAAGTCGCTGACCGCGCTGGTTCGCCAGATCGCGCAGAACGCCGGCCATGACGGTGCGGTCGTGTCGGGCAAGCTGCTCGATCAGGACGACACCTCGTTCGGCTTCAACGCGTCGACCGACACGTACGAGAACCTGGTTGCCGCTGGCGTCATCGACCCGACCAAGGTCGTGCGCACCGCGCTCCAGAACGCGGCGTCGGTCGCGGGCCTGCTGATCACCACGGAAGCCACCGTGGCCGAGCTGCCCGAAGACAAGCCCGCCATGCCCGCCGGCGGCGGCATGGGCGGCATGGGCGGCATGGACTTCTAAGTCGGATGTCGGGGACCGGCGGGGAGACCCGCCGGGAACCGGACCGGCTCGGGGTTTCAGCCCAGCCAAAATGAAGAGGGCCCGGGGAGCGATCCCCGGGCCCTTTTCTATGCGTCCCGCCTCCTGATTCCTGCCTCCGTTCAGCCTGAGCGAAGTCGAAGGCCACGGGAATCCGCACGCGGCGATGGCGGTCCGTGCACTTCGACTTCGGTCAGTGCGAACGGGGGTGGGGGAGAGCCACTGCAAGGCCTCGTTCTCCGGCGAAGGCCGGGGCCCAGTTGCGGTGCGATCGAGAGGGCTCCAGGCGTCGCGTGGGAGGCTTTAACCGGCGCGTCGCAAACGCCTCCCACGAAGCCGTCCGCGTGCCATCGACGATGTGGCGACTGGGCCCCGGCCTTCGCCGGGGTACGGATGATGTGGACAACAAAAAAGGCGGCCGAGCCTTCGCCCGACCGCCCTTCGCGAACCGCAAGCGCGGCGCTTATGCGCCCGCGTTCTTCAACGCCGCCTCGACATCCGGCCAGGTGATCGCGCCCTTCAGCGGCTTGCCGTTCAGGATGAAGGTCGGCGTGCCCGTGACCGTGCCGTCCGCGCCGCGATCCTGGGTCTGCTTGGTCAGGCGGTCGATCTCCAGCATGTTGCCCAGGCATTCGCGCGCCTTGGTTTCGGGCATGCCGCGCTGCTTCATGAAGTTGATCAGGTCCATCTGCTCGGCCATCGCCTTGATGGCGTCGACCGGCTTGGCGTTCTGAAGCTGCTGCTGCATCGCGGGCGGCATCGCCTGGAGCTTGTCGTTGAAGCCCTGCTGCGCCTGGTACATCTGTTCCAGGATCGGGAAGAAGGTCGTCTCGCCCGCGCACACGCCGAGCAGCGCGGGGGGAAGGTCGGGCGCGCCGTGGATCAGGAATTCGCGGAATTCCCAGCTGACCTTGCCCGATTTGACGTAAGTGTTGGTCAGCGGTTCATAGCCCGCCCGCGCGAAGGCGCCGCAGGCCGGGCACAGGCGCGAGCCATATTCGACCAGCTTGATGGGCGCATTGGGGTTGCCCATCACATAGCCCTCGGCGGTCTTGCTGACGACCTGGGTCCAGTCCTTGCCCGCAGGGGCGGCGACCGCGGGCAGCGGCGAGGCGGCGGGCGCCGTGCTGTTGGCATCGCCATTGCCACCGCAGGCGGCAAGCGCCAGGGGTGCGGCAACCGACAGGGCGAGGAGAAGAAGACGAGACTTCATCGACATATGCTCCGAGGAAAAAGAGGGGTTTAGCGGGCGCCGGCCGCGCGCAACAGCGGCAACAGGCGGTCCCAGGTGAAGACGCCCATCGCCTGCTTGCCATTGATGAAGAAGCCCGGCGTGCCTTCGAACGATGCGGGCGCCGAACTGGTCATCGCGACGATGCGGTCGGTGGCGGCGCGGTCCGACAGGCAGGCGGCGATCTGCTGGTCGCTGAGCCCGGCGCTCTTGCCGATCGCGGTCAGCCCGGCGCCATCGGCGATCGCGCGCATCTGTGCGGCCTGGGGATACATGCCGATCCGCTGGCCATTGGCCTGTTCGAACTCCATGGCGCGCATGGCCCAGGTCTTTTGCTGGGCGAACAGCGTCTCGGTCAGGCCGGTGAACTTGGCCGCGCCGCCGCAACGGGCGATGAGCGCGGCGGCCAGGTCGATCCGGTTGAGCAGATAATGGCGGATCTCGATGCTGGTCGAACCCGATTTGACGAACTGCCCCTTCAGCACCGGGGTGGCGCTGTTCACGAAGGCGGCGCAGTGCGGGCAGGTATAGCTGACATATTCGACCAGCTTCACCCGCGCATTGGGATTGCCGATGACATAGGCGCCCGCCGGCGTCTGGGTGATATGGGTCGTCCAGTCGACCTTGCGTTGCGCCTGGGCAGCATGGGCAGCGCCAGTGGCGGAGAGCGAGAGACCGAGCGCGGCCAGCGACAGGAAAAGACGCATCACGACACCTTGGGAAGGCCGCGCGTCGCAGCGACGCCCGCGGCAAGCGATTCGAGGACCGCGCGAAGCTCCGGATCGGCGATCTGGCGCAGGCGGTCGCCCATTTCGGGCGGGACCGGCTGTGGCTTGGGCGGCGCGGCCCGGCGCGGCGCGGCCATAGGCAGCTCGCCCTGCCGGATCTGCAACCGCGCAACCGCCGGATAGCCGAAGAAGCGGTTCACCCGCTCGATGATCTCGGGCGCGATATGCTGCATCATCGGGGCATGGGCGCCGCGCACCACAAGGGTCAGCACGCCATTCTGCTTCTCGCCCTGGGGAAAGCGGATCGACTCGGGCGCACTGGCGGTCGACAGGCGCGGGCCGACGATATCGGGCCAGCGGCTGACGATCGCGCTCTGGACGAACCCGAAACGGCGAAAGGCTGCGCCGCCGATGGCGGGCAGCAGTTCGGACACCGCGCGGGGGCGATTCGATCGGGGGGGCGGCTCCTGGGGGGCGCGGATGCGCTTGCTCATATCGGGCTCCATGCCATAGCGGGCGGGTGGACGCCAAGCATTCATCATCGCCCGACAATCCTGCCGCCCGGCTGCTCGCCTGGTACGACCGGCACGCACGTGACCTGCCATGGCGCAGCCGTCCGGGGGAGACGCCCGATCCCTACCGGGTCTGGCTGTCCGAGGTAATGCTGCAACAGACGACGGTGGCGGCGGTCGGCCCACGCTTCACCGCCTGGACGCAGCGCTGGCCCGATGTGGCGAGCCTGGCGGCGGCACCGGACGAGGACATCATGGCCGCCTGGGCGGGGCTGGGTTATTATGCCCGGGCCCGCAATCTGGTGAAGGCCGCGCGCGCCGTCGTCACCGAGCATGGCGGGCGCTTTCCGGAAACCGAGGCGGGGCTTCGCGATCTGCCGGGGCTGGGCGCCTATACGGCGGCGGCGGTGGCGGCGATCGCCTTTGGTGAGCGCGCGGTGGTTGTCGACGCCAATGTCGAGCGGGTCGTCGCGCGGCTCTTCGCCATCACGACCCCGCTGCCCGCCGCGCGCCCCGCGATCCGCGAGGTGACCGACCGGATCACGCCGGACATGCGCGCCGGGGACTTTGCGCAGGCGATGATGGACCTGGGCTCCTCCATCTGCACGGTGAAGCGCCCACAATGCCTGCTCTGCCCGATCGCGGTCGATTGCCGCGCGCGGGCGGAGGGCATTGCCGAGACGCTGCCCGCCAAGGCGCCGAAAAAGGCGCGGCCCTATCGTCACGGTACCGTCTTCTGGATGGAGCAGAAGGGAAGGGTCTGGCTGGTCCGCCGCCCGGACAAGGGATTGCTGGGCGGTATGCGCGCGCTGCCGACCGGACCATGGGTGGATGAGCGACCCGGGCTGGCCGATGCGCCGGGGAAGGGGCCGTGGGTGATGTTGAACGAGACGGTCGTGCACGGCTTCACCCATTTCGAGCTGGAACTGGCGCTGGCCAAGAGCGAAAGTCCGCCCGATGATGAAGCGGCGGGCGAGTGGTGGCCGATCGTGGAGCTGGGAACCGCGGGCCTGCCCACAGTGTTCGCGCGGGCAGCCGAGCGTTTGAAAGGGAATGAGGGATCATGATGCGTCGCATGTTGATGACGGGTGGGGTGATGTTGACCCTGCTGAGTGCCCCCACATCGGCGCAGGTGGCGCAACCTCGACCCGCGGCGCAGGGCGCGACCGCGCTGCCCGCAACGCAGGCGCTGTTCGATACGTATGTGAAGTCGGACAAGCTGCCCGGCATCGTCGCCGCGATCGGGTTGCACGGCCAGCCGCCAATGTTCGTGGCGGCCGGGCGCACCGGAATCGAGCCGAACGCGCCCGCCGTCACCCCCGACAGCCTGTGGCGCGTCTATTCGATGACCAAGCCGATCACCGCCATGGCCGCGATGATCCTGATCGAGGAGGGCAAGCTGAAGCTCGACCAGCCGCTGTCCGACATCTATCCGGCCTATAAGCAGATGCGGGTGCTGACCAACCCGCAGGCCTCGCTCGACAGTCGCCCAGCGACCAACCCGATCACCATCCGCGAGCTCCTGACCCACACGGCGGGACTGGGCTACAGCATCGTCACCAAGGGGCCATTGCTCAAGGAATATGAGCGGCTCGGCATCGTGCCCTTCGCCGCCAATGCGCAGGTCGAGGCGCAGGTCCGCCCGACGCGCCCCGCCAATCTCCAGCAATTCGCCGAGCGTGTCGCGACCCTGCCGCTGATCGCCGAGCCGGGGACGAAATGGAGCTATTCGATCGGCCTGGACGTGATGGCGGCGGTGGTCGAGAAGGTGTCGGGGATGCCGTTCGAGCGCTTCGTCCAGACGCGGCTGTTCACGCCGCTGAAGATGAATTCCAGCTATTGGCAGGTGCCCGCCTTCGCCGCGAACCGGCTGGTCAGCAACTATACCTTCCTGGGCGACAATCTCGTGCCCGTTGATCCGGCGGCGACCTCGGTCTTCCTCCAGAAACCCAGCTTTCCTTATGGCGGTGCTGGCCTCGTCATGTCGGCGCGCGACTATGACCGCTTCCTCCAGATGCTTCAGAATGAGGGGCAGGTCGACGGCGTGCGTGTGATGAAGCCGGAGACGGTGCGCCTCGCCATGTCCAACCTGTTGCCGGCAGGCGTCACCTTTGGCGGGGTGTCGGGATCGACCGGCGGCGCGTCGGGTGAGGCGGCGATGGGTTTCGGCGCGGGCGGATCGGTGACGCTCGCCGACACGCCGGGCGGGCCGGGCAAGGGCACCTATGGCTGGGGCGGGGCGGCGGGCACCATCGCCTATGTCGACCCGACCCGGCATGTGCGCGGCGTGGTGATGGTCAATTATTTCCCCGCCGACCGCTATCCGCTGCGCCGCGATCTGGCGGCGGTGCTGTATCAGGATCTGGGGCGCGCGCGCCAGTGAACGACATCGGCTTTACCGGCGGGCGGCTCGATCGCGCCGACCCGCTGCGGCATGACCCGGCAGGCTTCGCGGCCGCGCTGGCCCACCCGAAGGCGCGGCTGCTCGCCCTGACCGACTATCAGCCGGTGATGGCGGACGGACGGCTAGGCTGGACCGCCGTCGATGCGGGCGCACGGCCCGAGGACCATGTCCTGCTGGGCATCGAGGATGGCATTGCGCATTTCGCCCGGTTGACCGCCGAACCGGCGGTGGGGCGCTCGGTCGAGATGATCGCCGCGCTCCATGGGCTGGCGGCGGGCGAGGCGGCGACCTATGCGGCGGCGCGCTCGGTGCTCGACTGGCATGCGCGGCATGGCTTCTGCGCCCGTTGCGGGGCGGCGACCGAGCCGTTCCGCGCCGGCTGGGGGCGGCGTTGCGGCTCTTGCGGGACCGAGCATTTCCCGCGCGTCGACCCCGTTGTCATCATGATCGCCGAGCATCAGGGCCGCGCGCTGCTGGGCCGCCAGCCCGCCTTTCCGCCGGGGCGCTATTCGGCGCTGGCGGGATTCCTGGAGCCGGGCGAATCCATCGAGGAAGCCGTCGCGCGCGAGTTGTTCGAGGAAGCGGGCGTGCGGGTTCGACACGTCCGCTATATTGCCAGCCAGCCTTGGCCGTTCCCGTCCTCGCTGATGATCGCCTGTGTCGCGGAGGCGGTGGACGACCGGCTGACGATCGACACGACCGAGCTGGAGGATGCGATCTGGGTCTCGCGCGACGAGGTGCGCGCGGCGCTGGCCGGGGATGGCTCGCGGTTCGGCGTGCCGCCGGCTTACGCGATCGCGCATACGTTGCTGGAGGCGTGGGCGAACTCATAATTCCTCCCCTGCAAGGGGAGGTGGCGCGCGTAGCGCGTCGGAGGGGTGTCCCGCTATCGACAGGGCGACACCCCTCCGTCAGGGCTACGCCCTACCACCTCCCCTTAATGGGGAGGAATTCAATAATTTAGCCCCGCCGCCGCGCCTGCGGATAGGTGCCCAGCATCCGCACCCATTTGCTGTGAAAGCCCAGTTCCTCGATCGCGCGGTCGAACGCGGCTTGGCCGGGGCGGCCGACCACGTCGCAATAGAATTCGGTCGCCGCAAAGCTGCCGCCGCGCTGATAGCTTTCCAGCTTGGTCATGTTGACGCCGTTGGTCGCAAAGCCGCCCATCGCCTTGTACAGCGCGGCGGGGACGTTCTTCACCTCGAAGATCAGGCTGGTCATCCACGGCCCGTCGCCGACCGGCGGCTGATTGCCGCGCGCCAGCACCACGAAGCGGGTCATGTTGTGCGCCCCGTCCGAGACATCCTCGGCCAGCAGGTTCAGCCCGTACAGCTCGGCCGCGCGCGGGGGCGCGAGGGCGGCGATGCGCGGATCGCCCATCTCGGCCACCCGCGCCGCCGCGCCCGCCGTATCGGCATAGGCGATCGGGCGCAGGCCATGGGCGCGCAGCCAGTGGCGGCATTGGCCCAGCGCCTGGGGGTGGCTCATCGCCTCGGCCAGCTCGTCGCGCGTCCCGGTCGCCATCAGCGCATGGCGGATCGACAGGAAATGCTCGGCGACAATCGCCAGTCCGGATTCGGGCAGTAGGAAGTGGATGTCGGCGACGCGGCCGTGCAGCGAGTTCTCGATCGGGATGATCGCCTGGTCGACCTTGCCCGTCTTCACCGCGTCCAGCGCGTCGGCGAAGTCGAAACAGGGCAGCGGCAGGCCGTCCGGAAACACCTCGGTCGCCGCGACATGGCTGTTGGCGCCCGGCGCCCCCTGGAACGCGACGGCGCGGGCGGGCTCGGCGAGGGCGGCTTCGGTCATGCCTGCGACGATCGGACGGGCGGGGGCGGCGTAGTTTTCCATGGGGCTGCGGCCTAAAGCGCGGGCGCGACGCGATCAAGGGAAGCAGAACTTGCCGTTCGCGAAAGCGGCACCTAAGGTCGGCCCTCAGGAGAGATATTGGCGGGGCAGCGAAAAGCGATGGACCTAAAGACCAATACGATCGCGGGATGGGTGCTGGGTGCGGCTGGCACCGCATTGGGCCTGTCGATCGTCGGCGGCATGATCTTCCACGACAAGCGGCCGGACAAGATGGGCTATGCGATCGAGGGCGTCGAAGCCGAAGGATCGGGCGGTGCTGCCGCCGAGGTGCCGATCGCCTCGCTGCTGCCCACCGCCGACGCCGCCAAGGGGGCCGAGGTCTTCAAGAAATGCGCGGCCTGCCACACGATCAACCAGGGTGGTCCGAACGGTGTCGGCCCCAATCTCTACGCCACGCTGGGCGAGGGCATTGCCGAGGGCAAGGGCGGCTTCGCCTTCTCCGACGCGCTGAAGGCGGTCGGCGGCAAATGGGACTGGGACAAGATGAACGCGTGGCTGACGTCGCCGCGCAAGTTCGCGCCGGGCACCAAGATGACCTTTGCGGGCCTGTCCAATCCGCAGGACCGCGCGAACGTGATCCTGTATCTGAACCAGCAAGGCTCCAACCTGCCGCTGCCCGCCGCGCCCACGGCCAAGGAACCGGCGGCCGGTGCCGCCCCGGCCAATGCCGCCGACGCGGCGGTGAAGAAGGTCGAGGAGGATCCGCGCGCCGATACCGGCTCGATCGCCAATACCGGCACGCCCGCCAAGGGGGCGCCCTCGGTCGATCCGCAGGCCGCCATCGAGGGGGCCAAGGCGCCGCGCTGACGGCGGTGACGATGCTCGGCGCCTCGACCTTCGCCTTGCCGATCCTGCAGGCGCCGATGGTAGGGGTTTCTACGCCTGCCATGGCGGCGGCGGTGAATGCGGCGGGCGGATTGGGCGCGATCGCGCTCGGCGCGGGTGACGTTCCCCAAGCGGCCGAGGCGATCGCCGAGGTGCGGGCGCGGACCGACCGGCCGTTCAATGTCAATCTCTTCGTCCATCGCGCGCCTCGCCCTGACCCTGTACGCGAGGCCGCCTGGTGCGAGGCGTTGCGTCCCGCCTTTGCCGGGCAGGGTGCGTCGCCGCCTTCGTCGCTGCGCCCCATCTATCCCAGCTTCGCCGAGGACGATGCCATGCTGGCGCTGCTGGTCGCGGTGAAACCGGCGGTGGTCAGTTTCCATTTCGGCCTGCCCGATGATGCCCGCATCGCCGCGCTGAAAGGGGCGGGATGCTGCCTGCTGGCCAGCGTCACCTGCCTGGCCGAGGCGCAGGCGGCCGAGCGCGCGGGGGTCGATGCGCTGCTGGCGCAGGGTTATGAGGCGGGCGGCCATCGCGGCATGTTCGATCCCGATGCGCGCGACGACCGCTTGAGTACGCTGGCGCTGACCCTGTCTCTTATACACATCTCCGAGCCCACGAGACCGTACTAGATCTCGTATGCCGTCTTCTGCTTGAAAAA
>NZ_CAJXWX010000042.1 GCF_913062585.1 uncultured Sphingomonas sp. | reverse complement strand
GAACCCGCATCGAACGCATCGCCATATTGTCGAGCATCTGCTGGCGCAGCGGAGTGATGGGTGCTTGGGTCGGTGACGTCGTCATGGCGAGGTTTCTCTTGTTGACGGAACCCCACCGTCCGCCTCCGCTGCCGCACGGCAAAACCTCAGCACAGACGCGCTACCTCACCACCAGCACCAGTGCCGCGCAGCGGCTTCGTGCGTTGGGTCAAAGACGCGTTGCTCATAGCCGCCGAACTTTTAAGCCGCTGTGACTATGCGTCTTCAGCAGGGCGTTACATCGTCACTGAGATATCACCTGAATCGTCAACGAATGCTTATATCGGTGGGGCCTGACCCTGGGTAATCCGGCTGGTGGTGCTGATGTACGTTTGCTTTCCAACGAGCCTGCGGAACTTGGAGGCTCTACTGTTCGAGCGCGGGATCGATATTTGCCATGAGATGGTACTTTCCAGCAGACCCAGGCTGTGCACGATCGTCGACCATAAATTTTTGACTGTCTCGACGGAAATGCTCGCCGGGTTCATCCTGGGTGATGAGGGGAGCCGCGTGAGTTCGCATCAGCTTGTCGCCTGGGTCGGTCGTTACATTCTGCCGCATGAGCGGCAGTTACGGGTCTGGCTGCGTGCGGCGTTCCCGGCCGTCGATGTGGATGACGTGGTGCAGGAAACCTATTGCCGGATCAGCAGGCTCGACGGGTTCGCGCATATCGACGACCCGCGCCGTTATTTCTTCCGTGCCGCGCGCAATGTCGTGCTGGAGCAGATCCGGCGCGAGCGGGTCGTCAGCATCGACGCGGCGAGCGGCCTAGCCGAACTGGACAGCGCGCCCGACCTGTCCCATTCGCCCGAGGAGATCGTCGCCGAACGGCACATGCTGGCCCGGATCGAGCGGTTGATCGATGCGCTGCCGGACCGGGCGCGTCAGATTTTCCGGCTGCGCAAGATTGACGGCATGGCGCAGCGCGACATCGCGATGCGACTGCATATTCCCGAAACCGTGGTCGAGAACGATGTGGCGCGAGGTCTGAAGCGGATTCTGGACCAGCTGAGTGATGACGAAAAGGCCGAGCTGCCGATCCGTCGCCGCGAACCCAGAAAAGCGCGACCGGGCCACCGCGAAACGGGAGGCTGGCGGTGATCGACGAAATCGCCTGTCGCTGGGCCGCATCGATCGACCGGGGCCTGGATCGTGACGAAGATGCCAGGCTGGCGGCTTGGCTGGAGGAGGACCAGCGGCACAGGGGGGCTCTCCTGCGCGCGACAGCGGCGCTGGGGTTGCTCGACCGCGTCCGTGCCTTGTCGGGGCGTCACGACGGGGATGGGGCTGAAGAGGATGGGACGCTGCGCCGTGATCGGCGACATTGGCGGCGATGGGGCGGTGGTGCGCTGGCGGCCGCGCTCGTCGCCGGGTTGGGCCTTGGCTTCTGGCCGGACCGGACGGAGCGGATCGATACCCGCATCGGCGAGATCCGGCGGATGCCGCTCGCCGACGGATCGGTCGCGCTCGTCAACAGCGGCACGACCCTGCGCCTGGCGTTCACGCCCAGCGAACGACATATCGATGTGCGCAAGGGCGAGGCCTGGTTTCAGGTCGCGCATAATCCGAAGCGGCCATTTGTGGTGGCGAGCGGCCCCTATCGTGTCCAGGCGGTCGGCACGGCCTTCGATGTCCGGCGAGAGGGCGAAGCCGCTCGGGTCGTGGTGACGAAGGGTGTGGTGAAAATCTGGTCCGTCGACAGCGCCGATCCGCCGCGCCGTGTGGCGGCGGGCGAGTGGGCGGTCCTGCATCCGGGCAGAATGGCGGTGCGGGCGATGGAGCCCCAAGCATCGGATCAGCAGCTGGCATGGCGGGAAGGGCGGATCGTGCTCGACGACATGACGCTCGGCCAGGCGGCGGCGGAGTTCAACCGCTACAACAACGATCAGTTGGAGGTCGCGCCATCCTTGGCCGGGCGGCGGGTCGTGGGCTGGTTTCGCATCTATGACGTCGACGGTTTTGCGGCCGCGAGCGCTGCGATGGTCGGTGGCCGAGTCGAGCGCCGTGAGGGGCCGGGCAATGGCGATGTGACCCGCATCGTTCCCTAGAAAAATTCTTTTCGACGATTTCGGCGTGTGGTGACGGAAACGGCGTGGCCACGCATCCTTGGATCAGCGCCACATGAAGCGCGTCAAAAACTAAGGGAGGGGTGTCATGCGCAGCCAGATTCTGTCTATTCCATTCGCGTCGACGGTGGCCATCGCCGCCGGGATCGCGTCGCCCGCCGTCGCCGCGCAATCGACGATCCGCAACTTCAACGTTCCCCGTCAGGCCGCGACGACCGGACTGGTCCGTTTCGCCCAACAGGCGGGTATCCAGATTCTCGCCCCCAGCGACGTGACGCGCGGCCAGACCGTATCGAACGTCAAGGGGCAGCTGAGCATCGAGGAAGGGCTGAAGCGGTTGATCGGCCCGAGCCGCCTGCGGCTGGTGTCGTTCGACGGACGGACGGCGGTAATCGGTGCGAGTGCTCCGGCGGCGATGCGGACAGTGGGCTATGCCCTGCCTCAGGATGGCGTGTCCCGGCCGGGCAGCGCGCCGGCGACGATGACGGGCGACGCCCCCTCGGCCGAAACCACCCAGGCGGATGACGGCGCGCAGAACGAGATCATCGTCACCGGCAATACCTCCGACCGCCGCACCCTGTTCAACTCCTCGTCCAACGTGACACTGGCGAGCGCGGCGGATCTGCTGCGCAAGGCACCGCGCTCGACCGCCGAAACGCTGGAACTGGTGCCCGGTGTCTTCGTCGAGGGCACGGCGGGGCCGATCTCGAACAATTATTCGGTGCGCGGCCTGCGCGGCGGTGCGCAGACCTTCATCACGCTGGAAGAGGATGGCATGCCGATCCTCTATGGCGGCGGCGGTGCGGACTTTTATTTCCAGAACGACATCACCATCAACCGCCTGGAAGCGGTCGAGGGCGGTACGTCGGGCGTACTGGCCCCCAATGGTGCAGGTGCGACGATCAACTTCATCTCGCTGAAGCCCAACCATGACAAGGCGATGGCGATGGTGCGCTATACCGGCACCACCTATGGCGACCTGCGCGCCGACGGCTATTTCTCCGCGCCGATCGCCGATGGCTGGGCGTTCAACGTCGGCGGCTATGTCACCTCGCAAAAGGGCGTCCGTCGCACGCCGTTCACCTTCAACGCCTATGACGTGAAGGCGATGCTGGAGAAGAAATTCTCCAATGGCGGGCTCATCCGCTTCACCGTCAAACATGGCGACAAGCATTTCCCCTATTACGCCGACATGCCGTTCCGCGTGGCGACCGATGGCACGATCAGCAGCGTGCCCGGCCTGGACCTGAAGCGCGACGACGCGGGCGGGCGCGGCTTCACCCAGTTCCTGGTGCCCAACGCCCCCGCGACCGGCGAAAGCCTGCGCCGGTTCAGCTCGGCCGATGGCGTCCATGTGAAGGCCAACACCTATCGCATCGATGTCGAAGTGCCGGTCAGCCCCAGACTGCGCCTGTTCGGCCGCGCGCGCTATCTGGACGGCTCCTATGACTTCAACGGGATCTTTCCGGGCAGCGGGGCGGGCACTGCGGGTCTGACCTCGGCGCTCAATTACCTGACGCCCGCTTCCTCGCCGCTGGCGGGGCTGACCCCGATCCAGGGATCGTCGCTGACCTATTTCCAGGTCGCCGCGATCCGTTTCCCCGGCGTCGCGCAATATGGCCTGCGCGACATCCGCACCGGCCAGGTGATTCCGGCGTCGAACACGGCCGCGCTCAACGCCCTGAACGGCAATGGCCTGCTCCAGCAGACGGTGCTCAATCACCAGACGCTGAAGACCAGGGATTTCGGCAGCGACTTCGGCGCGAAATGGGATTTCGGCGGCGGCAATATCGACAATTCGCTGACCGTCGGCGGCATGGTCTACAACGTCCGCCGGTCCAACAACCAGTCGGCCGTCGCGACTGTGCTGAACGACGTGCGCAACGACTCCAACGTCTATGACATGGTCGCGCTGAACGCGTCGGGCGGCGTGCTGGGGTCGCTGACCGACAACGGCATGGTCAATTATGGCAATTGGGGGCAGGGGCTGTTCAACGACGAGGTCACGTCGCTGTCGGCCTATTTCAACGACGAACTGACCATCGGCGACAAGCTGCACATCGACTTCGGTGCCCGCTATGAGCATCAGCATGTCCGGGTCGACATCGGCGATACTGCCGCGGTCAATGCCGCTGTACCGGCGGGTACGACGGGCCTGTACGACAATGTCGGCAGCACCTTCAAAGGCACCTATACCCGCCAGACCGCCAATTATTCCGACTGGGCCTATACGGCGGGCATCAATTACGAGCTGACCGATCACGTCGCGCTTTATGTGCGCGGCGCGCATGGGTTCCAGACCAATGGCGGCGACACCGGCGGCACCCACGCGCCGTCCGAGTTGACGCTGTACGAAGGCGGGGTGCGGTTCAAGGCGAACGGCTTCACCGCCTCGGTCATCGGGTTCCGCACCGAGTTCCGCGACCAGTCCTATCAGTTCATCAATCCGGCCAACCCGGCCCAGGCGAGCAATGCGCTGGCCGACAATTTCACCAACGGCGTCCAGCTGGATGTGACGCTGCGTCCGGTCGAATTCTTCAGCCTGAACGTGCAGGGCGTCTATCAGGACCCCAAGCTCAGCAACCTGCGCTTCAACGGTGTCGCCCAGCCGCAATATGACGGCAACACGCCCGAGCGGACGCCCAAGAAGCTGCTGAACGTCACCCCGTCCTTCGTCCTGCCCGGCGGCCTGGGCGAGATTTACGGGCGATACAAATATATTGGCAAGATTTTCGCCGACAGCGGCAACGGCATCGCGCTGCCCGATTACGGGGTCTTCTCGATCGGTGCGAGCATCGACGCCACGCCGCGCCTGAACCTGTCGGTCAGCGTCGATAACCTGACCGACGTGAAGGGCTTTACCGAGGGCAATCCGCGCCAGGGCCAGACGCAGACGATCGTCAACGGCTATTTCTATGGCCGCGCCATCGTCGGGCGCAATGCGCTCATCAGCGCGACGCTTAAGCTGTGAGGGTGAAGGCGGGGTTGCGGCTGTCGCTGGGTCTGGCCGCGCTGCTCGGTCTGACCGGCGCGGCGCCGGTCGAGCATTATGCCGTGCGCGAGGGGCTGAACATCAACAGCTTCACGCGCTCCGGCCCCGTCGCGGCGCATGTCGTGCTGCGATCGGGCAGGCAACCCCGCCTGCTCGTCGCCTTTCCGGCGGCCAATAGCGGAACGGCCCTGTGGTTCGAGCCGCTGGACCGGGACGCCGCGTGGCGGCTGGAGGGCGAGCCGCAGCCGGTGACGCTGCGCGATGCCAAGGGGCGCCCGCTTCACGGCGTGCGCTTCGCGGTGACGATCGACGCAGGCCGCCTGGTGCCGCGCCAGGCGGTGCTGTCGAGCATCCGCGTGATCCGCGACTATCAGGCGCTGGGCACCGCCCCCGCCGAGGTGCTGACCCCGCCACGGATGACCGCCGACACGATCCGCTGGTCGCGCGACCGGCTGGACGGGGCGGCGGGCTACGACCTGTCGATGTCGGTCACCGACGGGCGGATCGAAGGCGGCGCGATTCTGGCGGGTAAGAGCGGAACGATCCGTTTCGCCGTGACCGCGCTGACCGGCGAGACGCCGCTGACCCCGCGCGGCGGAGCGGACCTGCTCAATGCCAAGGCCCGGCCCGATCCGGGCGCCCGCAACGCGCTGACCTTCCTCAGCTATGCCGAAAAGTTCCTGGCGGGCTCGTGGCGGTTCGACACCTATTTCGGGCGCGACACGCTGATGTCGGTCCGGCTGCTGATGCCCGCGCTGCAACCGGCGGCGGTGGAGACCGGCCTGTCCTCGGTGCTGGCGCGCCTGTCGCTGCAGGGCGAGGTCGCGCATGAGGAGGATATTGGCGAGTTCGCCGTCCTCGACCACCGCAAGGCCGATGGTACCTCGTCGGACGCGCCGGTCTATAACTACAACATGGTCGACAGCGACTATATGCTCGCCCCGGTCGCGCGGGCTTGGCTGCTCGACGATCCTCGCGGACGGGCGCGGGCGGCGGCGTTCCTGGCGCAGCGGGTGGACGGCGAGACGCTGGGCGCGCGGATGGTGCGCAACCTGCGCTTCGTCCTGCGCCAGGCCCAGCCCTTCGCCCGCGATTCCGTTCCGGCGGGCCTGATCGCGTTGAAGCCAGGGATGGATGCGGGCGAGTGGCGCGACAGCAATGACGGACTGGCGGGCGGCCGCATCCCCTATGACGTCAACGCCGTGCTGGTGCCCGCCGCGCTGGATTCGGCGGCGGCGCTGGATGCCAGCGGGCTGCTGAAGCCGTATCTTGCCGCAGCCGATGCCGGGCTTTTCGCCCAGGCCCGGGGCGTCGCCGATGTCTGGCGGGCCAAGGCGCCGCCGCTTTTCGACGTCACGTTGGCCCCCGCCGAGGCGCGCCAGGCGGTCAGCCGCTATGCGCAGATGATCGGTGTTCCGGCCGCGCCCGCGCTGGCGGCGATCGGCAACGCCCCCGTGCGCTTCCCGGCCATCGCGCTGGATGCGCAGGGGCGGCCGATCCCGGTGCAGAACAGCGATCCCGGCTTCGCGCTGCTCTTCGACCAGCCGCCTGCCGAGGCGTTGAAGGTCATGGCGAGCGGCTTCATCGACGCGTTCCCGGCGGGTCTGCGCACGGGTGCGGGGATGCTGGTCGCCAACCCGGCCTTTGCCGATGCGGCGATCCAGCGCAAATTCTCGCCCAATGCCTATCACGGTACGGTCGTATGGAGCTGGCAGCAGGCGCTGGTCGCGGCGGGCCTCGCCCGGCAGCTGGAACGGCGCGACCTGCCCGCCGATGTCCGCGCATCGCTGGCCCGCGCACAATCCTGCCTTTGGGACGGGATCGAGGCGACGCACAGCGTCCAAAGCTCCGAGCTATGGTCGTGGCGCTATGCCGATGGCCGGTATCAGGTCGTGCCCTTCGGCGCGGCGGGCGCGGATGTCGACGAGTCCAACGCGGCGCAATTGTGGAGCACCGTCTATCTGGCGCTGCGTCGCCCGGCCGGGCAGGCGGTCGCCTGTTCCACCCGATGACGCTCGCAGATATGGGGCCGATCAGTTAGGCTGGCGGCCATGACGGACAAGCGCATTCGCCGGATCGTGATCCTGGGCGGGGGAACGGCGGGCTGGATGACCGCCGCCGCGCTGTCGCGTGCGCTAGCGGGGCAGGGTGTCGCCATCACGTTGGTCGAGTCCGACGCCATCGGCACGATCGGGGTCGGCGAGGCGACGATCCCCACCATCCACTGGTTCAACCAGATCATCGGCCTGGACGAGCGCCAGTTCATGGCCGAAACCAAGGCGACGGTAAAACTCGGCATCGAGTTCGTCGGCTGGAACGGCGAGGGGAGCCGATATTTCCACCCCTTCGGCACGTTCGGGCCACCAAGCGATGGTGCGATGTTCCTCCATCGTCTGATCCGAGCCCGCGGCGATGGCGACGTGGCTCCGACCGAGGCCTATTCGCTGACCGCGCAGGCCGCAAGGGCGGGCCGCTTCGCACGGCCCGTGCCAGATCGCCGCTCGCTGCTCTCGACGCTGGGCTATGCCTATCATTTCGATGCCGGTCTCTACGCGCGCTATTTGCACGGACTGGCCGAGCGCGCGGGCGTGCGTCGCATCGAGGGCGTCGTCGCGTCGGTGCAGCGGGATGGGGAGAGCGGTTTCGTCCGGTCGCTGGCGCTAGACGGCGGGCAGGTCGTGGCGGGGGACCTATTCATCGACTGTTCCGGACTGCGCGCGCTCCTGATCGACCAGACACTGGGCGTCGGCTTCGACGACTGGTCGCACTGGCTGCCCTGCGATCGGGCCTGGGCGGCACCGAGCGCGCCGGAGAGCGATCGCACGCCTTATACCCGCGCGACCGCGGCCGAGGCGGGGTGGCGCTGGCGTATCCCGCTTCAGCACCGGGTCGGCAATGGCTATGTCTTTGCCAGCCGGTTTCAGGATGAGGAAACCGCGCGCGCATCGCTGATCGCGGGCATGGACGGGCCACCGCTGGCCGACCCGCGACTGATCCGCTTCACGCCCGGCATGCGGCGGGAGGTGTGGCGGGCCAATGTCGTCGCGATCGGCCTGTCGAGCGGTTTCCTCGAGCCGCTGGAATCGACCAGCATCCACCTCATCCAGAGCGGGATCGCCAAGCTGTTGTCACTCTTTCCCGCCAGCGATTGCTCGCCTCTGCTGGCGCGGCAGTTTAACCGGGTGTTCGGGCAGGAGATGCTGGAGGTGCGCGATTTCCTGATCCTGCACTATCATGCCACCACGGGGCGCGACGAACCGATGTGGCGCGAGCGGCAGAAGATGGCGATCCCCGACACGCTGGCCGAAAAGATCGGGCATTTCCGAAGCTCCGGTCGGATCGTCCTGTCGAGCGACGAACTGTTCCGAGACGCCAGCTGGTTCGCGGTGCTGGACGGCCAGGGCGAGCGCCCCGGCGACCATAATCCGCTGGTCGAGGTCGTGGGGCGCGACGACAATCTGCGCCAACTGGCTGCGTTGCGAGCGGACATCGCGAAGGCGGCCGCGGCTATGCCGCCTCTCTCGTAACGACTCCGTGTAACCAATGTGGCAGGTAAGGCAGAGGGCTGATACTGATAACGGATGAGCCGGAAAATCGAGGGCGTTGCCACCTAGAGGCTGTTATGGACTTGAGAGGTTTGCTGATTCATCCAAGGTGGGATGAGCATTTGCCGCAAGCCGTATCCATCTGACGTGAGCGACGAGGAATGGTTGCTGGTCGCACCGTACCTGCTGCTGCAACGCGAGGATGCCGGGCAGCGGGAGCATGACCTGCGGGAGGTGTTCAACGGCCTTCG
>NZ_CAJXWX010000041.1 GCF_913062585.1 uncultured Sphingomonas sp. | reverse complement strand
GTGTATAAGAGACAGGCCCCGCCCCAGCCGCGCGCCCGCTGCCCCCGCCGGATTGGTCAGCGCCATCAACCGCCTCTATGCCGGTTTTTCGGGCAAGAAGGGCATCGCGATCCGCGCGGTCGACGATGGCTGGACGGTCGAGGTCGGCGGTCGCCAGCGCCTCCCCCAGCAATCGGTGTCCAAGCTGTGGGTCGCGATCACCCTGCTGTCGTTGCGCGACGAGGGCCGCGCCCGGCTCGACCAGCCGATCGTCGTCCGGCGCGAGGACCTGACCCTGTTCCACCAGCCGATCGCGATGCTGGTCAAGGGCGACGGATACCATACGACCGTCGGCGAGCTGCTGACCCGCGCGCTGACCCAGAGCGACAATACCGCCAATGACCGGCTGCTGACCTTTGTCGGCGGGCCACAGGCGGTGCGCACGATGATCGCCGACAAGCGGCTGGGCGATATCCGCTTCGGCCCCGGCGAGCGATTGCTCCAGGCGAAGACGGCGGGGCTCACCTGGCAACCCGCCTTTGCGATGGCGGGGGCGTTCCAGGCGGCGCGCAACCGGCTCGATCCGGGGGCACGTTCGGCGGCGCTCGATGCCTATGTCGGCGATCCGCCCGATGGCGCCGCGCCGATCGCCATCGCCGATGCGCTCGCCCGGCTGGCGCGCGGGGAGCTACTGTCCGAAACCTCGACCCGCATCCTGATCGACACGATGGAGGCCTCGCGCACCGGCCATGCCCGCCTGCGCGCCGCCGTGCCCAGCGGCTGGACGATCGCGCACAAGACCGGGACGGGGCAGGATCTGGGTCGCCGCAATGCGGGCTTCAACGATGTCGGCCTGCTGACGGCGCCGGACGGCCGCCGCTTCGCCATCGCGGTGATGATCGGCGACACGACCGAGGATATCCGCAAGCGGCAGCTGCTGATCCAGAATGTCGCGGCGGCGGTGGCCGATGCGGCCGGACCGCCACGGGGGCCGGTGGCGGTGGCGAACTGATCCATCTTCCTCCCCTGCAAGGGGAGGTGGCAGGCCGCAGGCCTGACGGAGGGGTGTCCCGCTCTCGATAGGGCGACACCCCTCCACCAGCTTTGCTGGTCCCCCTCCCCTTGCAGGGGAGGAAGATTTGCCGCACCATTTCGCGGTGATCGACATCTATGAAAGCGCTATTCAATCCAAGGGACAGTTTGGCGTCGTTTTCAAGCGCGATGATGAAAGCGCATATTTCTACCTGTTGGACATGCACAAACCCGCGGGAAATGCGATCATCGCTGCATTGGATGTTGGCCCTGCGATCTCGGTTCGGTCCGATGCTCCTGTGCGGGTGCGGTGGAGTGAGGTCTCTTCCGTTGCAGGCCTTTTCGTGGGCGACGTTCTAACGGCAATCTTCGAAACGCATAGTGATGAACCGAAAGGGCGGTTCGTGATGCACGAGGATTTTCGGCTCTTCTGACCGAACGTGACATTTGCGAGGCAGAGAACGAAGTCGCCCCCTGCGTGGCCCATCCGCCACACGCCTGAAAAACCGGTGCGATCAGGGGCTGTTTACCCTCTCTCTGTTCCGCTAAACCGCGCGGATCATGCCCCATCTCTATCTCGTCGACGGCTCCGGCTATATCTTCCGCGCCTATCACCGCTTGCCGCCGCTGACGAACAAGCATGGCGAGCCGGTCGGGGCGGTCTATGGCTATACCACCATGCTCTGGAAGCTGGTGGACGAGATCAACGCCGCTGACGGGCCGACCCATATGGCGGTGGTCCTCGACAAGTCGTCCAAGACCTTCCGCAACGAGATGTACGACCAGTATAAGGCGCACCGGCCCCCGCCCCCGCCCGATCTGGTCCCCCAATTCCCGATGATCCGCGACGCCACCCGCGCCTTCTCGCTGCCCTGCATCGAGGAAGAGGGGCTGGAGGCCGACGATCTGATCGCCTGCTATGCCCGCGCCGCGCTGGCGCAAGGGTGGCAGGTCACGATCGTCTCGGGCGACAAGGATCTGATGCAGCTGGTCGAGGATGGCAGCCTCGACATGCTCGACACGATGAACAACCGGCGTCTGGGCGAGGCGTATGTCCAGGAGAAGTTCGGCGTCGGGCCGAAGCAGCTGGGCGATGTGCTCGCGCTGATGGGCGACAGCGTCGACAACGTGCCGGGCGTGCCAGGTGTGGGGCCGAAAACCGCCTCCAAGCTGATCGTCGAGCATGGCGACCTGGAATCGGTGCTGGCCGCCGCGCCCGAGATGAAGAAGGGCAAGCTGCGCGACAATCTGATCGAACATGCCGACAATGCCCGGCTGTCGAAGCGGCTGGTCACGCTGGAGTGCAACGCTCCGCTGCCGCAGCCGCTGGAGTCGCTGGCGCTACACCCGACCATCCCGGATGCGCCGCTCCGCGCCTTCCTGGAGCATCATGGTTTCCGCTCGCTGATCGCCAAGATGGGCCAGATCACCGACGATGCCGCCCCCGCCCCTGCCGCCGGAGAGGCTGCACCCGCCGCCCCGATGGACGATGACGAGCCGTGCAATCTCGACGGCTACATCACCGTGCAGGATCTGGAAACGCTCGACCAATGGGTGGCCCAGGCGCGTCATCAGGGTTTCGTTGCGATCGACACCGAAACCAGCTCGACCGACGCGACCCAGGCCGAATTGGTCGGGGTCAGCCTGTGCCTGGCGCCCAACAAGGCGTGCTATATCCCGCTCGGCCATGGCGGCACCGACCTGCTGGCGGAAGTGCCGGTGCAGATTCCGGTCGCGGCAGCGCTCGAGCGGATCAAGGCGCTGTGCGAGGACCCGTCGGTCCTGAAGATCGGCCAGAATCTGAAGTTCGACATGATCGTGCTGGGCGAGCGCGGCATCGCCATCGCGCCGCATGACGACACCATCGTCATGAGCTTCGACCTCGATGCGGGCCTGCACGGCCATGGCATGGACGAACTGGCGGCGACGCATCTGTCGCACACCTGCCTCGCCTTCAAGGAGGTGGTCGGCACCGGCAAGAAGCAGCTCGGCTTCCACGAGGTCGATCTGAAGACCGCCACCCGCTACGCCGCCGAGGATGCCGACGTCACGCTGCGGCTGTGGAAGCGGTTCCGGCTGCGGCTCCCCATGGAGCAGGCGACGCGCGTCTATGAGATGGTCGACCGCCCGCTCGTCCCCGTCATTGCGGGCATGGAGCGGCGCGGGATCAAGGTCGATCGCGAGCGCCTGTCACAGCTCTCGACCGAATTCGCCGGGCAGATCGCGGGCCTCGAGGGCGAAATCCATGCGATGGCGGGCACGCCCTTCACCATCGGCAGCCCCAAGCAGCTGGGCGAAATCCTGTTTGACCGCCTCGGCCTGAAGGGCGGGCGCAAGGGCAAGTCGGGCGTCTATTCGACCGACGTCACCGAACTCGAACGCCTCGCCCGCGACGGCGGCGAGGCGGCGGAGATCGTGCGCAAGATCCTCGAATGGCGTCAGCTCTCCAAGCTCAAGAGCACCTATACCGACGCGCTCCAGGCGCAGATCAATCCGAAGACCGGCCGCGTCCACACCAGCTACAGCCTGACCGGCGCACAGACCGGCCGCCTGTCCTCGACCGAGCCGAACCTTCAGAATATCCCGATCCGCACCGAGGTCGGGCGGCAGCTGCGCGAGGCGTTCATCGCCGAGCCCGGCCATGTCCTGATCGCCGCCGACTATTCGCAGATCGAATTGCGCCTCGCCGCGCATATGGCGGACGTGCCCGCGCTGCGTGATGCGTTCGCCAATGGCGACGACATCCACAGCCTGACCGCGATGGAGCTGTTCGGCGAGGTCAATCGCGACACGCGCGGGCGGGCCAAGACGATCAACTTCGCCATCCTCTATGGCATTTCGCGCTGGGGGCTGGCGGGTCGCCTCGACGTGTCTGCGGACGAGGCGCAAGCCATGATCGACCGCTATTTCGAGCGGTTCCCGGGCATCAACCGCTATATCGCCGAGACGCTGTCGAGCGTCCGCGAGAAGAGCTTCACCGAAACGCTGTTCGGCCGCAAGACGCATTTCCCGCGCATCGCCTCACGCAATCAGGGCGAACGGCAGGGCGCCGAGCGCGCTGCGATCAACGCGCCGATCCAGGGGACCAGCGCCGACATCATCAAGCGCGCCATGGTCCGCATGGAACCCGCACTCGCTGCGGCCGGGCTGGGGCATGTCCGGATGCTGCTGCAGGTGCATGACGAACTCGTGTTCGAGGCGCCGGAAGCCGATGCCGAGGCCGCGGGCGCGGTGATCCGCGACGTCATGGCGGGCGCGGCCGAACCGGCGGTCAAGCTGTCGGTGCCGCTGGGCGTCGAGATCGGCTTCGGCAAGAGCTGGGGCGCGGCGCATTGATCCACGCCCGCCGATACGCCAATCCTCCCCAAGCCATGCTTGGGGAGGGGGACCATGGCGATAGCCATGGTGGAGGGGCGTGCACGTTCGTCAGGGCATCCTTCCTCACCACCGGTGACACCCCTCCGTCAGGCCTTTGGCCTGCCACATCCCCTTACAGGGGAGGAAATGATGACGGTCGTTCGCCCCTGGGGCATCGCCCCCACTGATGCCCCAATCCCAGGACATTGATGCGCTCGCCAAGGGTGGGCGGACCAATATCGCAGGGTTCATCCTGCGACTGGCGGCGCGCATCCCCTTCCTGTTCATCGCGGGGCGCATCTATGGTCCCGATCTGGTCGGGCGCTTCGCCATCGCGGTGGTAGTGGTCGAGCTGGCCGCGCTGATCGCGACGCTCGGCATGAAGCGCGGGCTGGCGCAGGCGCTGTCAGCCACCGACCGGCCGCATGTCCATGTCGTGTGGGACGCGATGGCGCTGGCCTTTCTCGCCTCGGTGGCGGCGAGCGCGGTGCTGTGGAATTTCCCCGAGCTTCTCTATCCCAACAGCGCGATCACCGGGCTGGACCGATGGCTGCCCTGCATCATCGTCGCCATAGCGTGGTCCGACGTCAGCCTGGCGGCGCTCGCCTATCGCCACAACGTCAAGGCGACCGTCACCGCGCGCGCGGTGGTGGAGCCCTGGACCATCTCGATTGCGGCCTGGGTCTTTTCCTTCTTCACCATCCGCGACGGCCTCGTCCTGTCCTATGTCGCGTCGATGACGGCGGCGCTGATCGCCAGCCTGGTGCCGTTTCTGCGCAGCTATGGCCTGCCGACCGGCTGGAGTCCGCATCTGGCGCGCGTCTTCGCGCTCGCCCGCGCCAATGCGCCGCTGGCGGGCGCCGACGCGCTGGAATGGGGCACGCGCAATGTCGACCGCTTCATCCTGGGCGTGATGTTCGAGCCGCGCATCGTCGGCATCTATTATATGGCGCAGCAGGTCGCCTCGCTGCCGCAGAAGCTGAAGACCAGCTTCGATCCGATCCTGGGTCCCGTCATCACCCAGAGCCTGGCCAATGGGGACATGGGCGCGATCGCGCGGCAGGTGCGACAGGTCGCCTTCTGGATCATGGCGGCGCAGGGCTGCCTGGCGCTGATGGGATCGATCCCCGGCGAAGGCGTGATGGGGGTGGTCGGGCCGCAATTCGTATCCGGCACCGCCGCGCTCGCCTTCCTGCTGTTCGCCGAGGTGCTGGCCTCGACCGGCGCGGTGTGCGAATCGGCGCTGGTCTATACCGCGCGGCACCGCAACCTGATGATCTCGATCGCGATGCTGGGGGTGCAGATCGGGCTCAGCTTCGCGCTGATCCTGGGAATGCGGGCGCTGGGCTGGCCGGAGACCTGGGCCGCGGCGGGTCCGGCGCTGGCGCTGGCGATGAGCGTGACGATGACGTCGGTCATCAAGGCGCGGGTGCTGTCGGGGATGTTGCGGGCGCCGGTATCGCCGTTCCGCTGGCCGCTGGTCTGGGCGGCGGTCGCGGCGACGGTCGTGGGGGGCGTCTTCACGCTGCTGCCAAAGCGGCTGGAATGGGCCGAGCTGCTGTTCGGCGAGCCCGCGATCGCCGCGACCTATCTGTTCATATTGTGGCGCTGGGCCTTCGGTCCGGCCGACCGCGCGCTGTTCGGCAAGGCGCCGACGGTGGAGGAGGCGACCTTGCCGAACGCAGGTGGGATCACGCGGTAAATTTGCCCTCCCCTAATGGGGAGGCCGGGGTCAGAACGCGCCGTGCACGCGCAGGGCGAATATCTCGGCGGGTCCGCGGTCACGATTATAGCCGGGATTCTCGACATATTGCGCGTCGAGCGTCACCGCGAGCGCCCGGAACAGCGACACGTCGTAATAGGCCTCGACAATCTCTTCCGCGCCCGCATGGGGCAGCGTGCCGTCGCCGACCAGCACGCCAAGGCCGCCCGCCGCCAGATAGCGGCGATGCGCCGCCGAAATGCCGTTGGCGACCAGCGCCAGCCCGACCCGGTCCTGCGCCCGGCCCCAGCCCTTGCCCGAAAGCGAACCGCCCAGTTGCGCCGTGCGGTCGATATCGGTGAAGTCATAGGGCTCGATTGACCCGTCGCTCACTCCGACCCGCGCGAACAGGCCCAGCGTGTCGGTCACCGCCTGGTCCATGTTCATATAGCCGCCGATCCGCGTCATCCGCCGCCGGGTGACGGAGGGATCGACCGCGCCGCCGGTCGCCGCAGCATAGGCCAGCGCATCGTCGAAGCGGCTGAAATTGCCCCGGTTGCGAAAGACGCCGAAGCGCACCGATCCGGGTCGCCCGGCAACCTGGTGGCGATGCTCGACCTCGGCATCGACCTGATACTGGCCGAAGCCATGTTCCAGCCGCTCGCCATTGGGGATGGTCGACAGGTTGAAAAGCCCGGCGCGGACTATCCAGTCGCCGCGATAGACCTCACCCGCCACGCCGGTGGTATAGCCCCAGGCATCGGCGGCATAGTCGAAGCTGCCGGTGTCGACGACCGACCAGTTGAGGAAATCGCCACGCGGATCATGGGCATAGGGATTGGTGTCGAACACGTCACCGACCCCGAACTTGCCGATGGTCAGCACGATCCGGTCGACCGGGCGCGATCCGCCGAGCTGGTTGGCGAGCGGCGCCACCGCCTCACGCGCCCCCCCCAGTCCGAAGGTCTGGCGGAAAAAGGCGCGCTGCAGCCGGAAATAGGGTTCGGACTTGCCGACCTTATACGCCTCGGCACTGGGAAAACCCGCCACACCCAGCGTGTTGGACAGGCCGAAACCCTGGTCGATCTCCGGGTTCACCCAGAGCTCTCCACCGGCCCACGCCCGCGCACCGATAAAGGCGGTGACGTCGGCGGTTTCCTTCAGCTGGTGCGGGGTCAGGCTGTTGTCGCCGATATAGGGCGAGGCGAAGCCGCCCACGCCCTGCGCGACGAAGGTCGCCTGGCCGTGGATGGCGAAATCCTGCGACAGGTCGGAGGCCGGAGACGCCTCTTGCGCCGACGCGGCGCGCGCGACGACAAACAGGCCGCACAGCGCGGCCCGCGACACGATCTTGATCATCGTTGGTCCCTCAGGCCGACGGACGCGCGCGGCGCAGGGCCTGCGGACGTGTGGTGGCGACGGCCCGGAGCAGCCGGGCACGCTCGAGGGGAACGCTTGCCATCAGCGTGGCGAGGGAATGGGCGCGGACATGCGCGCGGAACAGGTTGCGGGTCATGACAGACCTCCTTCGGGTTCGTGTGGTCGAGCCCGGCGGAAGGTCGGCGAGGAACGGCGTTAGCGGGCCGCGCTCGGCGACCCCGTCAGGCCCGTCAGACGGTCGGCAAAGACGTAGACGCGGTTGCGTCTACTGTCCTCGTCGCCGGACAAGGGACTAGATCGGGGCATTATGATCCTGTTGTGTTGGTCGGCCACGTTTGCGGCCCACGGGGCGCCCATAACGCGCCCGCATTCAGGATCAACCCCGAAAGCGCCCTATCCGATCAGCAAGCCCGCCAGCGCCGCCGACATCAGATTGGCGAGGCTTCCCGCGATCAGCGCGCGGATGCCCAGCCGGGCGATGGTCGGCCGCTGATTGGGGGCCAGGCTGCCCGTCACCGCCATCTGGATCGCGATCGACGAGAAATTGGCGAAACCGCACAGCGCGAAGGTGATGACCGCGACGGTGCGCGGCGACAGCTGTGCGGCCTGTTTGCCCAGGTCGATATAGGCGACGAACTCGTTGAGCACGATCTTCTCGCCGAACAGGCCACCCGCGATCCCCGCCTCGTTCCACGGCACGTTGAGCAGCGCCATGATCGGCTGGAACACATAGCCCAGCAGCGCCTGGAAGCTCAGCCCCGGAAGGCCGATCAGATTGCCCAGGCCGCCGAGCAGGCCGTTCGCCAGCGCGACCAACGCGACGAAGGCCAGCACCATCGCGCCCACCGCGACGGCCAGCTTCACGCCGGTCTGCGCGCCTTGCGCGGCGGCCATGATGATGTTGGCGGGCTTTTCCTCGTCATGCGTCGCCTCGGCCAGCGCGATCTTCTCGTCCTCGATCACGTCACCCAGCGGCAGCTGCCCGGCGGGCGGCTCGATCCGGTCGGGCATGATGATCTTGGCCATCAGGATGCCGCCGGGCGCCGCCATGAAGCTGGCCGCGAGCAGATACTCGATCGAAATGCCCATCGAGGCATAGGCCGCCAGGATCGTGCCCGCGACGCCCGCCATGCCGCTGGTCATCACCGTGAACAGCTGCGCGGGGGTGAGGCTCGCCAGATAGGGCCGGATGACGAGCGGCGATTCGGACTGGCCGACAAAAACGTTAGCCGCCGCGCACAGCGATTCGACCTTCGACACGCCGATCACCTTCTCGATCGCGCCGCCCAGCCAGCGCACGACCAGCTGCATGATCCCCAGATAATAGAGGATCGAGACGAGCGCGGCGAAGAAGATGATGACCGGCAGCGCCTGGATCGCGAAATTGCGGCCCAGCGGATCGGACGCCAGCGCGCCGAACAGGAACTTGGTCCCCTCATTGGCATAACCGAGCAGCCCCGCGACCCCGCCCGACAGCCATTGCAGCACCCGCTTGCCCCAGGGCACGTACAGGACCAGCACCGCGATCCCCGCCTGCAGTGCAAAGGCCGCGCCGACGACGCGCGGCCGGATGGCGCGTCGATCGGTGGACAGGGCGACCGCGATCGCCAGAATGACAACTATACCCGCGATACCGATGGCAAAACGATTCATGCGCGCTGCTTAACTGGGCCGCTTTGGGGCGGGTGGTGGACATGACGCGGCCCCCCGGCTGCGCGGGGGTGCACCATAAGCATGGTGGTGCGCCACCGCCATAGTTTTGATCGGGGGTGAAAATCCGCCGGGCCTGCGGCAGGAAAGAAGGAGCGATGCCGAATGGCACCCACCCTCGGTCGGATCGACATTCCTCTATGCCCATTCTTCCCTCGCCCCTCTTAGAGGGGAGAGGGTTGCGCAGACTTGGTCTTTGCGTAGCAAAGGCTTAGTCGGAGCTGGGTGAGGGGTGAGCGCCCGCTTTCGCGGGCGCGCGAGCCGATGGCTCGCTCAACCCCTCACCCAAGCTGCGCTAGCCAGCACGCTGGCAAGCTTCGCTAACCCTCTCCCCTGTCCAGGGGAGAGGGAGGGGACAAGCGTCATGAATGGCGACCCACCCTAGAAATCGCCCGCGAGCGTCAGGGCTGGCCCCGATCCGGGTGCGGCCTGGCCCGCGATCCTTTGCCGCCAGTCGAGCGACAGCCGGACGGGGCGATCCGCCACTGGTAGCGCGAAGCCTAAGGACGGTCCGACGTCCAGCCGCTGCGCGTCCCTTTGCGCTCCGCCCCATAGGCCGATGCCCAGGTCGATTCCCGCCGCCACCGGCGTGGTCGCCCGCACCGCGCCATCGACAAAGGGCTCTATCCGGTCGCGCATCACCGCGCCGCCCTGCGCATAGGCGCTGAGGCTCAGCCGCGGCGCGATCGCGCGGGGGCCGAAGCCGGTGACCGCGATCGCCGCCGTGCCGCCCGCCCCTGAGTCGAGCGACCATCGCTGCTCGACGATCAGCCGTAGCGGGATGCGGCGCGCGGGTTTCCAGTCGAGCCCCGCCGCAACCTCCCGCCCGATCCCCTCCAGCGGCGCGGAGAGCCGGAGGCTGGCCGCCAGCGCGCCGTCGCGGTCGAGTCGGCGCAGGATCCGCACCCCGGCCTGCGATCCCCCGAGCTGGCCGCCGGGTAGCAGCGTGCCGCCGCCCCGGCGCGCGATTCCCCAGACGCTGGCGCTCCACCGGTCGGGCCGGGTCGGTAAAGTGGGCCATGTCGGAAACATGCGGGCCGGGGGCGGCTCCATCGCTCCATCGGACAGCATCGCCATGGCAGGAGGCGGGACAGCGTAAGACGCGCCTGCCACCGCGGTCGGAGCGCGGCGGGCAATCCTGTTGGGTAGCGAAGGCGGTGCCGGTTGAGTCGGGATGGGGGCAAAGGTTCGACCCGCCTCGACGAACGGCGCGGTGGCATGGGCGAGGCTGGCAACGGGGATCGGATCGGCATGCTCGGCCTGCGGCGAGGACGGCAGCAGAAAGGCGATCCGGCCCAGCGTCCAGATCCCCAGCGTCGCTCCCAGGAAACGGAGCGGTCGGCCGCTCATGGCTGGGTCGAGAGGTCCGGAAAGACATGGCGGGTCTTGTCCCACACCACCGGCCGCCCGCGCAGGACGAGCAGATAGCGCAGCATCGCGCGCGGCGCGGCGGCGAGCGCCACGAAATTGCCGACGACGAATCGGGGCAGCGACCATAGCGCCTCGCACAGCCCATAGCTTCGCCCGGTAAAGGTCATCCGTAAGCCCAGCCGCCACCAGAGCAACAGGCCGTTGATCGCGAAGAGCCAGCCCAGCCCGGGATCGAGCGGTGGCAGCGCACTGCCCTGCACTGCATGGAGCAGCACCGCCATCCCATCGGCGAACAGCCCCAGATAGGCCGCCGCCAAGACCAGCATGGCGAGCGGTGCACGCCGGTCGCGCAACCGCCACCAGTGATCGCCCAGCGCCATCGGTCGACTCCAACCGGTGCGATCCCATCCGATCAGCGCAATGCCCGTCATCCACCGCGCCTTTTGCCGGACCGCCGCGATCAGGTCGGCGGGGAAGAAGGCGCGGACCGCGACGATCCCACCCGCCGCGTCCGTCACCCGCGCGAACAGCCCCTCCCCGCCCAGCTCGGCGATCCGCAGGCCCAGCTCATAATCCTCGGTCAGGCTGGTCGCATCGAACGGATCGCCACCGCGCCGCCCGGCGATCTCCGCCAGCATGTCGGGCGCGATCGCGCAGCCGGTACCGGCCAACGGCATCCCCGCGCCGATCCAGGTGCGCACGACCAGTTGCTTCTTGTGGCTCTCGGCGAACTCGTCGGCATAGTGACCCGACACCAGCCGCGAACCGGGCACCACCAGCGGCAACACCGGCAACTGCACCACCGCGCGCCCCTCGATCAGCGAGTCGAAGACGGTCAGCTCGGCGGGATGCACGACATCCTCGGCATCGTGCAGCACGATCGCCTTGACCGCGAACGCTTCCGCCGCCCGGTCCCGCTCCAGCGCATGCCACAGGGTATTGAGGCAATCCGCCTTGGTCGTCGGTCCCTCGCGCCCGCCTATGACCAGCCGGACCCGCGCATCGCCTTGCGCCACGTCCGCCGCCGCCGCGATGGACGCGGGATCATTGGGATACAGCCCGACATAGAGCCGGTAATCGGCATGGACGAAGCGCCGGAGCGCGGTCGACAGCATCGCGCCGATCACCTCGGCCTCGTCCCAGGCCGGAATGAAGACGATGATCCGCCCGGGCTGACGGACCGGCGGCAGGCTGTCCACCGTCGCGCCGCGGTCGCCTCGCAGGGTCAGGCGGCGGGCCAGATACAGAAGGTCGACCAGCAGATCGTCGATACCGCCGACCGCCAGCCCCGCCCCCGCGAACAACAGCAGTTCGCGCGCGACGACATCCACCCCCGTGACGACCCCGTCCATCCGGCAATCCCCCTTTGCCGGGGCGCAGCCTGCCTGCTGCAATGCCGCAATTCAATCCTTATCCCCCGCCCCGATTCGGCACGGCCTCCCCGGCCTGTCACTCCGGGCCAAGCACCCTATGTTTGATTTCGCTCCAAAAGGCAGGGCTATGTTGCGCCTTGTGTTGCGGTGCAGCATATGGAAGGCGAAAGGATTGGTGATGGCGCGGACATTTCCCCCCGGCATCGTCCATACCGCGCTGGCGGTGGGCGGCTTTGCGATCGGCACGACCGAATTCGCCGCGATGAGTCTGGAACCCGACCTGGCGCGCGGACTGAACATCGACGCGCCGACAGCGGGGCATGTGATCAGCGCCTATGCGCTGGGCGTCGTCGTGGGCGCGCCACTGCTCGCGGTATTGTCGGCCAAGATGGCGCGGCGCACGCTCCTGATCCTGCTGATGCTGATGTTCGCGGCCGGCAACGGCCTGTCGGCGATGGCCCCCGATTATCACTGGATGCTGGCCTTTCGCTTCCTCAGCGGCCTGCCGCACGGCGCCTATTTCGGGATCGCCGCACTCGTCGCCGCCTCGCTGGTGCCCGAGGATCGGCGGACGGTGGCGGTCGGGCGGATCATGCTGGGCCTGACGGTCGCGACGGTGATCGGCGTGCCGATGGCGCAGATGCTGGGCCAGTGGCTCAACTGGCGCTGGGTGTTCGGCGTGGTGGCAGCGCTTGCGCTGCTGACCGCTACGCTGGTCTGGATCGCCGCACCGCACGACCGGCCGGACGCGGGCGCCAGCGTGCGCCGCGAACTGGCCGCGCTGGGCAAGGGGCAGGTCTGGCTGACGCTGGCGATCGGCGCGATCGGGTTCGGCGGCATGTTCGCCGTCTATACCTATCTGGCGGCCACGCTGACCGAAGTGACGGGGGTGTCGAGCGCGACCATCCCGCTGGTGCTGGCTATATTCGGCTTGGGCATGACGATCGGCAATATCGTGGTGCCGCGCTTCGCCGACCGGGCGCTGATGCCGACCGCCGGGGGTCTGCTCCTCTGGTCGGCGGCGATGCTGGCGCTCTATCCCTGGACGGCGGCCAGCCTGTGGACGATCCTGCCCATCGTGTTCGCGATCGGACTGGGCGGGGCGCTGGGCACCGTGCTCCAGACGCGGCTGATGGACGTGGCGGGCGAGGGACAGGGGCTGGCGGCCGCGCTCAATCATTCGGCGTTCAACACCGCCAATGCCATCGGACCCTGGGCGGGGGGCCTGGCCATCGCGGGCGGGCTCGGCTGGACCTCGACCGGCTATGTCGGCTGCGCGCTGGCGCTGGGCGGCTTTGCCATCTGGGCGGTGGCGATGTGGGTCGCGCGCGGCGACGTCAGCGTGCCAGCGGATCGATCGAATCGTCCGGTGCTGTCGCACTGAGGCTTTTCGACACCGCCTCGACCCGGTCCATCACGCGCAGGATATTGCCGCTGGTCAGCCCGGCCAGGTCGGCCTCGCTCCACCCGCGCCGGACCAGTTCGGCCAGCACCTGCGGATAGCCGTCGACGCCCGTCATCCCCTCGGGCGCGGTGCCGTTGATCCCGTCATAATCGCCGCCAAAGCCCACCGCGCCGCGCCCGGCGACCCGGGCGATATGCTCGACATGGTCCGCAACCATCGCCGCCGTAACTCGCGGCGCGGGGTGGCTGGCGTCCCAGGCGACCAGCGGCGCCGGCTTTCGCGCGTCATAGACATTGGCGGCCACACCGACCGACCTGGCATAGGCCGTGCGCGCCGCGTCCCAGGCGCGCCAGGCGCTCGACAGGAAGGCGGGATAGCAATTGACCATCACCACCCCGCCGCCTTCGCCGATCCGGCGCAGCAGCGCGTCGGGGATGTTGCGCGGCGCATCGGCCAGCGCCCGCGCATCGGAATGCGAGGCGATGATCGGGGCCTTGCTGGTATCGAGCACCGCCGCCATCGTCGCGTCGGAGACATGGGCGACATCGACCATCATGCCGATCCGGTTCATCTCGGCGACCACCGCCCGGCCAAAGGGGCTGAGCCCATTGGCGATCGGAGCATCGGTCGAGGAATCGGCCCAGGCCAGGCTATGGCCATGGGTCAGCGTCATATAGCCGACGCCCAGCGCGCGATACTGGCGCAGCACCGCCAGCCGCCCATCGATCTGATGCCCGCCCTCGACCCCGATCAGCGAGGCGACCCGACCGGAGCGCGCGATGCGGCGGACATCCTCGGCGGTGCGCGCCATCGCCATGCGATCGGGATGGGCGGCGGCCAGCCGGTGGACGCGGTCGATCTGCTCCAGCGTCATCTCGACGGCGCGCGGGCCGGTGACGTCGGCGGGAATCCAGACCGACCAGAATTGCCCGCCGACCCCGCCGCGCTTCAGCCGGGGCAGGTCGGTCTGGAGCGGATGCGGCAACGCGGCCGTATCGCTGGCGAGCACGGGCGATTCGGGCACGACGCCGGTGTCGCGCAATTCCCAGGGCAGGTCGTTATGCCCGTCGACGATCGGCGCACGGGCAAGGACCGATTCGACCCGGCGCGTGACGGCGGCATCGGCCATGGCGGCCTGGGCGAGGAAAAGCGCGATCATAGCGTGGGCCTCCGTTCGAAATGGGTGAGCGCGGGGTCGAGCGGCGCGTCGCTTGGCAGGACGTGCGCGACCCGGGCGGCGGGCGGGCCGCCGGCAGCCTCGGCGATCATCCGGGTCAGGGCCGCGTCATCGCCCTGGACCAGCGCTTCGACCGAACCGTCCGCACGGTTGCGGACCCAGCCGGTCAGTCCCAGCGAATCGGCGCGGCTCCGGAACCAGTCCCGATAGCCCACGCCCTGCACGCGCCCGGTGATGCGGAGATGACGACCGACCATGCAGCGAGTGTCGCGTGAGAGGGGGGCAAAGGGAAGTCCCCTATTCCTCTTGTGCATGGGGCGGTGGCAGGGTGGAATGTCCCCGACCGTCGTCGACCCCGGGGGCGGGGTCGACCTGGCACGCCCCTCCACCATGCGACCTATGATCCCATCCCCTTGCAGGGGAGGAATCCTGGTTCGCGCGGAGGCGCAGAGGGCGCGGAGAAGACGTGTCCATCTTTCTCTGCGTCCTCCGCGCCTCTGCGCGAACAAAGGCCTTAGACCTTGTCGGTCAGCTCCGGCACGACGGTGAAGAGATCGCCGACCAGGCCGATATCGGCCACCTGGAAGATGGGCGCATCCTCGTCCTTGTTGATCGCGACGATGGTCTTGGAGTCCTTCATCCCCGCCAGATGCTGGATCGCACCCGA
>NZ_CAJXWX010000040.1 GCF_913062585.1 uncultured Sphingomonas sp. | reverse complement strand
CAGGTCGCTCATTCCAGTCTCCTCTCGGAGCCTGAATCAGATCGCGCGCCTCATATCAATGGGTCCTGACCCTAAATGGTCAGACTCCGACCGAGCGCGCTTTTTCCTCAGGGCAGGCATGCCCGCCTTGAGGAAAAAAGCCGGTTTTCTTCTAAAGACCGGACAGAGACGGGGTGAGGCTCAACCTTGGTTCAGACTGTCATAGTTGATACACCACTCCGAAGCGGGCTGCTCAAACGCCACCCGCTGTTCGTAGTTATCTCGACGCGGTCTTTCGGTAATCCAGCGGTGGCTTGCGATTCCCCAGCATGGCCTCATAGGTGAAATTCGGCCCCCGACGCTTCTGGAACTCCGCCTTGGCAGCACCTATTTCGGCCGGATATCGGAACAGTTCAGCCGCAGTCAGCGCGAGCGTCTTGGAAGCGACGATGGCGCCCTTCACGCCGATGCTTGATCCCGCCGCCGCGACGTTCTGCCAGCTATGCCCCGCCGAACCCGGCACGAAGGTGGCGGTCGACAGCCCCACCGTCGGCGTCACCCAACTGACGTCCGACACATCGGTCGACCCGCCGATCGCCTTGGTCTCGAGCCGAGCGGGTTCGATCTGGCCGACGCTGGCGAGCGCGGGCGCGCCCGCCGGCATCGATTTCTGCAACTGGGTGGCGAAGGCGATCTCTTCGGGTGTCCAGGTGATCCCGCCCACGGCATGCAGCCCGCGATCCATCGCCTTCATCAGCACTTCGTTCGGCAACAGGCTGTAAACGCCGCCGATCTGTTCGAAGTCGACCGTCGTTTCGGTGCCCATCGCGGCCCCCTGCGCGGCCTTCTTGACCCGCTCCATCACCGATTTGACGATCTCCGGATCCTGGTCGCGGACATAATAATAGACTTCGGCCTCGTCGGGGACGACGTTGGGCGCCTTGCCTCCGTTGGTGATGACATAGTGGATCCGCGTATGGTCGGGAACATGCTCGCGCATCATGTTGACCATGGCGTCCATCGCCTCGACGCCGTCCAGCGCCGACCGCCCCTTTTCGGGCGCGCCGGATGCATGCGACGACTTGCCGTGGAAACGGAACTTGCCGGAAATATTGGCAAGCGACGGTGCCTGCGACGCCGAGTTCACATTGCCCGGGTGCCAGTGCAGCACGGTGTCGACGTCGTTGAACAGGCCTTCGCGGACCATATAGACCTTGCCCGACCCACCTTCCTCGGCTGGCGTCCCATAGACACGGATTTCGCCCTGCACGCCGTACTTGACCATCCAGTCCTTGACGGCGATCGCGGCATAGGTGGACGCGGTGCCGAACAGATTGTGGCCGCAGCCATGACCGGCATCCCCACCCAAGGGGGTCCGTACCGGCACTGCGGCCTGTGACAGACCGGGGAGAGCGTCATATTCGGCAAGCACGCCGATGACCGGCCCAGTCCCGTTTCGGAAGCTCGCGACGAAGGCGGTCGGCTCGCCAGCCACCCCCGCCTTCACCGTGAACCCTGCAGCCTTCAGCCGGGCTTGCAGCAGCGCCGAGCTTTTCGTCTCCAGATAGCCCATCTCGGCATATTTCCAGATTTGTAGCGCGGTGTCCGAGATCGGCGTGGCATTGGCATCGACCGCGGCAATCAGCGCGGTGCGATCGGTGGGCGCCAGTTCCTGCGCCGTTACGGGCATGGTGGCGGTCGTCGTCATCAGCGCTGCCCAGAGCATCATGGTCTTCATCATCTATCTCCTCAAGTCCGCGCGGATCAGAACTTCTTGGTGATTCCCATGAAGAAGTAGCGACCGATCACATCGTAATTCTGCGCGTCGTAATTGCCCTGGGTGTCGCCGACCTGCGGTGGCTTCGTGTTGAACAGGTTGGTGACGCCCATCCGGAATTCGGTGGTGCCCCCCGCCTCGAACCGCGCGTTCAGGTCGTACACGCTGTAGGCGGCGACGCCGCGCGTGCTGCTCGCGGGGTTCACGACCTTCGCCGAGGCGATCATGCCGTCGATATACCGCCACCGCAGCCCGAGGCTGGCCCCGCCCAGCGAGTAGGTGAACGACGTCACCGACTTCCATTCGGGATGCGCCAGACCTGCCGTCGTTTCGACGCCGGTTCCGATGCTGCCGGCATAATCATAGCTCGGCGCGCCCGGCAGTGCCTGGATCGTGAACGACGCCAGATAGCTGACCGCGGTATTCAGCGCGACCGTCCCGGCGTTGCTTCCCAACCCGATGTCGGAAAGATTGACCTTCCAGTCGAACTGGGCGTCGATGCCCCGCACCTTGAATGTGCCGAGGTTGAGCAGCGGTTGCAGCGGGTTCACCGGCACGCCGTTCGACGTATTGCGCGAAATCAGCGAGCAGTAATAATTGCTGGCGGCATATTGCGGGTTGTTGCCGCCCGCATTGAAGCAGAACTGGAATGCCTGCGCGATCGAAAGCGGACCGACCGCCTGCTTGATGTCGATGCGGTAATAATCGACCGAGAGCGACATGTTGCGAAACAGCGGCGAGGAGAAGGGCGACTGGATCACGCCCCCCGCCGAATAGGTGTCGGCGATTTCCTCCTGAAGGTCGGGGTTGCCGCCGGTCAGCGCGAACACCTGCGCTGTGCCAAGTTGGTAGCTATCGATGATCGCGGTCGGCACACCCTGTTGCAGGCACAGCGCACGGACCTGTGCGCCGTTCGCACCGACGCGGTAGGACGATCGCACGTCACACGGATCGCCGTTCGCGGTGGTCGCGGCGGGACTGCCGATCGCCACGCTGCCGGTCGAGATCGGGGCGTAGAGTTCGCCCACGCTCGGGGCGCGGATCGCGCGATTATATCCCCCGCGCAACCGCAGCGCGTCGAACACCTGCCAGTTCGCATCGGCCTTGTAGGCATGCACGCCGCCGACCGAATTATAATTGGAATAGCGATAGCCGAGATCGAGATCGAACTGCTGGATCAGCGGGATATCATGCAGCAACGGCACGAGCAGTTCGCCATAGACCTCGCCCACCCTGACCGTTCCGCCAGCCGCGCGCAACACGCTATAGCCCAGGATATCGCTGGTCCCGTCAGGCAGCGAAAGCTGCGCATCCGGCTGGAACGCATAGGAATTGCTGCGATAATCGGCACCCAGCGCGAAGCGGAGGCTCCCCGCCGGGAGTTCTGCCAGGCCGCCCTGGATATTGGCTTCGATCGTCTTTTGCTGGAGTTCGTTGGTGTTGAGCGTGCGCCGTGAGATATAGCGGACGCATTCCTGCGAAGGCGTCACGTTACCGAACGGGTTGAAGCCACCCGCGCACAGTTCGGTGCCGCCGGTCGGGCTGTTGAGCAGGCGCGAGATGGCACCCGCGCTGGCGCCGCCGGTTTGCGCGTTCTGGAACTTGGCCTTGCTGGTGTTCGCGTAGATGTCCCAGGTCCAGTCGCGGATGCCGAGCTTGCCCGACAGTCCGGCGGTCAACTGATATACGTCGTACTCATAGGACTGGACGCGCGGGCCCAGGATGTTGAGCGCCTTGTAAAAGGTGACCGCCGCATTTGGGTTGGGCCGCGACGCCAGGATCGAGCGGAAGGCCGGGGAGATGAACGGGTTCGTCGTCGGCACGGTCAGGCCATAGACGTTCGAGGCCAACGTCGGGTTGGTGATCCCGACCGAATTATAGGTCGTGTAGCTGAACTGGCCGAACGCCTTGATGTTGTCGGTGACGTCGTAGTCGACCTTGCCGAAGACCGAATAGCGATCGAGATCGGCCTGTAGCGATCCGCCATTATAGCCGAAATTGACTTGCTGGCTGTTGGTGCCGCTGTTGACGATATAGGCTTCGTCGGTCTGGGGATCGCGATAGTTGAGCACGGGCACGCCCGCGGTGCTGAACAGCGTCTGGTCGGTGTTGAAGCCGATCTGCCCGGTATAGCGTCCGGCGGCGTTGCCGGTCAGCGCCGGCGTTCCATATTGTCCCACGAACACCGAATTGACCGCGGCGAGCGTCGGCAGGTTGGCGCCGAACAGCGCGGTGCCCTGCGGAATCGTGCTCAGCCCGGGCGTGGTGGTGCGGAAGGTATAATAGTCGCGCTTGATCTGCTGTGCAGGATCGCGGCGGGTATAATCGAACGACAGCACGGCGTTGCCGCGATTATCGGCGAAGGTCGAACCGGCCGTGGCGGTGATGCGATAGGTGTTACCATCGCCATAGTCGCTCACGCCAGTCTGGCCGTTGACGGTGATGCCCTTAAAATTGCGCCGCAGCCGGAAATTAACCACGCCGGCGGTCGCGTCCGATCCATAAGTGGTCGATGCCCCGCCGGTGATGACCTCGATATTCTCGATCAGGGCTTCCGGAATGGTGTTCAGATCGACCGAGCCATCGGGATTGGACGGCTGCATCCGGCGGCCGTCCAGCAGGATCAGCGTACGCTTCGCCCCCAGGCCGCGCAGGCTGGCATTGGCCTGGCCGCCGTTCAGACCGGTGCTGGTGCTGCCGGTATTGCCCTGGCCGAACGCGCCGGTGAACTGCGGCATCTGCGACAATGCGCTCTCGACGGTGACACGACCGGTGTTTTCCAGCGTATCGCTCGACAACGAAACGATCGGGCTGTTCGCGACATAGTCGGACCGGGCAATGCGCGATCCGGTGACAGTGACTTCCCCAAGCGATGCATCCTCGGGCTGCTCAGCCTGCACGCTGGCCGGTGGCGCCGTCGGCACGCTGCTCTGCGCGTGGGCCGTGCCGGCCGCGAGTGCAATGGAAGCGCAGCTCCCGCCGAGAAACGCCCGCGTGATACCCCGTACAACCATGTCGAACTTCCCCCTTGAACCAACCGCATCGTTGACGGCCTCAAGGATCAAGACGCGGTCCGATCGCGGCACCTCACGCGCGGAATGAAAAAAGTTCCAAGAAGAGGGGAACGATTGTTTCCCACCGCCCCCCGAATGCCACTCTGGCGTACTATTATATCATGATGTCAACGTGTGGCGGTCACCGAAGGACCGTATAGCAGGCCGTTGAACAGCAGCTTGAACGTGGCATAGGGCTGCGCGCGCTGGGTGATTTCAGGGCCCATCGCGAACAGCTTGCCCTTGCCCAGATCGGCATCGACGATCGCGACCGTGCCGTCGAGGCGCTCTTGCCCCACCGCCCAGCCGCTGCGCAACGGGGCCGCCCCCTCGAACCACGCAACCTTCTTCGCCGCAGTGCCGGACAGCGTGAACGGCTGGCTTTCGTCGAAGAAGATATCGACCGTCGGCGTCATGCCGTACGCCAGCGGCTGGCGGGTATCGACCCGGGCGGACAGCAGTGCACCGGGAATGTAGAATTGCTTCTTGTCGAGCGCGGCGAGCGACCCATCGGCCTTCTTTGTGACCAGCGCGGGCTGTATCTGCGGATCGAGCAGGGTCGCCAGCCGGTTCGCGCTGCCGACCGTCACCACCGTCCCCCCGGCCTTTGCGAACGCCGCGACCGCTGGAAGCGTCTTTTCGGGCGTGACCTCGCCCAGCCAGCCGCGATACTCGGCGGGGATGCTTTTCTCGGCAGGCATCGCGAACCGATTGCCACCCGGATACGGCCCGCCCGGCGTCGAGGGCACGGTACCGTCGGCAAACAGCAGCACATCGTATTTGGCGTTCAGATTCCCGGCATCCAGCTCTTGCGGATACACCACGCTGAACGGGAATTCATATTGTTCGAGCAGCCAGCGGGTCCAGCCGGCGGGGATCACCCCGCCATAGCGATCGACCAAGCCGACCCGCACCGGTTTCAACGCCAGCCTGGTGGCATTGGGCGCACGATCCACGGCATAGGCGTCGATCCCGAGCTGCCTGGTCGACGGCGCCATGATCGCAGCGGCCGCCGCCGACGCCGGGACCCAGATCGCGCCCGCCGCCAGATCCTTGCCGCCCGCCCTGGTCGCGGTCCCGATCCAGGCCACGGGCACGCCCGCTTTCAGCAGACGATTGGTGAGAATGAAGCTGTTGTTCGCCTCGTGCCCGACGATCCAGCCCGCCTTGCCCGATCCGATCACGCGGCCGGGGTTCGCCGTCAACAGGTCGGGCACGGGTTCGAAGCTGCCGGAGAAATCGTCGAGCACGCGATCGAACCGAATGCCCATCTGATAGGCGAGCGTATAGCCGGTGACGTCATACGGCGCCTTGGGCGGGCCGCCGGGGAATTCGGGGTCGTGCGGATGATCCTGCGGTTCGAACATGTCGATCACGTGCGGGCGGTACGCCTGCGCGGTCTTCACGACATAGGTCCCCGCCGGATAGCGCTTGCCGCCGGCGGTGAACGGCGCGGTGGCACGATCGACATCGACGCCGTTCTTGATCAGCGCATTGAGGAACGCGATCGTGGTCGGCATGTCGCGCTGGTCGGGACCCAGCACATAGCCACGCGGGTCGCGCTTGGCCGGGTCCTGCAACACCGTGGCATAGAGCGAAGGCGCGACCATTCCCTCCTTGGCGCGGCTGTTATAGCCCACATAGCCCTCATCCGCCTTGGCCCCCTTCCCCGCCTCCTTCAGCGCATCGACGCGTTTCGGCGTGGTGGTCCAACTATCCTTGCTGCCGCGAACGATCGCCTGATTGCCCATCCGCCAGATGTTCATCAGCAGCCGCTCACGATTGCGCGATGCGTAATCCATGACCGCGCGGTTCAGCGACCATTGATATTCCAGGCTGTCCTTCAGGTGCCAGACGCCCGGTGCGATCGGCAGCGGCTCGTCGCTGCGCGCGAGCTGGGTGTCGGCGATCAGCGGGATCTTTTCCGGCGTCGGACCGCCAATGATCTCGGTCAGCAGCCCGATCGAATTGTGGAAATAGGCGACAGAGCGCTCCATGCCGTTGTGCCAGGTGGAATAAGGCGCGGCGCTGCGCATCCCCGACCCGCCTTTCTGCTCCGACACCAGCCGGCTGTGCATCGCGGAGCCGACCTCCTGCAATTCGGTCATCACGATCGGATTGTAGTTGTAGTTGAACGGGTCGCGGAACGGCGGCACGAACACTACCATGCCGGCAGGGCCGGTCTGGTGCTGATTGAAAACGATCTGCGGAAACCAGGTGCGGAACAACATCCTATTGACCGCTTCTGTCTCCGGCATCTGCACCATGAAGCTGTCGCGGTTGTTATCGTGGCCGATATATTTCTGGTAGAGGCGCGGGATGGTCCGGAACTCGCGGTCCTTGGCGTCGGAGTTGCGCATATACCAGTTGACAACCAGCTGAAGCCCGTCCGGATTGTCCTGTGCGAACAATATGATCTCATCGTTCAGCACGCGCATCGTTTCCGCATCGGTCCCGGTCAGCATGCGGTAGAGCACATGGATCTGGCTTTGCGTCGTCACCGTCTCGGTCGCGTGCATGCCGGCGTCGATCCATACGATCGCCTTGCCCTCGTTCGCCAGCGCCTGCGCCTCGGCCTCGGTCTTCACCTCCGCCTTGGCGAGTTTGCGCGCGATGTCCCGGTAATGGTCGAGCTTCGCCAGGTTCGCAGGGGAACTGACGATCGCGACCCACATCGTGCGCCCCTCCGCCGACTTGCCGATATCGACCAGCTTCATACGATCCGATTGGCTCGCGAGCTTCTTCAGATAGGCTTCGTAGGCGTCGTAATCGGCGAGGAAATAGTCGCTGCCCGGTTCCTGCGCGAAGGCTTCGAACGGCGCGGTAACGGTACCCGCCTTCGGCGTGATCGGTTCGGCGGAGGCCGCACTTGCAAGCGCAAACGCGCTGGCGCCCAGAAAAAGCATGACCTTCGACATATGATATCGCCCCTTTGCCGCCGGACGTCACCGCCCCCGTGTTCATCAAGACGTATGCTCATGTCGGTCCCTCAGTCGGCTTCGATGATAAATCAGCCCGGCAGAAGATCGAACGCCACCGTCAGCCGCGGGGCGTCCCCGGAAAACGGCTCGGTACCGTGCCAGAGATAGGAGGGGAACAGCACCACCTGTCCGGGCACCGGCCGGACATGGCCGGTCGGCGGCAGCGCAGGTCTGGTCGGCACGCCGGGCCGACCGAAGGCCAGCCAGCCCTGCGGTTCCTCCGCCACGGACGCCGGCAGATCGACATAGAAGGCGGACGATAACCAGCCCTGCGGATGGACGTGATCGGTGTGATAGCCTCCGGGCTGCAGCAGCACCGACCATGCGCCCGCAAAACGATATCCTCCGGTGATGCGCCGCCGTACTGGATCGGCACCCGTCCCTAACTGCGCCAGATGCGCACGGATCGGCATGTCGAGCGCCGCGAACAGCGCGCGCAGAACCGGATGATCGACCTTGCTCAAATCCTCTTGCGTCTGGCTACCTTGGCGAAGCGACTGGCCGAGCGGATGGGTTCGCCATGCGTGGCGCGCGCGCAAGGTCTGCGCGAGATCGTCCAGGAATGCGGCGAGCGACGGCCATCCCTGCGGCACGTCGATGCGGTGCGCGTAGACCAGTGCGGGATCATCGCACAGTGCGGCATAACGCGGATCGCCCAGCAGTCGCCACGCGGTTGCAAGCAACGCGATCACCCCCTGATCGTCCGGTGCGGCAGCGCTGATCCGCATCGCCAATGTCGCCGCTTCGGCGAGACGCTCGTTATGCAGCAAGGCCTCCACGACCGCCTTCGCCGCTTCGGCAGAGGACGGCGCAAGCCGCAAGGCCGCCGTCGCATGGGCAAGCTGGGCCTCGGCGTCGCCCAATGCAGCCCACGCATTCGCCGCCAGCAAATGCAGCCCGGCATCCGTCGTGCGCGCAATCGCCGGGTCGAGCACCGCCGCCGCGCGGGCGGGGTCGCCCGCACTCATCAGCACGACCGCTTCGACCGACGCGAGCGCCGGTACGCGGTCCGTGTCGATCGCCGCCAGTGCCGCGCCGACATCCGCCGTCCGCATCCACCGCAGTTGCGCCAAGTCGCGGTGCGCCGTCACATAGTCCGCGCGCAACCCGATCGCAGACAGGAACGCGGCCTCCGCTGCATCGAGATCCCCCATGCCCTGCAAAGCCCGCGCGTGTACCAACCAAGTCTCGGGCGCGGTCGATCCCTTGGCAAGGGCGCGAGCGGATGCCTCCACCGCCCCAGCGAATTCGCCGAGATCGCCCAGGGTAGAGGCGAGATTATGCTCCGCCACCGCGCTTTGGGGCCGTTCCGCGACGGCGCGGGCGTACAGGGTGGCGGCGGCGCGCAGATCGCCCGCCGCCTTGGCCCGCCGCGCCTGCTCCATTGCTGCGGAGGCGATCACTTCGGCGTCGTCACCATCAGCACCGCAAGCGTCAGGGTGCGGATACCGGTACGGATCGCCTTGTCGTGATCGGGTGCGAAGAAGGGCGAATGGTTGCTCGGTACCGCCTCGCCCTTGGCCTTGAACGCGGCCAGTGTCGCGGCGTCATAGCCGCCGATCGTGAAATAGACCGACGGCACGCCTGTATCGACGAACGCCGACCAGTCCTCGCTTGCCGACCAGCCGGGCGCGGTTGCGGGCAAATAGGTAACGCGGTCGCCACCTGCCGCCTTTAGCTCCGCCGCCGCGCGTCCGGCCAGCGCATGGTCGTTGAACACCGCTGCGGTGCCGTACAGCCACCTTACGTCGGGCGCGGGCGCCATCGACATCGCCGCCGAAGCCTCGGCGGTCCGCTTCACACCGTCGAGCAGCAATTGCCGCACATCCTTGTCGAACGACCGCAGGCTCAGCTTCAGCGTGGCGGTGTCGGGGATGATGTTGCCGACGGTTCCCGCCTGGAATGCGCCGACGGTGACCACCCCGAACGCGTTGGCGTCCTTCTGGCGGCTAATCACCGCCTGTACGTCGGTAACGAAACGCGCGCCCATCACGATGGGATCGATCGTCGCGCTCGGCATCGATCCGTGCCCGCCGCGCCCCTTGAAGGTGATCTGCAAGCTGTCCGAATTGGAGCTGGTAACGCCGTCCTTGACCAGCACCGTCCCCGTCTCGCCCGACCCGACATGCGCGGCGAAACCGTAATCAGGCTTGGCGAACCTGGTGAACAACCCGTCATCGAGCATCGCCTTGGCGCCTTTCAACTGTTCCTCCGCGGGCTGGGCGATGAACATCAATGTGCCCTTCCACTGCGACTTCATCGCCAGCAGCGCCTGCGCCGTCCCGACCCACGCCGCCATGTGTACGTCATGGCCGCAGCTTTGCGCGACGAAGGTCGTCTTGCCTTCATATTCGGTCTGCGCGCGGCTCGCATAGGGAAGCCCGGTCTTCTCCTCCATCGGCAGGCCGTCGAGTTCGGTACTCACCATCACGGTCGGCCCGGGACCATTGCGATAGATCGCGACCACCCCCGTTCCGCCCACCTTCTCGGTCACGGTGAAACCCATCGCTTTCATCTTGCCTGCCAGCAGCGCCGCGGTGCGCACCTCCTGCATCCCGATCTCGGGATGGGCGTGGATATCACGGTAAAGCGCGTCGAGCGCGGGATAGGCCTTGTCGATCTGGGCATCGATCGCCGCCCTGTTGGCTGCGGGGCCGGGTGCGGGATCGGCCCACGCCGCGCCGACGCTTGCCATCATCGCACATCCGGTAATCAGCATCATCTTCATAGAAAACGTCCATCGTTCGAGACCGGGGCGATGCCCCCTTCTTTGCGAGACGCGATTGCGTTCGATGCCCTCACCGCCACGACGCCGCGCCTGTCATAAATCGCGATCAAGCGACAGCGTCACCGTGCGCGGCGCGCTGCTATAGAATTGCCGCTCGCCGAATGAACTCGACGTCAGCCGGTTTGCGACGACCGCATTCAGAACATTCCGCACACTGATCGCGGCGCGCCACCTTGCCAGCTGGATATCGGCGTTGGCGTCGATTACGAACCGTGCCGGGGTAACTTCGTAATAGGGACTGCGATCGTTGAAGGCGGTCGGCACACGGGTCGCGCCGAGCGCGTCGATACCGAAAGTGGCAACCTTGCCGCCCGCCACCAACATGCTGGTCTGCGCCCCAGCCGCATAGCCCAGCCGGGGCACATTGGGCAGCGGATCCCCGCGCCGTCCGGCGCCATCCGTGGTACCGACCGGCTGGTCCTCGCCAAGCCGCGCATAGGTATAGTTGGCCGACCCGGTGAGCCGTACGGCACCGATCGCCAGGCTTGCCTTGGCCTCGACACCATCGATCCGCACCGTGCCGATATTGGTATTATACCCGAACGCGCCGTTCGCACTCGACGCCGCATAGATCACGTCGGACCAATCGATGTGATAGACCGCACCCTCGATGGCGACCCGCCCGCCCGCCCCCCTGGTCCTGACGCCCAGTTCGTAGTTCCAGACATGGTCGGCGTCGTAGATGCGTTCCTGTTCGGTCAGATCGGGCGTGATGTTGACCCCGCCGGGCCGGAACCCCTCCGATGCGATCGCATAGACCAGGGTTTCGCCTGGCAGCCGATAGGCGAGCTCCGCCTTCAGATTGACCCCGTCGTCGGCACGCGCATAGCGGCCGTTGCCGATCGCGCCGGTCCCCGTGATGATATTGGGAATCGGGACCGACCCATCGGCACTACGCCGATAATGGAAATACCGCAGCCCCAATGTCGCCGACAGTCGCGGCGCGATGCCCCAGCGCGTCTCCGCGAACAACGCCTGCTGGTCGAGCGCGCTGTGCAGCAGCCGCAATCCGGTGATGTCGAGCGGTACGACGCGCCGCCCTGTCACTGCGTCGGCACGGACCGTATAGCTTTCCGCCGAATCGCGCCGCCGCTCGACAAACGCCCCGATGGTCCAGGCGAGCGCCCCCGGCCGGTCGGATGATACGCGGACCTCCGCAGTCGTGCTTTCGACGCGAAACGGCTGGTACAGCACGCCCGGCAATCGCGTTTGCAGATAGGCCTGGAACGCGCTGCGCTGTTCGGACGTGCAGCCGGTTTTGCCGACCAGCATCGCATATCGCCGGCAACTGGCGTCGCTGGCCGCCTGCTGCGCCAGTACCGCCGTGAAGTCGCCCTCCTTCACGATCGTCCAGCGATAGTGCGAGCCCGTCGCGACGACCGCGACGGCGGCGGTCGTCCAGTGTGCGGTGACACTGGCGAGGTCGAGCCGCTCGCTATTGGGCGTGCGCACCGGCTGATCGTTGCGATAGCGGCCTAGGTCCGGGTACCAGAATCCCGCATCGTCGATCCGCGTATGCTGATGAAGCGCCAGCGCATCGACGCGCACCGTCGGCGACGGTGTCCAGGCAAGCCCTATCCGGACGCCCTGGCGCAGCACGGCGCCGGTGTCCTTCAACGCCAGCCGATCATTGTCGACATAGCCGCCGACTGTCCGACGATGCACGACGAACCGCGCCGCCAAGGTGTCGCGGACGATCGGCGCGTTGACAACCGCGGCGACGTTGTCACCTGTGCCGGCGCCCTGTATCGCCGACACGCCACCCTCGACATGCCCCGTCCAGCGCGTCGCGTCGGGCTGGTTGAACAGCACCCGCAGCGTTCCGCCCATCGAGCTGGCGCCGTAGAGCGTACCCTGCGGCCCGCGAAGCAGCTCGATCCGGTCGATATCGACCAGGTCGATATCGGGCGTACTCGCAGCGGGATCGAAGGTAGTTCCCGACGGTCCGCTGATCGGGGTTTCCCCATAATAGACCCCGACCATGGATTCGCCGGTTCCAGTGACACCGCGAATGGCGATCCGCTGCTGCAACGGTGCCGTGGCGATCGGGACAAGCCCGGGCAACAGGGCAGCGGCGCTGCGCAGGTCGTACGCGCCCCGGGCCAAGACCTGGGCACCGCTGACCGCGTCCATGCTGATCTCGGTATCGCCGAGAAACGTCGGGCGTTTGAGGGCGGTGACGACGATCTCGGCAGACGGCACCGGGATTTCCGGCGTCCGCCCCGCCGGTCCCGCCGCCAAGGTCCCGGCAACCGATCGCGGCGTGGCCTCGCGAACGATGATGATCACGCCGGCGCGGACACGCTTCGCGACCAACCCGGTATCGGCGAGCAGGATCCGAAGCGCGCGCTCCGGTTCGATCGGCCCGTGCAGCGCCGCGCTGGTACGACCGCCGATCACCACAGGATCGAACAGGATTTGCTGCCCCGTCTGCGTCGCCAGTCGACGCAGCGCGACATCCAGCCGCCCGGCGGGGATGGCGAAGGCGACCCGGTCGTGCGGCGACGATGCCGCCTCGCCATTGGCAACGCAGGCCGCGGATATCGCAATCGTTCGTATGGCAAGATCACGGGCATGCATCAGGACGCGCGTTTCGACCCCCCGGAATACGCTGTTGCCCCTCCCATCCGCTCTGATGACGGTTTGGTGACACTGTACGCTTGACGGCCTGCTGGCAACATGATCGATTGCGGCGAATATATATAAAGGGGGATGCCGGAGGCTCGGGCGGACAAAACGGGGCCGATCATGCGGAATTCCTATGCACGCAGACCCGGCGATGACGGGGATGCCATCGACCTATCGGGCCATCTCAACGCGGTCCGGCGGTTCCTGACGAAGCGTGCGCCGATCGGCGAAGTCGACGATCTGGTCCAGGAGGTCGCGTTGCGCATGCAGACCCGCCGCACGAATGCCCCCATCGACAATATCGACGGGTATCTGTTCCAGGTCGCGCAAAGCGTGCTCGCCGATCGCGGCCGCCGCGACACCGTGCGCCACCGTTCCGCGCACGACAGCCTCGAAGAAATTCATCACCCCGTTGAGGATCGCTCGCCCGAGCGCGTCCTACAAGGCAAGGAGCATCTCGCGCAGCTCATCGCCGCGATGAACGACATGCCTGAGCGCATGCGCCAGGCGTTCGTCCTTCATCGCTTCGAGGAAATGAGCTACGCTGCAATCGCCCGACATATGGGCATATCGGTGAGCGCAGTCGAAAAGCATATCATGAAAGCCATCAAGCACCTTGCAGGCTCGCTACGCTGATGGGTTCCGTATCGAGGGATCCGGACGCCGCGGCCGCATCCTGGTATGCGCGACTGCATGCCGATGACGCGACATCGGCGGATCGGGCCGCGTTCGGGCAGTGGCTATCGGCGGACGATGCGAATGATCGCGCCTGGCACGAACTGGTCTCCACAATCCGGATCCTGGATGACGGGCGAAGCGATCCGGCGCTGCTGGCGATGGTGGCAGCGGCCCGCGACGAAGCGCGCCCCGCCCCTGTGCGTCGCTGGTGGCCGATGGCGGCCGCCGCTGCCGTGCTGCTGTCCATCGGTACCACTGCCGCGCTGGTCGTCGACAGATATGCGGCGCGGCCAGCGACCCAGGTCGCGGATACACGCTATGCCACGCCGACCGGACGAGTGCGCACTGTCACGCTACCGGACGGAACGCTGATGACCCTCGATGCCGCGTCCGCGGTTCGCGTCGCGGCGCCGGGTGCGACGCGCCGTGTGACGATCGATCACGGCCAAGCGTTTTTCAAAGTCGCGCATGATGCACGCCATCCGTTCATCGTGTCGGCAGGCGGAAACAGCGTCACCGCGCTCGGGACGCAATTTGCGGTACGCACGGTGGCCGACCGGGTCGTCGTCAGTTTGGTAGAGGGATCGGTTCGCGTCGATAGCCGCGTGATGGGGCGCACGATGACACTGGTGCCGGGCAATATGCTGATGATCGACCGATCGGGTGTGCAACTCACCAGCGCAGGTGCCGATATCGCCACCGGATGGCGCAAGGGTGAACTGACGTTCGAGGCTACGCCATTGAAGGAGGTTGTGGCCGAGCTTAACCGCTATTCCACGCAACACATCGAACTTACCGACAAGCGCCTGGAGAACCGTGTGTTCAGCGGCGTCCTGAAGATCGATGGCGGCGGCTCTGCCCTTGCCGACGCGCTATCGGCTTATGGGATCGCTCGCGTAATATATGCCGACAAGACACGATTGGCTCTCGCTTCCCAATCGTGAAAAGCAAGTTGCGCGGGCAATCTTGTCAGGGTGGCGGAACGTCGCTCCCGATCCGTCTATCGGTCGATGAGGTGACGCTTGACGCTGAAGTGGTTGCGGATATTAGCATGGACGGATGCGAACATCCGTAGCGTCTTCATCTGGTGGAATCGCAACATCGATCGCTCCCATCGTCTAAACGGCGATAGCGGCACTCCACACCGTTATCGACCCGGCGACCGATCGATCCATCGCGAGCCTTCTTAGGCATCATGGCCCGTACCGGACGGATTGCTCGCGACGCCTAGGCTTCGCCCGCACCGACACTGAACAGCCCCCACCGAGTGGTCCGGCTTGTTAGTTAGTGCATTGTCGTCTCCGCCGCCATTGCCGGGCGTAGGT
>NZ_CAJXWX010000039.1 GCF_913062585.1 uncultured Sphingomonas sp. | reverse complement strand
GCGACCACCGAGATCTACACCTCTCTATTCGTCGGCAGCGTCAGATGTGTATAAGAGACAGGGTTGGGGGAGGGGGCCCGGTCAGTAAATCCGGGCGATCGGTCGCCTCGTGCCGGTCCGGGATTGGGGTGTCGGATTCGAGGGCCCCGCCGGGGACCCAGGCCCTCCCCCGACCCCTCCCGCCTGCGGGAGGGGGGAAGAAATAAGTATGGCGCGGCGTGGGAAGCCCCCTCCCGCAGGCGGGAGGGGGTTGGGGGAGGGGACGCGGTCAGCAACTCCGGGCAGTCGGTCGCCTGGCGCGAGTCCTGGATTGGGGTGCCGGATTCGAGGACACCGCCGGAGACCCAGGCCCTCCCCCAGCCCCTCCCGCTTGCGGGAGGGGGCGCTTGGGGCGCTCGACTTTGTGGCACGCCCCCCTGTAGATGACCCGATGACCCTCGATCCGACCGCTTATCCGATCGACCATGTTCTGCGCGGGGCGGCGGACGCTCCGGCGCTGCTCGATCGCGAGGGCGGTTTGACCTATGCGCAGACCGAGGAGGCGGTGGCGCGGCTGGCCGGGTGGCTCGCGGCGCAGCGTTTCGCGCCCGGCGCGCGGGTCGCGACATGGTTGCCCAAGACCCGTATCGCCGCGTTGATGCCGCTCGCCGCGCCGCGTGCGGGGCTGGTGCATGTGCCGGTCAATCCGCTGCTCAAGCGCGCACAGGTCGCGCATATCCTGGCGGACAGCGGCGCTTCGATGCTGCTGACCCATCCCCCACGCGCTGCGACGCTAGAGGAGGGGGACGTGCCCCACGACGTGGCCCTGACCGTCGAGGCGGGGCAGGGCGATCCGCTGCCCCGGTCGGCGGTGGATACGGATGCGCTGGCGGCGATCCTCTATACATCGGGATCGACCGGCCGCCCCAAGGGGGTGATGCTGAGCCACGCCAATCTCTGGTACGGCGCGGTGGCGGTGGCGGCCTATCTGAAGCTGGCGCCCGACGACCGCGTGTTGGGCGTGCTGCCCTTCAGCTTCGATTATGGGCAGAACCAGCTTCTCTCGACCTGGGTCGCGGGGGGCGCGGTCGCGCCGCTCGATTATCTGACCCCGCGCGATGTGGTGAAGGCGGTGGTCCGGCACGGCGCGACGACGCTGGCGGGGGTCCCGCCGCTCTGGACGCAGCTGCTGGGTGCGGACTGGCCGCCCGAAGCGGTCGCCTCGATCCGGCGACTGACCAATTCGGGGGGCGCGCTGACGCCGAGGCTGGTCCGGGGGTTGCGGGCCTTGTTTCCGGCCGCGGACCTCTACGCCATGTACGGTCTGACCGAGGCGTTCCGTTCGACCTATCTCGATCCCGCGCTGATCGACGCGAATCCCGACGCCATCGGCCGCGCCATTCCCTTTGCCGAGGTGATGGTGCTGCGCCCCGACGGCAGCCGCGCCGGGCCGGGGGAGCCGGGCGAGCTGGTCCATGCCGGACCGCTGGTCGCGCAGGGCTATTGGCGCGATGCCGAGCGGACCGCGCAGCGCTTCCGCCCCGCGCCAGGGCATGAGCGGGCGGTCTGGTCGGGCGATACGGTGGTCGAGGGCGCGGACGGACTGCTGCGCTTCGTCGGCCGCGATGACGAGATGATCAAGGTCGCGGGCAACCGCATCAGCCCGCAGGAGATCGAAGAGGCCGTGCTCTCCGGCGGCGAGGCGCGCGAGGCGGTCGCCTTCGGCATTGCGGACGAGGGGCAGGGGCAGGCGATCGTCCTGATCCTGGCGGGCGATCCGGCCCGCGAGCCGGACCTGCGGGCCCGCTTGAAGCGCGACCTGCCCAATTTCATGCAGCCCGCGCGCGTGGACTGGCGCGAGGAATTGCCGCGCAACGCCAATGGCAAGCTGGACCGCGCCGCGCTGCGCCGGGTGCTGGCCGACAAGGATGTGACATGACCAAGCCGATGGGCCCGATCCCGCCCGAATATGCCGGACAGCGGGGCGCGCTGACGATCGCAGGGCGGAGCGCGGCCGATTGGATGGACGGCCGCGACGGGCCGCTGTTCGTCTATGATCCCGCCATCTTGGCGGCGCGCGTGGCGCGGTTTCGCGCGGCCTTTCCGTCGATCGACCTTCATTATGCGATCAAGGCCAATCCCTTCGTGCCCCTGTTGGGCGTCATGGCGGGACTGGTCGACGGCTTCGACGTCGCCTCGGCGGGGGAATTGGCCAAGGTCATCGGGCTGAGCAAACCGGTCAGTTTTGCGGGGCCCGGCAAGCGCGATGCGGAACTGACCGCCGCGATCGAGGCGGGCGTCACGATCAACCTGGAGTCGGAGGGCGAGGCGACCCGCGCGCTCGCCATCGCCGAACGGCTGGGTCGGACGCCGCGCCTCGCGGTGCGGGTGAACCCCGATGTCGAGCTGCGCGGATCGGGGATGAAAATGGGCGGACGGCCATCGCCCTTCGGCATCGACGCCGAGCGCGTGCCCGCGCTGGTCCGCCAGCTGATCGCGGCGGAGGCGGACTGGCGCGGCTTTCATATCTATGCGGGCAGCCAGGCGCTCGACCCGCAGGCGATCATCGACACGCAGGCCGCCACCATCGCGCTTGCCGCGCGACTGGCCGAAGAGGTCGGTCATGCGCCGCCGCTGGTCAATCTGGGCGGCGGGTTCGGCGTGCCCTATTTCGCGGGCGACAAGGCGCTGGACATCGAGACGGTGGGCGCGGCGCTCGAACGTGCCCTTGTCGAGCGCCCGGCGATCCTCACCGACAGCCATTTCGCGATCGAACTTGGCCGCTGGCTGGTCGCGGAGGCGGGCGTCTATCTGGCGCGGGTGATTGACCGGAAGGACAGCGGGGGCGAGCGTTTCCTGATCCTCGACGGCGGGCTAAACCATCAACTGGCGGCGAGCGGCAATTTCGGCACGGTCGTGCGGCGCAACTATCCGCTGGCACTGGCGCATGCGATGGGCGCGCACGCGATGGGGGCGGAGGCGGTGGAGACGGTGTCGGTGGTGGGGCCGCTCTGCACGCCGCTGGACCGGCTGGGCGACCGGGTCGCGCTGCCCCCCGCCGCGCCGGGCGATATCGTCGCGATCTTCCTCGCGGGCGCCTATGGCGCCACGGCCAGCCCGGCGGCGTTTCTGGGCCATCCCCCCGCCGATGAAGTTCTGGGCGAGGGCGGGCCAGCATAACGCTATGTTCACCTCTTGGGCGGCATAACGACGATGCGCAATTTGCCTTTTGTCTCCGTATCCTGGGGGGCGACGGGCTCAGGAGATTCGTTCGCATGGCATCGTTCGCCCGCCCTCTCTTGCTCGCAGGCCTCATCGCCTCGACGCTGACCGCCTGTTCGACCGGCCCGGCCAAGCCCGAACTGCCCTCGGCCGGCTTCGTCGCGCGCAAGGAGCAGCCGGGCGAGGAATATGTCATCGGCCCGCTCGACACACTCAACATCTTCGTCTGGCGCAATCCCGACCTGTCGACCAAGGTGCAGGTGCGTCCCGACGGCCGGATCACCACGCCGCTGGTCAACGACATGCCCGCCGTCGGCAAGACGCCCGCGATGTTGGCCGACGACATGAAGAAGGCGCTGTCGGAATATGTCTCCAACCCGATCGTGTCGGTGATCGTCGAGAATTTCTCCGGCACCTATAGCCAGCAGGTGCGCATCGTCGGTGCGACCGAGCGGCCCGCCAACATCCCCTACCGCGCCAACATGACGCTGCTCGACGCGATGATCGCGGTGGGCGGGCTCAACCAGTTCGCAGCGGGCAACAAGGCCAAGCTGGTCCGCACCGATCGCGATACCGGCAAGCAGCGCGAATATGCGCTCCAGATCAACGATCTGCTGCGCAAGGGCGATTCGTCGGCCAATGTCCGGCTGGAGCCGGGCGACGTCATCATCATCCCCGAATCGATGTTCTGAGGCGCGCCGGGGTGTCGAGCATTCAGGACGAGATCCGGATCGCGATCCACGCCATATGGATCCGGCGCTGGCTGGCGCTGGTGGTGGCGTGGACGGTGTGCATCCTGGGCTGGCTGTTCGTCGCCCAGATCCCCAGCAAATATGAATCGCGCGCGCGCATCGCGGTCCAGAATACACAGATCCTGCCCGACGGCATGGCCGCCGGTGCGGGCGGATCGTCCAGCTCGGTCGACCAGGTGCGCCAGACGCTGATCTCGGCGATCAACCTGCAAAAGGTGGTGCGCGGCACCGACTTGGCCAGTACCGTGTCGAACGACGCCGATGTCGCCGCGCGCGTCGCGCAGCTGGCCCAGGCGATCAAGATCGAGAACCAGCAGGACACGATCTTCCAGCTGACCGTCACCCAATCGAGCCCCAAGCTGGCGCAGCAGGTGGCGCAGAAGCTGATCGACATCTTCGTCGAATCCAACCTGTCGGGCGATCGCAACAACACGAACCAGAGCCTGACCTTCCTCGACAAGCAGCTGAACGACCGCCAGAAACAGCTGCAGATCGCCGAGGCCAAGCGCGCCCAGTATCAGAACCAGTTCATGGGCGGCCTGCCCGGCAGCGGATCGGTCGCCGACCGGATCGGCCTGGCCCGCTCGCAAATGGCGCAGGTGGACAGCGACCTGGCCGCCGCCCAGTCGAGTGTCGCGGCGGTGCAGGGCCAGCTGGCGGGCACGCCGCGTACCGTCAGCGAAGGCGGCGGCATCGCCGTCAGTCCGGCGCGCGCGCGCCTGGCGGCGATCCAGGGCCAGCTCGCCGATGCCCGTGCGCGCGGCTATACCGAGAACCACCCCGACGTCATCGCATTGAAGAGCCAGCTGGCGGCGGCCCAGGCGGCGGTGAAGGCCGAACCCGCCGGGGGCGGTGTCGGGGGACAACCCAATCCGCTCTACATGTCGCTCCAGTCGATGGCGGCGGAGAAACAGTCGCAACTCGCCAGCCTGAAGATGCGCAAGAGCCAGTTGCAGAACGATCTCGACCGGCTGAACGCCAGTCTCGCCACCGATCCCGAAGCGGCGGCGCAGCAGGGGGCGATCGACCGGGATTACCAGGTGCTCAAGGACAGCTACGACCAACTGCTTCGCCAGCGCGAGCAGGTCGCCCTGCGCGGACAGGCGCAGAACCAGACCGACTCGATGCGTTTCAGCGTGATCGACCCGCCCACCTATCCGCGTGCACCCTCCGCACCCAATAGGATGCTCCTGCTGACCGGCGTGTTCCTGGCGGGGCTGGGCCTGGGCGTCGGGTCGGCCTTTGCGCTCTCCAAGCTGCGCCAGACCTTCACCACGCCCCAGTCGTTGCAGCGCACGATGGGCCTGCCGGTGATCGGTTCGATCGGGGAGGTCGTGACGCGCGGACAGGCGGCGACCCGTACGCAGCGGCTGAAACTGTTCCTTGGCGGGACGGCGGCCCTGGGCGCGGCCTATGGGATGGTCGTCGCGATCGAGCTATTGCAACGGGGAATGGCCGCGTGAACAGGAGCGTGAAACCCCCTAAACCCCGTCGGGAACCGTCGCTGCTCGAACGTGCGGCGAACGTGTACGACTTCCAGTCCTATACGCGTGGACCGGAAGACGTCGCACCTGCGCCTGCGCCTGAGGAGCCGGTCGCCGAGCGCCCGCGCCGATGGACGCCGCCGCCCGCGCCGCCACGGCCCGATGCCTTCGCGCCCGCCGAACCGACGCTGGCGCCCGCTCTGGACGCGGAACCACCCGCCTCGCTCAGCGCCATTCCGGCTGAATTCCTGGCCTCGGCCGACGACGACGCGTTTCTGGCGAGCGAGTATGATCCGGGCCAGTCCGATGTCGCGCGGGTGGACCGGGCGATGCTGGCGGAAAACGGCATGATCGTGCCCGGCGCGCCGATCGGGCCGCTGGCCGAGGAGTTCCGGCTGGTCAAGCGACAGCTGATCATCACCAGCCAGCGGCTGGTCGCGGGCGGTGACGAGGACAAGGCGCGGGTCGTGCTGGTCTGTTCGGCGCGACCGCAGGACGGCAAGACCTTCTGTTCGGTCAACCTGGCGCTGTCGATGGCGGCCGAGCGCGATACCGAGGTGCTGCTGGTCGATGCCGATGTCGCCAAGCCCGACGTTCTGGGCCGCCTGGGCCTGAACGAGGGGCCGGGGCTGCTCGACGCGCTGGACGATGCCAGCATCGACGTGGAGTCGCTGGTGATGCCGACCGACGTCCCGCATCTGTCGGTCCTGCCCTGCGGCACGAAGACGGCGAGCGATACCGAGCTGCTGGCCTCCGCGCGCACCCGCGATGTGTTGCAGCGGCTATTGTCCGCCAATCCCCGCCGTCTGGTCATCTTCGATTCGCCGCCCGCGCTCGCGGCCTCGTCCGCCTCGGTCCTCGCCATGCTGGCGGGGCAGGTGATGATGGTGGTCCGCGCCGACCGCACGCCCGAAAGCGAAGTCTCGGCCGCGATCGCGCTGCTCGATGCGTGCGAGCATATCCAGCTGGTCCTGAACAGCGTCGCCTTCGTGCCAGGCAGCCGCCGGTTCGGCTATTATGGCGGTTACGGCAAGGACCCGGGCAAATGACGATGGGGCGGCCCGTCCTGATCGGCGCCGCCTGGGCGCTGGCGGCGTGGCCGTCGGCGCTGGGTGCACAGGCGCTGGGCGGTGCCAGCTCGGCGCCGGCGCCGACACAGCCCGTCGCCGCGCAGGATAGCAATCCCACCGCGCCAGCGGGCCAGCCGCGCGCCCGGATCAGCCCCTATGTCGAGGTCGGGCAGATCCTGAACGCCGATCTGAACAGCGGCGATGCGGTCACCTACACCACGCTGGCCGCGGGCGTGAACGCGCAGGTGCAGACCGCGCGGGCGCAGGGGCAGATCAGCTATCGCTACGAGCACCGCATCGGCTGGGGCGACCGGGCGGGGAGCGGCGACATCCATAGCGGCCTGGCGCGTGGCTCTTACCGCGTGACGCCCGAACTTACGATCGACGGCGGCGCGCTGGCGACGCGGGCGCGTGCGGACATTCGCGGCGCGGCGCCGGGCGTCCTGGTCGGCAATGTCGGCAACATCTCGCAGGTCTATACGGCCTATGTCGGCCCTTCGCTGACGACGAATGCGGGGCCGGTGCAGATCGGCGCGAATTACCGACTGGGCTATACCCGGGCGGAGACGCCGGGTTATGGCGGGCTGGCGGCCGGTCAGCCGCGCCTGGACTATTTCAGCGACAGCGTGAACCAGGTCGCTTCGGTCGGCGCGACCGCGCGGCCGGGTGCGATCCTGCCGGTCGGCGTGTCGCTGAACACCGCCTATAACCGCGACGATGCGGGACAGTTGTCGCAGCGTTACGAGGGCTGGTTCGTGCGCGGCGACGTGCTCAAGCCCATCTCGCCTTACGTCGCGCTGACCGCCGGGGTGGGGTATGAAAAGATCGAGTCGAGCCAGCGCGATGCCAAGCTCGACGCGAATGGCCGCCCCGTCTTCGACGATCGCGGCCGCTTCGTCACCGATCCCAATGGCCAGCGCCGCATCGCCTATCATACCGAAGGCGTCTATTACGACGCGGGCGTAATCTGGCGGCCCAATCGCCGGACCTCGGTGGAGGGGCATGTCGGCGAGCGTTACGGTTCGTTCAGCGTGACCGGGCGCGCGCGCTATCAGGCGTCGCGCAGCATCGTGCTGCAGGCGTCGCTCTACGACGGTGTCCAGACCTTCGGTCGCCAGCTCAACAACGGGCTGTCCAACCTGCCGACCAATTTCGTCGAGACGCGCGACGCCTTTGGGCAGCAATTCAACGGGTGCGTCTTTTCGGCCAGCGGCACGACGCCGGGCGGATGCCTGAACGATGTGCTGCAATCGGTCCAGACCTCGGTCTATCGCGCGCGGGGTGTGGATGCGACGATGACCGTCTCGCAGGGACGCACCACACTGGGCTTCGGGCTGGGCTATTCCAACCGGCGGCTCTTTGCGCCCGACACGGCGCCCGGCATCATCGTCTATGGCGCCGAGGACGAAAGCTATTACGCGCAGATTTTCCTGGGGAAAGCGTTCGGTCCGAATTCGGGGCTTAACGTGAATGGCTTCGTTAACTATTATGCCTCTAGGCTGGCGGGTGCCGAGGACGTGGTGTCGCTGGGAACGACCGCCAGCTATTACCGCAACTTCGGTCGGCTCGGAACAACCGCGTCGGTTGGATTGTACCACTATTCGGTCGGGGACCTGAGCAACGCGCTGTCGGCGCAGGCCCTGGTCGCCGCGCGGTACCAATTCTGACCGGCCGAAAGGCACGATAATGTACGAGACCCATTTCGGTCTGGGCGAACGCCCGTTTCAACTGACGCCGGACCCGCGTTTCTGGTTCCAGACGGCCACGCATGGCAAGGCGATGGCCTATCTGGGCTATGGCCTGGCGCAGGGCGAGGGCTTCATCGTCATCACCGGCGATGTCGGTGCGGGCAAGACGACGTTGGTCGGCCATCTGGTCGAGACGCTCGACACGCGTCGCCTGCGCGTCCTGCATATCGTGTCGACCGCGATCGAGCCGCATGACCTGCTGCGCGTCGTGGCGGGGCAGCTCGGCGTCGATGCGCAGGGCCTGACCAAGGCCGCGCTGCTCGGCGCGATCGAGCGGGCGCTGCACGGCGTCGCGCGTGATGGCCGCCGCATCCTGCTGATCGTCGACGAGGCGCAGGCGCTGCCGCTCGCCTCGCTCGAGGAACTGCGGATGTTGTCCAACTTCCAGGCGGGGGGCCATGCGCTGCTCCAGATCCTGCTGGTCGGGCAGCCCGAATTTCGCGAGCGCCTGCTGGGCTCGGCCGCTGTCGAGCAGCTGCGCCAGCGCATCATCGCCATCCATCACCTCGACCCGATGGATCCCGAGGAGGTTCCCGATTACATCGCGCACCGCCTGGCCGTTGCCGGCTGGACGGGCCGCCCCGATTTCGCCGCCGATGCCTTTGACGCGCTCTATGCCGCATCGGGGGGCGTGCCGCGCCGCCTGAACGTGCTGGCGGGCCGTGTCCTGCTGCAGGCCGCGATCGAAGGCGTCGAACTGATCGGTCAGGCGACGGTCGAAAGCGTCGCCGCCGACATGGCCGCGGATATGGGCGGCGACAGGACGGCGGACCATGCCCAGCCGGCACCCGCCGCCGTTCCCACGCAGCCTGCTCCCCCCGAAACCCCGGTCGCACTGGGCAACGGTTCGTTTTTCGGTGCCGGTACGCTTGGCGCCGCGACGTTCCCGATGGGCGGCACGCTGCGCTCTGGGGTGAATGGCCATGCCGCGCCCGCGCCGGGCCAGCCTGCCCATCCGATCACCCATACCCGTATCACACCGGGGGCGGAGACGCCGCGTGGCACGCATCGTGTCGTCGCGCCGCCGCCAGCGCCCGAGCCCGTGTCGCTGCGCCCGATCCCCGCGCCCGCGCCGGCACAGCCGCCGGTACAGGAAAAGCCGACCCCGGCATCGTCCACCGCCGCACTGGAGGACCGGGTCGCGCAACTCGAGGCGCGGCTGGAACAGCAGGAGACGGCGCTGCGCCGGGTCCTGACGCTGTTGGTCGACTGGACCGAGATCGACAATCGCGATGGACGCAGCGAGGCCCGCCGCGACGCCGCCGCCACGATCCGACCGGGGGCGTGGGGCCATGCCGCCTGAGCCCCTGGCGGGCGAGGGATCGCAGCGGCCGCGACCGATCAACGGCATGTCGGTCGATGTCGAGGAATGGTTTCAGGTCGGCGCGTTCGAGCGTACGATCGACAAGAGCGACTGGGACCGGCTGGACAGCCGGGTCGAGGCCAATACCGATGCCGTCCTGGCGCTGTTCGCAGAGACGGGCACGCGCGCGACCTTCTTCACGCTCGGCTGGGTCGCGCATCGCCATCCCGGCCTGATCCGTCGTATCGTCGATGCGGGCCATGAGATGGCGAGCCATGGCTGGGACCATCAGCGCGTCTTCACCATGACGGCCGACCAGTTTCGCGCCGACCTGGCTCGTGCCAAGGCGGCGATCGAGGATGCGGGCGGGCAGGCGGTGACCGGCTATCGCGCGCCGAGTTTCTCGATCGACCGACGGACGCCATGGGCGCATCCGGTACTGGCCGAGGCGGGCTATCGCTATTCCTCCAGCGTCGCGCCGCTGCGCCACGACCATTATGGCTGGGCGGAGTCGCCGCGTTACGCTTGGCGGCCGCTCGCCGATGCCGGGCTGATCGAATTGCCGGTCACGGTGGCGCAGTTCGGGGCGCGGCGTCTGGCGACCGGCGGCGGCTTCTTCCGGATGCTGCCCGCCCGGCTGACCGATATCGCGGTCGGGCAGGTCCAGCGCGACGCGCATGGCGCGATCTTCTATTTCCACCCCTGGGAGGTCGATCCCGACCAGCCGCGCATCCGCAATGCGCCCCTGCGCTCGCGCGTGCGGCATTATAGCCGGTTGGGCGCGATGGCGGGCAAGCTGCGCGGTCTGCTGACCCGTCACGATTGGGGCCGTGTCGACCAGCTCGCAGCCGAGGAAGCGGCGCGGCTGGCATGACCGCGCCGGCGCCGACGATCCGCGTCGCCGATCTGGCGCGCGCCGAGGACTGCGCGCGGATCGACGCCTTTGTCGACGCCCAGCCGGGGACCACGCCTTTCCACCGTACCGGCTGGCTGCTGGCGGGGGCGGACGGTTGCGGCCAGCGCGCGCATTATCTGGTCGCGGAGCGGGACGGCGCGATTATCGGCGTGTTGCCGCTCAGCGATATCCGCTCGCCGCTGTTCGGTGCGGCGATGGTGTCGACCGGCTTCGGCGTCGATGGCGGCGTGCTGGGCGACGGGGTGGCGCCCCTCGCCGAAGCGGCCTGGGCGCTGGCGGGCGATAAGGGGATCGAGTCGGTCGAGTTGCGCGGCGGGCCGGTGCCCGATGGCTGGACGCCGGATGCCGACAGCTATCTGGGTTTCGTGCGGACCATCGCGGCGGATGACGAGGCCGAGATGAAGGCCATCCCCCGCAAGCAGCGGGCTGAGCTTCGCAAGGCGCTGGCGCAGGATCTGGAGGTCGTTACGGGCCGCGATCCCAAGATGCTGGCGGAGCATTATCGCATCTACGCCGAATCCGTGCGCAACCTCGGCACCCCCGTCTTTCCGGCGCGGCTGTTCCGCGAGGCCATGGCGCGGCTGGACGCCGACATCCTGACCGTGCGGGCCAATGGCCGCGCGGTGGCGAGCGTGCTGAGCCTCTATCATGGCGGCGTCGTCTATCCCTATTGGGGCGGGGGCACGCATGAGGCGCGGGGACTGCGCGCCAACGACCTCATGTATTTCGCGCTGATGCGCCACGCCCGGTCGCGGGGCTGTCACAGCTTCGACTTCGGCCGGTCCAAGGTCGGCACCGGCGCAGCGGCGTTCAAGAAGAATTGGGGCTTCGAGGGGCGTCCGCTCGTCTATGCCAGCCGCAGCGTCCATGGCCCGCGCACGATCAATCCGCTCAATCCCAAATATGCAATGATGATCGCGGTGTGGAAGCGCCTGCCGGTCTGGGCGGCGCGATTGGCCGGACCGCCGATCGCACGCGGTCTGGGGTGAGAGGCGGGGGTGAGAGACCTCCTGTTCATGGCGCATCGCGCGCCGTTCCCGCCCGATCGCGGCGACAAGATCCGCAGCTACCACGTCCTGCGCCATCTGATGCGCGACTGGCGTGTCCATCTTTGCGCCTTTGCCGAGCAGGACAGCGAGGAGCAGGTGCCGCCGGACCTTGCCCGGGGGCTGGCCAGTCATCGCATCGTCCGCCGGACCAGGTCGATGCCGGTCGCGGCGGCCGAGGCGCTGGCAACGGGCAAGCCGATCTCGCTGACCGCCTTCGCGCATCCGGCCATGCGGGGGGCGGTGGCCGACGTCCGCGCGCGCCATGCCGTCGCGGCCACCTATGTCTTTTCGGGGCAGATGGCGCAGTATCGCGGCCACGAGCCGACCATCATGGATATGGTCGATGTCGACTCCGCCAAATTCGCCAGCCTCGGGCGCATGGCGGCCTGGCCGATGCGCGCCGTTTACGCGCGGGAAGCCCGGCTGCTCGGGGCCTATGAGCGTCGGGTCGCCCGCTCGGTCGCCGCGACCCTGTTCGTCAGCGAGGTGGAGGCCGCGCTGTTTCGTGAAGGGGGCGGCGGAGGTCGCATCATCGCGGTCGAGAACGGTATCGACGCTGGCCGTTACGATCCCGCCGCCTTTGACGGGCCGGGCGATGACGGACCGCTGATCGTATTCGCCGGGCAGATGGACTATCGCCCCAATATCGACGCGGTCACACGCTTTGCCGAACATATCCTGCCGCTGGTCCGCCAGGTCCGCCCCGACGCCCGCTTCGCCATTGTCGGTCGCGCGCCGACGGCGGCGGTGCGGCGGCTGGCGGGCGAGGCAGTGATCGTGACGGGCGAGGTACCGGATACGCGGAGCTGGCTGGCCCGCGCCGCCGTCTGCGTCGCGCCGCTCGATCTGGCGCGGGGTATCCAGAACAAGCTGCTCGAGGCGATGGCGATGGCGCGGCCCATCGTCGCGTCGGTTGCGGCGGCGGAAGGGATCGACCATGGCGGCACGATCGCCGTGGCGGGCGACGACCGGGATTTCGCCGACCGGGTGATCGCGGCGCTGAACGGCCCCGCCGTCAACCCTCAAGCGCGCGCGCGGGTGCTGGCGCGCTATGATTGGGCGGCACGGCTGGCGCCGCTCGACCTGTTGCTGAAGGATATCGCATCGTGAGTATATCGGGGGCGGGTGGCATGAAGCCGGGGCGCTGGACCTGGCATCTGGCGCTGCTGGCGGCGGCGGCGCTGCTGGTCCTTTGGTTGTTCCGGGCCGATACCACGCATCTGGTCGATATCTGGTGGACCAGCACGACCTATGGCCATTGCCTGTTCATCGGCCCGGTCGTCGGCTGGCTGGTGTGGCAGCGCCGCGCCGAGCTGTCGCAGTTGACTCCGACCGCTTGGTGGCCGGGGCTGATCCTGGTCGCCGGTGGCGGCTTTCTATGGCTACTGGGCGACGCGGCGACGGTCTCGCTGATCCGCCAGCTGGGGCTGGTGGCCACGCTGGAGGGGCTGGTCGTCACGCTGCTCGGCCCCATGGTCGCGCGCGGCCTGCTCTTTCCGCTCGGCTATGCCTGGTTCCTGGTGCCCTTCGGTGCGGAGCTGGAGAAGCCGCTCCAGCAGATCACCGTGTCGATCGTCATGCCGCTGCTCGACTGGACTGGCATTCCCGCCTCGGCCGATGGCGTGCTGATCCATGCCGGGCGCTATTGGTTCGAGGTGGCGGAGGCCTGTTCGGGGTCGAAATTCGTCCTCGCCATGGTCGCCTTCGCCACTTTGGTCGCCAATCTGTGTTTCCGTTCGCCCTGGCGGCGGGCGGTGTTCATGATCGTGTCGCTGATCGTGCCGGTGATCGCCAACGGCATCCGCGCCTGGGGCACGATCTTCGCCGCCGACAAGACCTCGATCGAGGTGGCGGGCGGGTTCGACCATATCGTCTTCGGCTGGGTCTTCTTCGCGTTGGTGATGGCGGCGGTGCTGGCGATTGGATGGCGCTATTTCGACCGCTCGCCCGACGATCCCGCCTTCGATCCGGCGCGGTTGCAGGCCATGCCGGGCCGCCGGATCGACCCGCTGCTGGCGGCGATGCTGGCGGTGGCGATTACCGCGATCTTCCCCAGCTGGAGCGGTTTCGCCGCGAACCGCGCCGCGTGGCTGCCGACGCGACTGGTCCTGCCGCAAGTGCCGGGATGGACGATGGTGCCGACGCAAAGCATCTGGCGACCCGATTATCCGGGCGCGGATGCGGTGTTGCAACAGGCTTACCGCGATGCCGAAGGACATCAGGTCGACCTGGCGGTGGCGGTGTTTTCGCGTCAGCGTGAGGGCGGCAAGCTGGGGGCGTTCGGCACGGGGGTGATCCATGGCGCCGATCGGTGGCTGCGCGTCGCCGATCTCGGCCGGGTCGCGGGCGGCGACACCATGCGGATCATGGCGACCGGCCCCGATGGCCAGAGCCAGAACCGCGACGTTGCGACCTGGTACCGGATCGGCGATACGCTGACCCCGGATATGCGACGCGTGAAGATCGAGACGATGAAGGCCCGGCTGCTGGGGCAGCGCCAGATGGCGGTCGCCGTGCATGTGGCGAGCGAAGGTGACGACCCCCGCGCGATCGAGGCCTTTGTCCGCGCGCTCGGCCCCGTCGACCTGTTCGCCGATCACCTGACCGGGCAGCGCTGACCCGACCATGTGCGGCATCGCCGGTCTCTTCCATCCCGCCACGCCCAAGCCGGTCGATCCCGCCCGACTGCGCGTGATGATCGCGGTCCAGGCGCATCGCGGGCCGGATGGTCAGGGGATATGGACCGCGCCCGGCGTGGGCTTCGCCCATGCCCGCCTGTCGATCATCGACGTCGACGGATCGCCCCAGCCGATGGTGGAGGGCGAGGTCGCGGTCTGCTTCAACGGCGAAATCTATAATTATCGCGATCTGCGCGCCGAATTGCAGGCCAAGGGGGCGGTCTTCCGTACCGATGGCGATACCGAGGTGCTGCTGCACGGCTGGCGCCATTGGGGCCCGGCGATGCTCGACCGGCTGGTCGGCATGTTCGCCTTCGCCATCCACGATGCGAAGGCGGGCGCGCTGTTCCTGGCGCGTGACCGGCTGGGCGTGAAACCGCTCCACTGGACCGAACTGCCCGATGGCGCGGTCGCCTTCGCCTCCGAGATGAAGGGCGTGCTGGCCCATCCGCTGTTCCGCCGCCGCCCGGACATCCGCGCGGTCGAGGATTATCTGGCGCTGGGTTATGTGCCCGACGATGCCAGCATCATGGGCGGCATCCACAAGCTGGCCGCGGGCCATTTCCTGCTGATCGAGCGGGGGCGGCCGGTGCCCCAGCCGCGCCGCTGGTGGGATGTCGACTTCTCCGACCGGGAGAGCGGCTCGGCAGCGCAGCTGGGCGAGGGGCTGCTGGCGCGGATGCGTGAGGGCGTGACCAGCCGGATGGTCGCCGACGTGCCGCTGGGCGCGTTCCTGTCGGGCGGGGTCGACAGCTCAGGCGTCGTCGCGCTGATGGCAGAGGCGTCCCCGCGCGCCGTGCGCACCTGCACCATCGGTTTCGAGGAAGCCGGCCATGACGAGCGCAGCTATGCCCGGACCATCGCACAGCGCTTTGCGACGGATCATGTCGAGCGGGTCGTGCGGGCCGACGACTTCTCGCTGATCGACACGCTGGTCGGGCATTTCGACGAGCCGTTCGCCGATGCTTCCGCACTGGCCACCTATCGGCTGTGCCAGCTGGCGCGCGAGCATGTGACGGTCGCGCTGGCGGGGGACGGCGCGGACGAGGCGATAGCGGGCTATCGTCGTCATGTCTTCTATGCGGGCGAGGAACGGGTGCGGGCGCTGTTCCCGGCCGATCTTCGCGGCCGGATGTTCGGGACGCTGGGTCGCCTCTATCCGAAGGCGGACTGGGCGCCGCGTCCCCTGCGCGCCAAGACGACGCTGCTGGCGCTGGGGATGGACGGGGCGGAGGCTTATGCGCGGGCGGTCGGCGTGACCGGGCCGGACCTGCGCGCGCGTCTTCTCTCGCCCGAGGCGCGGGCGGCGCTGGGCGGCCACCGCGCCGAGGATCGCTACATCGCCGCGATGCGCGACGCGCCCGCGCGCGATGCGATCGACCGCGCGCAATATGCCGACATGAAGATCTGGCTGCCCGGCGACATCCTGACCAAGACCGATCGCATGTCGATGGCGGTCGGCTTGGAGGCGCGCGAGCCTTTGCTCGACCACCGGCTGGTCGAATATGCCGCGAAGCTGCCTGCCGCGATGCGGGTGCGGGGCGGGCAGGGCAAGTGGCTGATGAAGAAGGCGCTGGAGCCTTACCTGCCGCGCGACATCCTCTATCGCCCGAAAATGGGCTTCGTCACGCCGATCGCTGCCTGGTTCCGCGGCGCGCTGGCCGATGAGGCCGCGCGGCTGGAGCATTCGGGAATGCTGCGCGAGACGGGGTGGTTCCAGCTGGCCGAACTGGGTCGGATCGCCGCCGACCATCGGGCGGGCCGCGCCGATCATGGGCGGACGCTATGGCAGATGCTGATGCTGGAGCGGAGCCTGAAACGGTTGTTCTAAAGGGCTATCCCCCCCTCCGTTCGCACTGAGCGAAGTCGAAGTGCACGCCCCGGCGGCGGCCGTCGAGCGTGGCCTTCGACTTCGCTCAGGCCTGTCTCTTATACACATCT
>NZ_CAJXWX010000038.1 GCF_913062585.1 uncultured Sphingomonas sp. | reverse complement strand
ACCCCGTTCCCAGGGCGCTCAGTGTGCCAGTCTGTCGTGACTGCCTCGGTCGACCGTGTCGGCCACCGCTGCGGTGACATCCCTCTAGGCGGGGTTGCCCCGAACCGTCAACAACGGATTTTCATTTTTTCGTAAAAAACTTCGAAAATGGCGGAATATCAGTTATTTGAAGCCCGGTCCGCGCCGGCCCACCACAGGAACCTTATCACCGATCACGCGTCCAAACCCGAATCGCTGCCGCCTAAACGGCCCGTTCGGCGACAGAATCACCCGGATGACGCGAAAGGGGCGCCCTTTCCGTCGGAAAGCGCGCCCCTGTTTGCCATTCCATCCTTTAAAGGCCGCCCCTTAAAGGCGACCGACCGTGACCGGCTTGTCCTCGCTCCGCTTCAGCGGATTGGCGAGCGGCAAGGTGAAGGGCGCCGCCGCGATCTCGAACACATCGCCCTCCTGGGTGCGGATGCCGTCCGAGAAGGACAACGTCGCCGTGCCGAAGAAATGGACGTGCACGTCACCCGGGCGCCGGAACAGCGCATATTTGAAATGGTGATGCTCGAGATTCGCCAGGCTGTGCGACATGTTCGCCTCGCCGGACAGGAAGCGCTTTTCCCAAAGCGTCTCGCCCTCGCGAACGACCTTGCTGGTGCCCTCGATATGCTCAGGCACCTCGCCCAGCAGCAGTTCGGCGCCCAGCGCGGCGGGACGCAGCTTGGAATGGGCGAGCCACAGGTAATTGTGGCGCTCGGTCACATGGTCCGAAAACTCATTGGCCAAGCACAGGCCCAGGCGATGCGGGGTGCCGTCGGGGCCGATCAGATAGATACCCGCCAATTCGGGCTCCTCGCCGCCGTCCTTCGCGAAGGCGGGCATTTCGAGCGCGTCGCCGGGTCCGACCAGCTGGCTGCCATCACCCTTGTAGAACCATTCCGGCTGCTGGCCGACCTGGCCCTCTGCGGGCTTGCCGCCCTCGACGCCTTCCAGGAACATGCGCATCGAGTCGGTCTGGTGCGCGGCGGCCGCGGCGTCGCGGTGCATCTTGTCGCGCCCCTCGGCCGAACCGAGATGGGTGAGGCCGGTGCCGGTCATCACGCAATGCGCGGGGTCTTCATGGTCGATCGGGGCGATCAGATGCCCCGCCGCCAGTTCGGCCGCGAGATCGACGCGCGCGCCCTCGCCATAGGACAGCGCCGTGTCGAGCAGCGACTTGCCGTCCGCAATGGCCCGCTCAGCCAAGGCGATGACGGTCTTTACGCCCGGCACGAACGCGGCCTGGTCGCCACGCGCCAGAATGACGGCGCGCGTTCCATCGGGTGCACGATGCTGAAGCAGACGATCAGCCATGAAATCCTCCCCTTATGCTTCTCAACAAAAAAGGGGCGCGGACCCGATATGGCCCCGCGCCCCGTCAGTCCTTAACCCGGCTGGCCGTCGACCAGTCGCGGCAGCGTTCCCGCCGCATCGTCCTTCAAATCGGCGGGCAGCAGCGCCTGCGCGAGGTTCTGATAGGAGACCGGCCGCAGATAGCGGTCGATCGCCATGCTGCCGACCGAGGTCGTGCGCGCGTCCGAGGTCGAGGGGAACGGCCCGCCATGGACCATCGCATGGGCGACTTCCACGCCGGTCGGCCAGCCATTGACGAGGATCCGGCCCGCCTTGCGCTCGAGCACAGGCACCAGCTTGGCGGCGAGGTCGGTATCGCCCTCGTCCATCTGGATCGTCGCGGTCAGCTGCCCCTCGGCGGCCTTCAGCACGGCGATCATTTCCGCTTCGTCGCGGCAGCGGACCAGGATCGACGACGCGCCGAACACTTCATGGCCCAGCGCTTCGTCGGCGAGGAAAGCCTGCGCCGTGGTCTGGAAGAAGGCGGCGCGACCGGCGGTGACGCCCTCGCCCACCTTGCCCTGCGCGACCGTCTCGACATCCGCATGACCGGCGAGCGCTTCGGCACCCTTGGTATAGGCGGCGTGGATGCCCGGGGTCAGCATGGTCTGCGCCGCCGCATCGGTCAGCGCGGTGCGCGCCGCCTCGACGAAGGCGTCCAGCCCTTCACCCTCGATCGCGAGCAGCAGGCCCGGATTGGTGCAGAATTGCCCCGCGCCCATGGTCAGCGAGCCGACGAACGCGGTGCCGAGGGCGCTCCCACGCGCCTTCAGCGCTTCGGGCATCAGCACGACAGGATTGATGCTCGACATTTCGGCATAGACGGGGATCGGCACCGGGCGTTCCTGCGCGATCTTGACGAGCGCCAGGCCACCGGCGCGCGAGCCGGTGAAGCCGACTGCCGCGATGCGCGGATCGCGGACGAGCGCGGCGCCCAGGTCGTTGCTGGGGCCGGTCAGGTGGCTGAAGACGCCCTTAGGCAGGCCGCACGCCTCGACCGCGCGCTCGATCGCGGCGGCGACCAGCGCACCGGTCTGCGGATGGGCGGGGTGGCCCTTCACCACGACCGGGCAACCGGCGGCCAGCGCCGATGCCGTATCACCCCCAGCGGTCGAGAAGGCGAGCGGGAAGTTCGACGCGCCGAACACCGCGACGGGACCCAGCGGCACCATGCGCAGGCGCAGATCGGGGCGCGGCAGCGGCTGGCGGTCGGGCATGGCGGGGTCGATACGGACCTGTAGATAGGCGCCGGCGCGCAGCACCTTGGCGAACAGCCCCAGCTGGCCGACGGTGCGGCCACGCTCGCCCTCCAGGCGCGCGCGCGGCAGGCCGCTTTCGCGCATCGCAGCCTCGATCAGTCCGTCACCGATCGCCATGATTTCGGCGCCGATCTTGTCGAGGAAGGCGGCGCGATCCTCGCGCGAGGTGGCGCGATAGACGTCGAACGCCTCCTCGGCGGCCGCGCAGGCCGCATCGACATCGGCCGGGCCGTGGACCGCGAAAGCGTCGCCCACCGGCTGGCCGGTGGCGGCGTCGATCGAACGGAAATCGGTCATAGGGGAAGCTCCTTTATATTACTCCGACATATTAGTTTGACGGAGCGATGGCAATGTTAAAGGTTGTCGGTAAGGATGGGGGCGGAGAGGGATTGGCGATGAATGACAGCGAGACACAGGGGGCGCCGGCCGACACCGGCATAGAGACGGGCGATGACGCCACCGCGACATCGGCGCCCAAGACCCGGCGCGGCACCGGCCGCCGCCTGCACGGCGCCATCGCGCACAAGCTGGGCGCGGCGATCGTCTCCGGCGAATATCGACCCGGCGACACGCTGTCGGGGGAAGTCGCCTTTTCCGAGGCGCTCGACGTGTCGCGTAGCGCCTATCGCGAAGCGGTGCAGGTGCTGAGCGCCAAGGGGCTGGTCGAGAGCCGTCCCAAGACGGGCACCCGCGTCCTGCCGCGCCATCGCTGGAACCTGCTCGACCCCGATGTCCTGGCCTGGGCCTTTTCGGGCGAGCCGGACATCCAGTTCGTGCGCAGCCTGTTCGAGCTGCGCGCGATCGTCGAGCCCGCCGCCGCACGGCTGGCGGCCGAGCGGCGCGACAAGGCCGACCTGAAGGAGATGCGCGACGCGCTCGCCGCGATGCGCCGCCATACGCTGGCGACCGAGGCGGGGCGGACGGCGGACCGGGATTTCCACAATGCGGTGCTGGCCGCGACGCGCAACGACGCGCTGGTCGTGCTGTCCGCCAGCATCGGCGCGGCGGTCGCCTGGACCACCCAGTTCAAGCAGCGGTCGCGCGCGCTGCCCCGCAATCCGGTGCCCGACCATGTGAAGGTCTATGACGCGATCGCGGCGGGCGATGTCGAGGGCGCGGGAGAGGCGATGCGGCTGCTCGTCGATCTGGCGCTGGAGGACACCCGCAGCGCGATGGAAGGGTAGAAGGCCCGCCCCCGGCAAAGGGAGCGGGCCACCCGAGACGCCGGGTTCGGGAAACAGGGTTCAGAAGGCCGCGCGGTGCAGCGGCTTGGCCGGGACCTGGACACGGAAGGTGAAGATGTCGCCCGCCTGGACCTGGTCGGCAAGCTGTTCCTCCGACAGGCCCTGCCGCGCGGTGGTGGCATAGGCGGTGCGGCCATCGGGGCCACCCAACGCGATCTTGGTGATGTTGGACACGGGGAAGCGCACCTCGTCGGTCATCACCCCGTCCTGGCCATAGCGCCGCGCCGCCCAGCCGCCGTAGAAACCGACCCACACGCCGCCCTCGGCATCGCAGATCGCGCCGTCGGGATGGCCGTCCGCATCGCCGAAGCGCGCGAACTCGGTCGCGGGGCCGAGCGTGCCGTCGGCCAGGATCGGATGCGCCAGGATCACCTTGCCCAGCGTGTCGACATGATAGAGCATCGAATCGTCGGGCGAGATGGCAGGGCCATTGGTGATGCACACCGCGTCCGCGCCGGACGGCGTGACCAGCCCGGCGACCCAGCTGAACAGACGGCCCGACAGCGCGGTTTCGTCATTGTCCATCGTGCCGAACCAGATGCGGCCCTGCCCGTCGACGCAGGCGTCGTTCAGGCGGTTGGCGGGGAGATGCGCATCGACCTCTGCCATACGCTCGAACCCGCCGGTCGCGGGGTCGAAGTGATGCGGACCCGATTTCAGCCCGGCGACGAAGCCGCCACGCTGCGCAGGCACGACCCAGCCGACCATTTCGGGCGAGGCCCAGTGGTCGAGCGTGCCCGCGACCGGATCGTGGCGATAAATGCGCTGCTGCTTGATGTCGACGAACCACAAAGCGCCATCGACCCAGATCGGGCCTTCGCCCAGCGTCGCACCTACCGTCAGGCAATGTTCGGCCTGCTGCATCACATTCTCTCCTGTCTTCCCGCGCCGGGTCTTATCGCCAACCCGCGTCGATGAAATAGTCGTGGCCGGTGCACATCTTCGCATCGTCCGAGGCGAGGAACAGCACCAGCGCCGCCACGTCCGACGGCTGGATGCGCCCGTCGAGGCATTGCGCCGCGACGATCTCCGCCTCGCCTTCGGGCGTGTACCATTTCTCCTGGCGCGGCGTCTGCACATTGCCCGGCACGATGGTGTTCACGCGGATATTCTCGCGGCCCAGATCGCGCGCAAGGCTCCGGGTCAGCCCTTCGATCGCGGCCTTGCAGGTCTGGTAGAGGACCAGGTCGTTGAGCCCCAGATGCCAGCTGATCGACCCGAAGTTCAGGATCGCGCCGCCCCCTGCCCGCTTCATCGCGGGGATCACCGCTTGCGCCGCAAAGAACTGGTGCCGCAGATTGACGTTCAGCCGCTCGTCCCAATAGGCCGGGGTCACGTCTTCGATGCTGTGGCGATCGTCGTTGCCCGCATTGTTGACCAGGATGTCGACGCCGCCCAGCGCGGCCTCCAGATCGGCGAAGATCGCCTTCAGGCTGTCCAGGTTCGTCAGGTCGCAGCGGCGATGGATCGGCGCATGGCGCGCATCAGGGGTAAGCCGGTCGACCAGGACCTGGCTCGCCGCCTCGGCGATGTCGACGAACGCGACGCGGGCCCCTTGTGCCACGAACGCCTCGACCAGTCCCTCGCCGATGCCCGATCCGCCGCCCGTCACGATGACGCGCTTGTCGATCAGGCTGGGATAGCGCGCGGCGATGTCGGCCGGGGCGCTGGTCTTCTGCAACATGGTTTCGGACTCCGTCACAACAGGCCGCGCTGGGCCAGGTTGCGCATCAATTGGCCCAGACCCAAGGTCCAGGCGGGGGCATCGGCCGAGGTCGTCACCGGATTGACCAGCGTGCCAAGGCGCGGATTGGTGATGACGACCGTGTCGCCGACCTTGTGGGTAAAACCGCGGCCCGGCTCGTCACGGTCCTGGGTCGGCGCGAACAGCGTGCCCAGGAACAGGACGAAGCCGTCCGGATAATGATGCTCGCTGAGCGCCTGGCCCAGCAGATCCTCCGGATCGCGGCTGATCTGGTCCATCGAGCTGGCGCCTTCCAGCACATAGCCGTCGGTGCCGGTGATGGTCAGCTTGACCTCGCTCGACCGGACATCGTCCATGGTGAAGCCGTCGTCGAACAGGCGGACCAGCGGCCCCAGCGAGCAGGAGGCGTTATTGTCCTTCGCCTTGCCGAGCAGCAGCGCCGAGCGCCCCTCGAAATCGCGCAGGTTGACGTCGTTGCCCAGCGTCGCGCCGACCGCCTGGCCATGCGCATCGGCGACCAGCACCACCTCGGGCTCGGGATTGTTCCAGGTCGAGTCGGAACGGACCCCGACCGGCATCCCCCAGCCCACCGTGGACAGCACCGGCGACTTGGTGAAGATCTCCGCATCCGGGCCGATCGCGACCTCCAGATATTGCGACCACAGGCCTTCCGCGATCAACGCGTCCTTCAGCTGCGCGGCTTCCGGCGAGCCGGGCACGACCGAGCGGATATTGCCGCCCAGCGCCTCTTCCAGCGTGGCGCGCAGGCCCGCCGCCTTGGCATGGTCGCCGCGCGCGCGCTCCTCGATCACCCGCTCCAGCGCGGACACGGCAAAGGTCACGCCCGCCGCCTTCACACATTGCAGGTCGATCGGCGACAGCAGCCGGTGGGCGGCGCCTTCGTCCGGCGACAGGCCCAATTCGGCCAGGTCGCCCAGCGCCTCGCCCTGCGCCGGGTCGATCGTGCCCCCCGCCAGCAGGTCGGCGACGGTCGGGGCGACGCGGCTCATGTCATAAGCCTGGCCCTGTACGACGAGGATGGGGCACGGCCCCTCGCCACGGTCGATCCGCCCGACGAAACGCCCCTCTCGCCAGTCATCCGGCAGGGCTCCGATCAGATCGGTGAGATTGGTCGACATAAATTCCTCTCCGCCACTCTTGTTAGCGGTATCGAATGCTGCACTTCGCAGGTCAAGCGCTGGATGCGGCGCCGGGGCACGCGGGAATGGCCCCCTTCGCCGTTAAACCTTTGCGTAACCAGAAACGTTTTTGGTATTAAGTCACATGTCAACAATGTCATCCGACCAAAAGGTGGCGTAAAGGGTCACACCGATGAGATTCGACGATCCCGCATTCGCCCTATGGATGGATGAGCATCATATCGTCCATGTCCGAGCGACCGGGGCCTGGACACCTGAAATAGCGGACCGTTACTGGCCTGCCTTCAGCCCCTTCCTAGCCGAGTCGCGGGCCAGGCTAAGCGGTTATGCCAAGGCGCTGGTCGATCGGCGCGGCGCGCCCATCATGACGATCGCCATGGTGCACCGGATGCGCGACGGCATCATCGAACATTATCAGCCCGATGACCGGCTCGCCCTGGTCGTCGATTCCAGCCCGCTAAAGTCCCAGATCCGGCAGAATTATCCGCTGGAACATCTCGAAGCCTTTCTGTCGTACGACGCGGCGCTGGCCTGGCTGCTGCAACACTGACCCCCGAACCGCTGGGGGATCGAGGCGAAGGCCGGGAAGAGACATCTCCGCCCGGCCTTTGCCCTTCAGCTTTTAGTGATTGTCGCGCGGCAAGCCCTGGGTCTGGGCGATGCGCTGATACTTCTCCGCGCCTTCCAGGATCGCACCCGTCGACATCTGGCCAACCACCGAGCGCTGGATTTCCTGCCACGGCGTCTGTGATGCGGGATATTTATACCCGCCCGCCGCCGCCAGCACCTTGCGACGCTCGGCCAGTTCCTCGTCCGAGATCAGGATGTTGGCGGTGCCCTTGTTCAAGTCGATCCGCACCCGGTCGCCGGTTTCGATCAGCGCCAGGCCACCCATCGCCGCCGCCTCGGGGCTGGCGTTCAGGATCGAGGGCGAGCCCGACGTGCCCGACTGACGCCCGTCACCGATGCAGGGCAGCGAGTGCACGCCCTCGGTGATCAGATAGGCGGGCGGCCGCATGTTGACGACCTCGGCCGCGCCCGGATAGCCGATCGGCCCCGCGCCGCGCATGAACAGCAGCGTCTCGGGCGTGATGCCGGTCGCGGGATCGTCGATCCGGTGGTGATAATCCTCCGGCCCGTCGAACACGACCGCCGGGCCTTCAAAGGCGTTCAGGTCCTCGGGGTTGGACAGATAGCGTTCGCGGAACTCCTCGGAGATCACGCTGGTCTTCATCACGGCCGCGTCGAACAGATTGCCCGACAGGACAATGAAGCCCGCCTCGTCCTTCAGAGGCGCGTCGAACGGACGGATCACCTTCTCGTCCTCGATCGCGACGCCGCGGCAATTCTCGCCCATGGTCTTGCCGTTGACGGTCATCGCGTCCTCGTGGATCAGCCCCTGCTCGATCAGCTGGTTGACCACCGCAGGCACGCCGCCGGCGCGGTAATAATCCTCGCCCAGATACTCGCCCGCCGGCTGCAGGTTCACGAGCAGCGGGATCTTGTGCCCCTCGGTCTCCCAGTCCTTGACGGGCAGGTCGACGCCGATGTGGCGCGCGATCGCGGCCAGGTGGATCGGTGCGTTGGTCGAGCCGCCGATCGCCGAATTGACCTTGATCGCGTTGTGGAACGCCTCCTTGGTCAGGATGTCGGAGGGCTTCAGATCCTGCTGCACCATCTCGACGATGCGCTTGCCGGTGAGGTACGCGACCTCCTGGCGATCGCGATACGGCGCGGGGATCGCGGCCGAACCGGGCAACGACATGCCCAGCGCCTCGGCCATGCTGTTCATCGTCGTCGCCGTGCCCATGGTGTTGCAATAGCCGGTCGACGGTGCCGAACTGGCGACCAGGCGGATGAACTCCGCATCGTCGATCTCGCCCGCCGCCAGCATCTGGCGCGCCTTCCACACGATGGTGCCCGAGCCGGTCCGCTCGCCCTTGTGCCAGCCGTTGAGCATCGGCCCGACCGACAGCGCGATCGCGGGGATGTTGACGGTCGCGGCGCCCATCAGCATCGCCGGTGTCGTCTTGTCGCAACCGATGGTCAGCACGACGCCGTCGAGCGGATAGCCGTACAGCACCTCGACCAGGCCCAGATAGGCCAGGTTGCGGTCAAGGCCCGCGGTCGGGCGCTTGCCGGTTTCCTGGATCGGGTGGACCGGGAATTCCAGGACGATACCGCCCATCTCGCGCACGCCCTCGCGCACCCGCTCGGCCAGCACCAGGTGATGGCGGTTGCAGGGCGAGAGGTCCGAACCAGTCTGCGCGATGCCGATGATCGGCTTGCCCGACTGAAGCTCCTCCAGCGACAGGCCGAAGTTTAGATACCGCTCCAGATAGAGCGCGGTCATGTCGATATTCTCAGGGTTATCGAACCAGGCGCGGCTGCGCAGCTTCGGGGCGGGCGTGTCGGTCATGTCAGGCTTTCGGTCAGCGGGCGATGGAGAAACGATAGATCATGGTATGGCGATACGGCTTGCCCGGGTCGACGCGGGGCGAGACGAAATCGGGCTTGTTGGGCGAGTCCGGGAATTTCTGCGGCTCCAGCGCGATGCCGTCGCCCATGCGGTACAGATGGCCCTTCTTGCCGACATAGGTGCCATCCAGGAAATTGCCGGTATAGAATTGCACGCCCGGCTCGGTCGACAGCACTTCGAGCACGCGACCCGAGGCGGGATCCTCCAGCCGCGCGGCCAGCTGGGGCGTTGCGGTCAGGCCCTTGTCGAGCGCGAAATTATGGTCGTACCCCTGGCCATAGCGGATCTGCTGGTCGTTGCCGTCGCGGATACCGTCCGCCACGACGCGGGGACTGCGAAAGTCGAAGACGGTGCCCTGCACCGGACGACGCTCGCCGGTCGGGATCAGCTTGGCATCGACCGGCGTATAGGCGGCGGCCGGGATGGTCAGCTTGTGGAAGGTCGCACCCAGCGGCGATCCTTCGCCGTTCAGGTTGAAGATCGCGTGGTTCGTCATGTTGACGACGGTCGGCTTGTCGGTCTTCGCCTCGAACGCGATGGTCAGCGCGCCCGCCTCGTCCAGCGAATAGGTGACGGTCGCATCGACCTTGCCGGGATAGCCCTGGTCGCCGTCCGGGCTGGTCAGCGCCATCACCACGCTGGCGGTCGGGCCGTCCTTCATCGACACGATGCGCCACAGATGCTTGTCGAAGCCCTTGGCCCCGCCATGCAGCGAATTGACCTTGTCGTTGAGCGGCAGCTGATAGCTCTGGCCGTCGAGCGAGAAGCGCCCGCCTGCGATGCGATTGGCGAAGCGGCCGACCGTCACGCCGAAGAAATTGGGATGGTTCACATAATCCTCGGCCTTGTCATAGCCGAGCAGCACGTCGGCGAATTTGCCGTCGCGATCGGGCGCCATCACCGATTGCAGGGTCGCGCCGTACGTCAGGACGCGCGCCGACAGCCCGGCCTTGTTGGTCAGGGTCACCGTTTCGATGGCGCCGCCATCTGCCGAATAACCGGCTGGCGCGCGCTTGGCCTCGCTCGCGAGAGCGGCGGTGGATGTCATGGCGGAGGTTACCGCTACCAAAGTGAAAAAGCTCTTGATTGACGCCATCGACATGCCTCATCCCTCCGTCGCCAGACGCCATTGACGCGCCTTTTGCGTCACTATAGTCAGACAAAAAATCAGGAGCAAGCCGGTCGTCGAACATCTTTTGCCGATGCCGACCGGCGCGAAGGAGAGGAATGCCATGGCCGCACCCGTCACGTCCCGCGCCAGCAGCGCAACGCCTGTCGGGACAGGAGGCGCCACCAGTTACGGCCCCGCACTGGCCCTGCTCGCCAGCCTGTTCTTCATGTGGGGCTTCATCACCGTCCTCAACGACATTCTGATTCCCCATCTGAAGGCCGTTTTCGATCTCAACTACACCCAGTCGCTGCTGATCCAGTTCGTCTGGTTCATCGCCTATGGCGTCGCGTCGTTCCCCTCCGCCAAGCTGATCGAACGGATTGGCTACAAGCGTTCGATGGTCGTCGGCCTCGTCATCATGGCGGTGGGCGCGGTGGGGTTCGTGCCCGCGTCGCAATTCGCCTCCTATGGATTCTTCCTGACCGCGCTGTTCGTCCTCGCCTGCGGGATCACCCTGCTTCAGGTCGCGGCCAATCCCTATGTCGCGGTGATCGGGCCGCCCAGCACGGCGTCGTTCCGTCTCAATCTGGTGCAGGCGTTCAACTCGCTCGGCACGTTCGTCGCCCCGACCTTCGGCGCGATGCTGATCCTGTCGCGCTCCGCCTCGGGCACGGCCGAGGGCGGCGAGGTCAAGCTGACCGCCGCGCAGAAGCTGGCCGATGCGCAGTCGGTGCAGATCCCCTATCTGCTGATCGCGGCGGTGCTGGTCGTCATCGCGATCATCATCGGTCGTTTCAAGCTGCCCAATCTCGGATCCGCGACCAGCCGCATGGCCGCGACCGAACGGCACCAGCATTCGCTCTGGAAACACCGCAACCTGGTTTTCGGCGTGCCCGCGATCGGCTTGTACGTGCTGGCGGAAATCTGCGTCGGTTCGCTGCTCATCAGCTTCATCCAGCAGCCGAACATCGCCAATCTCAGCGCGTCGGAAGCCAGCCACTACCTTACCCTGCTCTGGGGCGGCATGATGGTCGGTCGCTTCCTGGGCGCCTTCATCATGCGCTATATCGCCCCCGCCCGCCTGCTGGGCTTCAATGCTCTGGTCGCGACCATCCTGGTCATGACTGCGGTTCTGGGCAGCGGTCATCTGGCGATGTGGGCGCTTGTGCTGGTCGGCCTGTTCCACTCGATCATGTTCCCGACCATCTTCACGCTCGGCATCAAGGGGCTTGGCCCGTTGACCGAAGAGGGCTCTGGCCTCCTCGTCATGGCCATCGCCGGTGGCGCCCTGGCCACGGTGCAGGCCTGGATCGCCGACCATCACGGTCTGAGCATCTCGTTTCTGATCCCTGCGGCATGCGAACTCTACATCCTGTTCTACGCCATCTGGGGTTCGAAGCCGACCAACGCGTTCCCGGATGAAGAGGCCGCGTAAACCGGCCGATCATTCCTGACATCCGGAGGGGCGGTGCCGCAAGGTGCCGCCCCTTTTCGCATGGATATGCCGTGCATCTTGCTCCCTTTAATTAATGTTGTAACATCATATTACCAGTTTTATCAAAGGATAGCGTGTGTGCGTCGAACTTGCGCCGCCCATCGACCTCGTCCTGCCCGATCATGTCACAAGCGGCGCGGACGCCGCTGCCCTGGCTGCGATCGACGATCCCGCAATCACCCTGGCCATCTGGCAACGTCCCTCCCCGCTGGACGCGCCCGACCTGACGGATTGGCAGACGATCCGCTTCGCCGGCCCGGCGCAAGCGGTGGAGGCGCAACTGGCGATGCGGCTCGGCGGCGCTGGCCCGGACTGGCACGATGTGCTGGCGCGCGATGTCGGGCGTCTCGCTGCGCTGTTCGCAACCCTGTCGGGCGAGGACCGGGTCGAGGTGCGGCTGGAGCGGATCACCGGCAATGGCTGCTGGAAATTCCACGCCGATTACGTCGCGCTCCGGCTGATCTGCACCTATTCGGGCCAAGCGACCCAGTGGCTGCCGCTCGGCGCCGATGCGGATACGCCACCGCGCACGCTGGCGGCGGGCGATGTTGGGCTGTTCAAGGGCCGTGCCCTGGCCGGGGACCGTGCGATCATCCACCGCTCGCCGCCGATCGCCGACAGCGGCGAGGGCCGGCTGCTGCTGGTCATCGACGCCGAATGGCAGGACCGCGACTGACCCGTCAGAACCAGGTGCGGATGCCCAGCGCCAGCGCCGCACCGCTCCCCGCCGCCGGGCCATAGCGCCGTTCCCAGTTCACCCCGACATAGGGCGCGAACTCCCGCGCGATCTCGTAGCGCAGGCGCAGCCCCAGCTCGATGCTCGACACGCCCGCCGCGATGCGCTGCTCGGGCACGTCCTGCGCGGCCAGATTCACTTCCATGCGAGGTTGCAGGACCGCGCGCTGGGTGATGCGCTGGTCGACCCAGGCCTCGGCCCGGGCCAGCACGTCGCCCCTGTCGGACAGGAACAGCGCGCCCTCGACATCGAACCAATAGGGGGCGAGCCCCTCGATGCCGACCACCGCATAGGTTCGGCGGACGCCCGATCCGATGTCCTGGCGCACACCCGCCTGCAGGTTCCAATAAGGGTCGATGGCCCGCGCATAGAGCGCCTGTATCTCGGCCGCGCCGACCGACCGGCCGAAGTCCCCCTCGCCCTCGCTCTTCACGACCAGCCGATGGATGTCGCCACCGAACCAGCCCTCACCGTCCCAGCGATAGCCGTCGCGACCGTCGCGGACCTGGACCTCGGCCAGGTTGAACAGGATTTGCGAAAAGCGCATTCCGCCATGCTCGCTGCGCATCCGCGCGTTCGCGCCAGCCATGACGGCGGGGTCGTAAAAGCGGTCGGCGGCGCGATCGGTCGGCGGCGGGGGCGGCGGCGCATGGCCTACGGCCCCCTGCCCCGGCGCCATTCCCGCCATCGCACCATGGTCCATCGCCATGCCGGGCATCGCCCCATGACCCATGGCCTGATGGGGATCGGCCGGTTCGCCGGTCGATGCAGCGGGTTTGCAATGCCCCATCGCCGCATGTTCGGGCGGACAGGCGGCCGCAGCCCCGGCGGGCATCGACATCATGCCCGGCATCGCTCCGTGATCCATTGCGCCATGGTCCATGGCGGCGGGCGCGTCCTTCGGCTTGCAATGGCCCATCGCGGCATGTTCAGGCGGACAGGCTTCCCCGGCCCCGGCGGGCATCGGCATCATGCCCGGCATCGCCCCGTGACTCATCGCACCGTGACTCATGGCGACGGGGACGGCTTTCGGCGTGCAATGGCCCATCGCGGCATGTTCGGGGGAGCACGCTATCGCCTCCGGGGCTTTCCCCGTACGCGCCTTGCGACGCACAGGGCGACGCTTGACCGATTGGCGCTTGGGTGCGGGTTTCGCCTTGGGCTTCGGCGCAGGCGCCATGGTCATGCCGGGCATCGCCATGCCCGGCATCATGTCATGCTGGTGCTGCGGCTGGGCGAGCAGGAGCGCGAACAGGATCATGCCGCCGCCTCCTTCTTCGTGTCGGGCCGGACGGTGACGACCTGCATCATGCCCGCATGCATGTGATAGAGCATGTGGCAGTGAAAGGCCCAGTCGCCCTCCGCATCGGCGGTCAGGTCGAAGGTGACGGTGCCGCCCGGCGCGACGTTGACGGTGTGCTTGCGCGGCGCATGGTCGCCATGCCCCGTTACCATCTCGAAGAAATGGCCGTGCAGGTGGATGGGATGCGCCATCATCGTATCGTTGACCAGCGTCACCCGCACCCGCTCGCCCAGGCGGAACGGGATCGGCGCGGTGACGGCGTTCAGCTTCACCCCGTCGAACGCCCACATATAGCGCTCCATATTGCCGGTCAGGTGGATGGTCAGCGCGCGGGACGGCACCCGGCGGTCAGGATTGACCGAAACGCTCTTCAGGTCGCGATAGGTCAGCACCCGGTGTCCGACATCCGCCAGACCCTGGGGCGGCTCGCCGGTCCGGTCCATCGGCATCGGCGCGACCGTCTGCACCACCGGCGTGCGCGGCAGGCCCGGCGCATTGGCGAAGTCACGCATGTCGTGGTTCATCGCACCGTGATCCATGGATGCGCCGCCGGGCTGATCCGGCTTGCAATGGCCCATGGCGGCATGTTCGGGCGGACAGGCGGATGCGCCATGGCCCATAGCCGCCATATCCCCCATCCCCATGTCCTTCATGGTCGCCAGCGGCCGGGCACGCAGTGCGGGCACCGGCGCCACCATCCCCATACGCGGCGCCAGCGTCCCCCGCGCCATGCCCGACCGGTCCCAGGCCTCCGCCACCAGCGTATAGGCCCGGTCTTCGGTGGGCGTGACGATCAGGTCATAGGTCTCGGCCACCGCGATCTGGAGTTCGTCGACGCCGACCGGCTGCACATTCTGCCCGTCCGCCTGTACGACGCTCAGCGACAGGCCGGGGATGCGGATATTGAAATTGGTCATGGCCGAGGCATTGATGACGCGCAGCCGCACCCGCTCGCCCGGCGTGAACAGCCCGGTCCAATTGTCCGCCGGACCATGCCCGTTGACCAGATAGCGATAGGTCGATCCCGTCACGTCCGACACGTCTGTCGGATCCATCCGCATCCGCCCCCAGTCGAGCCGCTCGCGCAGGGGCTGGTCGCGTCCCGCGAGCAGGCCCGCAATCGTCTGTTTCTGATAGTTGAAATAGCCGCCCTGCAGCTTCAACCGCCGAAAGATCGCATGGGGATGCAGCGGGCTATGGTCGGACAGCACGATCACATGCTCACGCTCCGACGCGATGGGATCGGCCCCGGCCGGGTCGATCACGATCGGGCCGTAATGGCCCTCCTGTTCCTGGAGCCCCGAATGGCTGTGATACCAATAGGTCCCGGCCTGGAGGACCGGAAACTCGTACGTGAAGCGCCCGCCCGCCGGGATGCCGGGAAAGCTGATCCCCGGCACACCGTCCATCTGGAAGGGCAAGAGCAGCCCGTGCCAATGGATCGACGTCTCCTCGTCCAGCGCGTTGACGACGGTGATCCGCGCCCGCTGTCCCTCGCGCAGGCGGATCAGGGGCGCGGGCGTCATGCCGTTGATGCCGATCGCGTGATAGGGCTTGCCGTCGATCATCATATGCTGGCGCGCGACGGTCAGGGTGATGTCGGGCCCGCTCAGTTCGGCGCGCGGCGACAGCCCGTGCGCATGGCTCTGTGCCCAGGCGGGCCCATGGGCCAGCACAGCTAGGCCCAGTCCCCCGGCCAGCATGTCACGGCGGCGCATCGCGGTCATGAAATCGGTCATGCCCGGCTATACGCACGCGCCGCGCAAACCCCTCACCCCGTCTTGTCGCGTAGCGCGGCCCGTGCGCGGCGGATGCGCAATTCCACCGCCTTGACGCTCAGCCCCAGCGCCTCGGCCGCCTCGCTCTGGCTCAGCCCCTCCACCGCGCACAGGATCAGCGGGCTGCGCAGCGCCTCGGGCAGCGAATCGAGCGCCGCCAGCGTGCGGGCCAGCGAATCGCGCTCGATCGCGGCGGCCTCCGCCCCGATCCGGTCGTCGGCCACCGCCTCTGCCGCCTCGACCGGCAGGACACGCGCCAGCATCGCGCGCACCCGCCGCCGCCGCGCCCAGTCCCGGCATTTGTTGAGCGCGATGGCGCTCAGCCACGCGCGCAGCGACCGCGCCGCATCAAACCGCCCCAGCGCGCCATGCGCCGCGACGAAGCTTTCCTGCACCAGATCGAGCGCCTCGTCCGCGTCGCGGACATGCGCCAGCACCAGGCGATAGAGCGCCGCCTTATGCCGGGTGATGATCGCCGCATAGGCACCCGGCCGTCCGGCACGGGCCAGCGCCACCAGATCGCCGTCCGCCAGTCCCGCCAGATCGCGCTCGCCCACCCGCCGCGCTTACCGCGCCGTGTCGGTCAGCTTGGCCACCACCAGCCGGTCGAAAATCGCCGCCTGATCGGGACGCAGGACACGGCGCATCGCAAAGACATGCGCCAGCGTCGCCTTTTGCAGATCGCCCATCGTGTGGTGCACTGCGTCGATCGCCTGCGAGACCTGCGGCCCGTCGCGATGCTCCGCCTCGATCGCCGCGGCCAGCCGGGCATTGTCGCCGCGAAGCCGCGCCTCCAATTCGGCCCGACGCACCGCAAACTGCGCCTCCAACTGATCGAGCGCCACCTTTTGCTGCGCGTCGAGCGCGATGTCGCGGTGGACCAATGTGTGGATGTCGCTCGGTGCCGAAGGTGTCGGCATCAGGACCCGACACCCGATCGCCACGCCGGCCAGCGCCGCCACAAAGGCGATCGCCATGGTCAGCAGATGACGCCGCATCGCCCCGTTCATCGGCCGAGCAACAGCGTCGAAGGGGCGAGGCCCATCTCGAGCGCGGCGATCACGACCGGCGGCCGCTCGCGCGCCGCGATCCGTTCCGCGACCACGCCACCCCCGGCAACACCCAGGCCCAGCGCCACGACACCGGCCACGACCATGCCCCGCATCGGCCGCCCCCCCTCCGCCGGACCGGCGACGGCGATGGCAACCCGTCGCTCCAGATCGTCCAGGGCATGGGGCAGCCCATTTCGGGCCAGTCGGGCAAGATCGCGGTCGAACGGGTCGGTCATAATCGCCCTATACGCGAAAACGGTACCGGCCCCTCATAACCGTCGCACATCGGTTCCGCCCAGCAAGAGCCCGGCCTGATCGAGCCCCCCTCGCATCGGATCATCGACCCCCGAAATAGCACCGAAACAATCACGGAAGCCTGAAAACCAAAAACCCCGCTAGAGGCTGTTATGGACTTGAGAGGTTTGCTGCTTCATCCAAGGTGGGATGAGCATTTGCCGCAAGCCGTATC
>NZ_CAJXWX010000037.1 GCF_913062585.1 uncultured Sphingomonas sp. | reverse complement strand
TCTAGTACGGTCTCGTGGGCTCGGAGATGTGTATAAGAGACAGCGCCTGTCACGCCGCCCCACCCCGCCGAGGGGCGCACCGAACAGGGCATTCGGGTTCATGCGCGCCAGATCACGATCCCGTCCGCCCGCGGCACCGTGACGATCAGCGCCGCCGCGCCACGCGCGGTGGTGGCGCGGCCGGTCCGCGCGGCGCTGGTGCCGCTGCTCGCGATGCTGGCCGGGTTGGGCGTGCTGCTGGCGACGGCGAGCCTGGTCCAGCTTCGCCTCGGTCTGCGCCCGCTGCGCCGCCTGGTACAAGAGGTGGCGGCGATCCGCACCGGCGAACGGGCCCGCGTCGACGAAGACCAACCGGCCGAGTTGCAACCGCTGGCGCACGAACTCAACGCACTCGCCGCCGATAGCGAGCGGGCGCTGGCCCATGCCCGCGCCGCGGCCGCGAACCTCGCCCATGCGTTGAAGACGCCGGTCGCGACGCTCGCCCTCGACCTGGCCGACGATCCGCCCCGCGCCGAGCAGGTGGCACGGATCGAGGCGACGATCCGCCACCATCTCGCGCGGGCGCGGGTGCAGGCAGGTGCGGTGCGCGCGGCCACGCCCCTCGCCCCCGCGCTTCACGACCTGACGGCGGCGATCGGCCGGATCCATGCCGAGCGCGCCCTCTCGATTGAGGTCGCTCTGCCCGACGACCTTACCGTCGCGATGGATGCGCAGGACCTGGACGAAGTCGCGGGCAATCTGATCGACAATGCCGCGCGCCATGCCCGTACCCGCGTGACGGTCGCGGCGAGTGCCGAGGGGCGGCTGGTTCGGCTGAGCGTGACCGATGACGGCCCCGGCATCCCCGCCGCCGACCGGCTTCGCGCGACGCAGGCGGGGATGCGGCTGGATGAACGCGGCGACGGGCATGGCTTCGGCCTGTCGATCGTGCGAGACATCGTCGAACTGCACGGTGGCGAATTGCGGCTGGACGAAGCCCCGGGCGGCGGACTGGCGGCGACGATCACGCTCCCGCGTGTCGCCAGAACATAAGAGTCAGGAGAGGTTGATGATCGCCACCCGGTTCCGCCCGCTGGTCCTGCTGCCCGCGCTGGCGCTGTTGCTCCAGGGGCAGGTGATGCCGCCCTCGCCTGCCGACATATATGGCCCGCTGTTCGAGGCGGTGCAGGCGGCGCAGATATTTCCCGATGGCAAGACCTTCGCCGATGCGGTGCCGCGCGAAGACCCGAAGGCGATCCTGGCCGCCTATGCCCGCGACAAGCCCGTCGGCAAGGCCGCGCTGACCGCCTTCGTGCTGCGCCATTTCTCGGTACGCGGCGACGCCCAGGGCAAGCCGCCGCTGCGCGCCCGCATCCGCGAGCTTTGGCCGGTGCTGGGCCGCGCGCCCTTTGCAGCCGTTGCGGGCTCGTCGGCGCTGGGCCTGGACCATGGCTATGTCGTGCCGGGCGACCGGTTCCAGGAAATTTATTACTGGGACAGCTATTTCACCATGCTGGGCCTGAAGGCCGATGGCCAGACGCCGTTGATCGAGGCGATGCTCGCCGATTTCGTCGATCTGGTCGAGCGTTACGGCCATGTCCCCAACGGCACGCGGACCTATTATCTCAGCCGGTCGCAGCCGCCCTTCCTGGCGCTGATGATGGACCTGTCCGACAATCGCGATCCGGCGCTGGCGAAGCGGCGGCTGGCGGCGCTGATCCGCGAACATGATTACTGGATGGCGGGCGCCGATTGCCTCGACGCGAGCGGCGCGTGTCGCCACGTCGTGCGGATGCCGGACGGCAGCCTGCTCAACCGCTATTGGGACGCGCGCGATACGCCGCGGGACGAAAGCTGGCGCGAGGATCGCGAAACCGCCGCCAAGGCCGCGCCGAGGGCCGCGACCATCGTCCAGCGCGACCTGCGCGCGGCGGCGGAGTCGGGCTGGGACTTTAGTTCGCGCTGGCTGACCGACCCGATGCGGCTGGAGACGATCCATACGACCGACATCGTGCCGGTCGATCTCAACAGCCTGATGTGGATCGCCGAGACCCGCATCGCCGCCCGCGCCCGGGCGTTGGGGGACACCGCCACCGCGCAGCGCTTTTCCGCCCTGGCGACGCGGCGCAAGGCGGCGATCGACCGCTACCTCTGGGTGGCGGGCGAGGCACGCTTCGCCGACTGGGACCGGATCGCCAAGCGCCCGACGCCCGCCCGCAGCGCCGCCTCGCTCTTCCCGCTCTTCGCGGGCCTCGCCAGCGCCGAACAGGCCCGCGCGGTCGCCGCGACGACACGCGCCACGCTGGTCGGGGAGGGCGGCCTGCGCACCACCGGCATCCGCACCGGCCAGCAATGGGATGCCCCCAATGGCTGGGCCCCGCTGCAATGGATCGCGGTCGAGGGACTGGCCCGCTATGGCGAACAGGCGCTGGCCAAGGACATCGCCCGCCGCTGGATCGCCACCGTCGCGCGCACCTATGCCGAGACGGGCAAGCTGCTGGAAAAATACGACGTAGAGGAACGCAAGCCCGGCGGCGGCGGGGAATATCCGACACAGGACGGGTTCGGCTGGACCAACGGCGTGACGGCGGCGATGCTGGAGCGATGGCCGGACCTGACGCCGCCGGTGCAGGGTTCGGGACAATAGCTCGCGCGGAGGCGCGGAGAGGGCTCGGTGCAAGGTCCGTTCAGCCCGCCATCGCGAGCGGGAGGCATTGGATTCACGCGAAGCCGCGAAGGCGCGACGTCGTCTGCCCATCAACCAGCACATCTGTGCGCCTTCGCGGCTTCGCGTGAATCCTGTATGCCGCCCGAAAGCACAGGCTGAACCGCTCCTCCCCCCAACACCTCCGCGTCTCCGCGCCTCCGCGCGAACAAAAAACTCCTCCCCTGATCGCACGCTTGGTGTAGCGGACGCCGCATGACCAACCCGCCCCACATCCTCGGCATCGACTTCGGCACCACCAACTCGGTCGTCGCCCGCGCCGAGGGGGGCGAGTCGCACCTCGTCCCGCTCAAGGCCCCGAAAGGCGAAGACCCCGTCTTCCGCTCGGCGCTGTGCTTCTGGGAAGATGACGGGATCGAGGTCGAGGCGGGCCCCTGGGCGATCGCCGAATATCTCGACTTCCCCGGCGGCAGCCGGTTCATCCAGTCGTTCAAGTCGGTCGCCGCCTCGCCTGTGTTCGAACATGCCACCGTGTTCGACAAACGCTATCGCTTCGAGGAACTGGGCCGTTCCTTTCTCGACCGGATGGCGGCGCGCAGCGGCGGGGTGCTCGACGGCAAGGCGGCGCGGATCGTCGTCGGGCGGCCGGTCGAATATGCCGGGCATCGGCCCGACGAGGCGCTGGCCCGCCAGCGTTACGACGCGATGTTCGCGCGGCTGGGCGCGGAGATCCACTATGTCTATGAACCGCTGGGCGCCGCGTTCAGCTATGCGTCGCGGATCACCGAGCCCGCGACCGTGCTGGTCGCCGATTTCGGCGGCGGCACCAGCGACTTTTCCGTCGTCCGCATCGCTGCGCCCGGCGCCGCGCGCCGCTGCGAGCCGCTGGGCCATGCCGGTGTCGGCATCGCGGGCGACCGGTTCGACCAAAGGCTGATCGACCATCTCGTCCTGCCGCTCCTGGGCGCGGGCGGCAAATATCGCTCGTTCGACAAGGTGCTGGAGATTCCGCGCGGCTATTTCGCCGATTTCGGCGACTGGTCGCGCCTGGCGCTGATGCGCAACCGCAAGACCCTGGCCGAGCTGGAAAAGCTGCGCCGCGCCGCACTCGACCCGCAAGCGATCGGGCGGATGATCGCGATCATCGAGGAGGAGCAGGGATACCGGCTCTACGACGCGGTCGGGCGGGTGAAGCGCGACCTGTCGGCGACGGAGGATGCGCGGTTCCGGTTCGAGGGCGGCGGCCTGTCGATCGAGGCGGACGTGTCGCGCAAGGATTTCGAGGGGTGGATTGCACCGGACCTCGCGCGGATCGAGCAGGCGGTCGACCGGGCGCTGGCGGCGGCGGCGACCGAAGCGGTTGCGATCGACCAGGTGTTCCTGACCGGCGGCACCTCGCTGATGCCCGCGATCCGGCGGATGTTCGAGATGCGCTTCGGCGAGGGCAAGATCGCGACCGGCGGCGAACTCACCTCGATCGCGCATGGCTTGGCGTTGATCGGGGAACAGGCGGATATCGGGGCGTGGGCGGTGTGAAAGCCCCACAGTAAAGCCCCTCCCGCAGGCGAGTTTCAGGTCGGTCATGCCCCCGGCATGACCTAAACGATGCGGGGCATCGTTTACCTGAAACTGGGTTGGGGAGGGAAAGGCCACAGGTGCTGGTCTCTGTGAGACACCCTGCCCTCCCCCATCCCCTCCCGTCTACGGGAGGGGAGCGTCATATGGATAGGTCAGAACCCCTTCTTCAGCGTCACGAACCACTGGCGGGGCGCGCCCGCGAGCAGCGTCTGGTTGTCGCCGCTCGCCTGGAAGCCGTTGGTGCCGATGGTCGAGATATAGCGCTTGTCGGTCAGGTTGGTCACGCTGCCCTCGATCGAGAAGCCGCCCCACGCCTCGGGGAAGCGATAGCCGATGCTGGCATCCACCAGCACGCGACCCGCGACCGACTGGTCGTTCAGATAGGTGAAGTAGCGCTTCGACATATAGTCCGCGCCGACCCGGCCGAAGAAGCGGCTGTCGTCATAGACCAGCTCGCCCTTGACCATGTTCTGCGGCGTATCGACGACATAGCGCCCCTTTTCCGCCAGCAGATTGCCCGAACCGTCGCGCACCGTCTGCTGATAGGTGGCGTGGTTGTAGGAATAGCTGGCCAGCGCCGAGAAGGCCGAGGTCAGGCGATAGAAGGCCGAGAGCTCCGCGCCATAGCTTTCCACGCCACCGACATTGTTCAGCGTCGGCGGAATGCCCTGGATCGCGGTGCCGATCGAATAGGTCAGCAGGCGATCGGAGAAGTCGATATAATAACCGACCGCCGACAGCTGCAGCCCGCCGGTGCGATAGCGCAGGCCGCCTTCCGCCGTCTTGGACTTTTCAGGACGCACGCTGTTCGCGACGGCATTGAACGCGGCCTGGCTGATCGAGAAGGGCGGCGCGGTCGCGGCGGCGATGAAGGCGCGCATATTCTCGGTATAGCTGGCGAAGACTTCCGCCTGGTTGCCCAGGTGCAGCACCGCGCCGATCTGCGGCAGGAACCAGTCCTGGCTCTGGATCTTGCCGCGCGCCAGCGTACCCGCCAGCAGATTGGCCTGGTTGCGCACGCGCACGCCCTTCCAGCCGCCATTGATGGTCAGCTGGCCGATGTCGAGCGTGTCGCCGACCGAATATTGCAGCGTCTCGGTATCGTATTTGCCGTTCCAGGCGGTCGCCATCGGATTGCTCTGGTAATCCAGCGCATTGCGATTGGGCGTCGCGGTGTCGGTCATGCCGTAGAAGCGACGCGCCTGATGCAGCGTGTTGCTTTCATACCAGCCGGTCAGGTCCAGCGTGTTGGCGCCGGTCTTCCAGGCCAGCTTGGCGATCGTGCCCGCGCGGTCCAGGCTGTATTCGGTCGTGCGGAACGACAGCGGCGCCGGGTTGGTGATCGGGCTGCCATCCGCATTGGGCGCGCCGAGCTGGGTGGGGGTATAGGGCGTGATCCACGAGCCCTGGCCCTTGTTATGGTGATAATAGCTGGTCGAGGTCAGCGACAGCGTGTCGGTCAGCTTGGCGTCGAAGATGACCCCGCCCAGATAGTCGCGACGAAGACCGGCGGCGTCATAATAGCCGTCGTCCAACGTGATGCCGCTCGGCAGGCCGATCTGGACCCCGGCATAAGGCGGGGTGAAGCCGTTCAGCGAGCCGCGCGCCGCCTGATAGGCCGCCGCCGCCGCGCCGTTGGTCGCCTGCTTGGCATAGAGGATGGCGAGCGGATAATTGTTCGAGATATTGTCGTTATAATAGCCGCGACGCTTGATGATATCGAGGCTCAGGTCCTGATAGTCGTTCTCGCGCCGGTCCGAGAAGTTGAAGAAGCCGGTGATCGAGCCCCGATCGCCGAAATCCTTGACCAGCTTGGCGTTGACCTGGTGCTGGCGCTGGACGCCCTCGCCCTTCCACTTGTCGGTGGTGAGATAGGCATAGCTCAGATAGCCCTTCAGCCCGCCGCCCAGATCGCCGCTGTCGATCCGCGCGAAACCGCGCCAGGTGTTGTTGCTGCCATAGGTGCCCGAGGCGGCGATGCCGGCCGTGTCGGACGGGGCGCGGCTGGTGAACTGGATGGTGCCGCCCAGATTGCTGGTCGACGCGGTGCCCAGCGCGCCCGCGCCCTGCGCGACCGAGGTGGTCGCGATATTCTCGGAGATGATCGCGCGGCTGATGTGCAGGCCGTTGGTCGGGCCATAGCTCATATCGCCCAGCGGCACGCCGTCGAGCGTGAAGCCCAGACGGTTCTGGTCGAAGCCGCGAAGCGAGATCTTGGTCGACCATTCATAGGCACCGAAGGGATCGGCCGACTGGAAGTTCACGCCCGGCAGCTTCGAGATCGCCTTGAGCGGCGAGGTGCCGGGGGTCAGCCGGCCGAGATCGGCGGCGGTCACGGTCTGGACCTGACGGCTCTGGCCGAAGCCGAGCACGACGACATCGCCCGACGCGCCGGTCTGGTCGTCCGCTGGGGCGGCAGGATCGGCCGCGACCGGGTCGGTCGTACCGACCACGGCGGCCTGTGCGGGCAGGGTCTGCGCGGATACCGCAGGCGCGATCAAGGCGATCGGCGCGACGCTCGCCAGCAACTTCAACATAGTCTTGTGCCCCCAATGGCATTGTTAACTGATGAGGGCGGCGGATGGGACCGATGCGTGACACCGTAGCGACAGCGTAATGACCGGAATGTGACGGTCCATTGTTGTGACTTTGGCGACACGCTATCTGCCCCGTGCCGGGGAGGAATGAAAAAGGGGCCGGACAACCCGCGCTGTCCGGCCCCTTCCCTACCAATTAGCCGAAGATCAGCGCGCGATACCGCCCGCCGCCAGCACCGCCAGCGTCACCAGATCGCCCGCGGTCGAGGTCATCGGCGCGATCTGCACCGGCTTTTCCATGCCGATCAGCATCGGGCCGATCATGGTGTCGCCGCCCAGTTCGCGCAGCAGCTTGGCCGAGATATTGGCCGACTGAAGCCCCGGCATGATCAGGACATTGGCCGGACCCGACAGGCGCGAGAAGGGGAAGTTCGCCATCTGCTTCGGGTTCAGCGCGACGTCGGGCGCCATGTCGCCTTCATATTCGAAACCGACCTGCCGCTTGTCGAGCGCGGCCACGCCGTCGCGGACATTGTCGATCCACTGGCCTTCGGGATTGCCGAAGGTCGAATAGGACAGGAACGCCACGCGCGGCTCATGCCCCATGCGGCGTGCGACCGCGGCCGTGCGCTCGGCGATGTCGGCCAGTTCCTCGCCCGAGGGACGCTCGTTGACCGTGGTGTCGGCGATGAAGACGGTGTGGCTCTGCCCGACGAGCAGGTGGATGCCGAAGGGCACCTTGCCGTCGACCGGGTCGATGACCCGGCGGATCTCGCGGAAGCTCTGCGCATAGGTGCGGGTGATGCCGGTGATCATCGCATCGGCCTGGCCCAGCTGGAGCATCACCGAGCCGAAGATGTTGCGGTCCTGGTTGATCAGCCGCTCGGCATCGCGCTTCAGATACCCGCGCCGCTGGAGCCGCTCATAGAGGAAGTCGACCATCTGCGGCACCATCTCCGAGGTGCGGCTGTTATGGACTTCATATTCCTTGGGGTTGGTGACGCCCAGCGCCTTCAGACGATCATAGACATCATCGCGGCCGACCAGCACCGGCGTGCCGTAACCACCCTCCTTGAAGGCGATGGCGGCGCGCAGCACGACTTCCTCTTCGCCCTCGGCGAACAGCACGCGCTTCGGATGTGCCTTGGCGCCCTCATAGGCGAGCGTCAGGACCGAGGTCGTGGGGTTCAGACGGGCGCGCAGCTTCTGGCGATAGGCGTCCATGTCCAGGATCGGCCGCGTCGCCACGCCCGAGTCCATCGCCGCCTTGGCCACTGCCGAGGGGACCAGTTCCATCAGGCGCGGGTCGAACGGCGCGGGGATGATGTATTCGGGGCCGAAGCTGTGCTGCGTGCCATAGGCCAGCGCCACTTCTTCCGGCACGCGCTGGCGCGCCAGTTCGGCGATCGCGTTGGCGGCGGCGATCTTCATCTCGTCATTGATGCCGGTCGCGCGCACGTCGAGCGCACCGCGGAAGATGAAGGGGAAGCCGATGACGTTGTTGACCTGGTTCGGATAGTCCGAACGGCCGGTCGCCACGATCGCGTCGGGCCGCGCGGCCTTGGCGAGCTCGGGGCGGATTTCCGGCTCTGGATTGGCCATCGCGAAGATGATCGGCGACGGGGCCATGTCCTTGACCATCTCGGGCTTCAGCGCGCCCGCCGCCGACAGGCCGAGGAACACGTCGGCGCCCGACAACGCCTCGGTCAGGGTGCGGCGGTCGGTGGCGGCGGCGTGCGCCGACTGCCACTGGTTGATGTCGTCGCGGCCCTGATAGATGACGCCGGTGCGGTCGCACATGATGACATTGTCGTGGCGGACGCCCATCGCCTTCATCAGCTCGGTACAGGCGATCGCAGCCGCGCCCGCGCCGTTGACGACGACCTTGATCTCGTCCAGCCGCCGCTCGGTCAGCAGACAGGCGTTGATCAGACCCGCCGCGCAGATGATCGCGGTGCCGTGCTGGTCGTCATGGAAGACCGGGATGTTCATCCGTTCGCGCAGCGTCTGCTCGATGATGAAGCATTCGGGGGCCTTGATGTCTTCCAGGTTGATGCCGCCGAAGCTGGGCTCCATCAGCTCGACCGCGTCGATGATCCGGTCGACATCCTCGGTCTTCAGCTCGATGTCGATCGAGTCGACATCGGCGAAGCGCTTGAATAGCACCGCCTTGCCCTCCATCACCGGCTTGGACGCCAGCGCGCCCAGATTGCCGAGGCCCAGGATCGCGGTGCCGTTCGATATGACGGCGACCAGATTGCCCTTGGCGGTATAGTCATAGGCGGTGGCGGGATCGTCGGCGATGGCCAGCACCGGCACCGCGACGCCGGGCGAATAGGCCAGCGCCAGGTCGCGCTGCGTCGCCATCGGCTTGGACGCGATGATCTCGATCTTGCCGGGCCGTCCCTCGGAGTGGAACAGCAGGGCCTCGCGCTCGGAGAACTGATCGGTGGGTTCGTCGGTCATGCGCGCGGCCTTCGATGCTGTGGATACTAAGGACGCTACGGCTCTTGAAGGTTTCGGACACGGCTGACAACCCTGTCACGCGCCACTTTTGCACCCGGGATGAGCGGGATTATCGAGCGCTCCCGGAACGACTTATCATGCTGCATTGCACCATCGGCGAAGGCGAAATTCCGCTCCGCGTGGTGCAAGCCTCGCCAGCGCGGGGCCGCCCCGCTATAGCCCGGCGTCCATCCCGACCTGACGGGCCACCGTGATCGGCATGGCCCTTTCGATCCTGCCGTTTTGACTCTGGAACCGACGCCTCGATGACCACCCCCACCCCGATGATGGCGCAATATCTGACGCTGAAGGCCGAGGCCGAGGATTGCCTGCTCTTCTACCGGATGGGCGATTTCTTCGAGCTGTTCTTCGACGATGCGCGGATCGCAGCCGGCGTTCTCGACATCGCGCTGACATCGCGCGGGGAGCATGGCGGCGAGAAGATCCCGATGTGCGGCGTGCCGGTCCATGCTGCCACCGCTTATCTGCAGCGCCTGATCAAGGCCGGGCACCGCGTCGCCATCGCCGAGCAGACCGAGACACCCGCCGAGGCCAAGGCACGCGGCGGCTATAAGGCGCTGGTCGCGCGCGGCATCGTGCGGGTGGTGACGGCGGGCACGCTGACCGAGGAGGCTTTGCTCGACGCAAAGGCCGACAACTGGTGCGTCGCGATCGGCGAGGCGGGCGGCGCGGTGGCGCTGGCCGCGGCCGACATCTCGACCGGGCGGTTCGTGGTGATCGACGTGAAGGCGGATGCGCTGGGCGCCGAACTCGCCCGCCTGGCCGCCGCCGAAGTGGTCGCGGCCGAGAATGCCGCCCATGCCGATGCCGCCACCACGCTGCGCCCCTCGGCGACCTTCGACAGCGGCAGCGGCGAGGATCGGCTGAAGCGGCTTTACGGCGTGGCCACGCTGGACGGCTTCGGCCAGTTCAGCCGCGCCGGTCTGTCGGCAGCGGGCGGGCTGGTCGCCTATCTCGACCACACCGCCAAGGGCGCCCTGCCCTTCCTGCGCCCGCCGGTCCTCTGCCAGGCCGCCGGCGCGATGGCGATCGACGCGGCGACCCGCGAGAGCCTGGAGCTGACCCAGACTTCGAATGGCCAGAGAAAAGGTTCGCTGCTCGATGCCGTCGACCGGACCGTGACCGGCGCGGGCGCGCGGGCGCTGGCGGGGGATATCGGTGCGCCGCTGATGGAGCGCGATGCGATCGAGGCGCGGCTCGATCTGGTGCAGCATTTCCATGACGATGCCGCGCTTCGCGAACGTCTGCGCGCGGCGCTGCGGGCGCTACCGGACATTGGGCGCGCCATCGGCCGGATCGCGGCGGGGCGTGGGTCGCCGCGCGATCTCGGGCAGTTGCGCGACGGACTGGACGGGGCCTGGGCGCTGTCCGAACAGTTGAGCGACGGCCCGCCCCTGCTGCGCGAGACGACACCTCGTCTGCGCGGTCACGGCGCGCTGATCGACCTGCTTCGCCGCGCGCTGGTTCCCTCGCCGCCGATCGAGGCGAGCGAGGGCGGCTATATCGCGGCGGGTTATGACGTGGCGCTCGACGATCTGCGCGATGCGGGCGCCGGAGGCCGCCGCGCCATCGCCGCGCTGGAGGCGGAGTTCCGCCAGAAGACCGGCATCACCGCGCTGAAGATCCGCCATAACGGCGTGCTCGGCTATCATGTCGAGGTGCCCGCGCGCTCGGCCGATGCGCTGATGAAGCCGGACTCGGGCTTTACCCATCGGCAGACGCTAGCGGGCGTCGTCCGCTTCAACACCCCCGAACTGCACGAGGTCGCCAGCAAGGTCGCGCAGGCGGGCGCCCATGCGCTGGCCGCCGAGGCCGCGCATCTGGAGGAACTGACCGCCGCCGCGCTCGCCTCGCGCGAGGGAATCGCTGCGACGGCGGACGCGCTCGCCCGGCTCGACGTGGCGAGCGGCCTCGCCGAACGTGCGGTCGAGGGCGGCTGGGTGCGGCCCGAACTGGTCGACCATAGCTGTTTCGAGGTGACGGGCGGGCGCCATCCGGTGGTCGAGGCCGCCGTGGCGCGGTCGGGCGATCGGTTCGTCGCCAATGACTGTTCGCTGTCGGAAACGTCGCGGCTCTGGCTGGTGACGGGCCCGAACATGGGCGGCAAGTCGACCTTCCTGCGCCAGAACGCACTGATCGCGGTACTGGCGCAGGCCGGGTCTTACGTGCCCGCCACTCAGGCGAAGATCGGGCTGGTCGACCGGCTGTTCAGCCGCGTCGGCGCCTCGGACAATCTCGCGCGCGGCCGCTCGACCTTCATGGTCGAGATGGTCGAGACCGCCGCGATCCTGGCCCAGGCGACACCGCGCAGCTTCGTGATCCTGGACGAGGTGGGGCGCGGCACCTCGACCTATGACGGCCTAGCCATCGCCTGGGCGGTGGTCGAGGCGATCCATGAAGATAATCGCTGCCGATGCCTGTTCGCGACTCACTATCACGAGCTGACCCGGCTGGCCGAACGGTGCGAGGCGCTGTCGCTCCACCATGTCCGTGCGCGCGAGTGGAAGGGCGAGCTGGTCCTGCTGCACGAGGTGTCGGAGGGTCCGGCGGATCGCTCCTACGGCCTGGCGGTGGCGCGGCTGGCGGGCATGCCGCCGACGACCGTGGCGCGGGCGAAGGCAGTGCTCGCCAAGCTGGAGGCGGGCCGCGCCAAGACCGGCGGGCTGGCGGCCGGGCTGGACGATCTGCCCCTCTTCGCGGCCGCCGCGCAGGCCGAGGAGGAGCAGTGCGATGCGATCCGGGCGGAGGTGGAGAAGCTGGATGTCGATGCGCTGTCGCCGCGTGAGGCGCTGGATGCGCTCTACAAGCTGAAGGCACTGGCGCGGGAAGGATAAGCCTTCTTCTTATGCCCCGGCGGAGGCCGGGGTCCAGTTGCGGTGAATGTCCGGAGGTGCGAGCCGGTTTGCCTCCCCCGCACCGTTTTGTGCACCATCCACTGCGTGGAAGCTGGGCCCCGGCCTCCGCCGGGGTCAAGGAATGTGGGGGTATTCTCCCCCCGTTCAGCCTGAGCGAAGTCGAAGGCCACGCCCCATCGCCCCGCCGCAAGCGCAGCCCGTGCACTTCGACTTCGCTCAGTGCAAACGGAAGTCGGAATAGCCGGTGAGACACTCGGCGCTCACATCAAAATCGGGAAAGTGGGGAGCTTCTGTTGCCCGGTGCTCCCCGTACCGCTGGATTCCCCTTCTGTTGCCCGGTGGGGTCCAACCGCGCTATTTTGGTGTAACGTCAGGCCGTGAGGCCCTCAATTACGCCGCAATCGCGAGTGCTTCGTTATCGTTGGCACTTGTGGTTATGGGCCGTTGCGGTGGTCCCATTCCGAACGAAAACAGCGCTTTTCAACACACGTCGATCCTGGTTCGGCCCCGTCAGAAACGGTGTCCAAGTACACCACCTTTTATGGTGGAGCCGCCGGGTACTGCCCCCGGGTCCGCTGCGTCTATTACTCGCCGCAGTTTATCGTCATAGCCGGGTGAAACCCGGCATGAGGGGATATAGGAAGCCGGATCGCATTACGCAAATGCCTTTCGCTCGCCTCATTTTAGGTCCATGGAGGCGCGCATGTTGACCCAGCGGTCCCGTTATGCGTTGCGCGCGATGCTGTTCCTGGCGGAGATGCCGCCTGCCGGTCCGCCGACGTCGATGACGCGCATCGCGACCGAGGCGAATGTCCCGCGCAAGTTCCTGGAGCTGATCCTTGCCGATCTGAAGGGCGCGCAGCTGCTCGACAGCCAGCGTGGCAAGATGGGCGGATACCGGCTCGCCCGCCCCGCGCACCTGATTTCGCTGGGCGATATCATCCGCACGATCGAAGGGCCGCTGGCGCTTGTCCCCTGTGTCAGCCGCACCGCCTATCGCCCCTGCAACGACTGCAAGAGCGAGGCCGACTGCGCCATCCGCCACGCGATGATGCGGGTGCGCGACGAGACGGCGCGAATCCTGGACGGGACCAGCCTGGCCGACGCCACCGCCAAGAAGCTGGCGGCGGCGTAACTGCCCCTTATCCCACCGCGCGCGCACGGCGAAGGCCGGGGTTCAGTTGCGGCGAATGCGGGAAGCCTTTGCCTCCCACGCGATGGCGTCCCGCGCCACAATCCTGGTGGCATCTGGGCCCCGGCCTTCGCCGGGGAACACCAGCCTTGTGATCAGTTAGCTTAAGAACGTCGTGCGCGCAGTTCGTCGCGGATTTCGCGCAGCAGCGCGACATCCGCGGGTTCGGCCTTGGGCTCGGCAGCGGCAATCGCCTTTTCCTTCTCGAACAGCGTCGTTGCGCGGTTCACGGTACGGACCAGCAGGAAGATGATGAAGGCGACGATCACGAAGTTGACCGCCTGCGTGACGAACGCGCCATACCCCAGCAGCGGCACCCCCGCCTTCTTCAGCGCGGCATAATCGGTCAGCGAACCCGTATAGGTCGCCGGGATCGGCCCCATGCGCAGGAAATAACTGGAGAAATCCAGTCCGCCAAAAATCTTGCCGATCACCGGCATCAACACGTCGTCGGTCAGCGAGGTGACGATCTTGCTGAACGCCGCCCCGATGATGACCGCCACCGCCAGGTCCAGCACATTGCCCCGCGCGATGAAGGCGCGAAATTCCTTGAGCATCGCCAACTCCCTCTATTCAACGAACTTCATGCTATCGTCGCTTTTCCCCTTCGCCAAGCGGCCAGGGCGTCTTATATAGCCGATACAGTTGACGGAGGAATATTCGAATGCGTCGTCCCGTTCTGGCTCTGACCCCGGTCGTGATGGCCGTCGCCCTGTCCGGCTGCGGCATGAACAGCGTGCCCACGGCGGAGGAAAATGTGAACGCGAAATGGGCCGACGTCCAGGCCGCCTATCAGCGCCGTGCGAACCTGATCCCCAATCTGGAAGCGACCGTGAAGGGCGCCGCCGCTTCGGAAAAGTCGATCCTGACCGAGGTGGTCAATGCCCGCGCCAAGGCGACCTCGGTGCATGTGACCGGCGCCGACCTGTCCGACCCCGCCAAGATGCAGCAATTCGCGCAGGCGCAGGGCCAGCTCAGCGGCTCGATCGGCCGCCTGCTGGCGAATGTCGAGGCCTATCCGAACCTGAAGAGCCAGGACAATTTCCAGACCTTCATGAGCCAGCTGGAGGGCACCGAAAACCGCATCAACATCGCGATCCAGGACTATAACAAGGCGGTGCAGGCCTATAACACCCGCATCCGCACCTTCCCCGATGCGATCGGTGCCAAGGTCTTCTACGGCGCCAAGCCCAAGGCCGCCTATCAAGCGACCACGCCGGGTGCCGAGAATGCTCCGACGGTGAATTTCGGCAACTGATCCCGAACCCATGACCCGGCTCACCCGGCTGCTCCGCCCGGTCCTTGGGCTCTGGCTGATCCTCTGCGCCGTCCCGGTGATGGCGCAGACTTTCCCCAAGCTCGACGGGCTGGTCGTCGATGCGGCGAACACGATCGACCCCGCGACCAAGGCGCAGATCGAACGGAAGTTGGAGGCCCTGCAAAAGGATACCGGTCGCCAGCTGGTGGTCGCGACCATCCCCGACCTGCAAAATTATCCGATCGAGGATTATGGCTACAGGCTAGGTCGCGCCTGGGGTGTCGGCCTGAAGGACGCGGACAATGGCGCGATCCTGTTCGTCGCGCCCAATGCGGGCAAGGGTCAGCGCGGCCCCCGGCTGGAGGTGGGGCGCGGGCTGGAGCCGATCCTGACCGACGCTTGGTCGTCGCAGATGATCCGCACCCTGATGCTGCCCCGGCTTCGCGAGTCGGGCGATATATCGGGCGCACTGAACGCAGGCGCGGATGCCGTCATCGCGCAGCTTCGCGCCTCGCCCGAAGAGGCCCAGGCCAAGGTGGCCGAGGCCGCCAAGCAGTTCGACCGCCAGCACCGGCGCGGCGGCGATGACGGCAATGCCTTTCCGATCCTGATCGTCCTGGTCATCTTCGTCGGCGGCTTCGTGCTTCTCGCAATCCTGCGTCGCAAGCAGGGCCAGCGTTTCCACGACGATGATGACGATCATGGCGGCGGCGGCGGGCGTCGCGGGGGCGGCGGCTGGCCGATCATCCTCTGGGGTCCCGGTTGGGGCAGCGGCGGCGGATCGGGCGGTGGCTGGAGTTCGGGCGGTTCGTCGGGCGGGGGCAGCGACGGGTCGTGGTTCGGCGGCGGCTTTACCGGCGGCGGGGGCGGCGATTTCGGCGGCGGCGGCGCCTCGGGGGATTGGTAAGATGTTGAGCGAAGCCGATAGCGACCTGGTCACCGCCGCCGTGGCGCGCGCCGAGGCCGCGACCGATGCCGAGATCGTGACCATCGTCGCCCCCCGGTCGGACGACTATCGCGACGTCGCCTTGTGGTTCGGCGCGGGTGCGATGCTGCTGGTGCCGCTGTTCGTCGCGCTCTTTCCCGGCCTGGGGCTGAAGCTGCTGGCGCTGGTCCATGACGGGTGGAGCGCACCGGGCGAGGATCTGATCCTGGGCGTGCTGATGATCGCGCAGATCCTGGTCTTCGCGCTCGTCGTCGCGCTGCTGGGTCCGGTAAAGCGCCGTATCGCGCTGGTGCCGAAGGGCATTCGCCATGCCCGCGTCCGTGCCCGCGCGGTCCTGTTGTTCCGCGTCGCGGCTGAACGGCGGACCGATAGCCGATACGGCGTGCTGCTCTATCTCTCGCAGGACGAGCATATGGCCGAGATCGTCGCCGACTCCGGGCTGACCGGTAAGGTCGGGCCGGAAACCTGGGGACGGGCGATGGCGGTGATGCTGCCCTATGTCGCAGACGGCCGGATCGGTGACGGGTTGAGTGCCGCGGTCGAGCGGATCGGGCTTGTGCTCAGCCAGCATTTCCCCAAGACGGCGGCCGATACCAACGAACTCCCGGACCGACCGATCTCGCTATGACCGATCCTCGTATGAACGCGCCGCTCGAGACCATGGCAGAGGGGCGGTTCCTGGCGCTGCGCAAGCGCGGGACCTGGGAATATGCCGACCGCCCGCGCGACATCCGCGCCGCCGTCATCCTGGCGATCGAGGACGACCATGTCCTGCTGGTCGAGCAATTCCGCATTCCGCTGGGCGCGGTGTGCCTGGAAATGCCCGCAGGCCTGATCGGCGACGAAACCGACGGCGAAGCGGTGCTCGACGGCGCCGCGCGCGAACTGGAGGAGGAAACCGGCTATCGCCCCGCCCGGATCGCGGCGCTCGGCGAATTCTGTTCCTCGCCCGGCATGACCTCGGAACGCTTCACCCTGGTGCGCGCCAGCGGCCTCACCAAGGTCGGCGACGGCGGCGGCGATTCGGACGAGCAGATCACCGTCCACCGCGTGAAGCTGTCCGACATCGCCGCCTTCGTCGCCGAGCGCCGCGCGGCGGGCGTCGTGATCGACGCCAAGATGCTGCTCCTGCTGGCGGGCGGCCTTCTTTCCTGACGCCGCCCGCCGGGGCGGATCAACCTTGGCTATAGGCATAGTCCGCCGCGTCGCGCACCTGTTCGGGCGTCGGGCGGAGGCCGGTGTAGAGGACGAACTGCTCCAGCGCCTGGATCGTCGCGACCTGGGTGCCGGTGATCACCCGCTTGCCCTGCTCCCGCGCCGCGCGCAGGAACCGGGTCTCGGGCGGATATTGCACCACGTCGAAGGCGATATCGGCCTCGGCGATCATGGCTTCCGGAAAAGCGAGCTGGTCCTCGTTCCCGCCCGCCATGCCGAGCGGGGTGACGTTGATGAGCAGGGATGCGCCTTCCGTCACCGCCTCGGCCCAGGCGAAACCATAGGTCTCGGCCAGGGTGCGCCCCAGCGCTTCGTTGCGGGCAACGATCGTACCGTTCGCGAAGCCCGCATCGCGCAGCCCCGCCGCCACCGCCTTGGCCATGCCGCCCGATCCGCGCAGGACAAAGGGTGTGGCGCGGTCGATATCGGCGATCAGCTCGACCACGGCGGCATAGTCGGTATTGTAGCCGGTCAGGTGTCCATCATCGTTGACGATGGTATTGACGCTGTCGATCGCCGCCGCCGAACCGGCCAGCGCGTCGAGCATCGGGATCACCGCTTCCTTGAACGGCATCGAGATCGCGCAGCCCCGGATGTTCAGTGCCCGGATACCGCCCACTGCCGCGGCCAGATCGGTGGTGCTGAACGACTTGTAGACATAGTCGAGCCCGGTCAGTTCATAGAGCCGGTTGTGGAAGCGCGATCCGAAATTGCCGGGCCGCGCCGACAGCGACATGCAGAGCCGCGTGTCGCGACCGATGGGGGGCTTGGTGGTCATGGAGCGAGTTTAGCGGAGCGGGGCGATGGATGCATCCCTTGTCGTGAGACGGATTCCCTTGGGCTTCGACTTCGCTCAGCCTGAACGG
>NZ_CAJXWX010000036.1 GCF_913062585.1 uncultured Sphingomonas sp. | reverse complement strand
GCCCGGCACCGGGCTGGCCGTCTGGGCGAGCGCCGGCGAGACGAACAGAGCGGCGGAGGCGAGAAGCGCGGCAGTCAGGGAGTTCATGGGCAACCTTGATGCAAAGCGGGGACGGGAGCGCTATGGAACCTGAAACGGGGTTAGGGCAAGGTCGATGCGCGGTTGGTTTTACATCCTGATGACGACGCTGTTCATGCTGGTGGCGGCAAGCCCCGGCATGGCCGAAAGCGCGCCCGCGCCCGGCGCGATCCATCTGCCGATGCGCCTGGTCGCCGAGAGCGCGACTCCGGCGGCGGGCAGCACGACCACGCTCGCCATCGTCGCGACGCCGGACAAGGGCTGGCACGGTTACTGGAAGAATGGCGGCGACGCGGGCCTGCCGACCGAAGCGCACTGGACGCTGCCCAAGGGGCTCCGGGCAGGTGAATTGCGCTATCCGGTGCCCGGACAGCTGAAGATCGCCGGGCTGATGAACTATGTCTATGAGCGGCCCTTTACGCTGCTCGTCGACATGGCCGTCCCCGCCGGACTGGCCAAGGGCACGCCGCTGCCGGTCACGGTCAAGCTCGACTATCTGGTGTGCACCGACACCATCTGCGTGCCGGAAAGCCAGACGCTGTCGACCAGGCTGACGGTGGGCGACGGCGCGGTGACGCCCGCGACGCGTGCGGAGTTCGACCGCTGGCGCGCGGCGCTGCCCAAGCCGCTGGGCGGTGACGGGGTGATCGAGACGGTAGGGAAAAGCGTGCGCATCGCCGTGCCGCTGCCCGCCTCGGTCGCGGTCAAGAACGCCTATTTCTACCCCGAGCGCAGCGGCATCATCGACCATGCCGCGCCGCAGGTCATGACACGCAGCGGCGACCAGCTGATTCTCGCCATCCCCGCCGCCGCGGTGCCGACGCCGGGGCCGGTATCGGGCGTGCTGTCGATCGGCGATGGGCAGGGGCTGTCCTTCGCCGCCAAGCCCGGCGCGATCGCGGGTATGCGTGGGGGGGCGGACCATGGCTTCGGCGCGATCGCGCTGGCGTTTCTGGGCGCGGTGGCGGGCGGGCTCCTGCTCAACATCATGCCCTGCGTCTTCCCGATCCTGAGCCTGAAGGCGCTGAGCCTGGCCAAGGGCGGCGGGGACGAGCGCCATGCGCGGGCCGAGGCGCTGGCCTATACGGCGGGCGTCGTGCTGGTGTGCGTGGGGTTGGGCGTCGTGCTGTTGGCCTTGCGCGCAGGGGGGCAGAGTGCGGGCTGGGCGTTCCAGCTTCAGGACCCGCGCGTCATCGGCCTGTTGCTGCTGCTGGTCGCAGGGATCGCCTTCAACCTGGCGGGGCTGTTCGAGCTGCCGACGCCCGCCTTTGCGGGCCGTTCGGGCGCGATGGGATCGTTCGCGACCGGCGCGCTGGCGGCGTTCGTCGCGACGCCGTGTTCGGGGCCTTTCATGGCGGGCGCGCTGGGCGCGGCACTGGTCCTGCCCGCCGCCGCCGCGCTGGCGGTGTTCGCGGGGCTGGGGATCGGGATCGCGCTGCCCTTCATCGCGATCGGCTTTGTGCCCGCGCTGCGGCGGCGGCTGCCCAAGCCCGGCATGTGGATGGTGCGGTTGCGCCATATCCTGTCGGTGCCGATGTTCCTGACCGCGCTCGCACTGGCCTGGATCCTGGGGCAGGAGGCGGGGGTGAGCGGCATGACGCTGGGCCTGGCCGCCGCGCTGCTCGCGTCGCTGGGCTTCTGGTGGACGGGCCTTCGCCAGCATGGCGGCAAGGGGCGGGCGGGCTGGCCCGCCGTCGCGGCGTTGGTGCTGGCGGTCGGGATCGTCGTGACGGTCAAGCCCGCCGCCGCCGTCGCCAAGGCGACCGCCGACACCGCCTTTACCGAGGCGAAGCTGGAGGATTTGCGCAAGCAGAACCGGCCGGTCTTCGCCTATTTCACCGCCGACTGGTGCCTCAGCTGCAAGGTCAACGAGGCCGCCGCGATCGAACGATCCTCGGTGCGCGACGCGTTCCAGCGCAACAAGGTGGCGGTGCTCGTCGGCGACTGGACCGATGGCGATCCGGTTTTGGGACGCTTTATCGAGCGGCATAACCGGGCGGGGGTGCCGCTCTACCTCTATTACGCACCGGGAGCGAAAGAGCCGCAGGTCCTGCCGCAGGTCCTCACCCCGTCGATGCTGGAGAAGCTGGGGGCGTAAGTCCCTCTAAATCCTCCCCTGTAAGGGGAGGTGGCAGGGCGCAGCCCTGACGGAGGGGTGTCGCCCTCTCGATAGCGGGATACCCCTCCGACGCGCTGTGCGCGCCACCTCCCCTTGCAGGGGAGGATTTATCCTATGCCCCCCTTGCGTACCCCCTTCCTGCGGTGCAGCATGGAACCCAGGTACAAGGGGGAGCGTAACGACCGGATGGGGATGATCGCCGCGTTCGACGAAATCATGGGGGGCTCCGGCGCGGTCGCGTCACGCCCCGAACTATCCGCCTTGCATCGCTGGCTCGATACCACGTCCGATACCGAATTGCGCCGCCGCCAACAGGCGGCCGAGGCGACCTTCCGGCAGCTGGGCATTACCTTCGCTGTCTATGGAGAAAGCGACGCGGCGGAGCGGATCATCCCGTTCGACATCGTGCCCCGTGTGTTTCTGCCCGACGAATGGGCACGCCTGTCCGAAGGGCTGGTTCAACGGGTCGAGGCGATCAACGCGTTCCTCGACGACATTTATGGCGAGCGGAAGATCCTGCGTGACGGCATCCTGCCGCCCGACCTGATCTTCGGCAATCCGCAGTTCCGGCCCGAAATCGCGGGGATGCGCCCGCCGCACGGCGTCTGGGCGCATATCTGTGGCATCGACCTGGTGCGCACCGGACCGGACGATTTCTTCGTGCTGGAGGACAATGCCCGCACGCCCTCCGGCGTCAGCTATATGCTGGAGAACCGCGAGGCGATGCTGCGCCTCTGCCCCGAGCTGTTCCGCCAGTTCCGGGTGGCGGCGGTCGACAGCTATCCCGACCGGCTGCTCGCGACGATGAAGTCGGTCGCGCCCCACGGCGTCGCCGAGCCGACCTGCGTCGTCCTGACGCCCGGTCATTACAACTCCGCCTATTACGAACACAGCTTCCTGGCCGATTCGATGGGGATCGAGCTGGTCGAGGCGGCCGATCTGGTGGTCGATGACGATATCGTCTGGATGCGTACCATCGCGGGGCGCGTGAAGGTCGATGTCATCTATCGCCGCGTCGATGACGATTTCCTCGACCCCCTGGTCTTCCGCCCCGATTCGATGCTGGGCGTGCCCGGCCTGATCGCGGCCTATGCGGCGGGCAATGTCGCCATCCTCAACGCACCGGGCAACGGCATCGCCGACGACAAGGCGATCTACAGCTATATGCCGGACATCGTCCGCTATTATTCGGGTGCCGAGCCCAAGCTGAAGAATGTCGAGACCTGGCGTTGCCGCGAGCCCGAGGCGCTGTCCTATGTGCTCGACCATCTGGACGAACTGGTCGTCAAGCTGGTCGACGGGTCGGGCGGATATGGGATGCTGGTCGGCCCGACCGCGACCAAGGCGCAGATCGAGCATTTCCGCGCCGCGCTGATCGCCGAGCCGCATCGCTATATCGCGCAGCCGACGCTGGCGTTGTCGACCGTGCCTACGCTGGTCGAAAGCGGGGTGGCCCCGCGTCACGTCGATTTCCGCCCCTTCGTCCTGACCGGCCGGAACGGGGTGGAGGTGACGCCGGGCGGCCTGACCCGTGTCGCCCTTCGAGAAGGCTCGCTGGTCGTCAATTCGAGCCAGGGCGGGGGGACCAAGGACAGCTTCGTCCTGCTCCATCCCGAACCGGAAAGCTGGATCCAGGTGCAGGGCCAGGATTCGCAGATCCAGTCGCAGGGGGTGCGCTGATGCTCTCGCGGACTGCATCCTCGCTCTACTGGCTGGGGCGTTATTTCGAGCGGGCGGATTTCATCGCCCGACTGGTCGAGGCGACTGTCCGGCTCGACGTGCTGTCACCACGTTCGGCAGGGCTGGCTGCCTGGGGTTCGGCGCTGGCCGTGACCGACACGTCCAGCGCCTTTGCCGAGGGCGGGCGCGAACTGCGGCGGCGTGAGGTCGCGCGGTTCCTGACGGTCGAGACCTGCCATCCGGGCTCGATCGTCCGCTGTGTCGACATGGCGCGGACCAATGCGCGGGCGGTGCGCACCGCGCTGACCCGCGAGGCGTGGAGCGCGATCAACCGCGCCTGGCTGCATTTCGAGGGCAAGCCCGCCGCCGATGATCCGACCGCCGTGCTGAGCCTGGTCGAGGCGGTGAAGAACGAGACGCGCGGCTTCGAAGGCGCGGTCCACCGGATGCTGCGCAACCAGACGACCTGGTTCATCCGGCTGGGCCAAGCGGTCGAGCGCGCGGACAATACCGCGCGGCTGCTCGACGTGAAATATCACATCCTGCTACCCGCGGGCGAGCGGATCGGTGGCGTGGTCGATCGCGATCAGTGGACGACGATCCTCCAGACCGTGTCCGCCGTCACCGCCTATCGCTGGCTCTATTCGGACGGGTTGAAGCCCGCCAATGTGATCGACCTGCTGATCGCGCGCACCGAGCTGCCGCGTAGCTTGGCGGCGTCGGTCGAGGAAACGGTGGACGTGCTGGGGCAACTCGCCCGGCGAACGGGGCAACATGGGGAAGCGGATCGTATGGCCAGGTTGCGTGCAAACCGGATGACGAAGACGCGGTCGGGCGACGTGATCGCGGGCGGGCTTCACCAATATCTGGAAGCCTTTATTCAGGAGAATGCCCTGCTGCACGCCGCGATCGGCCGTCAGTTCAAGTTCGCCTGATGCGCATCGCGATCGAGCACCAGATCGTCCATCGCCCGAACCCCGGGCGGCCGACGATGGTCCAGATGCTGCGCCTGACGCCGGAGAATTTTGATGACCAGACGGTGGCGCACTGGCGGATCGACGTCGATTGCGACGCCCGACTTCGGCGGGGGCAGGACGGGTTCGGCAACGCCGTCACCATGCTCTATGTCGAGGGCGCGCCGGAGACGGTGACGATCACCGCGACCGGCGAGGTGCTGACCAGCGATGCGCATGGCCTGATCCATGGCGCGACCGAAACCCTGCCGCCCGCTTTGTTCCTGCGGTCGACGCCGGTGACGCCGGGCGACGCCGCGATTACGGCCTTTGCGGCCCAGGCGGCGCTAGGGACGGAAGGGCCGCTCGCGGCGCTCCATGCGCTCAATCTGGCGCTGCACCGTCGTTTCACCATTGCGCGCGATGTGCCCGCCAAGGGCCTGGATGCGGCACAGGCGTTCGCCGAGGAGACGGCCAGTCCTTGCGACCTGGCGCATATCTTCTGCGTCGGTGCGCGCTCGCTGGGTATTCCGGCGCGCTACGTCTCGGGTTTCGCGGCCTGGGACGGCGAGACGCGGGGACAGGCGCATTGCTGGGCGGAGGCGCATGTCGAGGGGCTGGGCTGGATCGGCTTCGATCCCTCGACCGGGTTCAGCCCGCAGGACGCGCATGTCCGCGTCGCGGTGGCGCTCGATGCCACTGGCGCGGCGGCGGTGGCGGGGGAACCCTGGGGGCAGGCCAAGGCGAGCGGCGAGGATCAGTAATATCCTCCCCGGCATGGGGAGGTGGCAGGCCGAAGGCCTGACGGAGGGGGGGCTTCCGCAATGGGGCTCCCTTGCGGCGCTCTCCTGACTGGGGATGAGAGGACACAAGCCGGATCGACATTCGGCCATGCCCGTTCTTCCCTCGCCCCTCGCAGAGGGAGAGGGTTGCGCAGACTTGGTCTTTGCGTAGCAAAGGCTTAGTCGGAGCTGGGTGAGGGGTGGGCGCTCGCATGGGCGAGCGTGCGAGCCCGCAGGGCTCGCTCGACCCCTCACCCAAGCTGCGCTAGCCAGCACGCTGGCAAGCTTCGCTAACCCTCCCGCCTGTCCAGGGGAGAGGCAAAGACGATGCGTTATGAATGCCGATCGGTCCTAAGCCAGTGCTTCGACGGGCGGCGGCGCCACCGAGGCGGCCTGTTCGTCGGTCAGCAGCGACCAGCCGCGCGGACCCAGTGCTTCCAGCGGTTGGTAGCGGGTCTTGTACGCCATACGCGGCGAGCCCTTCACCCAATAGCCGAGATAGACGTAAGGTAGCTCGGCCGCGCGGGCGCGCAAGATGTGGTCCATGATGATGAAATTGCCGAGGCCCGGCCGCTTCTCGTCCTGGGTTTCGTAGAAGCTGTAGATCATCGACAGGCCGTCGCCCTGCCGGTCGGTCAGGCAGGCGCCGACCAGCCGTCCGCGCGCGCCGTCCGGGCCGGTCGGCTCGCGATATTCGACCAGCACCGTCTGGACCGGCGACAGCTCGACCATGTCGGCATAGTCGCTGTCGTCCATCGCGGTCATGCCGCCGCCGGGGTGCCGTTCGCCCAAATAGCGGCGAAGCAGGTCGAACTGCTCGGTGGTCGCCCAGGGCTGGCAGGCGGTGACTTCCAGATCGGCGTGACGGCGCAGCAGCTTGCGCTGGGTGGCGTTGGGGCGAAAGCCGCCCGCGACCACGCGCACCGAAATACAGGCGCTGCAGCCTGCGCAGGACGGGCGATAGGCGACGCCCTGGCTGCGCCGAAAACCGATACGGCTGAGCGCCTCGTTCAACTCGCCCGCATGTTCGCCGTTCAGTTCGGTGAACACCTTGCGCTCGTCACGCCCCGGCAGATAGGGGCAGGGCGCGGGGCTGGTGACGAAGAAGCGCGGAAAACGAAAAGGCGCGGTCACCGCCGGGCAGATCCTTCAACTGGGTTTCGAAGCTCTTATGGACGCCTTTCCCGTCCGACGCGATGGGGGAGCATCGTTCGGAAACGGGACGGCGGGCGCAAAAACAAAAGCGGCTCAGGCCAGCTCCACCTGGGTCGTCTCGTAACCACCGGCGCGCAGCGCCTCGATCAGCCGGTGCAGGTGGAGCGCGTCACGCGTCTCGCACTCGATATCGGTGATCAGGCCCTTGGCGGGCAGGGTGGTGAAGACGCGCTGGTGGTAGACCTCGATGATGTTCACCCGCTCGCGGTCGAAGATCCGCGCGACGTTGAACAGCGCGCCGGGCTGATCCTGCAACCGGATGCGTAGCCGCGCCAGGCGCCCAGAACGCGCCAGGTCGCGCAACAGGACGTTGGCGAGCAGGCGCGTGTCGATATTGCCGCCGCACAGCACGATGCCGACCGTCTTGCCCCGGAAGCGCTCGGGGTGCGACATCAATGCGGCCAAGCCCGCCGCGCCCGCGCCCTCGACCACGGTCTTTTCGATCTGCAGGAGCGCGCTCACCGACTCTTCCAGATGGCGTTCGTCGACCAGCACGATCTCACGGACCAGCTGCGCCACCATCTGCGAGGTCAGGCCACCCGGCACCTTGACCGCGATCCCCTCGGCCAGCGTATCGCCCGCGCAAGGCAGGTCGGTGCCGTTCAGCTTGTTGTACATGCTGGGGAACAGTTCGGCCTGGACGCCGACCACCTCGACCGGCTTGTCCGACGCCGCCGCGACGGTCGCCATGCCCGAGATCAGGCCGCCGCCGCCGATCGGCACGATCAGCGTGTCGATGTCGGGCGCGTCCTCCAGCATCTCCAGCGCGACCGTGCCTTGCCCGGCGATGACGCGGGCGTCGTCGAAGGGGTGGACGAAGGTGAAGCCGCGCTCGGCCTCCAGCACGCGGGCATGGGCATAGGCGGCGTCGAAATTGTCGCCTTCCAGCACCACGGTCGCGCCGTGTCCTTCGGTCTGCACGACCTTCACGATCGGCGTGGTGCGCGGCATCACGATGGTGGCGGGCACACCCAGCCGGTTGGCGTGATAGGCCAGCCCTTGCGCATGATTGCCCGCCGAAGCGGCGATCACGCCCTTGGCCTTGGCTTCGTCGGAGAGTTGCAACAGCGTGTTGAGCGCGCCGCGTTCCTTATAGGCGGCGGTGAACTGCAGGTTTTCGAACTTCAGATAGACGGTCGCGCCGGTCAGCTTGGACAGAGTCTGGCTGATCAGGGTCGGCGTGCGGATGATCCGGTCCGAAATCCGCGCATGGGCGGCGCGGACATCGTCGATGGTGACGAGCGGGGACGGACTTTCCGAAGCGGCCTGAACGGCGGTGCGAGTAACCATGGATCAGGCCCTAGCGGATTGATGGCGGGAGGTGAACCGTTTCGGATGGGCCTATCCTTTCTCTTCTCCCCTCCCGCAGGCGGGAGGGGCCGGGGGAGGGCAGGAGGTCTCACCGAGCCTGTCGCCCGTGGCCTTCCCTCCCCCATCCCCTCCCGCCTGCGGGTGGGGTGTGCCCGGGCGCGGCGGATTGCGCCGTCGCAAACGTCCACTGTTGCACTGCCGCATCGCCCGTCGTCCGAAATCGTGCGCCGATGCAACAAGCCCCCGGCACCTGCGTTGCTGGGTCTTTGGGGCCATGCTAGGGCGACGCGATGATCACAGGGTTGCCACGGATGTCGCCGATGATCCTCCCCATCACCGGCCCTATCGTCCAGTCATGAGCGTCGCGCCGACCGGGATCGCCACCACCGCGTCCGAGGAATCTCACACCCATCATCCGCAAGGCATGGCGCGGCTCGCGCTGGGCGCGATCGGCGTCGTCTTCGGGGACATCGGCACCAGCCCGCTTTATGCGTTTCGCGAGACCTTCGCGAACCCGCACCACCCGCTGCCGCTCGACAATGCGCATATCCTGGGCGTCATCAGCCTGATCTTCTGGTCGATGATGATCGTCGTGTCGGTCAAATATGTCGCGATCATCATGCGCGCAGACAATAAGGGCGAGGGCGGCAGCCTGGCGCTGCTCGCGCTCGTCTCGGGCCAGACCAAGACGCGGCGCTGGTCGCGCGGCATCGTCCTGCTCGGCGTGTTCGCCACTGCGCTCTTCTACGGCGACAGCATGATTACGCCCGCCGTCACCGTGCTGAGCGCTGTCGAGGGCCTGGCGGTCGCCGCGCCCGCGTTCGGCGGCTTTGTCCTGCCGATCGCGATCACCATCCTGATCGTGCTGTTCAAGATCCAGCGATCGGGGACCGAGCGGGTCGGCCTGTTCTTCGGTCCCGTGATGCTCGTCTATTTCACGGTGATCGCGGTGCTGGGCATCATCAGCTTCGTCCAGACGCCCGAAATCCTGCTGGCGCTGTCGCCGCATCATGCGGTGCAGTTCTTCTTCATCGACCCGTTGCGCGGCTTTCTGGCACTCGGATCGGTGGTGCTGGCGGTGACGGGGGCCGAGGCACTCTATGCCGATATGGGGCATTTCGGGCGGCGGCCGATCGGCGTGTCCTGGTTGTGCTTTGTCCTGCCGGCGCTGATGCTCAACTATATGGGGCAGGGGGCGTTGCTGTTGCGCGAAGGCGCCGCCGCACTGGAGAGCCCCTTCTACATGCTGGCGCCCGAGGGGCTTCAGCTGCCGCTGGTCATCCTGGCCACTGCTGCGGCGGTCATCGCCAGCCAGGCGGTCATCACCGGTGCCTTCTCGGTCACGCAACAGGCGATCCAGCTGGGCTTCATGCCACGCCTGCGCATCGAGCATACATCGGCCATCACCGCGGGTCAGATCTATATCCCGCTCATCAACTGGCTGTTGATGGTCATGGTGATCCTGCTGGTGCTGTTCTTCCGCTCCTCGTCCAACCTGACATCGGCGTACGGCATCGCGGTGACGGGAGCGATGCTGATCGACACCTGCCTTCTGGGCGTGGCGTTGACCCGGTTGTGGAAATGGCCGCTCTACGCCGCCGTGCCGCTGCTCGGCCTCTTCTTCCTGGTCGATGGCGCCTATTTCCTGGCCAATCTGACCAAGGTGCCGTCGGGCGGCTGGTTCCCGCTGCTGGTCGGCTTCGTCATCTTCACCTTCCTCACCACCTGGTCGACCGGGCGCAAGCTGATGATCCAGCGGCTGCGCGAGGGGACGATGCCGATCCATATCTTCATCGATTCGGCGGCGGGTGCGGCCAGCCGGGTGCCCGGTACCGCGATCTTCATGACCTCCTCGCCCGAGGGGGTGCCGCACGCGCTGCTTCACAATCTGAAGCATAACAAGGTGCTGCACGAGCGGATCGTGCTGCTGACCGTCAAGATCATGAGCCAGCCCTATTGGCCCGAGGGCGACCGGGCCAAGCTCGACGATCTGGGCCATGGTTTTTACCGCCTGGTCCTGCGCTTCGGCTTTATGGAAGAGGCCGATGTGCCCGCCGCGCTCAAGCGGGTCGAGATGGCGGGCGGGACGTTCAAGATGATGGACACCAGCTTCTATCTCTCGCGCCAGACGCTGCTGGCGGCGGAGCGGCCGGGCATGTCGCTGTGGCGGGAAAAGCTGTTCTCCTGGATGCTGCGCAATGCCGAAAGCGCGATGGAGTTCTTCCGCCTGCCGACCAATCGTGTGATCGAGCTGGGCAGTCAGGTGGAAATCTGACCCAGGCTTCCGGTCTCGCGCCGATCCCCGCACCGATCATCGTCACCGCCCTGTTCGGCCGCGCTGACCAGGGCTGGTTCGATGGCCTGCGGCGTGCGCATTTCCCGCCCGAGCGCAATGTGCTCGATGCGCACTGTACGCTGTTCCACCACCTGCCGCCCTCGGTCGAGGCCGAGTTGAAGCACAGGCTGAACGGCCTGACGCGCGGACAACGCGCGCCCGAAGCGCGGGCGAGCGGCCTGATGTCGCTGGGCAAGGGGGTGGCGATCCGCATCGAATCGCCCGGCCTGGTCGCGATCCGCCGGGACCTGGTCGATGCCTTTGCCGGGCTGTTGATGCCGCAGGATGCGGGCGGATGGCGCGCACACGTGACCATCCAGAACAAGGTGACGCCCGCCACCGCCAAGCTCCTCCTGCAGCAGATGGAGCGCGATTTTCAGCCGCGTTCCGTCGAACTGATCGGGCTGGGCGCATGGTGGTATCGCGGCGGCCCCTGGGAAATGCTGTCGCGTCATTTGTTCGCTTGACGCCCCAAAACAGCCTGTCTATAGGCGCGCCTCCACCGGGTGGAACGCCATCGGCATGGCGAAGTAGCTCAGCTGGTTAGAGCAGCGGAATCATAATCCGCGTGTCGGGGGTTCAAGTCCCTCCTTCGCTACCACCCGGTGTTTTTCTCTTTACATTCAAAGCCAAAGCGCCCCGCGATCCCGTCGCGGCCGGGCGATTTTCCACGCTTTCGGGGATCGATCCGAAACGGAGCCATCGCTTGCCGAGACTCCGTGCCGTCCGAATGCGGAAGGCGAGACTCAGATGTCCTCGCCCTCCCGCTCGGGATTTTTGTCCTGATTGGAATGCTTTGGCCAACAAACGCGGCAAGTATTGCGTATGGCCGGGGTGTCGCGCCTGACAATTTCTAAAATCGCTACTCCAGGGAAATAATCCTGCTTTCAATGGCATGGCGTATTGATCGTCGCGCATGTATTATCCGCCCATAATCGCATGGGGGAGATGTCGGACCGGGGGGAGCGCTTTGGCGGCGCTTAACCTGTCCTTCGCCTCTGCCGTATAGGTCATTATCGGGTTTCACTAAGGGTTTACGGATCTTACGCTTTGGACGCTGCCGTCTACGCCCTGATCGCCAATAGCTGCATCGCGGCGCTGTTCGTGGTCACGTACGGCATGGTCGCGCTGTCCTATGCGCGGCAGCGGGCGGCGGTGTGGTTCATGGTCAGCTATCTTCTTGGCCTTCTGACCCCGGTCTGCGAACTGCTGGTCCGTTTTACCGACCATGTGATGGTCTTCCACATCCTGGGCTATGCGACCTTCCTGGGTGCCCTGCTGCTGATGTCGATCGGGATGCAGGCCTTTGCCGGATATCGCCCGGAATGGCGGCTCGCGCTGATGACCTGGGTGGCGGGCATGGTGCTCAGGCTTGCGATCCTGGGGGGCACGCGCGGGACGATGCCCTATGAACTGCTGTTCCAGTTGCCCTTTGCCGTCGCCTCGGCGCTGGTCGTGTTCTCGGTCCGGCGGATCGGGCAGCATGGACCGATCCGAGCGATGCTGGCGGGGATATTCGGCATCATCTGCCTGCACTTCCTGCTCAAGCCGTATCTTGCCATATCGCTGGGATCCGGCGTGACGGTCAAGGCCTATGCCGGAAGTTTCTATGCGGTCGCGTCGCAGGTTTCGACCGGCGTACTGTTGGTCGCGGCGGGACTGTGCCTGATGCTGCTGGTGATCCAGAAGGCGCTGGAGGAGACGATCCTGGATGCGGAGACCGATCCGCTCACGGGCCTGACCAACCGCCGGGGACTGGCCCGGATCGGCCCCCGCCTGCTGGAGGCGACGCAGACGCAGGGGCATGGGCTATATGCGCTCGTGCTGGACCTGGACCATTTCAAGCGGATCAACGACGAACATGGCCATGCGACGGGCGACATGGTGCTGGTCGCCTTTGCACATGTCCTGCGATCGCTGACGACGCAGGACATGGTCGCGGTGCGCATGGGGGGCGAGGAGTTCGCGCTGCTGATCCCCGACGACGTCAGTGGGGCCGAGGCGATGGTGAACCGGGCGACCCGCCTGGCCGGCGCGATCCGGATCGCCTTGAGGCCTTTTGCCGATCGTGGCCTGCCGCCCTTGACGGCCAGCGGCGGGATCGCGCGCTTTCAACCGGGCGAGACGCTGGACGGCCTGATCGCCCGCGCCGACCAACTGGCCTATCGCGCCAAGCGTGCCGGACGCGACCGGATCATGCAGGATGGTGGGGATCGCGCATCAGACGGGGCGATCGACTATTGGCGCGAACGCGCGCAGTTCGCCACCGGCTGACCGGGACCGCCTATCCGTTGAAAATCCCGTGCGGGTCGTTCGCGACCAGCATGGCATCGGCCCGTGCCAGGGCGATCAGGGTCAGGCCGTGCGCCTGGGCATGTTCGATCGCCAGGCTGGTGGGCGCGGAAATCCCGACCAGCAGGCCGACGCCTGCGACCAGTGCCTTGTCGACCATCTCATAGCTGATTCGCGAAGTGACCAGGATGAAGTCGGGCCGCATATCGGTGTGCGCCAGCGTACCGACCAACTTGTCGAGCGCATTGTGTCGCCCGACATCCTCCGCCGCCGCCAGCACCGTGCCCTGCGCGTCGCAGGCCATGGCGGCATGGACCGCGCCGGTCCGTGCATTCCAGGGCTGGTGATCGCGCAAGCCCGACAGCGCCGCGAATAGCGTGGCGGGTGCGGCGCGTGGGGCAGGGGGGCGCTTCGTGACGGGCCGGGCGATCTGTTCCAGCCCGGAGAGGCCGCAGAGCCCGCAACTCGTATCGCTGGTCCGGTGGCGCACCCGGTCCTGCATCCGGCCCCGTAGATGCGCGGCCAGCGTCACGCGGACGATCCATCCCGCCTCCGCCGCGAAGGGGTCGATCGACAGGATGTCCGCCGCCGAGTCGACCAGCCGCTCGGTCAGCAGGAAGCCGGTGGCGAAATCCTCCAGCCGCTCGGGCGTCATCATCATGACGGCATAGCCGAAGCCGTCGACCTCGATCGCGACCGGGCATTCGACCGCGACCGCCCGCTCGATCGGCGAGGTGCTTCCCTCCGGCGACAGGCGGATCAGTGGCAGCGGGCGGAACGGCTCGGACCCGACGCTCACAGCGCGGCGAGGTCTGCGGGCGTGTTAACATTGGCGAGCGGTTCGGGCGAGGCGATGGGGATCGCCCCGATCGCACGGACCCAGCCGCGCACCGAGCGATCCTGTCCCAGCGACAGATGCGCCATCAGATGCGCCCCCAGCGCGGCAGGCCAGAGCCCCAGCACCGGCGCATCCTGGCAATAGCTGGGCTCGCGCCGCAGGATCGCGTCGATCAGGCCATCGGGCAGGCGCGGCATGTCGCAGCCGATGGTCAGCACGCAGCGAAAGCCGTTGCCCGCCGCATAGTCCAATGCGCCCGCAATGCCGCCCAGCGGCCCCAGGCCCGGGGCAGGCATGTCGGGCACCCCGTCCGCACCACCCACCTGCACCACGCGTGCGCAATAAGGCGCGATGGTGGCGCGGGCATGGGCGACCAGCGTGCGATCGCCGAGCATCGCAATGGCCTTGTTCGACCCGAAGCGGGATGATCGCCCCCCGGTCAGTACGGCACCCAATATCGTCATGCGGGAACGCGCACCTTCACCGGCACCGACTTGCCTGCGGGCACATGGCTCTCCAGCGCATGATGCTCCAGCGGGATCAGATAGTTGAGCTCGGGATAATAGCCGCCGATACACCCCTCGGGGATGTTGTATTCGACCACCCGCAGCCCCTCGACGACGCGGTGTTCGCCGTCATCGGCATCGCCCTCCAGCGCGATGGTCTGGCCATCGGTCAGGCCCAGCCGGGCGATGTCGGCCTTGTTCATCATCGCGACCATCCGCGTGCCGCTGATCCCCCGGAAGCGATCGTCATAGCCATAGATGGTCGTATTGAACTGGTCGTTGGAGCGCAGCGTGATCAGCCGCATCCGCCCCTCGGCGGGGGTGATGCCCGAGGCGTCCATGGCGCGCGGCACGTTGAACTCGGCCTTGCCGCTTTCGGTTTCCCATTGGCGGTGCGAGGCGGGATTGCCCTTCCAGAAGCCGCCCGGCTCGAACAGGCGCTCGTTGAAATTGGCGAACTTGTCCGGATAGACATTCTCGATCGCGGTGCGGACCAGGCCATAATCGCCGACCCATTCGTCCCAGGGGACATTGGGGTTGGGTTCCAGCACCGCCTTGGCGATCCCGGCGACGATGGCCGGTTCGGACAGCAGGGTATCGGCGGCAGGCGTGGCCTTGCCGACCGAGCCGTAGATATGGCTGAACGAATCCTCCATCGACACCGCCTGGCGACCGCCTTTCTGCATGTCGGTTTCGAGACGGCCCAGGCAGGGGAGGATGTAGCTTTCCTCGCCCGGCACCAGATGGCTCTTGTTGAGCTTGGTGGCGATATGGACGGTGATGGGGAGCTTCGCCCAGGCGGCCTTCATCTTGGCGTGCTCGGGCGTGGCGCGCAGGAAATTGCCGCCGAGCTGGACGAAGCCCTGCGCGGTCCCGGCGATGATCTGACGACAGGCCTCGACCGTGTCCCAGCCCTTTTCGGTCGGCGGCTCAAACTCGAACAATTCCTTCAGCCGCTCGACGGGGGCGAGTTCGGTCTTTTCGGTGATGCCGACGGTGCGCTGGCCCTGCACGTTGCTGTGCCCGCGCACCGGGCCGGGCCCGGCGCCCTCGCGACCGATATTGCCGCGCAGAAGGAGCAGGTTGACGATCATGTGCAGCGCGTCGATGCCATAGCGGTGCTGGGTGATACCCATGCCATAGACTGCGATGACGCGCTCGGACGTCATATAGACGCGTGCGGCCTGTTCGATCGCGTCGCGGGTCAGGCCTGAGTCGCGGACGATGTCGCTCCACGCGGCCTGGCGGCAGTAATTCGCGAAATCCTCGAACCGCGTCGTGTGCTGCTCGATGAAGTGATGATCGAGGATGCGCTTGGTGCCCTTGGCGACCGCGCGGTCATCCTCCTCGATCACCAGCTTGCAGATGCCGGTCAGCGCGGCGATGTCGCCGCCCGCCTTCACCTGATGGTACTGCGTCGAGATGTCGGTTGAGCTGCCGGTCAGCATCTGCACCGGATTCTGCGGCGAGGCGAAACGCTCCCAGCCGCGCTCGCGCAGCGGGTTGAAGGTCACGATCTCGACCCCGCGCTTGGCGCAGGCCTGGAGATTGTGGAGCATTCGGGGGGCGTTGGTCGCGACATTCTGCCCGAAGGAGAAGATCGCGTCGCACTTGTCGTAATCCTCCATCTGGATCGTCGCGACGGGCGAACCGATGGCGGACTTTAGCCCGACCGAGGTCGTCTCGTGACACATGTTCGAGCTGTCGGGCAGGTTCTGCTGCCCCCACATCCGTGCGAACAGCGAATACATGAACGAGGTTTCGAGGGAGGCGCGGCCCGAGGCGTAGAGGACGACCTTGGTCGGGTCGCAGGTCTTCAGCTTGGCGCCGATCGCCGCGAACGCCTCGTCCCAGCTGACCGCGACATATTTGTCGGACGCGCGGTCGTATCGCATCGGATGGGTCAGGCGGCCCGCCTGTTCCAGATCATGGTCGGGCCAGGCCTCCAGCTCCGTGACCGTGTGCTTCGCAAAGAACTCCGGCGTGACGCGAAGCGAGCTGAGTTCCCAAGCGGTGGCCTTCGCGCCGTTCTCGCAGAACTCGGCGATATGCGGCTTGGCGGGTTTGCCCCAGGCGCAGCTGACACACATCACCCCGCCGGGCTTGTTCTGACGACGTAGCGTGTCGAGCGTTTCCGGGCCCAGCCCCTCCTTGGGGAGAATCTTGGCCATGCCCTTCATCGAACCCCAGCCGCCGGCGGGGGCGGTATATTCGGTGATCCTCACATCGTCGTCGTCACGCATCGGGCATATCTCCACTCGCAACACCCAACGAAGCTAACGCCGATTGGCCGCATGAGAAGCAGTTCATTTTTGTCGCGGTTGACACTATCTAGGGCGCAAACATGCTTCACAGGATTCCGACATGACCACCCATAGCACCCGTATGCTCATCCTCGGCTCCGGCCCGGCCGGGCTGTCCGCCGCCATCTATGGCGCACGGGCGGGGATGCAGCCGATTGTGGTGCAGGGCATCCAGCCGGGCGGGCAGCTGACCACCACCACCGATGTCGAGAATTATCCCGGCTTCGCCGACGTCATCCAGGGCCCCTGGCTGATGGAGCAGATGCAGAAGCAGGCCGAGCATGTCGGTGCACGGATGATGTGGGACACGATCACGCAGGTCGACCTGACCAACCGCCCGTTCCGCCTGATCGGCGACGGCGGCGACGTGTATGAGGGCGAGGTGCTGGTCATCGCGACGGGCGCGCAGGCTAAGTGGTTGGGCCTGGACAGCGAAGAGGCGATGAAGGGCAAGGGCGTATCTGCCTGCGCGACCTGCGACGGTTTCTTCTATCGCGGCAAGAAGGTTGCGGTGATCGGTGGCGGCAACACTGCGGTCGAAGAGGCGCTGTACCTGACCAACCATAGCGACGACGTGACGCTGATCCATCGCCGCGATTCGCTGCGCGCCGAGCGTATTCTGCAGGAGCGGCTGTTCGCGCACCCGAACGTGAAGATACTCTGGAACAAGGAAGTCCGCGAATTCGTCGATGGCGGCGGCAATGCGGGCCTCGTCGCGCTCGACCTGCTCGACACGGTGACGGGCGAGCATAGCCGCCTGGATGTCGAGGGCGGCTTCGTCGCGATCGGCCACCACCCGGCGACTGAGCTGTTCCGCGGGCATCTGGACCTCGACTCGGACGGCTATATTGCGGTCGAGACCGGATCGACCCGCACCAGCGTGCCGGGCGTCTTCGCGTGCGGTGACGTGGCGGACAAGGTCTATCGCCAGGCGGTGACGGCTGCGGGCACCGGCTGCATGGCTGCGCTGGATGCCGAGCGCTTCCTGGCGGCGGCCGAGTTCGAGGACATGGCCAAGGCGGCGGAGTAAATCCTCCCCGCAAGCGGGGAGGGGGACCAGCGAAGCTGGTGGAGGGGGGCTTCCACAAAGGATATCCCTCGCGCCGATCCCCCTCCACCACCGCTTCGCGGCGGTCCCCCTCCCCGTACCGGGGAGGATTTAACTCAACCGGTCGATCGCCTCGGGCGTCAGCGACCCCGGCACGATCATGATCGGCACCGGCAGCGCGCCCGCGTCGGTGCCGGAGAAGTGGCTGACCAGCTTGCCCGGCGCGCCGCTGGCCGCCGCGCCCAGCACCAGGGCCGCGATGTCGGGATTGGCCGCGATGATCTCGCGGATCACCTTGGGGCCATCGCCCTCGCGGACCGTGATCGACGGGCGGAGCCCCGATTCGTCCAGGATCGCGCCCGCCGCGCTTGCCAGCAGCGCCTCGGCCTGTTGCCGTGCCTCGTCCTCGATCGTGGCCTGCACCGCGCCGAAGGCGATGAACTCCTGCGGCGGCAGCAGCGTCAGGATTTCGACCCCGCCGCCGGTCTTCACCGCACGCCGCGCAGCAAAGCGCAAAGCGATCCTCGATTCCGGGCTGTCGTCGATCACGACCAGATAGATACGCATGGCGGCCCCCCAATTTCTGTCCAACGGATGCCGTTACATAGTATTTCGTGCAAGCCCATGACTTGACCGGGCGCAATTCGGGCGCAAGAGACGGGCCGCTACGGAATTGGTTTGCCCCGAGAGGACCTCCATGTCGATCGAGATCAAGATGCCCGCGCTGTCGCCGACCATGGAGGAAGGCACGCTGGCCAAATGGCTGGTGAAGGAAGGCGATACGGTGAAGTCCGGCGACATCATGGCCGAGATCGAAACCGACAAGGCGACGATGGAATTCGAGGCCGTGGACGAAGGCGTGATCGCCAAGATTCTGGTTTCCGAAGGCTCCGATAACGTCAAGGTCGGCACCGTCATCGCGATCCTGGCCGAAGAGGGCGAGGACGCCTCGTCGGTCCAGGCCCCCACCAAGTCGGAAACCCCGGCGCTGGCCAAGCCGATGCCGACCGACCCCACCGACCCCAACAAGACCGGCAGCGAAGCCAAGCCCGCCGAGCGTACGGTCGAGCAGGCCGAGGATCATGGCAAGCCCGCGGTTTCGGGCGGTTCGAGCGCCGGCAACGGCCGCGCGATCGCCAGCCCGCTGGCGCGCCGCATCGCCTCGCAAAAGGGCCTCGACCTGACCGCGCTGACCGGCTCGGGCCCGAACGGCCGCATCGTGAAGGCGGACGTCGAGAATGCGCAGCCGGGTCAGGCCAAGGCGGCCGCTCCTGCTGCCGCCGCTTCGTCGTCGGAGGCCGTCTCGGCCCCGGCCGCGGCGCCCAAGCCCGCCCAGGTGCCGGACATCCCGCACGAGGCGTCGAAGCTGTCCAACATGCGCAAGACCATCGCGCGTCGCCTGACCGAATCGAAGCAGCAGGTGCCGCACATCTATCTGACGGTCGACATCCGCCTGGATGCGCTGCTCAAGCTGCGTGGCGAGCTGAACGCCGGTCTCGAATCGCGCGGTGTGAAGCTGTCGGTCAACGACATGCTCATCAAGGCGCTGGGCGTGTCGCTGATGGCGGTCCCGAAGTGCAACGTCATGTTCACCCCGGACCAGCTCATCAGCTTCAAGCGTGCCGACATCTCGGTCGCCGTGTCGACCCCGGCGGGCCTGATCACCCCGATCGTGTCGGAGGCCGATACGCGCTCGCTGTCGTCCATCTCGACCACGATGAAGGACCTGGCCAGCCGCGCCCGCGACAACAAGCTGCAGCCGCATGAATTCCAGGGCGGCACGGCCTCGATCTCGAACATGGGCATGTTCGGCATCAAGCAGTTCGAGGCGGTCATCAACCCGCCCCAGGGCATGATCCTGGCGATCGGCGCAGGCGAGAAGCGTCCGTACATCGTCGACGACCAGCTGGGTGTGGCGACCGTCATGTCGGCGACCGGCAGCTTCGACCACCGCGCCATCGACGGAGCCGACGGCGCCGAGCTGATGAAGGTGTTCAAGGAGCTGGTCGAGCGTCCGCTGGCGATGCTGGCCTGATAGACCGGGGGCGGTGACGGAGACTGGGGCCATGCGGGTTCGGACCGAGCTGTTCTATGTCGGCCTGGGGCTGATGGCGGCGCTCGTCATGACCTGGGCCGCCGCCTGGGCCTATCCGATCGCACGCACCGAAATCTGGTGGTGCGGGGTGGGAGCGGCGATCGCGACGGTGGCGATGGGCATCGGCCCGCTCCACCGCGCGCGGATCGCCGACCGCATGGCACGGAGGCATTCCGAACAATGAGCACGCTGCCCGATCTGAACCCGACCATCCGCGTCACCGCCATGCCATCGGACGCCAATCCCTATGGCGACATCTTTGGCGGCTGGCTGATGGGTCAGATGGACTTGGCGGCGGGTTCGGTGGCGTCGCGCCATTCGGGTGGCCGCGCGGTGACGATCGCGGCGGAGGGCATGAAGTTCCACGCCCCCGTGCTCGTCGGCGACGAGGTGTCGGTCTATGCGACGCTCGTCCGCGTCGGCAACACGTCGATGACGATCGAGGTCGAGGCCTGGCGTCGCGCTCGCCACATGGAGGACGCGACCAAGGTGACCCAGGCGCGCTTCGTGTTCGTCGCGACCGACAAGGACCGAAAGCCGCGTCCCGTTCCGCCGATGGCGGGGTGATCCGAATGAATGACGCGGAGGCTGTGGATGTCCCCAGCGTCTTCGCGGCGTGTGGAAGAGCGTGGGTCTGCAGTTCGATCACGACGCTACCTGTGACGTTTGGAATGGTTGCGATTACCGATCCGGTGCCATGGGAGTGGCCAAGTCTCTGGGACGTTTGCGGGTTTGTGATGCTCGCGGTCGTGGCGTCCTGTGCGGCGGCGATCGTCAGCGGCCCGTTCATGTTGATCGTAGGGTTTCCGCTGGCCTTCGTGGCCTCGCGGTATCTGGGACGGTCCCTGATCGGGAATAGTATTTTTGGTGGCGCGGTGGGGGCGTTAGCCGGGGCAGTCGTCCCGCTGAGTTTCTTCATGCCACCCGGTTTCATTACGGCGACGTATGCAGTGCCCTACGGCGCCTTCACTGGGTTTTTCGTGACAAGGATGCGTTATGGCTGACACTTACGACCTTATCGTCCTCGGCTCCGGCCCCGGCGGCTATGTCGCGGCGATCCGCGCGAGCCAGCTCGGCCTGAAGGTCGCGATCGTCGAGCGCGAGCGGCTGGGCGGCATCTGCCTCAACTGGGGCTGTATCCCGACCAAGGCGCTGCTGCGCTCGGCCGAGGTCTATCATTACATGACCCATGCCGCGCAGTACGGCCTGTCGGTCGAGAAGCCCTCGTTCAGCCTGGAGAAGGTGGTCGATCGCAGCCGCAAGGTCGCGGGCCAGCTCAATGCCGGCGTCAAGGGCCTGATGAAGAAGAACAAGGTCGCCGTCCATGAGGGCGTCGGCACGATCACCGGAAAGGGCAAGCTGTCGGTCGTCCAGGGCGACAAGACCACCGAGCTGACCGCCAAGCACATCATCGTCGCGACCGGCGCGCGTGCGCGCGACCTGCCCTTCGCCAAGGCGGATGGCGAGCGCATCTGGACCTATCGTCACGCGATGGTGCCGCCCGCCATGCCGACCAAGCTGCTGGTCATCGGTTCGGGCGCGATCGGCGTCGAGTTCGCCAGCTTCTACAACGACATGGGCGCGGAAGTGACCATCGTCGAGATGCTCGACCGGATCATGCCGGTCGAGGACGCCGAAGTCAGCGAGTTCATGACCAAGCAGCTGACCAAGTTCGGCATGACCATCAAGACCAAGACCGGCCTTGAGAAGCTGGAAGCGACCGCATCGGGCGTCAAGGCGACGATCAAGGGGCCGGACGGCAAGGTCGAGACCGCCGAGTTCAGCCACGCGATCGTCGCCATCGGCATCGTCCCCAACACCGAGAATATCGGTCTGGAAAAGCTGGGCATCACCACCGATCGCGGTCACATCAAGACCGATGGTTATGGCCGCACCAATGTCGACGGCATCTGGGCGATCGGCGACGTGACCGGCGCGCCCTGGCTGGCGCACAAGGCGAGCCATGAGGGCGTGATCGCAGCAGAGGCCATTGCGCAGGCACTGGGCAACAAGGATGTCCATCCGCACGCGATGGACAAGGGCAACATCCCGGGCTGCACCTATTCGCGTCCGCAGGTCGCGTCGGTCGGCCTGACCGAGGTGAAGGCCAAGGAAGCGGGCTATCAGGTGAAGGTCGGCAAGTTCCCCTTCATCGGCAACGGCAAGGCGATCGCGCTGGGCGAGGCCGAAGGCTTTGTGAAGACGGTGTTCGACGCCAAGACCGGCGAACTGCTGGGCGCCCACATGGTCGGCGCGGAGGTGACCGAGATGATCCAGGGCTATGTCGTCGCCCGCCAGCTGGAGACGACGGAGGCCGAGCTGATGGAAACGGTGTTCGCGCACCCGACCATCTCGGAATCGATGCACGAATCGGTGTTGGCCGCTTACGGGCGCGCGCTGCACATCTGATCTTTGCGGTATCGGTTATGGGAGAGGGGCTCGCTGCGGCGGGCCCCTTTTTCGTTGGAGATTCCCTTGGCCTTCGACTTCGCTCAGGCTGAACGGGGGGTGGGGGTCGGCGTCATTCCCCCGCTCCGTTCAGCCTGAGCGAAGTCGAAGGCCACGCCCGACCCTCACCCCAATTGGGCCAGGACCGCCCCGCTATCGCGCAACTCGCCGAAATCCGCCGCCAGCAATCCCATGGTGACATCGAAGATCGTCTGCGCCTCCAATCCGGCGGCGGGTAGGTCGAAGCCCAGCACGGCGTCCGGCACAACCGTCACCCGGAACCCCAGATCGCACGCGGCGCGCGCGGTCGAGTTGACGCAGAACCCCGCCACCGCACCGACAAGGTACAGATGCGACAGCCCCTGCGCCCGAAGATGATCCGCCAGCACGGTCGTGGCGAAGGCGGAGGAACTGCGCTTCACGAAGACCGCCTCGCCGGGCCGCTCGACCGCGCAGGGTATCGGCGGATAACCCGAGGCTTTCGGGTGCAGCGGCGAGCTGGGGTCGGGGTCGGCATGGCGGACATGGATCACCGGCCGTCCGGCGTCGCGAAAGGCGGTGGCCAGACCCGAAATCTTCGTCGGGGCATCGCCGTTGACATGGGGGCGCCGGGCCTCGATCCGGTCCTGCATCACTTGCTGCATGTCGATGATCACCAAGGCGCTGGTCATGGTTGTTCCCTCGTTTCGTCTCCGCCCATTCTGCCGGGCCTGATGCCCATGGCTTTAGCGCAGATTGATATTCAGCTGAGCCTATTCTTCCCTCGCCCCTCGCAGAGGGGAGAGGGTTGCGCAGACTTGGTCTTTGCGAGAGCAAAGGCCTAGTCGGAGCTGGGTGAGGGGTGAGCGCGCACAGCGCGCGCGAGCCGAAGGCTCGCTCGACCCCTCACCCAAGCTGCGCTAGCCAGCAGGCTGGCAAGCTCCGCTAACCCTCTCCCCTGTCCAGGGGAGAGAGGTGGGAGGCATCATGAATATCAATCCGCCCCCAGTGCCGGATGGTCCACCTCCGTCGGCATATCCGCGCCACCTCGCCGCATTCCGCTTGCGAAACGGATCGCTTTGGCCGCATCGGTCATATTCGCCACAGCCTGATCCGCGAGCCATGACCCGAGCCCATTCCCACCGCCTGCGCATCGTCATCGCCGCCCTGGTCCTGTTCGGACTGAGCTTGGCCGTCTTCGCGCCCGGCTATGTCGAATATGACAGCGTCGGCCAGTATGAGCAGGCGCTGACCGGTCAATATGACGACTGGCACCCGCCGATCATGGCGCGGCTCTGGTCGCTGTTCGTCCATCATGGCGCCGGGCCGATGCTGGCGTTGCAGCTGGCGGCCTGGTGGCTGGGGCTGGGGGCGCTGGCGGCGGGGATCGTCGACCGGCGGCCGCGCGGGGCGTTGCTGGTCCTGGCGGTCGGGCTGGTGCCGCCCTGGCTGGGCTGGCAGGTCGCGATCCTGAAGGATGCGCAGATGACCGGCGCGGCGCTGGCGGCGGTCGGGATCATCGGCTGGTGGCGGTTGCGGGACCGGCGGGTGCCGCCCGGCGGCTGGGTCGCGGCGGGTGTGCTGCTGGCCTATGCGGCGCTGGTCCGGGCCAATGCCATCTTCGCCATCGCGCCGCTGGTCGCCCTGCTCGTCGCGGAGCGCTGGCGCGGCCGGATCGCGATCACCATCGCGCTGACGCTGGCGACGCTGGCGCTGGCTCCGCTGGTCAATCATCGCCTGTTGGGCGCGGCGTCCAGCGGCGTGGCGCGGACCCAGGCGCTTTACGATCTGGCGGGGATCGCGGTTCGGGTGCCCTATGACGACCGGTTGGGCCTCTCGCCGACCGAGGTGGCGGAGATCCGCGCAAAGGAATGCGTGAAACCCTTCTTCTGGGATCCGCTGGGCGACGAAACCCGCTGCGGCACGCTGCTGAAACGGTTCGAGACGGTGCCGCCAGGCCAACTCTATGCCCGACTGGCGCCTGCCATCCTGCACCATCCGATCGCCTATGCCGAACAGCGGCTGGCGCATGTCAATTCGACCTGGCGGCTCTGGGTGCCGTCGCATTGGCCCAACGCCAACCCGCCCGAGGCGAGCGAGCCCAATGACGATCATCTGGGAACGCCCGGGCAGGTGGCGCTCGCGTGGCAGCGCATGGCGACGCCCTGGGTGGACTGGCCGGTCATGTGGCCCGTCGTCTGGCTGGTGCTTGGCGCGGGCGGCCTGGCGGTGACGCGCGGCAACGGGCTGGCGGGGGCGCTTTTCGGCTCCGCGATCGGGCTGGAGGCAAGCTTCCTGGTGATCAGCGTGGCGTCGGACTTCCGCTATCACCTCTGGGCGATTATCGCCTGTGCGCTGGGGCTGATCCTCGCCAAGCCCTGGCGGGGCGACCGGCGGATCGTGTGGGCAACGGGGGCGGTGCTGCTGATGGTGCTGATCGTCGGTACGGTCGCGCGCCTGACCCTGCCCGTGTCGCCGCAGAGTTACCAGGGGATGCTCGGCTGAACCCGAAACGGCAAAGCCAGCGTTGACCGCTCCGAAAGGAGCCGCGCATGGCCGAGGACCACGATCAGATCTACGCCGATTTCAAGGAGGCGGTGAACATGACCCCCGCCGCGCTGGAGACGTTTCTGGACACCGACGAGTCGAAGGAGGTCGGCCAGAAGAAGGACGGCGCGGGCGAGAGCGTCGGCCACGCATCGGGACGCCGGATCGTCGCGATCAAGCGCAAGAAGAAGGCGGAACTGACCGACGACGACTATGCGCATATGAAGAAGGTGGTGGGGTATGTGCATCGCCACCTGAAGCAGGGCGGGCCGGATGACGATGTCGCGCATTCGCCGTGGCGCTACTCGCTGATGAACTGGGGGCATGATCCGGTGAAGGATTGAGGGGGCGCCCCTCGGTTCAGCCCTCGTCCCGACCTCCGTTCAGCCTGAGCGAAGTCGAAGGCAAAGGGCGCCCCTCATCCCCAATCCGCCACCCCGGCGAAGGCCGGGGTCCAGTAGCGGTGCCGTCCGTGGCGCGCTCGACAGCGCAACCCAACTGGACCCCGGCCTTCGCCGGGCTACCGATGGGATGTGGTGGTAGTCCGTGGCCTTCGACTTCGCTCAGGCTGAACGGCGGTGGGGAGACAAGAAAAGGGCCCGGCCTTGCGACCGAGCCCCTTCTTCAAACCTTCACCCCAAAAATCAGGCCGCGACGTCGTACGGCTTGATCTCGCCCGCCAGATACAGGTTGCGGGCCTTGGCGCGGCTCAGCTTGCCCGAGCTGGTGCGGGGCAAGGTGCGCGGCGGGATCAGTTCGATCACGCAGTTCATGCCCGTCACCGCGCGCACCCGCTCGCGGATCTCGTCGCGCAGGCGCAGGCGCTCCTCGTCATCCGAGCTGCGGCACTGGACCAGTACGGCGGGGGTCTCCTCGCCGCCCGGCGTCGTGATCGCGAAGGCGGCGATGTCGCCCGCCTTGAAGCCGGGCAACTGCTCGACCGCCCATTCGATGTCCTGGGGCCAGTGGTTGCGGCCGTTGACGATGATCATGTCCTTGGCGCGGCCGACGATGTAGATATAGCCCTTCGACATATAGCCCATGTCGCCGGTGTCGAGCCAGCCATCGACCAGGCAGGCATCGGTCGCCGCCTGATCGCGGAAATAGCCGACCATGATCGAGGGGCCCTTGCACCACACCTTGCCGATCGCACCGTCGGGCAGGGGCGTGCCATCCTCCTCGCGGATTTCGATCGTCATGTCGCGCGCGGGCTTGCCGCAATTGACGATCGCCCGGAAACGCTGCGGCCGGTCGGCACCCCGCGCGCCGCCCGAGAGCTGGGTTTCCTCGACCAGTTCGACGCGGATGCCTTCGCCCGGCGGCATGATCGACACGGCCAGCGTCGCCTCGGCCAGGCCATAGGAGGGCAGGAAGGCGGTCGCCTGGAACCCCGCATCGGCGAAGGCATCGACGAAGGACTGCATCACGTCGGGACGGATCATGTCCGCGCCATTGCCCGCCAGTCGCCAGCGCGACAGGTCGAACCGGTCCGACGCCTTGGTCTGCGACGAAATGCGGCGCGCGCAAATGTCATAGCCGAAGGTCGGCGAATAGCTGACCGAGGTGCCCGGATTGCGGCTGATCATGTCGAGCCAGGCGAGCGGACGGCGCGCGAAATCCTCGGTCTTCAGATAATCGGTCGAAACCTGATTGGCGATCGGCGACAGGAAGCAGCCGACCAGGCCCATGTCGTGATACCAGGGCAGCCAGGAGACGCAGCGGTCGCTGGCCTGGATTTCCATGCCATGGCTGTGCGCCGCCAGATTGTTGAGGAGGGCATGGTGGGTGATCGCCACGCCATGCGGGAAGCGGGTCGAACCGCTGGAATATTGCAGATAGGCGATCGCATCGGACTTCGCCTCGGGCAGGGGCGCCTCGGGTGCCTCGCGGGTGGCGAAGCTGGCCCAGTCGATCCCCTCGACGCCTGCCGCTTCCGCCGCCGCGCCCGCCATCTGGGACAGTTCCGGCGGGAAGATCAGCATCTTGGGATCGCAGCTGGCGAGCTGGACGCGAAGCTGTTCGATATAGCTGTCACGCCCGCCGAACGAGGTCAGCAGCGGCAGCGGCACCGGCCAGGCACCCGCATAGACGACGCCGAAGAACAGGGCGGCGAATTCCGGCCCCGTCTCTGCGACGAGGGCGATCCGGTCCTCGGGCTTCACGCCGCTGGCGATCAGGCGACGGGCGCAGGTCAGCGCGTCCTCGCGCAGTTTTGAGAAAGGATAGGGGCGGGTCAGAGCCCCGCGCGCGTCGTGGAAGTTCAGACCGCGCGAGCCCGACGCGGCATAGTCCAGCGCGTCGCCAAGCGTGTCGAAGTCGGCGAAGCGGCGCGGCAGCGCATCTTCGGTCGGCGTCGCGATGATGGCGCGCGCGTCGTCCTGATGGTGCTCGATCGTCATGGCCTTGCCTTCGTTCCTTATGCTCTTGCGCCCCCGCGGATCAGCAAGCGGGGGCGAGTGAATCTTTTGTGCCGCGGACGGCGGCTTCCCGCGTTCTAAATCCAGTGTCAGTGTGGCACAAAGAAGGCGTGCCCGCCGATCGTCGCCCGCCCAAGCCCCTTGATCCCAAATTGCTGGAGCAGCTCGCGCTGCGTTATGTCGAACGCTTCGCGACCACCGAGGGCAAGCTGGTCGATTACCTGACCCGCAAGCTGCGCGAAAGAGGCTGGGCGGGGGAGGGGGCACCCGATCCCCTGGGGCTGGCGGCGCGGATGGTCGCGCTCGGCTATATTGACGACCGCGCCTATGCGGAGGCCAAGGCCGCCTCGCTCGCCCGACGGGGGCTGGGGGCACGGCGGGTGGCGCAGGCGCTTCATGCCGCGCGGGTGGGGGCGGAGGATCACGACGCGATCGCCCCCCAGGTCGCCGAAGCGGCACGCGATGCCGCACTGGCCTTTGCCCGGCGCAAGCGAATCGGCCCTTACGGAAATGGGGAAAGCGACCGGGCGCTGCGCGAAAAGCAGTTCGCGGCGATGATGCGGGCCGGCCATTCCATGGAATTGTCGCGGCGCATCGTGTCGGCGGCGCCCGGCGAGGTGCCGGACGACGAATATGGCTGATGTGCTTTTTGGGACCTTGTCCGTCGGATAATCTGGGGCCTTGTCCGGTGGATAAGGCGTGTTTTGATGCGTCCGTCCCGGTCCGGACCATCAAAAATGATCGGTGCCGCATTGCGAGTGCGAACAATGATGCTAGCAATGCGTCCAAGGGTACGATGATGCTGGATGAAACGCCAAAAGACGGGGGCGGCATCGACGGCGAAGCGGCGGATACGTCCGTAGGGCTGGCGGGGGTCGTGAAATGGTTCGACGTGACACGGGGCTTCGGTTTCGTCGTCGCGGACGATCCCGCGTACGGGGATGTGCTGGTGCACTTTACCGTGTTGCAGTCGCATGGGCGGCGCAGCCTGCCCGAGGGGGCACGGGTCGAGCTGACCGCGGTGCGCGGCGGGCGTGGCTATCAGGCGCGTGACGTGGTGGCGATCGACCTGACCCATGCGGTGCCCGAACAGCCGCGCCGCGCCCGCGCGCCCGACCGGATCGACCCGGTCACGCTGGTCGAGGGCGCTGGACCGCCCGAGCCGGTGTCGGTCAAATGGTTCAACCGCCTGAAGGGCTATGGCTTCCTGCTGCGCGACCGGGATGGCGCGGACATCTTCGTCCATATGGAGACGCTGCGGCGCGGCGGCATCCTGGAGGTGGAGCCGGGCCAGCCGCTTGCCGCTCGGATCGTGGAGGGGCCGAAGGGGCCGCTGGCGGTCGTCGTGACGGGGCGTGGATCGGAATGATCTGGCGCAGTGGGACGGCGGCGGTGGCGCTCGCGCTGGCGACGCTGGGGCTCGTGGGCTGTTCGGGCCGCACCGCTTCGAACGCGCAATCGGCCAACATGCCTGCCGAGACGGTGCCGGTGACGATCACCACCGCGCAGGGCAAGCATGTCTTTCGGGTCGAGCGCGCCCGCACCGCCGCCGAGCAGGAACAGGGGCTGATGTACCGCACCGACCTGACGCCCGATGGCGGCATGTTGTTCGCGCCCTATCCCCCCGACGGCACGGGCCCGCGCGAGGCGAGCTTCTGGATGAAGAACACGCCGACCTCGCTCGACATCCTGTTCATCCGTGCCGACGGCACCATCGCCCGGCTGGCGGAAAATACTCCGCCGTTCAGCCAGGCGCCCATCCCCTCGGGCGAGCCGGTCGTGGCGATTCTGGAACTGGTCGGCGGTCGTTCGGCGGAGCTGGGAATATCGGAGGGTGATTCGGTTTCCTGGCCGAAGTGATTTTGTTCGTGATCGTGTTGAACCCGACGTTGCCGATCAAGTCGCTCCCACCATCTCTCCACACCGCTCCTCTCGCATGGGCGGGAGGATTGGGGCTGTCTCTTATACACATCTGACGCTGCCGACGAATAGAGAGGTGTAGATCTCGG
>NZ_CAJXWX010000035.1 GCF_913062585.1 uncultured Sphingomonas sp. | reverse complement strand
CGCACCGGCATGGTGGTCCGCGCGATCCGCGACCGGATCGACGCCCGCACGCTGACGCCGGGCGCACGGCTGCCGTCTATCCGCGCCATGGCCGAGACGAGCGGCGTCGCGCGCTCGACGGTGGTCGAGGCCTATGATCGCCTCGCCGCCGAAGGAGCGATCCGATCACGACCTGGGTCGGGCTTTTATGTTGCCGCGCCCTTGGCGCCACTGGCGCTGGATCGGCTGGCCAGTACGAAGGAACGCGAGGTCGATCCGCTCTGGATGCTGCGCCAGTCGCTGGGCGAGCGGCGGCACGAACTGATGCCGGGATGCGGCTGGCTATCCGATCACACGAGAAGTGGACTGACACACAGCCTCGGGCGCGCCCGTCGAAGCAATTAGGAGCGATGCAGGGGTTCGCTTCAAATCCATCAACGAACCGGGTTCCCCTGACAGCCTGTCTTTCCCATGCTCATTCGCCATGGAAATCCGCCGCCGGTTTGACAAAGCGGCGGCGGATGCCGTCGCTAGCGCATCGCACGGACGGCTGGGCCACTCGACAAATGCGCGGACGCATCGAACTTGTGAATCCAGCCATAGCGTTCAGGGAAGTGGTGCATGGCGCGGTGCCGCGTCGCATCGGGAAGGCCCGCATCGGTATGGAGCGCGCGATTGGCGTCCCATGAGCTGCGCTGGATGAGGCGGGTGCGCAGCGCGCGTTCCTTCTGATAGGCGGCGAAGCGCGCGTCGCGGTTGGATGACGTCAGTCCATCGAGCATCGTGGCCAAGGTAATGGCATCCTCGATGGTCGTATTCGCGCCCTGTCCGTGATGCGGCAGCATCGCATGGACGGCATCGCCGATCAGCACGACCGGCCCGCGATGCCAATGGCGAAGCGGCGGCGCGACGAACAGGCCCCAGCGACGCTCCACATCGCCCGCCGCGACCATTTGCCGGACGGCCGGATGCCAGCCGGCGAAGGCGGCCACCGCCTCACCCGGCTCGATCGGCACCGTCCCGGCGCTACCGGACCAAGCGGTGGGGCCCTCCACCACCGCGAAGAAGTTAACGTGACCGCCATCGCTGCCGATCGCATAATGCAGCAGATGGGCATCCTGGCCGATCCAGAACTGGATGGCCTGGGGGTCGGGCAACGCATCCAGCCGCTCGACCGGCACGATGCCGCGAAACGCGCTCGTCCCGGAGTAGCGCAGCGGCTGTCCGCCGACCCATTGCCGGGTGATGGAGCGCACACCGTCGGCGCCCACGACGATATCGGCCTCGACGGGATCGCGTTCGACGAAGTGGAGCGCGACCCGTTCGCCCACCGTCTCGATCCGCTCCAGCCGATGCGCCAGGTGAATATGCTCCGCCCCGACCGCGCGGCCCAGCGTCGTCTGTAGATCGGCGCGGTGGATGCCGAGATAGGGCGCGCCAAACCGATCGCGATAGGCACCGCCCTCGCGCACCGCATGGTCCGCCAGGCGATCACCGGACACCCCGTCGCGGTAGATCAGCTCGGTCGGCTCGACCCCCGTCCGCTCCAGCTGATCGATCAGGCCCAGCCTTTGCAACTCCCGGGTGGCATTGGCCGACAGGGCGACCGCCGCGCCGATCTCGCTCAGTTCCGCCGCCTGTTCGTACAGCGTCGCCTCGATCCCTCGCGCCCGCAGCGCCAGCGCGAGGGTCAATCCGCCGATACCGGCGCCGATGATCGCGATCTTCATGGATAGCCTCCGTGGTCCTTACGCGGCCGTCGCCGTCTGGCGACACTCGGCCGGGGCATCGGCGAAATCGGCAATCGCCTCGGCCAACCGTTCGGGCATCGAGTAATAGGGCGCATGGCTGGCCGGGAGCGATACGACCGCGACAGGACCGGGGAACTCCTTCAGCATCTGACGCTGCACGGCGATCGGAATCCCGACATCGTCCAGCGCCTCGATATAGAGGCGTGGGATCTCCAGCGCGCGGCCCTCCATCGGATTGGGCGTACCGAAGGGCACGGTCGACTGGGTCTGGATGAACTGTTCGGCGGGCGGCATTCCCTCGCCGGGATAATCGCCCATGAAAACTTCGCGGAACCGTTCCAGTCGCGAGAAATCCGCCTGTAGCCCACGTCCCTCGTCGACCGGCTGGATCAGGTCCAGCGCGTGCGGCGTGCCCCGGTTGGGCTCGCCGGGCAGGACGAAGGTTTCCGGCGTAACACCGGGCGCGGTAAGGAACGCGGTCAGGTAGATCAGCCCGGCCACCTTGTCGGGATGGTGCTGCGCCAGCCACGAGATGGATGCACCGCCCATGCTGTGGCCCAGAAGGATCGACTGCCCCTCGGCCCGTGCCAGGATATCAGCGACGGGGCGGGTATAATGCTCCATGTCGACGACCGATAAATGGCCGCCATCGCCGGGCGTATGGCCGGTCAGGTCGGGCGCATGGACGCGGTAGCCGCGCGCCTCGAGAAGCGGAACGACCGCGTCATAGCAGGCGCCGCGATTCCAGGCGCCATGGATCAGGATGATATCGGTGACGGTCATGACATGTCTTCCTGTTCGAGCCGAAGAGATCAGAAGCGATATTGCAGGCCGACCTGCGCGATGAGGGGATTAAGCTGGACGCGCGCCGTACCCGGCACGAAGCCGTTCGGCGTGCCGAGCCGGAAGCGGGCGTTGGTGCTGGTCCAGACCTTGCTGGCCGCGCCGAACACACCGATCCGCTCGTTGAGCGGCACATCGATGCCGCCCGTGATCGCGGGACCGACGGTATTGCTGGTGCGGAAATCCTTCAGCACGCCGTCTTCGGTCTTGAAGATGATCGTCCAGTTCAGCCCGCCGCCGATATAAGGCCGCACCCCGCCCGGACGCCCGAAATGATAACGCACGCTGTAGAGGCCAGGACCATAGGTCACCTTACCCAGCGTGCCCGCCCCCGCCAGCGTTCCCGATGCGGTCAGCGTGCTGGTCGGCGGCACGCCGACGGTCGCCGCGACCGACACGTTGGGGGTCAGGAAATAGCCGATATCGAGGCTGACGCCGTTGTTGTTCGACGCGGTGGCGTTGGCGCCCGGCAGCGGCTGCCCGGCGAGCTTCACATCGGCCTTTTCGTCGAACATGACACGCGCCGCGCCGAGCCGGACATAGAATCGCCGCTCCTTGCCGTCCGGCGACTGCTGGGCCTGCGCCATGCTCGGCAGCATCAGGCACAATCCCGCAACACCGGCGAGCACCCCGCCCTTTCGCAAGGCCCGCGTATATCCATATGGTATTGAAGCCATTTTCCGCTTCCTCTCCATCTGCCGTCGCTATCTGTCGTGCGACTTGTCCCGAAGCGACTTCGCTTTCGTGAGGGGCAGAATGTCGGGGCGCGCATCGTGCGTCCAACACCAACTCCATATGATGGCCATACCCAAAAGGTTGGCCGGATCACGCCTCTTCGCCGCCCCCGGTCATCCGCAGGATCGCGTCGGGCACGGGATAATCCCAGGCGCCGTAGCGCTCGCGAATCACCGCCGCCATGGCGACCAGTTCGGGCGAGCGGTCGTCCTTGCGAAAGCTCATGATGATCGGCGATGCGACCGGTTCGACCAGCGGGCGATAGCGGACGCCGTCGACCCGCGACCGGCGAACCGAGGCCGGGACGATGCAGACCCCCTCCCCAGCCGCGACCAGCCCGATCGCGATCTGCAACTCGCTGACCTCGTGCGCGATCACCGGGGTCACCCCAAGATCGCGGAAATGGCCGACGACCTGATCGGCATAGCTGGGTCGCGGGGCGTTGGGATACAGGATCAGCGGGTCGGTCGCCAGCGACGCCAGGGACACCCCGCCCCCCGCCGTCAGCGGGTGCGTGGCCGGAAGCGCGACGATCAGCGGCTCCTCGCGCAGCACCACCCGCGCCACGGCGTCATCCTCGAACCGGATTCGCCCGAAGCCGACATCGATCCGCCCGTCCTTCAGCGCAGCGATCTGCGACAGCGTGCCGCCCTCGATCAGCGACAGGTCGACCGAGGGCATCGCCTCCCGATAGGCCCGAATGATCGCGGGGAGGCGCGAATAGATGGTGGAGGCGACGAAGCCGATCGCGAAGCGCCGCTGCTGTGACACTACGGCTTTCGCGATCATCGCATCCATATCGGCCATGCGCGCCAGGATGCTGATCGCCTGGTCATAGACGAGATGGCCGATCGGCGTCAGCCGCAGCGGCTTGGCCGAGCGATCGATCAGGGTCGCGCCGACCCGTTCCTCGATCTGCTGGATCTGGCGGCTGAGCGGCGGTTGCGCGATGTGGAGACGCTCGGCGGCACGGGTGAAATTGCCTTCCTGCGCAACGGTCACGAAATAGCGCAGCTGCCGTATGTCCATCCTGTCATCCTCTCCAGAGCCGTCGGTTCGGTGGCAGCCGAGTGTTATTCATGGTCCGCCAGCAGCGCTTCGGGCACGCCATAGCCCCATTCGGTATATTTGCGGGCGATGATCCGCAGAACGGCGCGCAACTCGGGCGAGGCGTCGCCGACCCGGTGGCTCATGATGATCGGCGAATGCGCGGGTTCGACGAGATCGAGATAGCGCACATCCTCGGTCCGCGCCTTGCGCACCGACTCCGGGATCACCGCCACCCCCTCTTCGGCGGCGACCAGACCGATCGCGATCTGCAACTCGCGCGCTTCGACGATCTGGTTCGGGCTCAGGCCATTATCGTGGAACAGCGACAGGACTTGATCGGCATAGCTGGGACGCGATGCGCTGGGATACAGAACCAGCTTTTCGCGCGCTAGGGCCGACAGGGATACCGGCGCGCCGTCCTGCCCCAAATGGCTTCCCATCGGGACCGCCGCAACGAGCGACTCCCGCCGCAGCACGGTGCGCCGCACCGCCGGATCGTCGAAGCGGATACGGCCGAAACCGATATCGATCCGCCCCTCCTTCAACGCCGCGATCTGGTCCAGCGTAGAGCTTTCGACCAGTGTCAGCTCGACATCGGGCATCTCGGCGCGGAACTCACGGATCAGCGCGGGCAGGCGCGCATAGATGGTCGAAGCGACGAAGCCCATGGTGAAACGTCGCCGGTCGGTCGCGATCGCGGCATCCATCATCGTCCGCATGTCATCCACGCGCCGCAGCACCTGCACCGCCTGATCGTGGAACAGCTGCCCCATCGGGGTCAGCGCGAGCGGTCGGCTGGCCCGGTCGATCAGGGTCGCGCCGACCTCCGCCTCCAGTTGCTGGATCGACCGGCTGAGCGGCGGCTGCGCCATGTGCAACCGTTCCGCCGCGCGGTTGAAATTCCGCTCGGCGGCGACGGTGACGAAGTAACGGAGCTGACGCAGGTCCATAGGGTCATACTCTCCAAGTATCGCCAGAAGACCATAATGATCTTTGCGCGTCCAGATCGCCAAGCCTAGTTTCCGGGGAAATTCGGATAAACTGGATAGGAAGAGGTTATGGCCACGATCGTCGAGATCGATACCTATATCGTCGACATCCCTACGATCCGGCCGCACGTGCTCGCGATGGCCACCATGCACCACCAGTCGATCGTGCTGGTCCGGCTGCGCGACTCCGACGGCGTCGAGGGGATCGGCGAAGGCACGACCATTGGCGGCCTCAGCTATGGCGAGGAAAGCCCGGAGGGCATCAAGCTCGCCATCGACACCTATATCGCCCCCGTCCTCGAAATCTGCGACCCGTCGCAGGTCGGGGCCGCGATGGCCAAGATCGGCAAGAGCGTCTTCGGCAATCACCTCGCCAAATGCGCGGTCGAAACCGCCCTGCTGGACCTGGCTGGCAAGCGGCTGGGCGTGCCCGTCTCCACGCTGATCGGCGGTGGCGCGATCCGCGACCGGTTGCCGGTCGCCTGGACGCTGGCCAGTGGCGATACCGCGCTCGACATCGAGGAGGCCGAACGGGTCCTGGCCGAACGGCGGCATAACATCTTCAAGCTCAAGATCGGCAAGCGCGACGTGCGCGCCGATGTCGCCCATGTCGCGGCGATCAAGCGCGCGGTCGGCGACCGGGGCAGCGTGCGCGTCGACGTCAACCAGAACTGGAGCGAGGCGCAGGCCGATCTCGGCATGAAGCTGCTGGAGGAGGCGGGCGTCGATCTGGTCGAACAGCCGGTCGCGCGGCACGATCATGCCGCCATGGCCCGGCTGTCCGCCAAACATGTCGTCCCGTTGATGGCGGACGAGGCACTGCACGGGCCCGCCGACGCCTTCGCCATTGCGGCGTGCGGCGGGGCGCGGGTCTTCGCGGTCAAGATCGCCCAGTCCGGCGGCCTGCTCCCGGCCCATGCCGTGGCCACGATCGCGCAGGCGGGTGGCGTCGGGCTCTATGGAGGCACGATGCTGGAGGGCGGGGTCGGCACCGCGGCGTCGGCGCATCTCTGCGCGACCCTGCCTTCGCTGGCCTGGGGAACCGAGTTGTTCGGCCCACTCCTGCTGACCGAAGACATATTGGCCGAGCCTCTGCGCTATGCCGATTTCCACCTGAGCGTGCCGACCGGCCCCGGCCTGGGCATCGCGCTGGACGAGGACCGCGTCGCGTTCCACCGACGCGACCGTCGCTCCCCTACCCTTCATGTCGTCGCGGGAAGAGGTTGAACCATGTTGTTTCACGTCGAAATGGATGTCGACATTCCGCTCGGCTTCGATGCCGAGGAAGCGGCACGGCTCAAGGCCGCCGAAAAGGCTCGTTTCCAGGAGCTGCAACGCGCGGGCACCTGGCGCCACATCTGGCGGGTGGTCGGCCAATACGCCAATGTCAGCATCTTCGATGTCGGCTCCAATGCCGAGTTGCACGACATCCTGATGAGCCTGCCGCTCTACCCCTTCATGACGATCCGCGTGACGGCGCTGTGCCGTCACCCCTCGTCCCTCCACGACGACGACCGCTGACGATCGGAACCGCACGACCGCCGACGAGCGGCCGGCCAGACAGAATATAGGAGAGTGTGATGGATATCAGCTTCGTGAAAACCCCCGCCATCCAAGATCTGCTTGATCGCGTCGCGGGCACGACCTCCGACAAGGGCGATCCGCGCGTGAAGGCGATCCTTCGCGATCTGGTGGAATCGCTGATGGTGCTGATCGTCAAGCACGACATCGACGAGAACGAAGTCTGGGGCGCGGTCAACTTCCTCCAGAACGGCGCGGGCGAGTTCGGGCTGCTGATGCCGGGCGTCGGCCTCGAACATTTCCTCGACCTCTATATGGACGCCAAGGACGCCGAGGCGGGCAAAAGCGGCGGCACGCCCCGCACCATCGAGGGGCCGCTCTATGTCGAGGGCGCGCCACTGGTCGAAAATGACGCCAACCTGACCGACGATCCCGACGATACCGACACGCTCTACATGGCCGGACGGGTCACGGGGCCGGACGGCGAGCCGGTCACGAACGCCATCCTCCATGTCTGGCACGCCAATTCCAAGGGCTTCTACTCGCATTTCGATCCCACCGGCGAGCAGACGCCGTTCAACAACCGCCGCCGCATCCGGCTGGGCGACGATGGGCGCTATGCGTTCCATTCCAAGATGCCCAACGGCTATAGCGTGCCGCCCGGCGGTGCCTCCGACCGGTTGATGCAGGTGCTCGGCCGCCACGGCAACCGCCCGGCCCATGTCCATTTCTTCATCGAGGCGCCCGGCTATCGCCAGCTGACGACGCAGATCAATTTCGGCGACGACCCCTTTGCCGCCGACGACTTCGCGTTCGGCACCCGCGAGGGATTGCTGCCGGTGCCGAACCGCCAGGGCGACACCGCGCACATCGCTTTCGATTTCCAGCTCCAGCGCGCCGACGATCCCGAGGAGGAAGCTTTCTCGCACCGCGCCCGTCTCGCCGTCGCCTGATCCCCCGGAAGGATATTGTCATGACCGACCTTCGCGAACGCCTTGCCACCGCCGTCGTCGACAATCCCGCCACCGGGGCTTTCCGGTGCCGCCGCGACGTGTTCACCGACCCCGCGCTGTTCGAGCTGGAGATGCAGCACATCTTCGAGGGCAACTGGGTCTATCTGGCACATGAAAGCCAGATCCCGGCGAATAACGACTATCTCACCACCCATATCGGTCGCCAACCGATCATCATCACCCGCGACAAGACCGGGACGCTGAACGCTGTCATCAACGCCTGCGCGCATCGCGGCGCGATGCTGTGCCGTCGCAAGCACGGTAACAAGGGCAGCTTCACCTGCCAGTTCCACGGCTGGACCTTCAGCAATGCGGGCAAGCTGCTGAAGGTCAAGGACGGCAAGACCGGCGATTATCCCGCCGGGTTCAACACCGAGGGGTCGCACGACCTGACCCGCGTCGCCCGGTTCGAGAATTATCGCGGCTTCCTGTTCGGCAGCCTGAACGCCGACGTACTGCCGCTCGAGGACTGGCTCGGCTCGACCCGTATCGTGATCGACCAGATGGTCGACCAGGCACCCGACGGGCTGGAAGTGCTGCGCGGCAGTTCGACCTATGTCTATGATGGCAACTGGAAGCTGCAGATCGAAAACGGTGCTGACGGCTATCATGTCAGTGCGGTCCACTGGAATTATGCGGCGACCGCCAACCGCCGCGCGGAGGACTCGATCAAGGCGGTCGATGTCGATGGCTGGTCCAAGAGCGTCGGCGGCGTCTATGCGTTCGACCACGGCCATATCCTGCTCTGGACGAAGCTGCTCAACCCCGAGGTCCGCCCGATCTACGCGCATCGCGAGGCGCTCGCGACGCGGGTCGGCGAGGAGCGCGCGGCGCTGATCGTCGGGCAGACGCGCAATCTATGCCTCTATCCTAATGTCTATCTGATGGACCAGTTCTCGACCCAGATCCGGGTCGTGCGCCCGATCTCGGTCGATCGCACTGAAGTGACGATCTATTGCTTCGCGCCCAAGAGCGAGAGCGACGCCGACCGCGCCTTGCGCATCCGGCAGTATGAGGACTTTTTCAACGTCAGCGGCATGGGCACCCCTGACGACCTAGAGGAGTTCCGCTCCTGCCAGAAGGCCTATGAAGGCACGGGCGACATGTGGAACGACCTGAGTCGCGGGGCGACGCGCTGGATCGCCGGACCGGACGAGAATGGCCGTGCCCTGGGCATCGAACCTCTGCTCAGCGGCGAGCGCAGCGAGGACGAGGGCCTGTTCGTCCGCCAGCATGAATACTGGGCGCAGTCGCTGATCGCCGCGATCGACCGTGACGGCGGCGGGAATGGTGGTGCCCGGCTGCGCCCGGTCGACCGGCTGGAGGTGGCGGCATGAGCCTGACCTACGACCGCCTTCTCGCCTTCCTCTACCGCGAGGCGCGGCTGCTCGACGATCGGCAATGGGACGAGTGGCTGGACTGCTACGCCCCGCACGCGGTCTTCTGGATGCCCGCCTGGGACGATGACGACAGGCTGGTGGAGGACCCGCAGCGCGAGATCTCGCTCATCTACTATCCCGATCGCAACGGGCTGGAAGACCGGGTCTTCCGGATCAAGACCGAGCGTTCGGGGGCGAGCATGCCCGAGCCGCGCACCAACCACACCGTCTCGAACGTCGAGATCCTCGGCGAGGCGGACGGGCAGATGCAGGTGCGGTTCAACTGGCACACGCTGAGCCACCGCTACAACGAGACGCTGAGCTTCTTCGGCACGTCGTTCTACACGATCGACACGACCGGCGCGCAGCCGCTCATCACCAACAAAAAGGTCGTCCTGAAGAACGACTATATCCGCCAGGTGATCGACGTTTATCACGTCTGATGCCCGGCGGCCGGAGAGGATATCATGGGCTACCGTATCGCATTGAACTTTGAGGATGGCGCGACGCGCTTCATCACCTGCGCCCCGGGTGAGACGGTGCTGGACGCCGCGTTCCGCCAGAGGATCAACCTGCCGCTGGACTGTGCCGACGGCGTGTGCGGCACCTGCAAGTGCCGCTGCGAACAGGGTGCCTATGATCTCGGTGACGACTATATTGACGAGGCGCTGACCGCCGACGAGGCGCAGGAAGGGCTGGTCCTGACCTGCCAGATGCGCGTCTCGTCCGATTGCGTCGTCGCGGTGCCCGTCCCCTCCACCGCCTGCAAGGTGAAGCCCGCCGTGCATGAGGGCGCGGTGGCGGCGGTGGACCTGGTGTCTGACAGCACGATCCTCCTTACGCTGCGCTTGGACGATCCGGCTGCGCTCGGCTTCCTGCCCGGCCAATATGTCAATCTGGCGGTACCGGGCACCGACCAGCACCGCGCCTATTCCTTCAGTTCCAAACCCGGCGCGGCGGAGGCCAGCTTCCTGATCCGTAACATGCCCGGCGGGCTGATGAGCGGATGGCTGACATCTGTCGCCAAGCCCGGCGCACGCATGAGCTTCGTCGGCCCACAAGGCAGCTTCTTCCTGCGGGCGGTGGAGCGGCCGACGATCCTGCTGGCGGGCGGCACCGGCTTGGCCCCGATCCTGTCGATGCTGGAGGTGCTGGCCGATACCGGGACGGACCAGTCGCTCCACTTGATCTACGGCGTGACCCGGGACGGCGACATGGTCGAGGTCCCACGGATCGAGGCGCTGGCAACCCGCCTCCCCTCGCTGAGCTGGACCGCGTGCGTCGCCGATCCCGAGAGCGCGCATCCGCTGAAAGGCTATGTCACCGATCATCTGACCGATACGCACCTGAACGCGGGCGATTGCGATATCTATCTGTGTGGGCCGCCGCCCATGGTCGAGGCGGTGCGGATCTTCCTGCGCGACAAGGGCGTCGAGCCCCGGCATTTCCACTATGAGAAGTTCGCGCCGAGCGAAGCGCCGGTTGCGGTGGCAGCATGACATTCGCCGGACGCTTTCGCGACAAGGTGATGGTGGTGACCGGGGCCGCCCAGGGCATCGGCCGCGGCGTGGCGCGGCGCGCCGCCGCCGAGGGTGCCGCCGTCCTGCTGGTCGACCGCGCCGACTTCGTTTCCGACGTGGCCCAAGAAGCGGGCGAGCGGGCGGCGTTTTTCGTGTGCGACCTCGAAACCCATGACGGAGCGGCCGCCGCGATGGCAGCGGCGGTTACCGCCTTTGGCCGGGTCGACATCCTCGTCAACAATGTCGGCGGCGCGATTCGGATGCGTCCCTTCGCCGCCTTCGAGCCGGAGCAGATCGAGGCGGAAATCCGCCGTTCGCTGATGCCGACTTTGTGGGGCTGTCACGCCGTCCTGCCAATCATGCTGGGCCAGGGCGGCGGCACGATCGTCAACGTGTCGTCCAACGCGACGCGCGGCATCCGGCGCGTTCCCTATTCGGCGGCGAAGGGCGGGATCAACGCCCTCACCCAAGCCCTCGCGATGGAATATGGCGAGGCGGGCATCCGCGTCGTCGTGACCGCGCCCGGCGGCACGCAGGCGCCGCCGCGCATCGTGCCGCGCAACCCGAATGGCGACGACGCCCGCGAACAGGCCTGGATGGCCGAGGCAGTGGAGCAGGTCACCAGCTCCACTTTCCTGGGGCGCTATGCCACGCTGGACGAGCAGATCGCGCCCATCCTCTTCCTGGCCTCGGACGAGGCTTCCTACATCACTGGCTCGGTCCTGCCCGTGGCCGGTGGCGATCTGGGCTGACTGGAGCGATATGAAGAGCAAGATATACCCCTCGCCCGCCGCCGCGCTGGACGGGCTGTTGTTTGACGGCATGACGATCATGTCGGGCGGGTTCGGCCTGTCGGGCAATCCCGAAAGCCTGATCCCGGAAGTCCGCGCGAGCGGGGTGAAGAGCCTGACCGTCATCTCCAACAATGCCGGTGCAGACGGCTTCGGCTTGTGGATGCTGCTGGAAAGCCGTCAGGTCGCCAAGATGATCTCTAGCTATGTCGGTGAAAACAAGCTGTTCGAGCAGCAATATCTGTCGGGCGAATTGGAGCTGGAGCTGAACCCGCAAGGCACGCTCGCCGAGCGCATCCGCGCAGGCGGCGCGGGCATCCCGGCCTTCTACACCAAGACCGGCGTCGGCACCGTCGTCGCCGAGGGCAAGCCGGTCGAGACGTTCGAGGGACAGGAGTATGTCCGCGAGACCTGGCTGCGCGCCGACCTGTCGATCATCAAGGCGTGGAAGGCCGATCCGGCGGGCAATTTGATGTTCCGCAAGACCGCGCGCAACTTCAACCCGAATATGGCAACCGCTGGCAAGGTGACGGTGGTCGAGGTCGAGGAGATCGTCGAGGCGGGCGCGCTCGACCCCGACGCCATCCATACGCCGGGCATCTATGTCGATCGCATCGTACTGAGCACGATCAACGAGAAGCGCATCGAGAAACTGACGACCCGCGCGCGGGAGAATGTCGCATGAGCTGGACCCGTGACGAGATGGCGGCCCGCGCCGCCCGCGAGCTGCAGGACGGTTTTTACGTCAACCTCGGCATCGGCATCCCGACGCTGGTGGCCAACCATGTTCCCGCCGGGATCGACGTGACGCTGCAGTCCGAAAACGGCCTGCTGGGCATCGGCCCCTTTCCCTATGAGGGCGAGGCCGACCCGGACCTGATCAATGCGGGCAAGCAGACGGTGACGACGCTGCCAACCTCCAGCTTCTTCTCCAGCGCGGACAGCTTCGCGATGATCCGGGGCGGCCATATCGACATGGCGGTGCTGGGTGCGATGGAGGTCTCGGCGGGCGGCGACATCGCCAACTGGACGATTCCGGGCAAGATGGTGAAGGGCATGGGCGGCGCTATGGACCTGGTCGCGGGCGTCAAGCGCATCGTCGTCGTGATGGACCATGCCAGCAAGACCGGCAGCCCGAAGATCCTGCCCGAATGCACCCTGCCGCTGACCGGCAAGGCCTGTGTCGACCTGATCGTCACCGATTTGTGCGTCATGGCCTGCGACAAGCCGGGGCTGCGGCTGGTAGAACTGGCCCCCGGAGTCACGCTGGACGAGGTGCGCACCAAGACCGGGGCACCGTTCGCGGCAGATATGCTGGAAGGCGTCGCCTGATGCCGTTCGTCACATCCGACGGGGCCGCTATCTATTGGAAGGTCGAGGGCGAAACGGATCGGCCACGCCTCGTGCTGCTCAATTCGATCGGCACCGACATGGACCTGTGGACCCCGGTCCTGCCGCTGCTACGTGAACACGTCGCCTTGCTGAGGATCGACACGCGAGGGCACGGCGCGTCGGACGCGCCGCCGGGCGACTATCGCCTGGCCGGGCTGGCCCGTGACGTCGCCGCGGTGATGGACGCGGTCGGATGGGACAAGGCCCAGGTCGCTGGCGTGTCGCTGGGCGGCATGATCGCGATGCAGATGGCGCTGGATATGCCGGAGCGGGTGACGGGCCTGATACCGATCTGCACCTCCGCCACGATGGACCGTGCCGCATGGACCACACGCGTCGATACCGTGCGCCGCGACGGCATGGCGGGGATCGTCGATCTGGCCATGTCGCGGTTCCTCTCCTCCGCCTTCATCGCCGAGCGACCCGGCCATGCGGCAACGATCCGTCGCGCGCTGCTCACGATGCCAGCCGAGGGCTATGCCGGATGTGCCGCCGCGATCCGCGACATGGCGCTGTCCGACCGGCTGGGTGAAATCGCCTGTCCGACCCTGGTGATCTCGGGCGAGCGCGACAGCTCGACGCCCTATGCCGGCCATGGCGACTATCTGGTCTCGGCCATTCCCGGCGCGCGTCATGTCGCTCTTCCCGCCGCCCATCTCGCGCCGCTCGAAGCGCCCGATGCGCTGGCCGACGCTATCCTGAACCATCGGAGTTGACCTCATGACCGCCGCTTTCATCTGCGACGCCGTTCGGACCCCGATCGGGCGGCTGAACGGCGCGCTGGCCGATATCCGCGCCGACGACCTCGCCGCCGTGCCGATCCGCGCCTTGGTCGAGCGTAACCCGGGCGTCGATTGGAGCGCGGTCGACGACAGCATCCTCGGCTGCGCCAACCAGGCGGGCGAGGACAATCGCAACGTCGCGCGCATGGCCATATTGCTGGCGGGACTGCCCGAGGCGGTGCCCGGAACGACGGTCAACCGACTATGCGGATCGGGCCTCAACGCGGTCGGCTGCGCGGCGCAGGCGATCCGCTCGGGCGATGCCGAGCTGATCATCGCGGGCGGCGTCGAGAGCATGACCCGCGCGCCCTATGTCATGGGCAAGGCCGCGTCCGCCTTCGACCGCGCACAGAAGATCGAGGACACCACGCTCGGCTGGCGCTTCGTCAACCCGGCGATGAAGGCGGCCTACGGCGTCGACACGATGCCGCAGACCGGCGAGAACGTTGCCGATCAATGGCGCATCTCGCGCGAGGATCAGGACCGGTTCGCGCTGGCCAGCCAGCAAAAGGCCGCCGCCGCCATCGCCAGCGGCCGGATGGCGGCCGAGATCGTCCCCGTCACCATCCCCCAGAAAAAGGGCGAGCCGCGCATCGTCACGCAGGACGAGCATCCGCGCGCGACCAGCCTTGAGGTGCTCGCCAAGCTCAAACCAGTCGTCCGTGCCGACGGCACCGTGACGGCGGGCAACGCCTCCGGGCTGAACGACGGGGCGGCCGCGATGATCGTCGCGTCCGAAGCGGCGGCGGGGCGACACGGCCTGACGCCCCGCGCACGCATTCTGGGCATGGCCGCCGCCGGCATCGCGCCGCGCATCATGGGCGCCGGTCCCATCGAAGCGGCGCGCAAGCTGTGCCGCCTGACCGGCGTCGCGATCGACGATCTCGATGTGATCGAACTCAACGAGGCCTTTGCCAGCCAGGCGATCGCAACCCTGCGCGACCTGGGGCTGGCGCAGGACGACCCCCGCGTGAACCGCAATGGCGGGGCCATCGCGCTGGGGCATCCGCTGGGCATGTCGGGCGCGCGGATCGTCATGGCCGCCGTCGAGGAACTGCACCGGACGCAAGGACGCTACGCGCTGGCCTTCATGTGCATCGGCGTGGGCCAAGGCATTGCCCTGATGATCGAGCGGGTCTGACGCCCGGGACGGGCGGGGGCATGGCGTCCCCCGCCCGCTTTGCCATCAGGCGGGCAGCCGCAGAATGGGCTTGATCGTCACGCCGCTCTCGCTGTCCGCGACCGCCTGGTTGATATCGGCGAAATCGTAGAATTTCACCAGCCGGTCGAAGGGGAAGCGCCCTTGGGCGTGGAGCGCGATCAGCTCGGGGATGAAGACCTGCGGCACGACATCGCCCTCGACGATGCCCATGATGCGCTTGCCCGGCACCATGACCATGTTCACGTCGAAGCTCGCTTCGGTGCCCAGCTTGGGCGCGCCGACGATGCCGCAGGTACCCATGATGGTCAGCGCGTCGATTGCCTGGCGCAGCACCTCGGGCCGACCGCTGCTCTCCAGCGTGAAGTCCGCGCCGCCGCCCGTGATCTCGCGGATCGCCTCCACCGCATCGGTTTCGCGGCTGTTGACGACATGCGTGGCGCCGAGTTCTTTCGCGAGGTCGAGCCGACTGGGCGTCACGTCGACCGCGATGATCGTGGTCGCGCCCGCGACGCGCGCCGCCATGATCGCGCTGAGTCCGACCGCGCCCGAACCGAACGCGGCAAAGCTCGCCCCCGACGGCACTTCCAGCGCGCGCAGCACAGCCCCTGCCCCGGTCTGGATACCGCAACCGAGCGGCCCGAGCAGTTCCAGCGGCGCGTCCTTGGCGACCTTCACGATGTTGCGCTCATGCGCCATCGCGAAACTGCCAAAGGAGGACTGGCCGAAGAAGTGATCGTGCAGCGCCCCGCCATGGGCATCGCACGTGGCCGTCGAGCCGTCCTTGCGCCCGCCGCCAAAATTCAGCGCGAAGAAGTCGCCGCAATGCGCCGGGTGACCGGTCAGGCACGGACCGCAGACGCCGCACGACGCGAAGCTGAGCACGACATGGTCGCCCGGCTCGACGGCGGTCACGCCCGGCCCCACCGCCTCGACCACGCCCGCGCCTTCATGGCCGAGGACGGCGGGCAGCGGGACGGGGTAATATTGGTCGCGCACGATGATGTCGGTGTGGCACACCCCCACCGCCACGATCCGCACGAGCACCTCGCCCCCTTGCGGTGACGCGATCTTCGCTTCCTCGATCGCAAAGGGTGCACCCTGGTCGCGAACCACGGCGGTGGTGATGCTGCGCATCTCGGTCATTATCGTCTCCTGCATCATGATATGTGGTTGGGTGGGCGGTCAGAAGGGATAGGCGGGCGCGGCGCCCTTCACCGTCACCCACTGCCAATGGGTGAACTCCTCCCAATTGGCTGGACCGCCGATCGCGGAGCCGTTGCCGGAAGCGCCCACCCCGCCGAAGGGGTTGACCACCTCGTCGTTCACCGTCTGGTCGTTGATGTGGAGCAGGCCCGCGCGCAGCCGTTCGCCCAGCGCCATGGCCCGGCCGACATCCTTCGAGATCACCGCTGCGGACAGGCCGTACTCGGTGTCGTTGGCGAGCGCGACCGCCTCGTCGTCCGTGTCAAACGGCACCAGCACCGCGACGGGGCCGAAAATCTCCTCCTCGAACGCCGCCATGCCCGGCTTTACCCCTTCCAGCACGGTCGGGGCGAGGCACAGTCCCTCGGCCTTGCCGCCCGCCAGAAGGCGCGCCCCGGCGGCGACGCTGCGTTCGACGATATCGATCGCATGGTCGAGTTGCGGCTGGCTGATCAGCGGGCCGATCGCGACCGTGCCCGACATCGGATCGCCCACCGGCAGCGCCTTCGCCTTCTCGGCCAGTCGGGTAGCAAAGGCGTCGAAGATCGCACGGTGCACCAGGATGCGGCCCGCCGTCATGCAGATCTGCCCCTGATGCAGCCATGCCCCCCAGGCGGCGTTGCGCGTCGCGAGGTCGAGATCGGCATCGTCCAACACGATCAGCGTGTTCTTGCCACCCAGTTCCAGCGAGACCTTCTTGAGGTGACGGCTCGCTGCCTCGCCGACCTTTCGGCCCGCGCCGGTCGAGCCGGTGAACTGGATCATCGCCACATTCGGGTCCGCGCAGAGTGCCGCGCCCGCCTCGCCGCCGCCGGGCAGCACCGACAGCACACCAGCGGGCAGCCCGGCCAGCTCGAACAGGCGGGCGATCACCAGCCCGCCACAGATCGCGGTACGCGGGTCGGGCTTGAGCACCACCGCATTGCCGACCGCCAGCGCGGGCGCCACCGCGCGCATCGCCAGATAGAGCGGAAAGTTGAACGGCGCGATCACCCCGACCACGCCGAGCGGACGACGGCGCGCCAGGCTCAGCCGCCCCGGCTCGCTGGGCAGGACGAGCCCCTGCGCCTGATGCGGCATCGCCGCCGCCAGCTCGATCACCTTGATCGTGATCGCCAGCTCGAACTCCGCCTTGGCGCGCACCGAGCCGCTTTCCCGCATGGTCCAGGTCACGATCTCCTCGGCATGCGCCCGCGCCAGCGCCGCTGCCTGGACGAAGATTCCCGCCCGGACATCCGCCGTCGCCGCGGCCCAGCCCTGCTGCGCGGCGCGAGCCGCCGTCGCCGTTTTGGTGACCGTGGCGGCATCGACCGAGGCGGCCCGCGCCAAAACCGCGCCAGTCGCCGGTTCGAGCACGTCATAGCCTTGGCCGCCCTCGGTCCAGTGTCCGTCGAAGAACCGGCCGTTGAGATGCGCGGCGTCGAGCAGGGATGTCATTTCGCTCTCCATCATGATCGTTGAGATGTGGGACGGCGCGGTGCCGAATGGGCCCGCGCCCTTGGTCCAGCATCGCTTCAAGGGTCGACAGGCACTGGCGGCGCTTACGACGCAAGAAGTCATCGAGAAGAAGAGATACGCGGCATGTGATCGAGATCGACCTGGTAGCAGAACGAGCGCAGACCGATCCCGCCGAACCTTTACTTCGAGACCAACATGCCGAACGCCGTCGCAATGGCATAATACCGATCATCCGCTTCCTCTCCAGAGGATGCCGCATTTTGTCTTTGCGACTTGCCCGTCGCTCTCGCTTTGTCGAGGCAAGCATGTCGGGGCCGTTGCGGTCCGTCAAACACCATCTTTATATACTGCCGATACCTGCAGGGTTGTCGGGCATGTTTCGCTCTGACCGACGAACGACGCCACGGGAGAAAGAGAGAGAGAGAGAGAGAGAGAGAGAAACGCGTCAATCCTATCCTATACTCCCGCATATTATGCTACCGCCTTCACGGTGCTGATACAGCAAGCAGATGCCGCGCGACTGATTTAGAAAAGCGAAACTCATCGAAAATAGGCAATTGCGAATGCCGTACTCCTGTAGGAGCTCACCGCTTGCTGTCCGCACAACACGTTCTACATCCGTGGAAGCGCTAGCGTGAGGCAGGCATATCCCTACGTATTGTGAAGAGGCATGAGCAGCCCCTAGCTGTTCAGTCCCCGCATCTGGTGAGTCGGGTTGACGATGAACCGGTCTGGCTCTGACGCCCAGATCTTGGCGACGTATTCATAGGGTGTGAGCCCGCTGAGGGTCTTGAGCCGACGGGCGAAGTTGTATGCGGCCATGAAGTCGGTGAGGTGCGTGCGAAGCTGTTCATGGCTGTCGTAGTGGAAACGTTTGACGGTCGCCTCCTTAATGGTCCGGTTCATCCGCTCGACTTGTCCGTTGGTCCACGGATGGTTCGGTTTGGTGAGCCGGTGCTCGATGTTGTTGGCCTCGCAGATCATGTCGAAGCGCATCTGGCGGGACCAGGCGGTGTTCCGGTTGCGGGGCTGCTCGGCGAACTGAATGCCGTTGTCGGTCAAGATCGTGTGGCTGCGGTAGGGTACGGCTTTCAGCAGGTGCTCGAGGAACTCCCACGCTGTGCGCCTGTCAGCCTTGTCGACCAGTTGGGTGACCGCGAACTTGCTCGTGCGGTCTATGCCGACGAACAGGTAGAGCTTGCCTTCGGCGGTCTGCACTTCGGCGATATCGATGTGGAAGAAACCAATCGGATAACGCTTGAAGCGCTGACGCTTGGGCTTGTCGCCCTCGACATCCGGTAGCCGTGAGATGCCGTGCCGCTGAAGGCAACGGTGCAGCGCTGACCGGGTCAGGTGCGGGATCGATGGCTGCAGCGCGTAGAGGCAGTCGTCGAGCGGCAGCAGGGTGTGGCGCCGGAACGCCACAACCATCGCCTCCTCCGCCTCGGACAGGGTCGTTGAATAAGAGGCCTTCGGCCCGGTCTCCAGGTCCTCGACCGTCACCCTCTTACGCCACTTCGCCACCGTCTTGGGGTTGATCCCCAGCTCCCGGCTCAACGTCGCGAGCGAAGCCTGCGATCGCTGTATTGCTGCTCGGACGGCGTGCGTGGTCGTGGCGCACCCATGACGAACTTGTCCCATGCGGCTTCCTTCCATTCCAACGAAAGGATCGCACCATCAAACCGTGGGATCAAACACCTAGTTCAGTGAAGTGAGCGTCGGATGACATTACATCTCGTCGGGTAAGCCGACTCAGGGACTGGATGAATTGGGCGCCGAACCGAAGATCGTCATAATCAACGCGATCTGTTTTACATATGAAGGTGCGGACCAGGTGCTTGTTTTTCGCTGGAAACCGATCGCTCCGCTTTTCGCCATCCGCAACTGTCTGAGGCCCCTATCCGCTGACTGAACGAACGTCTGCTTTGCGCAATCGGTGCCCGAAAGCTACCGGGCTGCCCACCACCATTGAATGCCGGTCAACTTCCTATCAGTATGTCCTGTAGCTTACCCTGATACTATGCCACCACGATAAGATGTATGGCTCGACCGCATACCATCACGTCGATAGTTTGGAATGCTTGCGCGTCTTTCGCGCCTTGGCCTAAAAACCATCGCTGTGCTGGTGCAGCGAACGTGGCATTCGCGCGAGACAATCCATAGCGATCAGCCGTCACGCTAACGCCTGATGCCGCAGACCGGACAAACCAACGAGGGTTCAGGCTTGCTGATCGTCTGAACCATCTACGCCCGTCCGCTTCCTCGACGACAAGGGCGAATGCCGCAGGATGAACATCGGCCAGTCGTAAGGCAGCAGCCATCGCGCTGACGCCGAACGCGGCGGCAGTTTGATAGACGAGATCGAATGACATAGGGACGCCAGCGACCAATGGTTCCAGCATGAAGCGGGGCATGAGCAGGTCGGCAGCATACCCGTCCGCCTCGCGCTCGCAGCCTGCCACTCCGACTTGTTGGTCGGCGGCGCCATGGCAGATCAGCCGCCGGCCGCGATGATGGTGCCAATGACCGAGTTCATGCGCGACGGAGAAACGCTGACGGACGCGGCTGGCCCGGTTGTCGACCGTGATGATCGCCCGGTCGCCCAGGCCGACGATCCGCGCATCGCCAACGCCAAGACGACGATAGCGTACCACTGCGCCCACGGCACAGGCGATGACCTCGACATCGATCTCGCCTGGTTCGGTGATGCCGAGGTCATGCAGCAGACGTTCGGCAGGCGGATCAACCGCGTCCGTCACGCAGGGCGGTAGCCTGTTTCGTGGTCGAGTTCGGCCAGGTCGTCAATCAGGTCGTCGATATCGTGGTCGTCGTTGCCGCGGGCAGCCAGCGTCATGCGCAAGTCGGCATCGCCCGACATGGCTTGCTGCAATTGTGCCCGCAGACGCGCTCGATCGATCGGGACGACCCGAGCATCGGTGCCGGCATCGAGTTTGGCGCGGATCGCGCGCAGGTTCGCCTTCTTTACCTCCAGCTGTGCCTGCGCGATCTCTGCCTGCAGGTCGGCCAGATCAGGTTCGACATCCTCACCGTCGAAGAAGTCGTCCAACAGTCGCAGCTGCATCAGTTCGTCCGCTTCGGTTGTCACGGTATGCTCCTGTCCTTGGCGGCGGCCGCCAGCTTGCGCTGCAGTTGCTTGCGCAACGATGCGAGGGCCTTGGCGTCGAGCCCCAGCCGGTTCTGCAAGGCTATGCCCTTCTCACCGTCGAACACCGCATCCAGCAGCGTGACCAGTTGCGGGTCGTTCCCAATCGACTGTTGGATCGCGGCCAGGGTCCGCCGGTAATGCAGCGCATCATGCCCGACCTGCTCCGGGCTGGGCGCCAATGAGGCCATCGCCAGCGTATCGTCGTCGAGGTCGAGCGGGACCGGGTGCAGGCCGTCGCGTTCGGCTTCGCGTTCCTGCGAGGTCAGGCTGCGCATGATCCCAATCAGGAAGTGGACGATCTGATAGCCTCGCCGACATTGGCGACGACCATCGAGCGCCCGGACGAACGCCTCCTGCCGAAGGTCACTGGCAAGCATGTAATGCCCCTGCGCCAGATAGAGAGACCGCCGCCGCAGGTAGCTGTGGTCGGTTGTCGTCATTGCTTCCAGCATCGCGTTGACCTCGGCAGTCGAATAGACATCGGCGGGTGGCTGAACCGGTGTTGCTGTCGGTGTGACGGCTGAGATGACGGCCTCCCTTACTCTATAAAGCGGACGGCTCGGCATTCTCGGACAGAAGCGTGAAATATTTATTGGCCGCTGTCCGAATTCGTGAGGTCGTCCGCTTTATAGGTAGAGAGGTTCTGTCACCGGGATGTTGAGCCGTCACGATCGGCCGACGCGATGATCGACCGATCGTGTCAGCCGGTTTGGATCAGGCCGCCAGCGGTCGGGTCCGGACGGCAGCACGATCGGCGAAAGCTGCGCGGCGAGCGACCAGCTTGGCTAGCCGCGCCTCGGCGCGGGCAATGCCCTCGTCACGGTCAGCCGGCTGGTTGGCCAGTTGGATCAGTTCGCCAGGTGCGAGCCGGTACGCCTTGCGAATGCCGGGCTGCGGCAGGATGATCGCCCGCGATCCATTGCGGCTCAGATACAGGCGGCAGTTGGTCTGCAGGTGGCAAATGCCGTCGCGAACGGCGCACAGCGTGACGCCGGTCAGCTGATAGCCGTCTTCGCCATCGGCAAAATCCAGATATACCAGATCGTTGCCGCTGCTGTGCGCGATGGCACCGATACGCAGCCGCCCTTCGGCTCCGCCCATTTCGCCGGCGAGGATCGCCGCGCCGGGCTTCATCGTGCGGCTGCCGACCAGCATCTGGGCGACTGCCTCGGTGTGGCGGCGGATGATCGCGGTCTTGTCGATCGTCATTATCGTCTTCTCCATTTTCATCCCCGGATCGGGGACCATCCTCCTTCCTTCGTATCTTGCCCCCCGGCAGGCGGGCGGGACCGCTGCGGATCCCGCCCTCAAGGGGTCAGCCATCGCGGTAGCGTGGCACCCAGATGTCGTAGAAAGCTTCCCATTCTTGCTGGAAGTCCAACTGCGCGTTCCTGGCGGTGAGCTCCGGATGCACCTCGCCCCAGCCCGACGAGCGATGAACGCGCGATAGGCACACGACATGAGCGTGGGGCCGGCGCGCCGATAATTCGTCGCCAGGCATATGGACCACCGTCATGCTGGTCAGCCGCCGCTGCAGCGCCAGTTTTTCTAGCGCGTACGTGCCTACCAGCGACAGGATGTCGGCGGGTTGCCAGCTATGCGGGAATCGCATGGTCAGCACGACTGCCAGAAGTTTCTGGTGCGCTTGGACTTTGGCATCATACCCTTGGAAAATTTCTTCCAGCGCGCCAGGCTCGACCGCGACACCTGGCGCCGTGACGATGCGGTGCGATGCACAGGTGATCGGCCACAGACCGTCCGCCAGCCAATCCTTATCGGCAGGCTTGCTAGGTTGCAGCTTGGCGCGGGCCAGATCGGCGACGCGGTTCTCCTTTCCCTTTGCCGTTTTACGCAGCAGCGCAAAACCGAAATCCGGCGTCGAACCGAGCGGATCGTCGTACACCATGTCGTCGGCGTCGGACGGGCTGATCCAGGGCAGCGGCTTGCTCATCAGCAATCCCCCCATACGGCAGCGAGGAAAGCGTCTGCCCTCGCCAGCCCCGGCGCCAGATCGCAACCTCCGTCAGCGGCGGACAGCCGTGCCTTCGTCATCGGGCGAAGACGTCCGGGGGAAAGGCGGAAAACCGCGCCGCTCTCGTCCGGCTCCGCCGGGTCAGGCACCAGCCAACCGTCGTTGCTGCGTGACAGCCACAACCTACGCGCGTGGTGCCAGACGGTGCCGTGGCGCTGCCATTCGCCGACGGCACAGTAGATGGTCCGATGGCCGATACTCGACGCTTTCACCACCAGTGCATCGCACCTGGCGACGCGGGTTCCTCGCTCGACGGTGTCGATATCCCCGCGTGACGGCTCGATCGACGGCACCAGCAGAAGTTCGGCGCCGGCGATGTGAAGAAAATTTCGGAAAGCGGCGGGCAGGATCGGCACCGATCGGTCGATCCGCCAACCGGCGCGCTGGGCGATGGCCAGCGCGCCAGACAGGGCGCGCGACTGTGCGAGCTCGCGCTCGCGATTTACGATGTACATGGAAGACCTTGATTTTGCGCGGGAACGGCGGGCTGCTCGCCGGCCCCGCACCATCATTTCGCCTCTACGGCACAGCCGCAGGCTCCTTCCAAACCATCATCCCGGCCGGGCCGGCCGGTTTCTCCTTCGCCTTCGCGATGAAGGCGAAGCGCCCGCAGGCGGCACAGATCGCTCAACTTTCCCGCTTGACCGCAAAGGTCATGAAGCAACCTGATCAGCGCTCTTGCGGTCCCTTGCCCCTGACATCGGGGACCATCGGCTCCGCTTTGCCTTTCGGTCTGGTGGCATGGTCAACCGGCATGAGCGTTTCGGCCAACTGACCGAGTTTCCCGGATGGACCAACGAAAGATGCAGGCGTTTTTGCTTCTGGCGCCGAGGCATAGGATGATCGTGTATCGGCGGTTTCATTGAGGTCGCGTTGTCGGATAACACCTGAGTGAGACGCTGGCGCAGATTTACCACTAGCCCGCAAAGTAGCGCCTTTTCTGAGAGGTTGGGCCTCACGCAGCGTGCGCGCGGTCCGCAGCGGAACAAGCGGCTCCGGCGGGATCTTAGCGGCATCTGGCGTTGATCGAATCAGCTTGGGTATGCTCCCGCCGGACGACGATGTCGTGGCAGCCGCGCCAGCTTGTCCATGCTTCCGTTCGGTGTGCCACTCGGCCAGCCGAGCTTGCAGTTCCGTATCATAACCGGGATGAGTCAGTACCAAGCGCTGCTGATCGGTAAGCGCGGCCATATCAACCTGATATCGACTGCCGCTAACGCTGATGGATGCCTCTTCCCGGCGCAGTTTCGCCCACGCCTCCTCCCGGAGTAGCGCTTGTCGACGGTGACCTTCTTTAGCGCGGATTTCCCTGTTCACGTCTTTGATGGACTTCTGAACCACGGTGGCAGCAACCGCTTCCAAGATGCGTTCGTCCGCAACGGATGTAGAAGAAGGCTGTTCGGCACTGTCCCCCGTACGTGCGGGTTCGACACCAATTACTTCGCCATCGGCCGATCTCCGCCGCCGCGCCCGGATAGCACGCAGCCGCTCCTGAACGAGCAGATCCTCGATAAACAGGCGGAACAGACGGTTGATAGACTTTCGATTCTCGGCGGGTCCCAGCGTAGCGACATCGTTCTCGAACATGAGCGCCATCGGATCATCGCCATGCTCGTCGAGCCAGTTGAGCAGGCGCCCGCGTGTCGCATCGTGATACTTCGTCATGACGACCGCCAGCGTGTCATGGCCACGATGCTTGTAAGTGATCGGTCGGGTTGGGATCGATAGCGACGAGCGCACCTTATCGTCGAGGATGTCAGCGGCGACAGCAATCGCATCGGTGGTCCAGATCGCCTGATCAGCTCCGCCTGCCACGACAGCATCCTCGGCTATCCAAGCCTTCGCCTCGCGTTTGCGGCCCTCACTCTTGCTGTGTTTGATGACGGTAACCGCGCGCGAGATGGCCATGTCGCCAACGATCGTGGCCGCCGCTGCCTGCGCACGCTTCAGCACGGCGATCCGTTGGTAGTATCGCCATTGCCGGACGATCTTTTTGGCATCGTCGTCGACCTGCGCCAGCCACACCGCCGCCGCGCGTCGAATGATCGACAGCTCCTGTGCCGCGACATGACGCACGTCGCGCAGCCGATCGTTGAAGATGATACGCGCATTGCGGCTGCCCGCCTTGGTGACCAGCCCGCTTTTCTCATTGGCGACGATCCTGTCGCCGAGATGCTCGAGCCGGTCCTGCCGAATGCCGTTGTCGCGATAAGTTCCGGTCACGTAGCGCGTCGCTTTGGCGGTGCCGTTGGCTACGTCGTTGGCGATGGCGACGTAATCGGCGCGCATCTGCTTGAAATAGGCTTCGCCAGCTTCATGGCGGTTCTGGCCCTCATCACCGCGTAAGGCTCCGATCTTTTTCTGCCGATACGGATACTGCCACTTGCCGTTACGCTTGCGGAGGCGGACCTCAAAATCCCAGCAGCCCGGACCTCCGGCTTTGCCATCGGCGCTCATGCCGTCCAGCCATTTGCACGGCCGATCATAGGCATCGACATGCAAATGAATGTTGCGCGGGTCGTTCTTAGGGTCCGGGCAGTGGATCGCGGCCACATACATCCAACCTTCGCGGTCCAGCCGCGCGCAGAAGCGTTGCATGATCGTGCGGTGTTGGCGAGCGTCGAGACCATGCGGCAGTTCGACGACGAAACGGGTCTGGACGCGACCCGATCGCCCCTGTTTGAAATCCGGCAGCGCCGGATTGTCCGGCCCGAGATGTTCGTCGGCCCAGCACAGACGATCATACGCCTCGACAAGATCGACGTCGGCGATCGTGACCAGACGGTCGCGATGCTTACGCTTGGCTTTTGACGCCTTCGCGATGTCGGCGGCTCGTTCCTGTTCGAGCAGCCGCGCCGCTTCCTTCACCCAAAGCGGCGCGTCGGCCGCGGCCGCCAGTTCGGCCCATGCATCCTTTCGCTCGGTCGAAACCTCCAGCGTGCCGCGTTTGGCTTCCCGCTCGCATTGCTCGGCGGCTTCGAATAGCCCGCGCTGTCGCGACGGACCGCCCGGAATGTTGGAGAGGATGGCCAAGGCGTTCCGTTCGCGATGGTCGGCTTCGAAGTCGAGAATGTCCATCGCCGGCATGCCACTTGCCGCCGTCATTGATCCGGTCTGGCGCGTGATATAGTCGAAATGTGTCCGGTACGTCGTGCGGGCGCCTTCGGTCAGATAATCGAAATGCTCGGCGGCAACGGTGCTGCGTGCCGGGTAGCGGTCATGGGTGGCCCCATCCACGGACCGGGGAACGGCGGTGCGGGTGACATGGGACACCGCCAGATGTGGAATTCGCATGTCCACGCGTTGCCGGGACGTGGAGGAAATCGGGCTGGCATAGCGAAAGTCGCATCGCCGCGATGCCGTACGGGTGTCGGCTGTTTTCCGGGGCGACCGGGTTGGGCCGGACGACGATCGATCGGGTTCGCCCTGTACCCGGAAGCCGAAGCGGCGTAGCGACCCGGCAACGGCTTCGCGATCTTCCCGCGCCACGCGTGCCAGACGCGCCGCGACCTGATGGGCGAATTCGGGATAGGGCGCGGGGTCGAATGGGTCCATGGCAGTCATTGTCCCAGCCCGGACCGGGGTTCGACAAGCCCCCCTTCGAACATGCCCTATGTAAAGAGGCTTGCAGTCGTAGCGGGGTCTGCTCGCCAACAACGCGATTTCCTGCTCACGCTATTTTCCAACAGCTTCGACCACCAGCGGGAGGTTGATCAGACGGCCATAGGTTGTCCCGTTTCTCCATTGGCACAGGACATTTCCGGGAAAATCCGATCGGGAGCAAATTTTGTGACAATAGCGCCCTCGTTGCTATCGAGCGGGGCTTGCCGCCGTCAGCCGACCCACGCGACCTTCCCAATGGGAGAAAGCACATGGGTCGGCTGCCGATCACCATGCCGTCGATCAAGGTCGCGCGCGAGGGCTGTGCGACGCCCTGCACCGTCCGCAAAGAGAAGAAATCGGCTGTCGCACCATTCCGCTTGACGATGAGGGCATTGGTGGCGGTGGCCATCGTGATGTCGCCTCGTCACTTAGTGTCTGCGTGTTGAGGGCACCAAGGTCGCCGACTTCATGAACGTAGACGCAATCGACCTCCTCACCGGGCGCTAGCACCGCGGATCGAGATGCTCCCACACCCGCCTTCGAACAAGGGCTCAAAGCCGCCACCGGGCCACACATGGCCAAATTCGACGAAAGCGACATACAGACACCAATATCAAAAACGATGATGTATCCATATTAAGTCGTATTTAAACGAATTTTTACCGTTGCAGGCTAATCTTCGCCGTACATACGGCTGGAATTACGCAGCCACTGGGGCTTCCCCTAGACAATCAAATAAACGTAATTACCCCCGGCGGCGACTTTATAAGTCTCCGTAATACAAGGCGAATATCGAATGCCATCGCGAATGCATCGAGATACTTTGATGAAAATCATAGCCACCTTGATCGATATGGCGTTCCATGCAAAACACAAAAATGATCGGCGCACTCCGACGCTAGCCGTCGTCGCGATGACTGTCGGCGCGACCGATGTTCGATCCTCGCCCCTTTCGGGTAGAAAACATCCTGCTAAAGCTTGTGGCGCAATCAAACGGTCATTGCTCCCTACCGCCTTGCTTTCATTATTGATGTTTGTGAACATCAATCCCGCTCTAGCAATGTCGAATGGCTGCAGCGCTATCAACGCGCTCTCCGGTTCTTCGTCTCTTTCCTACGGCAGCAATAGATACAGGGCCTCAGAGTTTGCGACTGGTGACTCCTTGACGCTACGCTTCACAGATAGCGGCGCTGGCAAGGGGCTGCCCCCTACGAATACAGACAGCTTATCCATAGCACGATACGACCTTTCAAATGCCCAAACATATAACGCGACGAATTCCACCAGCAATACCACGAACAACGTCGCAATTACTGTTCCGGCTGGCAGCCTCGAGACTTATGGGGCTAGCATAAGAGCGAGCACCTCTCGTGGTCAGATCAGCAACCTGGTGTTCACCTGCACTAGTCGTTCGGCCGCTTCCACGGACGCAACCCTTTCGGGGCTGTCGCTTTCCACGGGCAATCTATCGCCAGCCTTCTCCAGCGGCACGACCAATTACAGTTCCGTCGTCGGCAACGCGACGACATCGCTGACGGTTATGCCCACTGCCGCAGACAGCGGAAGCACCATTAACGTCAATGGCTCCTTGGTTGCGTCGGGCAATACCTCAGGTCCGATCAACCTCGCAGTCGGTTCAAACTCGCTTACGATCATCGTCAGGGCGGCCGATGGCCAGACTACCAAATCTTATTCCATCACCGTGACGAGAGCCGAAGCTGCACCGATTGCCAACAATGTTGCCGCAACAGTGGTAGCCAACAGTTCGAGCAACACCGTAGCCCTTTCGATTTCCGGCTCGGCTTCTTCGGTGGCTGTTTCGGGTTTGCCAACTCATGGCACGGCAACGGCCAGTGGCACCAGCATCACCTACACGCCGAGCGCCGGATACTCGGGCAACGATAGTTTCACCTACACTGCGACCAATTCCTCAGGCACTAGCGCGCCTGCGACTGTCACCGTTTCTGTAACCCCGCCGACGCTGGCATTGGCACCGGCAACATTGCCGGGTGCGACTGCGGGGACTGCGTACAGCCAAGCGCTCAGCACCTCGGGCGGGACCGCACCGTACAATTATGCCCTCACTGCAGGGGCGCTGCCGGCCGGGCTGACCCTGTCGAGCACCGGCACACTGTCCGGCACGGCAACTGTTTCGGGCACGTTCAACCTGACCGTCACTGCCACCGACGCGCAGAATTTCACCACCGCGCGTGCCTATGGCCTTACCGTTGCCGCCCCGGCACCGGTGGCTGGCGCGGTCAGCATGACCGTCGCCGCCAACAGCCCCGCCAATGCTGTGACGCTCAATCTTTCAGGTGGTACCGCGACCTCAATCGCGATCGGCACGCCACCCAACCATGGCGTCCTCGCTGGTTCGGGCACCGCGATCACCTACACGCCTGCCGCGAACTATTCGGGAAGCGACAGTTTCACCTACACCGCGACCAATGCCAGTGGCACGAGTGCGCCTGCAACGGTTACCATCACCGTGACCGCACCGACTCTGACGCTGAGCCCGACAACGCTACTGGGCGCGACGGCCGGGACCGCGTATAGCCAAGCCCTCGCCACCATGGGCGGCGCCGCACCGTACAGCTATTCCGTCACCGCTGGCGCGCTGCCCGCCGGAGTCTCCCTGTCATCGACCGGTACCCTGTCAGGCACGCCAACTACAGCGGGCACGTTCAACGTTACCGTCACTGCGACAGACGCGCAGAATTTCACGGCTACTCGTGCCTTCACACTCACCGTCGCCGTCCAGGCACCGGTGGCGGGCGCGGTCAGCATGACCGTCGCTGCCAACAGCACCGCCAATGCGGTGACGCTCGCCCTGTCGGGCGGGGCTGCGACCTCGGTCGCCGTCGCCACCGCGCCGGCCCATGGCACCGCCACCGTGTCGGGCACCGGCATCAGCTACACGCCGACCGCGGGCTATTCGGGGAGCGACAGCTTCACCTACACCGCGACCAATGCGTCGGGCACCAGTGCGCCTGCGACCGTCACCGTGACGGTGAGTGCACCGACGCTGACGCTGGCGCCGGCAACGCTGCCGAGCGGGACTGCGGGGACTGCGTACAGCCAAGCGCTCAGCACCTCGGGCGGCACCGCGCCGTACAACTATGCGGTGACCGCTGGCGCGTTGCCGAACGGCCTCACCCTGTCGAGCACCGGCACGCTGTCGGGCACGCCCGCCACATCGGGGGCATTCAATTTTACGATCACCGCGACTGACGCCCAGAACTTCACCGTCACGCGCGCCTATACCATTACCGTTGCCGTCCAGCCACCGGTGGCGGGCGCGGTCAGCATGACCGTCGCTGCCAACAGCACCGCCAATGCGGTGACGCTCGCCCTGTCGGGCGGGGCTGCGACCTCGGTCGCCGTCGCCACCGCGCCGGCCCATGGCACCGCCACCGTGTCGGGCACCGGCATCAGCTACACGCCGGCGGCAGGTTATTCGGGCAGCGACAGCTTCACCTACACCGCGACCAATACCTCGGGCACCAGCGCGGCGGCGACCGTCACCGTGACGGTGACCGCCCCGACGCTGGTCGTCTCTCCGGCCTCGGGTCCGCTGCCTACGGCTACCGTCGGTACCGCCTATAGCGC
>NZ_CAJXWX010000034.1 GCF_913062585.1 uncultured Sphingomonas sp. | reverse complement strand
GGACAACCGCCAAGCCGCCGCCCGCATGTCCCTTCATCTAACCTACAATGTCAAAGAGCCGACAACAAATACCGGCACCCCTTCCATCCCTAAACCTCCCGGTCTAGAAACTTCCGTGCGCCAGCATCTCGATGCCAGTACCACCTCCGAAGCGCCGCTTCAGCGGCCCGCTCCGTTGCGGTGACACCCCTCTAGGCGGGTCGGCTTTTTCGGTCAACACAAAAATTGCCATTTTTCTGCAAAAAACTGGAAAATGCCTAAAAATCAGATCGTTCCAGGGCGTCGGTCGGCGTTCCGCTGTGGGAACCATATCGCCATTCGGGATTCGCAACCGGATATCCCGTTGTTTAAGAGCCTGTTTAACCACCGCACTTAGGGACAGAGCGATACGAGTATGACGTCGCCCCGGATCACCGTCGCCCTGAGCGTGTATGACAATGCGGCCTATCTGTCGGCTGCGTTGGACAGCATCCTTGCGCAGAGCTTCGGCGATTTCGAGCTGCTGGCGGTCAATGACGGCTCGACCGACGGCTCGGCGGCGATTCTCGACGACTATGCCGCGCGCGACTCACGCGTGCGGGTGATTCATCAGGCCAATCAGGGGCTGATCCCCAGCCTCAATCGCATCGTCGAAGCGGCGCGTGCCCCTTATATCGCACGGATGGACGGCGACGATATCGCGCTGCCCGAGCGATTCGCCCGGCAGGTCGCGTTTCTGGACGCCCATCCCGATCATGGCGTGGTCGGCACCCAGATTCGGGGGATCACCCCGACCGGGGCCCTGCGCCAGGATCATGTGGTCGACCATCCGGTCGATTTCGACCGAATCGTCGAGGCGTTGGCGTCGGACCGGCCCGGGTCGCCGCTTTGCCATCCATCGGTGATGATGCGGCGCGATCTGGTTCGTGCGGTCGGCGGCTATCGGGCCGCATATCGGCATTGCGAAGATTACGACCTCTGGTTGAGGCTGGCCGAGCGGACGCGCATGGCGAACCTGTCCGAGCGGCTGATGCTCTATCGCTATTCCGATACCCAGGTGTCGCACCGCCATGTGCTGTCGCAGAATTACGGCGCGGCGATCGCCCGGCTCGCCCGGACCGAGCGTTTGGCCGGGCGGGTCGATCCGTCGGAGAACTGGCAGACCCTCCCGCCGGTCGATGCGCTGGACCAGGCCTTTGGCCGTGAGGGGCCCGCCGCCCAGGTGCGCGCCGCCGTCACCCGCGGCATATTGTATGCGCCCGACGCGCTGGCGGGCGAGGGCCTGCCGCTGATCGTGGCGCATCTGGAGGATGCGCGGCGGACGGGCGAGCCGCCCGTTCCCGGTCTGGGGCGGGCGGTCGCACGGCTGCTGCGCCATCACCGGCCGCACGGCGCCTGGCACCTGGCGCGCGCGCTGCTCCGGCATCGGTCGGGACGATGAGCGGCTCGTCGGTCCGGGGCGCGGCCCTTTGGTCGATCGGGGCGCAATATATCGCCTTCGCCATCCAGTTCGTGGTCAGCGTCCTGATTTCGCGCTTCTTCCTGACGCCCGCCGAGATGGGGCTGTTCTCGATCGCGCTGTCGGCCGCGCTGATGGTGTCGGCGCTGCAGGATTTCGGCATCCGGCGCTTCGTCGCGGGCGAGCGCGACCTGACCGAGGAGCAGGTGCGGACCTGTTTCTCGGTCTCGGTCATCTTCGCGCTGGGGATCGGCCTGGTGATCCTGGCGCTCGCCTGGCCGGTCGCCCGCTTCTACGACAATGACCGGCTGACCCCGTTGCTGGTCATCATCGCCAGCTCCTATCTGATCGTGCCGTTCGGCATCGTGCCCGGTGCCATGTTGCAGCGGCGGATGGACTATCAGTCGCTGTTCCTGGTCAATGTCGGCGCCGCGGTGGTTAATGCGGTGCTGTCGCTGGGCCTCGCCTGGGCGGGCTATTCCGCCTTCGCCCTCGCCTGGGCGGCGGTGGCGCAGCAGGCGGCGCGGGCGCTGATCGGCCAGTGGCGATCCGGTATCCGCCCGCCCTTCCCGCCCAGCCTGAAGGGAATCGGGCCGATCCTGCGCTTCGGATCGAACAGTTCGTTTCTCTATATCAGCGACGCCATCGCCCAGCGCAGCCCGGACCTGGTCATCGGTCGCGTCCTGACGCTGACCGATGTCGGGCTGTACAGCCGCGCCTCCAGCCTGGGCGCGCAGTTGCAGATGCTGGTCAGCGGCGCGGTCGACGGCGTCTTCTATCCTGCCTTTGCCCGGTTGCGCGATGCGGGCGCCGAGCTGGCCGGCCCCTATCAGCGGGTGGTCGCGGCCTATAGCGGCGTGACCTGGCCTGCGATGAGCTTCCTGGCGGCGGCCGCGACGCCGATCGTGCTGATGCTCTATGGCCCGCGCTGGATCGGGGTCGCGCCGCTGCTGACCTGGATCGCGCTGGGGCAGCTCTTCTTCGCCGCGGTGCCGCTGCATTTCGAGCTGCCGATCCTGCTGGGCAAGATCCGGCGGCTGGCGCTGTTCAACGCGGTCGACACCACCGCCTCGATCGGGCTGCTGGTGCTGGGCGCGATGGTCAGCCTGGAATGGGCGGCGATCTCGCGCCTCTTCTATGGCGGCCTGTGGTTCATACTCTACGCCGCGCTGATGAAGCCGCTGACCGGTTTTGCCTGGCGCGGGATGCTGCTGGTCTATGCGCAAAGCCTGGCCGCGACGCTGGCGACGGTGGCGCCGTTGCTCGCCGTTTATCGCTGGGTCGCGACGCCGGCGGAGGTCGGGTTCATACTCCTGAGCCTGAGCGCGGCTGCGGGCGTGATCGCTTGGGTGGCCGTCGTTTATGCGGTGCGCCATCCGATCCGGCTGGAGATCAATGCGATCATCGCGGGGCTCTGGGCGAAATGGCCGCTGCGCCGCGCGGTCGGGGCGGCCTGACCATCGCCTTGCCGGGCGGAGAATCGCCGCGCATAGTCTGGCGATGCGCCCACCCCCGCCCGGACTCGACGATCCCGAACAGGCGGCCTTCGCCTGGGCGCGCTTCCGGATGATGATGGCCTGGATGACGGTCGCTGCTGCCGTGGCGGTCGCTTTCGCGATGGTCGCGCTGGCGCAGGTCTATGGCCCGCTGAACTGGGTGACGATGCTGGGGGTGATCGGCGGGATCGGCGGCATGGTGATGCTGACCGGTGCGCTGATGGGGCTGGTGTTTCTCAGCTCGGGCACCGGGCATGACGAGGATGTCGACCGGCGCCCATAAAAAACCGGCCCCCGCAAGCGATGCGGAGGCCGGTCCTTTATCCTTCGAAAGCGTCGAGAGCGATCAGCCCGCCGCCGCTTCCGGCTCGACCGGAGCGGCCGCGCGAACGCGGCGACGGCGCGGCTTTTCCTCAACCGCGGCGTCCGGCTCGGGCGCGGCGCTCAGCGCGGGCGGCAGGCGATCGGCGTCGAAACCGGTCGCTTCGCCAGCGTCCTGCACCTCGGGCGCACGCTCGCGACGCGGACGACCGCGACGACGGGGCGCTTCTTCCTCGACCTGCGGGGCGGCGACGTCCGTCACGGCCACCGGGGCGGCCACGACCGGCTGTGCATCCTCGACCGCGACGGGCTGTTCGGCACGGGCGGGGCGGCGATCCTCACGATTGTCGCGACGCGGGCGATCCTCGCGATCCCGGCGGGGACGCTCGTCGCGCTGTTGGGTTTCACGCGACTGATTGTCGCGGGCATAGCTTTCGCGCGGCTGGTTGTCCCGGGGCAGACGCTCCCGACGCGGCTCGGCCTCGCCCAGCTGCTCGCCGGGGCGGATGGGGTCGCCCTCGTCGCCATAATCCTCGGCCTCATTGTCGAAGCCGTCGTCATACTGGTCGTCGCGCGATTCCTCGCGCTGGCGGCGCTGATTCTGCTCCTCGAAGCGCGAGCGGGTTTCGCTCAGCACCCGGAAATAGTGATCGGCGAACTGCCAATAATATTCGGTGTTAACCCGATCGCCCTGACGCTGCGCCTCGGCCGCCAGATTCTTGTACTTCTCGTACAGCTGGTTGGCGTTGCCGCGCGCGCGGTTGTCGATGCGATTGCCATTGTCGGGACGGCCGGGATTGCCACCCGGACGCTGTCCACCATTGTTGTTGCCGCCACGACCGCGACGGCGGCCGGCCTGCCGATTATTGATCAAGCTGTTCGTCCTTAGTCGTCAAACCAACATGGTCCACTTTTCCCGACATCGCGCGCGTGTCGCACGATGCGAAGCTCTCGCGCCCCGTGAGGCGCTTGCCACGGCCGCCGGACAGCAGCGACTGCATGACGAAGGGTATGGGCATCGGCCCGAAGCAACGACTCCGAAAACGGTGAGAGTGCCGATGTTCGCGTGCCCCTGCCCCCGCTCTAGCGGGTTAAACCGGGGTCCTTCAAGTAAAATATGGGGCATGATCGGCAAGTTTCAATGCGCCAGCAGGGCGCGGGGCCGCCCGCCCAGATCGCGGTGGAGGGTCACGACGAAGTTTTCCGCCTCCAGCAGCGCCGTGACCGCCCCGGCCTGTTCATGCCCGATCTCGATCACCGCCGCCCCACCGGGGGCGAGCAGGCGGCGCAGTTCCGGGGCGAGCCGGCGGTAATCGTCGAGACCGTCGGGCCCGGCGAACAACGCGGTTCCGGGCTCGTAATCGCGCACCTCGGGCGAGAGCGGCTCGGCCGTTCCGATATAGGGCGGGTTGGTGACGATGCAGTCGAACGGCCCGCTCAGCGCCGACGCCCAGTCCCCGCACAGGAACCGTGCCCGATCGGCCATCCCGCAAGCCGCCGCATTGGCGACGGCATAATGGAGCGCCTGCGGGGAGCGGTCGACGCCCAGTCCCTTCGTCTCCCGCCACTCGTCCAGCAAGGCGAGGAGCAACGTACCCGGCCCCGTGCCCAGATCGAGAAGGGTGGCGGGCGGACGCCCCCGAAAGTGCCGGAGCGCCGCGTCGACCAGCGTTTCGCTGTCCACGCGGGGGACCAGCGCGCCGGGGCCGACCATCAGATCCAGCGTCCAGAAGCCGCGCGTGCCGGTGATATAGGCGAGCGGCTCCTGCGCGGCGCGGCGCTCGACCAGCGGCCAGAAGCCATCGGGGACCGGCCGGGTCAGATCGAGAAGCAGCGCGTTGCGCTCGATGCCCAGGGCGTGGGCGAGCAGCAGTTCCGCGTCGAGTCGTGCGGTCGGGGAGAAGGCGAAACGCGCTACGGCTTGGGAGAGCGCGGTACGTGCAGTGACGCTATCCACCTTAGCCTCCGGCCGCCGCGACACACCCCATTCCTCCCCTGCAAGGGGAGGGGGACCATCCGAAGGATGGTGGAGGGGTGTCACCGTTCGCGATGTAACGCTTCCTCGCCAGCCGGGACACCCCTCCGTCAGGCCTTCGGCCTGCCACCTCCCCTTGCAGGGGAGGAAAAGATGCTCGGCTTGCGTTTAAGTCTTTACCCATCGAGCGCGGCGAGCCGTTCGGCTTCATCCTCGGCCAGCAGCGCGCCGATCAGTTCGTCCAGCTCGCCCTCCAGGATTTCCGGCAGGCGGTGGAGCGTCAGGTTGATCCGATGGTCGGTCACGCGCCCTTGCGGAAAATTGTACGTCCGAATCCGCTCCGACCGGTCGCCCGAGCCGACCTGCGAACGCCGCGTGCCCGCGCGTTCCGCCGCCAGCCGCTCGCGCTCCGCTTCGTAGAGACGCGTCCGCAGCACCTTCATCGCCTTGGCGCGGTTCTTATGCTGCGAGCGTTCGTCCTGCTGGATCACGACCAGCCCGGTCGGGATATGGGTGATGCGGATCGCCGAGTCGGTGGTGTTGACGTGCTGCCCGCCCGCGCCCGACGAGCGGTAGATGTCGATGCGCAGGTCCTTGTCGTCGATCTGGAGGTCGACCTCCTCCGCTTCCGGAAGCACCGCGACGGTCGCAGCCGAAGTGTGGATGCGCCCGCCCGATTCGGTGACGGGCACGCGCTGGACGCGGTGGACGCCCGATTCGAACTTCAACTTGGCGAAGACGCCCGCGCCCGCGACCGAGGCGACGACTTCCTTATAGCCGCCGGTGTCGGGCACCGAGGCGGAGATGACCTCGACCCGCCAGCCCTGCCGCTCGGCATAGCGCTGGTACATGCGGAACAGGTCGCCCGCGAACAGCGCCGCCTCGTCGCCGCCGGTCCCGGCGCGGATTTCCAGCATCGCGGCGCGCTCGTCGGCGGCGTCGCGGGGCAGCAGCGCGAGCGCGAGGTGGCGATCCGCCTCGGCCAGCGCATTGCGGTTGGCGTGCAGCTCCTCCGCCGCCAGCTCGCGCAGTTCGTCGTCGCCGTCCTGCGTCATATAGGCCAGGCTGTCGGCTTCCTGCCGCAACCGGCGCACCTCGGCGGCGGCGTTGGCGACCGGCTCCAGCTCGGCATATTCCTTCGACACCGCGACGAAACGGTCCGAGGGCAGCTCGCCGGTGGCCATCATCGCCTGCAGTTCGTCGCGTCGCGCCTCGATCTGCGCGATGCGCTCGGCCGAGATGGTCTTCATTGCGGGGTCAGACGCTGCACCAAGGAAGGAAGCTGTGCGTCATGCTCATTCGCGACCGCATCCCCGAACAATAGGTCGTAAATAGTCTGCGTCACCGATTCCAGCGGGACCAAGGCCTGCTCGCCCGTGGCCAGCGCCTTGACCTGTACCTGGCCATTCGCCAGTTCGTCATCGCCCAGGATCAGCGCATAGCTGGCACCCTGATCGTTCGCCTTGGCCATGCGGCGCTTCATATTGCCGCGAAACGCCATGTCGGTGGCGACGTCGGCGCGGCGCAGCTCGGCGACGAGGCCCGTCGCGCGCAGTTCCGCCGCCGCGCCCATCGGCACCACGACCGCGTCGATAAGGGGCTTGGGCGGTTCGTCGAGCAGCATCGCCAGCCGCTCGACCCCGGCCGCCCAGCCCACGCCCGCCGTGGCGGGACCACCCAGCGACTCGATCAGCCCGTCATAGCGGCCGCCCGCCAGCACGGTGCCCTGCGAGCCCAGCCGGTCGGTCACGAACTCGAACGCCGTGTGGCGGTAATAATCGAGACCCCGCACCAGCCGCGCATTGCGCGCCCAGGCGACCCCCGCCGCGTCCAGCCCCGCCGTCACCGCCTCGAAAAAGGCGCGGGCTTCGGGGGTCAGATAGGCGTCGATGTCCGGCGCAGCATCGGCGATCGGCCGGTCGCGCGGGTCCTTGGAATCGAGGATGCGCAGCGGATTCTTCTCCAGCCGCACCAGGCTGTCCTCGGACAGCTGATCGCGATGCGCCTCGAAATGTGCGACCAGCGCGTCGCGCCAGGCGTCACGCGTTTCCGCATCGCCCAGCGTGTTGAGCTGCAGCGTCACGCCCTCGGCGATGTCCAGTTCGCGCAGCAGCTGGTCGGCCATCACCAACAGCTCGACATCCGCCGCCGGTTCGGGCGCGCCCAGGATCTCGGCGTCGATCTGGTGAAACTGGCGATAGCGGCCCTTTTGCGGGCGCTCGTAGCGGAACACCGCGCCCGAGGTGACGAGCTTCAGCGGCGCATATTGCTGCCACCCCTCGGTCAGATAGGCGCGCGCGATCCCGGCGGTGAATTCGGGGCGCAGGGTCAGCAGGTCGCCGCCGCGATCGGGGAAGGTATACATCTCCTTCGACACGACATCGGTCGTCTCGCCGATCGAGCGGGCAAAGACCTGCGTATCCTCGAACACCGGCAGGTCGAGCCGCTGAAAGGCGTAGAGGCCATGGACATGCTCGAAGGTCGCCAGCACCTGCGCAAAGCGGCGCTGCTCCTCGCCGAAGATGTCCTGCGTGCCGCGCACGCGCTTGGGGGTTTCGATCCGTGCCATAGAGGTGGCGCTATCTAAGGTAGCGCGCGCCGCTGCGCTAGAGTGCGATCACCCGTCCCGGGACAGCCAGTCGGCCAGCGCCAGTTCGGTCGTCGGACGCGTCTCGGCACACATGCTGTGCCGCATGATCTCCAGCGCCCAGCGGCGATGCGCATCGCGCTCGCTCGCCACCGTATCGCCCGGCACCCACAGGTCATATTCGCGCATATGCGCATCGGCGGCGGTGAAAAGCACACAGATATCGGCCGCCACCCCGGTCAGGACCAGGCGGCTGACGCCCAGTTGCGGCAGCAGCACCGGCAAATTGGTAGCGTAAAAGCCCGAAAATTGCGGCTTCACCACGAAATAGTCGCGGTCGCGCGGGCGAAGTGCGGCGATCAGCGCGCGGCCCTGGCTGTCCTCCCGGTCGCAATGATCGACGATCGAGGATCGCTCCGAATGCCAATGGCCGAAATTGTCGTTGACGTAGATGACCGGCACGCCGGCGCGGTCCGCCGCATCCCGAAGCGCCACGATCCGCCCGGCGGCGCCTTCGGCGGGCGCCCGCAGCGCCTCCCCACCCTCGAAATCGAGGTCGTTGATCATGTCGATGATGATAAGCGCGGTGGAATCGGACATGGTCCGGTTCATGCCATGAGTCACCGCGCATATCGTTGATGTAGCTGAACTTTTCGTCATCCACTCCCACGCACCCGGCGGGACGGCAAAAAAGCGGGTTTGACGCTCGCTCCGGCACGCACCTAGCATCGGCCATGCTCGCCCTGCTCCTTGCGCTCGCCGCCGTCCAGACGCCGCCCGGTCCGGTCCAGTCGCCGCCGGAGATGTTCACCCGAACCCCCGCCTGCCACGATGCGGACACGCCGATCACCGCGCCCTGCACCCTGCCCCTGGCGATCACCCCGGCGCAGGCGGTCGCCCGGCTGGGCGGCAAGTCGCGGCGCTGGTGGATCGAGGGCGACCGGCTGACCATGATCGCCCGCCCCGATGTCGAGCGCTGGGCGATGCTGTGCTGCTCGGTGCAGACCGCGCTGGAACCGATCCCCGGCACCGATCTGGCGGGCGTCACGGTGCGGGTGCCGCGTATCGACGAGGCGATCCTGAGCATCGCGACCTTTCCCGCCAGGTACGAGCATCGCGATGTCCGGCGCGGGCCGCTCGCCCCGCCCGCCCCCAAACGGATCGCCCCGCCGCCCGAGCGCCTGATCCACCGCATGGTCGCGTCGCGCTGGCTGGGCGAGGCGCGCGGGGTGACCATCTATCTGCCCCCGGCCGCCGGACGGGCACGGCGCCTGCCGGTCTTTTATCTGGCCGACAATCTGGCGGAGAAATTTGCCGCCCAGTTCGAGGCGGACATACGCGCGCATCGCAGTCCGCCCGCCATCCTGGTCGGCATCGATTCGGCCCCGCCGCGCCAGGCCGGATGTACCGGCATGGCCTGCGACCGGCGCGGACCGGAATATAAGATCGACTTCAACGCCGACGGCGACACGCCGACCTCCGCCTTCGGCAAGCATCTGCGCTTCGTGCTGGAGGAGGTGATCCCGCTGGTCGCGAAGGATTATCCCGCCTCGCGCCGCCGCGAAGACCACATCATCGGCGGATCGTCCAACGGCGCGCACTGGGCGCTGGCGGCGGCGGGTCTGCATCCGGAATTGTTCGGCAAGGTGCTGGCGCTGTCGTCGAGCGGACAGGCGGCCGGGACACTGGGGGCGAGGCTGGGGCGGACCCGCTTGTTCGGGGCGGCGGGGCGGTTCGAGCCAAGCTACCTCACCTACACCCAAGACGCTGCGGACGCCGCACGAGCGGCGGGGGCCACGACCCGCTTCGACATGCTGGTGGCGGGCCACGACCAGCTCGCATGGGACGTGGCCTTCGCCCGCGCCGCGCCGTGGCTGCTGGCTCGACCGTGATCCGGCGGCCCCGATAGGAGGGGCCAGGCCCCGCCACGTTTGCAGGTCGGATGCAGGATCCGTCCCCATTCGGTCGACTCGGCCATGCCATGTCGATCGGGCCTTGCCTCGCCCCCCTGCCGTGCGCCCAGACGGCATGTGAAGGGAGCCGATCGTCATGGACCAGGCACGATTCCGGTCGGAGTTCGTCATCCTGCCCAGTCTGTCCTGCGGAATCCTGCCCAGCATGTTGTTCGGCGTGACCCTGGGGCAGTGGGGCAGCAACGTGATCTGGGGCAGCTATTTCGGACTGGGGTGGTGCCTGGCCGCCTTCCGGTCCGGGGGAATCATGCTCGACCGGCCCGTGACGGCGATCGGCATGGCCTGGGGCTGGCTGGCGATGATCCCGCTCTACTTCGCCTCGGGATGGCTGTGGGATCGGCTGTCGGAGCGGGGACGCCGAAGAGCCTTGCTCTTGCTCAGGCTGTCTCTCCTGCCGATGGTCCCGGCCCAGGTCGTGATGGGGTGGGACGCAGCGGGCTTTCACCTGCCCGATTACACGGCGCACATGGCCAGTTCCTATTGATCGTCCATAGCCAAGCCCGCCCGCTCGGGCGTACATCTCGCCCATGACCACCACCCGCTGGCAACGCCTGCAGACCCGTATCGGCGACCGGATCGCGCCGCCGCGATTCCTGGCGTTCGCGCTGATCCTGATCGTCGCCAGCGCCGGGCTGACGCCGCGGTTCGGGATGATCCGGGGCGTCCTGGCCGGATTCGATGCCGCCGCCTTTCTCTTCATCGCCTCGCTGGTCCCGCTGCTGCGCCAGGGCGAAGCGGCGAAGATGCGGCGGCGGGCGGCGAAGAACGACGCCAATCGTGCGGTCCTGCTGGTCTTTTGCGGGATCGTCCTGTTCGTCGTCCTGGTCGCGGTCGGCGGCGAGCTGCGCGGGCGGAACAGCCCCGTGACCATCGCGCTGGTCGTCGGCACGCTGATCCTGGCCTGGCTGTTCTCCAACATCGTCTATGCGCTGCACTATGCGCATCTGTTCTACAGCGCGGGCAAGGACGGCGATGCGGGCGGCCTGCAATTTCCCGACACGGCCGAGCCCGATTATTGGGACTTCCTCTATTTCTCGGTGACGCTTGGCATGACGTTCCAGACGTCGGACGTCGCCATCGCCTCGCGCCGGTTGCGCCGCGTGGTGACGGGGCAGTGCCTGGCGGCGTTCATCTTCAACCTGGGGGTGATCGCCTTCACCGTGAATGTGCTGGGCGGCGGCGGCGCCTCCTAAAGATCAGGGGGCAGCAGCCGCGCCAGGACCGCCCGCGCCGCGGCGGGCGTGAAGTGCGAATGGTCGAAATGCAGCGGCGTCCCGTCGCGCAAGCTCAGGGCGCAGCGGCCGCGCGGGCACTCCGCCGCCACCGCCGAGACATAGAGCGCACCGCTCGCGCGAACCGGGGCCGCCATCGCCCGGTCGAGCGCGATCCGGTCGGACAGGCGCATCCGATCCGCCAGCTTTGGGGATTCGCCCTGCCCGATCCGCACGACCAGAACCGGCTCCTCGATCGCATATTCCGCTGAGGGACCGACCACGAGCACGCGAACGCCCCTGCCCCGCAAGTGGCGGATGGTGTCGAGCAACAGGGGCTGTTCGAAGGGCAGCCAGCGCGCCGACAGGATCACCCATTGCGGCGGCGCGCGGTCGATCTGCCCAAAGGCCTGCGCCATCACCGCCCGGCAGGAGCGCAAGCCTCCCCCGCCGATCAGCGGACGGCACCCCGCCGCCGTCGCCTGCAGGATCGAGGCCCCCGGCCGCAAGGCGTGCAGCGCCTGCGCAAAATGGGCGGCATGGCTGTCCCCCATCAACATGATGGCGGGTCGCCCCGGTCGCCCGCGCAGGCAGTCGGGATCGAAGGGGCGTCCCGTCGGCAGCGTAAAGCAGCGATCCGTGCCGAATTGTCGCCGCCCCGCCTCGGTCGCGTCCCAGCCCAGATATTCGGCGGCCAGCGCCAGGCGCGGCGGCAGCGGCCGGACCCGGTCCGCCATCGCCGCCAGCCCACCTCCCACCGCCGCCACGGCCAGCAAACCGGCCATCGCCCAGGCGAGCGTTCGCCGCGCATCCCCTTCGCGCCAGCGCCGCGCCGCCGGTCGCTCGACCAGTCGGTAACTCGCCAGGGCCAGCGTCAGGCAGAGCAGGATCAGGACCGCGCTGTCGCGTCCCGTGATCTCGGTTCCGAACCGCATCTGCCAGAAGGCGATGATCGGCCGATGCCAGAGATAGAGCGAATAGGAGATCAGGCCGATGGCGCGCAGCGGGGGCAGCGCCAGGAGCCGCGCACTCGGCCCCGTGGCGCCGTAAGCGAGCAGGACCGCCGCCCCGATCGCGGGCGCGAGCGCAAAGGGCACGGGGAAAGGCCAGCGCGGGCTGATCGCCACGACGCTGGCCAGGATCAACGCCAGCGCGGCAAGGCACAGGCCATGCCGCCAGCGATGGGCGACGGGCGGCAAGGCGCCCAGCGCGACCAGACCACCCAGCGCCAGCTCCCAGGCGCGCGCAGGCAGCAGGTAGAAGGCAGCGGCCGGCGCGGCCAGCGACGCCCAGGCGCCAAAGCCCAGCGAGGCCAGCGCAATCGCGCCCAGCAACAGCCGGACCCGCCGGCGCGGCCAGCCCCGCACCGCCAGCAACAGGAACGGATAGACGAGGTAGAATTGCTCCTCGACCGCCAGCGACCAGCTGTGGACCAGCGGCTTGGCATCGGCCGCCGCGTTGAAATAGTCGGTGGTCAGGTAGAAGTGGATATTCGACACGAACAGCGCCGCCGCCGCGGCGCTTCGGCCCAGATCGCGCAGCGGATGCGGCAACAGCGTCGCCGCCCCGACCGCCAGCGTCACCGCCATCATCACCAGTAGCGCCGGGACCAGGCGCACCGCCCGCCGCTGATAGAAGCGGACCAGCGAGAACCGCCCCGCCGCCATGTCGCGCGTCATGATCGCGGTGATCAGATAGCCGGAGATGACGAAGAAGATGTCGACGCCGACGAACCCGCCGCGCACCCCCGTCACCCCGGCATGCAGCAGCAGGATCGGCAGGATCGCCAGCGCGCGCAGCCCGTCGATATCGGCGCGGTGATGCCATCCGGGATGAGCCTGGCCGGTCATGCGGCAGAAAGATCCGCCCGCATCCACCGGGCGGTCAGCCAGCGCCGCGCGACCGGATCGACCCGGCGGGCCAGGACATGAGCGACGATCAACAAGCCGACCAGCATGGCGGGCACCCAGATCGCGGTCGGGACCGCCATCCGCCGCGCGGCGAAGGAGACGACGAACAGCAAGGGATAATGAACGGCATAGAGCGGGTAGGAGACGTCCCCCAGCCAGGTCGCGATCCCGCGCCACCGGGCGGGCGGATCCCAGCGCGCGCCCGCGACCAGTAGCGCAGGGAACAGCAGCACGACCACCACCAGATCATAGCCGCCCCGAAAGCCGGGCGGCGGCGCAAGGCACAGGGCGAGCGCCACCAGGACCAGGGGCAGCATCCACCCCGTCGACACGGCTCCCGCGCGATCGCGCAACACGGCCTCGTACAGCCACACGCCCAGCGTGAAGGAAAAGCCGACCCGGAGCAGGCCATAGGGAATTTCCGACCAGGCCCCACCCCGCTCCAGCCCCAGATCGGGATGCACGCTCCAGATCAGCAGGGGCAGCAGGACCAGGCACAGGCCCGCCAGCCACCGCGCCCGCCACCGCACCAGCAGCGCGGCGAAGGCGATATTGGCCAGCAGTTCGAACATCAGCGTCCAGGACGGGCCGTTGAGCGGATAGAGCGGCAGGATGCTGGTCCGGGCGGGCAGCATGACGATCCCGGCCAGCGCCGCCCAGGCCAATTCGGCGGGGCGCAACGCCTGGGGATAACCCAGCTTATACTGGCCCAGCAGTTCGGCCGCGCCCAGGATCAGGCCGACCAGATACATGGGATAGAGCCGGATGACCCGCCGCGCCAGAAAGGCTCCCACCCCCTGCCCGGCGCGCAAGGGCGGACCGTAACGGCCCGCGATCACGATACCGCTCAGGGCAAAGAACAGGTCGACCGCCAGATAACCGCTATTCGCCAGACCCAGGCGCGGGTGGACATGATACAGGACCACGGCCAGTGCCGCGACGCCGCGCATCGCATCCAGCGAATATCGTCTGTCCATCCCCATTCCCCCAAGGCGCCATCGCTTAGCACAGCCATGCCGCCGAAACCGCCATTTCCCGCCCCCGCCCCTGTCCTGTAGAAGGACTGGCGCAGCCAAATCCGCCCGTGGCGGCGATTGCCGGGCTGGGTCGCGGGCCATATGGCGGTGATGGGGACAGGCGGGCCATGGGGGACCGAAACGGATGACAGCGGCGACGGCAGGGCGCGCGACCGGCACGGCCGGGCCCGACGCGCGCCTGCGCATCCTGCACGTCATCACCCATCTGGACATGGGCGGCGCCGAGAATGTCGCGATGACGCTGGTCGAGCGGCTGCACGCCCGCGCCGCTTCGATGCTGTTCGCGGTGCTGGACCCGTCGCCGCGCAGTGCGGTGGGACAGGCGATGACGGCCCAGGCCGCGCGGCTGGACGTGCCGATCCGGACCGGGGTCGCGGGGCGGTTCAAATCGGGCGGCGTCCTGATCGCGGCACGGTCGCTGGCCCGCGCGGTGCGCGCGTTTCGGCCCGATGCCATCCATGTCCATACCGAGATTCCCGAGCTGACCCTGGCGATCGCCTGCCTGCTCTCGGCCCGCGTCCGGCGCACCCCGCTCTTGCGCACGGTGCATAACAGCACGCTGTGGATCGACTGGGGCCCGATCGGCGCGATCGTCACGCGCATCCTGTCGCACGGACACGCGGTCGCGGTATCGCGGACCGCCGCCGAGGCCGATGCGCGGATCGCGACCGGCCGCACGCGCCCGTGGCCGACCGTCATCCATAACGGCGTCACGGCCCCGCCGCGCGCAACACCGCGCGCGCCCGGCGCGCCCTTTGCGCTGCTGTTCGCCGGGCGGCTGGTGCACCAGAAAGGCGCCGACCTGCTGCCCGCCATCCTGTCGGTCGCCCGCGCCCAGAGCGCCCGGCGCGACGTGACCGTGACCATCGCGGGCAGCGGCGCGCTCCGCGCGGCGGTGGCGGCGGACCTTCGGGCGCGCGACTGGGACGGCTGGACGGTGTCGCTCACCGACCCGATCGCGGGGCTTGCCGAGCGGCTGGGCGAGCAGGACGCGGTGCTGCTGCCGTCGCGCTTCGAGGGGTTCGCGCTGCTGCCGCTCGAAGTGCTGATGGCGGGCGTGCCGCTCGTCACCACGACCGCACCCGGCCTGACCGAGGCGATTCCCGAAGATTACCCCTTCCAGGCCGCCCCGGACGATGTCGAGGCGCTCGGCCGGCTGGTCGCGCGCGTCATCGACGATCCCGCCGCCGCGCGCGCCTTGGCCGCCGACCATGGCGCACGCCTGGCCGAGCGGTTCGACGTCGCGGCGATGGCCGATGCCTATTGGGCGCAGTACCGGGCGCTGTCGGCATGAAGGCGGCGATCGGCATCAAGGCGCTGAACGAGGCCGACCATATCGCCGCCGCGCTGGACAGCGCCTGCGCCGCGATCGACCATGCCCTGGCGACGGGGCGTATCGACGAGGGACAGGTCATCCTGGCCGACAGCGGATCGACCGACGCCACGCTGGACATCGCCCGGCGCAACCCTCGCGTCCGGATCGTCCAGCTGGCCGACCCGTCGCAGCGCTGCTGCGGCACCGGCGCGCAGCTCGCCTTTCAGCATGTCGAGGCGGACCTCTTCTACCTGCTCGACGGCGACATGGTGCTGGACCCCGAATTCCTGAGCGCAGGCATCGACTTCCTGACCGCGCATCCCGGCCATGCGGCGGTCGGCGGCATCGTGCGCGAGGTCGACACCACCAGCATCGAGTTCGAGCTGCGCGCACGCAACGACCGGATCAAGGGCAGCGCGATCGCGGGCGATGTCGACCGGCTGGATTGCGGCGGGCTGTACCGGGTCGCGGCGATCCGCGCGCTTGGTTATTTCGCCGACCGCAATCTCCACGCCTTCGAGGAGTTCGATCTGGGCGCGCGGCTGGCCGCCAAGGGCTGGCGGCTGGCGCGGATCGACATGCCCGCCGTCGCCCATCACGGTCATGCGACCGGCGGATACCGGTTGATGTGGCGCAGGCTGACCAGCGGCTATGCGGGCGGATCGGGCGAGGTGTTGCGCGCCGCCTGGGGCGCACCGCACCGCGCCCATGTGCTCCGCCATTTCGCGCAGTTGCACTACAGCCTGATCGTCTGGAGCTGGTGGACCGTCCTGGCCGTGCTGATCGGGCTGGGTTTCCGAAGCGGGGTCGCCTGGGCAGCGGCGGGCGGGGTCGCGCTGTTGCCGCTCGCCTTCCTGACCTGGCGGCGCGGCGGGTTGCGGCTGGGGCTCTATTCGCTGGCGACGTGGAACGTCATCGCGCTGGGCACCATCCAGGGCCTGTTCCGCCGCCGCCGTCCCCCCGCCGAGCGCATCCCCGCGCGGCCGATCGCCGAGGCGGGGGACCGGTGAGCGACAAGGGCGGCTATCAGTCGAAGTTCCTGTGGACGGTCGGCACCTTCGGCCTGTCGGCGGTGCTGAAATTCGCGTCCAGCATCATCCTGTCCTGGCTGCTCGCGCCCTCGATCCTGGGCGTGGTGGTGGTCGTCAACACGGTGCGCCTGGGCGTCGAGATCCTGACCGATATCGGGGTCGAGCAGAATATCGTCCATCACCGCGACGGGCTGGAGCCCTATTTCCGCAACACCGCCTGGACGATCCAGGTCGTGCGCGGCCTGATCCTGACCCTGGTCTTCGCCGCCGCCGCGCCGTGGCTGGCACATGTCTATGGCATCGATACCAGCCTGTTCCTGGTCGCCGCCCTCACCCCCGCGATCGGCGGGCTGCATTCGATCGCGACGCTGGCGCTGGTCAAGGGCGTGGCGGTGCGCCGCCGCAACCTGTTCGAGTTGACCTGCGAAATGCTGGCGCTCCTGACCCAGATCGGCCTCGCCCTCTGGCTCCGCTCGGTCTGGGCGCCGGTCCTGGGGCTGGTCGTCGCGACCGCGATCCGCACGGGGCTCAGCTATACGCTGCCCGACCCGTGGCAGCGTTTCGGCTTCGACCGCGAGGTCGCGATGCGGATGCTGCGCTTCGGCCGGTGGATCATGATCACCTCGCTGGTCATGTATGCCGCCATGTCGCTCGACCGGCTCTATCTGGGCCGTGTCGCGCCGCTCGCGCTGCTGGGCATCTATGGCATCGCGCGCAACATCGCCGAGCTGCCCACCACTTTGTCGCGGCGAATGAGCTATCAGATCATCTTCCCCGCGCTCGCCCGTGCCGCCGAGGGCGACCGGGCGGGGCAGATGCGCGCCATCGCCGGGTCGCGGCTGACCGTCATCCTGATCGGCTGCGGCGGGCTGGCGGCGGCGGCGGGCGTGGCCGACCGGCTGGTCGCGTTCGTCTACGACCCGCGCTACGCCGCCGCCGGATGGATGCTGTCGGTGCTGCTGCTGGGCGGGGTGTTCGCGGTCCTGTCCAACCTCAACGAGGCGCTGCTGCTCAGCGCGGGGCGGCCGGGCTATAGCAGCGTGGCCAACACCACCCGGCTGGCGACGCTCGCCGTCCTGCTGCCCGGCGGCTATGCGCTGGCGGGGATGAGCGGCGCGGTCGCGGCGGTCGCGCTGACCGAGGCGGCGCAATATGGCTATATCGGGCTGGGCCTGCGCCGGGTCGGGCTGCATTTCTGGCGACAGGATGCCGCCGCTATCGCGCTGGCGGCGATCGTCTTCGCCGCGATCCTGCTGGGACGCATGGCCCTGGGCTGGGGCAATCCGCTGGCCGGTTGGGGGCCGTTCGCATGAGCCGGTTGCTGATCGTCCAATATGACGGCGACTGGCGCGCCGCCGACGCACGCCGCCGGGCAGGCGAGGGCGAGGTCTATTATGGCCATGGCTATATGCTCGACCAGCTCGCCCATCTGCGGCGGCACGGCGATGTCGGCATTCTGTCGGCACTGGCCGAGCCCCATGTCGAGACGCTGCCCAGCGGCGTGACCGCGATCGGCGCAGGCGCGGATGCGGATCGCGAGGCGGAGCGGGTCTGGCGGGCGATTCGCGACTATGATCCCAGCCATCTGATCCTGACCGGGCCGATGATGCCGCTGCTGGCCGGCGCATTGGGGCAGAAAGACCTCAAGCTGGGCGTGGTGATGGCCGATTCCTTCGCCCATCCCTATTATCGCTGGGTCCGGTTCCGCCGCCTGCCCGCGATGCTGAACGATGCGCGCGTGACGCTGGTCGCCAATCACGGCGTCAATGCCGCGCGGGGGCTGGCCGATCTGGGGGTCCGCCGCGACAAGATCCTCGCCTGGGACTTTCCCCATCGCCGCACGCCCGAGTCGATGCCGGTCAAACCCGCCCCCGGTCCCGCGCCGCACAGCTTGCTCTATGTCGGCACGATCAGCGCGAAAAAGGGCGTCGGCGACCTGATCCGCGCGGTCGCCCGCCTGCCGGACGTTAAGCTGGACATTGCCGGGCGGGGACAGGTGACGCGGTTCGCGGCGCTGGCCCGGCGGCTGGGGATCGCGGAGCGGGTGCGCTTCTTGGGGCTGATCGCCAATGACAGGGTTTCAGCCCTGATGCACGCCGCCGATGCGGTGATCGTGCCCAGCCGCCACAGCTTTCCCGAGGGGCTGCCGCTGACCCTGTTCGAGGGGCTCGCCTCGCGCACCCCGGTCATCGCGTCGGACCATCCGATGTTCGACGGCCATCTGCGCGACGGCGACAGCGCGCTGGTCGTACCCGCCGGGCGCCCCCGCGCTCTGGCCGAGGCGATCGCCCGGCTGATGCGCGATCCCGCCCTCTATGCCCGGCTGTCGGCCGGATCGGCGGCGGCGTGGCATCATATGCAGCATCCGGTGAAATGGGGTGCGATGATCGACCATTGGATGGCGGACGGCCCCGAGGATCGCGCCTGGCTGTCCGCGCACACATTGGCGGCGAGCGGGGCAGCGCTATGAGCGGCGCGATCCATTTCGCGGTCACGCACAGCAGCGCCGGGGGCCTGCGCGAGCTGTGGGACGATCTGGCCGAGGGGCTGGCCGAGCGAGGGCACAGGGTCGCCCGCTTCGCCCTGTATCCGCCCGCCGATCCGGAAGGCGAAGGGGGCGACCGGAGCCGCTGGCACCATATCGCCGCCGCCCGGCCGCGCGGAGTGCTGGCGGGCCTGCGCCTCGTCGTGGCGCTGGTTCGTTATCTACGGCGCGAACGCCCGGCGGTGATCGTCACCGCCATGCCCGCCGCCAATGTCCTGTTGCCGATCGCGGTCGCCCTGGCGCGGGTGCCGACGCGGATCGTCCTCTCCCACCACTCGCCGACCGATACCCACAACCCGCATCTCGACCGGATCGACGGCTGGACGGGCAGCTTGCCTAGCGTCGCGGCGGTGGTCAGCGTATCCGACGCGGTCGCCGCCACCCTGGCGCACAAGCCCGCCCGCTACCGCGCCAAGCGGGTGACGATCCACAACGCCCTGTCACGTTCGGTCGAGCAGTTGGTCGATTCGCTGGCGGCGCGCGCCGCCACGCCCGATCCCGGCCGCTGCCGAATCGTCGCGTTGGGACGCCTGACCGCGCAGAAAAATTATCCGATGCTGATCCGCGCCGTGGCGGCGGTTCCGCAGGTGGAGCTGGAGCTGATCGGCGCGGGCGAGGACGAAGCGATGCTCCGCACCCTCGCCGCCGAACTGGGCGCGGCCGAGCGTATCCGCTTCACCGGCTGGCTGCCGCGCGCCGCCGCATTGGAGCGCGCCGCCTCCGCCGACCTGTTCGCCCAGGTCAGCCGCTATGAAGGCCATAGCCTGGCGCTGGTCGAGGCGGCGCGGCTGGGCCTGCCGCTGATCGTGTCGGACGTGCCGGTGCAGATCGAGGGTGTGACCGCGCGTGACGGCACATGCTGCGGCCATGTCGTGCCGCTGGACGATGTGGCGGTGCTGGCGACCGTCATCGCCGCACTGGCGCAGGACCCGGCCGCCCGGCGCGACGGGGCGGCGCGTGCACGGCGACTGGGCCGGGAAGCCTCGCATGACCGGATGCTCGACCGGTACGAGGCCGTGTTGGCGCCGCTTTCGGCACTGCGATAGGACAGGGCGCATTATGGCGACGGCATCCCCCACCCCCCTCCCTACAGCCGGGTATCCGCGCACCGCCGATCCGACGCCCCGAACGCCCCGCGCGCGGCGGCGGCGGGTGATCGCCGATGCCTGTTTCCTGCTGCTGCTGTGGATGGTGCTGGTCGGCACCAATCCGCTTCAGGAATGGGTGCTGCACGGCGAGCCGGGTAGCGGCGATGCGGTTAATCAGGTCATCTATTCGGGCCTGTTCCTGCTGTTGCTGCTGGGCCAGGGCGTGCCGACCCGGCGCGAATTGCTGTGCGTGCCGCTGGGGCTGGCGGTGGCGATCGGCTATTGCTTCGTCAGCCTGTCCTGGTCGATCGTGCCGCTGATCGGTTTTCGCCGTGCCGCGCTGACCGCGATGACCGTCTGGATGGTGTTCCGCATCGTGCGCGACCTGGGGCCGGACCGCACGCTGAAGCGGCTGCGCCAGATGTTGGTCGTGCTGCTGATCCTGAATTTCCTGACCGTCTATCTGACGCCGTTCGGCATCCACAACGACATCTTCAGCGCGCAGACCTCGATCTTCGGCAACTGGCGCGGGATCGTGCCGCACAAGAATGTGGCGGGCGCGATGGGCGCGGTGACGGTGCTGCTGTTCCTGTTCGACAACCGCCAGTTCCGCTGGCCGACGACGATCGCGGTGCTCGCCAGCACGCTGGTCTTCCTGTATTTCGCCGATGCCCGGACGTCGCAGGCCATGATGGTCGTCGGCCTGGTCGCGGGTCTGGCCATCCGTCCCTATGACGCCAATTACCGGGGCACGATGGTCGCGCTGCTGCTGCTCGGCCTGGCGATCGGGTTGCAGCTGCTGTCGATCAACATGGGCGCGCTGACCCGGATCGTGAACGATCCGACCGCGCTGACCGGGCGCGGCGCGATCTGGCCGCTGCTGATCGACTATGCCGGGCAGCATCCCTGGACGGGCACGGGGTTCGGCTCCTTCTGGCAGGTCGGGCCCGACAGCCCGATCTGGGCGCTCGACCGCCGCTCGGGCTGGGTCGCGCGCTCCGCACCGCACGGCCATAACGGCTATCTCGACCTGCTGGTGACGCTGGGCTTTCCGGGGCTGATCCTGGTCGTGGCGACCGCCATCCTGTGGCCGCTGCTGCAATTGCTGCTGAGCCAGTCGATCACCAAGCCGCGCCGATCGCTGCTGCTGGCGATGCTGATCTTCTGCACCGGGCATAATCTGGCCGAATCGAGCCTCTTCAACGCCGCCTCGGTGGTCCAGGTCTTTCTGCTGATCACCATCGCGATCATCCATTACGAATCGGTCGACGCGCCGGGGCTGCATCAGCAATGGCGGCGGCGCATCCGCCGCCTCATGCGCACCCGCGCCCGGCTTCGCCCCGCCTGATGACGATGGCGGGGGCGCTCGACCGGCTGTTCGCCCCGGACGACGCGGCACGGAGCCCGCGCGGCCGGGCGATCCGCGCCTTCCTGTTCGCGCTGTGGCTGGTGCTGGTGATCGCGCTGGCCCGGCATCATGTGATGTGGCGCGACGAAGTGCGCGCGCTGACACTGGCGGGCCTGGGCGAGGACCTGCCCGCGATGCTGCGGGCCGCGCGCGGCTATGGCCATCCGCTGCTCTGGCACTTGGTGCTGCGCGGCGGGCTGGCGGTGCTGCCCTATCATGCGGTGCTGCCGGTCATGGCGCTGGTCGTGGCGGCGGCGGCGATGGCGCTGCTGTGCTTTGCCACGCGCCTGTCCTGGCCGATCCTGGCGCTGGTGCTGTTCAGCGGGTTCGGCGCCTATGGCTATAGCGTCGTGGCGCGCAATTACGGGCTGTCGCTCCTCCTGATGCTGCTGTTCGCAGAGCGCTATCCGGCATGGCGCGACAAAGGGCTGCTGCGCGCCGCCAGGCTGGGGGCGATCCTGGCGCTGCTGTGCAATGCCAATGTCCATTCGGTGCTGATCGCGGGCGGGCTGCTGCTGTTCTGGCTGGCCGAGATATTGCTGGGCGACCACGGCTTGAGGCGAAGGCGGCTGCCCGCCTGGGGCATCGCCGCGCTGCTTGTCCTGCTGGGGGCGGGCATCGCCGTCTGGTCGGTCTATCCCTCGGTCGAGGATCTGCCGGGCGCGGTGCCGGGACGCTGGCCCGCGATTCTGGTCCAGTTGATCCCCGGCATCGCCTTTGCCCGCATCTTCGGCAATTTCCTGACGCCCTGGCCGGTCATGCTGGCCGCCGCGCTGCTGGTTCCGGGCAGCCTGGCGCTGTTCGCGCGACGCCCGGCCGCCCTGATCGCGGCGGTGGTGACGACCGCGTTGCTCCAGCTGTTGTTCGTGTTCGTCTATTCCGGTCATTACCGGCACGTCGCGCTGCTGATCCCCTTCCTGCTGGTCCTGCACCTGATGACCGCGCACGTGTCGCGGCGCGGCGGCCGATATGGGGTGCGAGCAGAGCGCTGGGGAAAGATCGCCTTCCTGCTGCTCCTGCTGGGACAATGGCCCGCCACCGCCCGCGCGGTCGTGCAGAGCTGGCGCGGTCAGCCCGAAAGCGAAGCCGCCGCGCTCGGCCGGTTGCTTCACCGCCCGGACCTGTCCGACGCGATCCTGCTCGCCGAGCCCGATTTCCTGATCGAGACGCTGCCCTATTACGGCCTGCCCAACGGCTATTCGATGCGGCAGGGACGCTTTGCGACGCTGGTTCCCCTGAGGCTGGCCGATAGCGCCCCCATGTCCCCGACCCGGTTGCTGGAGGCCGCAAAAGCGCTGGGTCGGGCGCGGCGTCGCCCCGTCGTCATCCTGATGACCGAGCCGCTCGACGCAGGCGCCCCCGGCCGCACCATCGACCGTGGACCGTTCGGCCCCTTGCGGCTGGAGCAGGCGGAGGTCCGCCGATTCCTGTCGGCCACCGAGCGGCTGGCCCGGCTGCGCGGGGCGAGCGGCGACGAAAACTACGATGTTTTTCTGGTTCGGGACAGTTGCCCGCCGACACGGGCTTGCCTTGCGTCCCCCCGCGACCGATGACGACCGGGGGGACGGCGATGGCATCGGTGCATCACGACGGTTCAGGCGTTGGGTACGACGCACCGCTTGGCGGGGCGCCGGTCGAGACGCTGACCATCGGTGGCATTCGGATCGCGCGGCTGTCGCGGGAGGATCTGCGGGCCCGGATGCTGGCCGATACGGCGCGGGCGCGTTCGGGGGCGTTGCCGCTGCCGCGGTTCATCACATCGGCCAATGGCAGCGTGATCGCCGATTATCACCGCTCGCCTCGGTTCCGCGCGCTGATCGACGCCGCCGACCTGGTCGATGCCGACGGTATGCCGCTGGTCTTTGCCAGCCGCCTGTTCTGCAAGCGCCCGCTGACCGAGCGGACCGCGACCACCGATTTCCTGCTCGACGCCGCCGATGCCGCCGCGCGCGCGGATGTCCGATTCTATTTCCTCGGCGGTCGTCCGGGGGTGGCGGTGCGCGCCGCCGAGCATCTGCGCAGCCGCTTTCCCGGGCTTCAGGTCGTCGGCGCGCGCCACGGCTATTTCGACGCGGACGAGGCGGAGGCGATCTGCGACCGGATCCGCGCGCTGAAGGTCGACATCCTGTGGGTCGGGCTGGGTAGCCCGGCGCAGGAGCAGTTCGCCGTCAACTATCGCGAGCGGCTGTCCGGGGTCGCCTGGATCCGCACCTGTGGCGGCCTGTTCGACCATTATGGCGGCGGCGTGTCGCGCGCGCCCGACTGGATGCAGGCGATGGGGCTGGAATGGATGTACCGCGCCGCGCGCGAGCCGCTGCGGCTGGGCTGGCGCTATCTCGTGACCAATCCGATTGCGATCTATTTTCTGGCGACGCGGACCCATGACTGATCCCTCGACCCCCACCCCAGATGCCGGGAGCCTTGCTCGACGCCATGCCCGCCATTCCGTCCGATTCGAGGATTTCGCCCGCCCGCAACGCCGCCGCCGCTGGCCCTGGGTGCTGGCGGCCGTGATCGCGCTGGCCCTCGCCGCCGGTCTGGCGCTCTGGTGGTCGGGCGCGGCACAGACGCCGCATGGCGCGCCGCCCCCCGCTCTGTCGCAGGCCGGAGGACCGGTCGCGGGCGAAACCTATCAGTGGAAACCCGTCGCGATCGGGGGCGGAGGCATGATCGCGGGCCTGTCGATGGACCCGCAGGGCAAGACCTTCGTCGTGCGCACCGATGTCTACGGCGCCTATATCTGGGACAAGGCGGCGGATCGCTGGAAACAGCTGGTCACTGCCGCGGCCATGCCCGATTCGTCGCGGGTCCAGAATGGCGGCGCGGGCGGGGCCTATGCGATCGTCGTCGCGCCGTCGCGGCCCGAACGGCTGTTCATGGCGCTGCTCGGCCGGGTCTATCGCTCGGACGATGCGGGGCATAGCTGGACCCAGCCGTCCGCAGGCAATCCCTTCCCCTTCGTCTGGAACGCCAATGACGCGTTCCGCCTGCACGGGCCGTATATGGCGGTCGATCCGACCAATGCCGATCTGGTCCTGCTCGGCACGCCCGGCGCGGGGCTGTGGCGGTCGGCCGATGGCGGCGCGCACTGGGCGCGGGTGGCATCCATCCCCGCCAGCAAGGACCGCCAGCCCGAACCCGGCCTGCAGACCCCCGGCACGCTGATCTGGTTCGAACAGCCCGCCGGCGGTCGCCCGACCGGACGGATCTGGGCAATGGCGGCGGGCAGCGGCATGTTCGTCTCCGACGATCACGGCGCGACCTTCCACCCGCTGCCCAGCCTGGGCGCGCAGCCGATGAGCCTGAAGCACGGCGTCTTCGACCGGCACGGCACCTTCTTTGCGGTCGATGAGGGGGACAAGGCGATCTGGTCCTACAAGGACGGGCGCTGGCGCAACATCACCCAGGAACAGGGGCTCGGCGTCACCCCCTATGCCGCGATCGCCGCCAATCCGCGTGCCGACCAGGTGGTGGCGCTCGACCAGTCGGGCGGCGGCTATGTCAGCACGGATGGCGGCGCACACTGGAACACCGTGACTCACGGCGCCAGCGCGGGGCCGGGCGATCCGCCCTGGCTGCATCTGGCCGACCAGCCCTATTTCACGACCGCCGACCTGATGTTCGACCCCGTCATGCCCAACCGGCTGTGGATCGCGCACGGCATGGGCGTGTTCCGCGCCGACCTGCCGCCGGGCAGTGCTACGCTGAACTGGGTCAGCCAGACGCGCGGGATCGAGGAACTGGTCGCCAACGACGTGATCCAGGCGCCGGGCCAGTCGCCGATCTTTGCTGGCTGGGATTTTGGTATCCATGTGAAGGACGACCTCAACGCCTATTCGACCACCTTCGGGCCGAACGAGCGGATGCTGATGTCGGCGCAGCAGATCGACTGGACCCCGGCGCGGCCCGGTTTCGTCGTCACCAATGCCTCGGACGCGCGGACCGGCTGCTGCTGGGAGGATGGCAATGCGGTGATGGCGGGGACCAGCACCGATGGCGGCCGGCGCTGGACCAAGTTCCCGACCCTGCCGACCCCGCCCGGCACCCGCGCCGACGATCCGTGGCGCATGTCGTTCGGCACGATCGCGGTGTCGTCGGGCGATGCGGACAATATCGTCTGGCAACCCGCCTATAACCGGCAGGCCTTCTATACCAAGGACGGCGGCCGGAACTGGAGCCCGGTCAACCTGCCGGGCGCGAGCGGCACCACGCCGGGATCGTTCGCGCATAGCTGGCTGCAACGCAAGACGCTGGCCGCCGACCGGGTGCGGGGCGGCACCTTCTATCTCTATCATGCGGGCGAAGGGGCCAACGGACCGCTCCAGGGCCTGTGGAAATCGACCGATGGCGGCGCGAGCTGGGCGCAGGTCTTCGCCGGGGAGATCGCGCCGGGCAGCGACATGGCGGCCAAGCTGCGCGCGGTGCCGGGCCAGGCCGGGCATCTGTTCTTCACGTCCGCCTATGAACATATCGCCGATACCGGGCTGCGCCGCTCGACCGATGGCGGCGCGCATTGGCAGGTCGTGCCCGACGTCACCCGGGTCGACGACATCGCCTTCGGCAAGGCGGCACGGGGGTCCAGCTATCCCACCATCTTCCTGTCGGGCCGGGTCGGCGGCGAATATGGCATCTGGCGTTCGATCGACGACGCGCGCAGCTGGCATCGGCTGGTCGATTTTCCGGTCGGCACGCTCGACCAGGTCAGCGTGGTCGGCGCAGACCCCGATGTCTTCGGCCGAGTCTATCTGGGTTATGTCGGCTCGGGCTGGATCTGGGGCGAACCAGCGCCGTGCCGCGCGGCGCCCTATCGCGCCTTGGCAAGCACGGAGTGTGCCGCGGTACGCTGAATCTGTAGGCGCAGTGTTGTTATATGGTACACTGCATCGCGAAAAACCCGGTGCCGCCCCGCACCCGGATTGCATAGACTGATGGCCGGGTCGTGAACCTGCCGATCGACGGAAGACAGGGGGGCTGTCGTCCGGGTCGGCACGGGTCGGCCGACAGATTTGTCGGGCGCACGGGGGAAAAATGTGACTCTGGGATCACTCGACGTGACCGAAACGCAGGGACGCGGACCCGTGTCCTATTCGAACCTGCGCGTCTGCTTCGCCGCGATGCTGGTCGCGACCGACCTGACCTGCCTGATCGCCTGTTTCCTGATCGTCGATATGACCCTGCCGCATTATGTCCTGCATGATGACGGGGAACAGCGTATCGCAGGCATCACCCTGTTGTACCTGCTCGTCGCCAGCCTGACCCGGTGCTATTCGGTGGCGGTCAGCCTGAATTCGATGGTCAGCGGGATCAAGGCGATCCGGGCGCTGGCCGCCGCCGTCCTGCTGTTCGTGGTGCTCGGCTTCCTGTTCAAGGAAGGCCCGGTCATCTCGCGCGTGATGCTGTTCGGCATGTTCGTCATGGGCGCGCCGGTGCTGGCCGCCGGGCGCCTGCTCCTGGCCCAGTCGGGTCCGCGCCTGCTGGGCATGGCACCGTGGGATGTGGTGGTGATCTGCGACAACGTCGCCCCGCCTCCCCCGACCCGCAACATGCGCGTGTACGAAAATGCGGCGACGCATTTCGAGCCGCACACCCGTTCACCCGCCGCCTATGACCTGCTGGCGCGCACCGTGGGCAGCGCCGACCGTGTCATCGTCTATTGCACGGCGGCGCATCGCTGCGCCTGGGCGGCGATGCTGCGCGGCGCCAATGTCCAGGGCGAGATCGTCACGCCCGAACTGATCGAGCTGATGCCGCTGGGCACCTCGCGCTTCAAGGGCGAACCGACGCTGATCGTTGCCCGGTCGCCGCTGTCGCTGTCGCAGCGACTGGTGAAACGCCTGTTCGACCTGACCTTCGCCAGCGTGACCCTGCTCCTGCTGCTGCCGCTGCTCGCCCTGATCATGCTGGCGGTGCGGCTGAGCAGCCCCGGCCCCATCCTGTTCGTCCAGCCGCGCATCGGGCGCCAGAATCGCCAGTTCAACATCTACAAGTTCCGCACGATGCGCGCCGAGCTCTGCGATACGGACGGCGATCGCGCCACCACCCGCAACGACAACCGAGTCACCAAGGTCGGCCATTTTCTGCGCAGTTCCAGCCTGGACGAGCTGCCCCAGCTGTTCAACGTGCTGAAGGGCGAGATGAGCATCGTCGGCCCCCGCCCCCATGCGCTGGGATCGAAGGTATCGCACCAGCTCTTCTGGGAAGTCGATTCGCGCTACTGGGATCGGCATGCGGTCAAGCCGGGCCTGACCGGCCTGGCCCAGGTTCGCGGCTTTCGTGGGCCGACCGAGCATCGCTCGGACCTGGAGAACCGGCTGATTTCCGACCTGGAATATGCCCATCGCTGGACCGTGTGGAAGGACTGCGTCATCCTGCTCCGCACCGTCCTGGTCCTGTTCGGCCCCCAGGTCTTCTGATCCGTAGCCCTCGGCTCAGGCCGCCAGCGCAGTGCCGCCGACCGTCAGCCCCTCGACCAGCAAGGTCGGCTGGCCGACGCCCGCCGGCACGCTCTGCCCGCCCTTGCCGCACACACCGATGCCCTCGTCCAGCGCGAAGTCGTTGCCGATGCCCGTCACCCTGGTCAGCACGCTCGGCCCGTCGCCGATCAGCGTCGCGCCCTTGATCGGCGCGCCGAGCTTCCCGTTCTCGATCCGGTACGCCTCGGTGCAGGAGAAGACGAACTTGCCCGACACGATGTCCACCTGCCCGCCGCCGAAGGACTTGGCGAAGATGCCGTTCTTCACCCGCGACAGCAGCTCGGCCGGATCGTCCTGCCCGCCCTTCATGAAGGTGTTGGTCATGCGCGGCATGGGTGCGTGCGCGAAGCTCTCGCGGCGGCCATTGCCGGTCGGCGCCACGCCCATCAGCCGGGCGTTGAGCCGGTCCTGCATATAGCCTTTCAGGATGCCGTCCTCGATCAGCACCACTTCGCGCGTCGGTGTGCCTTCATCGTCGATCGACAGCGACCCGCGCCGGTCGGCAAGACTGCCGTCATCGACCACGGTGACGCCGGGCGCCGCAACCCGCTCGCCGATGCGACCCGAAAAGGCCGAGGTGCCCTTGCGGTTGAAATCACCCTCCAGCCCGTGCCCGATCGCCTCGTGCAGCAGCACGCCGGGCCAGCCGGGACCGAGCAGCACGGTCATCTCGCCCGCCGGTGCCGCGACCGAGTCGAGATTGACCAGCGCCTGATTCAACGCGACGTCGATGCCCCGCTCCCACGTCTCGCGCGCCACCAGCCGGTCGTAGAGATAGCGCCCGCCCATCCCGAAGCTGCCCGTCTCGCGCCGTCCATTCTGCTCGACCACGACCGAGATGTTCAGCCGCACCAGCGGCCGGACATCGGTGGCGACGAAGCCGTCGGCGCGGACGATCTCGACCACGCTCCAACTGCCCGACAGGCCGACCGACACCTGCACCACGCGGGGATCGCGCGCGCGGGCGGCGGCGTCGATCGTCTGGCAGAGCGACACCTTCTCGGCAAAGGGGATCAGGTCGAGCGGATCGGTCGCGGTGTAGAGGTGCCGGTTGGTCCCCTGCGGCGGCGGTGCGGCGGCGCCCTTGGCGGGGTCGATCAGCGCCATGGTCTGCGCGGCGCGCTGGATCGCGGCCTCGGACAGCTCATTGGCATGGGCGAAGGCGGTCATCTCGCCCGACACCGCGCGCAGGCCGAAACCCGAATGGGTGTCGTAGCTGGCCGTCTTCAGCCGGCCGTCGTCGAAGCCAAACGCTTCCGAGCGCTTATATTGAAGGTAGAGCTCGCCATCGTCGGCGCGTGACAGGGCGCTGGCGGTGAGGCGCAGCGCGGCGTCGGGGTCCAGCGTATCGCGGTAGAGGAACGAGCGGGGATCGGTGGCGGTCATCCACCTGATATAGGGAGGCCGGCAAAGGTTTGAAATCGCCCGCCGGCATTTCCTTCTTCTCCCCTCCCGCAGGCGGGAGGGGCGTGAGTCTCAGTTAACGCCCCGCGCCGTCGCCGTGATCCGGCAGCGTTGCCTGGTTCACCCCATCCGCCGGGCCACCGATCAGCACGAAACGGCGATCACAATAGCCGCAATCGACATAGCCCGTCTCATCGATCTGCAACCACACGCGCGGGTGGCCGAGCGCGGCGCCGCCCGGAATGTCGGTGGCACCGTCGCAAGCGACGCGGGTCTGGGTGACGCGGGTGATTTCGGGCGGCGGCAACATAGCCTCGGGCGATAGCAAGGCGTGCGGCCCCGTGCAATTCCCGAAAACCGGCTTGGCCTGTCCCCGTCACAGGCCTATCGCAGGGGCCATGACCGCATCCACCGAAGCCGCCATCTCGATCCAGGGCATCGCCAAAACCTATCAGGGCGGCAAGCGCGCGCTCGACGGGGTCAGCTTCGACGTGCCGCGGGGGCAGATTTTCGGGCTGCTGGGGCCGAACGGCGCGGGCAAGTCGACGCTCATCAACATCCTGGCGGGGCTGGTGATGAAGACCGAAGGCGCGGCGTCGATCTGGGGCTTCGACATCGACCAGCATCCGCGCAATGCCAAGGCGTCGATCGGCATCGTCAACCAGGAAATCCTGTTCGACCCCTTCTTCACGCCGCTGGAAACGCTGGAGATCCAGGGCGGGCTGTACGGCGTGCCCAAGGCGCAGCGGCGGTCGATGGAGCTGCTGCGCGCGGTCCATCTGGAGGACAAGGCGAACGCCTATTCGCGCACCCTGTCCGGCGGCATGAAGCGCCGGTTGATGGTCGCGAAAGCCATGGTCCATTCGCCGCCCGTCCTCGTCCTCGACGAGCCGACGGCGGGCGTCGATATCGAGCTTCGCCAGCAGCTCTGGGCCTATGTCCGGCAATTGAACGAGCAGGGCGTGACGGTGGTGCTGACCACCCACTATCTGGAAGAGGCCGAGGAGCTGTGCGACCGGATCGCGATCATCAACCATGGTCGCCTGGTCGCCAACGAGCCGACCCGCGAACTGGTCGGCAAGGCGCAGGAGAAGGTGGTCGCGGTGACGGTCGACCGCGATGTGGGCGCGGTGCCCGACCATGCCAGCTTCGGCAAGATCGTCCTGAAGGGCAGCCGCACGCTGGAAATCACCTATGCCAAGGACAAGGTGAATGCCGGCCAGGTGCTGGCGGCGGTGCAGGCGGACGGGTTCGGGATCGTCGACGTCTCGACCAAGGAAGCCGATCTGGAGGACGTGTTCCTGTCGCTGACGCGGAGTGTTGGAGCGTAAGGGATTCCCTTGGCCTTGGCCTTCGCTCAGACTGAACGGGGGTCGGGTTAGAAGATTTTGTTCGCGCGGAGGCGCGGAGGACGCGGAGGTGTCGTACTCCGCTCTTACGCACAGCCTGCCATTATCGACGTTTGAGGCGGAGGATTTGATCGCCAGTCGCCGGACACCTCCGCGTCCTCCGCGCCTCCGCGCGAACCAAAAAACCCAACCCCGTTCAGGCTGAGCGAAGTCGAAGCCCACGCCCCGCCCTCGCCCCAAAACCCAATCACCGCTCCGCCGACGCCCGTTCCAGCACCCAATCCTGGCTGACCACGATGATCGACCGCACCGGCCGCCCATCCGCATCGCGCGAGGGGTCGTAACGATAACGCTGCTCGATCAATCGGCAGGTCGTTTCGTCCAGCGCCGCATTGCCGCTGCTCCGCGTCACGACGCAGCCGCTGACCCGGCCATCCACATTGACGAAATAGCGCACCGTTACGCTGCCGCTCGCACCGGCCTCCGCCGCCGCTTCGGGATAGTCCGAATCCTTGATCCGCCCCTTGATCCGGCGCGGGGGCGTGTCGTCGCCATAGCCGTCGCCATCCCCCGCCCCGCCGCTGCCCCGACCGTTACCGATTCCGCCCGCGCCGGTGCCGGGACCGGGCTTGTCGGACGCGCCCTGGCTGGCCTGCACGCCCGTACCCGCGACGGGCGCGACGACGACCGGCGAGACGGGCGGTAGAACCACGACCGGCGGCGGTGCGACGACCTCGGTCGCCTGCGAACGGAGATTGGGCGGCGCCGCAGCCCCGCGCGGGCGGTGCGTCTGCACCCGTTTGGGCTGGATGCGCGGCGGCGGCGGCGCGGGCGGCTTCACGTCGAAGCTGTTCAGCGCCTCCGTCGTGACCGGCAGCGGCGGCACGAAGCCCAGCCCGACGACCAGCGCATAGCCCATCGCACCCACGATCAGACCCGTGGGAATGGCGGCGCGCAGACGGTCGCGCCAATCGGGCCGGGCCAGCGTCATCGCCGGGAGGTGGGAAGCCCCGCCATGCTCGGCAAGGCGTTACCCCCTGTCCCCCGCCCCGCGTCCGTGCCAGAGGGTACGCCATGACCCCCGCGCCCCAAGGAGCCTGCGCATGACCGATTCCGATATCCTGATCGTGGGGTCGGGCGCGGCCGGGCTGACCGCGGCGCTGAATCTCGCCGATCGGTTCAAGGTCACGGTGCTGGCCAAGGGCAAGCTCAACGAGGGCTCGACCGCCTGGGCGCAGGGCGGGATCGCCGCCGTGCTCGAACCCGGCGACACGTTCGAGAGCCATATCGAGGATACGATGGTTGCGGGCGCCGGGCTGAACGACCGCGCCACCGTCGAGTTCGTCGTCGAGAACGCCCCCGCCGCGATCGAACGCCTGCAGAAGCTGGGTGTGCCCTTCGCGACCGAGGGCAATATGCTGCACCTGACGCGCGAGGGCGGGCATTCGCATCGCCGCATCGTGCATGTCGCCGACGCGACCGGCTGGGCCGTGCTCGACGCGCTGCTGAAGGCGGCGGACGCGCACCCCAATATCACCATGGTCCCCGATCAGGTCGCGATCGACCTGGCGACCAGCCGCCATGAGATGCGCTATTCGGGCGCGGGCCATGTCTGGGGCATCTATGCGGTCGACCGGCGGACGGGCCGCGTGGTGCTGCACAAGGCGCGCGCGACGATCCTGGCGACCGGGGGCGCGGGACGCACCTATCAATTCTCCACCGCGCCCAAGGGGGCGACCGGCGACGGCATCGCCATGGCGTGGCGGGCAGGCGCGCGCGTCTCCAACATGGAGTTCATGCAGTTTCACCCGACCTGCCTCTACAATACCCAGGTCAAGAATTTCCTGATTACCGAGGCGGTTCGCGGCGAGGGCGGGCATCTGAAGATCCCCGAGACCGGCCACCGCTTCATGCCCGATTTCGATCCCCGCACCGAACTGGCCCCGCGCGACATCGTGGCGCGCGCGATCGACCATGAGATCAAGCGGCTGGGCCTGGACTATGTCCATCTCGACATTAGCCACCAGCCGCCCGCCTTTGTGCGCGAGCATTTCCCCAACATCCACGAAAAGCTGCTGAGCCTCGGCATCGACATGACGGTGCAGCCGATCCCGGTCGTCCCCGCCCAGCATTATACCTGTGGCGGCGTCATCGTGGACCGCGACGGGCGCACCGACCTGCCCGGCCTCTATGCGGCGGGCGAGGTGACGCAGTCGGGGCTGCACGGCGCCAACCGCCTCGCCTCCAATTCCCTCCTCGAATGCTTCGTCTATGGCGAGGCGTGCGCCAACCATATCGCCGCGCATTGGGACGAGCTGCCCCCGCCGCCCGCGATCCGCCCCTGGGACGAAAGCCGCGTCACGGACTCGGACGAAGAGGTGGTCATCAAGCAGAACTGGACCGAGATCCGCCGCTTCATGTGGAATTATGTCGGCATCGTGCGCACCACCAAGCGGCTGGAGCGCGCGCAGCACCGCATCCGGATGCTGACCGACGAGGTGAACGACTATTACGGCCATTTCCGCGTCACGCCCGACCTGATCGAGCTGCGCAACCTGCTCCAGACCGCCGAACTCATCGTCCGCTGCGCGCTCCATCGCAAGGAGAGCCGGGGGCTGCACTATACGCGCGACTATCCCGACATGCTGCCCGAGGCGGTGGACACGATCCTGATCCCGTGAGGAATTCCTCCCCTGGAAGGGAAGGTGGCGCGCGTAGCGCGTCGGAGGGGTGTCCCCCTCTCGATGGCGCGACACCCCTCCGTCAGGCTGGCGCCTGACACCTCCCCTTCCAGGGGAGGAATTTCCTGTGTTTCGCATCTTATCGCGTCGCAGCGGCCTTTCGTCGCAAGCCCTGTGCGGAGGGATTTCCCCCATTCGGTCAACACGTAAGGATGCCCAGGTGCAGCGGGGTAAGGCGGTGACGAAGCGAGTATCGAACGGCGGCCTGCGTATCGGGGCGGCCGGGCTTCTGGCTCTGGGGCTATCGGCGTGCGGGGCCGATACGCGGCCTAGCGCCACTACCCACGCGCCCAGCACGCCCGAACCCCAGGTCGCGGTGTCGATGCTGTCTCTTATACACATCTGACGCTGCCGACGAATAGAG
>NZ_CAJXWX010000033.1 GCF_913062585.1 uncultured Sphingomonas sp. | reverse complement strand
GATTGAAGAGGACATGCTTTACGACAAGAATGAGGCGTCTTCGCCTCTGCCACTGGCCACACCCCTCCCGCCTGCGGGAGGGGTGTGGCCAGTGGCAGAGGCGAAGACGCCTCATTCTTGTCGTAAAGCATGTCCTCTTCAATCCTCCCCATCGTCAGATGGGGAGGGGGACCATGCGTAGCATGGTGGAGGGGCAGGCAACGCTGGTGAGGACACCTGCCCCTCCACCACCGGGCTGCGCCCGGCGGTCCCCCTCCCCAAGCCGAGCTTGGGGAGGAATGGGACTCAATTCTTGTACAGCGCGTCCAGTCGCTCGCCGTAAACCTCGCGCAGGACGTGCCGCCGGATCTTCAGCGACGGCGTCAGCTGCTGGTTCTCGATCGCGAAGGGTTCGTCGGCGATGATGAAGCGGCGGATGCGCTCGGTCACCGACAGGTCGCGATTGACCCGGTCGATCGCCGCCGAGATCGCGCCCCGGAAATCCAGATCGTCGTCCAGCGCCGCGCGGTTGCAGCCCGTGCCGGACTTCGCGCACCATTCGGCGGTCCACTCCGCATCGGGCACGATCAGCGCGACCATATAGGGGCGGCGGTCGCCCGCGATCATCGCCTGGCCGATCTCGGGCTGGAGGGTCAGCATCCCCTCGACCTTCTGCGGGGCGACATTCTCGCCCTTGTCGTTGATGATCAGGTCTTTCTTGCGGTCGGTGATGCGCAGGCGGCCGGCGGCGTCGAACTCGCCGATATCGCCGGTGTGCAGCCAGCCGTCCTTCAGCACCCGGTCGGTCTCGACCGGATTGCGCCAGTAACCGTGCATGACCAGCTCGCCGCGGACCAGGATCTCGCCATCCTCGGCGATCTGTACCTCGGTGTCGGGCAGGGGCGGCCCGACCGTGTCCATCCGCACGCCCGTCTTGGGGCGGTTGCAGGCGATGACCGGCGCGGCCTCGGTCTGGCCATAGCCCTGGAGCAGGGTGAGGCCGATCGAGTGGAAGAACAGCCCGATTTCCGGGTTCAGCGGCGCACCGCCCGACACCATCGCCTTCAACCGCCCGCCGAAGCGCTTGGCGATCTTGGGCTTGAACAGCGTCTTGACCGCCAGCTGCGCCGGGCGGTCGATCAGGCGCAGGCGGCCGTCATAGCTGCGGCGGCCCAGCACCAGCGCCTGGTCGAGCAGCTTGGCTCCCAGCCCGCCCTTCTTCTCGATCGCCTTGGCGATACGGGTGTGCAGCACCTCGAACAGGCGGGGCACGACGAACATGATCGTCGGCCCGACTTCCTCCATATTGGCGGCGAGCTTGTCGAGTCCCTCGGCATAATAGATCTGCCCGCCCAGCGAGATGGGGAAATGCTGGCCGCCGGTATGCTCATAGGCGTGGGAGAGGGGGAGGAAGGACAGGAACACCTCGTCCCCCCAGCCGAAATCCTCCTCGATGATCGCGCTGCATCCGGCGCAATTGTGCAGGATCGCACCGTGATGCTGCATCACCCCGCGCGGTGCGCCGCCGGTGCCCGAGGTGTAGATGATGCAGGCCAAGTCCTCGCGGGTGAAGTCGGCCTGTGCCGCGATCGACTCCGGCGGGGTCGGATGCTCGGCGATCAGCGTGTCGTAATGGCGACAGTCGATCTGGGACGGGCCGAGCCTCAGCGGCTCGAACCCGATCACCGTCTGGACATGGTTGGAGCGCAGCGCGGCGGGCATCAGCGTCGTCGCCAGCTTCTGGGTCGACACGATGATCGCGCGGGCACCCGAATTCTCGATGATATGGGTGTGATCGCGCTCGGTATTCGTCGTGTAGGTCGGCACGGTGACGCAGCCCGCCGCCATGATCGCCAGGTCGGCGATGCACCATTCCGGCCGGTTCTCCGACACCAGCATCACCCGGTCGCCGCGCTGCAGGCCGGTCGCCTTCAACCCTGCCGCCAGGGCCGCGACGCGGCGTGCGGTGTCGGCCCAGCTGATCGCGCGCCAGGCGCCGTCCTGCTTGCGCCAAAGGAAGGGGGCGTGGCCCTTCTCTGCGGCGCGGGTGAAGAACATGGTGACGAGATTGGGGAAATATTCGAGCGTACGCATGGTGCCTCTCCCACCGGCCCGTGTTGCGCGACGTAACGCGCGACCGGGCTCTTTGTTTTCGTGTCGTCCGGGGGCGGCCTTTATTCGGCGGGCCGTCCGGGCTTGTCGCCGACGCGGCGGATAGCGGTCGTCCGGCCGCTTACGTCGATCGCCACGCCCTCGCTGCGGGGATCGGCCGCGCCGACCCAGTGGCCGCCGACACGCTCGATGGCATTGGCTTTCAGCCCCAGCGGCGCGACGACCACCGTCTCGCCCAGCGCCTGAAGGCCGGGGACGAGGTCGACCAGCGACGTGCCCTGTTCGACCGTCGCCACCTTGTACGGCGCGAAGAGCAGGCCTTGCGCGATCGCATCCTGCGCACTCATCTTCCAGTCGATCACGCCGATGATCGCCTTGGCGACCTGGGCGATGATGGTCGAGCCGCCCGCCGCGCCGATCGCCAGGTGGACCTGGCCGTCGGGACCATAGACGATGGTCGGCGACATGGAGCTGCGCGGGCGCTTGCCGCCCTCGACCCGGTTGGCGACCAGATCGCCGTCCTTGACCGGCACGATGTCGAAATCGGTCAGCTCGTTGTTCAGCATCGTGCCGTCGACCGACAGGCCGGAGCCGAACGACCCCTCGATGGTGGTCGTCACCTCGGCGACGTTACCGGCGGCGTCGACGGTGACGAGGTCGGTGGTGCCGGGCACCTCGCTGACCGGCGCGCGCACCCGCGCCGGCGCGCCGGGCGGCGTGCCGGGCGTGACCGTCGCCATCGTGCTGTCAGGCGAAATCAGCGCGGAGCGGCTGGCGATATAGGCCGGGTCGAACAACCCCTTCAGCGGCACGCGGACATAATCGGGATCGCCCAGATACGCGTCGCGGTCGGCATAGGCCAGGCGCGAGGCCTCGGCGAACAGGTGCCAGGCCTGTGGGGAATCTTTGCCCAGCTTACCCATGTCAAAGCGTTCGAGCAGCTTCAGGATCGACAACATGGTCGAGCCGCCACCCGAGGACGGGCCCATGCTGCAAATCCTGTAGCCGCGATAGGTCGCGCACAGCGGCGGGCGCGGCTTGGCCGAGTAGGATGCGAGATCGCCCATCGCCATCTTCGACGGATTGCGCGTCGCGCCGTTGACCGTCGTCACCAGCTTCTGCGCCTGCGGGCCGACATAGAAGCTGTCGGGGCCGAGCCTGGCGATCCGTTCCAGCAGGGCGGCCTGTTCCGGGTTGCGGATGGTGCTGCCCAGGGGGAGCACCTGTCCATCGAGTCCGGTCAGCCGCGCGCGGGTGGCGGCGTCGACATGGCCGCCATAGCGGGTCAGCGCGGTCTGGAGGCGCGGGGTCAGCTGGAACCCGTCGCGCGCCAGCCGGATCGCGGGCTGGAACAGCCGCGCCCAGGGCAGCTTGCCGCCCTGGGCATGCGCCATCGCCATCCCGCGCAACGCGCCGGGCACGCCGACACTGCGTCCGCCCGGCACGGCATCGGCATGGCTGAGCGGGCGGCCATCGGGGCCGTAGAACCAGTTCGGCGTCGCTGCCATCGGCGCGGCCTCGCGCGCGTCGATCGTGGTCGTGGCGCCGCCCTGCGCCTCATGGCGTACCCAGTAGCTGCCGCCGCCGATGCCGGAGCTTTGCGGCTCGACCACGTTCAGCGCCAGCATGGTGGCGATGGCGGCGTCGGTCGCGCTGCCCCCGGCGCGCAATATCTCCACCCCGGCGGCGGCCGCGCGTGGGTCGGCGGCGCTGACCATCCCTTCGCTTGGTGCAGCCTTGGGGGCGGGGCCGCGCGCTTGGGCGGATGCGACGAGCGGCAGCGCAAGCGCCGCGACGGACAGGAGCCAGTGCTTCATAACGCCAACCCTAGCGGCAAGCCTTGCCCCACGCCAAGCCGTAACGTCAGGCGCCGACCGCCTCCGCGACGCTGGCAAAGCCGTCACGTGCGAGCAGCGCGTCGAGATCGGCCAGGATGCGGGCGGCGAGGCCGGGCCCTTCATAGACCAGCGCGGAGTAAAGCTGGACCAGGCTCGCCCCAGCCCGGATGCGGGCATAGGCCTCCGCACCGGAGTCGATGCCGCCCGCCGCGATCAGCGTCATCGCCGCCCCGGTGGCTTTCCGGAAATCGGCCAGCCGCGCCCGCGCCAGCGGGGCGAGCGGGCGTCCCGACAGCCCGCCGGTCTCGGCGGCGTTCGCGCTCTTCACCGCCGGGCGGGTGATGGTGGTGTTGCCGATGATGATCGCGTCCAGCCGGTGGTCGATCGCCGCACGCGCGATCTCGTCGATCTGGGCGGGCTCCAGGTCGGGGGCGACCTTCAGGAACAGCGGCACCGTCCCCGCCGCCTCGCGCGAGGCGGCCAGCAGCTCGGCGAGCGCCGGCCCGTGCTGAAGGTCGCGCAGGCCCGGTGTGTTGGGGCTGGAGATGTTGATCGTGACGTAATCGGCGATCGGCGCAGCCTGGGTCACGCCGTGGCGATAATCGGCGATCCGGTCGGCGGCGTCCTTGTTGGCGCCGACATTGATGCCCAACACGCCCTTGCGCCTGGCGGCCTTCGCGCGCGCCAGCCCGGCGTCCAGCCCGCCATTGTTGAAGCCATAGCGATTGACCACGCCCTTGTCCTCGACCAGCCGGAACAGGCGGGGCTTCGGGTTGCCGGGCTGGGGCTTGGGCGTCAGCGTGCCGATCTCAACCAGGCCGAAGCCCAGGCCGAAAAAGCCGTCGATCGCCTCGCCATTCTTGTCGACCCCCGCCGCGAGCCCCATCGGATTGGCGAAGTCGATCCCCGCCACCTTCGTGGCCAGGCGCGGATAGCGTGCCGGATCGCCCCCCAGCGGCGCCCCCAGCGATCCCCAGCGCGACAGCATCGCGACCGTCAGACCATGGGCGCGCTCGGCATCGAGGGCGAATAGGAGTGGGTGATAAAAGGCCATGTCGGCCCGGTTAGCGGATTGATGGGGGAGGGGGAAGCGGGGCGGGTGCCTCCGTCTGCCTCCCTTCCGCTTTCTCTGCTCCCCCTCCCGCAGGCGGGCGGGGCGTGCGTGGGGCGGGCCGCCAGCGCCATCGCGGGGAACGCTATCACCCAACATGGGTTGGTGGGGCTTGCAGGGAGAGCCCCAATGAAACCCCCCGTCCATTTCACCCCCCAGGTCGAAGACGTGAAGCCCGAGGAAGGCGAAACCGTCGACCAGATGAAAGAATCCTTCGCACATATTCTCGACACCACGTCTAAGGACTATGGCCACGGCGTCCGCGCCGTCCATGCCAAGGCGCATGGCATCATCCGCGGCAAGCTGACGGTCCATGACAATCTCCCGCCTGAGCTGGCGCAGGGGCTTTTCGCGACGCCGGGCGACTATGACGCGGTGGCACGCATCTCGACCAATCCGGGCGATATATTGGACGACGCCATCGCCCTACCGCGTGGGCTGGCGCTGAAGGTCATCGGGGTCGAGGGCGAGCGCTTGCCGGGCTCGGAAGGCGACGCGACGCAGGATTTCGTCATGGCCAATGCGCCGGTCTTCACCGCGCCCACCGCCGACGCCTTTGCCAAGAACCTGAAGATGCTGGCCTCCACGACCGACAGGTTCGAGGGCGGCAAGAAGCTGCTGTCCGGAATCCTGCGCGGAATCGAGGCGACGCTGGAGACGGTCGGGGTAGAGAGCGCGACGCTCAAGACGCTGGGCGGGTCGAAGCAGGTGCACCCCTTAGGCGAGACCTATTACAGCCAGACGCCGTTCCGCTACGGCGACCATATCGCCAAGTTCGGCCTGTTCCCGGTCAGCCCTGCGCTGACCCAGCTGACCGGCGACACGGTCGACACCCACGACCGCCCCGACGCGCTGCGCGAGGTGGTGCGCGAGGTGATGATCGAGCAGGGCGGCGCGTGGGAGCTGCGAGTCCAGCTGAACCGCGATCTGGACGCCATGCCGATCGAGGACGCGACCGCCGAATGGAGCGAAGCGGACAGCCCGTACATCACCGTCGCGACCTTTACGGCCGAACCGCAGATCAGCTGGCAAGACGGCCAGACCAATGCGATCGACGATGCGCTGTCCTACAGCATCTGGCACGGCCTGGCCGCGCACCGGCCGCTGGGCAATATCAACCGGGCCCGCAAGGATACCTATCGCTTCTCGGCCGAGTATCGCGGCCGGGTGAATGGCTGTCCGCTGCACGAGCCGCGTGCGATGGCCGAGTTGCCGTGAGGCGGATGGGCAGTTTAGGACGGGCGGCATGATCCGCCTGTTTCATGTCAGCGACGTGCATTTCGGTGCCGAGGACCCCGCCGCGCTCGCCTGGTTCGCCGAGCGGGTCGCGGCGGAAAGGCCGCATGCGGTCATCATGACCGGCGACCTGACGATGCGTGCGACCAAGCGCGAGTTTCAGGCCGGGGGTGCCTGGCTGCAATCGCTGGGCGTGCCGGTGACGGTCGAGGTCGGCAATCACGACATCCCCTATTATTTGGATCCGTTCCGGCGGCTGTTCGCGCCGTACCAGCGTTATGCCGCGATCGAGCGGATGATCGAAAAGCCGCTCGACCTGCCCGGTGTGACGGTGGTGCCGCTGAAGACCACCGCGCGCGCCCAGTGGCGGTGGAACTGGTCCAAGGGGCGGGTCAGCTCCGGCTCGCTCCGCCGGGCGCTGGCGCTGATCGCGGAGGCGCCCAAGGACCATCTGATCCTGGTCGCCGCGCATCATCCGCTGATCGAGGGGCCGACCAAGGGCACCGCCAAGACCCGCAACGGCGATGCCGCGTTGACCCAGCTGGCGGCGGCGGGCGCCCATGCGGTGCTGAGCGGCCATGTCCATGACCCGTTCGACGTGCCGGTCGACCGCGATGGCCGGATCATCCGCATGATCGGTGCGGGCACGCTGTCCAAGCGGACGCGCAAGACGCCGCCCGCGTTCAACGAGTTGCGGATCGAGGGCAAGGGATTCCAGACGCTGGTCCGCACGTTCGGCGAAACCGCGCCGCATGTGATTACCGAGGATATGCGGGCGGGGTGATCGGATAGCGCGGGGCGTGGCCTTCGACTTCGCTCAGGCTGAACGGAGGTAGGGGCCGTTCCTATACAAACAGCCGTTCAGGCTGAGCGAAGTCGAAGCCCACGCCCCGGACTTACCCCCGCATCACATGCGGACGCGCGGCGACCTGGTCGTACATCCGCCCCGGCTGGTCAAGCCAGATCGGCGACAGCTTGGTCGAATCGACGCGTTCCAGGCCGACCGCATAGGCGCAGCGCGCGACGCCCCAGTCGGTATGTGCGGCAGCGGACAGGATCGGTACGAACATCGGCCGACCGGCCGCGTCGATGACATGGATCGCTTCGCGCGGCAGGGCGGTGACGCCGCGCACGGTGCGGCTTTCGCCCGGTGCCAGCGCGAAGGCCGGAACGATCGGACGGCCCTGCGGCTGGCGCGCCAGGTCGATCAGCTCGCCGTCCAGCCCGGCATGAGCGCTCAGCAGGCGCAGGTCGACCGCGACCCGGCCGATCGGCGTCGCGCCGGTGTTGTGCACCGTCACCTCGGCCTCGATCGTCGCGGTCAGCATGTTCAGTCCGACCCGCAGCGGGCGTGCGTCGACCGACAGGAAGCTGGGCTCCGGCGGCAGCGCCGGTGCGGCGGGCTGTGGCGCGGCGGCGGGCGTGGTCGCGCGGGTCCCGGCCTCGGGCATGGCGGTCGGCGTCGGCTCCGGCGTTGCGCCACCCTCGGTCGGGCGGGGCGAGGGCGCTGGCAGCGCAGGCATGCGGCGGCTTCGACGGCCCAGCCAGATGCCGACCGCCAGCGCCGCCAGGCCGGTGCCGATCAGCAGCGGCCAGAAGGGCAGGCCCCGATCGCCCTCGTCCTGGACCTCGGGTGCGGTCGTGCCAGGGGCGGCGATCGCCGGATTGGCGCCCTGACCATTGGTGATGGTCATGCCGTCCACCCCGACCTCAGACGGGGCGGGGACCGCCGGCTCGCGATCGGGCAGGCGCGTCGCGGGCGGCTCGGGCGAGGCCATGGGCGTCGGCTCGGCGACGGACGTCGGACTGGGCGTCGGCGTGGGCGTCGCACGCGGGGTGGGGCGCGGCGTCGGGCTGGGCCGGGGCGTCGGAGCGGGGGTCGGCGTCGCGGCGGCAGGCGTGCTCTGGCCGGGCAGGACGATGCGCGGTGCAGGCGGCGTCGGCACCGGCGTCTGCGACCCTTGCGGGGTGGCGGCGCGCGGGCTCAGGCTGAATCCGTCCAGTCCGCTCGTCGTGGGACGGGCGGCATCGTTATCCTGCGACGAGGTCTGGAACGGCACCGCGACCGCAGGCATCGGCGCGAGCACCGGCGCCAGCGTCAGGGCGAGAAGGCGCGCGACGCGGCGCGGCCCGGACGATGTCATGAAATCCATTCCTCGCGGTAACTATACTCTTCCGGCCGTTCGGACCACCGGCCCGAACACCCCAGCCGTGCCCGGTGGCCGGAAGGGATGCAACCCCTTGTGTAACGCCATATGCGGCCAATATATGGCAGACATGACCGGAAGAGGAACTTTCCCGTCATGTGCGCGTGGCGCTGTTTGACACCGGTGCCTCGCGTGCTTATATCGCTTTCGCTCACCAGGATCTTCGGGAAATGATGCGCCTTCGCGCAGCGTGTCGGTCGAATGGAAGATTGCTGGTTCAACGGACGCCGAATGCCGCCGCATATTGATGCGAGCGGCCTTTCGGCGTCTGTCGTTGCGTCTGGTCCGGAGGCATCCGGGCAGTGATTTACGGCTGACGAGGCAGATAGACCCATGGCAACCAAGGCGATCGACAGCGGCTCCGCCCCGCGCAAGGGCGATGGCGGCACCGCCAAGCGGCGTATCCGCAAGGTATTCGGCGACATCCACGAAGTGGTGCAGATGCCGAACCTGATCGAGGTTCAGCGCGAAAGCTACGAGCAGTTCCTGCGCTCGGACAAGTCCACGGGCCATGTCTCGGGGCTGGAAAAGACGCTGCGCAGCGTCTTCCCGATCCAGGATTTCGCGGGCACCGCCTATCTCGACTTCGACGATTACGTCCTCGAGGACCCGAAGTTCGACGTCGAGGAATGCCGCCAGCGGGGCATCACCTATGCCGCGCCGATGCGCGTCACGCTGCGCCTGACCGCGTTCGAGGTCGATCCCGATACCGAAGCCAAGTCGGTCATCGATATCAAGGAGCAGGACGTCTACATGGGCGACATGCCCCTGATGACGGAGAACGGCACCTTCTTCATCAACGGCACCGAGCGCGTCATCGTCAGCCAGATGCACCGTTCGCCGGGCGTGCTGTTCGACCATGACCGCGGCAAGACCCATGCCTCGGGCAAGTATCTATTCGCCGCGCGCGTGATCCCGTATCGCGGCTCATGGCTGGACTTCGAGTTCGACGCCAAGGACATCGTCAACGTCCGTATCGACCGCAAGCGCAAGCTGCCGGTGACGGCGCTGCTCTATGCGCTGGGCATGAACTCGGAAGAGGTCCTCAACTATTTCTACAACCGCCTGACCTTCGTTCGCGGCGATGGCGGCTGGAAGATCCCGTTCCAGGCCGAGAACTGGCGCGGTGCCAAGCCGATGTTCGACATCGTCGACGCCAGCTCGGGCGAGGTGGTGTTCCCGGCCGGTCAGAAGATCAGCCCCCGCGCTGCCAACAAGGCGGCCAAGGACGGCCTGTCGCAGCTGTTGATCCCGACCGAGGAAATCTTCGGTCGCTATTCGGCCTATGACCTCATCAACGAGCAGACCGGCGAAATCTACGTCGAAGCCGGTGACGAGATCAGCGCCGAGAATCTTGAAGCGCTGGACAAGGCGGGCGTCGACACGATCGAGCTGCTCGACATCGACCATGTCGCGACCGGTCCGTGGATCCGCAACACGCTGAAGGCCGACAAGGCCGAAGAGCGCGAGCAGGCGCTGTCGGACATTTATCGCGTCATGCGCCCCGGCGAGCCGCCGACGCTGGAGACGGCGGAGTCGCTGTTCGCGGGCCTGTTCTTCGATCCCGATCGCTATGACCTGTCGGCCGTGGGTCGCGTCAAGCTGAACATGCGCCTCGACCTCGATTGCCCGGACACGGTGACGACGCTGCGCACCGAGGACATCCTCTCGGTCGTCAAGACGCTGGTCGACCTGAAGGACGGCAAGGGCGAGATCGACGATATCGACAATCTCGGCAACCGCCGCGTCCGTTCGGTGGGCGAGCTGCTGGAGAACCAGTATCGCGTCGGCCTGCTGCGCATGGAGCGTGCGGTCAAGGAGCGCATGTCGTCGGTCGACGTGTCGACCGTGATGCCGAACGACCTGATCAACGCCAAGCCCGCGGTCGCCGCGGTGCGCGAGTTCTTCGGTTCGTCGCAGCTGTCGCAGTTCATGGACCAGACCAACCCGCTGTCCGAAGTGACGCACAAGCGTCGCGTCTCGGCGCTCGGGCCGGGCGGTCTGACGCGTGAGCGTGCGGGCTTCGAAGTCCGCGACGTTCACCCGACGCACTATGGCCGCATCTGCCCGATCGAAACGCCGGAAGGCCCGAACATCGGTCTGATCAACTCGCTGTCGACCTTCGCCCGCGTCAACAAGTACGGCTTCATCGAGACGCCGTACCGCAAGGTGATCGACGGCCGCGTCACCGACGAGGTCGTGTACCTGTCGGCGATGGAGGAACAGAAGCACACCGTCGCCCAGGCTTCGGCCGCGACGGATGCGGACAATCGCTTCACCGAGGATCTGGTCTCGGCGCGTCAGGCGGGCGAATTCCTGATGGCGCTGCCCGATCAGATCACCCTGATGGACGTCAGCCCCAAGCAGCTCGTCTCGGTCGCCGCCTCGCTCATTCCGTTCCTGGAAAACGACGACGCCAACCGCGCGCTCATGGGCTCGAACATGCAGCGTCAGGCCGTGCCGCTGGTGAAGGCGGAAGCGCCCTTCGTCGGCACCGGCATGGAAGAGACCGTCGCGCGCGATTCGGGCGCGGCGATCGCCGCCAAGCGTGCAGGTATCGTCGACCAGGTCGACGCCAGCCGTATCGTCGTGCGCGCCACCGGTGACGTGGACGCGGGCAAGTCGGGCGTCGACATCTACACGCTGATGAAGTTCCAGCGTTCGAACCAGTCGACCTGCATCAACCAGCGTCCGCTGGTGAAGGTGGGCGACGTCGTGAAGGCGGGCGACGTGATCGCCGACGGCCCCTCGACCGAGTTCGGCGAGCTGGCGCTGGGCCGCAACGCGCTCGTCGCGTTCATGCCCTGGAACGGCTACAACTATGAGGACTCGATCCTCATCTCCGAGCGGATCGTGAAGGACGACGTGTTCACGTCGATCCATATCGACGAGTTCGAAGTCATGGCGCGCGACACCAAGCTCGGGCCGGAAGACATCACCCGCGACATCCCGAACGTGGGTGAAGAGGCGCTGCGCAACCTCGACGAGGCGGGCATCGTCTATGTCGGGGCCGAGGTGGAGCCGGGCGACATCCTGGTCGGCAAGATCACGCCGAAGGGCGAATCGCCGATGACGCCGGAGGAAAAGCTGCTCCGCGCGATCTTCGGTGAAAAGGCCAGCGACGTGCGCGATACCTCGCTGCGTCTGCCGCCGGGCGTGGCCGGTACGATCGTCGACGTGCGCGTCTTCAATCGTCACGGCATCGACAAGGACGAGCGCGCGATGGCGATCGAGCGCGAGGAGATCGAGCGTCTGAAGAAGGACGCCGACGACGAGCGCACGATCCTCAACCGGGCGACCTGGAGCCGCCTGCGCGAGATGCTGCTCGACCAGACCGCCACCGCCGCGCCCAAGGGCGTGAAGAAGGGCATCGTCATCGATGCCGAGGTGCTGGAATCGGTCGATCGTCACGAATGGTGGAAGTTCGCCGTTGCCGACGACGCGCGCCAGAGCGATCTGGAAGCGGTCAAGGCCCAATATGACGAAGCCGCCAAGCGGATCACGGACAAGTTCCATGACCGCCGCGACAAGCTGGAGCGTGGCGACGAGCTGCCGCCGGGCGTGCTGAAGATGGTCAAGGTCTTCGTTGCGGTGAAGCGCAAGCTGCAGCCGGGCGACAAGATGGCCGGCCGTCACGGCAACAAGGGCGTCATCAGCCGCATCCTGCCGCAGGAGGATATGCCCTTCCTCGCGGACGGTACGCCGGTCGATCTCGTGCTGAACCCGCTGGGCGTGCCGTCGCGCATGAACGTCGGTCAGATCTTCGAGACGCATCTGGGCTGGGCGGCGCGCAACCTGGGTATGCAGGTCGCGGCGCAGCTGGAGGATTGGCGCGAAGCCAATCCTGACGCCAAGCCGGGCGCGGTGCCGGAAGCGGTGAAGTCGCGGCTCGTGGAGATCTACGGCGATCATTATGCCGAAGACATCCAGAACCGTGACGACGAGGAAGTGGCCGAGCTGGTCCAGAACATCCGCACCGGCGTGCCGATGGGGACCCCGGTGTTCGACGGCGCGCGCGAGAGCGACGTGTCGGAGATGCTGGAACTGGCGGGCCTCCACACCTCGGGCCAGTCGGACCTGTTCGACGGGCGCACCGGCGATCAGTTCGACCGCAAGGTGACCGTCGGCATCATCTACATGCTGAAGCTCCACCACCTGGTCGACGACAAGATCCACGCGCGTTCGATCGGGCCGTACTCGCTCGTTACCCAGCAGCCGCTGGGCGGTAAGGCGCAGTTCGGTGGCCAGCGCTTCGGGGAAATGGAAGTGTGGGCGCTGCAGGCTTATGGCGCGGCGTACACGCTCCAGGAAATGCTGACGGTGAAGTCGGACGACGTGGTCGGCCGCACCAAGGTCTACGAAGCGATCGTCAAGGGCGACGACACCTTCGAGGCGGGCATCCCGGAGAGCTTCAACGTGCTGGTCAAGGAAATGCGCTCGCTGGGTCTCAACGTCGATCTCAAGTCGATGGAAGAGAGCCAGGACGACGGTCTGGCCGAGGCGGCGGAGTAAGACAGGTCAAGCCGGTGGGGCAATCTGCCTCACCGGCACCTTCCTTCTCGCCCGATGAATTTTCCCTCCCTGTGAGGAAAGCAAAATGAACGAACTGACCAACTTCGCCAATCCGGTGGCCAAGCCGGAAACCTTCGACCAGATTCAGATCGGTATCGCGTCGCCCGACAAGATCCGTTCCTGGTCGTTCGGCGAGATCAAGAAGCCCGAGACGATCAACTACCGCACGTTCAAGCCGGAACGTGACGGCCTGTTCTGCGCGCGCATCTTCGGTCCGATCAAGGATTACGAATGCTTGTGCGGCAAGTACAAGCGCATGAAGTACAAGGGCATCGTCTGCGAAAAGTGCGGTGTCGAAGTCACGGTGTCGAAGGTCCGCCGCGAGCGGATGGGCCATATCGAACTGGCCGCGCCGGTCGCGCACATCTGGTTCCTGAAGTCGCTGCCGTCGCGCATCGGCTTGCTGCTCGACATGCAGCTGAAGCAGCTCGAGCGCGTGCTGTACTTCGAAGCCTATATCGTCATCGAGCCGGGCCTGACCCCGCTGGAGAAGTATCAGCTTCTCACCGAGGACGAACTGCTCGACGCGCAGGATGAATATGGCGAGGACGCCTTCTCGGCCGGGATCGGCGCCGAGGCGGTCCGCATCATGCTCGAGAATCTCGACCTGGAAGGCGAGAAGGTCGCGCTGCTCGAAGAGCTGGCCACGACCAAGTCGGAGCTGAAGCCCAAGAAGATCATCAAGCGCCTGAAGGTCGTCGAGAGCTTCCTGGAATCGGGCAACCGTCCCGAATGGATGATCCTGGAAGTCATTCCGGTCATCCCGCCCGAGCTGCGCCCGCTGGTGCCGCTGGACGGCGGTCGCTTCGCGACCTCGGACCTGAACGACCTGTATCGCCGCGTCATCAACCGCAACAATCGCCTGAAGCGCCTGATGGAGCTACGTGCGCCGGACATCATCGTCCGCAACGAAAAGCGCATGTTGCAGGAAGCGGTCGACGCGCTGTTCGATAACGGCCGTCGTGGTCGCACGATCACGGGTGCCAACAAGCGTCCGCTGAAGTCGCTGTCCGACATGCTGAAGGGCAAGCAGGGCCGCTTCCGTCAGAACCTGCTCGGCAAGCGCGTCGACTATTCGGGCCGCTCGGTCATCGTGACCGGCCCGGAGCTGAAGCTGCACCAGTGCGGCCTGCCGAAGAAGATGGCGCTCGAGTTGTTCAAGCCGTTCATCTATGCCCGTCTGGACGCCAAGGGTCTGTCGATGACCCTGAAGCAGGCCAAGAAGTGGGTCGAGAAGGAGCGCAAGGAAGTCTGGGACATCCTGGACGAGGTGATCCGCGAGCACCCGGTTATGCTGAACCGTGCGCCGACGCTTCACCGTCTGGGCATCCAGGCGTTCGAGCCGGTGCTGATCGAGGGCAAGGCGATCCAGCTTCACCCGCTGGTCTGCTCGGCGTTCAACGCCGACTTCGACGGCGACCAGATGGCCGTGCACGTTCCGCTGTCGCTCGAAGCGCAGCTGGAAGCGCGCGTCCTGATGATGTCGACCAACAACATCCTGTCGCCCGCCAACGGCAAGCCGATCATCGTGCCGTCGCAGGACATGGTGCTGGGCCTGTATTACCTGTCGCTCCAGAAGGAGAAGGAACCGGGCGAGGGCATGATGCTGGCGGACATGGAGGAGGTCCATCAGGCCCTCTTCGCCGGTGCCGTCACGCTGCATACCAAGATCATCAGCCGCGTTCCGCAGACCGATGAGCAGGGCAACCAGTACCTGAAGCGCTTCGAAACGACCCCGGGCCGCATGCTGCTGGGCGAGACTTTGCCGAAGAGCCACAAGGTGCCCTTCGACATCGTCAACCGCGTCCTGACCAAGAAGGACGTCGGCGAGGTCATCGACGAGGTGTATCGTCACACCGGCCAGAAGGAGACCGTGCTGTTCGCCGACGCGATCATGGCGCTGGGCTTCCGTCACGCGTTCCGCGCCGGCATCTCGTTCGGCAAGGACGACATGATCATCGCGCCGGACAAGGATCGTCTGGTCGACGAGACGCGCGAGCAGGTGAAGGACTTCGAGCAGCAGTATCAGGACGGCCTGATCACGCAGCAGGAGAAGTACAACAAGGTGATCGACGCGTGGAGCCGTTGCGGCGACCAGGTCGCGAACTCGATGATGAACGAGATCAAGGCGGTCCGGCATTACGAGGACGGCCCGATGGTCGGCCGCGAAAAGCCGATCAACTCGATCTACATGATGGCCCACTCGGGTGCGCGTGGTAGCCCCGCGCAGATCAAGCAGCTTGCGGGCATGCGCGGCCTGATGGCCAAGCCGTCGGGCGAGATCATCGAAACGCCGATCATCTCGAACTTCAAGGAAGGTCTGACCGTTCTTGAATACTTCAACTCGACCCACGGCGCGCGTAAGGGCCTGGCCGACACGGCACTGAAGACGGCGAACTCGGGTTACCTGACCCGCCGTCTGGTCGACGTCAGCCAGGACTGCGTCATCATCGAAGAGGATTGCGGCACGACCCGCGCCCTGGAGATGAAGGCGATCGTGCAGGGCGGCTCGACCATCGCGTCGCTCGGCGAGCGTATCCTGGGCCGCACCACGGCCGAGGACATCGTCAACGCCAAGACCGGCGAAGTCATCATCGCATCGGGCGTCCTGCTCGACGAGCCGATGGTGGCCAAGATCGAGGCGGCGAACACCCAGTCGGTCAAGATCCGCAGCCCGCTGGTCTGCGAATCGAAGGTCGGTGTCTGCGGCAAGTGCTATGGCCGTGACCTCGCCCGTGGTACGCCGGTGAACATCGGCGAAGCAGTCGGCGTCATCGCGGCGCAGTCGATCGGTGAGCCGGGTACGCAGCTGACCATGCGTACCTTCCACATCGGTGGTGCGGCGCAGCTGAACGAGCAGTCGAACCTGGAAGCGGCGGTGGACGGTGTCGTCCAGTTCCGCGACCTGCGCCTGATCACCGACCAGCGTGGCCGCCGCGTGGTGCTGAGCCGTTCGGGTGAGATCGCGATCGTCGACATGGACGGCCGCGAGCTGTCGGTCGACCGTATCCCTTACGGTGCGTACGTCCTGTTCGACGATGGTCACATCGTGTCGAAGGGCGACCGCATGGCCGAGTGGGATCCGTTCACCATGCCGGTGATCACCGAAAACCCCGGTACGGTGAAGTTCCAGGACCTGATCGAGGGCAAGACCCTGACCGAGCAGGTCGACGAAGCGACGGGTATCGCCCAGCGCGTCGTCACCGAATATCGCGCCTCGACCAAGTCGAAGGAGGATCTGCGTCCGCGCATGACCCTGCTCGACGACAATTCGGGCGAGGCCGGCCGCTACATGCTGGCGCCGGGTGCGACGCTCTCGGTCGAGGACGGGGCGCAGGTGCAGGGCGGTGACGTTCTGGCCCGTGTCGCGCGCGAATCGGCCAAGACCCGCGACATCACCGGCGGTCTGCCGCGCGTCGCCGAGCTGTTCGAAGCGCGCGTTCCCAAGGACTCGGCGATCATCGCCAAGGTCTCGGGCCGTGTCGTGTTCGGCAAGGATTACAAGGCGAAGCGCAAGATCGGCATCCAGCCCGAGGATGGCGGCGAGGTCGTCGAGTATCTGGTGCCCAAGTCGAAGGTGATCGACGTTCAGGAAGGCGACTACGTCAAGCGTGGCGACAACCTGATCGGCGGTTCGCCCGATCCGCACGACATTCTGGAAACGATGGGCGTGGAGCCGCTGGCCGAATATCTGGTCAGCGAAATCCAGGAAGTCTATCGTCTCCAGGGCGTGAAGATCAACGACAAGCACATCGAGACGATCGTTCGTCAGATGCTGCAGAAGGTCGAGATCACCGACGGCGGCGACACCACGCTGCTGAAGGGCGAGCAGGTCGATCGCGAGGAAATGGACGCGATCAACGACAAGCTCGACGCGAACCAGGTCCGTGCGCAGGGCAAGCCCGTCCTGCTCGGCATCACCAAGGCGTCGCTGCAGACCCGCAGCTTCATCTCGGCGGCGTCGTTCCAGGAAACCACCCGCGTCCTCACCGAGGCAGCGGTCCAGGGCAAGCAGGACACGCTGATGGGCCTGAAGGAGAATGTCATCGTCGGCCGCCTGATCCCGGCGGGTACGGGCGCTGGCATGAACCGCCTGCGCGTGGCGGCTTCCAGCCGCGACGCCGCGCTCCGCGCGCAGCAGCGCAAGCTGGCCGAGGCGATCATCGCACCGGTCAGCGCCGCCGAAGAGCGGGCCGCCGAGCAGGCGCGTTCGGTGCGTGATGCGGGCGGTGTCGGCAACGATCCGCTGGCCGAGGTCGCACCCTCCGGCCACGGCACCGACGCCGATGCCGGTGAGTATCTGAACGACTGATCCGTCTGACGGATTGGAATCAAAGAGCCGCCGTCCGGGCAACCGGGCGGCGGTTTTTTGCGAACGGCGCTTTGTCCTTTGAAGTAGACGTGATGCCTTGCCTGCGGGCAGGGGGGCGTTGCGACGAAAACAACGGATTTGCGTCGAATGGAGGGGGCTCAGGGCCGTCCGGCGGGAACCGAACCACCTTCCCAACCATATACGAACATTGGAGAAGATCCCGGATGCGCGCGGGTTGTTGGCGCGCCGATGGGACCCCGGAGACCTGAAATGACGTCGCCTGAGATTGACGAAGACTATTTCTACCAGCGTGCCGAAACCGAACTCGAACTGGCCCAGAAGGCGACCCATCCCGCAGCCGTCCGAGCGCATTACATCATCGCCAACCACTATCTCGATCGTGTCTACAGCCAGTCCGAAGACGGAGGCGTGATCGAGGCGGCGGAATAGATCGCGGCTCGAAGATATTGGGGGCTGACGTGCAGGCTCGGCGCCTGAACGGACTGTGTTGCAAGCCCCCTGCCTTCCGGAAAGCGAGCGGGTTCAGCCCTTATCCCGTTATGACTGCCGGAGCCCTAGGACGGATCGACATTCAGCCTATTCCTCCCCTGCAAGGGGAGGTGGCAGGCCGAAGGCCTGACGGAGGGGTGTCCCGGTTAGAGAATTTGGACCTACCTTCGCCACCGGGGACACCCCTCCACCATGCTACGCATGGTCCCCCTCCCCTTGCAGGGGAGGAATAGGCTGAATGCCGATCGGCCCTAGAGATCCGAGAACAACTGTCGTGTCTGATGCGGCGTGATACCCGGTATCGTGGCGGTAAAGGCGAGCAGGTCGCGTTCGAACCGCGCTCTCGCTGCGATCGTCTGATGGCCATTGGTCTCGTAGAGCGCCCGCTCGTCCGGGGGCAGTTGCCGCATGAACTGGGCCCATCCGGCGGCATCGGTGGCAGCGTTGCTACGCTCCGCCAGTGGCGGCACGGCAGGTGACGGGTTTTGCCCGAGCAGCGCGCCGATCTTGGCCGTGAAGCGGGTGAGATCGCTTTCGACGCCGTCGATCGTGCATTGCGTCGCCGCCGTTCCACCATGGCAATCGAGCGTGTGCGCGGCCTCGGCATAGGCGGTCATGCTGGCCAGCACTGTGTCGAACGCCGCACGCCGGGCGGGCGACCAGCTCCGTTTCCAACGGGCGACGATGTGGGCGCGATCCTGGTCGCGAAACGACGCCGCATGCGCCGCGCAGACGCCGCCGCTCATCCCGCTGGAGATGTCGTCGCAGATGCGGAACGGCTTGCGTCCGGGGCCATTGCGGGCGAGCGCCCGAAGATGATCGATCCGCGCCTGCATCGCGGCAGGCGCGTCGTCGATCCCGCACGCCATATGAATTGCCATATCCATGTCGCGTGGTCCGCCCCAGCCATTGGCATAGGCGACGGCGAGAATGCCCGCGCCCCGGAAATAGTCGAGCGGCGGTCCGTCATCGCTCTGCGCGATCGCATATTCGCGCCATGCGCAACGCCGTGCCGCGACAGGATCCGCCGGGTGCCCGATCCCGTATAGCAGCGCCTCGCTACTACAACGCTCCAGGGCCTTGGCCTGTCTGGTGTCGGCGATGTCGGCGGGCGGCGGCCTCAGGGCGATCAGGCGGGCGCAGAGGGCCCGCGATGCGGCCGCACCACGCAGCGCCGCCACGCCGCCGACATAGGAGAGATCGGCGGTCGACCAGTCGTAACGCGGCGCGGAGGCAGCCGTCAGCATCGCGGCAAGAGTCACGATGCCCAGACACCAGAGGCGATTGCGCGGCATTCGCGGGCGACAATGCTGGTCCATCGGTTCCTCGTGCCACGGTCGGTTTGCGCCATGATGACCGGAGCGCGGCAACGGGTTCAAGTGACATTCACGACCATGTTGCAGGTGCTTTGGCAGTCATATCGCCTTGGGGCGTGACGCTCGACAGCCTCTTTCGCTGTCCCTACGGCACGGCCATGGAAGCCGTCGTCCGCTCCTCGAAGACCTTGCCCGCCGTGCCTGCCCGGCTCTGGACGACCGTCCTTCCGTTCGCGCTGACCTATGCCGTCGCCATGCTGCTGGTCTTCCGCGTGCCGATCGCCAGCGGCTTCGACCTCGCTTTCGGCGAGCGGGGGGATGCGCTGATCGAAATGACCATCCTCGAACATTGGCGCAATGTCTGGACGGGCGTGTCGCCGTGGAACAGCGGTTTCTACTTCCATCCCTATCGCGGCACGCTGGGCTATAATGACGGCTATTTCCTTTATGGCCTGTCCTATTCGGCTTGGCGGATGGTCGCCGATCCCTTCCACGCCGATACGCTGAACATCCTGACCTTCAAGACGATCGGCTTTGCCGTCGCCTATCATCTCGTGACGCGCACGCTCGGCTGGGGGCGGGGGAGCGCCCTGCTGGTCGCCTTGCTGTGGAGCATCGCCAGCAACATCCATCTCCAGGCGGTCCATGCCCAGTTGCAGAGCGTCGCGCTGCTGCCGGTGGCGATGATCCTGGCGATCGACACCGTCCGGGCCGAGCTGCGCGGCGAGCGGGCAGGGGCAAGGGGGCGTGCGGTGGCGCTGGCCGCGTTGATGGCGGCTTGGCTGATGACCTCTTATTACATGGCCTGGTTCACCATCTTCTCGGCCTGTCTGTTCGCCTGTTGCTGGATGATTCTCAGCGGGAATCTGGCCCCGGCCGCGCTGATCGGGCTGGTGCGGCGTCATGCCGGGACGCTGGCCTGGGGGGGCGGGGCCTTTGCCGTCCTGATCCTGCCTTTTCTCGCCGTTTATCTGCCCAAGCTGCGCGAGACGGGTGGCGAGGGCTATTATGAGATGCTCGGCTATCTGGTGACGCCGGGGATCGACATGATCAATGTTGGGCCGGGCAATTATCTATGGGGCTGGATCTTCCGCCCGCTGTTCGCGCTGGTCCATATGGTCTTGCCGGAGGACCCGTTGCTGCCCGGTCGCGTGCTGGGGGGTGAGCATCAAGCGGGGTTCCCGCCGATCCTGTGCGTCCTCCTGCTGATCGCGGCGTGGCGCATCGTCGTGCGGCGGCGGATCGGGATCGACCGGACCGCGCCCGTCGAGTGGCGCGCCTTTGCGCTGGCGATGATCGTCGCCTGGGCGCTGACGCTGCAATTCTGGGTGGCCTCGCCCTGGAACCTCGTCTTCTGGCTGGTGCCAGGGGCCAAGGGGTTGCGCACCGTGTCGCGCTACCAGCTCTGGCTGACCCTGCCGTTCCTGCTGGTCGTCGCGGCGGCGTGGCGCGAGCAGGCCGCGCGGCTGGCGGGCAGGCGGCCCTGGTGGCTGGCGGGGATCGTCACGCTGCTGGTCGCCGAGAATCTGAGCGCCGAAACGCCCGCGCAACTCAGCCGCACCGCCCAGCGGACCGCCTTGTCGGCGATCCCGGCGCCGCCACGCGACTGTGCGGTCTTCTATGTCGTCGCGACGCGGGTGAATGAGCCGCTCTATATCAATGCCGAGCTTCACGCGCTCTATCCGCACAATGTCGATGCGATGTTCCTGGCCGAGCAGTGGCGGGTGCCGACGTTCAACGGCTTCTCGACCTTCAATCCGCCCGACTGGCATTTCAGCGATCCGCTGGCGGCGGATTATGATGCGCGCGCGCTGACCTATATCCGTGCGCATGGCCTGCGCCATGTCTGTCGGCTGGACATGCGTGCCGCCCGGCCGTGGAGCCGGGTCGCGGGGTAAATTCCTGACCTCGCCAGCCGGGACACCCCTCCGTCAGGCCTTCGGCCTGCCACCTCCCATGGCAGGGGTGGAAGGGAATAAGAGCCGATCGGTCGGCCCATAAGAAAAGGGCGACCCCCGCTAAGGGGCCGCCCTTTCTTTAGCTCGCCAAGCGAACGGGTGCGGGGTTGCCCCCGCAGCCGATTACTTGAGCTCGACGGTCGCGCCGGCTTCTTCGAGCTGCTTCTTGATCTTCTCGGCCTCGTCCTTGGCAATGCCTTCCTTGACGGGCTTCGGAGCGCCTTCGACCAGCGCCTTGGCTTCGGTCAGGCCCAGGCCGGTGATCGCGCGGACTTCCTTGATGACGTTGATCTTCTTGCCACCGTCGCCGGTGAGGATCACGTCGAATTCGGTCTTCTCTTCAGCGGCCGGAGCAGCAGCGCCGCCAGCAGCAGGAGCCGCGGCAACAGCAGCGGCGGCCGAGACGCCCCACTTCTCTTCAAGCATCTTCGAGAGCTCAGCGGCCTCGAGGACGGTCAGCTCGCTCAGCTGGTCAACCAGCGCGTTCAGGTCTGCCATGTTCTTATCTCCAATACGGGCCGGGTAAAATGGCCCGAGTGTGTCAGTTCAAATCGTCGTATTCGCCCGAAGATCAGGCGGCTTCCTTGTCCTTGTCGGCATAAGCCGCGAGGACGCGGGCGATCTGCGCCGCGGGAGCCTGGGTGATGGTGGCCAGCTTCGTGGCAGGCGCCACGATGAGACCAACCAGCTTCGCCCGGAGCTCGTCCAGCGAGGGCAGAGTCGCCAGCGCCTGCACGCCTGCGACATCAAGGACGTTCGCACCCATCGATCCGCCGACGATCTCGAACTTGTCGGTCGTCTTGGCGAATTCCACGGCCACCTTGGCGGCGGCCACGGGATCGATCGAGCTGGCAATGCCGACGGGACCCGTCAGCATGTCAGCGACACCGGCATAGTCGGTGCCCTGGGCTGCGATCTTGGCAAGCCGGTTCTTCGAGACCTTGTAGGTCGCGCCGGCTTCCCGCATCTTCGTGCGCAGGGCCGTCGACTGGGCGACGGTCATGCCGTGGTTGCGGGTGATGACCACCACGCCAACCTCGTTGAAGTTGCGGTTCAGTTCGGCGACGGCCTGGCTCTTTTGATCGCGATCCATGCCATTCTCCATGGTTGGAACGACCGCGAACGGTCATCCCGGTTGCTTGACCGGGGGGTGTGACCACCCCTCGGGGTGTCCAGCGATGGGGAATGGGCAACCGACGCGTGAGAAACGCGGGGCAGACCGGGCGGGACCAGCAAGTGGTACGACCGGCAAAATCCTTTTCCCCGTCTCGGCAGGAGATTAAGCCAGGGCATATTCCCCGGCACCTGCTGTCTAGGACGGAATCCGAACGGGCAAGCCCATCCGGATGCGGGGACGCCCTTAGGCGTATGGCGGGGGCGAGTCAAGCATCGCCAAAGAATGACGTGAGTGTCATCCAATGGTCATGCAAGGGTCATTCGGATGACGCCGAAATGACGCCTGTGTGACTTGGTCGGGCGGCAAAGCATCGCCCACAGACCGCGCAGCTCCTCGCGCGGCGCCGGGGGATTTTCCATGTCGGATATCAACAGCCTGGTCGCCTATGACGATGGCGACATCGACACCAATCGTTCGACCAACACCCATATGAGCGACCTGATCGCCACCCGCCTGTCACGCCGCCAGACGCTGCGCCACGGCGTGTCGGCGATGACCACCGCGCTGTTCGGCGGCATGTTGCTCAGCGGTTGCGACGACGAGAATCCGCAGGCCGTGCAGGCGACTGCGGCGGGCAGCACCGCCAGCGTCGCGGCGGGCCGTGCCGTCACCCTGACCGGTACCGTCGCCAGCGGCCAGGTCGCGAACGTCAACTGGAGCCAGACGGCAGGGCCTTCGGTCACGCTGACCAACGCCAACCAGCTGGTCGCGTCGTTCCGCGCGCCTGCGGTGGCGACCGCGACTCAGCTGGGCTTCAACCTGGAGATCACCAGCCGCGACGGCCTGGTCACCAACAACAGCGTGACCGTGACCGTCACGCCGATCACGCTCGACTTCACCGCCGTGCCGCACAGCCTGGCGGACATCGTCACGGTGCCCTCGGGCTATAGCGTCACCGTGCTCTATCGCCTGGGCGATCCGATCAGCGGTAGCGTGCCCGCCTTTGCCAATAACGGCACCGACACCAACTATGCCCAGCGCGCGGGCGACCATCATGACGGCATGAGCTATTTCGGCCTTGCCGCCAGCGGGGCCAGCCCCGATCCGACGAGCAGCACGCGCGGCCTGCTAGTGCTGAACCACGAGAACATCACCCAGCTCTATCTCCACGCCAACGGCCCGTCGCCGTCGCCGCGCCCCGAATCGGAGGCGATCAAGGAAATCGAGTGCCACGGCGTCTCGGTGGTCGAGGTATCGCGCTCGGGCGGCGCCTGGGCCTATGTCCAGGGTTCGTCGCTGAATCGCCGCATCACGCCGAACACGCCGATGGCATTCAGCGGCCCGGTCAAGGGCAATGCCTGGCTGAAGACCGCCTATTCGACCGATGGCAGCATGGGGCGCGGCACGATCAACAACTGCGCCAACGGCACGATGGCGTGGAACACGTACCTGACCAACGAAGAGAATTGGGCAGGCTATTTCCGGCGCACCTCGGGCGATGCGGCGGTGCGGGCCACGACGACGGCCACGCAGAACACCTCGCTCGCCCGTTACGGCATCACCGAGGGGCGCTCGGGCAATTATGGCTGGACGACGGTGACGCCGTCCGATGCGTCGAGCACGGTCTTCCGCCGCTGGAACGCGACCGCCAATGCCGCACTGGCCGCAGACGGCACCGCCGATTTCCGGCACGAGCCGTTCCAGTTCGGCTGGGTGGTCGAGATCGACCCGTTCAACCCCAATTCCACCCCGCGCAAGCGCACCGCGCTCGGCCGTATGAACCATGAAGGTTGCCAGAGCGGCCGGATGATCGCGGGGGTTCGTCCGGCCTTCTACATGGGCGACGACGCGCAGAACGAATATATCTACAAATTCGTGTCGGCGACGCCGTGGAGCGCTTCGGATGCGTCCGCCAGCGACCGCCTGGCGGTGGGCGACAAATATCTCGATAACGGCACGCTTTATGTCGCCAAGTTCAACGCCGACGGCACCGGCATGTGGATGCCGTTGGTGTTCGGTCAGAACGGGCTGACCGCCTCGAACAGCAGCTATGCTTTCGCCGACCAGGCTGACGTCCTGATCAACACGCGCCTCGCCGCCGACGTGCTGGGCGCGACCAAGATGGACCGGCCGGAATGGACCGCCGTGAACCCGGCGACCGGCGAGATGTATTGCACGCTGACCAACAACGCCTCGCGCCGCCCGGTCGCCTCGGGCAGCCTGACCGGCGTCGATGCGGCCAATCCGCGCGCCTATGTCGATCCGCCCTCGACCTCGGTCGGCAACCGCAACGGCCATATCATCCGCCTGCGCGAGACGAACGACACGACCGAGGCGACCAGCTTCACCTGGGACGTCTATGCCTTTGGCGCGGGCGCGGACCTCGATCCGACCAACATCAACCTGTCGGGGCTGGACGCGACCAACGACTTCTCGTCGCCCGACGGCCTGTGGTTCAGCCTGCCAAGCAATGTCGCCGGGCAGCAGACGCCGGTGATGTGGATCCAGACCGATGACGGCGCCTTCACCGACGTCACCAACTGCATGATGCTGGCCGCGATTCCCGGCCGGGTCGGCGATGGCGGCACCCGTTCGGTGACGAGCAGTGCAGGGAGCGCGTCGGCGACCGTCACCACCCGCATCGGCAAGGCGCCGGGCGTGACGCTGAAGCGCTTCCTGGTCGGCCCGAAGCAGTGCGAGATCACCGGCATCCACTCGACGCCGGACGGCACCTCGGTCTTCGTCAACATCCAGCATCCGGGCGAGGATGCCAGCGGCGTCGCCGCCCCGACCAGCAACTGGCCCGCCAGCCAGTCGGGCAGTGCGGCCGCGACCGTGCGCCCGCGTTCGGCGACGATCGTCATCACCAAGAATGACGGCGGCGTGGTCGCGATCTGATCGACTGATCGTATCGCATGCGCCTGGGGGGCGGGAAGGTCATTGCCTTCCCGCCCCCTTTCGCGTTCAACGGCCGCCAAAGGAGAGGGCGGCATGACGACGACACGGCGCGAGGTGATGGCGGGGGCGGTAGCGGTCGGGCTGGGTGCCGCGACGCCCGCTCTGGCGCGGACGCCGGGGCGCGATCGGCTGATCGCGGGCACCTATGCCAACGAAGGCGGCAAGGGCCTCTATCCGATCGTCGATGGCCGGGTGGCCACGCCCGTAACGGGGATCGTCAACGCCTCTTATGGTGTCGGCAACGGACCGGGCGGCGCCTTCTACCTGTTGCGCGAACAGGCCGAGGGGCGGGTGACGGGCTATGGTCCCGGCTGGAAGGTCCGGGGCGGCGCATCGACCGGCGGCGCCGACCCGTGCCATGTCGCGCTGGACCGGTCCTCGGCGTGCCTGGCGGTCGCCAATTATTCCAGCGGCTCGGTCGCCTTCTACCGGCTCGACCGCAAGACCGGTGCGCCGGGCGAGGCGCAGGTCTTTCAGCATCACGGCCACGGCCCGAACACCGCGCGGCAAGCGGGGCCGCACGCCCATTGGGTGGGGTTCAGCCCGGACCGGCGCTGGCTGCATTCGGTCGATCTGGGGGCGGATGCGATCTTCGCCTATCGCTTCGATCCCGCAGCCCGGACGCTGGCCGAGCCGGTGGTCGCCTGGCAAGCGCCGGCGGGGGTGGGGCCGCGGCACATGGTCCACCATCCGACCCTGCCGCGTGCCTATGTCGCCTGCGAGTTGCAGACGCGGCTGTTCGTCCTCGACGCGCTGCCCGACGGCCTGTTCCGTGACGCAGGCGAGCGGACTCTGGTGCCCGAGGGTGGTCCTGCTTCCTATGCCGGGCATATCGCGATCGACCGGGCGGGGCGGACGCTCTACGTCTCCAATCGCGGGGCGAACAGCATCACCGTGTTCCGCCTCGACGCGAAGGGCGAGCCCGAGGCGGTGCAGCATGTACCGACCGGCGGCAACTGGCCGCGCTTCTTCCTGCTGCGCGAGGGACGGGGGGAGATGCTGGTGGCGAACGAGCGGTCGGGGACGGTGAATGCGTTCCGGGTCGGTCCGGATGGGCGGTTGATCGCGACCGGGCGGAGTGTTGCGATTCCGGGGGTGGTGTTTTTGGCGGACGTTTGAGGCGGAGACGAGACTGCACCTCTTGCGGCTCCCCTCCCGCAGGCGGGAGGGGATGGGGGAGGGCCTGGCCACGAGCTACATCGCCTGTGGCCGCGCCCCCACCCCAAACCAGTTTCAGGTAAACGATGCCCCGCATCGTTTAGGTCATGCCGGTGGCATGACCGACCTGAAACTCCCCTGCCGGGAGGAGGGACTTAAATGCGGCTCGCTGGTCGTTTGGCCCCAGCGCCGCCGCTCATACTGGACGGACGACGGGCAACAAAAAGCCCGCCCCTCACACGGAGGGACGGGCCTTCTCATCAATCGATCACCCGATCAGCGATACTTGCCGCTGAACGACACACCGATGATGCGCGGTTCGTTGAACACGGCCGCCATATAGTTCTCGATCACGCCCTTCAGATTTTTCTGGTTCGTGATGTTGCGGGCGAAGACCGACAGGCTCCAGTCGTCGTTGGGCGCCGAATAGCCGATGCTCAGGCCGCCTTCGAAATTGCCGTTCGAGGTGAACTCCTTGGTCCGGTACAGGACGAAGTTCGTATAGCCCTGCAGGTTCCAGTCAGTGGAAATGAACGCCTTGCCCTGGTTGGCCAGAGGGATGTCGTACTTGGCCGCCAGGTTGACGTTATATTCCGGCGCGTTGGGCAGCGGGTTGCCGTTGATCGGCACGAAGAAGGTCGCGCGCGTGCCCGTGCCGAGCTGCGCCACCGGGCCGTTCAGCACGGTGCAGACCATCACGCCGTTCAGGCCGCAGGTCTGGACCCGGACGTTGCGGTCGCGGATTTCCGAGTGGAGCAGGCTGACGCCCGCCGACAGGGTCAGGTTGCGCACCGGCAGCCACTGCGCATCGGCTTCCAGGCCGTATGCCACCGCCTTGTTCGCGTTCAGCAGCACGCCGTTGCCGTCCGTGTCGTTGCCGTTCAGCTGGATGTTCTTCACGCGATACGCAAAGGCGGCGGCGTTCAGGCGCAGCGTGTTGTCGAACAGCTTCGACTTGACGCCCGTCTCGAACGACAGGTTGGTTTCCGACGTGGCGGTCGAGAAGCGCGAACCGAACACGGCCGAGCGCGCCTGGATCGTCGGGCCACGGAAGCCCTGAGCCGCGCGGACATAGACGTTCACGTTCGGATCGACCGCATAGAGCGCCGACACGTCCCAGCTGGGCTGGGTATCCGACAGGCGCACGTAGCGCGGGTTGTTGCCGAAGGTGCTGACGCCCGCGGCCGACGCCGGGTCCTTGATCAGCGTGGTGTGCTTCGTATCCTGGCTGACGCGGCCACCCGCGGTCAGGGTCAGGCGATCGGTCGCCTGATAGCTGACCTGGCCGAACACGCCCCACGAGGTGTTGACGTCGTGCAGGCGCGCCCAGTTGTTGGGGTTGGTGCCGGTGAAATAGGCGCGCTGGTAGAAGTCGGTGATGTCGCGGCTGTCGAAATAGATGCCGCCGAGCTGCCACTTGAAGGCGCCCGTGCCGGTCGAGGCCAGGCGGACTTCCTGCGACCACTGGTCGAGCCCGCGCACCTGACCCATGCTCAGGCCATAGCCGTTCGCCACGCCGTTGAACGGATAGTTCGTCGCGGCGCCGCCATCGGTGTCGCCCTTGCTGTACCCGGCCGTCGTCTCATAGGCGGTGATCGAGCTCAGCTCGGCGCCACCCAGATCCCAGCTGGCGCGCAGCGAGGTGCCCTGCGTGTCGTAGGCCTGCGGGTTGTTCTGGCCCTCGTCATAGGCGACGCGGTCGCGCGGCTCGGCCGAGGCGTCGTTCGAGCCCTTCTTCAGCGCGGCGCGGTGGAACAGCGTCGAGGTGCCGTCATACCAGCGGGCATGGCCGGACAGGTTGAACGACAGCGTGTCGGTCGGCGTGAGGAGCAGCTGGAGCCGCACGTCGCGCTCGGTGAAGCCGCCCATCGCGTCGTTCTTCGGGGTCAGGGTGCGGTCCAGGCTGGTGCCCGAATAGGTGTTGTCGACCCAGTTGTCGCGGTGCTGGACCAGCGCCGACAGGCGGAAGGACAGCAGGTCGCGGATCAGCGGACCGCCGACACCGGCGTCCAGGCTCATCGTGTTATAGCTGCCGATCGACGCCGTGGCGCGGCTCTGGAAGCTCTGCGTCGGCTTGATCGTGTCGAACTTGATGATGCCGGCGGTCGTGTTGCGGCCGAACAGCGAACCCTGCGGCCCGCGCAGCACCTCGACCTGGTCGACGTCGAACACCGGGTTCGACTTCAGCACGACATGCTCCAGCACGACATCGTCCTGGATGATCGACACGGGCTGCGACGCGCCCAGATAGAAGTCGATATTGCCCAGGCCGCGAATATAGAAGCGCGGGAAGATGCGGCCCGTGGTGGTTTCCGCATACAGGCCGGGGACGCGGCCCGACAGCGCCAGGATGTCCTCGCCGCCCTGCTGGAAGGTGCGCAGGTTCGATCCGCTGACCACGCCGACCGACACCGGCACGCGGTTCAGATTCTCCGAACGACGCTCGGCGGTGACGGTGATTTCGCCCAGGCCCTGATCGGGGCCGTTGTCGGCCGGGGTGACGGCACCCTGCTCGGCAGTAGCGGTGGTCTGCGCAATCGCCGGCACGGCCGCCAGCGTCCCCCACGCGGCGCCCAGCAGCGCCGCGGTCTTGATAACGGATTTCATATGTTCCCCACGTTCCGAGGGGCGGTTCGCGCCGCCCGACTGATTAATTTCTCCCGGTGCGAGCGGCGGTTAGTGATGCATTATGGCGCTCGCGTGACAGAGGTGATGCGCAAAAACCACAATGGCGCCTGAATTTACGGGCAGGCGATGCCCATGGCCCGACCCCTCCGGCGGGGTCGCTCTGGACCCCTGTGTCATGGAGTTGTAACCCGGTTTTGCTTGACGGAGGGCCTGCGTCTGGTCAGGGGGGCGGCGTTCGTGCCATCCTCGGTTCCTGACCCCTTGACGGTCCGGCGTTTCGCCGTGGCCCGATCGGTCATGGCCTGAAGACGTGTACGTTATCGGATCACTATCGGGGTTTACCGACTGATGTTCGCCTGGTTCCAACGCCTCCTGCCGAAGACGGGGAATTTCTTCGAGCTGTTCGAGGCGCAAGCCGCCACCATCCTGGCGGGGGCCGAAGCCACCGTCCGGCTGTTCGACACACAGGGCAATACCGCCGACGAGACCGCCGCGGTCGCCGCGCGCGAGCATGACGCTGATGAGATCACGCGACAGGTGCTGACCTCGGTCCGCTCGACCTTCCTGACGCCGTTCGACCGCGCCTCGATCACCTCGCTGATCGGCTCGCTGGACGACACGATCGACGAGATGAACGCGGCGGCCACCGCGATCGGCCTCTATCGCCTGACCAACTTCGCGCCCGAAATGCGCGAGATGGCGGCGGTCGCGGCCGAGGCGGCCAAGCTGACCGTCGAGGCGATGCCGTTGATGCGCGACGTCGCGCGCAACGGCGACCGCCTGCACGCGCTGACCGAGGAACTGGTCCGGCTGGAGGGGCGCGCAGACGACATCCATGCGGCGGGCCTGAAGCGCACGCTGGACGAATGCGGCGAGCGCGACACGCTGCGCTTCGTGATCGAGAAGGAAGTGTACAAGCATCTGGAGCGCATCCTCGACGCGTTCGAGGATGTCGCCGACGAGATCGACGGCATCGTCATCGATCACGCCTGAGGCGCGGATCATGCACGAACTCGCCTTTCCGCTCCTGGCCGGCCTGATCCTGGTCGCGCTGGCGTTCGACTATCTCAACGGGCTGCACGACGCGGCCAATTCGATCGCGACGGTGGTCGCGACCCGGCTGTTGTCGCCGGTCGCGGCGGTCGGTTTTGCGGCCTTCTTCAACTTCGCGGCCTATTTCCTGACCGTCGCCTTTCCCAGCCTGCACAAGGTGGCGGAGACGGTCGGCAAGGGCCTGATCGCGCAGGACGTGGTGACGCCCGCCGTCATCTTCGGCGCGCTGGGCGGGGCGATGGCGTGGAACGTCATCACCTGGCTGCGCGGCATCCCGTCGTCCTCCAGCCATGCGCTGGTCGGCGGGCTGGTCGGTGCGGGCATCGCCCATGCGGGCATGGGTGCGGTCCAGTGGGCGGGTCTCAACAAGACGCTGATCGCGATCGTGCTGTCGCCGATGCTGGGCATGATGCTGGCCATGCTGGTCATGCTGCTGAGCAGCTGGGCTTTGCGCCGGTCGACGGCGGGGCAGGCGGAGCGCAGCTTCCGCGCGCTGCACCTCGTCTCCTCGGCGGCCTATTCGCTCAGCCACGGCCTGAACGATGCGCAGAAGACGATGGGGATCATCACCGTCCTCCTCTATTCGACCGGGCGGCTGACCGGCCCGTTCGAGGTGCCGCACTGGGTCGCCATCTCCTGCTATGTCGCGATGGCGCTGGGCACGATGACCGGCGGCTGGAAGATCATCGAGACGATGGGCAGCCGCATCACCAAGCTGTCGCAGCATCAGGGGTTCAGCGCCTCGACCGCCGGCTCGATCGTGATCTTCTGCGCCTCGGCGCTGGGGATTCCGGTGTCGACCACGCACACCATCACCGGCTCGATCATCGGCGCGGGTGTGGCGCGGCGGGCGTCGGCGGTGCGATGGGGCGTGGCAGGGAATGTGGTGATCGCCTGGATCATCACCATTCCGGCTTCGGCCGTGATGGGGGCGGGGTTCTACCTGCTGACCAGGTTGTTCTGACGAAGGGGAGGGCGAAGGTCCTCCCCTTTTTCGTTGGGCGAAATCCCACCCTCCGTTCGGCCTGAGCGAAGTCGAAGGCCACGGGATTCGGTTCGCGCAGAGAGAGCCTTCTCCAGAGCGGCCCCTCAACATTCTTCTGTTCCCCGGCGAAGGCCGGGGCCCAGTTGCGATGCGCCGTCGACGACGGGCGGGTCTTGCCTCCCACGCACCGACGCAGCGCGCCTTCAAGTCTATGACAACTGGGCCCCGGCCTTCGCCGGGGAACAGAGCAGTATTTGGGGCGGCGTTATCTCAAAGAACGCGATCTCTGCGCCTTCCGCGCCTCCGCGCGAAGCGAGGCCCATGGCCTTCGACTTCGCTCAGGCGGAACGGAGGTGAGGGATGAGCGGTGTCAGCCCAGCCCCGTAACCCCTCAAGACCCCGTAACCGGCCCCCCGGCGGCCTGGAACAGCGCAACCGTGTCGGTCATCCGCGCGGCCTTCGCCTGGATCAGCTGCGACCGTGCCTGCGCGTCCGTCGCGGTCGCGTTGAGCAGTTGCAACGTCCCCACATCGCCCAGCGCCAGCTGTCGCCGGGCGAAGGTCAGCGCCTGGCCCGCCGCGTTGCTGGCCCGCTGCGCGGCGTCCAGTGCCTGCGCGTCGGTGGACAGGCCGGTCAGCGAATCCGCGACATTGCCGAACGCCTGGAGCACCGCCGCGCGATACTGCGCCTTGGCGCCTTCCAGCGCGGCTTCCGCCGCCTTTTGCTGGTGGCGCAGCGCATTGGCGTGGAAGATCGGCTGAGTGATCCCGCCGAGCAGCGCCCAGAAGGGATTGCCGCTCTTGAACATGTCGCCGAAATTCTGCGCTGAGCCGCCGGCATTGGCCGACAGCTGGATGCTGGGCAGGCGCGCAGCTATGGCGGCGCCGACATCTGCCCCTGCGCCCTGCAACTGCGCCTGTGCCGCCAGAACATCGGGGCGACGCTGGACCAGCTCGGATGGCACGATGGCGGGCAGTTCGGTCGGCAGGGTCAGCTGCGCCAGCTCGGGCAGGGGCGGCAGCCCCGATCCCGCCGGGCGGCCGATCAGCGTCGCGATGACGGTGCGCTGGGCGGCCTCGGCGCGGACGAGCGGGGGCAGGGCGCCCTCGGCGGTCGCCAGCGCGGCCTGTTGCGTCGACACATCCGATGCACCCACCGCGCCTAGCCGCTGCCGCTGTTGCAGCGCACCCAGGATGTCGCGGTTGACCTGCACCGCCGTCTGCGCGGCGGCGATCTGGTCGGCCAAGCTCGCCCGCTCGATCAGTGCGGTGACGAGGTTCGCCGCCACCGTCATCCGCGCGGCATCCAGCTGGTGTCGCTCCACTTCGGCGCGCGCTGCGGCGGAGCGGACCTGCGCCCGGTTGCCGCCGAACGCGTCGACGTCATAGGAGACGCTGACCTGGGCGGTGTGCAGCGTGTAGAGCTGCTGGTTCTGGTCGGCGACCGCCGGGGACAGCGCGTTGGACACGCGGGTCCGCTGCGCCTGGTAGTTCACGCCCCCTTGCGGGAACAGCAGCGAGCCACGCGTCGCGCGCGCCTGTTCCTGCGCCTGACGCAGCGAGGCCTCGGCCACCGCGACGTCGTTGTTATGCGCCAGCGCCTCGGCGACCAGCGCGTCGAGTTGAGCATTGCCGAAGGCGTGCCACCACTCGGGCGCGATGGTGGCGGACACCGTCTGCGCCGGGCCGCTGGTGGGCGCGATCACCGGCGCCGGGGTCAGCGGCGGCAGGCTGGCATGGGCGTCCAGGTCATGCGGGCCGACTGCGCAGGCCGAAACGCACGCCAGCAGCGGCAGGGTCAGGAAACGCTTCATGCCGGGACCCCAGAGTCGGAGACAGTGTCAGAGGTGGTATCGCCCTGGTCGTCGACCATCGGGTCATGCTTCTTCTTGCGCTGCGACAGGGGCAGGCGGGTCGAATAGCGGCTGATCAGCACCGGCAGGACCAGCAGGATCAGCAGCGGGGCCAACGTCATACCGCCGACCACGACCAGCGCCAGCGGCTTCTGCACCTGGCTGCCGATGCCGTGCGAGAGCGCGGCGGGCAACAGGCCGATGGCGGCCACCAGACAGGTCATGACGACCGGGCGCAGGCTGTTCTTGACGGTGGTCGCGAGCGCATTCTCGCGCGGCGCACCCTCGTCGATCGCATTGTTGAACGTGGTGACGACCAGAATCCCGTCCATCACCGCGATGCCGAACAAGGCCACGAAGCCGATCGCCGCCGAGATGCTGAACGCCGTGCCGGTCAGGGCCAGGGCCAGCACGCCGCCCACGATCGCCATCGGGATCGCGGAGAAGGCAAGCAGGCTGTCGCGCATCGATCCGAAATTGGCGTAGAGCAGCAGCAGGATGAGCACGAGGCTGATCGGCACCACGATCTCCAGCCGGGCGATGGCGTTCTTCAGGTTGTCGAGCTCTCCCGCCCATTCCAGGTGATAACCCGGCGGCAGGTGGACATTCTGGTTGATCCGCGCGCGCGCCTCCTCGACCGCGCCGCCCAGGTCGCGGCCGCGCACCGAGAACTTGATCGGGACGTAGCGTTCCTGATGCTCGCGATAGATGAACGAGGCACCGCTGGTCAGCTTGACGTTGGCGACCTCGGACAGCGGCACCTGGATGGTCCCGTTGCCGTCGGGCGAAGGCGCGCCGATGGTGATGTTGCGCACCGATTCCAGCGAGTCGCGCTGGGCGGGCTGCAACCGCACGATGATCGGGAAGTGGCGGTCGGTGCCGGGTTCGTACAGATCGGCGGACGACTGGCCACCGATGGCGGCGGCCACCGTCTGGTTGATGTCGTCGGGCGTCAGGCCATAGCGGGCGGCCTTGGCGCGATCGACGTCGATGCGCACGGTCGGCTGGCCCAGGATCTCGAACACGCCGAGATCCTCGATGCCCTTCACCTTGGCCATCTGCGCCTTGATCTGGTTGGCCAGCTTTTCCAGCGTGACCAGATCGGGGCCGAACAGCTTGATCGAATTGGCGCCTTTCACGCCCGAAGCGGCTTCCTCGACGTTATCCTCGATGATCTGCGAGAAGGAGAAGTCGACGCCTGGATATTTTTTGGCGAGCTTGGTCGACAGTTCGTCGATCAGCTTCTCCTTGGTCATGCCCGACGGCCAGGTGTCGAACGGCTTCAGCGGGACAAAGAATTCGACGTTGAAGAAGCCGGTCGCGTCGGTGCCGTCGTCCGGGCGGCCATGGGCGGACAGCACCGCCGTGGTCTCCGGATAGGACGCGATGATCTTGCGCACCTCGTTGGTCACCTTCTCGCCCGCCTCGAGGCTGATCGAGGAGGGGAGGGTGGCGCGGATATACATATTGCCTTCTTCAAGGTGCGGCAGGAACTCGATGCCCAGCGACCGCACGCCGACGAATGCCAGGCCCATCATCAGCACTGCGCCGCCGATCGTCACGATCTTGTTGCGCAGCGCAAAGGACGCAGCGGGTTCATAGACGCGGCGCAAGCGGCCGACGATGAACGTCTCGGTCTCGGCCAGCTTGTCCGGCAGCAGCAGCGTCGACAGGACCGGCGCGACGGTGAAGGTCGCCAGCAGGCCGCCGGTGATGGCATAGGCGTAGGTCTTGGCCATCGGGCCGAAGATGTGACCTTCCACCCCGGTTAGGGTGAATAGCGGCAGGAAACTTGCGATGATGATGGCAGCGGCGAAGAAGATGCCGCGGCTGACCTCGGACGAGGCGCCCAGCACCGCGCCGAAGCGGCTGGCCATGGTGTAGCGGCCCTGGCCGTTCTCCACGGCCGCCGAACGCTCGACCATGTGGCGGAAGATATTCTCCACCATGATGACGCACGCATCGACGACCAGACCGAAGTCGAGCGCACCGACCGACAACAGGTTCGCACTCTCGCCCTGGAGCACCAGGATCAGGATCGCGAAGGCCAGGGCGAACGGGATGGTCGCCGCCACGATGATCGCCGAGCGCAGATTGCCGAGGAACAGCCACTGTAGCGCGAAGATCAGCAGGATGCCCACCACCATGTTTTCCATGACGGTGTGGATGGTCAGGTTGATCAGGTCCGAGCGGTCATAGATCCGCTCCAGATGCACGCCCGGCGGCAGGATGCCCGAATTGTTGATGTTGGCGACCTCGGCCTGCACGGCCTTGATCGTCGGCATCGACTGGGCACCGCGCTGCATCAGGACGATGCCCTGCACGATGTCATCGTCGTTGTTGTACCCGGCGATGCCCATGCGCGGCGCATTGCCGACCTTGACGGTCGCCACGTCCTTGATGAGCACGGGCGCGCCGCCCGCCTCGCCGACCAAGACATTCTGGATCGCGTCGGGCGACTGGATCAGGCCGATGCCGCGCACGATCGCGGCCTGTTCGCCGAAGTTGATCGTCTGGCCGCCGACATTGCCGTCGCTCTTGGACAGCGCCGCCAGCACCTGCGCCACGGTCACGCCATGGGCGTTCAGGCGATTCTGGTCGATGACCACGTCATAGGCGCGCAGCTTGCCGCCCCAGCCGGTCACGTCGATCACGCCCGGAATCCGCTTGAAGCGGCGCTGGAGCACCCAGTCCTGCAGCGTCTTCAGGTCCATCACCGAATAGCCCTTGGGCGCGGCGATGCGATAGCGATAGATCTCGCCCACCGGCGAGGTCGGCGACAGCGTCGGCTGCGCGCCACCGGCCAGCGGCGGCAACTGCGACAGGCGGTTGATGACCTGCTGGCGTGCCTGTTCGTTGGTGTAATCGTAGGTGAACTGGATCTTGATGTCCGACAGACCGAACAGGCTGATCGCACGGATCGCGGTCAGATGCGGGATGCCCGCCATCTGGACCTCGATCGGGATGGTGACGTTGCGCTCCATCTCCTCGGCCGACAGACCTTGGGTCTGGGTGATGACCTCGACCATCGGCGGGACGGGGTCGGGATAAGCTTCGATGTTGAGGTTGATGAAGCCGATGACGCCAGCGACGATCATCGCGAAGAACAGGCCGACGATCAGCAGTCGCTGACGCAGCGCAAAGTCGACGATGCGGTTCATTATTCGCCGATCCCCGCTTCGTTGACGAACAGCGCGCCCGAGGTGACGATCTTCTCGCCCGGCTTAAGGCCGGAGGTGATGGTGACGAGGCCGTTCGCGGAGTCGCCGGTCTGCACGTCGCGCGCGACCAGCAGACCGTCGGGACGCATGATCCAGACGCGCGCATTGTCGCCTTCATGGATGACGGCGGCGGCGGGGACGCGGATCGCCTCGCCTGCGTTCATGTGCTTGATCGCGAAGCTGGCGAACATTTGCGGCTTCAGCGCCTTGTCCGGGTTAGGAATTGAGGCGCGGACGGGCAGGCGGTGGGTCTGCGGGTCGAGCGCGGCGCCGACCAGGTCGATGGTCGCGTGGAAGACGCGGCCGGGAATGGCGGGCGTCGTCACCTCGACGGGATCGCCGACGCGGACATTCTCGGCATCGCTCTCGGCCACCTGCGCGACCAGCCAGACGCGCGACGGGTCGGTGATCGTCATCACCGGCTTGTCGCCGCCCTGCGACACATATTGGCCGGGCGCGACATCGCGCGAGGCGACGACGCCGCTGATCGGCGCGTGCAGCGTGGTGATGTCATGGATGCCGGAAACCTCGCCGACATTCTCCAGCCGGTTGATCTCGCCCTGCGACTTGCCGAGGATGGCCAGCTTGTCGCGTGCCGCGCCCAGCGAGGCGGCGGCGGTGCGTGCGGTCGCCTGCGCGGCGGCGAGGTCGGCCTTGGCCTGCTGATAATCCTTCAGCGCGCCGCCGGCGGTCTCATAGATCTGCTGCTGGCGGTCGGCGTTGCGCTGCGCCGCGATCAGCTGCGCCTGCGCATTCTGATAGGCCGCGCGCGCCGAGAACAGCCCCGCACGGGCATCCACGAAGTCGCTGGTCTTGATCAGGAGCAGCGGCTGGCCCTGGCGCACCACCTGGCCCGCATCGGCGAGTACGCGGACGACCTGGCCCGCATAGGGCATCAGCACCGGCGTGGAGCGGGTGGCATCGACCGTGATCGCCCCGGTCGCCATCGTCTGGTCACCCGATGCGCCCAGCCCGACGCGCATCGTCGGCATCGCATCCAGCTGATCCTTGGACAGGCGCAGCGTGCCCGGCGGGGGCGGGGGCGGGGGAACCTCTTCCTTGTGGGTCAGCTTGCCGATGACCGTGATGAGGATCAGCACGCCGATCACCACGGCGGCCGCCATCCCTACCCAGCGCCATTGCTGTGCGGAGGACAGGCGGCGGGTTTCGGGTAGCGTTTCGTCGGCAGGATTGACGTGCATCGTCTTCTTTCGGCGCGAAGGGCTGAATGTATCTTCGGCCGATAGGAGGAAATCCCTGACGCATCCCTTACGGGAACCTTACGAGACGTTCATGATCGAGGCGGATCGGCAGGGGGCGAGCGCCCTTGGATGCGGGACGATCCATGCATTTCAACGGCTTGCCGGCAGCGGGCGGCTATGACCGGACTGTCACGTGTTTTGGAACAAAAGTCACGGTTCGTCGTTCGATTCGAACGGTTCGACAGAGGGAGGGTGTTTTATGGCCAGTCACATGCCGCCACCGCGGATTTCGGACATGCCGCGCGAACAGCGGCTGGACGCCCTTTATCGCCGGGCGGCCGAGGATCGGGCGCGCTATATGGCCATGCGGTCGCGGCGCCCTGGCCTGCTGGACCGGCTGATGCACCTGTTCTGACGGACGGATAGGGAGTTCCGAAGGCCTCTCGAAATCTGTCACAGCCTTGCTTTTCCCTCTCCCTTTGGGAGGGGGACAAAGATTCACTGAAGTTCGATCCGACCTACCGGCCGGTTTGGCGGGATCGCGGATGAGGTGTGTGCGCAGGTGATTGCTTGGTGCGCGCCGTCCGGGGACGAAGGCGTCGTTCCCGCCGGAGGTCGCTATGCCCGATCGCGATCAGGACGATGAGCAACGAGGACAGCGCCGAGACGGTCAGCCAGATTTCCACCAGAGCACCCGCCATTCCGCTTTCCCATCCCATGCTCGTCCGACCACGTGCCCAATCATGAGCCGCCCCAACGCCCCGCCGCGCGCTCCGATCCCGCCAAGATGATTTTTATGGCGCACTCGCCGAGCCATGACGGTGGCCATGGCGACGACCTGCGTGATAGACCGATGCCATGATCCGATCCGACCGACGCACCTGGCCGCTGGCGGCGGGGCTCGCCATGATGGCGGGTTATGTTGACGCGATCGGCTTTCAGCATCTGGGTGGCTATTTTGTCTCGTTCATGAGCGGGAACGGCACGATGCTGGCCGTCCGCCTGATCTCGCCCTTTGGCGACATGCCGGGCGGGGCCGCGATCCTGGCGACCTTGCTCCTCCTGTTCGTCGGCGGAGTCGTGGTCGGAACGCTGATCCGGCTGATCCTGCCCGTCGCAGGCCAGGCGGTGGTCCTGTTGTTCGTCGCGATCCTGCTGGGCGGCGTCGCGTTCTGGGGCGGGGCGACCGCGCCTGCCATGGTCGTGGCCATGGGGGCAGCCAACGCCACGTTCGAACGCGGCGGAGAGGTCAGCATCGGCGTCACCTATATGACCGGCACGCTGGTCAAGATCGGCCAGCATCTGGCGCAGGCGATCGCCGGGCGACAGGCCTGGGACTGGGTGCCCTATCTGGTTTTGTGGAGCGGTTTCCTGGTCGGCGCGGGACTCGGCGCCTGGGTATTTCCGCTCTGGGGCACGCGCGCCCTGCTGATGGCATCGGTGGCGGCGCTGGTCGCGTCGGGCGTCGCCTGGCGGTGGCGTCCGGCGGTCTGACGTAGCGGCGGGCGGCTTGGTCGCTTTTCTGAGGACCCATCTTGGATTTCAATGCAGAGCAATATAATTACAATGTCGAGAGTCGGGCATCAGACCCGGGACAGGAGAGATTATGCGCGTGATCGACCATCTGGTCGCTGGCGGCGAGACCGCAATCGACACCTCGAACGCCCGTCTGGGCGATGTCTTCGACCCCAATAGCGGCCAGGTCCAGGCCCGGGTTGCGCTTGGCGATGCCGCTTTGCTGGACCGCGCCGTCTCTGCCGCGCAAGCCGCGCAACCCGGCTGGGCCGCGACCAATCCGCAACGCCGGGCGCGCGTGCTGTTCCGGTTCAAGGAACTGGTCGAGCAGAATATGGACGCGCTGGCGCACCTGCTCTCTTCCGAACATGGCAAGGTGATCGCCGATGCCAAGGGCGACATCCAGCGCGGGCTGGAGGTGATCGAGTTCGCCTGCGGCATCCCCCATGCGCTGAAGGGCGAATATACCCAAGGGGCCGGGCCCGGCATCGACGTCTATTCGATGCGGATGCCGGTCGGCATCGGGGCGGGGATCACCCCGTTCAACTTCCCCGCGATGATCCCGATGTGGATGTTCGGCGTCGCCATCGCCTGCGGCAACGCCTTCATTCTGAAGCCGTCCGAGCGCGACCCGTCCGTCCCGGTGCGCCTCGCCGAACTGATGCGCGAAGCGGGGGCGCCCGAGGGTATCCTGCAGGTCGTGCACGGCGACAAGGCGATGGTCGACGCGATCCTCGATCATCCGGCGATCGGCGCGGTCAGCTTTGTCGGATCGTCCGACATCGCGCACTATGTCTACAGCCGCGGGGTCGCGGCGGGCAAACGCGTCCAGGCGATGGGCGGGGCCAAGAACCACGGCATCGTCATGCCCGACGCCGATCTGGACCAGGTGGTCGCCGACCTGTCTGGCGCGGCCTTCGGCTCGGCGGGCGAGCGGTGCATGGCGCTGCCGGTCGTGGTGCCGGTGGGCGACAAGACGGCGGATGCCTTGCGCGAAAAGCTGATCCCGGCGATCGACGCGCTGCGGGTCGGCGTCTCGACCGATGCGCAGGCGCATTATGGTCCGGTGGTGAATGCCGCGCACAAACGCCGTGTCGAGGACTGGATCCAGACCGGCGTCGATGAAGGCGCGGAGCTAGTCGTAGACGGGCGGGGCTTCAAGCTGCAAGGCTATGAGGAGGGCTTCTTCATCGGCCCGTCGCTGTTCGACCGGGTGACGCCCGCCATGCAGAGCTATCGCGAGGAAATCTTCGGTCCGGTCCTGCAGATCGTCCGCGCGCCCGACTTCGAGACGGCGGTGCGCCTGCCGAGCGAGCATCAATATGGCAATGGCGTCGCCATCTTCACCCGCAACGGCCACGCCGCGCGCGAATTCGCGGCGCGGGTCGAGGTGGGGATGGTGGGCATCAACGTGCCGATCCCGGTGCCGGTGGCCTATCACAGCTTCGGCGGCTGGAAGCGATCCGCGTTCGGCGACGTGAACCAGCACGGCATGGAGGGCGTCCGCTTCTGGACCAAGGTGAAGACCGTGACGCAGCGCTGGCCCGATGGCTCCGCCACGGGCGAGAACGCGTTCGTGATTCCGACGATGGCCTAACAGCACGCCCCTCCCGCAGGCGGGAGGGGATGGGGGAGGGAAGGGAGTCTCACCGAGACCATCGCCTGCGGCAGGGGGCCCCCCCCCCACCCCCCCCCCCCCCC
>NZ_CAJXWX010000032.1 GCF_913062585.1 uncultured Sphingomonas sp. | reverse complement strand
GGCTCCTTCATATGAGGCTGGCAACGACCTCATCGTGGCACATTGCGATGCCGTTGGGAGCCGTCCACCCCAACACGCACGCTGGTCAGGAAGCGGAAGCGCAGATCCTCGGGCGAAACCTTCGCGAAGAAGGCGGCGAGCGCGGGCTCGTCCTCTTCGCGGGCGGGCCGGACGTGCAGCACTGTGCCGTGGCGGGTGACGAGCATCTCGGTATCGGCGGCGATCATGGTGTCCTCCTGGGTTGCCGTACCGATGAATCGGTGGCACGCGTGCCGCATTGACCGCGGTCAAGAGGGCAGCATCGTCCCCGTTTCCATGAAGCGCCGATGCCAGGACAATGCCTCGCCAGGAAGCGCGGGGGCATGGAGGCCATAGGAACCGCCCTCGGCCCGCATCGCATAGTCGGCGAGCATCGGGCGGTAATCGGGATGGGCGCAGCGTTCGATCACGGCCCGTGCGCGCTGGCGCGGCGACAGGCCGCGCAGATCGGCGAGGCCCTGTTCGGTCACGATCACCTGCACGTCCTGCATGATGTGATCGACATGCGAGGCCTGCGGCACGATGGCGGAAATCTTGCCGCCCTTGGCGGTCGAGGGCGTCATGAAGATCGAGACATAGGCGTTGCGCGCGAAATCGCCCGACCCACCGATGCCGTTCTGGATGCGCGATCCCATCACCAGCGTGGAATTGACGTTGCCGTAGATGTCCGCCTCGATCAGCCCGTTCATCGCGATGCACCCCAAGCGACGGACAAGTTCGGGATGGTTGCTGATTTCCTGCGGGCGCAGGATCATGCGGTTCCGGTACGCGGCCATGTCGGCGTTGAGCCGCGCCGCCGCCTGCGGGCTGAGCGAAAAGGCGGTGGCGGAGGCCATGCGCAAGCGGCCGGCATCGAGCAGGTCGAGCATCCCGTCCTGGATCACCTCGGTATAGGCGGTCATCGGCTCGAACGGCGCATCGATCAGGCCCGACAGAACGGCATTGGCGATATTGCCGACCCCCGACTGGATCGGCAGCAGCGCGGGTGGCAGGCGGCCGCGCGAGACCTCATGGGCCAGGAACTCGATGATATGCCCGGCGATGGCGCGCGCCGTGTCGTCGGGCGCGGCGAAGGGCAGGTTGCGGTCCGGCGCGTCCGTCTCGACGATGGCGACGATTTTGTCCGGATCGCAGGCGAGATAGGGCGTGCCGATCCGGTCGTCGGGGCGCACCAATGGGATCGGTACGCGATCCGGTGGTAGGCGGGTGCCGTAATAGATGTCGTGCATCCCCTCCAGCGCCGCATCCTGCCAGCGATTGACCTCCAGGATGACGCGGGACGCGCGGTCCAACCAGGTCTTGTTGTTGCCGACCGAGGAGGAGGGGATCAGCGAGCCGTCCGCGCGGATGCCGGACACCTCGACGATCGCGGTGTCGAGCGGGCCCAGCACGCCCTCCCACGCCATCGGCGCGACCTGGCTCAGGTGCATGTCGAGATAGTCGATCTCGCCGCGATTGATCTTCTCTCGCGCGACCGGATCGCCGCTATAGGGCAGGCGCTGGGCGATGCCGTCGACCGCCGCCAGTGCGCCGTCCAGTTCGGGTCCGGTCGAGGCGCCGGTCCACAGGTTGACGCGGAACGGGCGCCCCTCCTTATGATGGGCTGCGATCCGTCGTCCCAGTGCTTGCGGGACGGCCTTGGGATAACCCGATCCGGTGAAGCCGCTGGTCGCCACGGTTTCGCCCGGACGGATCAATGCGGCTGCGGTATCGGCATCGGTGATACGCGAAAGAAGGGCAGGGCAGGCGATACGATCGGTCATTGTCACTCCCAAGGCGGCGGGCGGGGCCGAAGCCGCCGCCCGCCGGGGTTTCAGGCGGCGAGGTCGAGGACGACGCGGCCCTCGATCTGGCCTTTGCGCATTCGGTCGAACACCTCATTGACCTCGGTTAGCGGCGCGGTGGAGACGGTCGCCTTCACCTTGCCGTCCGCCGCGAAGTCGAGCGACTCCTGCAGGTCGAGCCGGGTGCCGACGATCGACCCGCGCACCGTGATGCCGTTCAGCACCAGCCCGAAGATGTTGAGCGGGAAGTCGCCGGGCGGCAGGCCGTTCAGCGCCACCGTGCCGCCGCGCGCCATCATGCCGACGGCTTGCGTAAACGCCTTTTCGCTGACCGCGGTGACGAGCGCGCCCTGCGCACCGCCGCCGGTCTCGCGCTTGATCGCCGCGGCCGGATCGGCTTCGGTCCGGGCATTGACCGTCACCTTCGCGCCCAGCCGCCGGGCGAGGTCGAGCTTGGCGTCGTCGACATCGACCGCCGCGACGTTCAGGCCCATGGCAACCGCATATTGCACGGCCATATGGCCCAGCCCACCGATGCCGGAGATGACCACCGTGTCGCCCGGCTTGGTGTCGGTCATCTTCAGCCCCTTGTAGACCGTGACCCCGGCGCACAGCACCGGCGCGATCTCGGTGAAGCTGATATTGCCGGGCAAATGGCCGACGAAATTGGGGTCGGCGATGACATAATCGGCAAAGCCGCCATTGACCGAATAGCCGGTGTTGAGCTGGCTCTCGCACAATGTCTCCCACCCCCCCAGGCAATGCACGCAGTGGCCGCAGGCGGTGTAGAGCCACGGCACGCCCACCCGGTCGCCTTCCTTGATATGCTTGACGCCCTTGCCGACCGCCGAGACATAGCCGACGCCCTCATGCCCCGGGATGAAGGGCGGGTTGGGCTTGACCGGCCAGTCGCCCTCGGCGGCGTGCAGGTCGGTGTGGCAGACGCCCGACGCCTGGATCGCGACCTGGATCAGGCCGTCGCCGACCTCGGGAACGGGGACTTCATCGATGGTGAGCGGGGCACCGAATTCGCGGACGACGGCTGCCTTCATGGTCTTGGCCATGGATATTCTCCTCTCGAATGATGATGGAGCGGGGATGGGAGTGATCGACCGTCCCCGCTTTGACCGGGATCAAAAGAAGCCGAGCTTCTTGGCCGAGTAGCTGACCAACAGATTCTTGGTCTGCTGATAGTGATCGAGCATCATGCGGTGCGTCTCGCGTCCGATGCCGGAGCGCTTGTAGCCGCCGAACGCCGCATGGGCGGGATAGGCGTGGTAGCAGTTGGTCCACACGCGGCCCGCCTGGATCGCGCGGCCCATGCGATAGGCGCGGGTGCCGTCGCGCGTCCACACGCCCGCGCCCAAGCCGTAAAGCGTGTCGTTGGCGATGCGCAGCGCTTCCTCATCGTCCTTGAAGGTCGCGACCGAGACGACGGGGCCGAAAATCTCCTCCTGGAACACCCGCATTTTGTTGTGGCCGCTGAGCACGGTTGGCTTGACGTAATAGCCCTCCAGCCCTTCGGGCCGGTTGCGGGTGCCGCCGGTCAGCACCTTGGCCCCTTCGTCCCGACCGATGTCGAGATAGCCGAGGATCTTGTCCATTTGCTCCTGCGAGGCCTGTGCGCCGACCATCGTGGCGGGGTCGAGCGGATCGCCCTGGATCATCGCCTCGACCCGCGCGACCGCCTTTTCCATGAAGCGGTCGTAAATGGACTCGTGCACCAGCGCGCGGCTGGGGCAGGTGCAGACCTCGCCTTGGTTTAGCGCGAACATGGCGAAGCCTTCGATGGCCTTGTCGAAGTAATCGTCGTCCTTGGCGGCCACGTCGGAAAAGAAGATGTTGGGGCTCTTGCCGCCCAGTTCGAGCGTGACCGGGATCAGGTTTTCGGACGCATAGGACATGATGAGCTGCCCGGTCGTCGTCTCGCCGGTAAAGGCGATCTTGGCGATGCGCGAGTTCTGCGCCAGCGGCTTGCCCGCCTCGACGCCATAGCCGTTGACGATGTTGAGCACGCCCTCAGGCAGCAGGTCGGCGATCAGTTCGGCCAGCACCATGATCGAGGCAGGGGTCTGTTCGGCGGGTTTCAGCACCACGCAATTGCCCGCGGCCAGCGCGGGCGCCAGCTTCCAGCAGGCCATCAGCAGCGGGAAGTTCCACGGGATGATCTGACCCACCACGCCCAGCGGCTCGTGGAAGTGATAGGCGACGGTATCGTGGTCGATCTCGGAAATCCCGCCTTCCTGAGCGCGGATGCATCCGGCGAAATAGCGGAAATGGTCGATGGCCAGCGGCAGGTCGGCGGCGGTCGTCTCGCGGATCGGCTTGCCATTGTCCCAGGTCTCGGCGGTCGCGAGGAGCGACAGGTTTTCTTCCATCCGGTCGGCGATGCGGTGGAGGATCAGCGCACGCTCGGCGACACTGGTGCGGCCCCAGCCGTCCTTGGCCTTGTGCGCGGCGTCGAGCGCCAGTTCGATATCGGCCGCCTGACTGCGCGCGACCTGGCAGATAACTTGCCCGTCAATCGGCGATCTATTGTCGAACCAGCGCCCATCGACCGGATCGACCCAGCGGCCGCCGATGAAATTGGCGTAGCGTTGTTTGAGCGGCGCGGTGCGGGCCTTGATGGCTTCCTGGATCGTCATGCAACCTCTCCTTCGTTTCGTATGAAACAAAGGCTCTGCCTGTCCCCAGCCGACGACAAGCCGATCCGCGACGAAGTGTCTGTGCGATGATGGACTTTCTGCGGGCTAAGCGTAGCATGTGTCGCATGGCGCAACGCGAAGGCGCGCCAGTGTCGCAACTTGCGACAGTGGGAGAAGGATGCGGCGATGGACGGCGCCGGAATAGAGCAGGGGCGACGCGCCTATTTCGACGAGGGGCAGTTGCCGCTGGAAAGCGTGCGCCAGCCGGTGTTGCGCTCCTGGTTACGATGCACCGACATGGGCCTGGCGCAAGGACGGCGACGTGATGGCGGTCCGCTGACCGAGAGCGACCTCACTGCGCTTCGCCAGCGGCGAGAGTCGCTGCGCCGTCTGTGCCGCCCCGAACTGGAGATGCTGGCGGGCGAGGCGCGCGATACGGGCAGCGTCGTGATCCTGGCCGATGCGGACGGCATGATCCTGGACAGCATCGGCGACACCGGCTTCCTGTCGCGCGCCGCGCAGGTGGCGCTACGCCCCGGCGTGTCCTGGACCGAGGCGAGCACCGGCACCAACGCGATCGGCACCGCTATTGCCGAGCGTCGCCCGATTGCCGTCCATGGTCCGGAGCATTTCTTTGCCGAGCATGCGGTATTGAGTTGCGCTGCAACCCCCGTACTCGACCCGCGCGGCGCGATCGTCGGCGCGCTGGATATTTCGGGCCCGTCGGTAAATGGCCATGGCCATGCGCTGGGTCTGATCCGGCTGGCGGTCGATCAGATCGAGCATCGCCTTTTCCGCTCAGGTTTCACCGATTGCCGCGTGCTGCGGATGCACGACGATGCGGCGATGCTGGGCACCGCGCGGGAGGGGATATTGGTGTTCCGCGACGAGCAGTTGGTCGCCGCCAATCGCCGTGGCCTGTCGCTGGTCGGGCGCAGCTGGGAGGCGTTGGACGATACCGCGCTGGGCGAGCTACTTGATATGCGCGGTCAGGCGGCGCGGGGACATCTGCGCCTGACGAATGGCGCGACGCTGATCGGTGGTTGGGACGCCGATGTTCGGGGCGGCGGCATCGAATTATCGGTGGCGCGCCCACTGGCCTTCGAGCGGGCGGAGGCGATCGACGCGGCACTGGCGGCGCATGACGGCAATGTCTCGGCGGCGGCGCGGCAACTGGGCGTCCATCGCAGCACCATCCACCGGCACCTCGCCCGCCAGCGCTGAGGGCTGCGGCCCGGTGCTTTGACCATCGTCAATGCGGGGTGCACCGCCCTTCGTCATCAGGGGGACGAAGGAGAAGACCCGCGATGGATCGCAACCCGCTTCAAGGCAGCGTCGTGTCGTTCGCGCGGCGCTGGCACGTCATTCAGGAAATCGACCTGATCCGCCTGGTCCAGGAGCATCGTCGTCGGCTGGCGCTGTGCGGGCAGGCGGAGGCGATGGCGGACGCCTTGCCCGATCGTCCCGACGCCGCGACCATGACGCTGTTCCTGCAGGCGCTGGAGGCGCTGGTGACGCGGGGGGCGCAGGCGGACGGCGTCTATCTGGAGGCGATGCTGTCCAACGGACGGGCCGATCCGCTCACCGACACGCTCCTCGACCATGTCCGCCACCGGCATGAGGCGGATGCGGCAGCGGCGCGCGAAATGGTCGCGGCCTTTGACGAGGCGGATGCCTTCGCCGCGCCCGAGACGCTGGGCCATATGCTGCGCAGCTTCTTCACCGGATGTCGCCGCGCGGTCGATTTCGAGCAGTTGGCCATCATCGCGCTGGCGGGGCACCGGCTGACCCCGGAGGCGCGCGGCCTGCTGGTCGATGCGCTGGCGGAAAGTTTGGCGGCTTAAGCGGCCTCGGCACGTGCCGCCAATGCCTCACGGTCGCTGATCGTGATGGCGCGGCCGCCGGGCAGGCCGATCACGCCGCTTTGCTTCATCCGAGTCAGCTGGCGGCTGACCGTTTCGATCGTCATACCCAGCACATCGGCGATCTGCCCGCGCGTTAGCGGCAGATCGAACGTCACCGGCCCGTCGCGGCTGGCCCGGCACCCGCTGGCCCCGGCGCGTGCCGCCATGTCGAGGAGGAAGCCCGCCAGCTTCTCCCCCGCCGACTTGCGCGCCAGCACCAGCATCCGCCCGCGCGCCTCGTTCAGCGATTCGAAGGTGCGCTGGAGCAGCAGGCGCTCCATGCGCTGATGATCTTCCAGCACCCGCTCGAACGCGGCGCGGGGAAAGACGCAGAGTTCCGCCTCGGTCAGCGCGGTCAGGGTGAAGTCGACATCGCCCGCATAGGGCTGTCCGAAGAAGTCGGCGGGGTAGAGCAGGCCGACCGTCTGCTCGCGGCCGTCGGCGGTGGCGGCGACCAGCTTCAGCACGCCCGTCAGCAGGTTGCCACAGATCACCGCCTCGTCGCCTGCCCAGGCGATGGTCTGGCCGCGCGCGACCCGGCGGCGCTGGCCGATGGCGTTCAGGGCGAGCAATTCCCGGTCGTCGAGGCTGCCGCACAAGGCCCGGTCGCGCACCGCGCAATCGGCACAGATGTCGTTTGGGATCATGGCCTTGCCCTATAGCGCCGCCATGATCCCCTGTCGTCGGACGGATTGTCCTATCTGTCAGTGTCGCGGTGACACGTCGTCCTCGTGCGGCAGATGGAATTCGTGCCAGATGCCGTTGAGGATGCCGAAGCCGATCGCCAGGCCGAGGCCCAGGACCCAGGAGAAATACCACATGGGTCGTTCCTTTCTCAGTAGAAGTCGGGATTGGTGCGCACCGCGTCCGCCGTCACGCGGCCGAACATCACCCGATAGGCCCAGGCGGTGTAGGCGAGCACGATCGGCAGGAAGACGAGCGTGACGAACAGCATGATGCCCAGCGTCTTCTGCGTGGACGAGGCGTTCCACACCGTCAGACTGCTATGCGCGTCGATGCTCGACGGCAGGATGAAGGGGAACATTGCGCAGCCGACGGTGGCGATGATCCCCGTCGCGGCGAGCGACGATCCGGCAAAGGCCAGCGCCTCACGACCGCTGCGGATACCAATCAGCGCCAGCGCGGCCCCGGCGAAGCCCAGTGCGGGCAGCGCCATCATCCAGGGATAGGTCGCATAATTGTCGAGCCATGCGCCGCCCGCTTGCTCCGCCGTCATGCGCAACGGGTTGGACGGGCCGAGCGGATCGACCGCGCCGACGATCCGATAGCCCATATCGCCCCATGCGACGAAGGCGAAGCCGACCGCGAACAACAGGATGGAGGCGATGGCCGCCGCCGTACCGAACGCCCGCGCCCGGTCATGGACGGGACCATGCTCGACCTTGATCGACAGCCACGCCGCGCCGTGTAGCACCAGCATCGCCACCGACAACAGCCCGCAGACCAGCGTGAAGGGCGTGAACAGCCCAAGCAAAGTGCCGTCGTAAAAGGCGCGCAGGTCTCCATCCAAGCGGAAGGGCGCGCCGAGCAGCACATTGCCGACCGCGACGCCGAAGACGAGGGCTGGCACCAGTCCCCCGACGAACAGCGCCCAGTCCCAGCGGGTGCGCCAGGCCGGGTCCGGCCGCTTCGAGCGATATTTGAACCCCACCGGCCGCAGGATCAGCGCAGCCAGCACCAGGAACATCGCGAGGTAGAAGCCCGAAAAGCTGACCGCATAGACGAACGGCCAAGCCGCGAAGATCGCGCCGCCGCCCAGGATGAACCAGACCTGGTTTCCCTCCCAGGTCGGCCCGATGGAATTGATGACCATCCGCCGCTCGGCATCGCTCCTCGCGACGAAGGGCAGGAGGGCGGCGACCCCCAGGTCGAACCCGTCGGTCAGCGCAAAGCCGATCAGCAGCACGCCCAGCAGCGCCCACCATATCAGGCGCAACATCTCATAGTCGAACATGTCCTGGCCTCCTTCAGGCGGTGACGGGAGTGGCGGCGGGGATCGGTCCGGGTGCGGGCTGGTCGTCTCGCTCCTCTGGGCCGTGTGCGATGGCGGCGAGGATCAGGCGCACCTCGATCACCGCCAGCACGCCGTAGAGCGCGGTAAACCCGGCCAGCGTGGTCCACAGCGCCCCGCGCGACAGCGAGCTGGTCGCGAGGAAGGTCGGCAGCACACCCTCGATCGCCCAGGGCTGTCGTCCCAGTTCGGCGACCAGCCAGCCGAGCTCGATCGCCACCCAGGGCAACGGGATCGCCGCCACCGCGAGGCGGAGGAACCAGCGGGCATCCATGTGCATCCGGAGCGAACACAGGATGAAGGCGGTGGCGAACAATGCGATCATTGCAAAGCCGATCGCGGCCATGATGCGGAAGCTCCAGAAGAGCAGGCCGACATTGGGGACCGTGTCCCAGGCCGCCGCCTCGATCTGCTTCGCAGTCGCGGCGCGCGGGTCGGCCATCTGCCGCTTGAGCAGCAGCGCATAGCCCAGGTCGCGCTTGTGGGCCTCGAACCGGGCGCGCTGGGCGACGTCGTTCGGGTTCGCCTTCAGCTGCTGCACCGCGTCATAGGCGATCACGCCCGAGGCGATGCGCTCCTGCGCCTTGAGCACCAGTTCGGACATGCCCGCGACCGTCCCGTCCAGGCTGCGCGTCGCGATCAGGCCCAGCACCCAGGGGATTTCGACCTTGTAGCGCGTCTCGCGCGCGACCGTATCGGGCAGGCCGAACAGGGTGAGGCCCGAGGGGCCGGGCTCGGTGTGCCAGACCGCCTCGATCGCGGCGAGCTTCATCTTCTGGTTATCGGTCAGCGCATAGCCGCTCTCGTCGCCCAGCACGACGACCGACAGCGAGGAGGCCAGGCCGAACGCCGCCGCCACCGTCATCGACCGGCGCGCGATGGGCACGAACCGCCCCTTCAACAGCCAGAAGGCCGACACACCCAGCACCACGACCGAGGCGCAGACATAGCCCGCGCTCACCGTGTGGACGAACTTGGCCTGGGCGACGGGATTGAACAGCACCGCGCCGAAATCGGTGACCTCCATGCGCATCGTATCGGGGTTGAAGCTCGCGCCGACCGGGTTCTGCATCCAGCCATTGGCGACCAGAATCCACAGCGCCGACAAATTGGTGCCCAGCGCCGTCATGAAGGTGACGATCAGATGGCCGAGCTTCGACAGCCGGTCCCAGCCGAAGAACATCAGCCCGACGAACGTCGCCTCCAGGAAGAAGGCCATCAGCCCCTCGATCGCCAGCGGCGCACCGAAGATGTCGCCGACATAATGCGAGAAATAGGACCAGTTGGTGCCGAACTGGAACTCCATGGTCAGGCCCGTGGCGACGCCGAGTACGAAGTTGATGCCGAAGATCTTGCCCCAGAAGCGCGTTGTCACGCGCCACACCGGGCGGTTGGTCATGACATAGACCGATTCCATGATGACCAACATCATCGACAGGCCGAGCGTCAGCGGCACGAACAGGAAATGATAAAGCGCGGTGGCCGCGAATTGCAGTCGCGACAGGTCTACGACGCCGGGGTCCATAGCATGTCTCCATAATAGGAGCCGCCCCCGGCCCCTTGCCGAGCGACTCGCTAGGCCTGGCGCGCCGTGCCGACATTGACCGCGGTCAAAGACAGGTCGGCCAGTCGCGGCGACGGTCGGGCCATGACGACGATCGCCCATGACGCCTCGACCCCCGGAATGCGGAACCGCTGGTTGAAGGACGCGGCCGGGGGGCGGGACGGGGCGGTGGGCCTGTTGCTTCTCGATACGCTGGCCGCGGTCGGCTTTGCGGGCGGGATCGCGGGGGCCGTGGCGGCGGTGGCGGGGCGAGGGGCATTGTGGCCCTGGGCTCTGCTGATGGTCGGCATGGGGGCCTTGCGCGGACTGTTCGCGATGCTGGCCGTGCGGCGGGGTGCCGCGCGGGCGGGAATGATCAAGCGAGCGCAGCGGCGGCGGGTCGTCGCCGCCACGCTCCATCGGCAGGCGGGCACACCGATCGACAGCGGCCTGTTGGCGACGCAGGCGGTGGATGCGGTCGAGGCGCTGGACGGCTATGTCGCGCGCTTCATGCCCGCACGCCGGGCCGCCGCCATCGCGCCGATGCTGGTCCTGGCGGCCACGGCCTGCGCGAGTTGGGTCGCGGCCGTCATTCTGGCGGGCACCCTGCTGCCCTTCGTGGCGGCGATGATTCTGGCGGGCGGTGCGGCGGCGGACGAATCGCGACGACAGTTCATCGCCTTGCATCGTCTGTCTGCCCGTTTCGCCGACCGGGTGCGCGCTCTGCCCGTCGTGCTGGCCTTCCGCGCCGAGATGCGCGAGACCGAGGCGATCGGCGCGGCGGCTGAGGAACTGGCGGAGCGGACGATGCGTGTCCTGCGGATCGCCTTCCTGTCCTCCGCCGCGCTGGAGTTCTTCGCGGCGCTGTCGGTCGCCTTGGTCGCGGTCTATTGCGGCTTTTCACTGCTCGGCCTGTTGCCCTTTGCGGCCCCCGAGACGCTGACCCTGGCGCGGGCCTTCTTCGTGCTGGCCCTGGCGCCCGAATTCTACGCGCCGATGCGCCGCCTTGCCGCAGCCTATCATGACAAACAGTGCGCCGATACGGCCGCCGATACGCTGATGCCGCTGGTCGAGCCGGTGCGGGCGGTTCCCGTCGTGGCGGCGGCCCCCCTGAGCTTGCGCGATGTGACGATCCATTATCCCGGCTGCTACACGCCCGCCGTCTCGGGCCTGTCCTTCTGTGTCGAGGCGGGCGAGACGGTGGCGCTGCTGGGTCCGTCGGGCAGCGGCAAGACCAGCGTGCTGCATCTGCTGCTGGGTCTCGCGCCGCTGTCGGCGGGAACGGTCGAGGCGGGCGGTGTACCGCTCACTTCGCTGGCGGGGCAGGCGAGCTGGGTGGGGCAGCATCCCCTGCTGGTCGCGGGCACGATCCGCGAGAACCTGTTGCTGGCCTACACCCATGCGGATGACCTGGCGGTCCGGCGCGTGGTCGCGGCGGCGGGGCTGGGCCGGATGCTCGCATCCCGACGCGGCGGGCTGGACGCGCCGCTGGATGCGCGGGGGAGCGGGTTGTCGGGGGGCGAGCGACGGCGGATCGCGCTGGCCCGCGCGCTTCTCAACCCCGCCCCGTTCCTGCTGCTCGACGAGCCGACCGCGCATCTCGACGCCGGTGCCGAAACCAGGCTGATCGCGACCATCGCCCGCGCGGCGCGGGGGCGTACGACGCTGATCGCCACCCACAGCCCTGCGCTTGCCGCCATCGCGACGCGGGTCATTCATCTGGGACCTGCCGCATGACCTTGCGAACGCTGATCGCCGCCGAACGTCGCAAGGAGCGCCGCCGTTTGCGACAGGCGGGAGCGTGCGCCGCGCTGGTCGCTGCTGCCTCGGTGCTGCTGCTGTCGCTGTCGGGCTGGTTCCTGGCCGCCGCAGCCTTGGCGGGCGGGGCAGGGATCGTCGCGGCGCAGGCGTTCAATTACATGCTGCCCTCCGCCGCGATCCGCTTGCTGGCGATCGTGCGGACCGGCGCGCGTTATGGCGAGCGGTTGGCGAGCCATGGCGCGGCATTCGGGGCACTCGCCCGGCTGCGCCCCGCGCTCTATCGCGCGATCACCGCCGCGCCGCCCTCGGTCGCGCTGGCGCTTGGGCGGGGCGAGGCGACGGCGCGGCTGATCGGCGATGTCGATGCGGTGGAATGGCGCTTCGTCCGTCTGTCGGGGCCGTGGGGTGCCGTGGCGGCGTTGGCATCGGGGGCGGTGTTGACGCTGCTCGGCGGATGGCTGACGATGGGGGCGGCACTGGCCTGTGCCGGGGGAATATGGGCTCTGGCGCGTTATGGGGCGGGTCGGTTGGAGCAGCCCGGCCGCGCGGTGCAACAGGCGACCGGTGCCTTGCGCGAGGAAGTGGCGATGCTCGGCAGCGCGGCGGCGGAGTTGCGTTGCTTCGCGCTGGAGGATTGGGCGACGGCGCGTGTCGCGGCGGCGGGCGATCGCCTGTCCGAAGCGCAGGTCAGGCAGGCGGCGGTCGCCGCGTGGTTCGAGGCGTTGCACGCGAGCGGCGTGGCCGTGGCGGCGGCCTTGGCCCTGACGTTTTCATCCGGCGCCGGCGCACCGATCGCCGCGCTCGCGGCGCTGGCGGCGGCGATGACCGTCGATGGCATCGCCCCGATCCTGCGGGCGTTGACCGAGAGCGGACGGCTTCGCGAGGCGGAGGCACGGCTCGACGCGGTGTTCGATGCGGTGGAGGACGCGCCCTCCGCCATCGGATCGCGCGGCCCGTCGATCCTCGTCATCGATGGCGAGCGGTTCATGCCGGGCAGCCGGATCGCGCTGACCGGACCATCGGGCTGCGGCAAGACGACATTGGTCGAAGGCTTGCTGGGGCTGCGTCCCCTACAGCCGGGCCGGATCGGGATCGATGGTCGGGATGCCGCTGATCTCGCGCCCGCGACCCTGCGCGCGATCTTTGCCTGGGCGCCGCAGGATGCCGCGCTGATGGCGAGCACGGTTCGCGACAATCTGCGGATCGCCGAGCCTCACGCGAGCGAGGATCGGCTGTGGCAGGCGCTGGGCGATGCAGCGTTGGAGGCGGTCGTGCGGGCCTTGCCCGACGGGCTCGACACATGGCTGGGCGATGATGGAGCGCGGCTGTCGGGTGGCGAGCGGCGGCGGCTGTCGCTGGCCCGCGCCTATCTGGGCGATGCGCCCTGGTTGTTGCTCGATGAACCGGGCGAGGGACTGGACGCCGATGTCGCGGCCGAGGTCGCCGGCCGCCTGGATGCGCGCGTCCGGCGGACGGGGCAGGGAATGATCCTGGTCAGCCATCGCCCCGTGCTCACCGTGCTGTGCGAGCGGCAATGGGCGGTGGATGAAGCGTCCCGCCGATCCGCCGCCTGACCTAGCCCGCGATGATGGCCAGGCGTGTCCTGTCGATCAGGCGCACGCCGCGCAGGCCGGATAGCGCGATCAGACCGTCCTGCTGGAATGCGGTCATGTGACGGCTGACGGTCTCGACCACCAAGCCCAGTGCCTCCGCCATCGCGCCACGCGACAGGGGCAGGCGGAACATGTCTTCACCGTCCGCCGCGCACCGCCGCGCCATGTCGAGCAGCAGCGCGGCGACCCGTGCGTCGGCCCGCGCGCGCGCCAGCATCGGCATCCAGCGCCGCACCTCGCCCAGCGTCGCCAGCGTCCGGCGCAGCAGTAATCGCCCGGCGGCCGGGTGGCGGACCAGCATCTCCTCCAGCGCCCGGCGCGGATAAACGCACAGATCGGCCTCGCTCAGCGCCGCGATGGTGTCGGCGGAGCGATCGGCGAAGAGCGTGCCGACGAAATCGCCGGGATAGAGCAGGCCGACGATCTGGATGCCGCCGTCCGCCTCCACGCGAGACACTTTCAGGACGCCCGAAATGAGATTGGCGCAACTGCTTGCCCGATCGCCGAACCAGCCGAAAGCCTGCCCGGCGCGCAACCGACGGCGGCGCCCGATCTGATGGAGCGCGGCGAGGGCCGTCTCGTCCAGGCCGTCGCATAAGGCCATATCCCGCGCGGCACAGGCGGCACATCGCAGCGGCAGGTCAGACGGCATGGCTGAACCGCATATCTTCCTCGTTGCGCCAGGCGTCGAAGGCGGCCGCGATGCTGCGGGCATAGGGCAGGGCGTCGGCCGCCAGCCGCAGGCGCGCGCCGTCCCAGGCGACCAAACCCACCTGCTCGAAGCGGTGGAGGCGTCCGCGAATGGCGCCCCGTTCGGGCAGGCCGTCGAGATTGGCGACGCCGTGGCACAGCAAAGCTGCGATGGCCTGGCCTCGGCGCTGGTCCAGCGGACTGCGATGGATGCCGCGTGTGGTTGCAAACCGACCCGCACCGATCGCCTGATGCCATGCGCCCGCACTCTTGGCGTTCTGGAGCAGCCGGTCGGGAAATGCGCTGATCGCGCTGGCCCCCAGTCCAATCACGATGTCGGCGGGGTCGTCGGTGAAGCCCTGGAAATTGCGGTGCAACGTTCCGTTCGCCGCTGCCCGCGCCAGCGGATCATGTGCTTGTGCGAAGTGATCGAAGCCGACCGCCCGGTAGCCTGCCTGCGTCAGCCGGTCATGCGCCAGCGCCGCCTGGACGAAGCGTGCCGCCGGGTCGGGGAGAGCCCGGGCGTCGATGCGGCGCTGGCGCGGGATGAGGTGCGGCACATGCGCATAGCCGAACACCGCCAGCCGTTCCGGGGCCAGTGCGATGGCCTCGTCGAGCGTCGCGGCCAGTGTTGCCTCGTCCTGACCGGGCAGGCCGTACATCAGGTCGAAGTTGATTGATCCGACCCCGACGGCGCGCAGCAGCGTGACGGCGCGGATAATGTCCTCGCCGGGCTGGACCCGACCGATCGCCGCCTGAAGGGCCGGGTCGAAGGTCTGCACCCCCAGGCTGACCCGTGCGACACCGGTGTCCGCGATGACGCTCGCCCAGTCCACGTCGAAGCCGCGCGGATCGATCTCCAGCGAAAGGATTGCACTATCGCTGGCAAAGGCGGCGCGCAGATGGGCGACCAGCGCGGCAAAGGCGGCGGGCGGGATCGCATTGGGGCTCCCGCCACCAAAGGCGATCCGCCCGATCCGTCCGCGACCCTCCAGCCGGGCGGCCACCAGATCGATCTCGCGATGCAACCGCGTGAGATAGGCATCCAGCCGCGCGGTCCGGTTCGCCGCCCCGGTATTGCACCCGCAATACCAGCAAATCGCCCGGCAATAGGGGATGTGCAGATAGAGCGACAGGATTTCGTCCGTACCGACCGTACCGAGTGCTGCAGCCATGTCGGCATGACCCACATGATCGCCGAATTCGGCGGCGGTGGGATAGCTGGTGTAGCGCGGCACGGGCCGGGCGAGCAGATCGGGATGATAGGGCCACATGGCCATGCCGTGCCCCGAGCGTGCGATCCTGCCTTTGACCGCCGTCAAACCGGCGCTTGTCGGTAGTCAAGGCGACGGGGCAGGGGCGCTCCTATCCGGACCTTCTGTACGCTAACAGGAGACAAGGGATGACCATTATCAGAACCGCCACCGTCCTGCTCGCGCTCGCTGCGACGGGTATCGGTACGTCGGCATGGGCGCAGGATACCGCAGGGAACGATCCTCGGGTCGGGATACGCGCTGGAGACGTATTGCTCCGCGCCCGCGCCATCCTGGTCGCGCCGAACGAGCGGTCGGGCAGTATCCTGCCCGCCTTCCCCGGCGAGCCGGTGAAGGTCAACGACAGCGTGATGCCGGAGGTCGATGCGACCTATATGGCTACCGACCATATCGGCATCGAACTGATCGCCTCGACCACGAAACATTCGGTCGGCGGGGTGCGGGGCACGACCGGCAGCATCGGCAAGCTCGCCTCCACCTGGGTCCTGCCACCGACCCTGACCGCCCAATATCATTTCATGCCGACGCAGCATGTCCGCCCCTATGTCGGTGCGGGTGTAAACTATACGATCTTCTGGAACGAAGCGGCGTCGGACGGGCTGCAAAGGGCGGTGGGGCCGACCAGGGTACACCTCAATGACAGTGTAGGCTGGGCGGCGCAGGCGGGCGTCGACGTGGACATCACCCGCCGGGTCTTCCTGAACCTCGACATCAAATATATCGATATCGACACCACCGCCCGGCTCTACAATGCGACACTGGGTCGCCAGCGGGTGAACGTCTCCCTGGACCCGCTGGTGTTCGGGATCGGTCTTGGAGTTCGGCTGTAATGAGAGGCGATCGGATCGAAAAAGCGTCGGCCTATTGTGACCGGAGATGAGGAAATTCAGGCGCAACAACGCAAATCGGCGGCCGGGCCGCCAATTTGCTGGTGCGCGCGCTCGGTCAGGAGCGACCGAGCGCGGTGTCCTCCAGCCGCACGCGGCTTCCGGAAGGCGGGAGGGATGTCATAGTCACAAAAAGCGCGGATTTTCGGGCTTTTTGTGTCTCGCGACCAGCCACGCTGTACCTGTTCGCTGTACCAACGCGGTTGATCTCCCGATCATAGCGAAGCAGGAGCGCGATGCAATTGTTTGGTACTGAGCCACTGCGGCCAGCTGCTAGGTCCCGTGCCGCGCACAAGTCGCCCACCAGCCCCTTGACACCCCGCCGCCAGCAAACGTTGCGTCTGCTGGCACATTGTTGCCTGGAGCGGAAGGTCGGCGGGCATCCACCGCCACGGTGAGTCCGTTCTTCAGGACTTGCAGAGACCGTTGAATACCTCGTGCAGACCATGGGCGCGCTGGCCCGCATCCTGACAGACGTTCTTCTCGGCGCATCCCGGAAGACCCGTGACACGCGGCACCGGTCGACCATCACTGAACGGCCATACTACATCTAGGTTGATATTCGCAGGATGGCCTCAGCGAGAGCCATATCGGCTACATGCCTTCATCGATCCGATGGCCCAGTCGATCGCGGCGTCGAACAGCTTCAGCCCGTCGGGCGAGAGATTGGTAAAGCCGTCGTTGCCCATGAACAGCATAACGCGCCTGGCCGGTGCGAGCGCTTCATAGTCCATCGTTGCGCCGGTCTCATAGCCGAAGATCGCCACCTTTTCCGGCTGGCCGTAGATCGTCGCGATGATCGTGGCGCCCAAGCCCGGTTTGCCCCAGCTCATCGGGGCCTGACGGGCGTAGACGTCGACGATCCCCGCCGGCAGGCCGGCGGCCATCGGCTGCGGCGCGTTGACGATCCAGAGATAGCGTTCCTTCTCCGCCTCGCCGAAATCGCTGTCGTGTCGCTTGCCGGTCATGGCGAGATCGTCGAGCAAGTCGTTTTCCCAGGTGACCAGCGGCACCGCCAGGCCTCGCCAGCCGGGTTTGACCGACTTGGCCGACACCGTGGCCGAGATCACGACCAGCGCCGCTTCGCGCGCGGTCAGCGGGTCCGCCGACTGGTCGGCGAGGCGAACCGTGAACCCTCGTGCAGCCAGCCGGTCGCGGACCGTCAGGTCGCTAGCCATCGACGGGCCGCCTTGCTGGACGACCAGCATGGCGATCCGTTCGCGCGCCGCCGCCGGGGTTGCGATCATCGGGGCACAGAGCGCCCCCAGGACAAGGCCGTACCAGCGCATCAGAAGGCGAAGCTCATCGTGCCGATCGCCCGGCGCGGGTCGCCGATCGCGACGCCGTACTGGTTGACCGCCGAGGTGTAATAGGTCTTGTCGAAGACGTTCTTCAGGTTGAACTGGAACGTCACCCGCCGCCCGGCGAGACGCGTGTCATAGGTCACGAAGGCATCCGCGACGACGTAATCGGCCAGCCAGAAGCTGTTGGCGCTGTCGCCCGGCCGCCGCCCTACATAGCGCCCGCCCGCGCCCAGCCGCAGGCGATCGTCGCCTGCGATCGCGCCGACGTCATAGGCGGCCGACAGCGACGCGGTATGCGGCGCGACATTGGCGAGCTGCTTGCCTGCGAAGACCGGGTCCTCGGTGGTGCGCGCATAGGTATAGGCATAGCTGCCAATCAGGCTGAAGGTCCGGGTGACCTGCCCGGACACGTCCAGCTCGACCCCGCGCGAGATCGCCCGGCCCGAGGTGCGATAGTCGTTCAGCCCGGTCGCCGGATTGAACTGCGACACCAGCACGTTGCGCTTGTCGATGTCATAGAGCGCTAGCGTGCCCGAGATGCGATCGGGAACGTCCAGTTTGGCCCCGATCTCGAACGAGCGTCCCCGTTCGGGCGCGAAGCTGGAGGTGATGGTGACGCCGCTGCCCAGCGGGGCGATGGTTGAGGTGGGTTTGAGCGAGCGGGTATAGCTGCCGTAGAGCGAGAAGATGTCCGCCGCGCGCCACACGAGGCCCGCCTGCGGTACGAACGCCCATCCGGTCAGGTCGGTGTTGGCGACGAAGGGCCGCTCGCGTCCGGCACGCTGGTCGAAGCCGATCAGTCGTCCACCCGCCACCACGATCCAGCGGTCGCCGAGATGGATCGAATCCTGCCCGAATAGCGAGTAATTGTAGAGCCGGTCGGTCTGGTCGCTGTCGCTGGGCGACACGCGGGTGGGGAAGGGCTCCAGGCCGTAGACGGGCTTGAGATAGCTGAAGGTCGCGCGCACCGGCTGGCGGATCAGGTCGCGGCGGTAATAGCGCCGATACTCGCCCTCAGCCCCCAGGATGACATCGTGCCGCGCGCCGAACAGGTCGAAGCGGCCGTCGACATAGGTCTGGAGATAGGCGTCGGTGCTGAGCGCCCCGACCGTCGCGTCATTGCTGCGCGACAGCGTGCCGCGCTGGACGTTGATGCCGTTCACGCGCAACTGGCCGGCGTCGTAGCTTTCGCTGTTGAAGCTGGTCGCCAGATGCGCCGCCCAAGTGCCGCCCAGCCGGTGGTCGAGCGCGAGCTGGACAAGGTGGCTGACCCCAAACATCCGGTTGCTGAGATCGTCGAGCCGTTCGCGGCGCGGCATCGCCAGCGGCGTCATCGTGCGCGGATCGAGGATCGTGCCGCGATCGAAGGGCGTGTCGAAGCGGCGAAATTCGTACCACAGCACCGCCTGCGTGGTGCCGCCATACCAGCCGATCGAGGGGGCGATCAGCGTGTCGCGTCGCTCGCCGAAATCGCGCCAGTAATCCTCGCTCTGCTGGTCGAGCACCAGCCGCCCGGCAAGGTCGCCCGCGATCGGCCCGGTCAGGTCCGCCATCGCCTCCAGCCCGGCGCGGGCATTGGCATAGCTGGAGCCGATCAGTGCGACGGTCAGATGCGGGTCGAGCAGCGGCTTCTTCGAGACGATGTTGATGACGCCGCCGGGGTCCATGATGCCGTAGAGCAGTGAGGCAGGACCCTTCAGCACTTCGACGCTTTGCGAGGCGGCGTTGAACCCGCGCCCCTGGACCAGCGGCATGCCGTTGTGCATCACCGACCCGTCGCGATTGCCGCCGAAGCCGCGCTTCAGAACCGTGTCCTGGGTGCCCGCCAGCGTGTTGCCTTGGGTGATACCGCTGACATTGGTCAGCACGTCGTCTAGATAGCGGGGGCGCTGGTCGCGGATGACTTGGGCGGGGACGATGTTCACCGTTTGTGGCGTGTCCAGTGGATCGGCCGACGAGCGGAGCGTCGAGGCGTCGGGCGTCGGCTTGTAGCGATCGTCGGCCGCCTTGGGCGCAGGCGAGGCGCGGCCGGTGACGACGATGTCCTGGCCCATGGTGTCGCTTGCCGATGCTGGTGCGTCCCGCTCGTGCCCATGAGCGGGCGTGATGGACGCGACCGTCAGGCCCGCAGCCACAAGGCTGCCGGTGATGATCCTCATGATGTATGATCCCCTTCGCGGGGCTTCATACATTAATGCTAAGAAGTCGCAATAGCTATCGCGCGGGTCGTCCGTCTGCCGTCAGTTCGATCTGGTACAGCTTTCCGTCCCGGCGCCAGTAGATTTCATAATAGGCCGGGTTTCCGTGAACCCGCTCAATCAGCACTATGTGGCCGCTTCCGATAACGGTCGGCAGGGCGGCGCGGACGGCGGCGGGGAGGTCTCCGATGGAAATGCTGTGTTCGACCGCGAAAGCGCCATTGCCTTCGCGTTCGATCGCGGCGCGGGGCGTGCCGCCCCAATAAAACTGGAGTTCCGGCTCGTCGCCCGGGGCGACATAGGCGACCCAGGCCTGGTGGATCGACAGGATCCGTTGCCCCGACAGGCTGAACATCGCGACGCCCGACGCCACCATCGCCAGCAACCCGATCCGACGGAACAGGCTTTCGTGCATCAGCGCGAGCACCCGCTTGGAGGCGAAGGACGCGAGCACCGCCGCCGCAGCGACCAGGGCTCCCGCGATCCAAGCTGATCGTGGCAACAGCCCGAACGCCGCGTAGAGCGCAATCTTCAGCAGGTGGAGCAGCACCTCGTTCATCGCGCGGGTGGCGACGATCTCGTCTTTCGACAGGCCGATGCGATAATAGGCGCGGTTGAACACGACGCCGACCGCGCCGGTAAAGCCCGACAGCAGTCCCGCCGCGGCGCCCAGCCAGGGCAGGCGGTCGAGCGCTAAAGGCGGCTCCGATCCGGCGGGCGGTGTGCGGCGAAACAGGCTGGGCAGGTTGAGCAGCAGGAAACAACCAAGCAGGAACTCGACATAGACCGGCGGAAAGCGCGTGAGCAGCCATGCTCCGAGTGCAGCGGCGGGCAGGGCGGTGGGCAGGAAACGGCGCACCACGTCCCACCGGATGCGGGTGCGGAACAGCCAGATGCGCGACAGCGAACTGGCCGCCGTTCCGATCGATAGCGCGCCTGGGATCGACGCCACTGGCACGATCAGGCGAAGCAGTGGGACCAGGACCAGCCCGGCCCCGCCGCCCGCCACCGCACTGACGATGAACGCCAGAAAGGCGGCGAGGAAGACGAGGCCGACGATCATGCCGGAACAGCGCGCTCGTCCCGCGGCGGCAGTAGGCCGAGCAGGACCGGCAGGGCCAGCAGCACCAGCGGATATTGCAGCAGCAGTCCGGCGATGATCGCGATCGCCAGCGGTTGCTGGATTCCTGCGCCCTGACCGAGCGCCAGCGCCAGCGGCAAGAGCGTCAGGATCGCGGCAAGCGTCGTCATCGTGATCGGGCGCAGGCGATTGCGGCTGGCTTCGCGCGCAGCCTCACGCGGAGGAAGACGGTGCGCCAATTCCTCGTACTCGCTGACATAGAAGATCGCCATTTCGGTGCCGATGCCCAGGATCATCGTCATGCCCATGAGCGCGGTGATGTTGAGATCTACCCCGGTGATCCACAGCGCGGTGAACACGGCCGTGGTCGACAGCAGCGAACAGCCGATGATGACCAGCGGCACGCCCAGGCGGCGATAGAGGATCAGCAACAGGATGAACTCGGCGACCAAAGCGGCGAGGAACACCTTGAGAAGCCCGGCAAAGGCGATCTGCTGCTGCTGGTACAGGCCACCCAGTTCGTAGCGAACGCCAGGGGCCAGCACGCCGGGCCGGGCCAGCGCATGGGTGATATCGGCGATGGTCGCACCCAGCCCGCGGCCCTGGATGCGTCCCGTCACCGCGACCATCGGCTCCAGATTTTCGCGTGCGATCTGTGGTTGGCCGGTGACGACGCGCAGATCGGCGACACGCGACAGCGGGAAGACATGGCCATCGCCGCTGCGGATCGGCAGGCGTGCCAGTTCGTCGCGGGTGATCGTCATGGCATCGGGCAGGCGGATGCGCACGTCCATCGCCTTGGTCGGCAGCGCCAGCGACGTCGCGATCGTGCCGGTTAGCGCGGCATCGACTGCCGTCTGGACATCGGCGGGGGTGACGCCCTCGAACCCAGCACGGATCGGATCGATATGCAGGTCGATCGCATCGCCCGCCAGCTGCACCCCGTTCTTCACCTCGACGACGCCCGAGATTTTCTGGATCAGCGCGGCGACCTTCTGCGCTTGGTCGGTCAATATGCCGGGATCGGCGGAGAAGAGCTTGATCTCGATCGGCTGCGGAACTGCGGTCAGGTCGCCGATCAGGTCCTCCATCAACTGCGCCACCTCGACCTGAACGCCGGGCACCTTCGCGGCGACCTGATCGGCGATTATGGCGGCGACCTCTTCGGTCGCGCGAGCATGATCCGCCTTCAGTCGCACGAAATAGTCGCCGTGATAGCTCTGACCGAGATCGCCGCCGAGCCCGGTGCCGAGGCGACGCGAGAAGGTCAGCACATCCGGGTCGGCGCGGAGCAGCGCGTCGACCTGCGCCATGCGCCGCTCGGTTTCGATCAGAGAGGTGCCGGGTGGCGTGTAATAGTCCATCACGAACCCGCCCTCGTCCACCTTGGGCATGAAGCCCGTCGGAACACGGGTATAGCCGACATAGCCCAGCACCAGCAGCGGCACGGCGATGACCGCCAGCCACCACGGCCGGGCGACCAGCCTGTCCAGCGACCGGTCGTGCCAGCGCCCCAGCCGCCCCTGACCCGCCGCGTGCGGATCGTGCAGCGTGTCGAAGTTCACCAGCCGCCGGGTCAGCACCGGCACGACGAACGCCGTCATCGCCCAGGAGATGGCGAGGGCCGCCGCCATGGTGATCGACAGCGCCTGCGAAAATGCGCCCGTCACCCCGCTGAGGAAGGAGAGCGGCAGGAAGACGATCAGCGTCGCCAGGCTCGATCCGGTCAGCGGCGTCAGGAACTCGCGCGCGGCGGGCAGGACGGCGTCGCGGCCGGTCGGGGTTCCGTCGCTGGGCGGCGCGGCGGCGCGGCGAACGATATGTTCGACCATGACGATGACGTCGTCGATCAGCAGGCCGACGGCGGCGGCGATGCCGCCCAGTGTCATGATGTTAAAGCTCATTCCGAGCACGGTCAGCACCAGCACAGTCGCCGCCAGCGTCGCGGGAACCACGATCGCGGCGACCAGCGTGATCCGCCAGTTGCGCAGGAACAGCAGCAGCACGAGGGCGGCGAGGACTAGGCCGATCAGCACGGCATCGCGCACGCTGGCCACTGATTGCGTCACCAACTCGCTCTGGTCGTACCAGCTGACCAGCCGGGTGCCGGGCGGCAGGCGGGTCGCGGCCAATTTAGCCTGCACCTCGCGGGCGATGCGCACCGCATTGCCGTCGGGCTGTTCGTAGATATTGAGCAGCACTGCGGGCCGCCCATCCTCGCTGACGTGCAGCCATTGCGGCACCACCCCCTGCTGCACGGTGGCGACATCGCGGACATGCACGACGCCCGCCGCATCGGTGCGGATGACGACATCGCCGACCGCCGCGATGCCGGGCAGGCTGTGGTCGGCGATGACCAGCGACAGGCGACCACGATCCTGCACCCGCCCGACCGCGCTCAGCACGTTGCCGTTGCTGATCGCAGTCGCCACGTCGCTCATCGCCAGACCGTGGCTGGCGAGCCGGGCGGGATCGGCCAGCACCTCCACCTCGCCGGTGTCGCCGCCCTGCACCTCGACGCGGGCCAGGCCCTGGATACCGCTGAGCAGCGGCACGAGTTGATAGCGGGCGAAGTCCTGAAGCTGGACCGGCGAACTGGCGGGGGATTGGAGCGCATAGGAGATGATCGGAAAGACCGTCGGGTCCATCCGCCGGACATTATAGGTCGTGCCGGGCGGCAGGGTGCCGAGCGCGCGCGACATCGCCGCCTCGACCAGCAGCGTGCTAGCTACCATGTCGCGGCCCCAGCCGAAGTCGATCGAGATCTGCGCCGAGCCGCGGGTCGTTTCCGACCGGACGTCCTGAACGCCCTGCACGGCGCGCAACGCCTGTTCGACCGGCCGGGTGACGATCAGCGCGGTCTGGTCGGCGGGGCGCGATCCGGCATCAATGTCCACCAAGACGCGGGGGAAGGCGACCTGCGGGAATAGTCCGATCGGCAGCGAGAGGGCCGCCACCGCGCCCGCCAGCGAAAGCGCCAGCGCGACGACCATGATCGCCAGCGACTGGCGCCGCAGGAAGGTCGGATAGCTCATCGCGGCCGCTCGACCCGGACGGCATCGCCATCCGCCACCTGATACGCGCCGTCGACGATCACAGGTGCGTTGGGATCGAGCGCGCCGGTGACGAGATCGTCGGGCGTGCCGCCGACCGTGACGGTGACGGGCACCGCCTTGGCCTTGCCGTTTGCGATCTGGAACAGCTGCGCGTTGCCGTCGCTGGTCATCACGACGGCGCGGTGGGGGACCTGCCAGCCATCGGCGCTACCGGTGGCGATGGCGACCTTCATCGCTTCGCCGGACAGGATCGCGCCCGCCGGATAGGCGATATCCACATCGATCTGCCGGGTGCGCGGGTTCAGCACCGCGTCGATGTGCTGGAGATGGCCCGAGACCGGGGCGCCGCCGTCGAGTCGGGAGAGGGTGACGGGCGCGCCAAGGCGAAGTTCGGCGCGGCGGCCGGGGTCGACGCCTACGGTCACGATCAGGCCGCCTGCCCGTGCGATCGTCGCCAGCGCCTGGCCCGGCTGGGTGCGGTCGCCGAGTGCGACGGGCAGCGTCGCAACGACCCCGACAAAGGGCGCGCGCAGCACGGTGACGGTCGCGCTGGCACCGTCTTTGCGCAGCGCGGCCAGGGCAGCGCGGGCGTCGAGGACCGCCTTGTTCGCCTGGACGAGCTGGTCACGGGTGGCGAGCTGGTGGGCAAGAAGCTGGGCGGTGGTGGCGCGCTGTGACTCCGCCGCGTTCACCGCATCCAGCGCCTGCTGGTAGCTGCTGCGCGCCGAGGGGGCGAGGGTGAAGACCAGGATCGGCTCGCCCGCACGGACTTGCGCGCCCGCGACGACGTGGACCTGCGTGATCTGGCCCGGTTGCGGCATACTCAGCGTGGCGACGGCATTGCTGGCCGGGGTCGCCTCGCCATAAGCCTGGATGGTCCGGGTGGCTGAGCCGTGACGCGCGGGCACGGTGGTGACGAGGGTCGTCGGGGACGCGGTTGCTTCGGTATCGGACGCCTGCGACCCGCAGGCCGATAGGCCCAGCAGCAGGAGCGGCAACAGACCGTTCTTCGTCATCGTGCGGCGCCACGCGTGCCGGGATCGACGAGCCCCAGCGTCTCGACGCCGGGCAGGCCGAGCCCCAACAGGGTCGACACCGCCACCTGACGGTCCAGCAATGCAAGCCGAAGTGTCGCCAATTCCTGTTCCTTGGTGAAGCGGTTGGTGATGAGGTCGACATAGGCGCGCTCGTCCAGCGCGGCGGCGCCGAAGGCGGCGGCGGCGCGAGAGGCGGCGAGGCGCGCGGCGGGCAGGTCGCGTTCGACCAGGTCCAGCTGGCGTTGCAGCTGGGCCATCTCGTCCAGCAACGCCCCGATCTCGCCGGTCGCGTTGGTCAGGCGGGCGGCATATTCGGCCCGAAGCTGCGCGCGGGTGGCGCGGGCGATGGCGATGTTACCCTGGTTGTGATCGAACAAGGGCAGTCCGACCTGCGCATTGGGGCCGACATTGATGACCTTGGAACTGTCGCTGGATCCGGTGGCGCCGAGGATCAGGTCGGGGAATTGCGACAGGATCGCCGCGCGCAGCCCTTCGTCCTGCGCCGCATAGCCGAAGCGGAGCGCGAGCAGGTCGGGGCGCCGGTCGGCCAGCGTCGTCACGCCCGCCCGCGCCGCCGTCAGGTCGAAGGGCGGGAGGTCGACCGCAGTCCGGAGCGAGAGCGGCGCGTCGGGTGCAAGCCCGAGCAGCGCGTTGAGCTTGTGCCGGTCCTGCAATTGCGTCTGGTCGAGCGTCTGGAGCGTGGTGCGTGCCTGCTGGAAGCCGACCGCGCTCGGGGCTGCCGTCACCAGCGTGGCATTGCCCGCCGCCAGTGCCGCTTGCGTCACCCGCTGGCGGTGGCCGAGGATGCGCACGGCCTCGTCGAGCAGCGGCCGTGTCTGTTCGCGCGCGATGATGTCGACGGCCAGCTGGCGCGCCTGGCCCGCCACCTGCCATTCCTGCCATAGCAGGTCGGCGCGGACTTGACCGACGCTGTCGCGCGCGGCGCGGCGCTTGGGTTTGTAGACGAGCAGCGACTTGATGTCTTGTGCCAGCCCCAGGTTCCACGCGGGCACCGTCCCGGCACCGGCGACCAGCGGCAGCAATGCCCCGGTCAGCGATGGATTGGGCAGCACGCCCGCCTGAATGAGCTGAGCCTGCGCCACTCCGGCCTTTGTCCGCGCCGCGACCAGGTCGGGATCGCGCGCCACGGCGAGCGCGACGACATCGGCGACGCCCAGCGGACCGGCGGGATTATCGGCAGTCGCGGGCAGGGTCGCCGAAAGCATCGGGGCCTCGGCCAGCGGTGCAGGGCTGTAATGGGCGCAGGCCGTCAGGATCACGGCCAGCAGCGGCATTGTCCGGGATGGCGCACCCACGATCGTCTTGTCCCATTCAACCACGCCGGGTCGGCGCAGATGTGCCTTAGCCGCCGGATGTCCCGACCCGACATTGTGTCTTCCCAATGTTGCACGAACGGGGTGGCGTGGCGGGCCGGGGTTCGCGCAAGGGAGCGGCGAAGGAGACCATCCATGTTCTTGTCGCTTCGCGCCGCCATCCTCGCTGTCGCCATGATCGGACTTCCGGTCACCGCCGCTACCATTGCGGGCGATGCTCCCCGGTCGATTGCCGTGCCCGGCGATGGCGGATGGGATTATGCCCGCGTGGACGAGAAGGCGGACCGCCTTTACATCGCGCATGGCGATACGGTCGCGGTGATCGATCTGGCCAGCGGGCGTGCCCTAAAGCCGCTCGGGCCGGTGGCGCGTGCCCATGCCGTGGTGCCGCTCTCGAATGGCGAAGTCGCCGTGACGAGCGGCGATGACGACAGCGTCCGCTTCTTCGATCCCGCCTCCGGGCGGCAGATGGCCAGCGTCGGCGTTGGGCGGAAGCCCGATGCCGCGATCGTCGATCCGGCCAATGGCCATCTGTTGACCATGGATGCCAAGAGCGGCGTCGTGTCCGACATCGCCATCGGAACCCATCAGGTCGTGCGGACCATCAAGGTGGCGGCAGGCCTGGAATATCCGGCCATCGTCGGGCGGATCCTGTTCGTCAACAACGAGGACCGGGGCGAGATGGACGTGGTCGATCTGGCCCGGGGAGTTGCTGAAGCACCGATCGCCCTGCCCGGCTGCAAGGAGCCGAGCGGCCTGGGGCTGGACGCGCCGCATCACCGGCTGATCGCCGCCTGCGCCAACGGGATTGCAGCGGTCGTCGACGTGCCCTCGCGCCGCCTAGTCCAGCGCGTGGCCGTGGGGCGCGGGCCTGACGCGGTCATCATTGATGCCCGGCGGTCGCTAGCCTTGCTTCCGGCAGGCAAGGACGGGGTGCTCGACGTGTTGTCGACTGAGGGGCCCTCGGTCACGCATAAGCGCGCGATCCGGACGGAGGTGGGAGCCCGGACCGGTGCGCTGGATGCGCGGACCGGTCTGGTCTGGCTCCCCGTCGCACGCACCCTGCCTGCGGTCGGCGGCGCCAAGCCGCACGCCGTACCTGGCACCTTCCACGTCTTGGGCGTTGACCCGGCCTGATCGGTCGCGGAAACCCGGCGGATGCGAATCCTGCTTGCCGAAGACGATGGTGATACCGCCGCGCAGGTCGTTCGCGGCTTGACCGCGCTCGGCCATGTGGTGGAGCGTTTCGATGACGGGCGTGCGGCGCGCGACGCGGGATTGGCCGAAGCCTTCGATCTGGCCATCCTGGACCGGCTGCTTCCCGGCGTCGACGGCGTGGAGATCGTGCGCCATTGGCGGGAGGAGGGGAACCACGTGCCGGTCATCCTGCTTACCGCGCTGGGCAGCATCGCCGACCGGGTGACGGGGCTGGACGCCGGCGCAGACGACTATCTGGTCAAGCCGTTCGCGCTGCCCGAATTGTCTGCGCGGGTCAGCGCGCTGCTCCGCCGCCCGCCGATCGCGGAGGTGCCGACGCGGCTTCAGGTCGGCGATGTAGTGCTCGACGCGATGCGGCGCGAGGTCCGGCGAGGGGCCCGTCCGATCCGCCTTCAACCGCGCGAGTTCCGCATCTTGGAGGAACTGATGCGCCATGCCGGACGGGTCGTGACGCGCAAGATGCTGCTGGAAGCGGTCTGGGGGTTCCATTTCGACCCGCAGACCAACATCGTCGAAAGCCATCTCAGCCGGATGCGGTCCAAGCTGAATGAGGGCTTTGCCCATGACCCGATCGAGACGCTGCGCGGCGAGGGGTATCGGATGGGCGGCGATGCCTGACCGGCGGCGCAGCGCCGCCTATCGCATTGCGCTGACCCATTCGGCTGCGTTCGCGCTCGCCATCGCGATCCTCGGCGTGCTCGTCTATTTCGCCGCGGATGCTGCCTTCCGTCGGCAGCAAGACACCGCCCTGGCGGAGGCGAGCGCTGATCTGGTCCGACAATATCATGACGAGGGCGCGCACGAACTTGCCGAGGCGGTAGCGCATCGCGGGGGAGAGAACGGCGTCATCACCTTCGGCTATGCGCTGTTCGATAAAGCCGGTCGCCGCATCGTCGGGGATTTCGATCTGGCGTTGCCGCCGCCCGGTTATGCCGATGTGCCCTTTCACGATCCGGTCGAGGGCGATGATGACGCACGCGTCCTGACGACCCGCCTGCCGGATGGCACCTATCTGGTGGTGGGGATCGACTCGCAGGCGGTCGAGCAGCTGGACGGCGTGATCCTCAGCCTGTTCGGCGGCGCCTTCTTCCTCGTCCTGATGATCGGGGCAATCGCCGCGCTGGTGCTGGGCGGCTATCTTCACCGGCGCCTGGAACAGGTCACTGCGACAGCCGAGGCGATCATGGCGGGGGATGTCCGCCGCCGCGTGCCGTTTTCGCCGCGCGACGACGAGTTCGACCGCCTGGCGATTATCCTCAACAGGATGCTGGAGCGGATCGGCCGCCTGCTCGAAAACCTGCGCCAGGTATCGGCCGACGTCGCGCATGACCTGCGCACGCCGCTCGCCCGGCTGCGCGGCGACCTAGAACTGGCGCTGGACACGCGCGACCCCGACGCGCAGCGCGCCGCCATCGGCAAGGCCCTGAGGCAGAGCGACGCGCTGCTCGCGCTGTTCGGCGGCATCCTGCGCATCGTCGAGGTGGATGCGGGCGATATCCGGCAGGGCTTCGTGCGGATGGATATCGGAGCGCTGGCGGAGGATATCTGCGACAGCTATGCGCCCGCCGTCGCTGACGGCGGGCGCAGCCTGTCCTGCGATATCCAGGGCGGGCTGACGATCGCCGGCGACCGTGAGCTGCTGTCCCAGGCCCTCATCAACCTGCTCGACAATGCCCAGGCGCACACGCCGCAGGGTACGCATATCCGTGTCATTGTCGTACCCGAAGAGGAGGCGGCGGTCGCGGTATCGGTGATCGACAACGGCCCCGGCGTCGCCGAGGGTGATCGCGAACGCATCGTCGAACGCTTCGTCCGGCTCGACCGCACCCGCTCGGCGGCAGGACATGGCCTTGGCCTCAATCTGGTGGAGGCGATCGTGCGGGCGCATGGCGGCACCTTGACCATCGGCGATGCGAGGCCTGGGCTGGTGGTGACGCTCCACCTGCCGTGTGCCGCATAAGGTGGCGATCAGCTGATCCCCGCTGCCTCCATTTCGGCGCGGGCGGCGTCGAACTGGGCGCGGAACGCGGGCTTGCTCATCAATCGCTCGGCGATCACAAGCCCGAGCGCTTCCCCAGCCGTCACGTCGCTGCGCCAATGCTGTTCGCAGGTGATCCGCGTTTCGGCATAGGTGGCCGCCCGGGTGAGCAGGGCAGGCGCCTTGCCGGGCACCAGCCTCGCCAGCACGCCTGCCATCGCATAGGCGTTGGTCGTGTGGCCGCTGGGATAGCTCGACAGCGGTTCGTTGCCGGGTTTGCAGGTCTTCAGCGTGGGGTCGACGATCCAGGGGCGCGGCCGGGCGAAATGATCCTTGCCGCGTGCGATCACCTCCTTCTCGGTGGCGCGCACCATCGCCATCAGCCGCGCCGTGGCGGGCGGGTGCTACAGATCAAAACGCGGCCCCAGCACGCCCGCAAAGATCGTGGCGGTCGTCGTTTCCCCCGCCTCGCGGGCGGCCTTTGCCTGTTCGGACGAGCGCGACGTTTCGACCGCTTTGAGCTCAGCGATTTCGGCACTTGCCTGCGTGCTATCGCGGGCGGGCGGCGGGGGTACCATCGGTGGGAAGATCCGCTTTCGCTTGTGACTGTTCCCCGGCAGATGAACGAACGGCGGAATCTGGGAAGCCGGGTCGGGGCCCGAGCGTCGGAGTGTGGGTCTTTTGCTCGCCAGCATCCGGCCCTCATCTCTTTATAAGCGGGAGATTGCACCACCATCCCGCCTTGCCGAATGATTCGTAATTTCGTCAGCACGTTACGCTTGGCAGCGTCAAAGCCGCAGTTCAGCGCTTGAGATTGTTAACCCGCCCGGCGTAGAGGTGGACTGTTCGCCAGCAGGCGGACCGAGGCGTCAGAACCTTGTCGTTGAGTAGCCGAAGCCCGGCCCGAATTCTATTCGGCCGGGGAGCGGGTGTGCATGTCCAGGGCGCAAGCCTAAAGACACTCGCGCCTGTCTCAACGCAGGATTCTGAATCCCCGGCTCACGGGCCGGCACCGCCTCGTCAACAGGGGCGGTGCCGTCGGCTGGGGTCAGCCTGTCAGCACCGCGCGAACGGGGGTTCGGGCGTGAGTGCAGATCACAAATGCCGCAGCAGGCGGCTTGCCATCATCAGGAATTCGACCGCGGCAACGGCGGCGCTGTTGCTCGCCGCATGCGGCGGAGGCGGCAGTGGCGTGAACACGCCCGGCGGGAATGCGCCGCCAACCGGTACGCCTTCGCCAACCCCAGCGGCAACGCCAACGCCGTCTCCCACGCCAGCACCGACACCAACAACTGCTGACACCGCCGAATACCAGTCATCCGCCGCGGTGGTCAGCGCAAAGGCAGCCTATGCGTATGACCGCGGGATCACCGGCAAGGGCGTGACGATCGCGATCATCGACAGTGGAATCGTGCGGTCCTCGCCCGAGTTCGCCGGTCGCATCTCGGCCGACAGTGCCGGCTTCGAGCAGCGCATCGCCCGTTGCGCGACCTGTCCGGGCGAGACGGTGCCGCCCTTCGCGATCGACGACAATGATGGCCACGGCAGCAAGGTCGCCTCGATCGCGGCGGCGGCGCGCAACGGCTCCGGCATGCAGGGACTGGCACCGGATGCGACCATCCTCGCGCTCAAGGTGGCGGGGCCTGACCTAGACGGCGTGACGGCGGGCAGCACGACACCGATCCGCGAGGGTACGCAGCCGAACGCAGGTCTGATTGCACCGGCGCTGCGCGAAGCCATCGCCAGGGGCGCGTTCGTCACGGTGATGTCGCTGAACGGCTTCGGCGGCGGACAAGTCGCGACCGAGCAGCGTGCGGCGATGGACGGCTTGCGCGCCGCCGACCGGCTGCTGGTCGAGTCCGTCGCGAATGAGACCGGAAAGGACAGCTTCGCCGGCCAGTTTGCCGAGACCCTCGTCGGCAGCGACCGCGCCAACGCCGACTGGTTCCTGTTCGCGATCGGGGTGGACGCCAACGGCAACCCGCGTTCCGCCAATGGTAACGCAGGGGTGCTCGCCGACCGTATGATCGCGGCGGTGGGCGTGAACGTGCAGGCGGTCGACAAGGACGGCAGCATCACCACCGTCACCGGCAACAGCTTCGCGGCCCCTGCGGTCGGCGGGGCGGCGGCGCTGCTGAAACAGTATTGGCCGCAGCTCGGCGGCAAGGCGATCGCCCGTATCCTGCTCGACACCGCCACCGATATGGGCGCGCCCGGTGTCGATCCGATCTATGGCGCAGGGCTACTCAACGTCGAGAAGGCGATGCAGGCGCAGGCGCCTGCATCGTCATTCGCGGCGGCGCAGGCGGTGCTCGCCCGTTATTCATCGCTCGACGTCTCCGCACCGTTCGGCGGCTCGGCAACCGCGTCGATGATCGCGATGGCGGCGGGCAGCATGAGGGTGTTCGACCGCTACGGCCGCGACTTTGCTATGACGGGCGCGACCGGCATCCGTGCCTGGTCATCGGGGCTGCTGGCCGGCGGCATGACCGGGTCGGTCGATCCGCTGCCCGTCCGCCGCTGGTCGGCGAGCGAGGCACGGCTGGGCTTCGCCGGGCAGGACGCGGTCGGTCCATGGCAGGGCACGACAGCCAACCGACCGGCGGTGGCGAGCTTCTCTCCGGCAGCGGGGCAGACGGTGACGGTCGGCGCGAACACAGCGGTGGGCGGTAGCGGCTTGTCCCTCACCGGTTCCCCACTGCGCGGTGTGGTCGGCCAGCCCATTGGCCTGTGGTCGTCGTGGAGTGGCGGCGGCTGGTCGGCATCGTTCTCGTCGGGCTCGTCGCGCGACCGCAGCGCGGACCTGCGCGGCGTCACCTTCGCCACCCCGTTCGGCATCGGCCTGGAGGTAACCGACCTCACCGAGCACGGCCGGGTGCTGGGGTTCGGCGGTGGCATGGCTGCATCGGGCTTGCGTGGCGGTCGGACGACGCTCACCACCCTCGTCGCACGCCGCACCGTGGCGGGTGTCTCGCTCACCGCGCGGGCTACAACGGGAAGCACCAGCGTCGACGGTGGTGGCGACGGCCCGATCCGCTTCGACGGTCGCATCGTCAGCACCGCCTTCGCGGTAGAGGGCGCGCGTCCGCTGTTCGGCGGGTTGGCGACGCTCGGGCTGTCGTCGCCGTTGCGCGTCGAGCGGGCACGGGCGTCGCTGCTGGTGCCGGTCGCGTACGACCTGATGTCGGGTGTGCTCGCCGAAGAGGGCCGGACCTTCGACCTGTCGCCGACGGCGCGGGAACTCGATCTGGAGTTCGGCTGGTCGACCGCGCTGGCGTCCACCTCGACGCTGCGGGTCGGCGTCGCGCGGGCTTTCGACGCCGGTCATGTCCGCGGCGCGTCCGACGTCGCCGCCTTCTTCAATTTCGTCGTCCGCTGAACCGCAAGGAACACCCATGTCCAGATCCACTGCAGTGCCCGCCTCTGTCCTGCTCTTCGCCGCCGCCACGGGCTTGAGCGGGTGTGGCAATTCCAAGGCCCCGAGCAAGGCGGCGTTCGCCGCCGCGCTCGAACCTGTCGTCCGCGACGTCTTCTGCCACCCCATCGATGTGATGCGGTACGAGGTCGAAGGCGAGCCCGGCGGATCGGGGTTTCCGATCGTCACCTCGCCGAAGCCGACGCTCGCGGGGCCAGGTTCTGATGGAAAGGCGGTCGCGATGCTGGACGGTCTGGCCGGCGTCGGGCTCGTCACGCGCACGACGTTCGAGAAGCCGGCGCGGTGGAGCGGGTCAACCAACGCATTCGTGCGGCAGCCGCTGATCTCCTACGCGCCGACGCCGAAAGGCGCGCCCTATCTGCATACGGTCGAGCGCAAGGCCACGAACGCCATGGTTTCGGTGCCGTACTTCTGCCTGGCAAAAGGCGAGGTTGTCGACGTGGTGCGCTGGACCGAGCCGACCGACTTCGCCGGTCATCGGGTCAGCCAGGTCACCTACACCTATCACGGCGTCGATCCGATCCCGGTCATGCCGCCGGCGGAACAGGCGCGCATCGCCGAGCCGAAGGAATCGACGATGCCGTTCGAGCTGCAGAGCGACGGCTGGCGACCGATGCCGCGCTGACGATCGACGTGACCATCACCATCCCATCCATTTCGGCCAACACCATGACCCGAGCGCCGAGCGCCGGGTCGTCAAGGAACACCATGATGAAAATGACCAATGCTGCTGCCATCGGTGCCGTGATGGCGTTGTCGCTCGCCACCGCTCCCGCCATGGCGCAGAAGGCGCGATTGGCCGCACAACCCGCGTCTTCCGCTACACCGCTGGCGATGGACGTCGCCGGCGTTCGCCTCGGGATGCCGCTGGCCGCGGTGCAGGCAGCGCTGGCGGGGACCTACCGTTGCTCGACCTACCAGTCGGCCTCGTTCCGGCAACTCGTCGAGCGAGAGGTCCGCAAGCGCAAAGGCATCCCCGATGGCTTCGGCCCTGATGGCACTGCCGTTGGAGACCTGACCTGCCAGGGTCCTGCTGGTGAATATCTCCGCCTGTTCATGGCGCAGACGCCGGCGGGAGAGATCGTCGACCGGATCGACCTGACGGTGTCGACCAAACGCGTTGATCTGGCCACGCTGGTCGGCCAAGTCGAGGCCAAGTACGGGCGGCCAACTGAGGGCGTCCCGTCGAACGGATCGTGGTGCATCACCCGATGCGGCGGCGATCTGACCATGGAGCCCGATCCGCGCATCACCGTCAGGTCCGACGCCTGGTCCCTCAAGATATTCGGCACCCGGGGAAGCAACGCGCGTCTTGCCGATGAGGCGGCGGTGAAGGCGGCCGCCGCGCGCGAAGCACCGGCTGCGGCGCGCGGCGCCTTTTGAGGTCGGGCATGATCACGGCCGCGGTATCGCTTCTCGCGCCCGTAGCCGCGTTGTCGCTGTTGGCCACCGCGCCAACGCTCGCGAACATGCCGGTAGGCGTCCCGCGAAACGGCGTCGGGGCCACTGAGCCCGTAGCACCGCTGCGGCCGCTCTCGATGGCGATGGTCATGAAGGCGGGAGCCGCGGGGACCGGCTGCTCGTGGTCGTTGGCGAAGGACAGACGCATGCGCTTCGCCGCGGCCGACGACCGTGCCGTGGTCCGTCTCGACAGCGGCATGGTGCACCTTCGGCCTGCGGCTGGCGCTGGCGACCTGTTCCCGTTCACCCATGATCGCTGGGTCGGCGACAGCATCACCGTGACGGTGACATCCGTCGGTCGATCGACATGGCGGGGCACCGAGGTGAACGAGGGGGCGGCCGATATCGACGTTCGCACTGGCGACCGTCGATGGGTCGTGCGGGGGGCGCCTGACCTGCGGATCCTGACCCTCGCCGATCAGGATCGAAGGTCGTATGCCCTTCAGATCCGATAGGAGAAAACAGAAGAGGCCCGGGCAAGATTTTAAGGCGCAACAGCGCAAAAAGGTGGTGACCACCTTTTTGCGGGGACTGACCGACCGCAGTTCGGAGACATCCCCCATGTCCTCCACCTTCGGCTCCGGAAGGCATTTTTGTTCGAGGGCAGGGGGCGCCCCCTTGAGAATGGGGCAGCGCCACGAGACACTATACGCCATGACCAGCGGTGCCGACCCACAACCTGCCTATCCGCAATATGCGCATCAGCTGCAGGCGCTGCTACGGCGGCTGGCCCGCGAGGATCGCGAGGCGATCGGCGCGAATTTGCGACGCGGCGGCTTCGGCAAGCGGGAGATCGAGCCCGGGCCAGCTGTCTCACCTGGTCGCGTGCGGGGAACATCCGACGCCGGCTCGCATACGCAATCGCCCTCGCGCGAAGCCACGGGAACGCGCCGACGTATCACCGATGCGGGCGGCAATGGTGGGCGGACGACGTCGGTCGACTTCTCGCGGACCAGCCCGCTTTCGCTGAGCCCGCGCCAGACCGGGCCTGTGCGAATCCCGCATTTCGACATGGTGCGGATCAGTCGCACCGTCGTTCCCCGCGCTAAGGATGGCCGTACTCACCCGCGCTATCCCGACCGAAGCGGCATCGCCGCGGCCCACCACAGCTATGTCACCCGCGGCGGCGTCGCCGACTTCGAAACCCATCTCGACTATATCACCCGTACCACCGCCGTGGAGAAGAATGACACCGCGCGGCTGATCGACATGCTCGACATGGACGAAGATCGCCGGCTGCAGAATCACCTCGCCATCATCAGCAACATCCCCGGCGGGCGCGAGCGGGAACGCAGCCTGTTCGAAGCGGTCGAGCGCTGCGAGCGGCAAGCCAAGGGCGGGACGCTGTACGTCTCGACCCAATATGCCGATGACTGGATGCTGCTGGCCACCCGGCAAGATGCGCCGGGATGGGTGCGCAAGGCTGCGGTGACGCTGCAGCAGAAGCGGCTCGCCCAGGAGGCGAAGGCGAAAGCTGAAGGCAAGGCCTTTCTCGACGCCATCGTCGACATCGCCAAGGTCAACCTGGAAGATGCCTATGACCGGCTGGTGTGGTGTGATGACCAGCCTGGCTTGCCCGCGGCTGCGCGACCGAACTGGAAGGCGGGACCATGCGGGCGCACCCAGACCCGCTTCGTCGGCGAGTTTCCACGCGGACTGAAGCCAGCCGAGCGGCGCCTGGTGCTCGAACGTTTTTGTGAGACGCTTAACGCGGAAGGCTGGATGTACGTCGCCGCGATCCATCGCCCTGATGCGACGAACGACCCCGACAACTTCCACTTCCACATCGATGGCTATGATCGGCCGGCACGCTGGCTGACGGCGAAGGAGATCAATGACGAGCGCAACCCCCGCAAGCCGGTCGAAGGCGAGGGTTGCTGGGATTTCGAATATTCCGAGCGCAAGCGGAACGGCAAGTTCTGTTACCCTTATCGCCAGGACAAGATCGCAGAGCCGACCCGGGACGTGCCGAAGGACGGCGAAAAGGCCGTTTCCCATTTTGTGGCTGGTCGACGCTACGTCAAAGCGTTGCGCAAGCGCTATGTCGACATCGTCAACAAGGTCGTGGATGGTCGGGCTGGGAGCCCCATCTACGCGCCGGGGCCTTATCGGGATGCCAGGATTCGGCTGACACCGATGGAGCATCTCGGCTCCGCCATCACCGCCAGCGAGGCCAGGGGCGATGTAACGGCTGCTGGAACCCGAAACGCCCATATCCGGTTCAATGATGAGATGCGGCTGCTTCTGGAGCAGGCCGATTTCGACCGGAATGAGAATGGTTTGAAGGCCGCGATCCCACTCGGTCGACGGGCTTCAGCCGCTTCCCTGAAGGCGACTGCACACTGGCGGCAACTCGCAAACGCCGCCGTAACGCGGCGCTGCCAGGCGGGGCTGGTCGCCATCGTCGAGCGGATGGTGCGCTCACGCGCCGAGACGGTGCTGCGTGTCGGCACCGCAAGTCTAAAAGTCCAGGACGAGGCCCGCGCGTGGCTGGGCGAAATCGACGCCATCGTGGCACCGACCCCTCAGCAGGTCCGCGCGGCGGCCCGGCTAAAGGACCTCGACGGCAAGGTCGAGAAGGCGTGGGCTGAGGTTGTCGCGGCCACGGGCAATGGGCGTGAACGGCTGCGATACGTACCAGCCGATCACGCCAAGCTGGCGCCCCTTAATCCGATCTCGCCGGCCTATCGACCGCAGGTCGAAAAGCGCCTGCACGCATGGCTGATCAAGCATCGCCGAAGCCATGAACACCTGCGTTTCGTCTCGGGCGGATATGTAATCGACAAGACGGTCCCGCTCGCGATCCACCGGTTGTTCCGCCTGCTCGGCGACGAACCTGAAATCCAGAAGTTGCTGTTGGCCGAGCGCGAGCGTCGCGAGATCGCGGCGGCATCGGCAGCTGTGTCCCGTGACCTGATGCATCAGGACCATGGCGGCAGATCGGTCCTGCTCGGCGAGGGATTGGGGCACGCGCTCACCGTCGCGGATCGTGGTGCCGACGGCGGACAATCACGCACGCTGGCAAATATCGACAGTCTGCAGGATGTCGAACTGCTGCAGACGCTGTCGACAATCCAGGCCAAGCGCCGACGCAAGGCGACGGGTGCACCGCCTGCTGGCCCCGAAGAGCTCGCCGCCACGTCGCCCGTAGACGTTCCGAAGCCATCGCCCGCCGATCCTGCGTCGAGAGGCAAGTCGAGCGGCTTGCTCGGGCAGGCGGTCGCAGCCGTTGGCGACCGGCAAGCGGCTCATCCTCAATCCGGTATGTCGGGTGGAAAACGACATACCGGAAGCAGAGGCCCTGCCGTTGGCGTGACAAGCCAGACGAGTAAGAAAGGACAGGAAAGATAGGCGCTGCAGTAAGGGGGAAGCTGGGCTTTTGAGCCGCTGAAGATCGATGAAAAAGATTGGAGGTGCTTGTCCGGATCGCTCGGTCCGCGACCCTTAAGCTTCGGAACCACAATGGATTTCCTGACTACCCCCGTGCACTCGCTCCCGCACGTGCTTCTTCACTATATCGCCTCCGGGTTCGGCAAGCCCGAGGTGCCCATCCTGGTTTCGGGCGGCGGTATGCCCGCCGACAGCGTTCTGTACGACGCCCAGTCGGTCGTCGTGGCGCTGACCTGTGTCGCCGCACCCATGTTCCGCAGCAAGATCGAACGGCTCGCGGCCGATCAGTCGATCGACGTCATGCTGGTGCGCTGCTGCCTGACCGGCGGTGACCTGCTGCCGGTGTCGATCGATGTCGTTTTGGCGGGCGGTGGCCTCACCACCTTCAAGCTGGAGGACCTAGCACTTTACCGCCATGATGATGGCGGCCTGTGGCTGGTGCCGTTCGGGTTCGGCGGGGCGATCCGGCTGGAGGCGCACGGCCTCGAACTCTATCTGGTGCCGCCCTACGCAACGCTCGCCGAACGCGCCGACGGCATCTACCGCGCTGCGTCCGATCTGGCCGAACGCCTCTACCCGCAAGGTGCGTTCTGATGCGGACCAAGGCCAAGCGCGCAGCGGCAACACCCAGCGTCGAGGTCAACCCGGGCTGCCTGCCGGATCCGGCGAACCCGCATAGCTGGCTGGTACTGACCGGCGATGACGCCGATCGCGATGCGACCCGTGTCATGTATGGCTGCCTGCGCCCCAGCTTTCGCGGCCACCTGAACAGCGCGGCGGCTTTTGCCGCTGCCAAACTGACCGTTGGTGCGCCACCCGACACGCCGCCATGGACGCTGACCGCCGCACGCGCCGAGGTGTTGCTGCCGCCGGGGGCCGATGACCGGCTGTCCGACCCGCGTATCCTGATGGAGACGGTCGACGCAGAACTGCCGGTCAAGGCCAAGGCGCTGCTCGCCTATCTGACCTTCACCTTCCCAACCGCGCGACTGCATGAGCAGTATGAGCTGGTCCGCGCCTTCACCGGCCGGTGGATCGTCGATCCGTTCGAGGTCGCCGCATTGCTGGTCCAGCATGCCCCCCACCGGGCCGGCAGCGCCAGCCCGCCGCATGTTCATGTTCTCCTTGCTGGACCCAGGCGATTGACGCCGCTCGGCTTTGGCGAATGGGTGACGCCGCTTGCCACCGACAAGGCCCATGCCCTGGTCGGCAACGCCTTTCGCCAGTTCCAAGCCGACTGGCGGCAAGCCTGACCACGCCGGCGCACCAACACCATCATCGGGAAACATCATGAACGATAACGAACCCTGGCCGCGGATCGGCCAGGCGATGAACTCGCACGTCGTGCGGACACTGGCGCAGGCAGCGGGGTGGCGGCTGACCGACATGCCGGCCGACCTCGGCCTGCCGCTCGCCGGCTGCCTGTACAGCGAGGCGAACCACCTGCTGGTCACGACGATGAACGGCAATCTCGCCGCGTCCATCGCCGTGATGGACAGTGCGCTGCTCGCGACCCGGTCGGATGCGCTGATCGTGAGGACACCGTCGGCGGACGCGATGCCGGGCTTCGCCCTGGGCCTGTGGCACAGCGGGCGGGTCACCTGGCACTGGATGCTGACGCTTTGGGTCGATGTCGACGCTGGCCTGTGGCTCGTGCCGACACCGGACAAGCGGGATGGCACCGCTGCTTCGGGGTTCCGGCTGACGGCGCGCCATCTTCGGGTTGAAGAAGTGCCGTGGCGAACGGCGCACGAACGCGCCGACGGATTGGTCCGGGCCATCCGCCTGTTGGTCCACGGCGAGCGCGGCACGACATCCGGCCCTGCGGGCGGGGAGGATCGGTCATGACGGTGCCGATGCCGCGCCTGCTGCGGCAGGCGTGCTGGGCGCTCGTCATCGCCTTTCCGCTGCTCGTGCTGGCCGGCCAGCACTGGCAGCACGCGGCGGCGGGCCCCGGTACACGAGGCGTGACGGCGGTCGCCGCCGTCATCTGCCCGGCGGCCGTCGAGCCGGTCCTAGCGGTGCGCGTCGCCGACGGCGCGCACGCGCTCGACCGCGCCGTTCTGCGGCGGATCGTGGTGCAGCTTCACATAGGACCGGGGTGCTCAGTCCCGGTTGAACCGCCCGCCGTGCGGGCCGATCGATGGCGCGATCACGGTGGAGGGGAGAAGAAGAGGGGGATGGGCAAGTCGATGTGATCCCCGTGGTGGGGATGAAACAAGGAAGACAGACCATGAACCCCGACCAGACCGCCCATGTCCGCGCCCATGTCGCTGCCGTTTCCAAGCTCCTGCTCGGCAACAAGATCATGAACCCCGGCCTGATGATCATGGCCGGAGGTCCGCTCGATCCCCACCAGCGAATTGCGTTTGGTCGCACAGCGGTCGAAGCCCAGGTCGATCTCATCTATCTCGAATTCGCCGTCGGCGAAGACGACGTCCCCGTGATGACCGGAATCACCGTCATGCTGCCGCGCGACACCATCTGCTATGTCTCGACGGGATGCCGCCTGTCGCTCGTCCCCGGCAAGGCTCGCGCGGTGATCGTGCCGCAGGACGGGGCTCAGTCCCACTTCAAGGTACTGCCGGGCGAGATCGTGCAGGTGCGGGGGCGGCCGGCCTCGCTGGCAGCCGGATGTGACCGCGCGACCGCGAAGCTGGCGATGCTCGTTCGCGATGGCGCTGACCTAGGAAACCAAGTCAATCTGCAGACGTGGTGCTGATAGTTCAGAGGTTGCCATGCAAAAGGCGGCAACCTCTTCAACCCAGCTCAGCTGCCTCGGCCTTGCCATCACGGGCTGCGTGCATTTCCGAATAACGGCCTCGAAAGTCGTTATCGAAAGGGATCATATCCTGGTATGATGAGACCCTTCTGTAAGGCGATGATTGGGACTTTGCTGCCGTTCGCCTGCGGCGTGTCGAACGGCGCCTCTTGTCAGAAGCCGACGTTGAACGTTCGCCCGTTCGGCATCTGGGAACGTCGAAAGCTGGGCCGTCTTCCACCTGTCAGCATTCAGGCGGAGCGCTTCGAAAAGCTGACATTTGATAGAGCCATCGCCGGGCCAGCAGTCACTGGTATACCGACCCTTCCGAGTTTCAGCATTCCCGATGGTTGTAGATCATTCACGCGTCCGCGCCGGCTCCCCAGTTTGAAACGGGAAGCAGGCGATCAACATCAAGCACTCATGCGCTGAATGTAGAAGGCCATCGGCACCATCGGCAGGTGATGCTCAGAACTCGACATAAGCAGCAGGCGATTAATCGTATTGTCCTGGATGCCCGTCGGCGCGAAAACGCAGGAGATTCTGCCGTCATTTCCGACGTCTCCCCGCTTGCGAAGCGCGTTCTGGGCGGCTGTGTGCGTGCTGACGAACCGGGAAGCAAGCCCCGCCTCGAAATTCGGCCGGGGACCGTGATCTTCGACAGCGGCAAGATATCGGAACATCTCGCCGAACAGCTTATGATAGCCCGACAATATGCCTTCCCGCGCCAACTGGATGATGCGATCCGGGTTGTCGGGGAACAGAAAGGTGGCGTCAGCGAATTTCTCGGCGAGCTGCCTGAGACGAGCCGGCGGCGCTCCTGCCCTCGGTCGCGCCGCGCGAAGAATCTCCCGCCAGCGGAAGGCGCTGTCGGTCACGATGGAGGCCCCGGTCGCCTGTGCCAGATACATGGCGATCTCGAAGTTTGGCTTCATCTGGGTCGTGTCCGTCAACGTGGTGTAATTTCAGGTGTGCCACCGGGCCGCATCGTTCAGGCGGCCTTGGGTGTAATCTG
>NZ_CAJXWX010000031.1 GCF_913062585.1 uncultured Sphingomonas sp. | reverse complement strand
TTTTCGCGGTGATCCGCGCGCTGGGCTCGGCCTCGACCGACCAGCGCGACAGGTCGTCACGCCGAAAGCTATCCGCCAGCCGCGACGCAGGCGATACCGCCCCAGCCAGGACTAGCAGGACGCGGATCATGCCCCGCCGCCCGCCAGCAAAGGTGCTAGCAGGACAAGATTGGCGGTGGCGGCCAGCCCCCATTGCGCGGCATCGTTGGTCGATACGTCGGTCAGTTCGTCGACCGGCTTCAGCACGGCGGGCGGCAGGATCCGGCGCGTACCCTTCGTCTGGTCACGCGCGGCGCGGTCGCCCGCCCCGGTGAACTCGGCCCAGGCCCGCCGCGCCAGCGCCGGATCACGACGCTGGACCGCAGCATAGGCGGTGAAGCGCGAATGCGCCTGGGTCAGCGCGCGTCCCTTGCCCGCGTCGCCGGTCTTGGCACGGAACGCAGCCTCGGGCGCGTTGTAGAAGGCGCAATAGTCGAGCCACGCCTCGCGATAGGCAGGAACGTCGACCAGATCGAGGACCTCGGCCATCGTCTCGAACACACCGAAGACGCCGTTCAGATGGCTCATGCTGACCCGGTCGCCGCCCCCGACGAACCGCCCGGATGCCAGATCGAACGGCGCGCCGCCCGCGAACCATTGCTTGGGCAGCGCGGCCAGCGACTGCATCCCCGCCACGATCCGGTCGCGCCAGCGTGTGTCGCGGGTGCGTTCCCACTCCGTCATCCACGCCGCGACCAGCGGGCCCCAGACCGTGCCGAACTGCACGAAGACCTGGCCCGGCGGCAACGGCTTTTCCGCGACGACCGCACCGGTGCCGCCGGGCGGCGCGGAACCGCCGATCCGCGCCTCGACCTTTCGCCCGATCTCGACATGGCGCAGCGTCTGGTCGCAGTCGATCAGCGCATGCATCAGGTCGCCGCAACGCTCGTCCGCCGCGATATAATAGAAGATGCGTTTATAGGCCGCGTTGGAGATGCGCGGCTGTTTCGAGCTGTCACCCCAATGCTGGACGCCGTGCCGCGTCCCGAACCCCCTGAAGCGGCCGAGATGATAGACATCGACCTCGCCGGTATGGCGGGTCATCGCCTCGGCCATGCGGAACACATCGGCCCGGCCGGTGCGCAGATAGGCGTACCAGAGCCATAGGTCCGTCGACAGTTCGCTATTGTCCCAGGCGAAGCCGCCAATATCGTAGCGCCAGACATGCCGATCGTCGTCATAGCTGTGCATGACGTCGCCATAATTCCAGAAGCCATACCAGCGCCGCTGGTCGACCTGGCCGATATAGAAATCGAGTTCGCGCGCAGCGCGTGTCTCCACCGTCCCGCGAAGACCGGGCCCGGGCGGCGTCGCCTGGTCCCAGATGCCGAACACGCCCGCCGCATGGATCGCGGCATTGGCGGGGACCAGACGCGGGGGCCTGACGACCTGCGCCGCCATTTCGGCCAACCTTGTGCGCGACGGCGTCGCGGGCAGCGCCCAGAGGCGGAACTCCATCGTGCGGGCGATCCCCGTCGCCTCGCCCCAGCCGGGCTCGAAATCCTCATAGGTGATGTCGAGGCCCAGATTCTGATGGGCATAGTCGGCCATGCCCATGGTGTCGTGATAGAAGCGCAGGTCCATCGCCGGGGCGTCGGGCGCATGATACCACAGGCTGAACCGCGCCGCCTCGCCGACCGCATCGGTGACGTCCAGCCCGACCGGGCAGCGCTGCCAGAAATCATGCATGGCGAAGGCCGCGCCCCCGCTTGCGCCACCCACATAGCCGAGCCCCGCCGCCCGTCCGCCGCCATCGACGTCGATCCAGCCATGGCCGGGGCCGGTCCGCTTCGTGATCGCAAAGCCATCGGCATTGGGCTGGCGCAGGCGGAAATCGCCCCAGGCGGGGATATAGTCCAGTTTGTCGCGCACGGCGGGCGCCATGCCGGCCAGCGGCGGCACGGCCGTCCCCTCGTTCTGCGCCTGGCGAAAGGCCTTGCCCGGATCGCGACGCAGGCCGGTCAGCGGCCGGACCGCCTCCGCCCATAGCCCGCCATCCTGCCCGGCAAAGCGGACATGCCGGTCCAGCAGGCCGTCGCGCATCGGCACATCCCCTTGCAGGCCCAGCCCCCGAATGAAGCGGTGCGCCGGATCGCCGTCGAAGACCAGGCTGTGCACGATGCGGACCGATGCCGATCCGGCATGGAAATAGAGACGCAGCGAAAAGGGCAGCCATTGCTCCCCCTGCCCTTCGTGCAGTCCTTCGACCCGGACCACCGCGCGGATCGGTCCGCTCTGTTCGACCACGGCCCGGTCGATCCGTCCGGCATACCGAAGCAACCGCGCCGGGTCCTGCCCTTCGCCATCATCCTCGGACCGGTCGAGTGCCGAGGCGGTCAGCCCGACATTGCGCATCACCGTTCGTCCGCCCGACATCGCCTCGCGGATGATCGCGGCGCCCTGTCGTCCGATCGTCCAGACGGTGTCGCCGACGGTTACGACGATGGTTTCGGAGCCTTCACGGACGTGAACGGTATCGGCAGGCGACGCACCGCGTCCGACCTCGACCCGAAGCGCATCGGCGCGGCCCGCATCGGTGGGGGCGGCATGGCCGGTCCATTTGATCGAGCCGTCCGGCCACCAGGCGAGCGGCCAGGTCTGGATCGCCTGCCCCCCGCCGCCGCCGGCCAGACGATAGTCGCGCGCCAAGCGTGTACCACGCGGCCAGGGCTGGCCCCAGGACACCCCTTCATGGCTTTGGGGTGGCGCACCGTCGAGCCACATGGCCCCGCCAGACGAGGCGATGGCCGCACGGGCAGGTGTAGCGAGCGGCATCGCTCCGGCGTCGTACGGCGACACCAGCATCGCGGCCGAACTCGACATCAGGAATGTCCTGCGGCTCCAATCTGCCATACCCACCTCTCCGTATTATGGAATTATAGCTCATATTATGAAATTATAGCTGCAGGGTCAAAATCTTCCTGACCCTAACCGTTCGCGTCATTTGGTAGGACCATAAAGGCCTAATGGCTGCTACTATTGACTAACACCGACCGAATGCTCCAAATTACACAAATGAACTTCGCACTTGGTCCTACCAATGTCAAAAGCGTCACGGACCGTGTCGAAACGGCGATAGAGGCGCTGATCGCGGAGCGCGACCTTCAGCCGGGCGCGCGCCTGCCCGCCGAGCGCGAACTGGCCGCGATATTGCGCGCGTCGCGTAACAGCTTGCGAGAGGCGCTGACCCGGCTTGCCGCGCGGGGACGGATCACCGTCCGCAAGGGCGGCAATATCGTGGCGCATCCCCCCGCCCCGCCCGTCCAGGCCTGGACACAGGCGACGATCGCCACGCCGCTGGCCTCGGTCGTCGCCACCGATACGGGCTTTGGCCATGACGTGCTGGAGGTGCGCCACGGCCTGGAGGGTCAGGCCGCGCATTACGCCGCGCTTCGCGCCGGGCCAGACGATCTCGCCCGGATTGGCGAACGGTTCGAGGCGATGGCCGCCTGTCACGGACGGGGCGACGCCATCGCCGACGCACGGGCCGACGCCGCCTTCCACCTCGCTATCGCCGAGGCATCCCATAATGCGGTGCTGCGCTCGGTCATGGCCAGCATGTTCGACTTGCTCCAGGCCAGCATCTCGCAGAGCCTGGACCGCCTCTACACCGTGCCGCATACGGCCGACCGGCTGCTCGAACAGCATGCCCGCCTCCGCGATGCAATCGTTGCGGGCGATGCCGATGCGGCACGACGCGCCTCGGACGATCATCTCGCCTTCGTCGCCCGGACGGTGCGCGTGATAGACGACGATGCGGCGCGGCGCGAGCGGGCCGCCGCCATTCCCTCTCCCCTGACTGCCCGAAGCTGAAGGCCACCCGCAATGATCGTGTCCGCCCCCACCGACTTCCGCGCCGCCGCGCGTCGTCGCCTGCCGCCGTTCCTGTTCCACTATATCGACGGCGGCGCCTATGCCGAGCATACCCTGCGCCGCAACGTCGACGACCTGTCCGACGTCGCGCTGCGCCAGCGCGTGCTCCGCAACGTCGCGGACCTGGATTTGGGGACCGAATTATTCGGCACCCGCCTGGCCATGCCGGTCGTGCTCGCCCCCGTCGGATTGACCGGCATGTATGCGCGCCGGGGCGAGGTACAGGCGGCGCGAGCGGCGGCGGCCAAGGGGATACCCTTTACCCTGTCCACCGTATCGGTCTGCCCGATCCGCGAGGTTCAGGCGGCCTCCAGCGCACCGATCTGGTTCCAGCTATACGTGCTGAAGGATCGCGGCTTCATGCGCGACGCGCTGGAGCGGGCACAGGCGGCGGGGGTCACCACCCTGGTCTTCACCGTCGACATGCCTGTCCCCGGCGCCCGCTACCGGGACGCGCATTCGGGCATGTCCGGGCCGCGCGCGCCGCTCCGCCGCATGGTCCAGGCGATGGCCCATCCGCAATGGGCGTGGGACGTCGGTCTGCTCGGCCGCCCGCATGATCTGGGCAATATCTCGACCTATCGCGGCAGTCCGACCGCGCTGGCCGATTATATCGGCTGGCTGGGCGCCAATTTCGATCCGTCCATCGCCTGGCGCGACCTGGAATGGATCCGCGCGTTCTGGAAAGGCCCGATGATCATCAAGGGCATTCTGGATGCCGAGGACGCGCGCGATGCCGTTCGGTTCGGCGCGGACGGCATCGTCGTGTCGAACCATGGCGGGCGGCAGTTGGACGGCGTATTGTCGACTGCGCGCGCCCTGCCCGCCATCGCCGACGCAGTGAAGGGCGAGATCAAGATCCTGGCGGATTCCGGCATTCGTTCGGGCCTGGACGTGGTGCGGATGCTGGCGCTCGGGGCCGACGCCACGATGATCGGCCGCGCCTTCATCTATGCGCTCGCTGCTGCCGGGGAAGCGGGCGTCACCCGGCTGCTGAACCTGTTCGACAGCGAGATGCGGGTCGCCATGGCCCTGACCGGCGCCCGCACGATCGCCGAGATCGACCGCTCCAGCCTGGTCGCGACGGAGCGGGCGCTCTAAACGCTCAGCGGTCCTTGCCCTGCCAGCCGCCGCCCAGCGCCTGATAGAGCAGCACGCTGTCGGTCAGGCGCTGGGCACGTGCCTGGACCAGGGCGCCTTGCGTGCCCAGCCAGGCAGTTTGCAGGTTGAGCGTCGCGGCCCCGCTGACCTGACCGAGCCGGGCCTGGGCCTGTGCGATGTCGACGGCACGCCGTGCCGCGGCATCCGCCTGCGCCGCCGCACGCAGTCCTTGCGCATCCGCCGAGACGCCTTGTAACACGTCCGCGACATTCTGCATCGCCGACAATATGGTCGAGCGATATTGCGCCTTGGCCTCATCCAACGTCGCCTCCGCCGCCCGCTGGCGCTTGAGCAGCGTACCTCCCTCGAAGATCGGCTGGAGCAGCCCTCCGGTCAGCGACCAGAAGGGATTGCCGTCGCGGAACAGCGTCGACAATCCGGTCGAGCTGCCCCCGGCGGTCCCGGTGATCGAGAAACTCGGCAGGCGTGCGGCGATGGCGACGCCCACCTGCGCCGAGGCATAATGGAGATTGGCCTCGGCCGCGCGGATGTCCGGGCGCTGCGCGACCAGTTCGGACGGCAGCGAGACGGGCAATTCGGCGGGCAGATGCAGTGCGTCGAGATCGGGCGCGACAAAATGCTCGGCCGGATAGCGACCGGTCAGCACCGCCAGAAAGTCGCGCGCCTGCGCCTGTTGCTTGGCCAGGGTCGGCAGACTTGCCTCGGCCTGCGATAGCGCCAGTTGCGCCGCCGCCACGTCCGCCCCGCTCGCCGCGCCGAGCTTCAGCTGCGTCTGGACGATGTCGCGGTAGCGGCGATCGGCATCGATCACCGCCCGCGTCATCGCGATCTGGCGGTCCAGGCTGGCGAGCGTGATCGCGGTGTTGGCGACATTGGTGGTGACGGTCAGGAACGCCGCCTCGGTCTGGAAGCGCTGTGCCTCGGCCTGCGCCTTCGCCCCCTCCACCCCGCGCCTTATGCCGCCAAACAGGTCAGGGGTGTAGCTGGCGGTCGCGCCCAGCGTGTAGAGCGTGAAGATGTCCGAATTGTCGTTCAGCGGCGATTGCAAGACATTGGAATTCTTCTGCCGCTCGATCTGGCCGTTCGCCGAGACGCTGGGGAACAGGGTGCCGCGCTGGGCCAGATAGGTCTGCCGCGCCGCGCGCAGGGCCGCCTTGGCGCTCTCGACATCCGGATTATGGGCCAGGGCATCGGCCTCCAGCGTATCGAGCGCGGGGGAGCCGAACTGCGTCCACCACCGACCGGAGACGACCCCGCCCCAGCGGAAACGCTGCGCCTCGCCGCCCGCGACCGGAGTCGCTTCGGTCTGCGCGGGGATCGTGCTTGGGGTATAGCCGCTCGCACTGGGGGGAGCGGGCATGTGGAAACCGGGGCCGACCGCGCAACCGGCGAGTGTCAGGACCATCAGGCAGGACAAGCGGCGCATCAGTTCGCCTCCTCCGCATCATCGTCTTCGAGGACGGGCCGGGGACGTCCGGCGGGCGAGAACATCTCGATCAACACCGGCAGGACCAGCAGAATCAGCGCAGGCGCGAGCAGGATGCCGCCGACCACCACCAGCGCCAGCGGCCGCTGCACTTGCGCGCCGATCGCGGTCGACATGGCGGCGGGCAACAGGCCCAGACAGGCTGCGAGACAGGTCATGAGGACCGGCCGCAGCCGCGTCTCCGCCGCCTGCACCAGCGCCTGGCTACGCTCGATCCCGCGTTCGACCAGCTCGTGGAAATAGGACAGCACGATCACCCCCTCCATCGCCGCGATGCCGAACAGCGCAATGAAGCCGATCGCCGCCGACACGCTGAACGGCGTCCCCGTCAGCGCCAGGGCGAAGATACCCCCGATCACGGTCATCGGCAGCACGCTCGACACCAGCAACGTCTCGGTGATCGAGGAGAAATGGAGGAACAGCAGGAGCCCGATCAGGACCAGCGTGATCGGCACGATCACCTCCAGCCGGTCGAGCGCGGCCTGAAGATCGCCGAACTCGCCGACCCATTCCAGATGCTGGCCGTCGCCCAGCTTCACCTGCGCCGCGACCGCCTTTTGCGCATCGGCCACCGCGCCGCCCAGATCGCGGCCGCGCACGCTGAACTTGATCGGGATATAGCGGGTCTGCTGCTCGCGATAGATGAAGGACGGGCCGGAGATCAGCTTGACGGTCGCAACATCGCCCAACGGCACCTGCGTCGTGCCACCGGCTGCGTTGCTCACCCCGATCGGAATGGCGCGCAGATCGTCGAGCGTCGCGCGCTGGGCGGTGTTCAGGCGAACCATGATCGGGAAGTTCCGATCGCTGCCCTTCTCATAGAGATTGCCCGCCGCCTGGCCGCCGATCGCCGCCTGCACCACCGCGTTGACGTCACCGGGCGCGAGGCCGTAGCGCGCCGCCTTTTCGCGATCGACGTCGATCTTGACCGTCGGCTGGCCCAGCGAGTTGAAGATCGACAGGTCTGTGATGCCCGGCACCTTCGCCATCGCCGCCTTCACGGCCTCGGCGGTGCGTTGCAGGCTTTCCAGGTCGTTGCCGTAGAGCTTGACGGAGTTCTCGCCCTTCACGCCCGAGGCCGCTTCCTCGACATTGTCCTCGATATATTGCGAGAAGTTGAACTCGATCCCGGCGAAATTGGCGGCGAGCTTGCGGTTCATATCATCGGTCAGCTTTTCCTTGGTCATGCCGCTCGGCCATTCGCTGCGCGGTTTGAGCGGCACGAAGAATTCGGTGTTGAAGAAGCCCGTCGCATCGGTGCCGTCATCGGGGCGGCCATGCTGCGAGATGACGGTCGCGACCTCCGGATAGCTCGCCAGGATACGGCGCATATGGTTCACATACTCATCGCCCGCCGCCAGCGAGACCGATTGCGGCATGGTCGCGCGGATCCAGAGATTGCCCTCCTCCAGATGCGGCAGGAACTCCAGACCCAGGCCATGCGCGGCGACGATCGCCAGCAGGAACAAGGCGCCCGCGATGGTCAGCGTCACCGCCCGCGCCCGGAGCGCCAGGTGCAGCAGCGGATGATAGACCGAATGGAGCCACCGCACGATCGCCGTCTCCCGCTCCTCCAGGTCCAGGCCGAGCAGGATCGCCGACAAGGCGGGCGACACGGTGAAGGTCGCGACCAGCCCGCCCGCGATCGCATAGGCATAGGTCCGCGCCATCGGCCCGAAGATATGCCCCTCGATCCCCGTCAGGGTAAATAGCGGCAGGAACGACATGATGATGATCGCCGCCGAGAAGAAGATGGCGCGGTTCACCTCGCCGCTCGCCTCGGCGATGACGGCGATCTTGCGCGCCATCAGCTTGTCCTTGCGCAATTTGACGTTGGGCGCCTCGGACAGATGGCGGAAGATATTCTCGACCATGATGACGGTCGCATCGACGATCAGGCCGAAGTCGATCGCCCCGACCGACAGCAGGTTCGCGGACTCGCCCCGTGCGACCAGGATCATGACCGCAGTGAACAGCGCGAAGGGGATGGTCGCCGCGACCACGATCGCACTGCGCAGATTCCCTAAGAACACCCACTGGATCAGGAAGATCAGGATCACCCCGAATAGCAGATTGTGCATGACCGTATGGGTGGTCAGGTCGATCAGCTGGCTGCGGTCATAGATCCGCTCGATCTTTACACCTGGCGGCAGGATGTTGGAGGCGTTGATCTTCTGCACCTCCGCCTCGACGGCGGCGATGGTCGGCGAGCTCTTCTCGCCGCGATGCATCAGGACGATGCCCTCGACGATGTCATCGTCCTGGTCCTGGCCCGCAATGCCCAAGCGCGGCAGATGGCCGACCTCGACCTTCGCGACGTCGCGCACGAAGACGGGAGCGCCGTTGACGGTCTTCAGGAAAGTGTTGCGGATCTGGTCGGGCGACTGGATCAGGCCGACGCCGCGGACGATCGCCGCCTTCGGCCCCAGGTCGATGGTCTGGCCACCGACATTGATATTGGCATTGTTCAGCGCCTGCAGCACCTGGGCGAGCGTCAAGCCGTTCGCCATCAGCGCCTGCTTGTCGACCGCGACGTCATAGGTCTTGGTCTTGCCGCCCCAGCCCGACACGTCGATGACGCCCGGCACCGCCTTGAACCGGCGCTCCAGCATCCAGTCCTCGATGGTCTTCAGGTCGGTGACCGAATAGCCGGGCGGGCCGACGACGCGGTAGCGATAGATTTCGCCGATCGGGCTTTCGGGCGACAGCTGCGGCTGCACGCCGCCGGGCAAAGGCGGCAGCTGGCTGAGCTTGTTGATGACCCGCTGCTCGGCCTCTTCATAGCTATAGTCATAGGTGAACTGCACCTTCACGTCGGACAGGCCGAACAGCGAGATGGTGCGCACCGTCTTCACATGCGGGATGCCCGCCAGCTGGATCTCGATCGGGATGGTGATGTTGCGCTCGATCTCCTCGGCGGACTGGCCGGGATATTGGGTGATGATGTCGACCAGCGGCGGAACGGGATCGGGATAGGCCTCGATATTCAGGCGGCTAAAGGCAAAGCCCCCTGCCCCCAGCATGATGACGAAGAACAGCAGGACTAGCCAGCGGCGCTTCAGCGCGAATTGAACGACGGCACCCATCGGATCAGTCTCCGCCGTTCGCGCGATCGATGAACACCGAGCCTGCGGTGACGACCGCTTCGCCCGGCGCCAGCCCCTGCGTCACCGTCACCGCATCGCCCGTGCTGGTGCCGGTGCGGATCGCGCGCAGCGACAGGCTGTGACGCTCGGGATGCGCGACCCAGACATGCGCATCGTCGCCTTCGTAGAGGACGGCCATCGCCGGGATCTCGACCGCCTGCACGGTCGCGCCGTCCGACAGTCGCGCGGTGGCGAACATATTGGGACGCAGCACGCCGTCCGGATTGGCGATCTGCGCGCGCACCACGATACGGCGCGTATTCGGGTCGACGACCGGCGCGATGTAATAGACCCGCGCATCGAAACGGCGCCCCGGGAAGGCTGGGACCGTCACCGACAATATCGCCCCGCGCCTCAGCTTGCCCGCATCCGCTTCCCGCACATTGGCGACCAGCCAGACATGCGACAGGTCGCTGATCGTGAACAGCGGCGTGCTGGCGCCCGACGCGGCACTTTCGACATATTGACCGATCCCGGCACTGCGCGCGGTGACGGTGCCGTCGATCGGGCTGCGGACGATCGCCTCGTCCCGGCCATGACTGCCTGCGCCGCCCAGGCCGAGCACCTGCAACCGGCCACGCGCCGCCGACAGCTGCGCCTCGGCGCTCGCCAGCGTGCTGCGTGCGTTCGCCAGATCGGACTGCGCCTGCTGCACGTCGCGCTGCGCCGCGCCCTGCACCGCGAGCAGCGCCTGCTGACGCGCGGCATTGGCCTCGGCGGTGGTCAACGCCTTGCGCGCAGCCGCGATGGCGGCCTCGGCCGTGGCGATATCGCTGCGCCCCTGCACCAATTCGGAGGCGGCGATGGCATAGACGGGCTGGCCGCGCCGGACCACGTCGCCGGGCTTTACGAAGATGCGTGAAATCCGGCCCGTAAAGGGCGAGAAGAGCTGCGTCGTGCGATCGTCATCGGTCGCGATCTGCCCATCGGTCAGCAGCGCAGGCGCATATTGGTCGCCCCCCGCCTTGGCAAAGCGCAGGTTGGCCCATTGCTGATCGGTCGGTCGGAACTCGCCGGGGGGCAGCGTGTCCTTGCGCGCGGGCGCTGCACCGGGCGAGGACGAACAGGCGCCGAGCATCAAAGCAAGGCCAATGGGGGCAAGCGCGGTCCAGAACCGCCGGTCGCGGGGAATGCAGGTCATGTGCGACGCGGTAGGGAGAAGCCCGGTTTACCGGCAATCGCCCAACCATATGGCCCGGCTATACTTTGGTATATGCCGCCCCGGCTCGACGGAGAGCGGCCCTGAGTCGATAAGAAGCACCATGCCCCGCAAGGACCCCCTACCGGCCGATGCCCGCGCGCTTCACTGGATCACCGGTGCGGGCGTGGCGCTTCTGATCCTCGCCATTTTCGTGGTCGATGTGCTGACCGACCGGCTGATCGCGGTCGCGGTCCTCTATGTGGTGCCGGTGCTGTTGTCGCTCCGGGCGTTCCCCCGCGCGCAGGTGATGGCGCTGGCGGCGGGATGCGTGGTGCTGACCATGCTCGGCACGCCGCTGACCCGGTTCGGCATGACCGAAGCCGGGGTCGTCAATCTGGCCATCAGCATCGTCGCGATCGTCACCACCGGCTATCTGGGCCTGCGCACCCTGTCGCACGAGGCCGCCTCGCATGAAGCGCGCGAGCATCTGCGCCGCCTGTCGCGGATCGGCAATCTGGGCGAACTCGCCTCCTCGATTGCGCATGAGGTGAACCAACCGCTTGCCGCCATCGCGGGCAGTGCGGGCGCGTGTCGGCGCTGGCTGGAGGCGACGCCGCCCGACCTGCCCAAGGCCAGGGAGTCGCTCGACCGGATCAGCCGCGACGCGGCGCGCGCCGGGGACGTGGTGGCGGGCGTGCGCCGTCTGGCCAGCCGCAAGGCGGCAACGCCCGAATGGACCGACCTGGGCGAACTGGTCGAGCAATGCGTCGCCATCGCCCGCGCCGAACTCGACCGCCAGCAGATCCGGCTCGACCTCGACCTGCCCCCGGAAGGCCCGATGGTCTGGGGCGACCGGGTGCAGATTCAGCAGATCATCCTCAACCTCCTGATCAACGCGATTGAAAGCCTGAGCCAGAACGGCGCGGCCGAGCGGCGCATCCATGTCGGGGTGACACGGAACGACGCCACCATAGCCCTGAGCATCGCCGATACCGGCCCCGGCCTGTCGCGCGAGGCCGCGGGGCATTTATGGGAGCCGTTCTGGACCAGCAAGGAGGGCGGCGTCGGGCTGGGCCTGACGATCAGCCGGACGATCGCGGAGGCGCATGGCGGGGCGCTGGAGTGCCGTCCGCGTGGCCGCGCGGGCGCGGTGTTCGAGTTGCGCCTGCCCCTCGCGCAGGAGGGTGGTAATGTCTGACGCCCCCCATGACGGGCCGCTCGTCCGGATCGTGGACGACCAGTTTTCGGTGCGCGAGGCGGTGGCCGATCTGCTCGCCTCGGTCGGGCTCGCCACGCGCGGCTACGCCTCGGTCGCCGAGTTTCGCGAGCGGGACGAACCAGCGCGACCCGGCTGCCTGGTCTTGGACGTGCGGATGCCGGGCAGCAGCGGCTTCGACCTGCTCGCCACCATGACGGCCGAAGGCAACGGCCTGCCGGTCGTCTTCGTCACGGGGCACGGCGACATCGCCATGGCGGTTCGCGCGATGAAGGCAGGCGCGGTCGACTTCATCGCCAAGCCGTTCAACGACCAGCATCTGATCGACGCGGTCAACGCCGCGATCCGCGAAGACGGCGTGCGCCGCCGGGCGGTCCGCGCCGCCGATGACGCGGCCCGCCGCCTGTCGAGCCTGAGCGAGGGCGAGTATGAAGTCCTGCGCCTGACCGTCGAGGGCCTCCGCATCAAGCAGATCGCCGATCGCCTGAGCATCAGCGAGATCACCGTCAAAACCCGGCGCGCGCGGATGATGCAGAAGCTGGGCGTCACGTCCCTGCTAGACCTTTTGAAGATCCACACGCTGGGATCGGGCGACCACCCCTAGCCGGTTGTCCGCCCGGCAAAGAGCATCCGCGTCGCACCGGCGACCCAGACCTTTCCGGTCTCATCCTGCGAGACGTGGATGCGCCCCTTGCGTCCCAGCTTCGTGCCCTGCGCCGCGATATAGCTGCCGCTCGCCCGACCGCTGGCGAACAGCCACTGGCCGACGGATGCGTTGAGGCTGCCGGTCACCGGGTCCTCGATCAGCCCGCCATGCGCATCGGTGAAGAGTGCGCGCAGTTCGGATGATGGCTCGTCCTATCGAGCGACAACTGGCGCTGATAGATACACATCGGTACGATCGTGCCGAACTGTATTGGTGATAATGGTAGTACGATGGCGAGCGCCCCCGACGAAACCCGCACCGGCATGGTGGTCCGCGCGATCCGCGACCGGATCGATACCCGCGCGCTGACGCCGGGCGCCCGGCTGCCGTCGATCCGCGCGATGGCCGAGACGAGCTGCGTCGCTCGCTCGACGGTGGTCGAGGCCTATGACCGCCTTGCGGCCGAAGGCGTCATTCGCTCGCGACCGGGATCCGGCTTCTATGTCGCCGCGCCCTTGGCCCCGCTGGCGTTGAATCGGCTGGCCAGCACGAAGGAGCGCGAGGTCGACCCGCTCTGGATGCTGCGCCAGTCGCTGGGCGAGCGGCGCCATGAATTGATGCCTGGATGCGGCTGGCTACCCGATGATTGGCTGGCGGGCGATGCCCTCCGCAAGGCAATGCGCGGGGCGGCGCGGTCGGACGAGAACGGCACGCTGGCGGGCTATGCTTCCCCCTTGGGTTCGCCCCCGCTCAGGGCATTGCTGGCGAGGCGGATGGAGGATCAGGGGATCGAAGCCGGCCCCGACCAGATACTGCTGACCGACAGCGGCACTCACGCGCTCGATCTGGTGTGCCGCTTCCTGCTTCAGCCGGGCGATACCGTGCTGGTCGACGATCCATGTTACTTCAACTTTCTGGCGCTGCTGCGGGCGCACCGCGCCCGGGTCGTCGGCGTGCCGATGACGTCGACCGGGCCTGACGTCGCCATCTTCGCCGAGGCCGCCGCGACGCATCGGCCGCGCTTCTACCTGACCAACTCAGGCGTTCATAATCCGACCGGCGCGTCGCTCGCCGCCGCCACCGCGCACCGGCTGCTCAAGATCGCGGAGGCACATGACATGGTCGTTGTCGAAGACGATATCTTTGCCGACTTCGAACACACGCCTTCGTCGCGTCTGGCCGCCTTCGACGGGCTCGACCGGACGATCCGTATCGGCAGCTTCTCCAAATCACTGTCGGCGGCCGTGCGCTGTGGCCATATCGCGGCCCGACCCGACTGGATCGAAGGACTGGCCGACCTGCGCATCGCAACGTCGATGGCGGGCAGTCCGCTCGCCGCCAACCTGCTGCACGCGGTGCTGACCGATGGCAGCTATCGGCGTCATGTCGACGGTGTCCGGACCCGGCTGGCCCGAGCGATGGCGCGTGTGGCGAAACGCCTCAGGGCCATTGGTATCGAGCCGTGGACCGACCCGGCGGCGGGCATCTTCCTCTGGGCGCGACTGCCGGACGGCGTCGATGCCGTCGATCTAGCCCGCCGCGCCATCGCCCAAGGCATTGTGCTCGCACCGGGGCCGGTGTTCAGCATCAGCGGCGGGTGGCGCGATCACATGCGCTTCAACGTCGCGATGAGCGATGACGACCGGCTGTACGCTTTCCTGAAAAAGGCCGTGTCGCACCCGCTACTCGAACCGGCTGGCTAGGCGCTCGACGAGAAAGTCGACGAACACCCTCACCCGCGCGGGCGTGGTGGAGCCCCCGACGAAGACCGCGTGGATCAGCTCGACGTCGCCCGGATTATAGTCCTCGAGCAGCGGCACGAGTCGGCCGTCCGCGATCTCGGCCGCGACGCTGAAGCGGCCCACCCGGGTGATGCCAACCCCGGCAGCGGCGAGATGGCCCAGCGTCTCGCCATTATTGGCGACGATGCCGCCCTCGACGGACAGCGCGAAGTCCCGGCCGTCGCGGCGGAACGGCCAGGTCGGCTCGGCGCGGCGAAAGTTGAAGTTCAGGCAATTGTGGGCGTGCAGGTCCTCCGGGACCCTGGGCGTGCCTGCCCGCTCCAAATAGTCGGGCGACGCCACGATCACCCGCCGCGCCTCGGACAATTTGCGGGCGGTGAGTCCACTGTCGGCAAGCGGGCCGAAGCGGATCGCAACATCGGCCTGTCCGCCAGCGATGTCGACCAGCGTGTCGGTCAGCGCGATGTCGATAAGGATGTGCGGATAGGCGCGCGCGAAGTCGCCGAGCAGCGGCACGACGCACAACCGGCCATGCGCCAGCGCCGCACTGATCCGCAACCGTCCGCGCGGCGCGCCCTGATCGGCGATCTGCTGCTCGGCATCGTCGAGATCGGCGAGGATGCGCCGAGCGGCGAGTAGATAGGCCTGCCCCTCGGCGGTGAGCGTCAGCGCGCGGGTGGAGCGGAGCAGCAGCCGGACGCCCAGCCGCGCCTCGATCCGGTCGATCGCCCGCGCCACCGCCGAGGGCGTCAGCCCGAGCGTGCGACCGGCGGCGGAGAAGCTGCCTTCCTCCACCACGCTCGCGAACAGGGCGAGCGATCGGGCGCGATCTCCATTGCCGGTTATCTTTGCGTCCAAGGCATAGATCCTTTGCACCGGCGGGCGGTTCCGCCTCGCTGCTTCACCATCCATCTATGCGCCTGACAATGACATTCGCAAAGGAGGTGTCATGGAATATCGGCAATTGGGATCATCCGGCCTGCGGGTTCCGGCCCTGTCGTTCGGCGCGGGGACCTTCGGCGGCAAGGGGCCGCTGTTCAGCGCCTGGGGCACAAGCGACGCCGCCGAGGCGCGGCGGCTGGTCGACATCTGCCTCGACGCGGGGGTGACGCTGTTCGACACCGCCGACGTCTATTCGGACGGTGCGTCGGAACAGGTGCTGGGCGAAGCGATCAAAGGGCGGCGCGATGCCGTCCTGATCTCGACCAAGACCGGCCTGCCGATGGGTGACGGCCCGCAGGACTGGGGCGCGTCGCGGGCGCGACTGATCGGCGCGGTCGAGGCGGCATTGCGGCGGCTCGACACCGACCGGATCGACCTGCTCCAGCTTCACGCCTTCGACGCCTCCACCCCGACCGAGGAGGTGATGGGCACGCTCGACCGGCTGATCGCCGACGGCAAGGTGCGTTATGCCGGCGTCTCCAACTATCCCGGCTGGCAGATCATGAAGGCACAAGGCTTAGCCGATCGCCATGGCTGGCCGCGTCTCGTCGCGCATCAGGTCTATTACTCGCTGATCGGCCGTGCGTATGAATGGGACCTCATACCGCTGGCGGCCGACCAGGGTGTCGGCGCGCTGGTCTGGAGCCCGCTCGGCTGGGGTCGGCTGACCGGCAAGATCGGGCGTGGGCGGCCGATCCCGCCGGGAAGCCGGTTGCACGAAACCGCGCAGTTCGCGCCGCCGGTCGAGGATGAGCATCTCTACCGCGTCGTCGATGCGCTGGAGGCGGTGGCGGCCGAGGTGGGCAAAACGGTGCCCCAGGTCGCGATCAACTGGCTGCTGCGGCGGCCAACCGTCTCGTCGGTCATCATCGGTGCGCGCGACGAGGCGCAGTTGCGCGACAATCTGGGCGCGGTCGGCTGGGCGCTGACGCCCGAGCAGGTGGCGATGCTCGACGCCGCGAGCGACGTGCTGCCGCCCTATCCACACACACCCTATCGGCAGCAGGAGGGCTTCGCCCGCCTCGCGCCGCCGATGGTTTGAGGGGAGCCAGGACCATGAAGTTCAACCTCGGATTGCTCGCGCTGGCGGTCGGCGCCTTCGGCATCGGCGTGACCGAGTTCGCGCCGATGGGCATGTTGCCGGTGATCGCGGCCGACCTGCAGGTGTCGATCCCCGCCGCCGGGCTGCTGGTCAGCGCCTATGCGATGGGCGTGCTGATCGGCGCACCGCTGATGACACTCACCACGGGCCGGATCGACCGACGGACGCTGCTGATCGCATTGATGGGCATCTTCACGCTCGGCAACGCGCTGTCGGCGGTGGCGGGCGGCTATTGGATGCTGATGGCGGCGCGGGTCGTCACCTCGTTCAACCATGGCGCCTTCTTCGGCGTGGGGTCGGTGGTCGCGGCCAGCCTCGTGCCGCCGGATAAGCGCGCGGGCGCGGTGGCGGCGATGTTCACCGGGCTGACCGTCGCCACGATCGGCGGCGTGCCGGCGGCGACCTGGGTCAGCGAGGCGATCGGCTGGCGCACCGCCTTTGCCGGGATCGCAGGCGTCGGCGCGATCGCGATGCTGTCGCTGCGTCTCGCGCTGCCGCCGCTCCCCGCGACCGAGGGCGGCGACATGCGCGCTGAGCTGCGCGTGCTGACGCGCGGGCCGGTGGTGATGGCGCTGGCCCTGACCATGATCGGCTTTGGCGGTGTCTTCACCGTGTTCACCTATATCGTCCCGATCCTGCGCGATGTTACGCATGGTTCGACCGGCTATGTCACCGCGATATTGATGCTGTTCGGCGTCGGCGCGACGATCGGCAACGGCGTCGGCGGGCGGCTGGCCGACCGTTCGGTCGACCGGGCGCTGATGACAATGCTGGCGATCATGGCGCTGACGCTGCTAGCGTTCACGATGCTGATGCAATGGCCGGTGACCGCTGCCAGCGCGATCCTGGTCTGGGGCATCGCCAGCTTCGCGATCGTGCCGCCCCTGCAGATGCGGGTGATGGACGCCGCCTCGGACGCGCCGAACCTCGCCTCCGCGATGAACATCGGCGCGTTCAACCTCGGCAATGCGATCGGCGCGGCGCTGGGCGGCGGCGTGATCGGGGCCGGGCTGGGCTTGCCCATCGTGTCGCTGGCCGGTGCGGCGATGGCGGCGGTGGCGCTGGCGATGCTGCTGGCGTTCCGGCGTCGGCCGAACGCTAAGGCCTGCCCGGCCTGAAGCATCACCGCCAAGCGGATAAGCGGGGGCAGACGGTCCGCAGCCGGCGCCCGGAGCGGCACAAGCCGAATTAGGCCTTGCGCTCGCGCCCCCGCTTCCCCTAAGGGCAGCCCCCTGTCGGGGAGTGGCGCAGTCTGGTAGCGCGCCTGCTTTGGGAGCAGGATGTCGCAGGTTCGAATCCTGTCTCCCCGACCATCCGCTTGCAAGTCTTTGATTTCGCGTCTTAACGATGGCGATCAGGGACAGTTGTACCCCCGACTGTACCCCTCGCTGTACCCCTTGGGGTGGCGGAATGGGCTTTTCGAATGTGGGCTTGCGCGGCAGCCGCTATTGGTGGCGCAAGAAAATGACGGTTGCCGGCGTGCGGTTAACGCTGGCGTTACCCATCGGTGCGATGAGCTTTACGGACGCGCGGGTTATCGCCTTGCGCCTCGGTTCGGCGGCGGAAACATTGCGCATGGGATATGGCGAACGATCCTCCGGGGTAAGACCCGACCAGCTCAAGAAGATATTCAGCGACGCGCTGCGCTGGCAGTTGCAGCGCATCCTTGAGGATCAGATCGCCAGCAGCACCCCCGCCGTCGATCACGCCAGTCTCAACTCTCGCTATGCCGAGGCATGGACCTTCCTGTCGAAGCGCGGCGTCGAGGCGAAATGGTCGCTCGATGACCATGAGCGCCTGATCGGCAACGGCTGGGACATGCAAGAGGCGAAGGCCGTCGCCGATACGGTCTTCGATCTCCAGAGCGCTAGCCCCGTCTCGGCAAAGCAGATCGACAGCTATGTCACCAACTTCGGGATCGCGCCGACGGCCACGAACCTCGACAAGCTGCGCGTCACGATCTGTGCCGCCAAGGCGGTGGCGTGCCGCAAGGCGACGGCAAACCTGTCGGCGGACGGAGACGTGCCCGCCGACTGGATCGACGACGCACTGGCGGACGATGCACCATTTGCGTGGGAAGAGGCGTCGGCCGATCCCGAGGGGGCGGTCCCCTCACAACGATCGACTGTTGTCACGCCTGAGGCACCAGCAGCGGCGCCAGTGCCAGAGAAGCCGAAGATGCGCCTGCGCGATGCAGCCGACAAATGTATCGACGCCCACAAGCAAGAGAAGGCGTGGAATACGGACACCGTCAAACAGGTCCAAACTGCCATTCGTCTGTTCGACTTCGCATGTGGAGAAAATGTCTTCATTGAAGACATAAAGCAGGAACATGTAACCGCCTTCACCAAACTATGCCGGGCCCTCCCCAATCGCTGGGGGCGCACGACCGAGGAACGGGCGGGCGGGATCGCCGCGAGCCTCGAACGGGCCAAGTCTATGGCACCGGACATGCTCGGCGTGTCCCAGATGACGATCAACAAACACATCACCTGGATTGCGGCTGTTCTCGATCATGCCGAGGGTGCGACCGACAAGGAGGGGCATCGTCCCGCTGAGCCGATCACCTTCAAGAAGGCCCGAAAAGGCATCGGCAAAAAGGCACGTCAACAGCGTAAGCGTGACCGTGACAAGCGCGCCAACTGGTCAATACAAGAACTTCGTGATCTGTTGTCCGCTCCCATCTGGACCGGGTCAGCCGGAATCGATCATCGTCTGAAGCCGGGGACAGTGGTTTTGCACGATGCCTGGTATTGGTTACCGCTGATGCTGCCGTTGTACGGCGGTCGCAGCTCGGAGCTGGCCGGGTTGCCGCTCAGCGATGTGCACGAGGATGAGCCGATTCCGTATCTGCAGATTGACTACACCGAAGACCGTGGACTGAAGAACACTCAGTCCGTCCGCAAGCTGCCGATCCATCCTGAACTCATTCGGCTAGGCTTCCTCGACTATATCAGGGAAATCCGGGCGGCGGGTTGTACCATGCTTTTTCCGGAAATGGACTCGCCAAAAAGCACCAGCTTTGCCAGCACCTTCTACAAAAGCATCTTCAATCCCTGGAGGAAATGGGCTTTCCCTAATGGAACGCCATGGCTGCACCAGGACGGCGGCGCATGGAAGGACAAGGACGTTCACAGCTTCCGGGGCCTTTCCACAACTATGTTGAAGGGCCGCGTGGAGGACAGTGTTCGTTGCGATATCTTCGGCCACGAAGGTGAAACCGAGACAGCGCGAAGCTATGACGAAGAGGCAGAACTGTCGATCAAGCTGGAGGCGCTCAAGCATCTTACACCGCTGACCGAGCATATCCCAGCAACCCTGCCAATCCGGATCCGTCCCGCGAACCGGCTGAAGTTCGGGGTCCGAGTGCCCAGTCGGTTGGGACGGCCAAAGGCCACCAAGCCAGAGTGACTCAGGATTTTGAAAAGTATTCTGCCATAAGCGGGATGGTCGCGCGGACCGATCATTTGCTCCGCTGCCGCTTTTGAAATCGCAGTCACGAGCCACGTTGACATCATGTTCGTCATCGGGTGCCGCGGGCGGCGATCAGACGATCCTTAGGCCCGGTAGAATTGACATCACCACGTAACAGGGTCCGACCGTCCCGTGCCGCCGAGCCGCCGAGCCGCCGAGCCGCTACGCGGGCTGTTGATCTCCAGGCCATGAGCGGGCGTCGCAACGAAGCTACTCGCTATTGCGTAAGCTCCGGTCGCTACACGCCCGCCTCGATAGAAGAAGTGTTCACAGGGATATCCGCATCGCGACCGGTGTTACCCTTTGATGCTTCGTCCCTTTCTCGCTGCCGCCGCCTGCTCGGCCCTGCTTTCAGCCGTTGCCTCGGCGCAAACCGTGCCGCTCGGTGCCAATCTGGAGCGGTTCGACTATCCTGCCCCCGTGCACTGGTTCGAGGCGACGTCACAGGGCCATCCGGTTCGCATGGCCTTTCTCGACTGGCCGGCGACCGCCACGCCCAACGGCACGACGGTCGTCCTGCTCCACGGTAAGAACTTTTGCGCCGCGACCTGGGGCGACACCGCACGCGGACTGGGGGCTGCGGGCTACCGCGTCATAGCGCCGGACCAGATCGGCTTTTGCAAATCGTCGAAGCCGAGCGGCTATCAGTACAGCTTCCACACCATGGCCGCGCTGACTGCCGCGCTGCTCGACCGGGCCGGGGCCAGCAAGGTCGTGCTGGTCGGTCATTCGACCGGGGGCATCCTCGCCACGCGCTTCGCGCTCCTGTACCCTGAGCGGGTCGCGAAGCTCGTGCTGGTCAACCCGCTCGGCCTCAACGACACGCTGAGCGAGGGCGTGCCCTATACCGACCTCGGCAAGCTGCGCGACGACGAGGCGAAGACGGACGCGGCGTCGATCAAGGCCTATCAGCTCCGCAACTATTATCATGGGGTCTGGCGTCCGGCCTATGATCGCTGGGTCGCCATGCTGGCTGGGCAATATGCCAGCCCCGATGGCGACACGGTGCGCGACGCACAGGCCCGCCTGTCCGACATGATCCAGACCCAGCCCATTGCCGCCGAATTGCCGCGCTTGGCGGTGCCGACCACGCTTATCATCGGCCAGCGCGACCTGACCGCCTTTCGCGCAAGCAGCGCACCGGAGGCCCCGCGCGCCCGCGTCCGCACCGTGCCGCAGGCCGCCGAGGACGCGGTGAAGCGCATCCCGGGCGCCCGCCTGATCTGCCTGGACGATCTCGGCCATTCGCCGCAGGTCGAAGCACCCGCCAAGTTCCTGCAAACGGTTCGTTCGGCAATCGCGCCGTGAAGAGATATGCCTGTGCGTTGGCATTCCTGCTCGCCAGCGGTTGCGATGCTGCGCCTGCACCACGGCAAACCGCCGTATTTGGTCCGGTCGAGACGCGGGGCCTGGACAGCGCCATCCTTGCCGACACCGTTGCCCAAGCCCGCCGTCTTCCACGGCTTCGATCGCTGCTCATCCTGCGCGACGGACAAGTGCTGGCCGAGCAGCGCTTCAACGGCGGGCCGCCGCTCGACCGGCCGGTCAATATCAAGTCTGCGTCCAAGTCGGTCCTGTCCGCGCTGATCGGCATCGCGATCGCGCGGGGCGTGCTGACCGGCGCCGACCAGCCCGTGCTGTCGGTCCTTCGCAGCGATGCGCCGCCCGATCCCGACCCGCGTCTTGCCCGGCTGACCGTCAAGGACCTGCTGACGATGCGCGCGGGACTGGAGCGGACGTCGGGTGAGAATTATGGGCGCTGGGTGTCCAGCCGCAACTGGGTCCGCTTCGCCCTCGCGCGCCCGTTCGTCGATGAGCCGGGCGGCGCGATGCTTTATTCGACCGGCAACACGCATCTGCTGTCGGCGATGCTGACCCGCGCTTCGGGACGCGACACCCACACGCTGATGCGCGACTGGCTGGCGGAGCCGCTCGGCATCACCATCCCGCCATGGTCGCGCGATCCGCAGGGCATCTATTTCGGCGGCAACGACATGATGATGTCACCGCGCAGTCTGGCCCGGTTCGGCGAGCTCTATCGCCTGGGCGGCGTGATCGGCGGACGGCGGATCGTGCCTGCGCGCTGGATCGAGGAAAGCTGGACTCCTCGCACCGTATCGCCGTGGAGCGGCGGGCAATATGGCTATGGCTGGTTCGTTGGCACCAGTCGTGGCCATCCGCTGCGCTTCGCCTGGGGCTATGGCGGGCAGATGCTGTTCATCGTGCCAGACCTGAAGCTGACGGTCGTCATGACCTCCGATCCAAGCGGCGCGCGGGACAATGGCCATATCGCCGCGCTCCATGCGCTGCTCGACGACGGCATCGCGCCCGCCGCCGAGCGGGGTGGAGCAACGTGACGGGCGAAGACGCTCAACCGCGATGCACGACCGCGCCGATGCGGACGGCGTCCAAGCCGAGCCATGCCGCCATCCGGTCCAACTCAACCTGAAGCCGGGGCAGCGTATCGGCGGGCGCTCGCGGTTCCAGAGTGATGCGGTGTGCAAGCAGCACGCCTGCCTGCCGATCCGCTTTCAAATCAACCCTGCCGACCAGCGCCTCGTCCATCAGGAAGGGCAGCACGTAATAGCCGTGCGTGCGCCGATCCTGCGGCACATAGATTTCGATGCGATAGTGGAAGCCGAACAGGCGTTCGGTGCGGGCCCGCTCCCAGATCAACGGATCGAACGGCGCGAGCAAGGCAGCGCTGCGCACCCGGCGCGGCATGGTCGCGTCGCGGTGCATCCATGCCTTCTGGCTCCAGCCCTCGACCCGCACCGGCACGAGCACGCCGTCTTCCGCCAGGTCGGCGATGGCGTGATCCGCTTCGACGGGCTTCAACCGGAAATAATCGCGCAGGTCGCTGGCGGCGGCGATGCCCAGGGCACGGGCGCTGCGTTCGATCAGCGCACGTTGCGCCGCCTCGACCGACGGCGTTGGGAGCGCCAGTACCGCCGACGGAATGACGCGCTCGGTCAGGTCGTACAGGCGCGCGAAGCTGCCCCGCCGGGTCGCGGTGGTGATCTGCCCGGACCAGAACAGCCATTCGAGCGCATGCTTGACGTGGCTCCATTCCCACCAGCCGCTGCGGCTGGACCCGTTCTCGAAGTCGGCCGCCGCCAGCGGGCCTTCGGCGGTGATCCGTTCGAGCACGGCATCCGCCTCGGCCCGGCGCTCGACCGCGAACCGGCGCAGCGCCTGATAGCCGATCTCGCCTCGCTCCGCCCGCGCCATGCGCCAGCGGAGCAGTGGGTGGAGGTCGAGCGGCAGCAACGATGCCTCGTGCGCCCAATATTCGAACATGCGCCGCTGGCGTTTCGGCCCCCACGCATCGCCCTCCAGAAGAGCACGGTCATAGCTGCCGAGACGTGAGAATGCGGGCAGATAGTGCGCCCGCGTCAGCACGTTGACGCTATCGATCTGGAAGAGGTTGAGCCGCTCGGCGATGCCGCGCAGGTGGCGAACTGATGGGTACTCTGGCCGAGATCGCCCGAAGCCCTGCGCTGCCAAAGCGATCCGACGCGCTTCGCCTATTGATATGCTCATGACCGGCGAAGATCACGTCTTACCGCCAAGCGTCAATGCTGGGGTCCGGCGCGATATCCCCTTGTTATGCGGGGACGTGATCACGTAGCGCAACCTGTCCCGCGACGTCGACGCCATCGCGAACGAGCATCGTCAGCTTCGCAGTCGCGCGGTTGCATCCGGCCGCCAGCGACGCCGGTCGACCCCGGACTTGCATGATCTCGCCCGGCAGTACCTTGAAGTGGGACTGAGCCCCGTCTTGCGGCACGATCACCGCGCGAGCCTTGCCGGGGACGAGCGACAGGCGGCAACCCGTCGAGACGTAGCAGACGGTGTCGCGCGGCAGCATGACGGTGATCCCGGTCATGACGGGAACACCATCGTCGTTGAGGGTGAACGCGAGATAGACAAGATCAACCTGTGCCTCGACGGCTGTGCGACCGAACGCGATCTGCTGGAAATGGTCGAGCGGATCACCGGCCATGATCATCAGGCCGGGGTTCATGATCTTGTTGCCGAGCAGGAGCTTGGAAACGGCAGCGACATAGGCGCGGACATGGGCGGTCTGGTCGGGGTTCATAGTGTGTCTTCCTTGTTTCATCCCCACCACGGGGATCACATCGACTTGCCCATCCCCCTCATCTTCTCCCCTCCACCGCAATCGCGCTGTCGATCGGCCCGCACGGCGGGCGGTTCAACCGGGACTGAGCACCTCGGTCCCATGTGAAGCTGCACCGCGATCCGCCGCAGGACAGCACGGTCGAGCGCGTACGCCCCATCAGCCACGCGCACCGGCCTGACCCGCTCGACGGCCGCCGGACAGATGACGGCGGCGACCGCCATCACGCCTCGCGTACTCGGCCCCGCCGCCGCGTGCTGCCAGTGCTGGCCGGCCAGCACGAGCAGCGAAAAGGCGATGACGAGCGCCCAACACGCCTGCCGCAGCAGGCGGGGCATCGGCACCGTCATGACCGATCCTCCCCGTCCGCAGGGCCGGATGTCGTGCCGCGCTCGCCGTGGGCCAGCAGGCGGATGGCCCGGACCAAGCCGTCGGCGCGTTCATGCGCCGTTCGCCACGGCACTTCTTCAACCCGAAGATGGTGCGCCGTCAGCCGGAACCCCGAAGCGGCCGTGCCGTCCCGCTTGTCCGATGTCGGCACGAGCCACAGGCCAGCATCGACATCGACCCAGAGCGTCAGCATCCAGTGCCAGGTGACCCGCCCGCTGTGCCACAGGCCCAGGGCGAAGCCCAGCATCCCGTCCTCGGCCGTAGCCCTGACGATCAGCGCGTCCGACCGCGTCGCTAGCAGCGCGCTGTCCATCGCAGCGATGGACGCGGCAAGATTGCCGACCGTTGTCGTGACCAGCAGGTGGTTCGCTTCGCTATACACGCAGCCGGCCAGCGGCAGGCCGAGGTCGGCCGGCATGTCGGTCAGCCGCCATCCAGCCGCCTGCGCCAATATCCGCACGACGTGCGAGTTCATCGCCTGGCCGATCCGCGGCCAGGGTTCGTTATCGTTCATGATGTTTCCCGATGATGGTGTTGGTTTGCAGACGTGCGCCGGCGCGGTCAGGCTTGCCGCCAGTCGGCCTGGAACTGGCGAAACGCGTTGCCAACCAGGGCATGGGCCTTGTCGGTGGCGAGTGGTGTCACCCATTCGCCAAAGCCGAGCGGCGTCAGTCGCCTGGGTCCCGCAAGGAGGGCATGAACATGCGGGGGGCTGGCACTTCCGGCGCGGTGGGGGGCATGCTGAACCAGCAGTGCGGCCACCTCGAACGGATCGACGATCAACCGGCGGGTAAAGTCGCGGACCAGTTCATACTGTTCGTGCAGTCGCGCCGTCGGGAAGGTGAAGGTCAGATAGGCGAGCAGCGCCTTGGCCTTGACCGGCAGTTCTGCGTCGACCGTCTCCATCAGAATCCGCGGGTCGGACAACCGATCATCCGCCCCCGGCGGCAACAGCACCTCGGCGCGCGCGGCAGTCAGCGTCCATGCCGGCGTGTCGGGCGGCGCACCGACGGTCAACTTAGCGGCGGCAAAAGCCGCCGCGCTGTTCAGGTGGCCGCGAAAGCTCGGTCGCAGGCAGCCATACATGACACGGGTCGTATTGCGATCGGCATCATCGCCGGTCAGCACCAGCCAGCTATGCGGGTTAGCCGGATCCGGCAGGCAGCCCGGATTGACCTCGACGCTGGGTGTTGCCGCTGCCCGCTTGGCCTTGGCGCGCATCAGATCGCCTCCTGCGGGTAGAGGCGTTCGGCCAGATCGGACGCGGCGCGATAGATGCCGTCGGCGCGTTCGGCGAGCGTTTCGTAGGGCGGCACCAGATAGAGTTCGAGGCCATGCGCCTCCAGCCGGATCGCCCCGCCGAACCCGAACGGCACCAGCCACAAGCCGCCATCATCGTGGCGGTAAAGCGCCAGGTCCTCCAGCTTGAAAGGTACGAGCCCGCCGCCAGCCAGCACGACATCGATCGACACCGGCAGCAGGTCACCGCCGGTCAAGCAGCAGCGCACCAGCATGACGTCGATCGACTGATCGGCCGCGAGGCGCTCGATCTTGCTGCGGAACATGGGGCTGGCGACACAGGTCAGCGCCACGACAACCGACTGGGCGTCGTACAGAACGCTGTCGGCGGGCATACCGCCGCCCGAAACCAGGACGGGCACCTCGGGCTTGCCGAAGGCGGAGGCGATATAGTGGAGAAGCACGTGCGGCAGCGAGTGCACGGGGGTAGTCAGAAAATCCATTGCGGTACCGAAGCTTAAGGGTCGCGGACCGAGCGATCCGGACAAGCACCTCCAATCTTTTTCATCGATCTTCAGCGGCTCAAAATCCCGGCTTCCGTTCACTCTCGTCAGACTCAGGCCGGCGGCGCACGCGTCTCGCCGCAGCAGAAGGCGGCCCCTACGACGCAGCGACCGCACTGATTGCCTTGCAGACCGCCCTCAGTGCGCGCCGCCTCTTCCAACTTCGCGGTCAGTTTGTTTGACGGCTGCACGACGCGCACGTTCGGGCATTCACGCCTGACGTCGGTCGTACCGAACATCTTTGGTCTCGCGCCTTCCGGAACCGTGCCTACGCACGGTGGAGGACCCCGCAGGCCGATGGCCGAGGTATGTCAGATAGCCACCGCATAGCTGACACCATTCCGTCGCAGACGGAGCGCAACGCTCCTCTCCGGCCTTCAGGAAGCCGGGAGGGGCGGTAAAGTTGGGGTTCAGCAACTTTACGGTATTGCGCCCTCAAAATCTGGTGTGTCAAATCAGGGCTCCTGACATACCCAGATTTCGCGATTTCGTCGAAATCGCGTTCGTTCTGACATACCGGCCGCAGGCCGCTCGGAACGCGGCGACAGGTATGTCAGACTTCCTCAACGATGTGCAGGCTATGCCAGCGTCTTGGTGGTGCGCGCGGCGAACGGTCTCGCGTCCCGTGAAGATGCGTCGGTCCCGTCGTTCCACAACGCGACCGTCAGAATGGGAAGGTTGAGCGGGGATGGCTGAGCCAAGCGAAGATGGGGATGCGGTACGCTCGGCCGAGGCTGTGGCAGAGCCGGAGATCACCACCAGGGTCTTGGCCTTGGTCAGCAAACTGGCTTCGGATCCCGCAGGTGGGGGAAGCGCTGGCATGCGCGCGGTCGACAATCTACAGGGCCATGCCGAGCGCGAAGCCTATCTGCGGGAAATGGTCATGAATTTCCGGCCGCCCGAGGCTGACCCGGAACTTTGGCTTCGGTGGCTGTCAGGCGGTCCCGAACCTTTTGCGCCGCGCGTGCCAGAGAAGCCGCACGTCTCACAGGTGAATACCAAGCGGGAGATCGAGCGCGCTTCGAAACGGGTCACCGCAGCGCGGGACCGGATTGCGAAAGCGGAACGTGAACTCTCGGCAGCGCAGTCGGTGGCGGCATCAGCCCTCGAATTCGAGTCCTCACTCATCGTATGGGCGCTGATGGAGCAGATCACGTCGCTGGTGACGCCGGTTTTCGCCATGGGGCCGGCGTGGACGTTGATGCGCGTTGTCAGCCCCCATGTCCCAGCCGATGAAATGGAAAACGAATTGATCCTCGAAGACCACGAACCTAGCCGCAAGGCGCTGGAACAAAAGGTCAGGGAGGAACGCGTCGAGCTGTCGAAGAAGCTGCATGCTGCACTCGATTTCTGGGCAGGTGACAGGGAGTTCGAGGTGGACTTGCGGAACGCGATCAGATCCGTTGTCGACAAACATCGGCCGCGTGAAGCCGCTGCCCGCGCCAAAGGCCGAAAGGTGCGCTCGCAAAACGAGGCCAAGAACTCCGTCAGGCCGGATAGCGCAGCCGCGCGTAACGAAATCCTCGGTCAGTCGGAACCCCTGGAGTAACTGTAGACCGCCGTGGCGGCTTACCATCTTCCCAATCCGACCGCGTCGACTGCAGACGACTGGCGCGACCCATAGCCCGCGATCACGAGCAGCCGGTTCCAGCGAATGCTGCCTTCATCACCATCCGCATGGGGCGTGGCGGCAGCATAGCTAGGCCCGTCTGCCGTGCGCGGTGCTACGCCCCTTGACATGGCATCTGTAATCGGCGTGGCGATCGCCATCGGCAACGTCGCGACCAGCGCCGGCAGCAAAGACGCAAACGTCTTTACAGTCGATTTTAAAAAGCGCCGCGCGCTGCAGCCGGTGCTTCGCGCGCGGCCGCCGCCTTTACCGCCGCCTCATCGGCAAGACGCGCGTTTCGCCCGCGGGTGCCGAATATCTTGAGCGACCAGGCGTCGGACCTGACGGTGATGCGCGGATTGGGCTCCATCGTCAGATCGCCGCCGCATCGGGTCATGCACCACGATCCGTTCGCCGGGATGCCCTCGGTCGGCCGCCCGTACTTCCCCTCGACTTGGCCGACGAGCGTGGCCGGATCGACGCGGTTGGTCGATACCGTCAGGTCGATCCGGTCGACGATCTCGCCCGCCGGCGTCTGCGCCATGAATAGGCGGAGATATTCACCAGCAGGACCCTGGCAGGTCAGGTCACCAACGGCAGTGCCATCAGGGCCAAAGCCGTCGGGGATGCCTTTGCGCTTGCGGACCTCTCGCTCGACGAGCTGTCGGAACGATGCCGACTGGTAGATCGAGCAACGGTAGGTCCCCGCCAGCGCTGCCTGCACCGCGGCCAGCGGCATGCCGAGGCGGACGCCAGCGACATCCATCGCCAGCGGCCCCGCCGTATACAGCGCGGGTCGTACAGCCCCCTGCGCCTTCTGCGCCATGGCGGGAGCCGTGGGAAGCGACAGCGCCATCACGGCGCCGATGGCAGCAGCCTTGGTCATTTTCATCATGGTGTTCCTTGACGAACCGGCGCTCGGCGCCGCGGTCATAGTGTCGGTCGAAATGGATGGGATGGTGACGGTCACGTCGATCGTCAGCGCGGCATCGGTCGCCAGCCGCCGCTCTGCAGCTCGAACGGCATCGTCGCCTCCTTAGGCTCGGCCATCCGCGCTTGTTCCGCCGGTGGCATAACCGGGATCGGATCGACGCCGTGGTAGGTGTAGGTGACCTGGCTCCCCCGATGACCGGCAAAGTCGGTCGGCTCGGTCCAGCGCACGACGTCGACGACCTCGCCCTTGGCCATGCAGAACGACGGCACGGCAACCGTTGCGTTCGTCGCCTTGCGCTCGACCGTATGAAGGTAGGGCGCCCCCTTCTCGGTCGGCGCGTAGGAGATCAGCGGCTGCCGCACGAACGCGTTGGTGGAGCCACTCCATCGCGCGGGCTTCTCGAACGGTGTGCGCGTGACGAGCCCGACGCCGGCCAGACCGTTCAGCATCGCGACCGCCTTCCCGTCGGAACCCGGTCCCGCAAGCGTCGGCTCCGGCGAGGTGACGATCGGGAACCCCGATCCGGCGGTCTCGCCCTCGACCTCGTATCGCATCACGTCGATGGGATGGCAGAAGACATCGCGAACGACGGGTTCAAGCGCGGCGGCGAACGCCGCCTTGCTGGGGGCCTTCGAATTGCCACACCCGCTCAAGCCCGTGGCGGTGGCGAAGAGCAGGACAGCGGCGGACACGGACGTGGATCTGGACATGGGTGTTCCTTGCGGTTCAGCGGACGACGAGATTCAAGAAAGCGGCCACGTCTGACGCGCCGCGGACATGACCGGCGTCGAAGGCATGGGCGACGCCGAGCCGCAGCGTTGAGGACGGTGCCAGCGCCGTCGACCAGCCGAGCTCGAGATCAAGCTCGCGCGCGGTCGGCGACAGGTCGAAGGTCCGGCGCTCTTCGCCGAGCGCACCCGACATCAGGTCATAGGCGACCGGGACCATGAGCGAAGCCCGCGCCCGCTCAACCCGCAGCGGTGACGATAGGCCCAGCGTGGCCAGTCCGCCGAGCAGCGGGCGCACACCCTCGACCGCGAAAGCGGTACTGACGATGCGGCCGTCGAAACGGACGCCTGCGACCGCGTCGGCGGCTCTGCTGCTGCCAACCGTGGCGCGACCGGATAGCTGCACGCCAGCGACGCTCCGGCGCAGCGTCGTGGTCGCCAGCACGGTCCGGGCACCGGCCGCACCGGCCCCCGCATCGTCCCGCAACCCCAGCACCTGCCCCCGTTCGACGAGCTCCGATACCTCCAGGCCGACACCGAACGGGGCGGAGACCGCTACGGTACGCAGGCCGGCCTCGCGGCTCCGCGACCCGCGGCGGAACGACGATGGCGTCGCGGTGATGGAGGAACCCGATGCGAGCGAAGCCGACCAGCCGCCGATGGACCATTCGGACGACATGCCGATCGGCTGCCCGATCGCGCCGCGCAGATACGAACCTGCAAGAGACGAACCACCGCCCGGGCCCACGGCGACGTTCGCACCCAGCGTGATCGTCTGACCCGCAGCCGGCGAGAAGGCCACCATTGCCAGCCGACCGGACGCAGCGGCCTGCCAGGGTCCTATCGTCGTCGAGGTCGCGATGCCCAGTTTCGCGTCCGACCACGACGAGGACCGAAGGGGATAGGGAGATGCGGATGCGGTGAGCGCCCCCGCGAGCAGACCGGAAGACCGCGCGCGAATGCCGCTGGGCGCCGTCATCAGGTAATCTCGGCCGTAGCGGTCGAACACGGTCATGGTCGACGTGCGCGAGCCGAGGTCGGCCGCGCCCGCCGCACCGCCGAACGGCGCGGACACGACCAACGATGAATAGCGCGTCAGCACCGTCCGTGCAGCGGCGAACGACATTGCCGGTGCCTGCGCCTGCATCGCCTTCTCGACGTTCAGCAGACCCACGCCGTAGACCTGATCGACCCCGGGCGCGCCGAGATCAGTCGCCGTGTCGAGCATGATGCGGCTGATCTCCTTGCCGCCGAGCTGCGGCCAGTACTGCTTCAGCAAGGCCGCGGCACCCGCTATCCCCGGCGCCGCGAAGCTGTTGCCCGTCACGACGACCTGCTGACCATTCTGGTCCACGGTGGCGACGTTGCTCGCGACGACCGACAGGGTGCGGTCCGCCAATGCGCCTGGCGTGCCGTTGCCGCTGGGCGGCTGCAGATTCGCATCGACGCGGACGCCGAACAGGAACCAGTCCTTGTTCGACAGGTCCTTGCCGACGAGATTCTCCGCGACCTTGCCCGAAAAGCTGTCCTCGCCGACGTTGTTCGTCACCGATTCGACGAAAAGGCGGTTGCCGCCGCGCACCTGATCCATCGCCGACTTCAGATCAGCGGCCATCTGCTCGCCGCCACCCGAGCCGTTGATGCTCATGGAGATCACGAAGGCGCCCTTGTCGACCGCGTACCTGATCGCCGGAGCGATCAGTGCAACGTTCGGGGCATCCGATTCCGGTATCGGGCCGGTCGAACCCGCGACGACCCCGTCGAGGTTTGGGCCGCTGATCTTCAGCGCCAGGATGGTGGCGTCGTAGGCGACGCCGTGCATGCCGTTCCCGTCGCGCGCCCCAGCGGCGATGGCGGCGGTCTTGCTGCCGTGGCCGTCCTTGTCGTCGAGCTCGAACCGGATCGTCTCGCCCGGGCAGGTCGCGCAACGGGCGATCTTCTGGTCGAACGCGGTACTGTCGGCCGAGATGCGGCCTGCGAACTCCGGGCCGTCACGGTCGATGCCGGTGTCGACGATCGCGATCGTCACGCCCTTGCCCGTGATGCCCCGCGCGTAGGCGTAGTCGGCCTTCATGCCGATGGCAGCCGCGCTCTTCGCATCCTCGGCGGTCGGCGCAGGCGAAGGAGTTGGCGTCGGAGCCGGGGTTGGCGCTGGCGTCGGACTTGGTGTAGGGGTGACGACCGGCGTCGTTCCGGGGGAGTTGACGCTTCCGCCGCCACCGCAGGCGCCGAGCATCATGGCGGTCGCAACCGCCGCCGAGTTCCTGATGATGGCGAGTCGCCTGCTGCGGCAACCATGATATGCACCCACGCTCGAACCCCCGTTCGCGTCGGTGCCGGCAGGCTGATCCCAGCCGGCGGCACCGCCCCTGTTGAAACGAGGCGGTGCCGGCCCGTGAGCCGGAGATTGGAAACCTGCAGTAAGACAGGCGCGAGCGTCTTTAGGCCTCCGAAGAAGCCCTGGACATACACGCCCGCTCCCCGGCCGAAACTGGTTCGGGCCGGGCATACGGCTACTTACTGACGAGGTTTCCACGCCTCGGTCCGCCTGCTGGCGAACAATCCACCTCTACGCCGGGCGGGTTAACAATCTCAAGTGCTGAACTGCGGCTTTGGCGCTGCCGGGCGTAACATGCTGACGACATTGCGCATAATTCGGCGAGGCGGCATGGCGGGGCAATCTGCCGCTCATAAAAGATGAAAGCCGGCTGCTGAGGCTCTTCGGCGAACGAGCAGGAACAGCATCACTCAATCCATAAAGCGGACGACCAAGAAAATTCGGACAATCGCAGCGATTTTTTCATCCTCCCTGTCCGAATATGCCGGCAGGTCCGCTTTTATGATTGAGAGGCATCGCCATTTTGCCCAACCTTGCTTCAACTGCCGAGGATCGTGCCGCCGACAGCCACTATACGCCGGCCGAGATCGGCGTGATGCTGGGCGCACTCCCCAACTTTGACCGGCGGCGGCTTATCGCCTCCTCTCGCTATCTGGCACGCGACAGGCATATTCTCGCCGCCGACTTGCGTCAGGAAGCCTTCATCCGGGCGCTCGACGGGCGGCGCAAATGCCAGCGCAGCTGGAACGTCACCGACTTCCTGGTCGGGATCATGCGCAGCCTGACCTCGGCTGACCGTGAAGCTGACATCGCGGGCCACCGCCCCGTTCTGATCGGTACATTCGGTGAAGGTGGCATCGATCTGGCGTCACCCGCGCCCTCGCCGGAGCAGGTCGGCCATGACGCCATATATTACCGCCGCACGATCACTGCCATCCGCGAGGCGATTGATCGCGACCCACGCCTTGTCGCGTTGATCGATGCGCTACTGGATGGTGCGAAGGGTGCCGATCTTCAGCGGCGGTTGGGGGTCGATGCAACCGAACTTGCGTCGCGCCGAAGGCAGCTTAAGCGCGTGTTGATGAACGCCACGAGAGACAGGAGCCTGCCGTGACGCAAATGGATGCGGATCTCGAGCAATTGCGGCTAATTGACGATTTCCTCGAAGAAGAAATCATCGATCTGTCCGACAGTGACGCGTTTAACGCCGAAATCAGGCAGGCAATCACAGCGGTCAAGGAGGCGGTGTCGCCGGATAGCGAATCCGTTCTTGATCATGCACGAGACTACGCATGGGTAGCATTATTTGACGGCCCCTGACTGCCGGTGGCCGACGGTAACGGCAATTGCTGGTGGGCGTCCGGCGTACATGGTGTTTGGAGGAAGTGCCCGCCATGCTGCTGCGTATCAACCAAAGGGGGAAGTTTTGAAGATCGGGGTCATTGCCGACGCACATGGAAATCTGGCCGCGCTGCAGGCTGTCCGCGACGCAATGACTGCCGCCGCGCCCGACCTGATCATCAATCTGGGTGACCTCGTATCCGGCCCCTTCGATCCTGCGGGAAGCGCCGAGCTTCAGATGCGCTCCGATTATCTGACCATCGCTGGAAACGACGAGCGCCAGTTGCAGGACGGCAGCGACGGCGCCTTCGACGTTCTGGCGCGGCCGCTCCTGACCCAAGAGCATTGGGCCTGGATCGAGGGTCTGCCCGCGACGCTCACCCTCTGCGACGGCGATGTCTTCGCCTGCCATGGCAGCCCGGCGGGCGGGGATCTGGAATATCTGCTCGAGGACGTGACGTCCGGCCGCGCGACACTGGATGCCGACCCTGCCATCCGGCCACGCCTGAAGGGGATCGGGTCGGCCAGTCTGGTGCTGTGCGGGCATACGCACACGCCGCGCATCGTGGCGGTCGATGGTGTGCTGATCGTCAATCCCGGTAGCGTCGGGATGCCGTGCTACCGGGATTGGGGCGCGACCCCGCATGTCATGGAGGCGGGTAGCCCGCTGGCGCGCTATGCCATCGTCGAGCGTCGTAATGCCGGATGGGCGGCCCAACTGCACGGCGTACCCTATGACTATGAAATCGCCGCGCGTCAGGCGGAGTCTTTCGGCTTTCCGGCCTTTGCCCACGCCGCCCGGACGGGCCGTCTCCTGCCCGGCTGATCCGCCGCCTGTTCGAACGCTAGGTCGGAGTGGCGGGACGAGAAAGCGTCCCGCCGAACCTGCGACCGTCAGGCGCGATAGCCGCCCTGGCGCTCGAGCATCCAGCCGGGATATTCCGCTGGCAGCTTGGTCACCGCATCGAGCGCAGCCAGATCGTCCGCGTCGAGCGACACCTGGGTCGCGGCGATATTGTCGGTGAGCTGATCGACCCGCTTGGCCCCGACGATCACGCTCGTCACCACCGGCTGATGGAGCAGCCAGGCGAGCGCGACCTGCGCGGCGGTGCAGCCCTTCGCTTCGGCAATACGGCGCATCTCGGGGATCACCACCGAACCACGGGTGCGATCGACCGGCGGAAAGTCGAAATTCGCGCGCCGCCCGTCCGCCGCCTGGCCCTCGCCATCATATTTGCCCGACAGATACCCGCCGGCCAGCGGGCTCCACACCATCAGCCCGATCTTCTCGGACCGCAGCATCGGCACGATCTCGCGTTCCAGGTCGCGGCCGACCAGCGTGTAATAGGCTTGGAGCGACAGGATCGGCGCGAGCCGCCGCGCCTCTGTGATGCCGACCGCTTTCACCACCTGCCACGCCGCCCAGTTGGACAGGCCGAGATAGCGAACGTGACCGTGACGGACGAGCGTGTCGAGCGCCTCCAGCGTCTCCTCGATCGGCGTCGCAGGATCAAAGCCATGGATCTGGTAGAGGTCGATATGGTCGAGGCCGAGCCGCTGGAGGCTCTGCTTGCACTGGCTGAGGATGTGGCCGCGCGAGGCGCCGCGCGCATTGGGTCCGTCGCCCATCGGCCCCAGCACCTTGGTCGCGATCACGACATTGTCGCGGGCGACGCCTAGGTTCTTGAGCGATTGGCCGAGGATACGCTCGCTCTCGCCGCCGGCATAGACATTGGCGGTGTCGATGAAGTTGATGCCGGCATCGAGCGCGGTCCGGACCAGCGCATCGGCTTCGTCCTGGCGAAGCTGGCCGATCTGGCCCCAGATGCCCTCGCTGCCGCCGAAGGTCATGGTGCCGAGGCAGAGTTCGGACACAAAAAGGCCGCTATGGCCGAGTTGGCGCATACGCATGGGATGATACTCCTGTTGGAATGGATGAGCCGGAGATACGCCGCGAACGTTCGGCGCCGCGACGTCGATCCGATCAAAGTCCTGCCCGATCCTATCAAAGTCATTCGTAGACGGGTGCTTTCGGTGTGCGGTGAAGCTACGATCTCTGCCATGACGACGTTGTCCGACCTTGCCCGGCTGATCGAGCGCCATTGGTTCGTCCATGGTCGCGAAACGCCGATCCCGGGCCTGCTCATCACCCGCGCGGAGGAGCCGACCGGCATCATCCGCTCGGTCTATCGGCCCTCCTTCTGCCTCGTCGTGCAGGGCGCGAAGATGTCGATGCTCGGGCCGACACCGTATCACTATGCCGAGGGCCAATGCCTGCTCGCCTCGGTCGACCTGCCGGTCACGTCACGCATCGTGCGGGCGAGTGCCGACGCGCCCTATCTGGCGCTGTCGCTGGCGATCGAACCCGTGACCGTGGCCGAACTGGTGGCGGAGCAGGCCAGCGTGCGGGGACCAGCCGCCGCCTTCCCTGCACTGGCGACCAGCGACCATGATCCTGCGTTGCGTGATCCTCTCAGGCGGCTGCTCGACCTGCTCGATCATCCGGCCGATCAGGCTGTGCTCGCCCCGCTGATCCGGCGCGAGATCGTCTGGCGGCTGCTCGGCGGCACGCTGGGACCGGCGCTGCGTCAAATGGGTCTGGTCGACACCCATGCCGCGCGGATCGGCCGCGCGACGGGGTTCATCCGCGACCATTATGCCGAGACGCTACGCGTGGCCGACCTCGCCGCGCTGGCGGGCATGAGCGTCCCCGGCTTCCACCGTCACTTCAAGGCGGTGACGACGATGACGCCGGTGCAGTTCCAGAAGCAGGTGCGTTTGCAGGAGGCGCGCCGCCGCCTGGTCGCCGCCGAGGAGGTCGCGCGGGTCGGCTTCGCGATCGGTTACGAAAGCCTGTCGCAGTTCAGCCGCGACTATCGCCGCCTGTTCGGGGCACCGCCCGGTCGGGACGCGGCGACGATGCGTGCGCAACTGGTGCCGGAGCCAGCATTACCCTGATACTTGACTCCGTCAAGTAAAATGAGCCAGCTTGGCGGATATGGAAGATGCAGACGTCACCGCCATCCGCCGGTTCAACCGCTTCTACACCCAGACGATCGGCGCGCTCGACGCACGGTTCCTGGGCACCGAGGCGAGCCTGCCTCAAGCACGGTTGCTGTTCGAGATCGCCACGCGCGAGCCGGTTACCGCCAGCGTGTTGCAGGACGCGCTGGGCATGGACGCGGGCTATCTCAGCCGCTTGGTTGCACGCTTCGAGAAGCGCGGCTGGATCGTGCGGGTGCGTCGTGACGACGATGCCCGCGCCCGCGACCTCCGGCTGACCGAGGCGGGACGTGAGGCCTTCGGCACGCTTGACCACCGCCAGAGCCATGCCGTCGGCGATCTGCTCGCAACCGTCGATGGACAAGCGCGGCGCGATCTGGTCGAAGCCCTGACGCGCGCGCGGCTGCTGCTCGATCCGGCCTCGGGTGGGCCGTTCGTGATCCGGCCCTTTCGCACCGGCGAGCCCGCGCTGATCGCTGCGCGCCAGTCGCTCCTCTATGCCGAGAGCCATGGCTGGGGTCGCGAACTGGAGGTGATCGAAAGCGAGGTGACCGCGGTGTTCCTGCGCGACTTCAAACCCGAGCGCGAGCAATGCTGGGTCGCCGAGATCGATGGGGTGATGGCGGGCGCGGTGTTCGTGACCGACGAAGGCGACGGTCTCGCCCGGCTGCGGCTGCTGCATGTCGAACCCTTCGCCCGCCGCCGGGGCATTGGCGATGCGCTGGTGGGCGCTTGCGTCACCTTCGCCTGGGACACGGGCTATCGCGCGGTGACGCTGTGCACCCACACCGTGCTGGAGCCCGCGCGCCGTATCTATGCCGCGCATGGTTTCGCCTGTGTCGACACGGCGATGCATGAGCAGTTCGGCGTTCCGCTACAGGGAGAGACCTGGCGGCTGGAGTTGGCGGCGTGACCGGCGACCTGACGATCCGCCTCGCGATCGAAGCCGACCTCGGGGCGCTCCGCGACCTGATGACGCTGTCGATCGATCAGGGCCAGGCGGCGGTGCTGACCCCGGCGCAGATCGTCGCCAGCCGCTCGGTGATGGGGCTCGACACACAGTTGGTGCACGACGGCACGTACTTCGTCGTCGAGGACCATGGCGTGCCGGTCGGCTGTGGCGGATGGAGCCGGCGCGCGACGCTCTATGGCGGCGATCATAGCACCGACCTGCGCGATCCGGCGCTGCTCGATCCGGCGGAGGACGCCGCCCGTATCCGCGCGATGTACACCCACCCCGACCATGTCCGGCGGGGGATCGGGCGGCTGATCCTCGATCGTTGCGAGCAAGCGGCACAGGCGGAGGGTTTCGCCGCCGTCGAACTGATGGGCACGGCGGGCGGCGTGCCGCTTTACGCGGCCTGCGGTTACGAGCCGGTTGAGCGCGCCGACACCCATGTCGATGGTGTCGTCGTGCCGCTGACCCGAATGCGGAAGCGGCTGTGATCCAGGGCTGATGTCGCCGCCCGTCAGGCCGGGCAGGCCTTGGCGTTCGGCCGACGCCGGAACGCCAGCAACATCGCCAGCGCCACCGCCGCCATCGCCGCACCGGCCAGCGACACGGTGGACAAGCCCAGCCCAGCCCCGATCACGCCGCCGCCCAGCGCCGCGCCGATCGCATTGCCAAGGTTGAAGGCACCGATATTCATCGCGGAGGCGAGGTTCGGCGCGTCCGAGGCCGCGTCCATCACCCGCATCTGCAGGGGCGGTACGATCGCGAAGCTGGCGATGCCCCAGACCAGGATGGCGATCGCGGCGGTCACCTGCCATTGCATGAGAACCGTGAAGGCGAGCAGCGTCAGCGCCATGATCGCCAGCATCGTCATCAGCGCCCGGTCGACCGAACGGTTGGCGAGCCGACCGCCGAGCCCGTTGCCGATCGTCGCGCCGACGCCGAACAGCATCAGCATCGCCGTGACATAGCCGGTCGAGCCATGCGTCACATCCCGCAGGATCGGGACGATATAGGTGAACACGGTGAACACGCCGCCAAAGCCGATCGTGGTCAGGGCCAGCGCCATGACTACCGGCCCGCGCGTCAACACCCGCAACTCGGCGCGCATGTCGCCACCTTCGGCCGCGGGCAGCGGCGGCAGCGCGATGCGCAGCGACACCATCGCGATCGCCCCCACGCCGGCGATCCCGGCAAAGGCGGTGCGCCAGCCAACCGCCTCGCTGACCCAAGTCGCCGCCGGCACGCCGCCGATCGTGGCGACGGTCAGCCCGGTGAACATCGCCGCCACCGCGCCGGCGCGCTTGTCCGGCGGCACGAGGCTGGCGGCGACGACCGATCCGACGCCGAAGAACGCGCCATGGTTGAACGAGGTGACGACCCGCGCCGCCATCAGCATCCAGTATCCGCCCGCCACTGCCGACAGCGCATTGCCGAGCGTGAAGATGCCCATCAACGCGATTAGCAGCGTCCGTCGGTCGACCCGCCCCGTGGTGAGCGTCATCAACGGCGCACCGACCAGCACGCCCATCGCATAGGCGCTGACCAGTAGCCCGGCGGCGGGGATCGACACCTGCAGGTCGCCGGCGATCACCGGCAACATGCCCATCGGCGCGAACTCGGTCACGCCGATGCCGAAGGCGCCGACCGCCAGCGCGAGCAATCCGAGGTTGAACTTCATGATTGTGGCTCCCTCAAACCATCGGCGGTGCGAGGCGGGCGAAACCGTCCTGCTGCCGATAGGGCGTGTGCGGATAGGGCGGCAGCACGTCGCTTGCTGCGTCGAGCGTCGCCACCTGCTCGGGCGTCAGCGCCCAGCCGACCGCGCCGAGATTGTCGCGCAGCTGCGCCTCGTCGCGCGCACCGATGATGACCGACGAAACGGTCGGACGTCGCAGCAGCCAGTTGATCGCGACCTGCGGAACCGTCTTGCCCGTCTCCGCCGCCACCACCTCCAGCGCATCGACGACGCGGTAGAGATGTTCGTGCTCGACCGGCGGCGCGAACTGCGCGGTTTCATGGAGGCGGCTGCCCGCCGGGATCGGCCGTCCGCGCCCGATCTTGCCGGTCAGCCGGCCCCAGCCGAGCGGGCTCCAGACCAATGCACCGACCCCCTGGTCCGCCGCCAGCGGCATCAGATCCCATTCATAGGCGCGGCCGATCAACGAGTAATAGACCTGATGCGCGACGAGGCGCGGCCAGCCATGACGATCGGCCAGCGCTTGCGCCTTCATGATCTGCCAGCCCGGGTAATTGGACACGCCCGCATAGCGGATTTTGCCATCCGCGGTCAGCTGGTTGAGCGTACCCAGCACCTCCTCGGTCGGGGTAGAGGCGTCGAAGGCATGAAGCTGGAGTAGGTCGATCCGGTCGGTGCCGAGCCGTCGCAATGCCGCCTCGACCGCGCTGATCAGCCGCGCCCGTGACGCGCCCAAGTCCTGCGGGCCGTCACCCATCGGTAGGCCGGTCTTGGTCGAGATGAGGACGGCGTCGCGACGCCCTTTGATCGCTTCGCCCAGCACCTGTTCCGACGCGCCATCCGAATAGACGTCGGCGGTGTCGAACAGCGTGACGCCGGCGTGGAGGCAGATATCGACCAGCCGCCGCGCCTCGGCGGCGTCGCTTGTGCCCCACGCGCTGAACAGCGGTCCCTTGCCGCCGAAGGTCCCCGCGCCGAACGACAGGGCCGGAACGCGCAGGCCGGACGATCCCAATTGCCGATATTCCATGACACCTCCTTTGCGAATGTCATTGTCAGGCGCATAGATGGACGGTGGAGCAGTGCGGCGGAACCGCCCACCGCTGCAAAGGATCTGTGCTTTGGACGCAAAGGTAATCGGCAATGACGATCGCGCCCGGTCACTCGCCCTGTTCGCGAGCGTGGTGGAGGAAGGCAGCTTCTCGGCGGCCGGCCGCACGCTCGGGCTGACGCCATCAGCCGTGGCGCGGGCTATCGACCGGATTGAGGCGCGGTTGGGCGTCCGGCTGCTGCTTCGCTCCACCCGCGCGCTCACGCTCACCGCCGAGGGACAAGCTTATCTGCTCGCGGCCCGCCGCATCCTCGCCGATCTCGATGATGCCGAGCAGCAGATCGCCGACCAGGGCGCGCCGCGCGGACGGTTGCGGATCAGCGCGGCGCTGGCGCATGGCCGGTTGTGCGTCGTGCCGCTGCTCGGCGACTTCGCGCGCGCCTATCCGCACATCCTGATCGACATCGCGCTGACCGACACGCTGGTCGACATCGCTGGCGGACAGGCCGATGTCGCGATCCGCTTCGGCCCGCTTGCCGACAGCGTACTTACCGCGCGAAAACTATCCGAGGCGCGGCGGGTGATCGTGGCGTCGCCCGACTATCTGGCGCGGGCAGGCACGCCTAGGGTTCCGGAGGACCTGCATGCCCATAACTGCCTCAACTTCAACTTTCGCCGCGCCGAGCCGATCTGGCCGTTCCGCCGCGACGGCCGGGATTTCGCGCTGTCCGTGGACGGCGGCATCGTCGCCAACAATGGCGAGACGCTGGGTCATCTCGCCGCTGCCGGGGTTGGCATCACCCGGGTCGGCCGCTTCAGCGTCGCGGCCGAGATCGCGGACGGACGGCTTGTGCCCGTGCTGGAAGAATACAATCCAGGCGACGTCGAGCTGATCCACGCGGTCTTCGTCGGCGGCGCCGCCACGCCTGCACGGGTGCGGGTATTCGTCGATTTCCTGGTCGAGCGCTTAGCCAGCCGGTTCGAGTAGCAGGCACGACACGGCCTTTTCTAGAAAAGCGTACAGCCGATCGTCATCGCTCATCGCGACGTTGAAGCGCATGTGATTGCGCCACCCGCCGCTGGGACTGAACACCGGCCCCGGTGCGAGCACGATACCTTCCGTGATCGCCCGCCGGGCAAGCTCAACGGCATCGACGCCATCGGGCAATCGCGCCCACAGGAAGATGCCCGCCGCCGGATCGGTCCACGGATCGATACCGATGGCCCGCAGGCGTTTCGCCACCCGGGCCGTAGCACGGGCCAGCCGGGTCCGGACGCCGTCGACGTGACGCCGATAGCTGCCATCGGTCAGCACCGCGTGCAGCAGGTTGGCGGCTAGCGGACTGCCTGCCATCGATGTCGCGATGCGCAGGTCGGCCAGCCCTTCGATCCAGTCGGGCCGTGCCGCGATATGGCCGCAACGCACCGCAGCCGACAGCGATTTGGAGAAGCTGCCGATGCGGATCGTCCGGTCGAGCCCGTCGAAAGCCGCCAGCCGTGGTGACGGCATGTGCTCGAAGTCGGCGAAGATATCGTCCTCGACGACGACCATGTCATGCGCCTCCGCGATCTTGAGCAGCCGGTGCGCGGTGGCGGCGGCGAGCGACGCGCCGGTCGGGTTATGGACGCCCGAGTTGGTCAGGTAGAAGCGCGGCCGATGCGTCGCGGCGGCCTCGGCGAAGGCGGTGACGTCGGGCCCGGTCGATGTCATCGGCACGCCGACGACCTTGGCGCGGTGCGCCCGCAGAAGCGCCAGGAAGTTGAAATAGCACGGGTCGTCAACCAGCACGGTATCGCCCGGCTGAAGCAGGAAGCGGCACACCAGATCGAGCGCATGGGTGCCGCTGTCGGTCAGCAGGATTTGGTCGGGGCCGGCTTCGATACCCTGGTCCGCCATCCGCCTCGCCAGCAACGCCCGGAGTGGGGGCGAACCCAACGGGGAGGCATAGCCCGCCAGGGTGCCGTTCTCGTCGGATCGCGCCGCCCCACGCATCGCCTTGCGAAGGGCATCGCCCGCTAGCCAATCATCGGGCAGCCAGCCGCATCCCGGCATGAATTCGTGGCGCCGCTCGCCCAGCGACTGGCGCAGCATCCAGAGCGGGTCGACCTCACGTTCCTTCGTACTGGCCAGCCGATCCAGCGCCAGCGGGGCCAAGGGCGCGGCGACATAAAATCCCGATCCCGGTCGCGACCGGATCACACCCTCGGCGGCGAGGCGATCATAGGCATCGACCACCGTCGAGCGCGCGACGCCGCTCGTCTCGGCCATGGCGCGGATCGACGGCAGCCGTGCGCCCGGCGTCAGCGTGCGGGCGTCGATCCGGTCGCGGATCGCGCGGACCACCATGCCGGTGCG
>NZ_CAJXWX010000030.1 GCF_913062585.1 uncultured Sphingomonas sp. | reverse complement strand
GGGGGGGGGGGGGGGAAAAAAAGGGGGGCCCCCCCCCCCCCCCCCCCCGATCAAGCGGGGGTCAGCAGGCCTTCCTTGGCGATCTTGTCGCGCCACACCAGCGGGGCCAGGGTGTGGACGTTCTGGCCTTCGGAATCGACCGCGACGGTGACGGGGAAATTCTCCACGTCGAACTCGTAGATCGCCTCCATGCCCAGATCCTCGAAGCCGACGACCTTCGATCCCTTGATCGCGCGCGCGACAAGGTAGGCCGCACCACCGACCGCCATCAGATAGGCCGACTGATATTCGCGGATCGCGTCGGTCGCCGCCGGGCCACGCTCGGCCTTGCCGACCATCGCCAGCAGGCCCTGGTCGAGCATCATGCGGGTGAACTTGTCCATGCGGGTCGCGGTCGTCGGGCCCGCCGGGCCGACCACTTCCTCGCCGACCGGATCGACCGGGCCGACATAATAGATCACGCGGCCCCGGAACTCGACAGGCAGCTCCTCGCCACGGTCGAGCATGTCCTTGATCCGCTTGTGCGCGGCGTCGCGCCCCGTGAGCATCTTGCCGTTCAGCAGCAGCCGGTCGCCATGCTTCCAGCTCTTCACCTCTTCCGGCGTCAGCGTGTTCAGGTCGACGCGCTTGGCCGCCTGGAGGTCGGGTTTCCAGTCGACCTTGGGCCATTCCTCCAGCTTGGGCGCTTCGAGATAGACCGGGCCGGAGCCGTCCAGCGTGAAATGCGCGTGGCGGGTCGCGGCACAGTTCGGGATCATCGCCACCGGCTTGGACGCCGCATGGGTCGGCCAGTCGAGGATCTTGACGTCGAGGATGGTGGACAGGCCGCCCAGCCCCTGCGCGCCGATGCCCAGCGCATTGACCTTGTCGAACAGCTCGATGCGCAGCGCCTCGACATCGTTGCGGGGGCCACGTTCCTTTAGCTGCCCCATGTCGATCGCGCCCATCAGCGATTCCTTGGCGAGCAGCACGGCCTTTTCCGCCGTGCCACCGATGCCGATGCCGAGCATCCCCGGCGGGCACCAGCCGGCACCCATTTGCGGCACCATTTCCAGCACCCAGTCGACGATCGAATCGGACGGGTTCATCATCTTGAACTTGGACTTGTTCTCCGACCCGCCGCCCTTGGCCGCGACGTCGACGGAGACCTTATTGCCCGGCACCATCTCGACATGGAGGACGCTGGGCGTGTTGTCCTTGGTATTGCGGCGGGTGAAGGCGGGGTCGGCGAGGATCGAGGCCCGCAGCTTGTTTTCGGGGTGGAGATAGGCGCGGCGCACGCCCTCATCGACAACCTCCTGGAGCGAACGGTCGCCCGACAGGCGGCAATCCTGGCCCCATTTGACGAAGACCGTGACGATGCCGGTGTCCTGGCAGATCGGGCGATGCCCCTCCGCGCACATCCGGCTGTTGGTCAGGATCTGCGCGATGGCATCCTTGGCCGCCGGGCTCTTCTCGGCCTCATAGGCCTTACCCAGGGCACGGATGTAATCCATCGGGTGGTAATAGCTGATGAACTGGAGCGCGTCGGCCACGCTCTCGATCAGGTCGGTGTCGCGGATCAGGGTCGTCATGGCCCGCCTTTTGCGCCAGCAAGGGCGGTCGCGCAACGCCCGCGTGTGCCGAATGGCGGTGGATTCCGGCGACCGGGGCGGTTTCAACCAATCTTAACCTTGATCGGGCCAAGGTCGGCCAAACCCCTAGTGGAATAGCGAAACCCCGCATGCCGTCCGCCGTCCCCGCGCGAACATCGTTCCTGGCCCTGCTCGGCCTTGTCGAGGACAATGACGAGGTGCTCGCGTCGTTGTACCATAGCCGATTGCAGACGCTGATCCGCACCTGGCCGCTGGCGATCCTGCAGAATCTGGTGGCGATCGGCATCATATTGGGCGTTGCCGCGCTGGGCGATCCCCATCCCCTGCTGGCCCGGAAGGGCGTGGCGGCGGCGATCATGCTGGGTGGAACCATGGCGTTCGGCCTGGTGCTGTGGCACGGCCACAGGCAGCAATGGCCCTTCTACCGATTCAAGCAATGGCTGGTCGCGACGGGTATGCTGCTGGCGCTGGCCACCGGCCCGCTGATCATGGTCCTGGCGCCGTTCCATCATAGTGGCGACGGATGGGGTTCGATCCTGATCCTGCTCTGCCTGATGTGGACGACAGCGGCGATCCTGAACCCGGTACGCGGCGCGCTGTTCGGCTATTCCTTCGGATTTGCGTTCATGGCCCCGATCGCCGCGCTGGCGAGCGACGTGGCGGTCCTGCCGGTACTGGCGGCGGTCGTCCCCTGCCTGGCATCCCTGCTGCTCAATGCCCGGCGCATGGACTGGCTGGACCATGATGCGGCGCGCGCCCGCGCCCGCGAGTTCGGCCAGGGACAACAGGCGGTCAAGATGATCGCCGAGTTCGAGGAACATGGCACCGGCTGGTTCTGGGAAACCGACCGCCAGGGGCGGTTGACCTATCTGTCGCGCAAGGTCGCCGACGATCTGGCCACCCTGGGCATCGCCAGCCAGGGCCGGATGCTGACCGAGCTGTTCCGGATGGACTCGGCCGAACCGGGCAGCGAGCGGACCCTGTCCTTCCACATGGCGTCGCGCACCAGCTTTTCCGACTATACCGTGTGCGCCATCGGCGGCGGTCCGGCCGTCGCGGATCGCTGGTGGTCGATTTCGGGCCGCCCGATCATCGACAGTATCGGCCGGTTCCGGGGCTTTATCGGATCGGGATCCGACCTGACCGAGAAGCGCCGCTCGGAGGCCGAGATCACCCGCCTCGCGCTGTTCGACAGCCTGACCGGTCTGGCCAATCGCCAGCGGATGAAGCTGTCGCTCGACAAGACGCTGAAGCAGTCGGTCAGCCCCTATCGCCCCACCGCGCTGTTCCTCATGGACCTGGACCGGTTCAAGGCGGTCAACGACACGCTGGGCCATCCGGCGGGCGACCTGTTGCTGCAACTGGTCGCGCGGCGGCTGGAGCAGGTGGTGGGCGATGTCGGGCTGGTCGGGCGACTGGGGGGCGACGAGTTCCAGATCCTGCTGCCCGGCATCGACGCGCGCGACCGGCTGGCCGGGCTGGCGAGCGAAATCATCAAGACGCTCTCGCGCCCCTATGACATTCACGGCAACGAGGTGACGATCGGCTGCTCCATCGGCATCGCCATCGCGCCCCATGACGGCGAGGATTCGCAGACGCTGATCCGCAATGCCGATCTGGGTCTCTATGCCGCCAAGGGCGACGGACGCGGCGTCGCGCGTTTCTATGCCGAGGCGATGCTGGAAGGCGCGCGCAGCCGCAAGCGCATGGAGGAGGACCTGCGGGTCGCCGTCGCGCAGGGGCAGTTACAGCTCGCCTATCAGCCCGTCGTGTCGACCAGCGATGCGACGATCGTCGGCTATGAGGCGCTGCTGCGCTGGCGGCATCCGACCCAGGGAGACATCTCGCCGACACAGTTCGTGCCGGTCGCCGAGGAATGCGGGCTGATCGAACAGATCGGCGAATGGGTGATGCGCACCGCCTGTATCGAGGCGGCGAGCTGGCCGACCCCTGCGCGCGTCGCCGTCAACGTCTCGTCGATCCAGTTCGCCAAGCCGCACCTGCCCGCGCTCGTCGCCCAGGCGCTGGCGCAGGCCGGCCTGGCGCCCGCGCGGCTGGAGCTGGAAATCACCGAAAGCGTGTTCCTGCGCGACGATCACGAATCGCAGCGGCAGTTCGCCGCACTCAAGGCGCTCGGCGTGCGGCTGGCGCTGGACGATTTCGGCACCGGCTATTCCTCGCTCGGCTATCTGCGCCACGCGCCGTTCGACAAGATCAAGATCGACCAGTCCTTCGTCCGCGGCGCGATCCGCACCGGCAGCCGCAATGCCGCCATCATCCGCGCGATCGTGACGCTGGCCGACACGCTGGACATGGAGACGACGGCCGAGGGGGTCGAGATCCAGGACGAGATCGAACTGATCCGCGACCTGGGCTGCAGCCACATCCAGGGATTCGTCTATGGCAAGCCCGTCGAATCGGCCGAGGTGCACCGGATGCTGCGCGCGCATGACGGTCGCGCCGAGCCGGTCGGCCTGAAATCGAATCGCCGTCCCCGCATGAAGATCCTGCGCACCGCCCAGATCCTGTCGGGCAGCGCGACGGTCGACGTGCGCATCCGCGACCTGTCGGCGACCGGCGTGATGGTCGAGGGACTGCCGCCGGCCTATATCGTCTGCGGCGCGGCGGTCGGCATCCGCCTGGGCGCGGACCGCCCCTTGCGCGGCTATATCCGCTGGGAGCGCGAAGGCCGGGTCGGCATCGCCTTCGCCACGCCGCTGTTCGACGATCATCCCTGGCTGGAGACGGACGAGGAACAGGAGCCGCGCCGCCGGTCGGCGTGACCCGGCCCCTTCGGCGCGGGGCGGAATGGATAGGAAGCCGGCCCCGCACGTTCGCGCCGCATGACCTCGCCCGCCCCCACGCCCGCCCCTACGCGCGAAGGCGCTTCGCCGCGCATACCCGCGCTCAGCCTGATCTTCGGCTATGGCCCCGTCCTGGTCCTGCCGCTTGCCGCACTGGCCGCCTGGGCGGGCACGCCGCTCGCCCTGCTGATCGGCCAGATATGGGGGGCGGCGATCCTGATCTTCCTGGCTGGCGTCGCACGGGGACTCAGCTTTTTCACGCCAGGCGGCACCCATGTCTCGCAGATGCTGGCGATGATCGTGCGATTCAGCCTGGGCCTGCTGGCGCTGGTCGCCGGACCGACGATCGGCTTCGGATTGCTGATCCTGGGCTATGCCTCGATCGCGCTGACCGATCCCTGGTTCGCGCGATGGGGCGGCGCGCCACAACATTTCGCGCGGTTGCGGCCACCCCAGATGGTGGTCGCGCTGCTGGGCCTGATCGCACTGTTCGCGCTGTCGCTCGGCTGATCGCAGCCGCTTAAAAAAATTTTTAGGGGCTTGCACTTCACGAACCCCGCAGACATCCATGCGTCGCGGCTTTTGGAGCGCCTGACGCAAGCGTCATTCGTCGCAACCAACCCCTTTCCCAAGCTTTAGGCCCTTGCGGTGCCGCCCGGGATTTTCCACTATGGATTGTGGAAGAGGCCGGGGGTGGCCCCAAGCACTGGTAGGCCAGGGACAGGATCAGGGCATCGGAACGGAGCCTCCTCCTCCCCCCTGTCCGGTCCGCGACACCTGTGGCGCGCGGTGCTAGGGGGGCAGGATGCCGACTCGAACGAAACAAGAACGAAGGAGCGGCATCAGTGATGGATTTCAGGGATAGCCGGGATAGCGACATGACGACTGATATGCTCGAAAAGATGGCGGCGGACGCGGTTCAGAACGCGGCCCCCACCCCCACCCCGGCGGACACCAAGTCGGTGCGTCCGCAACCCTATCCGGTCGAGGTCGACCATGCCCGCGACGCGCGGCTGACCGATTTCGGCAAGGAAACGCTGAACGACCGCTATCTCCTGCCCGGCGAAAGCTATCAGGACCTGTTCGTGCGCGTCGCCTCGGCCTATGCCGACAATGCCGAGCACGCCCAGCGGCTGTACGACTATATCTCGAAGCTGTGGTTCATGCCCGCGACGCCCGTCCTGTCGAACGGCGGCACGGGTCGCGGCCTGCCGATCAGCTGCTATCTCAACTCGGTGCCCGACAGCCTGGACGGCATCGTCACCACCTGGAACGAGAATGTGTGGCTGGCGTCGCGCGGCGGCGGCATCGGCACCTATTGGGGCCAGGTCCGCGGCATCGGCGAGCCGGTCGGCCTGAACGGTAAGACCAGCGGCATCATCCCGTTCGTCCGCGTGATGGACTCGCTGACGCTGGCGATCAGCCAGGGTAGCCTGCGTCGCGGTTCGGCCGCCTGCTATCTCGACATCTCGCATCCCGAGATCGAGGAGTTCCTGGAAATCCGCAAACCCTCGGGCGACTTCAACCGCAAGGCGCTGAACCTGCACCACGGCGTGCTGATCCCCGACGCCTTCATGGAGGCGGTGCGCGACGGCGCCGAATGGCATCTGAAGAGCCCCAAGACCGGTGAGGTCCGCGCCACGGTCGATGCGCGCGCGCTGTTCCAGAAGCTGGTCGAGACCCGGCTGGCGACCGGCGAGCCGTACATCGTCTTCGCCGACCATGTGAACAAGAACATGCCCAAGCATCACCGCGAGCTGGGGCTGAAGGTGTCGACCTCGAACCTGTGCTCGGAAATCACCCTGCCGACCGGCATCGATCATAAGGGCAAGGACCGCACCGCCGTCTGCTGCCTGTCGTCGCTGAACCTGGAAACCTGGGACGAGTGGAAGGACGACAAGCAGTTCATCGAGGACGTGATGCGCTTCCTCGACAACGTCCTTCAGGACTATATCGACCGCCACGAGCCGGGCATGGAGCGTGCCGCCTATTCGGCCGGTCGCGAGCGCTCGGTGGGCCTGGGCGTGATGGGCTTCCACAGCTTCCTCCAGGCGCGCGGCATCCCCTTCGAGGGCGCGATGGCCAAGTCGTGGAACCTGCGCATGTTCAAGCATATCAGCGCGCAGGTTAACCAGGCGTCGATGACCCTGGCCGTCGAGCGCGGGCCGTGCCCCGATGCGGCGGATGTCGGCGTGATGGAGCGTTTCAGCTGCAAGATGGCGATCGCGCCGACTGCGTCGATCAGCATCATCTGCGGCGGTACCAGCGCCTGTATCGAGCCGATCCCGGCGAACATCTATACCCACAAGACGCTGTCGGGTTCGTTCTCGGTCAAGAACCCCTATCTCGAGAAGATCCTGATAGCGAAGTCGAAGAATTCGGACGCGGTCTGGAACTCGATCCTCGAGCATGGCGGCTCGGTCCAGCATCTCGACTTCCTGTCGGCGGAAGAGAAGGACACGTTCAAGACCTCGTTCGAGATCGACCAGCGCTGGCTGCTCGAACTCGCCGGGGACCGGACGCCCTATATCGACCAGGCGCAGTCGCTGAACCTGTTCATCCCGGCGGACGTGGAGAAGTGGGATCTGCTGATGCTCCACTTCCGCGCCTGGGAGCTGGGCATCAAGTCGCTCTATTATCTGCGGTCGAAGTCGGTGCAACGCGCCGGGTTCGCAGGGTCGGGCGGCGTCGAGGCCGACAACACGATCAGCGCGCCGAAATTCGAGATCGGCGAGACGACCGATTATGACGAATGCCTAGCGTGTCAGTGAGCAGGCTTTGACAGCACAGGCTGCCCTCACCCTCCCTCTCCCAAGGGGAGAGGGGTGAAGCAGCCTGATCCCTCTCCCCTCGGGAGAGGGAGGGAGCCGCGAAGCGGCGGAAGGGTGAGGGTGTTGCGTGCGTAGCTACGACAACCATCGCTCCGGTACGGTACAACGTGCCCGCCAGCTCCGCCGTGAAGCCTCCGCTTCGGAACGCCGCCTGCTCTGCGCGCTGCGTGAAACCTATCCGTATCTGAAATGGCGTCACCAGACGCCGCTGGGACCTTTCTTCGCCGACATGATGTGCTTTTCCGAAAAGCTGGTCATCGAGGTCGACGGCGATACGCACGCCGTCGCGAAAGGGTATGACGCGTCTCGCGAAGATTTCATGGCGAGGGAAGGCTATCGGACGATCCGCGTCAGCAATGCGGATGTGATGGAGAACATCGAAGGGGTGATCGACCAAATCTCCTTCTCCCTCCGGGAGAAGGAAGGGGCCCGCGCGGCGCAGCCGCGTGGGAAGGATGAGGGTGGCAAGTCCACGAAAAAGGGCGGTGCCGCATGACCGGTACCACCCTCACCCTTCCGCGCCCTGACGGGCGCTCCCTCCCTCTCCCACGGGGAGAGGGAGATTATGGCTCACTCCGCCTCTTCGAACTCGTCGACGGCGTTCTGCGCCGTGGCCGACAGGCGAACCGTGTCGCCTTCGACCTCGGCGACCAGGCCGATCGGCAGGTAATGATGCTTGGCACCCTGCCCGTCTTCCGTCTGGGGGCTGTCGTTCTTGGTCAGCTTGATACGGTCGCCATCGACATGATCGACGGTACCGACATGCACGCCATCGGCGCCGATGACCTCGGCATGTTCCTTGATCTGGCTGATATCGACCATTTTTCTTCTCCTGCTTGGGGGACGGCTGCAAAACGCGCCAAGCCGGAATTGGTCGCATGACAGGGGCCACGATCATGTATGCGGTGGCCGCCGTGCTGGGCGGGATCGGCGCGACGCTGTTGCTGCAACTCCGCACGCCCCGGTCGGAGCAAGGCCGCTATGCCCGGCTGATCGCGGGTACCATGTTCGCCACTGGCGGGATCATCCTTGCCGGTTTCGCGACCGCCTTGCGCCGGTGGAGCATGGGGTCATGACCATGGTCGAGCGGCTTCTGGCATTGCTCGCCGCCCTGGCGGTGGTCGGCTTCGTCGTCTCGGGCTTTCAGGCCTATGGCGATGCCGATCTCAGCGCCTGTGGGATCGGCGGTCATGGGCGCCGCGCCCGGATCATCGGCGATTATCTGTGCAGCCCTTATTTGCTGGCGGGCCGTCCGCGTGACTGGTTCGCCTTTGTCTGGCTCTGGTCGTTCCCCGTGACGATCACCGCCTTTGCCTTTTCCGCCCGGCGCCACCTGCGCCGTGCCTCCCTGAACACCATTCGTCCGGAGTAACCCCCATGCCTCTCCTCCAAGCCTCCAAGCAGTATAAGCCCTTCGAATACCCCTGGGCGTTCGAGTTCTGGAAGCGCCAGCAACAGCTCCACTGGCTGCCCGAAGAGGTGCCGCTGGGCGAGGATTGCCGCGACTGGGCGCAGAAGCTGACCGATCACGAGCGCAACCTGCTGACCCAAATCTTCCGCTTCTTCACCCAGGCGGACGTCGAGGTGCAGGACTGCTATCACGAGAAATATGGCCGGGTGTTCAAGCCGACCGAGATCAAGATGATGCTGACCGCCTTCTCCAACATGGAGACGGTGCACATCGCGGCGTACAGCCATCTGCTCGACACGATCGGCATGCCCGAAAGCGAATATGGCGCCTTCCTCGAATATGCCGAGATGAAGGACAAGCATGACTACATGCAGAATTTCGGCGTCGACAGCGACGAGGACATCGCGCGCACGCTGGCGATGTTCGGCGGCTTTACCGAGGGCGTTCAGTTGTTCGCGTCCTTCGCGATGCTGATGAACTTCCCGCGCTTCAACAAGATGAAGGGCATGGGCCAGATCGTCAGCTGGTCGGTGCGCGACGAGAGCCTGCACTGCGAGGGCATCATCCGCATGTTCCACGCCTTCTGCCAGGAGCGCCAGTGCCTGACCAAGGCGGTCAAGGACGACATCGCCGATGTGTGCCAGACGACGATCCGCCTGGAGGATAATTTCATCGACCTCGCCTTCGAAATGGGCCCGGTCGAGGGGATGAAGCCCAAGGAGATCAAGAAGTATATCCGCTACATCGCCGACTGGCGCCTGGGCCAGCTGGGGCTGAAGCCGATCTACATGATCGACGAGCATCCCCTGCCCTGGCTGACCCCGCTGCTGAACGGCGTGGAACATGCGAACTTCTTCGAGACGCGCGCTACGGAATATTCCAAGGCGGCGACGCGCGGCCAGTGGAACGACGTGTGGGACGCGTTCGACACGCGGCAAAAGGCGAAGGTTGCCAAGGCGGCGAACGAGGAGCCGAGCGAGACCGGCGACATGTTCTCGGCCGCGGGCGTCGCGGCGGAGTGATCGGGAAGGGCGGGCTTCGGTCCGCCCTTTTTTTGTTCGCGCGAAGGCGCGAAAAAGGCTGGTGCGCGCAGAGGCGCGGAGGGCGCGGAGGGCGCGGAGGCGATTTCGGGAATACCGCCCGCTCCCCACCCTCCGTTCAGCCTGAGCGAAGTCGAAGGCCAAGGGAAAGCATCTCCCCGGGGGGCTCTGACCGCAGTTCCGACCCGAAATCCCCGTGATATGGCAGGCGTTGCCCCGTGGCCTTCGACTTCGCTCAGGCTGAACGGAGGGTGGGGATTTCACTTTTTCTCTGCGTCCTCTGCGCCTCTGCGCGAATCGTCCGTCTTCGCGCGAGCCAGAAGCTACCGCGCCGTCCGTGTCGGGGCATGGAAGTCCGCCGGTTTGCCCGCGATCCACTTCAGGAACCGCACCATGTCCGGATGCGCCCGCAACACCGCGAAATCGCTATAGTCGCGCGCCAGTTCCGCATTGGTCAGCGTGGCATGGATCGTCCGGTGACAGATCGGATGCACCGGCACGGTTTCGCGCCCGCCCTCGCTCTTGGGAACGGGGTGATGCCATTCCACCTTCACCCCCAGCGGCCGCTCGCACAGCGCGCAGGAAGGCACCATGAGCGGCTCCATCCGTTCGGCGGCGGCCAACAGCCCCGCCTTGCGCTTCACGCGTCCGACCATGAAGGGAATATGGGGTGGCGCGGTGCATAAGAAAACGGGGTCCGGCATCGCTGCCGAACCCCATTCCTTTACGCCAACTGGATCCGAGAGGGATCAGAAGTGTGCGACGACACCCGCCATCGGGCGGAACGAATGCGCGTCGTCGAAGGTCGAAACTTCCAGGCGCAGGCGCAGGCCGGCGTTGCCGGTGATGCCGCCCAGGCCGATGTCCTTCGGGCCGACTTCGGCGCCGACGCCGTAGACGGTCGCGCCATAGTCGCGCTTCAGGTCGCCCGAAACGCCGGGCGCGAAGTTGTGGAAGTTGTTCCAGCGATAGCCGACCTTGCCGTAGAACAGGCCGCTGTCACCGGCACGGAAGCCCGCGCGGCCATAGGCGCCATACTGCCAGTCGATGTCACCCGACACGCCCTTGGCGACCGAGCCTTCCGCACCGACGAACACGGGGCCGAGCGGAACGTTGACGCCGACGAGGCCTTCGACCAGCGCGCCGTCCAGGTTATAGCCCTTGGGCTGCGCGGGGATGCCGGCGACCGACTGGCGATCAAACTGCTCCCAACCACCCATGATCGCGACATACGGCTCGATACCGAAGGCCTTCGAGCCATCGGGAGCGCGCGGCGCGTCGGCGGCCGGAGCCGGGGCCGCCGTCGTGGTGTCGGTGGTGGTGCTCATGTCCTGGGCCATGGCAGGCACAGCGACGAACGCAGCCGCCGCAGCGGCGACGAGGGAAAGCTTACGCATACGAGATACCCTTCTTTGTTCTATGTGGGGCGGCGGAACCAACCGCTCAGCCCAGGCCCGCTTAACCGGCAAAACCGCCATGGGTTGCAAAGGAATTGACTTTTTTGAACACCTGGCCGGGACCTGTGTCCGACAAGCCACACTTCCTGTCACCAAGATGAACCAAATGGGGCACAATGGGGCAATGGCCGTTTTCCGCCACTTTCCCGCCCTTATTGTGCCCTCGACCCGCCTTGCAGGGCGGTGCAGCGCAGGGCGTCGCCGGTGGGGCGTGTCAAAACAACCTCACCCCCCTTGCCGCGCAGGTCGTGGCCGAAGCCCGCATAATGGATGCCGGACGCGACCGGCTGCCCCGCCAGTCGCAGCTCCAGATCGCCGTCGAAGCGCAACAGGGCACTGTCGTCACGATTGTCGAAGCGCGCCCAAAAACGGCTGCCATTGTCGCATTGAAAGGTCTGGGACACCATCGGGGGCAGGCCGGTGCGGCCATCGGGCAGGGTCGAACACCCCATCAGCACCAGCCCGCCCGCCGCCAGGGCCAGAGGCAGACGCATCATGGCCGCAGCGCGGTGTCGTCGGCCTCGTCGATATCGCCGTCGGCGACGTTATCGTCCTCGAAATCTTCCTGCAGATCGTCCTCGTCGATATCCGCATCGTCCATGTCGACCGAGGCATCGCTGGTTCCGACATCCTCGGAATCCATCTCGATCTCGCCGATCGGCTCGTCTTCGACCGTGTCGTCGCCCAGATCGGGTTCGATATCGGTCAGCAGAACGCCGTCGCTGGGGCCGTTGCGCGTCGCCTCCAGGATTTCGGCGCGCTGACTCTCGTCATAGCCTTCCTCGTCCCAGCCATCGTCGCCGGGCCCCTGACTCGGAACCTGATGTCCGCCCATCACTGCCTCCTCTTGAACTGTGGAGGGTGGAACGGTGGGGCTGGCCGGGCGGTTCCCCGCGCCCGTCTCAGGCGGGACGGAACATCCGCCCGCGCTCGGTCACGAAGACGAAGGCGAAGGCCGTGCACCCGGCGATCAGGAAGCCCAGGGTCAGCGGCCGGGTCGTCCCGTCGAACGCCTGGCCGATCCCCGCGCCGACCAGCGAGCCGATGGTGACGCTGGCAAAGCCCTGCACGCTGGAGGCGGTGCCCGCGATCCGCCCCATATTCTCCATCGCCATCGCCGAGAAGTTGGAGGTCGCCAGACCGAAACAGGCCATGGTGATCGCCTGGAGCACCGCAAAGACGATCATCGTCTCGGCACCCGCCTGCGCGATGGTCAGGTGGATCGCCGACACCGCGATCAGGATGGCGACCGCGCCGTGGCTGATCAGCCGCGTGCCCAGCCGCATGACGATCCGCGAATTGAGCAGATTGGCCGCCGCCATAGTAAGCGAGGTGGTGGCGAAGATCAGCGCGAGCAGCTTTTCGCGACCGAAGCTCACCGCCATGATCGGCTGGACCGAGTTGAGATAGCCATAGAGCGCCGCCATCAACGCCGTCGCCGCCAGCGTATAGCCGAGCGACAACCGGTCGCTGAGCGTCGCCCACCACCCGCTGGCGATCCGCGACAGCGAGATGGGCAGTTGCGCCTCCGGTGCCAGCGTCTCGGGCATCCGCAACGAGAACCAGATCAGCACCAGCGTGGCGAGCCCCGCGATCGTCCAGAAGATCAGCCGCCAATTGCCGAACAGCAGCACCAGCTCGCCGAACGCCGGTGCCAGGATCGGCACGATCATGAACACCATGAAGGCGATCGACATGACCTGCGCCATCGCCCGGCCGTGATAGCAGTCGCGGACCAGCGCCACCGTCGCCACCCGCGTAGCGGCGATCGCCGCCCCCGCACAGACCCGCGCGGCGAGCAGCAGCGGAAAGCTGGCCGAGACCGCCGCCAGGCCATTGGTGACGATATAGATGACCAGGGCGACGATCAGCACCCGCCGCCGCCCATACCGATCGGCGAGCGGCCCATGCACCAGCTGCGCCACCCCGAACCCGATCAGAAAGGCGGTGACGACGAAGGGCCGCGCCATCGGCGACGCCCCCAGCGCCTCACCGATCGCGGGCAGCGCGGGGAGCATCGAGTCGATCCCCAACGCGGTCAACGCCATCAGCGCCGCGATCAGCAGCACGAACTCGACAAAGCCGATCGGCGCGCCAGGGGGTTCGGCGGTGACGGGCGTCACCGGATCAGCGGAACGGGTATCGGACATGATGACTGTCCCTTAGGGGGGAATGCGGATCAGGGAAACCCGGGAATCCGACCAAGGGCGACCGAAATCAAGCCCTTCCGTGGAGATACATCGCAGCAGTGCAAATGCCCTCACCGGTTTCTCTCTAAAAGGAGAGGAATCCGCCAAACCGACGCGGTTCGAACGCCTTTGCGCGCAGCCGGAAACATGTATCCTGTCCAGCGGAGAAGGGGGAGCGAATGACGGGACGGACCGCGATCGTCACTCGATGGGGCATCGCCACGCTGGGATCCTCCTGTACCCTGATCGGCACCTCCGCGCTGGTCGGCTGGATCATGGACGATCGCCTCGTCCTGCCGCTTGCGCGCGCGTGGCGACTGACGGCCGGGATGCTCATCGGCGGCGCGTTCGGGTCGTTGGTCCTGCTGGGCATCCTGGCCGTGGCTCGGCGTATCCGACCGGTCGGCCCCTGGAGCGCCGGTGCGATCGGCGCCCTGCTATTCTGTTTGCCACTTTCTCTGCTGAGCTTCCGGCCCGATTTCGGCCTGCTGGCGGCCCCGGCGGGTTTTGTGGCGGGCATACTGCTCGCGCGCGTCAGGTCGATGACGCGGGTCGGTGCAATCCTCATGGGCGGGGGCCTGTTGTTCTGGATCGTCTGGGTCGCGCTGGCCGCGATCGAACAGTCTCCATCGGAGCGCGCGCCTTTGGCGGGTTCGGGCTCCACGATCCTGGGAACGGACATCGTCGGCGGTGTGACATTCGGCTCGGAGCTATGGCTGCTCGATGACATCGGCCGGATGGCGTCCTACCGCCTTGAAGATTGGCGCCCGACCCGCCGCAGCGCCGCGGGCGTGACCGCGATCGCGGCAGATGGCGCACATGTCTGGGCGCTTCAGGCGGCACCGTTGGTTGGCGATGCGGATGACCAGCCTGCCGGCCGGTTCCGGCTGGCCGTCTCGTCCGGTGGACCGTGGCGCTACTCGGCACGGCAGGACTATGGCCGCGGCGAACCACCGCTCGCCCTGACGCTCGGCCAGCAAGGCCCCGTCGTGATCGGTCCGAAGGCCCTCTATCTGTCGGATGCCAAAGGCGGTTTTGCACGCCGCTCGCTCAACGAACCGATCAAGCCATGGGGCCAATTCATCGCACTGATGGTCGGCCGGGACACGCTCTATCTCGGCGCCAATCGCGGCGAATGGGGCGGCGGATTGCTGCGGATCAGCGTATCGAGCGGCCGGGTTTCGCCCGTCGAGCGGATCGACGGAACGGAGATTTGCTCGGGTCCGCTAAGCGGCGGCTGCGATCCGGTGACCGGCCTGATCCACGATCCGGATCACCCGTCCTGCGTCCTGGCCTCGATCGGCCTGTCGCATATGTTAGAGCAAGGCCGGGTGCTACGCGTTTGCGCCCAGCATGTGGAGACGGTCTGGCAGGCGCAGATCCTGCCGCTCGGTATGCGTATCCGTCGCGCGCTGTCGCCCCACGCCCGACGGTTTTCGCCGGAGACCGAACCCGTTTTCGCTCTTCTGCCCGCGCCGGGCGGCTTCTGGGCGGTCACCCCCAGAGCGCTCTATCATGCCAATCGCGGCGCGGTGGAGCGGCATGATTTTCCGGATCTCCACCCCGTCCGGGGCCTGATGCTCTCGACGTCGATCCCCGGGATCATCGTAGCCCAGACGGAGGCCAATGGACGCTACGCGTTGAGCGGAGCAACACCATTGATCTTCTCCAGCCCCTCTGCGGCCACCCCGTTCCATCGCCCCTAGCGCTATCCGAGGAGGAACCGTACGCAACAAAACTCCCAAGATCGTCCTTCTACCGCTCGTCATCTTTCCCGCGCTCCTGCCCGCGATCATGCTGCCGCTGCTGCTTTCGCGTCATCTGTCGGACCGGGCGCTGGGGCTGGCGATGGGCATTTCGATCGGCCTGTCTCTAGTCGCCCTCGGCTGCTACGCCCGCACGTTGGCGGGCGAGCGGAAACGCTGACGCAACATCCGGGCGTTCAGCGCCTCGTCATCTTGCAACGACCAGCATCATGGCCCGTTATTGGTGCGACAGGACGTTCAGAGGAGTTTGCCATGACGACCTTGCTGACCCGAACCACGCTCGCCCTGCCGTTGCTCGCCGCGCTGGCGCTGTCGGCCTGCGACCGGCCGAGCCAGGGGACGTCGATCACCGTCAACGGCGCCGACGGCACGCTGGCCTCGGTCGATGGCAAGTCGGGCGAGGTGAAGCTGGCGCTGCCGGGCTTCCAGGGCGCGTTCAAGCTGCCCAAGATGTCCGTCGAGGCGGACAATTTCGAGTTGAACGGCGTCCACCTCTATCCCGGCTCGACGATCCGCAACGTCGATGTCGGCAATGGCCGCGACAAGGCGCTGGTCATGACCTTCGACAGCCCCGCCGACCCCGCCACCGTGCGCGACTGGTTCCGGGAGAAGATGGGTGACGCCGACTTCACGCTGACCGATCAGGGTGGCGCGCTGGTCGGCAAGACGGCGGAGGAAAAGCCCTTCCGCCTCGATCTGCACGCCGCGGGCGGCGACCGATCGACGGGGACGATCACTTTAGGCGGATAACGCACCCTGTTCGGGGATGACGGCGGCGTTATATAAGAGCCAGCCTATTCGATTTTCTGGACATATCGCCATGACCGACACCCGCTCCGCCGAGGTTCCGACGCTCAGCCTCGCCGACCAGGACCGCGATCCCGAGGGCTTCGCCGCAGCGCTGGGCGAGTCGTTCGAGCGGTTCGGGTTCGCCATCGTCGCCGATCACGGCGTCCCCGCCGACCTGATCGACCGTGCCTGGGCGCAGACCAAGGCGCTGTTCGACCTGCCCGAGGAGGAGAAGCGCGGTTATCACGTCCCCGGCGGCGGCGGCGCGCGCGGCTATACCCCGTTCAAGACCGAGATCGCCAAGGACGCCAAGGTCGTCGACCTGAAGGAATTCTGGCATGTCGGCCGCGAACTGCCCGAAGGTCACGCTTATGCCGACCGGATGCCCGCCAATATCTGGCCCGACCGGCCGGAGGGGTTCCGCGCGGATTTCATCGCGCTGTTCGCCGCGTTCGACAAGGCGGGCGACCGGCTGCTCTCGGCGATCGCGCGACATCTGAAGCTCGATCCGCACTGGTTCGATCCGGCGGTGAAGGACGGCAACTCGGTCCTGCGCCTGCTCCACTATCCGCCGATCCCCGCCGATGCCGAGGGCGTGCGGGCGGGCGCGCATGAGGATATCAACCTGATCACCCTGTTGCTCGGCGCGGAGGAAGCGGGGCTGGAACTGCTGGACCGCGATTCGGGCGAGTGGCTGGCGATCCGTCCGCCCGAAGGCGCGATGGTGGTCAATGTCGGCGACATGCTGCAACGGCTGACCAACCATGTCCTGCCCTCGACCACGCACCGGGTGGTCAACCCGCCGGTCGAGCGGCGCGGCTTCTCGCGCTATTCGATGCCGTTCTTCCTGCATCCGGCGCCCGACTTCCTGATCAAGACGCTGCCGGGGACGATCAGCGAGGGGCATCCGGATCGGTATCCCGAGCCGATCACCGCGCATGACTATCTGTTCGAGCGGCTGGTGGAGATCGGGTTGATCAAGAAGTGATAGTGCGGGCTCGGTGAGACACCGAGCCCTCCCCCAGCCCCTCCCGCCTGCGGGAGGGGAGCTTGTTGGAGAAGGTCAAGCCGCAGGGCCAGACAACTCCCCTCCCGCAGGCGGGAGGGGTTGGGGGAGGGCAAGGGGCCTCGCAGAGACCTTACCGCCCCACCGTCACCCCAAAATATGCATCAACAGAGGCTGGCCGACCAAGCTCTGGCTCCCGCGCAACCGCTCCAGCGCCTGCGCGACCGCCCGCTCCGGCCCCTCATGGGTCACGATGGCGATCATCACACCGCCGTCCGCCGCCTCGCCCCGCTGGATCAGGCTTTCGATCGAAACCCCCGCATCGCGCATGGCGGCCGCGATCTCGGCCAGCACGCCGACCTTGTCCTGCACGGTGAAGCGCAGGTAAGCGCGCCCGCGCCGCTCGCCGCTATCGGCCTTGGGCGCAGAGCTCAGCTCATGCGCGGGCATGGCGAAGGACGCGCCATATTCGCCGCGCGCGATGTCGATCAGGTCGGCGACCACCGCGCTGGCGGTCGGCCCGTCGCCCGCGCCCGCGCCCTGGAACAGCAGGCGCCCGACGAAATTTCCTTCCGCCACGACCGCATTGGTCGATCCGGTGACATGCGCCAGCGGATGGTCGAGCGGCACCAGATGCGGGTGCACCCGCTGGAACAGGCCGTTCGCCCCCTCCTCCGCCACGCCGACCAGCCGCACCCGGTAGCCGAGCGACGCCGCCTGCGCGATATCGGCGGCCAGGACGTGCCGCACGCCGCCGATCGCGACGTCACCGAATGCCGGCTGTGTACCGAAGGCGATGGCAGCCAGGATCGACAGCTTGTGCGCCGCGTCCACCCCGTCAATGTCGAAGCTGGGGTCCGCCTCGGCATAACCCAGCGCCTGGGCTTCGGCGAGCACCTCGGCAAAGTCGCGGCCTTCGGCCTCCATCTTCGACAGGATGAAATTGCAGGTGCCGTTGAGGATGCCATAGACCCGCGCAATGGCGTTGGCCGCCGCCCCTTCGCGCAGGCCCTTGATGACCGGAATGCCGCCCGCGACCGCCGCCTCGAACTTCAGCGCGGCGTTGGAAGCCTCCGCCTTCTGCGCCAGTTCCAGCCCGTGATGCGCCAGCATCGCCTTGTTGGCAGTCACGAAACCACGCCCCGCCCCCAGTGCGGTCCGCGCCAGCGTCAGCGCCGGGCCGTCCGACCCGCCGATCAGTTCGACCACCACATCGGCATCAGGATGCGAGGCGAGCGCGGCGGTATCGTCGACCCATTCGAAGCGCGACAGGTCGACGCCCCGGTCCTTGGTCCGGTCGCGCGCGGACACCGCGACGATCTCGATGGGGCGACCGGCACGCCGGGTAATCAGGTCACGGTTCGCGTCGAGCAGGCGAATGACGCCGCCCCCCACCGTGCCCAGTCCCGCCAACGCCACCCGCAAAGCTTCGCCCATCACCCGTATCCCGTATCCAGAGCGTTCGTAGAGCCACGGCGCGTAGCGGATAGAAATGGTCGCTGTCGAGCCACACCGCGACCTTTTATTGCTTGAAACCGACAAAGTCGCTAAGGCACCTGACCATGATCTCCCCCGATTTCGTGGTCATCGACGTCGAGACCGCCTGTTCGCGCACCAGCAGCATCTGCCAGATCGGCATTGTCGGCTATGCGGACGGGGTGGAGGTGCTGGCCTATGAGACGCTGGTCGACCCGTGCGACGAGTTCAGCGGCTTCAATATCGGCATCCACGGCATCACCGCCGATCATGTCGCGGGCAAGCCGACCTTTGCGATGCTCTACCCCGAACTGGCGGCGCATCTGGCCGGGCGGGTGACGGTGGCGCATTCGGGATTCGACAAGGGCGCGCTGGGCCGGGTGTGCGAGCGCGACGCCCTGCCCCCGATCGCCGCCCGCTGGCTGGACAGCGTGACGATCGCCCGACGCGCCTGGCCGGAGCTGCCCAATCACAAGCTCAATACGCTGGCGGCGTTTCTGGAACTGGAGCATCGCCACCATGACGCGCTCAGCGATGCGCGTGCCGCGGGCCAGGTGGTGCTGCGCGCGATGGCGGCGACGGGGCTCGGCCTTGGCGACTGGTTCCTGCCCCCACCCTCGGCGCGATCGCGCGCACGGCGCGGCGCGTAAAGCCTCAGGGCTCCAGATGGCCCTTGGGCCCCGCATCGTCGAGCACGATCGCGATGCGCTTGCTTTTGTCGCGCGATTTGTCGACCAGCTTGCTGATGCCGATCCGCACCTCGTTGGCCAGCATCACGGCAGGGGTGATCACATCGACCCCGACCGTGCAGCCTCGCATGACCGCCGCACAGGGCGCCCCCTCCGCCCGCATCGCGCCGATGCCGGTCAGTTCAGGATTGGACATGAGCGGCTTGGCAGGTGGCGCATCCGGGTCGTGCGGCAGCCGATCGTCACCCAGCCGGCGCCCGCAGACGATCACCTCGTCCTTCGTGCCCGCCGAGGGCGGACAGGGATCGCGGGCCAGGATCGAGAAACGCTGCGCACCGGGGCCGGGCGGCGGCAGGGGCACGGCGGGCGCAACCTGAAGCGCGACGAGCAACAGCGGGAGCATCGGCGTTTCCTCCTTATGGCGCAGGCTTGCGCAGGGTCGGCCCGCCGCCGCCGCGCGGGTTGGTGTCCATCGTCGCGCCAGCAAAACCCCCACCGACCAAGAAGGGCGACAAATCCTTCACCGGCGTGCTCCGCGCGAGCAGGCGGGTCCGTTCCTCCATCACCCCTTCATGGCGACGATCGCCGGGTTCGGGCGGCAATTCGAAGGGGATGCGGAAACGATCGGCGTTGCGGCGACCACAAACCGTGATGTCGGTGGCGTTGGGGTCATAGACGCAATGCGTCTCGACGCTGGTCAACTGACGGGTATTGGCCAGGATCGTATCGACCGAGGGAGGCGGCGGCGCCTCGCCCTGGACCGGCGTTCCGAGCATCAGCATGACCAGCATCGTCGTCACCAAGACGCTCTCCCGCGCTTGCGAGCCCCGTATCGGCTCGGCCGGGATCATGCCTGTTTTAAAGACCGACCGCCAGCGTCATTACGAGCCCGTTCCGGAGGATCGGGTGGGCCGAGGCCGCCCGCGGCTAATCAATCGCGGCGCGGAACAGGGTGCGCGGCTTGCTGGTGCAATATTTGTCGCCGACCACGGCGCAATAGGTCCCGTCATTGGCAAAGGCGCGGGATTTGGAGTCGATCGGCACGGTGTCGCTGGGGGTCAGGCGATAGGGCGACGGACGTTTGCCGCCATGACAAGTCGACAGCGTACAGGCCGAGGTCAGCCGGGGCAGCGGGACCATAGCCATGCTCCCCTCGGCAACGGCGCCCAGCACCAGCAACAACGGCACCATCGTTCTTCTCCCCTTATTCGCTATCAGCCCTGCTTTCGGTCCTCAGTTCGCGCCCACGGGTGCTACGCCCAGGCGCGGAATCTCGATCGCCGGGCACCGGTCCATCACGACCTTCAACCCGGCCGCCTCGGCCCGCGCCGCCGCCTCGTCGTTGATGACGCCCAGTTGCATCCAGATCGCCTTGGCACCGATCGCGATCGCCTCGTCGACGATCGGGCCGACCGCGTCGGACCGGCGGAAGATGTCGACGATGTCGATGGGGTCGCCCAGCTGGCCAAGTTCGCGGAATACGAACTCGCCATGGACATGCTCGCCGGTGATCTGCGGATTGACCGGGATCACGCGGTAGCCATGATCCTGCAACCGCTTCATCACGCCATAGGAAGGGCGGTCGGGCCGATCCGACGCGCCGACCAGCGCGATGGTCCGTGCGGTCGTCAACAGGTCGCGAATATCCTCATCGGCGGTCAGCGGCATCAAAAGTCCCCTTCGACCCGCCGCGCCACCGGACATACTCCTGCGAAAACGGCGGGTTATCGTCGTCCAACGCCCCGCCGCGCCGCCGGTTTCATCGTGACGCGTCCAGCCAGTCGGCGACCTTCGCGGCCAGGGGGGCGAACACCGCATCCCCCTCCCCCGCCGCCGGGGGCTGACCCGCATCGGAGGCGGTGCGGATCGCGATGGTCAATGGCACCCGGCCCAGGAACGGAATGCCCAGCTCCGCCGCCGCCGCCTCGGCACCGCCCGATCCGAACGGGTCGGAGATGCCGCCGCAATGGGGACAGCAATAACCCGCCATATTCTCGACCAGCCCGATGATCGGCACCCCCGCCTTCTGGAACAGGTCGATGGCGCGGCGCGCGTCGATCAGCGCCAGGTCCTGCGGGGTCGAGACGATCACAGCACCCGCCGGGCGATGCTTTTGCACCATAGTCAGCTGCACATCGCCGGTGCCGGGCGGCAGGTCGAGGACCAGCAGCTCGGTCGCCCCCCAATCGCCATCGACCAGCTGGCTGAGCGCGCCCGCCGCCATCGGCCCGCGCCAGGCGATCGCCTTGTCGGGTTCGACCAGCTGGCCCATGGACAGCAGCGACACACCGTAAGGCGTGGGCACGGGTTGCAGCTTGCCGTCCTGCGCGACCGGCTTCACCCCTTCGGCCGCCATCAGCCGGGGCTGCGAGGGACCATAGATATCGGCATCGACCAGCCCGGTCTTCACGCCGCCCCGCGCCAACGCGATCGCCAGATTCGCCGACAGGGTCGACTTGCCCACGCCGCCCTTGCCGCTGGCGACCGCGACGATCCGGCGCTCGCGCTTCTCGGCGGTCAGGACGACGCGGACATCCTCGACCCCCGACTGCATCGCGGCGGCCTTCACCTCTTCCTCCAACGCGTGGCGACCGGCGCCGTCCAGCCCCGTGGTATCGAGGACGACGCCCGCCCGCGCGCCCTCCATCCGCACATTGGCGCGCTTGCCCGCCACCGCGGCGACCGCCGCCTTCACCGTCTCGATCATGCTCATGGCCGCCAGATAGGATGCGATACGCGGCTTGGCACTGTTTTTGTCGACGAACCGTTCCTATAACGATGAGCATGAGAAATCTGACGGGCTGGTTGCGACGCCCCCCCATTCTTGCCGCAGAAACGCCAAAGGGCCCCTGGGGAGGCTCCGGCGACGACTCCGACAGCGGTCCCCGCAACCCCTGGGCGGTGCCGCCGGGCGGGCGCAAGGGACCGGCCAAGCCGACCGCGCTGGACGAGTTCATCCGCAAGGCGCGCGGCTCGGGCGGCGGCGGACCGGGCGAAGGCCCCGGCGGTTCGGGCGGCGGCTTTGGCGGCATTCCCGGCGCGCCCGGCAGCCGGACGCTCTGGGCGATCGGCGCGGCGATCCTGGTCGCGATCTGGGTCCTCTATACCTCGATCCACCCGATCGGCCCGCAGCAGCGCGGCGTCGTCACCTATTTCGGCCGCTATACCGGCATTCTGGAACCCGGCATCCAGTTCACCGCCCCCGCCCCGATCGCCGCCGTCCGTGTGCTGGACGTGCAGAAGATCCGGACTGAGAATTTCCCGGAAGGAACGGCGGAGAATCTGGTCCTGACGCGGGACCAGAACATCATCGACCTCAGCTATTCGGTGCGCTGGGACATCGCCAATCCGCGCGACTATGCCTTCCGCCTGGCCGAACCGCAGCAGACGGTCCGCGCCGCCGCCGAAAGCGCGATGCGTGCGGTCATCGCCCAGACCACGCTCGACCAGGCGCTGGGGTCGGGCCGGGGCGAAATCGGCCAGCGGGTGCAGGACCTGACCCAGTCGATCCTCAACGAATATCGCTCCGGCGTCCGCATCCAGGGCGTCGCGATCAAGCAGGCCGCGCCGCCGCAGCAGATCGTCGACGACTTCAACAAGGTGACCGTGGCACAGCAGCGCGCGATCGCCGACGTCAACCAGGCCAAATCCTATGCGCAGCAGGTGATCGCCCGCGCGCAGGGCGAGGCCGCCCAGTTCGACAAGGTCTATGAGCAATATCGCCTGGCCCCCGAAGTGACCCGCCGCCGCATGTATTACGAGACCATGGAGGCCGTGCTGGCCAAGTCGGACAAGACGATCGTCGAAACGCCGGGCGTCGTCCCCTATCTGCCGCTGTCGAAGGCACCGGCCCGGACGCTGCCGCCCGAGATCACCGCCACTGCCCCGGCCCAGCCCAACGCGGCACAGGCGCAGGGAGGTGGCCAGTGAACGGCCTGACCTTGCGCAATCCGATCGTGCTGGGCGTCGCCCTGCTGGTCGCGGTCATCCTGGCGGCGGCGACCTTCGCGATCGTGCCGGAAACCAAACAGGCGGTCATCTACCGCTTCGGCCAGCCCCGGGAGGTCATCAACGGCTATCGCCCCGGCGAGGAACCGGGGAATAGCGGTGCGGGCCTGATCGCGCGCATCCCGTTCTTCGACCAGATCGTCTGGGTCGACAAGCGCGTGCTCGACCTCGACCTGGAAAAGACCCAGGTGCTGTCGACCGATCAGCTGCGCATGAACGTCGACGCCTTTGCCCGTTTCCGCGTGATCGACCCGCGCCGGATGCTGGCGACGGCAGGCAGCGTGGACGGCGTCGTCAACCAGCTGCGCCCGATCTTCGGCTCGGCGCTGCGCAACGAACTGGGCAAGCGGCTGTCCGCCGAACTGCTCAGCCCCGAGCGCAGCCAGGTGATGGACGCGATCCAGGTCCAGCTCGACCGGATCGCGCGCCAGTACGGCGTCCAGATCGTCGACGTGCGGATCAAGGAAGCCGAACTGCCGACCGGCACGCCGCTGCAAAGCGCGCTCGCCCGGATGCAGACCGCACGCCAGCAGGAGGCGATCACCATCGCCGCGCAAGGCCAGAAGCAGGCGCAGATCGTACGCGCCGATGCCGATGCCCAGGCCGCGCAGATCTATGCCCAGGCCTTTGGCAAGGACCCCGGCTTCTACGACTTCTACCGCGCCATGCAGTCCTATCGCCATACCTTCGGCACGGACGGCACCAATCAGGAACGGGGATCGACCCAGATCATTCTGTCGCCTGAGAACAGCTATCTGAAGGAATTCACCGCGCCGGGTCGATAAGGGGATTTTCCACCTTTCCACCCGTTCATATTCAAGCGTCGTTCAGCCAAACCGTGACAAATAGGCCACGGTCAAACTGAATTTTCTTTGAGAGGACCTTCACCCAGTGCGCTACGCCTACGCCATTACCAGTGCGCTCCTCCTCGGTGGCGCGACCGCGACCCTGGCCCTTCAGCCGGGCACCGCGCAGGTTGCGCAGAACGAACCCGGCGCGATCCAGGCGGTCGCCCCGCGTGCCGGCGCGCCGATGAGCTTTGCCGACATGGTCGCCAAGCTCCAGCCGGCCGTCGTCAACATCTCGACCAAGCAGTCGATCTCGGTGAAGCAGCAGGCGAACCCGTTTGCGGGCACGCCGTTCGAGGGCTTTTTCGGTGCGCCCGGCGGCGGCGGCGCCCAGCCGCAGAAGCGCGAGGGCATGTCGCTGGGCTCGGGCTTCCTGATCTCGCCCGACGGCTATATCGTCACCAACAACCACGTCATCGCACCGGGCGCGCAGGGCGCGTCGGTCGATTCGATCACGGTGACGCTGAACGACCGCAAGGAATATACCGCCAAGGTCGTCGGCCGTGACGAAACCTCGGACCTCGCCGTCCTGAAGATCGACGGCACCAACCTGCCCTTCGTCCGCTTCGGCGATTCGTCGCGGGCGCGGCCGGGCGACTGGGTGCTGGCGATCGGCCAGCCCTTCGGCCTGTCGAGCACGGTGACCGCCGGTATCGTCTCGGCCGTCCACCGCGTCACCGGCCAGGGCGGTGCGAACGACCGCTTCATTCAGACCGATGCCGCGATCAACCAGGGCAATTCGGGCGGCCCGATGTTCGACATGAACGGCAACGTCATCGGCATCAACAGCCAGATCTATTCGCAGTCGGGCGGCAATATCGGCATCGGCTTCGCCATCCCGGCGGAGGACGCCAAGCCGATCATCGACCGTCTGATGAAGGGTCAGAAGATCGAGCGCGGCTATCTGGGCGTCCAGATCGGCGGCCCGGTGACCGACGACGTCGCCGCCTCGCTCGGCATCCCCAAGAACCAGGGCGAAGTGATCGCCAAGGTCGAGCCCAACGGCCCGGCGGCCAAGGCGGGGCTGAAGGCGTTCGACGTGGTGACGAAGGTCAACGGCCAGGCGGTGACCCCCGACCAGACCCTGTCCTATCTGATCGCCAATGTTCAGCCGGGCGGCCGCGTCCAGCTGGAAATCCTGCGGGGCGGCAAGCCGATGTCGCTGACCGCGACCGCCGCGACGCGTCCGTCGAACGACGTGCTGGCCGCGCAGATGGGCGACGGCTCGGATGCCTTCCCCGACAGCGACGACGATGCGCAGGTCGCGCCGACCGCCGGTGGCGGGCTGGGCCTGTCGGTCCAGACGCTGACCCCGGCGATCGCACGGGCGATCAACGTCGATCCGTCGACCCAGGGTGTGGTGATCGCGGCGGTCGATGCGTCGAGCGATGCCGCCTCCAAGCTGAAGCGCGGCGACGTGATCAGCGCCGTCAACGGCGTGCCGATCCGCAGCCCCGAGGACCTTCAGCGCGTGGTCGCCGCGGCCAAGGCCGCCGGGCGTCCGCAGGTGCTGGCGCAGATCACCCGCGGGCGGATCGCCGACCGCCTGATGCCGCTGCGCATCAAGTAAGTCCGTTCGCCCTCTCCCCGGAGAGGAAGAATGGCTTGCCGAATCAAAGGGCCGTCGCATCTCCGGATGCGGCGGCCTTTTCCTATTTCCGTCACGCGCACAGGCGATAAGATGCCCCCATGGACGGCATCTTCATCGGCATGGGCGGCGGCAAGCCCCAAGCGATCGACCTCAAGCGCGCGAACCGGCACGGCCTGATCGCGGGCGCGACCGGCACCGGCAAGACCGTGACTCTGCAGACCATGGTCGAGGGATTCTCCCGCGCGGGCGTGCCCAGCTTCGTCGCCGACGTGAAGGGCGACCTGTCGGGCCTGGGCATGGCCGGATCGCCGCAGGGCAAGACCCACGCCGCCTTCACCGCGCGCGCCGCCGAACTGGGCATGACCGACTGGGCCTATGAAGCCGCGCCCGTCCAGTTCTGGGACCTGTTCGGAACGCAGGGCCACCCGGTCCGCGCCACCGTATCGGAGATGGGCCCTCTGCTGCTGTCGCGGATGATGGGGTTGAACGAGACGCAGGAAGGCGTGCTGACCATCGCCTTCCACATCGCGGACAAGGAGGGGCTGCTGCTCCTCGACCTGGACGACCTGCAGGCGATGCTGGCCGATTGCGCCGCGCGGGCCGAAGAGCTGACCACCACCTATGGCAATGTGTCCAAGCAATCGGTCGGCGCGATCCAGCGCGCGCTGCTCCAATTGCGTACGCAAGGGGCCGAGCATTTCTTCGGCGAGCCCGCGCTGGAACTCGGCGACCTGATCCGCACCGACGATGCGGGACGCGGCATGGTCAACATCCTGGCCGCCGACCAGCTGATGGCCAGCCCCAAACTCTACGCCACCTTCCTGTTGTGGCTGCTCTCCGAGCTGTTCGAGCAGCTTCCCGAGATCGGCGATCCCGACAAACCCAAGCTCGTCTTCTTCTTCGACGAGGCGCATCTGCTGTTCGACGATGCCGCCCCCGCCCTGGTCGATACGATCGAGCGGGTCGTGCGGCTGATCCGGTCGAAGGGCGTCGGCGTCTATTTCATCACCCAGAATCCGATCGACGTGCCCGACAAGATCGCGGGTCAGCTGGGCAATCGCGTCCAGCACGCGCTGCGCGCCTTCACCCCGCGCGACCAGGCGGCGGTGCGATCGGCCGCCGAGACGTTTCGCGCCAATCCCGGCGTCGATGTCGCGACCGCGATCACCGAGCTGAAGGTCGGCGAGGCGCTGGTCTCGCTGCTCCAGCCCGACGGCTCGCCATCGCCGGTCGAACGCACCCTGATCGCCCCGCCGCGCAGCCGGGTCGGCCCGGTCACCCCTGAGGAGCGCAAGGTCCTAGTCGAAACCGACGCGGTCGGCACCAAATACGACCAGGCGGTCGACCGCGAGTCGGCCGAGGAATTGCTCGCCGCCAAGACGCAGGAAGCCGCTGCTGCCGCCGCCGAGGCCAAGGCGCAGACCGAGGCGGACAAACAGGCCGCACAAGCCGCCAAGGCCGATGCGAAGGCCGCCAAGGAAGCGGAACGCGCGCGCATCGCCGAACAGCGGGAGGCGGCCAACTCGCCTTGGGCCAAGATGGCGAACAGCGCCGCACGCGCCGCCAGTTCCTCGATCGGGCGACAGGTCGCCAACGAGATCGGCAAGCAGGTGTTCGGGACCGGCTCCAGGCGGCGGTCGAGCAACAGCGGTGGCGGGATCGTCGGCGCGGTGGTTCGGGGCGTACTGGGGAATCTGTTCCGGGGTTGATCCTCCCCAACCTCCGTTCAGCCTGAGCGCAGTCGAAGGCCAAGGGAATCGGGCTACCCCAAGCCCCCACCCCGGCGGAGGCCGGGGTCCAGTTGCAATGCGATATCGAAGGCGCGACGCCCTTGCCTTCCAACGCCACGGACTTCGCGGCAACTGGACCCCGGCCTTCGCCGGGGTGGCGGCGGATTTTTGGCGGGTGGATTCCCTTGGCCTTCGACTGCGCTCAGGCTGAACGGATGTTGGAGACTGCCCCGCACGCTCAACGGATGTCGGAGAATCCCCCGCCCGCTGAACGGATGTCGGAGAAGACCCGCTCGCTGACCAGGATGGACCATCCATCCCCCGCCCCGTTCGCACCAAGCGAAGGCGAAGCACACGCCCCGCTACACACCCCACACGAAACCCTAGGCGCGCGGCCCGCCATCTGCCACATCTGCGCGCATGAGCCGTACGCCTCCCGCCGCCGCCCCCGTTGCCGAACTGACCCTGCGCGGCATCGCGCTGGGCGGGATCATCACCCTGCTGTTCACCGCCGCGAACGTCTATCTGGGGCTGAAGGTCGGATTGACCTTCGCCACCTCGATTCCGGCCGCGGTGATCTCGATGGCGATCCTGCGCTATCTGCCGAACAGCTCGGTGCTGGAGAATAATATCGTCCAGACGGTCGCCTCCGCGGCGGGGACGCTGGCGGCGATCATCTTCGTGCTGCCGGGGCTGGTCATGATCGGCTGGTGGCAGGGCTTTCCGTACCTGCTGACCGCCGGAATCACCGCGACGGGCGGCATATTGGGCGTGATGTTTTCGGTGCCGCTGCGCCGGGCGCTGGTGGTCGACACCGACCTGCCCTACCCGGAAGGCCGCGCCGCCGCCGAGGTGCTGAAGGTCGGCGCAGGCAGTCGTGAAGGTGAGGCGGAGAGCGCCACCGGCCTGCGCCTGATCGTCGTCAATGCCCTCGCCTCGGCGGGTTTCGCCATCCTGACCCAAACCAAGCTGGCGGTGGCCGAAGCCGCGGTCTGGTTCCGCACCGGGGCGGGCGCGACCGGGATTTCGGGCGGGCTGTCCTTCGCATTGATCGGCGTCGGGCATCTGGTCGGCCTGTCGGTCGGTATCGCGATGCTGGTCGGCATCGCGATCGGCTGGTGGGTGGCCTTGCCGATCCTGACCGCCATGGCCCCCTCGACCGGGCCGGTCGCGGCGTGGGCGGGCGGCATTTTTTCGCATGACGTCCGCTTCCTGGGCGCGGGCGTGATCGGGGTGGCGGCGATCTGGACACTCCTCAAGATCATCGGGCCAGTCATCGGCGGCATCCGCTCCTCGCTCGCCGCCGCCTCGGCCAAGCGGGACGGCGCGGTGCTGGCGATCGGCGAGCGCGACCTGCCGATCGGGATCGTCGCCGCCGTCACGCTGGCGACGCTCGTACCGATCGCGGGGCTGCTCTGGTCGGTGATCGCGGGTGGGCCGCTGGCCGCATCGGGCGTCGCGCTGATCGGCGGCGCGCTACTCTTCATCCTGCTCATCGGCCTCGTGATCGCGGCCGTGTGCGGCTATATGGCGGGGCTGATCGGCGCGTCGAACAGCCCGGTGTCGGGCATCGGCATCCTGTCCGTCCTGGCCGCCGCGTTGCTGCTGGTCGGGCTGTTCGGACGCGGCACCCCGCCGGAGACGACGCAGGCACTGGTCGCCTATGCGCTGATCGTCACCGGAATCGTGTTCGGCGTCGCGACCATCTCCAACGACAATCTCCAGGACCTGAAGACCGGCGAGCTGGTCGGTGCGACGCCATGGAAACAGCAGGTGGCGCTGATGATCGGCGTCGTCTTCGGCAGCCTGGTGATCCCGCCGGTGCTGGACCTGCTCAACGCTACGCTGGGTTTTGCGGGCACCCCGGGCGCGGGACCGAATGCCCTATCGGCCCCGCAGGCCGCGCTGATCTCGGCGCTGGCCAAGGGCGTGCTGGGCGGCGACCTGAACTGGGCGATGATCGGGGTCGGGGCGCTAGTGGGCGTCGCAGTGATCGTCGCGGACGAAATCTGCGGCAAGCTGGGCTGGCTGCGCCTGCCGCCGCTGGGCGTGGGACTGGGCATCTATCTGCCCATGTCGGCGACGCTGCCGGTGGTGCTGGGGGCGGTCGTCGGCCATGTCTATGACCACTGGGCCCGGCGCAGCGCCAACCCCGAAGCGGCCGAGCGGCTGGGCGTGCTGGCTGCGACTGGCCTGATCGTCGGCGAGAGTCTGTGGGGCGTGGGATTTGCGGGAATCGTCTATCTGACCAATTCCGACGCGCCGCTGGCGCTGGTCGACGACGGCTTCGCCACCCCCGCGCTGGTCGGGGGCACGATCCTGTTCCTTGGGATCATGGCGGCGCTGTATCGCTATACCCGCCGTCAGGCCGTCAGCCTGCCACCCGCGGCACGCTGACCCTCACTACGAGAGCGAAGTGATATTCCTCCCCTGCGAGGGGAGGTGGCAGGGCGCAGCCCTGACGGAGGGGTGTCCCGGTGGGAGAGGGCGGGCTTTGCTTACAAAGGGCGACACCCCTCCACCATGCTTCGCATGGTCCCCCTCCCCTTACAGGGGAGGAAGAGAGGAGCCTTGACGGCGCGAGGTATCGCTACACGCGCCACCGGGCTTTTACATCGCCGACAGCAGCTCGCTGATTTTCACGAACGCAAAGCCGATCGAACTGTCCGCGATGCCATAGGGCAGGAACAGCGAGTCGGCGTGGCGGATCGCGCCGCAGGAATAGACGACGTTGGGCACATAGCCCTCGCGGTCCTGATCCTTCGCGGCCAGGATCGGCTGCTTCGTCCGGCCCAGCACCTTGGACGGGTCGTTCTTGTCGAGCAAAGCCGCGCCGATCGAATATTTGCGCATCGCGCCGACGCCATGGGTCAGCAGCAGCCAGCCCTCATCCGTCTCGATGGGCGGGCCGCAATTGCCGATCTGCACCAGCTCCCACGGATAGACGGGGGTCAGGATCTTCTCGCCCTCGTCCCAATGGGTCAGCGAGTCGGACTTGAGCAGGAACAGATTCTCGCCGTCCTGCCGCCCGATCATCATATATTGCCCGCCGACCTTGCGCGGGAACAGCGCCATGCCCTTGTTGCGCGCCGCCGATCCGGTCATCGGCACCAAGTCGAACGCGCGGAAGTCGCGGGTGCGCATCAGCTCGGACTGGATGCCCGCGCCGTCATAGGCGGTGTAGGTGCCGATCCATTCGACCGAACCGTCGTCATGCGTGAACTGGACGATCCGCATGTCCTCCAGCCCCTTGGACTGGGCCTTGGTGATCGGGAAGATGACGGTGCCCGACAGGGTCGAATCGCGGTGGCGATGCACCGTGATCGGGCCGCTCGGCACATCGTCGTCGCCCCAGCCATGCACGTCGGTCGCCGTCGCAAAGGGCGGCTCGGGCGCCAAGCGCAGCTGATTCTGGTCGTTGATGATGCCTTCGCGGAAGGCGACCGACGAGATATGCCCCTCGCCCACCGCGCGCATCGACATCAGGATACGCTGCGACCCCGGCTGGATGCCGGTCTGGTCGAAATGCGGCACCGCCGACGGGTTCATCAGCGCGGCGGCGGCATAGCTATATTCGTGACAGAAATAGGCGCCGATCAGCTGACGCTTCTCGTCGCTGATCTTCGACCCGTCGAGCTTCAGCAAATCCTCGATCTGGTCGTAGCGGGTCATGAAGACGCGCCGCGTCTGCCAGTGCCGCGCCTCAAAGTCCTTCAGCACGGTTTCCAGCTGGTCGCGGGCCTCCTGCGGCGACATGGCCAGCACCTCGTCGACCAGACGCTCGGTCCGGCTGGGGGGCGCGCCGTTGCCGCCGCCCCAGGCGATATGGAAGGGGCGCACGACGACGCGCGAAGGATCGGCATGAAGCCGCAGCCGGTGGTTGAACAAATCCATCGCGCTACTGTCTCGCCATGTTACCCAAAACGCTCATCCCATCCCCCGAACGCGATGACGCAATCAGGCGATATGACGTTCGGCTCCTGCCATGGATGAGGCGGATTGGCAAAGGCTGGAAATCGCACAATTCGCCAATTGCAGCGCCAGGATGGATTCCGCGCCCTGGTTGCGGTTGAGCCCGGTCGGCATCAGCCCGTCGAAACAGCCGCCGTCATGCGCGGTGGCCAGCGGCAGGTCGAGGTCGTTGGCCCCCAGGAACCAGCCATAAGCCCGCTCGCCCTCCGCGATCCAGCGCACGTCGCCGGTCGCCAGATAGGCCGAACTGCACGCCTCGACCGTCGCCTGCGCCTCCAGCGGCTGCTGGTCAAACTGCAACGGATCGGCATAGGGGCGGCCGAAGCTTTCGCTGCCGACCGCGCGGAAACGCCCCTCGGGCGAGGTCTGCTTGGCGACGATCCATTCCAGCGTGGAAATGCCGCAGTCGATCAGGTCCTGACGCCCCAGCGCACGCCCAGCCTCGATCAGGCCTTGCGGCACCCGGGCATTGTCATAGGCGAGCACGATCTCGAACCACTGCCATTCGGGACGCCGTGCTTCCTCCAGCAAGGCCAGATGCAGCGGCGGCAGCTTTTCCAGGATGGCGCGGGCCAGTTGATGGCCCGGCCGCGCCTCCAGCATGGCGGCGGCGCCCAGCATGGCAAAGGCTTGGGCGCGCAACGATCCCAGATCCAAGGCGAGCGAGGCGGTGGCGTCGAACCACATCTGCGCCCAGTCGCGATGCTTGGGCATCTGTGCATCGCGCGCGGTGACGCCCAACGCCCAGAGGGTGCGGCCGTTGGAATCTTCCGACCCGACATCCTCGCACCATGTGCGATCGAAGCGCATGAAGTTGCGATAGCGTCGCGCCTCCGGGTTCCAGGCATATTGCAGGAACGAGGCGTAGATGGTGGTCCACTTGTCGCGCGTGACCGGGTCGATATCCGGCGCTTGCGTCATGAAGATCAGCGCCCGGGCATTGTCGTCGATGCAATAGCCGTGGCGACGATCGGGCACCGAATAGATGGCGTGCTGCAACATGCCGGTTGAGTCGCTCATCCGTTCGACGGCCGACAGGTCGGGGGTCAACGGCTTGATCGCGTTCTGATACTGGCTTGCGATCCGGCGCGGGCGCGCGGTGATGGCGATGCCGATCTGCTCGACGGCGGCTTCGGCCAGGCGCGGCCACGTCATGGTGCGTCCGCGCGCATAGGCCCTGCTCGACAAGCGGTTGCGCGCCGCTTCGTCGGACAATAGCCGGTCGATCTCGCGCGCGAACGCGCCCACATCGCCGAAACCGACCAGCACACCGTGATCGTCGTCCAGGATTTCGGTCGCATGGACATAGGGGGTGGAGATCACCGCCTTGCCCACACCCACCGCATAGGACAGCGTGCCGCTCGTAATCTGGGCGGGGTTGGAATAGGGCGTCGCGTAGATATCGGCCGCCTGGAGATAGTCGAGCAGTTCATCATGCTCGACGAAGGAGTCGATGAAGGCGACGTTCTGCGACACGCCCAGCGTGTCCGCCAGCGCCTTCAGCCGGTCGCGATACGCCTCGCCCTCATGCGCGATCAGGTTCGGGTGGGTCGCACCGAGCACGACATAGAGCAGCTCGGGTTGGTTCGCGGCGACCGCGGGCAGTGCCTCGATCATCGTCTCGATCCCCTTGTTCGGGGCAAGCAGGCCGAAGGTCAGCACGACCTTGCGTCCTTCCCAACCGAAACGCGGCTTCAGCGCCTCGGGCGACATCAGCGCCCGGTCGGGCACGCCATGCGGGATCATCGCGATCTGGCGCGGATCGGCGCCATAGACGCGCTGCAGGATGTCGCGCCCCTTGTCGGCCATCACGATGATGCGCGAGCACCGGCGTAGCAGCCCTTCCATCACCCGACGCTCGTCGGCGGAGGGCTTTTCCAGGATGGTGTGCAGCGTGGCGATGACCGGCAGGGTCGTGCGGTCGAGCAGTGCGAGCAGATGCTCGCCCGCCGCGCCGCCATAAATGCCATATTCGTGCTGGACCCAGATCGCCTGGGCGCCGCTCGCCTCGATCCGGCGGGCCATGTCGATATAGGCAGACCGCTCATGCTGCGGAATGGCGGCGGTCACCGCCGGGGGATAGGCATAGCGGCCGGGATGATCGTCCATCGCATAAACGTCGACCGCGATGTCGGGAAAACGATTGCGCAGCGCGGAATAGACATCGGTGGTGAAGGTCGCGAGCCCACACTGGCGGGGCAGGAAGTTTCCGATCAGCGCCAGTCGTTCAATCACGGTTCCGTTCGCATCCACCATGTCGCATGTCCTTGCAGGCACGAGGAAAGCGGCAGATCCGCCAGTCTCCTCTCCCGAGAAGGTCAACCCGTCGGGGGCACTATGGTTGCACATCTTATGACATATTTGCTGCACCGCAACTTCTGATCGCTCGGCCAAACAACGGGTCATGGGCGATCGGGGAAGGGGCGCCTCGGATCATTACCGCATGGCAATGACAGCTTTCCCTGGCCGGCCTGGTGGCCGGCTGGTTTCGCCCTGTTCTGCAAGCGCAGCCCCGGCGATGCAGGTGTTCGGCTGTACGACGAAGGGATGGGAAGATGAGCTGCCGCCGTACGGGGCGTCGCAGAACGTCCGCGTCGCCTATTCTTCCCTTTCCCCTGGACAGGGGAGAGGGAGGAGTAAGCCGACCCCGAATGCCGATCGGGACGGCCTCTTACGGACGAGTGCCCGGCGTCGCGCCCGCTGTACCGGCGGCGCGTCCGGCCGCATCCTCGACCACCTTGCTGGTGCCGGGGCTAGTGCCGGACGTCTTGGCCGCAGGCTGGAAACCCGGCTGGTAGGCGATCGACGCCGCCTTGCGCTGGTCCTGGAGCGCCTTGCCCAGCGCGTCGGCGATCGCCTTGCGGCGCAGGATTTCCGCGGCCAGCCCGCGCGCGGCGGGCCCCGTCAGCGGCTCCGCCATGCGCTGGACGATCGCGTTGGCGGTGTAGAAGCCGTCCAGCGGCACGAGGATCGGATCGCCCAGCGGCTGCTTGGTCATCGCGCCCGCAATGGCGGGATCGAGGAATGCCGAGTCGACCAGCACATGGCTGCGCGTGAAGGTCGCGGCATTCTGCGTCAGGGCATCGGCCAGCGCGTCGAGCGTCTTATACTGGCCCAACGCCATCAGCGCCTCGGTGCTGGACGGCTTGGCGAAGCGGATCTGGTCGACATAGAATTTCTGCCGCTGCGCGAATTCGTAAGGATGTGCAGCGATATAGACGTCGATCGCTTGGCCGGTCGGGGCGGGCAGCGTGTTGGCGAGCTTCTGCGCCAGCATCGCAATCAGCAGCTTCTGTTCTTCGCGGTCGCGCGCGATGGCAAATTCGGCGGTCTTGTCGAGCCCCATCTGCCGCGCCGCCTGGGCCAGCAGGTCGCGGTCGATCACCTGAGGCAGGATCGTCTTGCGATAGGCGACCCGGTCGATATTGGGCGGCGCGTCCTTCAGCTCGGCGTCCAGCGTCGCCACCGGGATGTCGCGCCCGTCGACCTTGGCGGCCGCCGGCCCCTCGGACCGGGACTGGCAACCCGACAGCAGCAGAAGGGCCAGGGGAGCCGCGCTCCAAAGCAGGTGTTTCACGCTCGTCACTCCAGTTCCATCGGTCCGATGATGGGACCGATTAACGGCCCCCACATCGTCTTCCCTGGCGCAAATCCGTTGCGATATCCTTATCCCGTCGGTGCCCGGGCACCGGCCCAAAGCAAAACCGGCCGCCCCGAAGGACGGCCGGTCGCAATTCGGTGTTCGCGCCGGTATCCGGCGATCGGACGTGTCAGGCGAAGGCAGCACGCGGCGCGGTCTGGCGGCGGCGCAGCACGATGCCGACCAAGACCAGACCCAGCAGCAGCATCGCCCAGGTCGCGGGCTCCGGCACCGAAGTCGGCGTGGGGATCGCGGTCGGCGTCGGGATAGAGGCCGCACCATAAGCGCTGCTGCCCTTATACGACGCGACAGCCACGCCGACACCGGTCGTCGGGTTGATGTTGTAGATGCTGGTGCCCATGACGCCGAACAGCGCGTCCGCCGTGGAGGCGAGGCCGAAGATATTGGACGTGCCGCCGATCAGGCTGGCGACGCCGGTGGTCGTATTGACGACCGCCAGCCCCAGGTCGCTGGCGAGGTACAACTGCCCCTTGAAGAAGGCGAGGTCGCCCGCCGACTGCATCTTGCCCATCGCGCCGACCAGGCTGGCGACGCCGGTGGTGGTGTTGATCTTGTACAGGTTGCTGTCGCCCGAGCCATAGAGCGTACCGTCGGCGCCGAAGACCAGCCCGTTCACGAACGAGCCCAGCGAACCGAGCATCGTGGTGGCGCCGGACGCGGTCGAAATCCTGTAGAGCGTGCCGCCATCGACACCATAGAGGTCGCCACCCGGGTTCAGCGCGATGTCGTACATCGTGTCGCACGTGGTGCTCAGCACCGTGCTCACCTTCGTGGCCGTGTCATAGGAGACGAGGCTACCATTGGCGTCGTTGATCAGGATGGTCGGACTGGCATTCGCGACACCGGCCGTTCCCAGGCCGATCAGCGATAGCAGCAGCATGGCGAGATATTTGACGAACGTCTGCACAACCCTGTTCCTTCAGCGCACCATGACGATGCCGATGACCGGCGGGCCCTTACGCCCGTCGGTCATCGCCTTCAAACATCGTCACTGTTTCACAAAGGGATGAACGGGACGTTAGGGCCGGCGTCAGCCCCGGCCGCGATAACCCGCGACGCCCTGGTCGGGCAGCCATAGATCGGCGGGCGGGGTAGAGGACTGCCAGAACACGTCGATCGGGATGCCGCCGCGCGGATACCAGTAGCCGCCGATGCGCAGCCAGACCGGCTTCATCTCGTCGAACAGCCGCTCGCCGATGCCGACGGTGCAATCCTCGTGGAAACCGGCATGGTTGCGGAAGCTGCCCAGGAACAGCTTCAGCGACTTCGACTCGACGATCGTCTCGCCCGGCACATAGTCGATGACGAGGTGCGCGAAGTCGGGCTGGCCGGTCACGGGGCAGAGCGAGGTGAACTCGGGTGCCGCGAACCGGATCAGATAGGTGCGCCCCGGGCGCGGGTTGGGAACATAATCGAGCACCGCCTCTTCCGGGGAAGCGGGCAGCGCGCTGGTCTGGCCGAGATGCTTCATGAAGGCCATGTAGGATAATCATGCCCCAATCGCCAACGCTGATCCCGATCCTGGGCGACCAATTGTCGATGAATCCGTCGTCGCTGGAGGGCGCGGACCCCAGGCACAGCATATTGCTGATGATGGAGGTGGAGGACGAGACGGGTTACGTCCGCCATCACAAGGCCAAGATCGCCTATATCCTGTCCGCGATGCGCCACCATGCCGAAGCGCTCAGGAAGGCGGGCTGGACGGTCGACTATGTGAAGCTGGACGACCCGGACAATGCGGGCAGCTTCACCGGCGAGGTCGCCCGCGCGGTCGAGCGCCACGATCCAGCGCGCATCGTCGTCACGCAAGCGGGCGAATGGCGGGTCGCCGCGATGCTGGAAGCGTGGGAGACGATGTTCGGCATTCCCGTCGACATCCGCCCCGACGCCCGCTTCATCGCCGGCCAGGCGGAATTCGAGGACTGGGCGAAGGACCGCAAGGAACTCCGCATGGAGTATTTCTACCGGCTGATGCGGCGCAAGACCGGCCTGCTGATGAAGGGTGACAAGCCCGAAGGCGGCAAATGGAATTACGACGCCGACAACCGCAAGCCCGCGCCGAAGAAGGGCGTCCCGCCCGAGCCGCTGACATTCGCGCCCGACAAGACGACGCGCGAGGTGCTGCAGCTGGTCGCCGCCCGCTTCGACAATCATCCCGGCTCGCTCGACGGCTTCGCCTATGCCACGACCGCCGAGGAGGCCCGGGCCCAGGCCGAGGCGTTCATGGCCCACGGCTTGCCCAAATTCGGCGACTATCAGGATGCGATGCTGACCGGCCAGCACCAGCTGTGGCACTCGGTCCTGTCGCCCTATATCAATTCGGGGCTGCTCGACCCGATGGAGCTTTGCCGGATGGCGGAGGGGGAATATGAGGACGGCAACGCCAGCCTCAATTCGGTCGAGGGCTATATCCGCCAGATCATCGGCTGGCGCGAATATGTCCGCGGGCTCTACTGGCATGTCGGGCCGGATTATGTGGACCGCAACTTCCTGCGCGCGCATCGCAAGCTGCCCGGCTTCTACTGGACCGGCGAAACCGACATGCACTGCATGGCCGAGGCGCTGGGCCAGACGCTCGACACCGCCCATGCCCATCATATCCAGCGGCTGATGGTGACGGGCAATTTCGCCATATTGATCGGCGCGGACCCGGCCGAGGTGCATCGCTGGTATCTGGAAATCTATATCGACGCCTATGAATGGGTCGAGCTGCCCAATGTCGTCGGCATGAGCCAGTTCGCCGATGGCGGCATCATCGCCTCCAAGCCCTATGTCTCGTCCGGGGCCTATATCAACCGCATGTCGGATTATTGCGGGTCGTGCCGCTATGATGTGAAGCAACGGGTGGGCGAGGATGCCTGCCCGTTCAACGCGCTCTATTGGGATTTCCTCGCGCGGCACGAGACGCGGTTCGCGGGGAATGTGCGCATGGCGATGGCGTATCGGAACTGGGACCGGATGCCGGAGGCGGACAAGAAGGCGGTGCGGGCGCAGGCGGCGGGGTATTTGAAGGGGTTGGAATAGCGGGTTTCCCGTGGCCTTCGACTTCGCTCAGGCTGAACGGCGCGAGGGAAGATCGACGCTACAACCGCCGTTCAGCCTGAGCGAAGTCGAAGGCCACGCCCCTCCCTCGCCTCTGGCCGCTCCCCTCCCGCAAGCGAGTTTCAGGTCGGTCATGCCCCCCCGGCATGACCTAAACGATGCGGGGCATCGTTTACCTGAAACTGGGATGGGGGAGGGTGAGGAGTCTCACCGAGCCCACCGCCCGCGGCCCTGCCCTCCCCAAACCCCTCCCGCCTGCGGGAGGGGCTTACCGCACCCCGCTTGCGACCCCGCCCCCAACGCGCCTAGGTACGGCACTCGACCAAGGGGACCCGAGATGCCGCCACTCATCACTCCGGACGAACTCGCCGCCATCGCGGGCGAAGCGGATGTGCGCATCCTCGACGTCACCTATTTCCTCGACGATCCCGACGGCACCACCGCACGGCGCGGGTTTGAGGACGGGCATATCCCGGCTGCGCGCTTCCTGCCGATGGGCCGTCTCGCCGATCCCGACAGCGACCTGCCGATGACCCTGCCGCCGGCCGACCACTTCGCCCATGCCCTGAGCGAGGCGGGCGTCGGCCATGCCGACCGCATCGTCCTGTACGACCGATCGCCGCTGCACAGCGCGGCGCGGGTCTGGTGGCTCCTGACGCTGTTCGGAGCGAAGTCGGTCTCGCTCCTCGACGGCGGGCTGGACGCCTGGAAGGCGGCGGGGCATCCGGTCATGCTGGGTGCCGCGGGCGCGCCCGAAGCGCCCGGCCTGTTCCTCGCCGAACCCGACCTCGCCCGCGTGCGCAGCCTTCGCGAAGTGCGGACCCATGTCGAGGCGGGCGATGCGCAGATCGTCGACGCGCGCTCCCCCGGCCGCTTCGCCGGGGCCGGGGCCGAGCCCGAGCCGCGCCCCGGCGTCGAGCCCGGCCATATGCCCGGCGCGCTGAACCTGCCCTATTCCAAGCTGTTCGCGGCCGATGGCCGCTGGAAATCCCCCGCCGCCATTGCCGAGGCCTTTGCCGCCGCCGGGGTGGACCCGGCCAGGCCGATGGTCGCCACCTGCGGATCGGGCATCACCGCCTGCGTCCTGGCCTTCGGGGCGGAGCGGATCGGCGGGATGATGCCGGTCTATGACGGCAGCTGGACCGAATGGGGCTCCGACCCCAGCACTCCCAAAGCGAAAGACGTGTGAATCCGATGACCGACGACGACCTGCCCATCAAGCCCGCCACCCGCCTGGTCCAGGCGGGCCGCCGCGCCGAATGGACGAAGGGCGTGGTCAACGTCCCCGTCTGGCGCGGATCGACCGTGCTCTACGACAATGTCGCGCATATGCGTGCCGTGGGGTCGGGCAACCTGCACGAGAAGCTGTTCTATGGCCGCAAGGGCCTGCCCACCCAATGGTCGCTGGCGGACGCGCTGACCAGCCTGGAGCCGGGCGCGGAGGCGACCTTCCTCTACCCCTCGGGCGTGGCGGCGATCGCGGCGGCGCTGCTGTCCGTCCTGTCGCCGGGCGACGAGCTGCTGCTGGTCGACAGCGCCTATGATCCGACGCGCGGGCTCGCCACCGGGCTGCTGGCGCGGATGGGGATCACGACGCGCTTCTACGATCCGCTGGTGGGAGCGGGCATCGCCGAGCTGATCGGCCCCGCCACGAAGGCGATCTTCCTCGAAAGCCCCGGCTCGCTCAGCTTCGAGGTGCAGGACATTCCCGCCATCGTCGCGGTCGCCAAGGCCAGGGGCATCACCACGATCCTCGACAATACTTGGGCGACGCCGCTGTTCTTCCCGGCGATCGAAAAGGGCGTCGACCTGACGGTGCTGGCCTGCACCAAATATATCGTCGGCCATTCGGACGCGATGCTGGGGTCGGTGACGGCCGCGCCCTCGCATTGGGCGGCGCTCCGCGATGCGAGTTTCCAGCTCGGCCAGGTCGCCAGCCCCGACGACGCCTATCTGGGCAGCCGGGGGCTGCGCACCATGGGCGTACGCCTTGCCCATCACCAGGCGAGCGCACTGACCATCGCGAAGTGGCTGGCCGAGCAGCCGGGCGTGGCGCAGGTGCTTCATCCCGCTTTGCCCTCCTGCCCCGGCCATGAGATTTTCGCGCGCGACTTCCTGGGGTCGAGCGGGCTGTTCGCCTTCGTCCTCGACGGCGGCAACGACGCCGCGCGGACGGCGATGCTCGATGGCCTCGCGCATTTCGGCCTCGGCTTCAGCTGGGGCGGTTATGAGAGCCTCGCCATCCCCGCCGACCCGCATCGCTATCGCAGCGTGACCAAGCGCGACTTCGCCGGGCCGCTGATCCGGCTGCAGATCGGGCTGGAGGACACAGGCGACCTGATCGCCGATCTCGACCGGGGGCTAGCCCGGTTCCGGGCCGCGCGCGGATGACGCTCACCGAATGGCTTCAGGCGAGCGGCATCGACCTGCCGACCCGCGCCGAGGCCATGGAGGCCGGGATCGCCTCGGTCCTGACGCTGGCCATGCTGGCGGGCGGGGTGATCGCGGGACGCAGGCTCGGCCCGCCTATCGCCGCGATGGTGCAGCGTTTCGCCATCGCCAAGGGCGAGACGCTGCACGCGCGGATCTGCGCGATCACCCGGCATGTCGTCGCGGCGTTCCTGTTGATGACGCTGGGCGCGATCTGGCCGTGGGAGTCGCTGGCGGGCGTGCCCATCGGGCTGGCGCTCGGCGCGTCGGTGGCGCGCGCCGGGTTCCAGCTGCTGCGCGGGTTGAACCTGCCGCGCTGGCTGGCCTGGGTCTTTGCCATCGTCTGTTTCGTGGCGCTGTTCAGCCGCGAGATCGGCGGGCTGGAGCCGGTCAGCCGCCTTGCCGAGCAGATCGGCTTTACCGTGGGCTCGCGCCGATTCTCGGTCATGTTGCTGGTGACGATGCTGGTCACGGTGGTCACGATCCTGGCCGTCACCCGCGCCGTCACGCGGATCACCGAGCAGTGGATCGGCCATGCCCGCGGCCTCGACCCCACCCAGAAGCTTCTGGCGCAGAAGCTCGCCAGCATCGCCATCGTCGTCATCGCCTTCTTCTTCGCGATGGACCTGCTGGAGATCGACCTGACCAGCCTGGCGCTGTTCTCCGGCGGCTTCGGCCTGGCGATCGGTTTCGGGCTTCAGAAGACGATCGGCAATTTGATCGCCGGGATCATCCTGTTGATGGACCGCTCGATCAAGCCGGGCGACGTCATCGCACTCCAGAACGAGATCGGCTGGGTGAACAAGATCGGCGTGCGCGCCGTCTCGATCATCACCCGCGACGGCAAAGAGCATCTGATCCCCAACGAGAATCTGATGACCCAGGAGGTGGAGAACTGGTCCTATTCCGACCGCAACGTCCGCGTCCGCATCCCCGTCTCGATCGCCTATGACAGCGACCTGAAACTGGCGCAGGAACTGATGCTGCGCGCCGCCCATGAATCGCCGCGCGTGCTGAAAAGCCCCAAGCCCAATGTCTGGCTGATGGGCTTTGGCGACTATGCGCTCCAGCACGAGATTCTCGCCTGGATCAGCGACCCCGAAAGCGGGGTGGGCAATGTCCGCTCGGACGTGCTGAATCGGCTATGGTGGCTGTTCAAGGAACATGGCATCGGCCTGCCCTATCCCCAGCGGGACATTCATATCCGCTCGCTGCCCACGGCTGAACGTCACGAGAATCTGCGCGATTAGAATTTCGTCGCGCAGGACTGTGCCTATTGCGCAACATCGCGTCTCATAAAAACCATCCTGCATTAGATTATGCTTGTGCGGCGCACCATGCGCTGCCAGTCTTCAGGCCTCGCAACGGCAGACGGTTCGCCGGGTTCGCCCCGACAGACAGAAGCCGCACCGGTGCGGGAATGCAGGTGAGAACGTCGAATTTCCGGTTTGGAAGGGAAACGATGCGCTTCTCCACGATTCTTCTTGGCGGCCTCTCGCTGGCTGCCGCAACCCCGGCCTTTGCGCAGGACAGCGGTGCCGCGGCACCGACGGCGGCTCCCTCTCCGATCACGGTCAGCGGCAGCGCGGCGATCCTGACCGATTATCGCCTGCGCGGCGTGTCGCAAACGAACAAGAACGCGGCCGTGCAGGTCGCGCTGACCGTCGCGCATGAAAGCGGCTTCTATATCGGCACCTTCGCGTCGAACCTGGCGGGCTGGGGCACGTTCGGCGGCGCCAATATGGAGCTGGACGGCATCGCCGGGTACAAGCACACCTATGGCAGCGCGACCGCCGATGTCGGCGTCACCTGGTACACCTATCCGGGCGGTGCGTCGGAGACCGACGTGGTCGAATTCTTCGGCCGCCTTTCGGGCACGGCGGGCCCCGCGACGCTGACCGCCGGTGCCTATTACGCGCCCAAGCAGACCTCGCTCGGCAATTTCTCCAACACCTCGTACAGCCGTGGCCAGCGCTGGGATAACATCTATCTGACCGGCGACGGCGCGGCGGCCATTCCGGGCACGCCGATCACCGCCAAGGCGCATATCGGCTATTCGAAGGGCAATCCCGGCCTGGGCCCGAACGGCACCAGCCTGGCCCCGACCGGCAGCTATTGGGACTGGTCGCTGGGCGCCGATGTCGCGGCGTACAAGAACCTGACCTTCAACGTGTCGTATATCGACACCGACATCACCAAGTCGAAAGCGGCCTATATCCAGCCGAACTTCTCGCAATATCAGGTTCCGGGCGGCGCTTCGATCTCGGATGCGACGGTGGTCTTCTCGCTGACCGCCGCCTTCTGATCGAAGTGAGGGGAGGGAAGAGCGGCGCTGGGGGGCGCCGCTCTTTTTTTGTCTCAACAAAACGCCGGCCGGGACGACTTTCCCGCGACATGATGGCTGCGTAAGCTGACGCCCTGTCGCGATGGAGTGCGTCCCATGCATCGATACCGCCGTTCCGTCCTGTACATCGGCGTCTTCGGGGCGTTCGCCCTGTCTTCCGGGGCGGCTTGGTCACTTCAGGGCCCGCCGATCATAGCCGTCGAGCAGCCCGCTGGCGGCCGGACGCTCATCCAGTGGGACCCGGGCGAGGTGCGGTGCGGCGGGATGGTCGTCACCGGCCAGCCGATCCGGCGGCCCTGGAACCAGATGGGCTGGATCGGTTCCCAGGCCCCCCGCACGCTGACCCTGCACTTCGCCATCGACGCAAGCGGCCGCCCGGTTTCGCTGAGCCATGAGACGCCCGGCTACATGCCCTTTGCCGAGGATGTCGCACCCGCCCTGGCCGCCAGCCGCTTCGCGCCCGGCGAGCCACGGGACGGCTGTACCATCACCTTCACGCTGCGCAGCACCCCGCTGGCGCAGGCAGCGGTGCCGGAACTTGTCTCCTACACGCTGCAACCACTGTCGGGCGTGCTGCCCGAAGAGGGATGGAAGCGGATTCGCGAGGCGGGCGGCACCTGTCTGCAGGATCCGCAGCCCCAGCCGCTCGAACGCCATTTCCCTGATTTCGCCACGATCCCCGCCACGCCGGGCGTGCGCGACTGGTCGATGGTCCGTTACGACCTGGATGCGGCGGGCAAGCCACGGGCGCTCGCCATCCTGACCGGCACCGGCAACCGCGCGCTCGATGCGGCGGCGTTGAAGGCGATCCGCGAATCGCGCTTCACCAAGGGTGCGCGGACGGGGTGCCTCTACCCCTATTGGCGCGGTGCGGCGAAATTGCCCGCCCCCGACATGCCCGAGGCGATCCGCGCCACCAAGGTCGAAGGCGGCACCTGCCCGGACGAACATGGCTGGGCCGTCCCACCGCAATTGCGCTATCCCCAGGCCTATCGACGCCGGTCGATCGAAGGCTGGGCGGTCGTCCGCTACGATGTCGCGCCCTGGGGCGAGACGGGCAACTGGAAGGTCGTCGTCGCCCAGCCCTCCGACGATTTCGGCACGCAGGCGGTCGCGATGATCCGGGCCGCGCGGCTGCCGACCAACGGGGCGGGCTATACCGGCTGTGTCGACCGGGTGCGGTTCGTCATGGGGCCCGAGCGGACGCCCAGCCCTGGCGGCGAAGGGGCGAGCACCGACCCGCAGAGCTGATCCTCCACCATGCCTCCCCTCGCAGGAGAGGAATTATGGCACAGCAAAAAGGGCCGGACGGGCGATGTTGCCCCCGGCCCTTTTCGTATCGCGGTCGCGGCGCGTTTACTTGGTCGCGGCGCGTGCGTCCTGGCCGTCGCCTTCCGGCGCGGCGACGATGTCGCGGGTGGTCGCGCCCTTGTCGACGACATTGGTGCCGGGATCGCCGACCGAGGAGCGGATGCCCGGATCGGCGCTGTCCGCCCCGGCATTCTGGACCAGACCATATTCCGACTGGCTGCGCGCCGCCTGACCGCCGAACAGCGCGTCGAGCGTCTGCTGCTGGCTGCTGCGCGCCTGGACGGGCGCCGCACCCGGCTGGGGCGGGACCAGCGCGAAATCGGGCGGAATGATCAGCGAGGGCTGCCGCGCGACGGCGAATTCGTCGGGGCGCGCCCGGTCGAGGCCACGACCGGCCCCACATCCCGTCAGCAACGCGGCGCAGGACAGACCTGCGATGACGGGCACCAACTTACGCATTGCTCTTCTCCACGGGAGCGGGCCGGTCGCGCACGAGGAGCGCGCGCGCCAGCAGAACCAGAACGCCTATCGTAATCGCTGCATCGGCGACATTGAAGACCAAAAAGGGGCGCCACTCGCCGAAGTGCAGATCGGCGAAGTCGACGACATAACCGAAACGCACCCGGTCGAGGATATTGCCCAGCGCGCCGCCCAGCACACAGCCGAGCGCCACCTGGTCGACCGGGTTGCGCTCGCGCGTCATCCAGAAGGCCACGACGAGCGCGATCGCCCCGGTCATCGCGACCAGCGCCCAGCGCGAGGCGTTGCTGTCGGCGGTCAGCAGCCCCAGCGAAATACCGTAATTGGGCACGAAACGCAGGTTGAAGATGCCGATGATCTCTCGGACATCGCCCAGCGACCGCAGGCCCAGCGGCCCGGTGATCGCCCATTTGATGACCTGATCGACCAGGAACAGCGCGAACGCCGTGGCCAGGCCCAGCCGGGGAAACTTACCCATGCGCAACCACCTCGGCACAGCGGCCACACAATTCGCCGTCCACCACCACGTCGGGCAGATGGCGCCAGCAGCGCCCGCATTTGTGTTTGTCGGTCCGGGTCACGGACACCGCCTCAGCCAGGCTGACATCCGCGACGATGAACGCCTCGGCCAGGGCATGGGGCTCCAGCGGCAACGACGGCACCGTTACCTCGGCTTCGTTGGACGAGCGCACGGTCTTTTCGCGGCGCAGCGGCTCGATCGCTTCGGTCACCTGCGCGCGAAGCCCGCGAATCTCGGTCCAGCGCGCCATCAGCGCTTCGTCCTCGCCCAGCTGCGGCAGTTCCGGCCATTCGAGCAGGTGGACCGAGCCATCCTCCGACGGGAAGCGCGACTGCCACACTTCCTCGGCGGTGAAGCACAGGATCGGCGCGGCATAACGGACCAGCGCGTGGAACAGGATGTCGAGCACGGTGCGATAGCTGCGCCGCTTCGGATCGGTCGCGGCATCGCAATAGAGCGAGTCCTTGCGGATATCGAAGAAGAAGGCCGACAGGTCCTCGTTCGCGAAATCGGTCAGCGCGCGCAGATAGCGGTTGAACTCATAGGCATCGGCCGCACGGCGCAGCTCGGTATCGAGCTGGGTCAGGCGGGCGAGGACATAGAGCTCCAGCTCGGGCATCACGTCGTAGGAGATGCGCTCCTCTTCCGTGAACCCGTCGAGCGCGCCGAGCAGATAGCGGAAGGTGTTGCGCAGCTTGCGATAGCTGTCCGAGGCGGTGGCGAGCACCTCCTTGCCGATGCGCACATCCTCGAAATAATCGGTCGAGGCGGTCCAGATGCGCAGGATGTCGGCACCCGACTCGCCAATGATCTTCAGCGGATCGACGACATTGCCCAGCGACTTGGACATCTTGCGCCCCTGCCCGTCGAGCGCGAAGCCATGGGTCAGCACCGCATCGTACGGCGCGCGCCCCCGCGTGCCGCAGGATTCGAGCAGCGACGACTGGAACCAGCCGCGATGCTGGTCCGATCCTTCGAGATACAGGTTCGCGCGTGTGCCCTCGCCATAGCGTGCCTCGATCACGAAGGCATGGGTCGAGCCGGAGTCGAACCACACGTCGAGGATGTCGTTGACCGGCTCGTAATCGGCTAGGTTGTAATCGGCCCCGAGCAGCGCCTGGTGATCGGCGGTGAACCACGCATCCGCCCCGCCTGCGCGGAAGGCGTCGAGGATGCGGGCATTGACGCCCTTGTCGGCCAGATATTCGCCGGTCTGGCGGTTCACGTACAGCGCGATCGGCACGCCCCAGGCGCGCTGACGGCTGATGACCCAGTCGGGACGCCCTTCCACCATCGAGCGGATGCGGTTGCGGCTGCGCTCGGGCACCCAGCGGGTCCGCTCGATCGCGTCCAGCGCGGTCTGGCGAAGCGTTGCGCCATTGCCCAGCGGCACGGTAAGCAGCGGCGTCACGCCCGAGATCGGGTCGACACTGGCCAGCGCCAGACCGGGATCCATCGTCGTGTCGGGCCGGTCCATCGGGATGAACCATTGCGGCGTCGCGCGGAAGATGACCTTCGCCTTGGAGCGCCAGCTATGCGGATAGCTGTGCTGGAAATCATCCGAGGCGGACAGCAGCGCGCCGACCGCGCGGAGGTCCGAACAGATCGGCCCTTCGGCGGCGACGAACTTCTTGTTAATGACGCTGCCCTGGCCGCCCAGCCACGCCCAGTCGGGCCGATAGGTGCCGTCGCCCTGTACCGCGAAGACCGGGTCGATGCCATGCGCCTTGCACAGCAGGAAATCGTCCTCGCCGTGATCGGGGGCCATATGGACCAGGCCCGTACCGGCATCGGTGGTGACGAACTCGCCCGCCAGGAACGGACGCGGCTTGGCGAAGAAACCGCCCAGCTTGTGCATCGGGTGCTTCGCCATCGCGCCCTCCAGCACCGGGCCCTTCGCCAGGCCGATGAACGTCTCCATCGCGATGCCGGTCCGCTTGGTGAAGGCGGGCAGCAGCGGCTCGGCAACCAGATAGCGACGCCCCGCACTCTCGAAGTGCAGATAGTCGATCGCCTCGCCATAGCTCAGCGCCTGGTTGACCGGGATCGTCCAGGGGGTCGTCGTCCAGATGACCGCCAGCGCGCCGACCAGATCGGGATATTCGGGGCAGCTCGCCACCTCGAACCCAACATCGATCTGGGTCGAGACGATATCCTCATATTCGACCTCGGCCTCGGCCAGCGCGGTCTTTTCGACCGGGGACCACATGACCGGCTTGGCGCCGCGATAGAGCTGACCCGATTCGGCGAACTTGAGCAGCTCGCCCGCGATCACCGCCTCGGCGTCATAGGTCATGGTCAGGTACGGATGGGCCCAGTCGCCCATCACGCCCAGCCGCTCGAACTGCGCCTTCTGCGTGCCGACCCAGGTGTCCGCATAGGCGCGACACTCGGCGCGGAACTGCGCGACGGGCACCTCGTCCTTGTTCAGCTTCTTGGCGCGATACGCCTCCTCGACCTTCCACTCGATCGGCAGGCCGTGACAGTCCCAGCCGGGGACATAGGGCGCGTCCTTGCCCAGCAGGGTCTGCGAACGGACGATGATGTCCTTCAGCACCTTGTTGAGCGCATGGCCCATGTGAATGTCGCCATTCGCATAAGGCGGACCGTCATGCAGGATGAACCGCTCGCGCCCCGCACGCTCACGGCGCAGGCGGTCGTACAGCCCCATCTTGGCCCAGCGATCCAGGATCGCCGGTTCCTTGGCGGCAAGCCCCGCCTTCATGGGGAAATCGGTCTTCGGCAGGAAGACGGTGTCGCGGTAATCGGGCGCGTCGGTCATAGGGGACAGGCCCTTAGCGCCTTTAGGTTAACACGTCATGCCGGATTATGCGATGCCAGTATCCCACGGGCACGGGCACAATCGGCGTCCATTTGCGTGACCAGCGCGTCCAGCGAGTCGAACTTCGCTTCGGGCCGCAGATATTCGATCAGCTCGACCGACAGGGTATGGCCGTAGAGATCGCCCGTAAAATCAAAGAAATGCGGCTCCAGCAATTCCTTGGGCGGGTCGAAACTGGGCCGGATGCCCAGATTGGCCGCGCCGTCCAGCACGCGTCCATCGTCCAGAACCCCGCGCACCGCATAGATGCCATAGGCGGGACGCAGATATTCGCCCATGTCGAGATTGGCGGTCGGATAGCCGATGGTGCGGCCCAGCTTGTCGCCATGCTGCACCACGCCCTGGATCGTATAGGGTCGGGTCAGCAGCCGCGCCGCCGTCTGCGCATCTCCCGACACCAGCGCCGCGCGAATCCGGCTGGACGAGATCGTCTCGCCGTCCAGCATCACGGGTGCCACCGCATCGGTCGAAAAGCCGTGCGCCCGCCCCCAGGCGCGCAGGGACGTCACATCGCCGCTGCGCGCGCGGCCGAAGGTGAAGTCCTCGCCCGTCACGACGCCGCCGACCTGCAACGCGGCCAACAGCCGGCCCCGAACGAAATCCTCCGCCGACAGCGCGGCCAGATCTTCGTCGAAGCGGAACACGATCATCGCATCGACGCCCGCCGCGGCGAACAGCCGCTCGCGCTGGTCGAGCGTGGTCAGGCGGAAGGGCGCGGCGTCGGGCTTGAAGTAACGGATCGGATGCGGGTCGAAGGTCGCGACCAGCGCCGGGCGCCCCTCGGCACGCGCACGCGCGACGGCGGCACCGACCACCGCCTGATGCCCCAGATGAAAACCGTCGAAATTGCCCAGCGCGACGATCCCGCCCGCCAGATGCGTGGGGATCGGTCCCACGCCCTCAACACGCTGCATGGCCGGGCGCTATAACAGGCCGGAGCGAATTGGCTAGGCGCGCGACAGGATGCGGTTGCCGATCCCGTCCACCGCGAGCTGGCGCAGCGATTCGGCCTTGTGGAACGTCTCCTCCATCGGCACGCCGATGCCGACGGCGACTCCTGCCGACATCGTCACCACGCCGATCGGCTCCCCCGAGCCGCGCAGGCGCAGGGTGCGCGCCTGCATCGCCCCGCGCGCATCCTCCAGCATCCCCGTCGCCATGGACAGCGGACGCCCGCGCAGGACGACGACGAACAGATTGCCCTGCCAGCGGATGATCTCCGCCCCCTCGCAGCTCTGGCGCAGCGTGGCGACGAAGGCGCGCAGGACATTGTCGGCGACCGAGCGACCATAGCGGTCGTTGATCCCCTCCAGATCGTCGAGGCTGCACGTCGCCACGACATAGCCATGCGGATCGCCGGCCAGCGCCTCGACCAGGGCGCGCGCGCCGGTGCGGCTCATGACGCCGGTCAGCGGGTCGACATCCTCGTCATGCGGCACCGAGTCGATCCGGGTCCGCAAGCTCGCCACATTGGCGGCCAGCTCCTCCAGATCGCGCTCGGTCCGGGCGATACGCGCGATCAGCTGTTCCAGCAGCAGCGCGACCGCACCCGTATCGGGGCCCATATCGTTGCCGCCGCGATGCGCCTGCGACAGCGCGGCGATCTCGGAGGTAAAGCCGCTCGTGATCTGGCGCGCATCGGCGGTCAGCGTCTCCAGCCGCTCGGCCTGATCGCCCAGTTCGTTTTCCAGCTGGGCGCGATCGCCACGGCGCTCGGTCATTTCATGCTGGCGGACCAGCGGCATCAGGTCGCGGACGTCGTCTTCGGTCAGGCGGACCCCGCCATCGGTGCGACGCGCGACCTCCTGTCCCAGCGGGCCATAGGGGTGCAGCACGGACTGGAGCGCCATCGCATAGCTGAGTGTCGTGCGCGGCAGATGATGCCGGTCGAGGAATAGCAGCGCCTCGCGGCTGGCGTCGAACAGGCCAGGGGGGTCGGCACTCGGCCGATTCTGCCCCTGGCTCTCCCAATCCATGATCATGCCGTCGGGTCTGCCCTCAAGATGAATGCGGCTTGAGGACCGCATCTCGTCCTTGTCGAAAGTCTTACGGCCTCTCGACGGGCAAATGAAGACGGGGGTCTGACAAAATTTTAACGAACTGGTTAATCCGTCTTCGCTGTGCCCTGTTTCTGTCAGCGAAGTAACGTCACAAAGGAATAGCCAGGCCGGCCGTCCGAAGCAGGATATCGCGCGCGGTCAACTTCCCGCCAGCCAGTAAAGGGCGCGACGATCGTATCCCCTTGCGCGTCGCAATCGACCTCGGTCAGCTCGATACGGTCGGCGCGGTCGCGGAACAGATCAAAAATCTCTGCCCCCCCGATGACGAAGACCTCCCCTTCCCCCGCCATCTGCAGCGCTTCGGCCGGATCATGGGCCCGTTCGGCCCCCGCCGCCCGCCATTCGCGGTCGCGGGTCAGGACGATATGGCGCCGCCCGGGCAGGGGCGCGGGAAAGCTCTCGAAGGTCTTGCGGCCCATGATCATCGGACGACCCATGGTCAGCGCCTTGAACCGCTTCAGATCGGCGGGCAGGTGCCAGGGCAGCCCGCCATCGCGCCCGATCACGCCGTTGCGCGCGCGGGCCAGGATCAACACGATCATATCGCGACCGGCGCCTTGATATGCGGCTGCGCGACATAATCGTGAAGCACGAAATCCTCGGGCTCGTAACGGTCGATCCCCTCGGGACGGCGCAGGATTTCCAGACGCGGCAGCACGCCCGGCTCACGGCCCAGCTGTGTCTTCGCCTGCTCCAGATGGTTGAGGTACAGGTGGCAGTCGCCACCGGTCCAGATGAACTCGCCCACCTCCAGATCGCATTGCTGGGCCAGCATGTGCGTCAGCAGCGCATAGGAGGCGATGTTGAACGGTACGCCCAGGAAGATGTCGGCCGACCGCTGATAGAGTTGCAGCGACAGGCGACCGTTCGCAACATGCGTCTGGAACAGGCAGTGGCACGGGGCCAGCGCCATCGCGTGCAGGTCGCCGGGATTCCAGGCCGACACGATCTGGCGGCGCGAGGCGGGCTGGGTGCGGATCTGCTCCACCAGCTCGGCGATCTGGTCGATATGGCGGCCATCCGCCGTCGCCCAGTCGCGCCACTGCTTGCCATAGACGGGGCCCAGATCGCCCTGCTCGTCGGCCCATTCGTCCCAGATGCTCACCCGGCGATCCTGCAGCCAGCGAACATTGGTGTCGCCGCGCAGGAACCACAGCAGCTCGACGATGATCGAGCGCAGGTGGAGCTTCTTGGTGGTCAGAACCGGGAAGCCCTTGGCCAGATCGAAACGCATCTGATGGCCGAAGACGGACAAGGTGCCCGTGCCGGTCCGGTCCATCTGGCGGACGCCCTGGGTCATCACCCGGTCCATGAGGTCGAGATATTGCCGCATGGCCACGGGCCTAGCGCCGCGCGGGGCCGGAGCCAAGCGGATCGGGATCGGTGCGGAACAAAGCTGCGTCCATCCGGCTTTTCGGGCAGTTCTGTTGGTGTACCGCTTACCCTGTCCCCTCCTTCACATTCGCACGCGCCAGGAGGCGCTGTCGCTGTTTGGCGCCCTGAACCGGAATGATCGGGAGACGATGGGAATTGCCTATCTCGGTTCGGATCGGATGTTGTTGGGCTTGCGCCATGTCATGGGCCGCCCCGAATCGGTGACGGTCCCCATCGCACGGATCGCTCGCGACGCGCTCCTGTGGTCGGCCGACTCGGTGTTGATCGCGCACAACCATCCCGATGGCGACGCCCGCCCAAGCGCGGCCGATCTGGCGCTCACCCGGCGGCTGGCACAAGGGCTAAGCGCGCTGGACGTGACGCTGCTGGATCACCTGATCCTGGCGAATGGAGCGGTCTTTAGCCTGCGCGAACAGGGCCTGCTCTAAAGCCCCTCC
>NZ_CAJXWX010000029.1 GCF_913062585.1 uncultured Sphingomonas sp. | reverse complement strand
AATGGTGGAGCCGAGGGGGATCGAACCCCTGACCTTCGCAATGCCATTGCGACGCTCTCCCAGCTGAGCTACGGCCCCAATATTACGGCAAATATCCGGCGGGATGCGGATATGCCCGTCAGCGGATCAGATCGCGCTGCTATTCCGGCGGAATGGTGGAGCCGAGGGGGATCGAACCCCTGACCTTCGCAATGCCATTGCGACGCTCTCCCAGCTGAGCTACGGCCCCGTTCCGCTGTGGAGGCAGCCCACTAGCGGGGCCGCCGGGGCTCGGCAAGCACTTTTTTCAAGCACCCCCCGAGCCCTTCGGACAACTTAGTGTTCGTCGTCCTCGCTGGACGTTTCCACGCCCAGATCGTCGTCGCCGCCCAGATCGACTTCATCGTCGGGCGAGGGCTCTTCATCCTCACCGGTGATGTCCAGATCCTCGTCGTCGCCGCCCGCCAGATCGCTGTCGGCTTCCTTGTTCTCGGGCTTGGCCTGCTCGAACGGCAGGGGCTGCTTCGACTTCAGGATGGGCTCGGGCTCCCACTGCGTCCCGCAATTGATGCAGGTGACGGGGTCGTCCTTTTCGAGGTCGTAGAAACGCGTCGCGCATTTCGGGCACGTACGCTTCGTGCCCCATTCCGGCTTGATCATGCCGTTCATACCTTTCGGATTGGGTTTTCCGCCGGAGCGAAAAGTGGGCGCGCCTTGCCACAGCGCAAGGCCCCTGTCAAAAGCCCGCGCCATCTATGGCGCACACTCTTCCCCAGCCTCGCACCGTGCGAGCCGCCGCCGCCCTTCGCGGCACCATCGCCGTTCCGGGCGACAAATCGATCAGCCACCGCTCGCTGATGCTCTCCGCGCTGGCGGTCGGCGAAAGCCGCGTCCAGGGCCTGCTGGAGGGCGAGGACGTGCTCGCCACCGCGGCCGCGATGCGCGCGATGGGCGCGGACATCGTCCGGCAGGATGATGGCGAGTGGGTGATCCACGGCGTCGGCGTCGGCGGGCTGCTCCAGCCCGAAACGGCGCTCGACATGGGCAATTCGGGCACCTCGACGCGCCTGCTGATGGGCCTGGTCGCCAGCCATGCGATCACCGCGACCTTCATCGGCGACGCCTCCCTGTCCAAGCGCCCGATGGGCCGCGTGATCGAGCCGCTGTCGCAGATGGGCGCGCAGTTCCAGGATACGCCGGGCGGCCGCCTGCCCCTGATGGTCAGCGGGATCAGCCCCGCCGTGCCGATCCGCTACACCCTGCCCGTCGCCTCGGCGCAGGTGAAATCGGCGATCCTGCTGGCGGGCCTGAACACGCCGGGCGAGACCACGGTGATCGAGCCGATCGCGACCCGCGATCATAGCGAGCGGATGCTGGCGGGCTTCGGCGCAGAGTTGAGCGTCACCCCCTCCCCCGAGGGCCGGATCATCACGATTCGCGGACAAGCCGAACTGAAGCCGCAGAATATCGTCGTGCCGGGCGACCCGTCCTCGGCGGCCTTCTGGCTGGTCGCGGGGTCGATCGTGCCGGGTGCGGATGTGACGATCACCAATGTCGGCATGAACCCGACCCGCACCGGCATCATCGCCGCGCTCAAGATGATGGGTGCCGACATCACCGAGCTCGATTCGCGTATCGTCGGCGGCGAGCCGGTGGCCGACCTGCGCGTCCGCCACGCCCCCCTGTCCGCGATCGAGGTCCCGCCCGAGCTGACGCCGAGCATGATCGACGAATATCCCGTGCTGTTCGTGGCCGCCGCCTTCGCGACCGGCACGACCATCGCGCGTGGCGCAGAGGAGCTGCGCGTCAAGGAATCGGACCGCATCACCGCCATGGCCAATGCCCTCGGCGCGTGCGGCGTCGCCTGCGAGGAATTTGAGGACGGCATGGCCGTGACCGGCACCGGCGGCGATCCGATCCCCGGCGGCGCCACGATCGCGACCCTGCTCGACCACCGGATCGCGATGAGCATGACCATCGCGGCGCTCAACGCCCGCGAGCCCGTAACGCTGGACGATGCAGCCCCCGTCGCGACAAGCTATCCCATCTTCTTCGACACGCTGGAGAAGCTCGGGGCGCTGGCATGATCATCGCGGTCGACGGCCCCGCCGCCAGCGGCAAGGGCACCATCGCCCGCGCCTTGGCAAAGCATTACGGGCTGCCGCATCTCGATACCGGGCTGCTCTACCGCGCCGTCGCCGCGACGGTGCGGCAGATGCATCTGGATCCCACGCGCGAGGCCGATGCGGTCGCGGCGTGCAGCTTCGACGACAGCCTGCTCGCCGATCCGGGCTTGCGCGATGACGAGACGGGCAAGCTCGCCTCGGTCGTCTCCGCGCATCCGCTGGTCCGCGCGGCGCTGCTCCAGCGGCAGAAGCGCTTCGCCAACCAGCCGGGCGGCGCGATCCTCGATGGGCGCGACATCGGCACGGTGATCGCCCCCGACGCCGATGCCAAGCTGTTCGTGAAGGCCAGCCCCCAGGTCCGCGCCCGGCGGCGACATAACGAGTTGGTCAGGAACGGCGCGACCGTGACCTTCGAGCAGGTGCTGGCCGACATCCGCGCCCGTGACGAACGCGACAGCGGCCGGGCGACCGCCCCCCTCACCCAGGCGGCGGACGCGGCGGCGCTGGATACGTCCAGCCTGACGATCGACGCGGCGGTGGCCCGCGCGATCCAGTTTGTCGACGCCCAGGTGGCGGCGAAAAGGCACTAACAAATCCTCCCCGGCACGGGGAGGTGGCAGGCCGTCAGGCCTGACGGAGGGGGGCTTCCTCAAAGGATGTCCTATGGGGCACGCCCCCTCCACCACCGCTTCACGGCGGTCCCTCTCCCCGTATCGGCGAGGACAGCCCTCACCTTGCACAAAACCCCATTTTCCGCTAAGGCGCCCCCGCTCGCGGACCCTGTTCCGCGGAGAGGCTGACGCGGGGCGTTGCCCCAGCGTCCTTTCCGCATTTGTCGCGGACCGCCGCTTTTCCGTGTTTCAGTTACATCTACGGGCCTGGTGGCGTCGACATGGGGTCGGCGCGGCCATCGTCGAAGGCCTCGGGACCCGCCCGGACCGGAGGCGAAAAACTCTCAGGAACCTAACCCTTTTATGGCAACCAACCCCCAGCCCACGCGCGACGATTTCGCGGCGATGCTCGATGACATGTTCGGCGGTGCCGACAGCTTCGAGGGTCGCGTCGTGCATGGCACCGTCACCGCGATCGAAAACGACATGGCCGTCATCGACGTCGGTCTGAAGTCGGAAGGCCGTGTGCCCCTCCGCGAATTCGCTGCCCCCGGCCAGAAGGCCGACCTGAAGGTCGGTGACGAGGTCGAGGTCTATGTCGACCGCGTCGAGAACATGCACGGCGAAGCGATGCTCAGCCGCGACCGCGCGCGCCGCGAGGCCGCCTGGGACAAGCTGGAGCTCGAATTCTCGAAGTCGGCCCGCGTCGAAGGCGTGATCTTCGGCCGCGTGAAGGGTGGCTTCACCGTCGACCTGAACGGCGCCGTGGCGTTCCTGCCCGGCTCGCAGGTCGATATCCGCCCCGTCCGCGACGTCACCCCGCTGATGGACATCCCGCAGCCGTTCCAGATCCTGAAGATGGACCGCAAGCGCGGCAACATCGTCGTGTCGCGTCGCGCGGTCCTGGAAGAGACCCGCGCCGAGCAGCGTTCGGGCCTGATCCAGAGCCTGGCCGAAGGTCAGATCATCGACGGCGTCGTCAAGAACATCACCGATTACGGTGCGTTCGTTGACCTGGGCGGCATCGATGGCCTGCTGCACGTCACCGACCTGTCGTACAAGCGCGTCAATCATCCGTCGGAGATGATCGCGATCGGCGACACCGTGAAGGTGCAGATCATCCGCATCAACAAGGACACGCAGCGCATCTCGCTCGGCATGAAGCAGCTCGAGAGCGATCCGTGGGATGGCGCCGGCGCCAAATACCCGGTCGGCGCGAAGCTGTCGGGCCGCGTCACGAACATCACCGAGTACGGTGCGTTCGTCGAGCTGGAGCCGGGCATCGAAGGCCTGGTCCACGTGTCGGAAATGTCCTGGACCAAGAAGAACGTCCACCCAGGCAAGATCGTGTCGACCTCGCAGGAAGTCGATGTGGTCGTCCTCGAGGTCGATCAGGAAAAGCGTCGCATCTCGCTCGGCCTCAAGCAGGCTCAGGCCAATCCGTGGGAGGCGTTCGCCGCCGCTCATCCGATCGGCTCGACCGTCGAGGGCGAAGTCAAGAACGCGACCGAGTTCGGCCTGTTCATCGGCCTGGACAACGATGTCGACGGCATGGTCCACATGTCGGACATCGCCTGGGGCGTGTCGGGTGAGGATGCCCTCAACCTGCACCGCAAGGGCGAAGTCGTTCAGGCCGTTGTTCTGGACATCGACCCCGAGAAGGAGCGCATCTCGCTCGGCATGAAGCAGCTCGAGCGCGGCGGCCCCGTCGCCGGCGGCGTGGCTGCGGCTGGCGATCGCCTGAACAAGAACCAGGTCGTCACCGTGACCGTCCTCGAAGTCCGCGACGCGGGCCTCGAAGTCCAGGCGGGCGACGATGGTGCGACCGGCTTCATCAAGCGTACCGATCTGGGTCGCGACCGTGACGAGCAGCGCCCCGAGCGCTTCCAGGTCGGCCAGAAGTTCGACGCGATGGTCACCGGCTTCGATCGTTCGAAGAAGCCGACCTTCTCGGTCAAGGCGATGCAGATCGCCGAAGAGAAGCAGGCGGTGGCGCAGTATGGTTCGTCCGACTCGGGCGCATCGCTGGGCGACATTCTGGGCGAAGCGCTGAAGGCGCGCACCCAGAAGTAAGTCTCTGGACCGGGGCACGTTTTTTCCAAAAGCGTGTCCCGGTTTCGGTCAAAAGTGACGCACGCGTGACTTTTTCGTATAATAAAAACACTTTCAGCTGCAAGAAACACAGGTTAGGAACGACCCGTCTATAGGGTGGGGCTAGACGATGATCCGTTCCGAGTTGGTGCAAAAAATCGGTCAACATAACCCGGGACTTAACCCGCGCGAAGTTGAGTTGATCGTCACCATTTTTTTCGATGAAATCACCAAGCGCCTGGCCGGGGACGGTCGGGTGGAATTGCGGGGCTTCGGCGCCTTTTCGACGCGCGCGCGCGGTGCACGTACCGGGCGCAATCCCCGGACCGGTGAAACCGTCGATGTCTGCGCCAAGCGCGTTCCCTATTTCAAACCCGGCAAGGAAATGCGCGCGCGGCTGAACGTCGAAGAAGGCTGATCGCCTTCGCCCCGGGAGATGGGCGGCGTCGATGCTGGCCAGGGCGCGTTGGACGGGGTGTCAACAGACCGCCGGAGCGCGTAATCGGCGCTCCTCCCTTGACCTTCGCGGCAACCTCGTCTCTTCCTGTGCTGTGCGCGGACGTGGCGAAACCGGTAGACGCTGCCGACTTAAAATCGGCTTCCTATGGAGTGCGGGTTCGAGTCCCGCCGTCCGCACCATGGCGCTGGGTCTGGTGTCGCTGGCCGTGGCCGGATGCGACCGTCATGCCGACACGGGCCCCGTCATCGTCAGCGCGATCCGAGCGGCCACCGGCGCCGCGGCTCCGTCCAGGCCGGGGTCTACCGAGGGCGACATGCCCCACCGGGTGCTGCGCGACTCATTGGCGCAGGGGCTGGTCCGGTTCGACGCCAATGGTCAGATCGAACCGGGGCTGGCCGAACGCTGGATCGTGATCGACGGTGGCGGCAGTTATATCTTCCGGCTGCGTGATGCGAAGTGGAATGACGGAACGCCCGTCACCGCCGAACAGGTCGTCCCGATCCTGCGCCGCTTGGTGTCTCCCCGTTCAGGCAACCCGCTAACGCCCTTCCTGACCGCGATCGACGAAATCGTCGTGATGACGCCGCAGGTCATCGAGGTGCGGCTGTCGCGCCCGCGCCCCGACCTGCTGAAGCTGTTCGCGCAGCCCGAAATGGCGATCATCGACCGAGCCCGTCACGGCACCGGGCCATTCCGCATCGTCCGCGCCGGACCGCCGCCCCTGCTCCGTCCCATTCCCGATCCGCGCCGGGCCGAGCCGGACGATGCCGCCACGCCTGCGCCGGAGGACGATGTCCGCCTGATCGCCGAGAGCCCGGCGCGCGCCATCCTGCGTTTCGCCCGGGGCAATTCCGACCTGGTGTTGGGTGGCCGTTTCGAGACATGGCCGCTGATCGACATGGCGCGGGTCAACGGCACCGCGATCCGGGTCGATCCGGCCGCCGGGTTGTTCGGGCTGGCCATCGCCAATCGCGAGGGCTTCCTGGCCGATCCCGCAAATCGCCAGGCCTTGTCGGCCGCCTTCGACCGGGCGACGATCCTGAGTGCCATCGCGCCGAACTGGGAAGCCGCCGACCGACTGCTGCCCGATGCGCTTGATTCGGACGCGCCGCCGCAAATTGCTGGCTGGGCGCTGCTCAATCTGAACGAGCGGCGCGCGAGCGCGCGGGCGCGCGTCGTGGCGGCGGGCCAGCCGATCCGGTTGCGCATCGCTTTGCCACAAGGACCGGGTGCGAACCTGCTTTATGGCCAGATTGGCGCGACGCTGCGTGCCATCGGGATCACCCCTGAACGCGTGGCCCTCGATGCGCCCGCCGATCTTCGTCTGGTCGATGCGGTCGCCCCCTTCGACAGTGCGCGCTGGTATCTGGCGACCGCCTGCGCGCCCTGCGGCCCGGAGGCACAGGCCGCGATCGAGCAGGCCCGGCTCGCCCCCACGCTGGCGGCGCGGAGCGCGGCGATCGCGGCGGCGGATGCGGCGCTCAACGCCGACGCGCCCTTCATTCCGCTGGCCCGGCCGCTACGCTGGTCGCTGGTCACCGGCCGCCTGCGGCAATATCAGCCCAATGTCCGCGCCTGGCATCCATTGAACCGATTGCGCGCCGACACCAATTGAGGCCCATGGCCAAGACGACCAGCATGGACCCGACCAGCTTCGACGCACTCCCGCTGGACAAGGGCATCACCGCCAGCCGCCAGCGGATCGAGGCGATGGAACGGCTGCTGGAGCGTGTCGTCGTGCTGCCCGGCATCAACCGCCCGATCGGGCTGGACGTGGTGCTGGGGCTCGTCCCCGTGGTCGGCGATATCGCCGCCGCCGCGCTGGGCAGCTATATCATTTGGGAAGCGCGCAATCTGGGCCTGTCGAAATTCCAGATGCTGCGCATGATGGGCAATGTCGGCTTCGATGCGGTGCTGGGCTTTGTGCCCCTGGTCGGCGACGCGGCGGACATATTGTTCCGGTCGAACACGCGCAACCTGCGCATCATCCGCAAGCACCTCGACAAGCATCACCCCTCCGGCGTCACGCTGGAGGGGTAAGCCGGATCAGCGGCCGCCGCGCCAGATCTGGAGCGGCGCGTTCGGGGCCAGACCGCCCTGGTGCACCGGGCAGCGGGTGGGGCGGAACGCCTTGTTCAGGCAGATCCAGATTTCATCCAGCCAGCCTTCGCGGGTCGCCGTGACGCGCATCATGTCGGCGCTCATGCCCCGGTTCGCACTCGCGAAAGCCGTGGCCAGATCGCCCGCCGTCAATCCCTCCCGCCGGGACAGCGCCATCATGTCGGGGAAGCGCAGACCATAATAAAGCGCGTTCGACTGCTGGAAGTAACGCGACGGGCTATAGCCCGGCATACAGGTGCCATGCTTGGCCCATTCATGCTGCAACAGCTGGGCCGAGGGGGTGGCGCAGATGTGACGGCGCACGACCGCCTGCGGCAGAATCTTGGTCGGCGCACAATATTGCGGCCATTCCTTACCTTCGCCATCGGGCCACAGGCCATGCAGCGTGAAGCCGAAACGATTGCCCGATCCGCACTGGAAGCTGCTGTCGCCCTTGGCATTGCGGCAATATTGCGGGCTCCAGCTGATGGCCAGCGTATAGCTGCCGATCGGCAGCACGCGGGTCGGCTGGCTCTGGCTGGGCAGTTCGGGGCGAATGCGCTGCGTCTCCGTTGGTGCCGAGCATTGCAGCGTCTGCGCCGACGCCCATTGCGGCGCGGCCAGCAGGGCCAGCCCGATCACAGCATGTTTCATCACTCGCTCACCTCCGCCATCGCACGATACCAGGCGCGTGCATTGGGCCGCGCCAGCAGGACAACCGCCACCAGCGAGGCCGCTGCCTGCACGGCGGTCAGTACGCCGAACACCCCGTGCGCCAGCGCACCTTCCGACACCTGATAGAGAAAGCCCAGTAGGTTCAGGACCGTCAGGACGATCAGGAAGACCAGGCCGCCCCGGCTGGCCAGTCGCGTCGTCAGCAGGGTCGCCAGCGCGAACAGCCCGATCAGCAGGCCATTGGCAATGACCGCGATCGCGACGCCCGCCTGCGCCACCGTATCGGACCAGCCAAGCGCCGCCAGGACGACCAGCAACAGGATGGCGAGGAACGACAGCCGCTCGCCCAGGATCACCGATTTCGGTCGCACGACCTTTCCCCCTTCTGAACGCGGAGGCTCAGGCCGCCGCGAAATCCAGCCCGATATCGGCCGCAGGCGCGGACTGGGTCAAGCGGCCGACGCTGACATAGGTCACGCCCGTCTCGGCCAGCGCCCGGATCGTGTCCAGCCGGACACCGCCCGACGCCTCGGTCGGCACCCGGCCCGCGACAAGCGAAACGCCCTCGGCGAGCTTGGCCGGGCCCATATTGTCGAGCAGCAGATGCGTCGCGCCCGCCGCCAGGGCCGGCTCGATCTGGTCCAGTTCGTCGACCTCGACGATGATCCGCACGATGCCCGCCGCCTTGGCCGCCGCGACCGCCGGGCCGATGCCGCCCGCGACCGCGACGTGATTGTCCTTGATCATCGCCGCATCCCACAGGCCCATGCGGTGGTTCTGCGCACCGCCCATGCGGGTGGCGTATTTCTCCAGCAGGCGCAGGCCCGGAATGGTCTTGCGCGTGTCGAGCAGGGTCGCCCCCGTCCCTGCCATCGCCGCGACATAGGCCGCCGTCATGGTGGCGATGCCCGACAGATGCTGAACGGTGTTGAGCGCGGACCGCTCGGCGGTCAGCATCGCGCGCGCCTTTCCCGACAGGCGGAGCAGCGCGGTCCCGGCGGGAACGCTTGCACCGTCCTCGACCAGCCGCTCGATTGCCACCTCGGGGTCGAGGCGGCGGAAGAACGCCTCGGCGATGGGCAGCCCGGCGACGGTGATCGCATCGCGGCTGGCCATGGTGCCGACGAACCGCGCCTCGGCCGGGATCACCGCCGCCGAGGTGATGTCGCCGTCCGGCCCCATATCCTCGGCCAAGGTCGCGGTCACGAAACCGTCGAGGTCGAAGCCTGCGATCACGCCTTCCGTCACGGGCGCGGGCCCAGATCGCCCTTGCCGACCATCCCGCTGGCGAGCGTCAGCATCGCGTCCAGGCTCTTCTTGGCCTGAAGCCGCAAGCCCTCTTCGATCTCGACGCGCGGGGTCAGGTCGCGCAGCGCGAGGTACAGCTTCTCCATGGTGTTCAGCGCCATATAGGGGCAGATATTGCAGTTGCAGTTGCCGTCCGCACCCGGCGCGCCAATGAAGGTCTTGCCCGGCATCGCCTTTTGCATCTGGTGGATGATGTGCGGCTCGGTCGCAACGATCAGCGTGTCGCCGGTTATCCCCTGCGCGAATTCCAGGATGCCGCGCGTCGAGCCGACATAATCGGCATGATCCAGGATGACGGCGGGGCATTCGGGATGCGCGGCGATCGGCGCGTCGGGATGCTGGGCGCGCAGCTTCAGCAGTTCGGTCTCACTGAACGCCTCGTGCACGATGCACACGCCGGGCCAGAGCAGCATGTCGCGCCCCGTCTTGCGCGCCAGATAGCCGCCCAGATTGCGGTCGGGACCGAAGATGATCTTCTGCGCAGGGTCGATCTGCGCCAGGATCTGCTCGGCCGAGGACGAGGTCACGATGATGTCGGACAGTGCCTTCACCTCGGTCGAACAGTTGATATAGGTCAGCGCGATGTGGTCCGGGTGCTGGGCGCGGAACTCGGCGAACTGGTCGGGGGGACAGCTATCCTCCAGGCTGCACCCGGCGGCCATGTCGGGCAGCACGACGATCTTGTCGGGCGACAGGATCTTGGCCGTCTCCGCCATGAAGCGCACGCCGCAAAAGGCGATGACGTCCGCATCGGTCGCCTGCGCCTTTCGACTGAGGTCCAGGCTGTCGCCGACGAAATCGGCCAGGTCCTGAATCTCGGGCTTCTGATAATAATGGGCGAGGATGACGGCATTCCGTTCCTTGCGGAGCCGGTCGATCTCGGCGCGCAGGTCGAGCCCGGTCAGATTCGTCTGGATGGTCATGGCACTTCCCCTAGGCGCACGGGCGTGCGCCGACAATCGGTGACGTTAGCGGGCGTTGCCCAGAACCTCTTCGACCGTGCGCGTCGTGTCCCAGCGTTCGTCGTTGGACGGCTCGTCGGAGAAACGCACCTTGACGCTCGCATCCACGCCCGCCGCCCGCAGCGGCATGGCAAAGCTGCGCTCGACCGCGCGCCGGGTCGCGTCGCGCGCCAGCTTCATCGGTGCGGGCGCACGGGCCTGGCGCATCAGTTCGACCTGGCCCGCCGTGCGGTTGGCGGCATCCAGCCGCTGCTCGGCGTCGGTGAAGGTCGTCAACACACCGCCCGAGCCATATTCGCGGATCGCCGCCAGATCGACCTGCGGCCCGTCGACCTCGACCGGCGGCAGCGTGACCGACAGGGTCCGGCTGCCGGCGTCCCAGCGGACGTCCTGCTGGCGCAGCTTGCCCAGATCGACCTCGTACCGGACCATGCCCGGCATGATGAGCGTCCGCTCCGCCGAGAAGCCGAGCTGCGACTGGCGCGAGGTGACGACCGCGACATAGCGTGCGGCGAAGGCCGACAGGCGGTTCTGCTCGCGAAGCCCGTCCAGGCTGGCGCGCGCGATCGTCGTCGGGTCGGGGGTCAGGCGTTCGGCGACATAGCGCTCGATCCCCCAGATCACGATCAGACCGGCCAGGATCACCAGGATCAGCGCCCCGGCCACCTTGGTCAGGAACAGGCCGACCCCGCCGCGCTGCGGCGTCGCGGGGGGCGGGTTCACGTCGCGCTCGTCCATGATGCTCCCTCTTCGCGGACCAGACCGCGCGTCCGCAGGTCGTAAAGATGCGCCAGCACCGATCGTTCCGCTGCCGGAAGCAATTTGGGGTTCAGGCCGACATACATGCGCGCGGTCATCGCAGGGACGGTCCATTCGTCCCCACCCGCCAGCAATCGCAATATCTGCCCCTCACGCTGCTTGCGATGGCCCAGCATACCGCGCACCAGCCGCTGCGGATTGTCGACCGCCTCGCCATGCCCGGGATAATAGACCCGGTCGTCGCGCTCCATCAGCTTTTCCAGGCTCGCCATATAGGCGCTCATGTCGCCATCGGGTGGCGAGACGATGCTGGTCGACCAGCCCATCACATGATCGCCCGAAAACAACGCCCTGGTTTCGGGCAAGGCAAAGGCGAGGTGATTGGAGGTATGGCCCGGTGTCGCGATGGCGGTGAGGCGCCAGCCGTCGCCGCATACCCCCTCTCCTTCGGCCAGCACCCGGTCAGGGGCATAGTCCCGGTCGAAGGCGGCATCGGACTGGTCCCCTTCGTAATCGGGTGCGAAGGGCGCGGCGCCGACGATCGGCGCGCCGGTGGCGCGTGCGAGCGGTCGGCTGGCCGGGCTGTGATCACGGTGATGATGGGTAATCAGGATCGCGACCATCGGCCGCCCCGCAATCGCCTTCGCCAGCGCCGCGAGATGGGCGGGATCGTCGGGGCCGGGGTCGATCACCGCGACGTCGCGATCACCGACGATATGGGTCTGCGTCCCCGTATAGGTGAAGGGTGACGGATTGGGGGCGAGCACGCGGGTGACCAGCGGCTCAAGCAGGATCGGAATGCCGGTCGGGTGCTCAGCCATTCCCCACCATGTGGGCAAGGTCCGGGCAAGAGGCAACCCCTGTACCCGATGATCGGGCGCAGGGGTCGAGTTTGGGGTAAAGTCGTCGAGGGTCAGTCGTCCGCCCGGTTCGCCATTTCGGACTTCAACTGGGCCGTCGCCTCGTTCAAGCCGTTCAGGGCTTCGCGGCGGGCCTCCTCGGAGAGGTTGCGGTCGCGCGCGATCGAGGAACGCGCATTTTCGATGCTGGCCAGCGCGATCCGCATGTTCACCTGGGCGGTACGCTGAGCGCTCAAGGCGGTAGCGGAGGCCTGACGGGCCCTTTGTTCGATCCGGTCGGTGCAGATGACCGTTACCTGCTGCCGGGTCGTGCCGTTGACCGTCGTATAGCTGGTGCGCGTATCGCTGCCGCCGGTCCCGCAGGCCTGCGAGCGGACCATGGGAATGGGGGGCATCGCATAGGCGCGGCCATTGTCGCCAATCCGGATCGTCTTGCCGTCGCGGGTGGTGATGACGCGGCTCCGATAGGTGCCCGGCACCTTGGGCATGTCCGACATGTCCGCCGTCATCGGTGCCATGGGCGGCATCGGTGCCATGGGCGGCATCGGTGCCATGGGCGCCATGGCGGGCATCGGGGCCATGGGCTTCATCGGGGGCATCGGAGCCATGGGCACCATGGATGCGGTCGCGACGTCCCGCGCCTTTCGACGCACGGAGGCAACAGGTACGGGCGAGGCCATGGTCGTAGGCTCGGTCGCGTTGTCGGGCTCCATGGCCGCCACCTCGTCGATCTGCGTGTCCAGATCCGTGCTGGTCAGGTCGACGCCGATCGTCCGCTCGACCTTCTTGGTCAGCGCCGCCGCCGCCGGCGTGCCGGACGCGGTCAGGCCCAGGCCACTCAGCACCAGCAAGGATACGGTGGTGCCTCCCATGGCAAGCTGACGGCGCGATTTCGGAGAAGTGGTCAACATCTTCAGCCTCCCTTTCAGATCGTCGATGGTGTGCAGGTGACAGGCGCCCGACAAAGCGCGGCCGTGCGCGGCCTTGACGATGGCGCAGGCATAAACATGCCGGTCGGCCCGGCTGCGCCCCTTCAACACGCGGGCGTCATTGGCCAGTTCCTGGTCGGCGCGGAAGGCGTGGAAGGCCCGCCACGCCACGGGGTTGAACCAGTGGAGCGCCAGCACAGCGAGCGCGATCCAGTTGGCGATCAGGTCGCCGCGGGCATGGTGGCCCAGCTCATGCGCCAGCGCCAGATCGCGCTCGTCCGCGTCATAGCGTTCGGCGAAATCGCGCGGAAAGGCGACATAGCGGTGCCAGACCCCGAAGGCGAGCGGCCCCGGCGCGCCGTCACTGGCGACCACCTGCACGCCCTGCACCGCCTCCAGCGGCTCGGCACTGGCCAGCAGGCGGGCCCGGAACCGCCAGTGGCGGAACAACTGGAAGCCCAGAAATCCGGCCGCGCCGACGATCCACAGCAGCGCAACCCCCTGCCCGACCGTCGGCCACAGGCTGGGTTGCGTCAGCGTCGTCGGCAGCTGGGCGGCGACCGGCATGACGATATAGGTCGAAAACCCCTCGCTCGCCGCCGCCAGGGGCGGGGTCGCCTGTTCGGACACCCCTTGCGGCAGGCGGGGCAGCACCAGGCGGAGCAGCGGCAGCGCCCAGAGCGCATAGGCGATTTGCGGCCCGAAGGCTTCGCGGACCGGCCGGCGTGCCACCAGCACCAGCGCCATGAGCAGGGTCGAGGCGATCATCGCCTCGACCGCCCAGCCGAGTTGCGCGCCGCTCACGCCTTCAGCTCCTTGAGCAGCGCCTCGATCTCGGAAATATCTTGCGCGGTCAGTTCGTCGCGCTCGGCCAGATGCGCCACCAGCGGCGTCAGGCGGCCGCCGAACAGCCGATCGATCAGGCGGCGGGACTCGCCAACCACATAATCGTCGCGGGCGACAAGCGGCCGATAGAGATAGCGCCGCCCCTGTTCCTCATGGGCGATGGCTTCCTTGGCCAGCAACCGGCCGAGCAGCGTCTTGACGGTGTTGGTGCTCCAGCCGCGGTCGGGATCGACCCGCTCCGCGACGTCCTGGGCGGTCAGGGGCGCTTCCTCCCACAGGACCTCCATCACCGCATGTTCGGCATCGCTGATACGCTCGGCCATCGACTCGCCCTTTCATTGACTACAAGCGTAATCCTATTGCGATTACAGGCGTAGTCAATAGGGCGTATCTATTCCTCCCCTGCAAGGGGAGGGGGACCATCCGAAGGATGGTGGAGGGGTATTCCCGCTGATGGTGATACCCCTCCGTCAGTCCTGCGGACTGCCACCTCCCCTTGCAGGGGAGGAATAAAAAAAGGGGCCGGATCGAAATCCGGCCCCTTCTTATTTCACATGCGAAGGTTGGCGCTCACGCGGTCTTCACATCCTGGACCAGCTCGGCCAGTTCGCCGCTCTCGTACATCTCCATCATGATGTCCGAACCGCCGACGAACTCGCCCTTCACGTAGAGCTGCGGGATGGTCGGCCAGTCCGAATAGGCCTTGATCCCGTGGCGGATGCCCTGATCCTGGAGCACGTCGACGCTCTCGAACGGTACGTCCAAATGGTTCAGGATCGCCACAGCACGGCTGGAAAAGCCGCATTGCGGGAAGAGCGGCGTGCCCTTCATGAACAGCAGGACGGCATTGTCCTTCACCAGCGCGTCGATCCGCGCGTTCGTATCGTCGGTCATATCAATCGTCCTTGAGGCAAAGGGTCAGGCGGGAACGGCGGTCGTCAATTGCAGGGCATGGAGTTCGCCCCCCATGCGCCCGCCTAGCGCGGCATAGACGGCGCGGGTACGTGCGACCCGGCTCATGCCCGCAAAGCTGGCGGCGGTCACATGCGCGGCATAATGATCGCCGTCCCCGGCCAGATCGGTGATCTGGACATCGGCATCGGGAATGGCGGCGCGGATCATCGCGGCGATATCGTCGGCGGCCATCGGCATGGTCAGCGGCTCTCCATCAACTGGCGGCGTGCCTCGACCTGCTGCTCGTCGAGCGCGCGGCGGACCTCGGCCTCGCCCACGTCGATCCCGGCGGCGGTCAGGTCGCCCAGCAGCTTGCGGATGACGTCCTCGTCCCCCGCTTCCTCGAAATCGGCCTGCACGACCGCCTTGGCATAGGCATCGGTTTCCGCCGGGGTCAGCTTCATGCGCTCGGCCGCCCATTGCGCGACCAGCCGGTTGCGCCGGGCCGTGATACGGAACACCATATCCTGGTCGGCCACGAACTTGGCCTCCAGCCCCTGCCTGCGATCGTCAAAACTCGTCATCGGTCCGCCATCCCCCAGCCCCGCAGGGCAAGTCTCGGCCCCGCCGGGGCCTCTTCATGCGATCGAAATAGGCATGGGATGCCGATGGTGCAACCGACAGTCCGGTTCCCCGAAGAAACCGGGAACAGAATGCCGCTCTCGCTCGTAATGGAATTGCCACGCAATCCGCACGGATGGCCATGTCAACGAGCCCATTCCGGTGGAGACTGGAGAGTAGGATGCACAGCTTTCAGCACGCTTATCATGCGACGCGGATCAACGTCGCCCCTCGTCCAAGGGGGCCGATCGTTGGCATCGTCAATGGCGTGATCGGTTCGATCGCGCTGTGGGCGATCATCGCGGGCCTGGTCGCCGTCGTTTCGTAAGAACCGACGACGGCCGCACCACGCCGCGGATCAAGCGTCGGCGGTCGCCAGACGTGCGCGCCCTTCGATCCAGGGACGGCCCTGCATCATCTGGGTCTCGAACCGCCCGATCGCCTCGTCGCGCGCAAGGGTCAGTCCGACCTCGTCGAGCCCCTTCATCAGGCATTCGCGACGGAACGGGTCCATCTCGAACGGAAAACGGTCCTGGAACGGCGTCGTCACGCTCATGGTTTCCAGATCGACCGTGACGGGATGATCCTTCGCCACCTCCAGCAAGCGATCGACGGCCTCTTTCGGCAGCACGACCGCGACGATGCCGTTCTTGAAGGCATTGCCCGAGAAGATGTCCGAAAAGCTCGGCGCGATGACCGCCTGGATGCCCATATCGGCCAGCGCCCAGGCGGCATGTTCGCGGCTCGAGCCGCAACCGAAATTGTCGCCCGCGATCAGGATCGGCGCGCCGGCATAGGCCGGATCGTCGAAGATATTGCCCGGCTGAGCGCGCACCGTCTCGAACGCGCCGCGGCCAAGCCCGGCGCGGGTGATCGTCTTCAGCCAATGCGCCGGGATGATCACATCCGTGTCGATATTCTTGGCACCCCAGGGATAGGCGGTGCCGGAGACGGTCGTAACCGGGTTCATGCGATGATCCTGTAATTCAGTCGTCCGCGTCAGCGGGTCTGCGCGGGGCGCTCTTCGGCCGTGGCGGGGCGCGAGGCGACTCCGGCGGCATAGGCCGCCGCGCCGCACAACACCGCGCCGGTGACGAGCATGACCAATATGTGCTTCATGATGCCTTCCCCTGCCGTCCCTATGCTACGCCTTCACGATCGAAATCGTGGACGTTCAACTCTCTAACATCGAAAAGGCGCCCCGTCACGGCGGCGGCCGCCGCCATGGCCGGGGACAGCAGATGGGTGCGCGCGCCCGGTCCCTGACGGCCCACGAAATTGCGATTCGAGGTCGAGGCGCAGCGCTCCCCGGCGGGCACCTTGTCCGGGTTCATCGCCAGGCACATCGAACAGCCCGGCTCGCGCCACTCGAAACCCGCCTCAACGAAGACACGGTCCAGCCCCTCGGCCTCGGCCTGGCGCTTGACCAGTCCGGAGCCCGGTACGACCAGCGCGCGGACGCCGTCCGCCACGCGGCGATCGCGCGCCACGGCGGCGGCGGCGCGAAGGTCCTCGATGCGGCTGTTGGTGCAGCTGCCGATGAAGACATGCTGGATGGCGACGTCCTGCATCGCGGTGCCGGGCTCCAGCCCCATATAATCCAGCGACTTGCGCGCCGCCGCCCGCTTGGACGGATCGGCAAAGCTGTCGGGATCGGGCACGACGCCGGTGATCGACACCACATCCTCGGGGCTGGTGCCCCAGGTCAGGTTGGGTGCGATGTCGGCGGCGTCGAGCGTGACCACCTTGTCATAGGCCGCACCCGGATCGCTGGGCAGCGTCCGCCACCAGGCGACCGCCCGGTCCCATTCCTCGCCCTTGGGCGCCATCGGGCGGCCCTTCAGATAAGCGAAGGTCGTCTCGTCCGGCGCGATCAGACCGGCGCGCGCGCCGCCCTCGATCGACATGTTGGCAATGGTCAGGCGGCCTTCGACCGACAGGTTGCGGATCACGCTGCCGGTAAACTCGATGACATGACCGGTGCCGCCCGCCGCGCCGATCTTGCCGATGATCGCCAGCACCACGTCCTTGGCCGACACGCCATACCCCAGCGTACCGTCGACGCGCACTTCCATCGTCTTGGACGGCGAAAGCAGCAGCGTCTGGGTCGCCAGCACATGCTCGACCTCCGACGTGCCGATGCCGAAGGCCAGCGCCCCCAGCGCGCCATGCGCCGAGGTATGGCTGTCGCCGCAGACGAGCGTCGTGCCCGGCAGGGTGAAGCCCTGTTCCGGCCCCACGACATGGACGATGCCCTGCGCCGCCGCGGTCGCGTCGATATAGTCTACGCCAAACTCGGCTGTGTTGCGGCGAAGCGCGTCGAGCTGCTGCGCGCTTTCCGGGTCGGCGATCGGCAGCAGATTGCCGTTCGCGTCCTTGCGCGGCGTGGTCGGCAGGTTGTGATCGGGGACGGCGAGCGTCAGCTCGGGCCGCCGCACCTTGCGCCCGGCCACGCGTAGCCCTTCGAACGCCTGCGGGCTCGTCACCTCGTGGACGAGGTGGCGGTCGATATAGATGAGGCAGGTGCCATCGGGCCGCCGTTCGACAACGTGCGCGGCCCAGATCTTCTCGTACAGAGTCTGGGGTCTTTGGGCCATGATGCGGGGGCTGTTATCCGAAAAGGGTCGCGAGGCAAAGGCTCTGCGCAATGTTATTTCGCTTCGAGCGTAAATTCCCTTGGCCTTCGACTTCGCTCAGGCTGAACGGCGCGAGGGGAATACCCTCCACAACCTCCGTTCCGCCTGAGCGAAGTCGAAGGCCACGCCCAACCCTCACTCCTGGGCGCGATAATCCGCCGTCACACCACCGCATTCGGCCAGATCGATCTCATGATCCGGATCACGCCACGTCTCGGCCAGTGCCTGGGCTTCCCACTCGCGCACGGCCGGATGCGCCAGGATCGTCTCGACCCAGCCCGCCCCTGCGGCGTCGAGTTCGGTCCCATAGGTCCGCACCCGGAACGCGACCGGCGCGTAAAAGGCATCGACCGCCGAGAAACGCTGCCCCGCCAGCCATGGCCCGCCGAAACGCGACAGTCCGTCCGCCCATAGCTCCGTCAACCGCGCGACGTCGCGATCCAACTGGGCCGAAGGCGGCTTCGCGTCCACGCGCACCCCGACATTCATCGTCCGCTCGGCCCGTAGCGCACCGAAGCCGCCATGCATCTCGGCCACCGCGCACATCGCCCAGGCCCGCGCCGCCTCGTCCTCGGGCCAGACCCCTGGATGCCGCTCGGCGAGATGGAGAGCAATGCCCAGCGAATCCCACACGGTCCGCTCGCCATCGATCAGCACCGCCCCTGCCCCGTCGGCGAGAAGGCGCGAAACGGCTCGATCCGGTCGACAAAGCCGATCCCCAGCGCCTTCATCAGCAGCCAGGGTCGCAGCGACCAGCTGGAATAATTCCGGTTCGCGGTGATGAGGGTATAGGCCATCAGCGCTCGAACTTCGCCGTCGTCTTGGCCGCGATCTCATCGGCGGTGACACCCGGCGCGCATTCGATCAGGCGGAAGGCGCTGTCGTGATCGGGCCGCTGGAACACCGCCAGGTCGGTGACGATCATGTCGACGACGTTGCGGCCGGTCAGCGGCAGCGTGCATTCGGGGATGAACTTCGGGCTACCGTCCTTGGCGTTGTGTTCCATCACGACGATGATCTTCTTGACGCCGGCGACCAGGTCCATCGCGCCGCCCATGCCCTTGATCATCTTGCCGGGGATCATCCAGTTGGCGATGTCGCCGCCCTCCGACACCTCCATTGCGCCCAGCACGGTCAAGTCGATATGCCCGCCCCGGATCATCGCAAAGCTGTCGGCGGACGAGAAATAGACTGAGTGCGGCAGCTCGCTGATCGTCTGCTTGCCCGCATTGATCAGGTCGGGGTCGACCTCGTCATCATAGGGGAACGGCCCGATGCCCAGCATCCCGTTTTCGGATTGCAGCGTGACCTCAACCCCTTGCGGGATATGGTTCGCGACCAGTGTCGGGATGCCGATGCCGAGATTGACGTAGAAACCGTCCTTCAGCTCCTTGGCCGCACGGGCGGCCATTTCGTCGCGGGTCCAGGCCATCGTTACTCTCCTGTCGGATGCCACCGCCGGTCGGCGGGGAAAATGTCGTCGGGGGTGCCCTTCAGCGCCTTGCCATAGACGGGGTTCGGGAAGACGAACCAGCCACGCCCCCACAGCGCCGCGACACGCGGGCCGTCGGTGCGTGCGCGGCGTTGCGCCACGGTGGCAGGGTCGTTGAACAACTCACTGAAATCGCCGAGTTGATCGCCGCCCATGGCGATCACGCAATAGCGGTCGGCGATGCGCCAACGCCGCGCGTCCTTGTTGTCGCCCGTATTGGTGTCGGTGCGCACGAACAGCGTGTCGCCATGCACGGCCGGGCCCAGCCCCGCCGCCTCGATCGCGCGCGCCGCACCGGCCGCATCGTCGCGATTGGTGTTGAAGATCACGGTGACGCCCATCGTCCGCAGATCGGCGAGCGCCGCCGCTGCGCCGGGGGTCGGCAGGACGGCATGGCCGTCGCTCTGTTCCCAGGCACGCCAACGCTCGGGAAAGGCGCGGTCGGCGCGGCCGGTCAGGTCGTCCTGTTCAAAGCCCAGGTTCAGGAGCACGGTTTCGTCGACATCGAACACCGCCGCCGGGCGCTTGCCGGTGCAGGTGACGAAACGCGGGTTTTCCAGGGTGGCGTCCTCCTCCAGCACCACGCTGTCGCGCGGCGGGTTGCGGACCTTGTCGGCGGCGTAGGTCACGAGCGCGTTCCAGGCTTGACGTGAGATCGCGTCGGCCTCGGCGGAGCCGTAGAGATATTGCATCCCTGCGAGCTTGGGATTCGCGGCGGATGGTGGCGGGGCGGCGGGGCTGTTGTTGCCGACTGCGACGACGCAGCCGGATAGGGAAAGGGCGGCGGCGAGGGTTAGGGCCAGCCTCAAGCCGCAGAGCCCTCCCCCGGCCCCTCCCGCCTGCGGGAGGGGAGAGGTTCCTAGGCTTTTGTTCGGGATCAATCGCGCGCGTCTCATAGTCATGCCCTCCGCCAAGAACGCTCCCCCTCCCGCAGGCGGGAGGGGGTCGGGGGGAGGGACCGCGCTCTCCGCACCCCTCCCCTCAAAAAATCAAACCCGCTCGCGAACCGTGCGGAACTCGATCTTCTTCTCGTACGGCGCGCCGACGATCATCCGCTTCACGTAAATCCCGGGCAGATGGATCTGGTCGGGATCGAGCGAACCCACCGGCACCACCTCTTCCACCTCGGCGACGCAGATGCGCCCGGCCGTCGCCATGGGCTGGTTGAAGTTGCGCGCGGTCTTCCGGAAGATCAGGTTCCCGGCCTCGTCGGCCTTCCACCCCTTGATGATCGACAGGTCGGCGCGGATGCCGCGTTCGAGGATATAGTCCTCTCCGTCGAAGCTCTTCACTTCCTTGCCCTCGGCCACCTTCGTGCCGACGCCGGTCTTGGTGTAGAAGCCCGGAATCCCCGCGCCCCCCGCCCGGCAGCGCTCGGCCAGCGTGCCCTGCGGACAGAACTCGACCTCCAGCTCACCGCTCAGATATTGCCGCTCGAACTCCTTGTTCTCGCCGACATAGGACGAGATCATCTTCTTGACCTGATGCGAACGGAGCAGTTTGCCCAGCCCAACCCCGTCGATCCCGGCATTGTTGCTGGCGATGGTCAGGTCCTTGACCCCTGACGCCTCGATCGCGTCGATCAGCCGCTCGGGGATCCCGCACAGGCCGAAGCCCCCTGCGCAGATCGTCATGCCGTCATGGAGCAGGCCTTCGAGCGCGGCGGTGGCGTCGGAATAGAGCTTCTGCATGGGCGTCCTCGCTATGATGGCCGAAGCGTTAGGCGGAGGCACGGAGCCGGGTCAACCCAAGCTTTGCGCTTTGCGCGGGCCAGCGTTTGCGCTTTGCAAACGAGCAGGGCTAGGCTCGGCCGCATGACCACGAAAACCGGCGGACGCCTGCTTGTCGACGCGCTTCTCGAACAGGGGTGCGACCGTATCTTCACCGTGCCGGGCGAGAGTTTCCTGGCGGTGCTCGATGCGCTGCACGACACCCCCGCCATCGACCTGGTGACGTGTCGGCAGGAAGGCGGCGTGACCTTCATGGCCTGTGCCGACGGTACGCTGACCGGGCGGCCGGGCGTGGCCTTCGTCACGCGCGGGCCGGGCGCGACCAATGCGGCGATCGGCGTGCATGTCGCGCAACAGGATTCCCAGCCGATGATTCTGTTCATCGGCGATGTCGACCGGGGCACGCGCGACCGCGAAGCGTTCCAGGAAGTCGATTTCCAGGCGATGTTCGCCCCGCTCGCCAAATGGGCGGCGCGAATCGACGATGCGGCGCGGATCCCGGAATATATCGCCCGCGCCTATGCCACGGCGATGAGCGGGCGGCCGGGGCCGGTGGTCCTTGCCCTGCCCGAGGATATGCTCTGCGACATGGTGGACGGCACGCCCCGCCCTCGCATCGCGCGCCCGTCGCAGGATGTGCGGATCGAAGACGTCATGGCCGTGCAGGACCTGGTCGCCAAGGCCGAGCGCCCGGTCGCGATCATCGGCGGCGCGCATTGGACCGCCGATGCGGTGATCCTGGCGCAGCAATGGGGCGAGGCGGCAGGCATTCCCTTGGTCGCGGCGTTTCGGCGGCAGGATGCGGTGTCGGCGACCTGCCCGGCCTATGCGGGCAATCTGGGCTATGGCCCCAATCCCGCGCTGGTCGCCCGCGTGAAGCAGGCCGATCTTCTGATCGTGCTGGGCGCGCGTCTGGGTGAGGCGACGACGGATGGCTATAGCCTCATCAGCCCGGACCATCCGGGCCAGACGCTGATCCATGTCCATCCCGACCCGGAGGAATTGCACAGCACCTATCGCACCGATCTGGCCCTGTGCTGCGACGTGGACCGGGCGTTGGGAATGCTGGAACTGCTGGCGACGCAGGCCGCCACGCCCCACCCGTCCGGCGCGGAGGCCCATGCCGACTATCTCGCCTGGTCCAATCCGACGCCGCGCGACGGCGTGACGTTCGACCTGGGCCAGTGCGTCGCGGCGATGCGGGAGGCCCTGCCCGCCGACTCGATCCTGTGCAACGGTGCGGGCAATTATTCGGGTTGGTGGCATCGCTACTGGCACTACGAACCGGGGTGCCAACTTGCCCCGACCTGTGGCGCCATGGGCTACGGCGTGCCCGCCGCCACTGCCGCCGCGCTGCGCCATCCGGACCGCATGGTGGTGGCACTGGCGGGCGACGGCTGCTTCCTGATGAACGGGCAGGAACTGGCGGCCGCCGTGCAGCATGGCGCGCAGATGCTGGTGATCGTCGTCGACAATGGCGGATATGGCACCATCCGGATGCACCAGGAGCGCGAATATCCCGGCCGGGTGGCGGCGACCGCGCTGGCCAATCCGGACTTCGCGGCGTTGGCGAAAGCCTATGGCTGCTGGAGCGAGACAGTGATTCGGACCGAAGACTTCGCCCCCGCACTGTCCCGCGCGATGGCACAAGAGGGCGTGCGGCTACTGCACCTGAAGACGGATATCGAGGTCATCACCCCCGCCACGACATTGTCGCGAATCGCCGGACGTTAGACTCGTTCTCGCGAAAGGGATCGCCATATATCCGGGCTTGCGCCGTGGACCGACCCCCGGGCGAAGGCCGAGTGGAAAGCCAGTAAAACGCAGGGTTAACCGTGGCTACCCAACCAACTTCCAAGGATATGGCCAGCAAATATCCACGCAAGACAACCAAAGTAACGCTATCATAAAAACGATTGCATTACATTTTACAGACAAACAAAAGAAAACCGCCCCAGCGTAAACCGGGGCGGCAAGTTCGTTGCTGATTGCTTTAGTCAGAAAACGAATAGCAGGTTCAGATGTTGTCGCCAAGAGCGCCCTTCACCGAACCCTTCATCTGCTGACCCTTGCCTTCGACCTGCTGGGCTTCGCCCTCGGCCGTCAGCTTGTCGTCATGGTTGTGTTCGCCAATGGCTTCCTTGGCCTTGCCAACCAGTTCGTTGACGTTGCCCTTGATCTTGTCGACGAGTTCACCCATGGGAACCTCCATTTACTGGGGATCTTGCGATCCCGTTGAACACTCGGAAGTAGAACACGTCGTTAGGCGGCAAGTTCCCTGAAATTAATGTCAGATCAGCCCGGCAAGCGGGCTCGACGGATCGGCATAGCGCCGCATTCCCATGCGGCCCGCGCGGTACGCCATGCGCCCCGCCTCGACCCCCGCCTTCATCGCCCGCGCCATCAGCACCGGGTCCTTGGCCTCGGCGATCGCGGTGTTCATCAGCACGCCGTCGCAGCCCAGTTCCATGGCCACCGCCGCCTCGGAGGCGGTGCCGACGCCCGCATCGACCAGCACGGGCACCTTCGCGCCCTCGACGATCAGGCGGATCGTCACCTTGTTCTGGATGCCCAGCCCCGATCCGATCGGCGCGCCCAGCGGCATGATCGCGACCGCGCCGACATCCTCCAGCCGCTTGGCCGCGATGGGATCGTCGACGCAGTAAACCATCGGCTTGAAGCCTTCCTTGGCCAGGATCTCGGTCGCGCGCAGCGTCTCGTACATGTCGGGATAGAGCGTCTTCGCTTCGCCCAGCACTTCCAGCTTGACCAGGTCCCAGCCGCCCGCCTCGCGCGCCAAGCGGAGCGTGCGGATCGCGTCCTCGGCGGTAAAGCAGCCCGCCGTGTTGGGCAGATAGGTGATCTTCTTCGGGTCGATATAATCGGTCAGCATCGGCGCATTGCGATCCGATACGTTGACCCGGCGCACCGCGACCGTGACGATCTCCGCCCCCGACGCCTCGACCGCCGCCGCATTCTGCGCGAAGTCCTTATACTTGCCGGTGCCGACGATCAGGCGCGAGCGGAAGCGCTGCCCCGCGACTTCCCACGAATCATCGTCCAAGACCGGCGCGACATGATCGCCGCCGCCGACGAAATGGACGATCTCGATCTCGTCGCCATCTTCGACCTCGACCTGCGCCAGGGTCGAGCGCGGCACGACCTCCAGATTGCGCTCCACCGCCACCTTTTCGGGCACCAGCCCCAGCTGGCTCGCCAGATCGGCCAGCGACAGGCCCGCCGCCACCCGCTTATGCTCGCCATTCACGGTGATCGTCACGGTTCCATCGGTATGGGGCATATGTGTCACTTACCATGCAAGTCGCTGCCCGCTCGACGTGGGATAGGGCATGCGGTTAAGGAAGGCCCTCGATCTAGGCCCGGCCATCCCGAGCCGCAACCATGGGAGTGCCGATGCCCGCGACCGTTTATGTCCTCAACGGGCCGAACCTGAACCTGCTCGGCCTGCGCGAGCCGCATATCTATGGCCATGACACGCTGGACGATATTGCGGGGCTGCTGGAGGACAGGGCGCGCGAACTCGATCTCGAAATCGACATGCGCCAATCCAACCATGAAGGCCATCTGATCGACTGGCTGCACGAGGCCCAGGCTTATGAAGCGAAAGCCGTGCTGCTCAATGCCGGGGGCTTTACCCATACCTCGATCGCGATCCATGACGCGATCAAGTCGGTGAAGACCCCGGTGATCGAGGTTCACCTATCCAACCCTCATGCACGGGAGCCATTCCGGCATGAGAGCTTCATCGGGCGTGCCGCAAAAGGCACAATCGCGGGTTTTGGCGCGCAATCCTATCTGCTCGCGCTTGAAGCCGCGGCCCGGTTCTGACAGGAGCGCGTCCCATGACCGAAAAGACTGAACAAGCGATGAAGGTCGATGTCGACCTCGTCCGTCAGCTCGCCGAGCTGCTCGACGCCACCGCCCTGACCGAGATCGAGGTCGAGCATGGCGACCGCAAGATCCGCGTCGCGCGCAAGGCCGCGGCCGTCGCCCAGATGGGCTATGCGCCGGCGCCCGCGCCCGTCGCTGCCCCGGCGGCCGCCGCGCCTGTCGCTGCCGCTCCGGCAGAGGTCGGTGCGTCCGCCCCGGCCGTGTCGGCCAATGCGGTGAAGTCGCCGATGGTCGGCACCGTCTATCTGTCGGCCGAGCCGGGCGCCAAGCCCTTCGCCGCCGTCGGCCAGAAGGTGGCGGCGGGTGACACGCTGCTGATCGTCGAAGCCATGAAGGTGATGAACCCGATCACCGCGACCGCCGCTGGCACCGTCACCGCCGTCCTGGTCGAGAACGGCCAGCCGGTCGAGTTCGACCAGCCCCTGGTCGTCGTCGAGTAAGCCGCCTTGGCGCAGATCAAGAAACTCCTGATCGCCAATCGCGGTGAGATTGCGCTTCGCATCCACCGCGCCTGTCACGAAATGGGGATCGAGACCGTCGCCGTGCACTCCACGGCCGACGCCGATGCCATGCATGTGCGCCTGGCCGACCAGGCGGTGTGCATCGGCCCGCCCGCGGCGACGGACAGCTATCTCAACATCCCCAACATCATCTCGGCGGCCGAGATTTCGGGCGCGGACGCGATCCACCCCGGTTACGGCTTCCTGTCGGAGAACGCCAAGTTCGCCGAGATCGTCGAGGCGCACGGCCTGATCTTCGTGGGCCCCAAGCCCGAGCATATCCGGGTGATGGGCGACAAGGTGGAGGCCAAGCGCACCGCCGGCGCGCTCGGCCTGCCGCTGGTCCCCGGTTCGGACGGCGCGATCTCGGATCTGGAGACGGCCAAGGCCCTCGCGGCCGAGATCGGCTATCCGGTCATCATCAAGGCGGCCAGCGGCGGCGGCGGTCGCGGCATGAAGGTCGTACCCTCCGAAGACCAGCTCGAAACGCTGATGCAGCAGGCAGGCACCGAGGCGAAGGCCGCGTTCGGCGACGCCACCGTCTATATGGAAAAATATCTGGGCAACCCCCGGCATATCGAATTCCAGGTGTTCGGCGACGGCAATGGCAATGCGATCCATCTGGGCGAGCGCGACTGCTCGCTCCAGCGCCGCCACCAGAAGGTGCTGGAGGAAGCCCCCTCGCCGATCATCTCGGCCGAGGAGCGTGCGCGCATGGGCGGCGTGGTCGCCAAGGCGATGGCCGATATGGGCTATCGCGGTGCGGGCACGATCGAGTTCCTGTGGGAAAATGGCGAGTTCTATTTCATCGAAATGAACACCCGCCTGCAGGTCGAGCATCCGGTCACCGAGATGATCACCGGCCTGGACCTGGTGCGTGAGCAGATTCGCGTCGCCGAGGGCCATCCGCTGACCCTGCGCCAGGAAGACGTGCAGTTCCGCGGCCATGCCATCGAGTGCCGCATCAACGCGGAAGACCCGCGCACCTTCGCCCCCTCGCCAGGCACGGTGAAGATGTATCACGCGCCGGGCGGGATGCATGTCCGCGTCGATAGCGGGCTGTACCAGGGCTATAAGGTGCCGCCTTATTACGACAGCATGATCGCCAAGCTGATCGTGTACGGCACCACCCGCGACGGCGCGCTGCGCCGCCTGCGCCGCGCGCTCAACGAGTTCGTGATCGAGGGGATGAAGACCACCATCCCGCTGCACCAGTCGCTGCTCGACGATCCCGAATTTCAGAAGGGCGACTATACGATCAAGTGGCTGGAGGAGTGGCTGGCCAAGCAGGGCGCCTGAGCCAGCCTGCCACATCGAACGTGACGAAGGGGACAGGGATCGCACAGGCGATTCCTGTCCCCTTTTCGTGAAAATGGCGGCCCGGCGATCACGTCACGTCGGAGCGACGCGGCAAGCGCCCAAGCGGGATCGGCCGTGGGCTCATTCCGCACATGACCCGCTTGGCTTTCGCGGCGGCCGGGCGCATAGATCGTTCATGGCCATTCGGGCGACCATCTATCACAATCCGCGTTGCGGCACTTCCCGCCAGACGCTGGCCCTGTTGAACGAAGCGGGGGTCGACGTCACGATCGTCGAATATCTCAAGACCCCGCCGACCGCCGAGGAGCTTCGCCGCCTCTATGCGAAGGCCGGGCTTCACCCGCGCGACGGGCTGCGCAAGACCGAGACCGGGGCGGCGCCGCTGCTGGACGCGGATGACGCGACCGTCCTCGCCGCCATGATCGCGGACCCGATCCTGATCCAGCGACCGCTGGTCGAGACGGACAAGGGCGTCGTCCTCGCCCGCCCCTCGGAAACCGTTCGGGCCATCCTGTGATCGCTGCCCATAAATTGAGCATCACACGGCTCCATGCCCGCTTTTCGGGCGCAATTCTGACCGATTTCTTAGTCTCGCAAGAGGGAAACGCAGTTGGCACGATCCCTGCTACGCAGGCGATCGGGCGAGGGTTTGAACAACATCGGGGGCAGTCAGGCTCGTGAAAAAGATTGAGGCGATCATCAAGCCCTTCAAGCTGGATGAGGTGAAGGAAGCGCTGCACGAGATCGGCGTGTCCGGCATCACCGTCACCGAGGCGAAGGGTTTCGGCCGCCAGAAGGGCCATACCGAACTGTATCGCGGCGCCGAATATGTCGTCGACTTCCTGCCGAAGGTGAAGCTGGAAGTGGTGGTCGAGGACGGCCTGGCCGAACGCGTGGTGGAGGCGATCGCCGCCGCCGCGCAGACCGGCCGGATCGGCGACGGCAAGATCTTCGTGATCCCGGTCGAGACCGCCATGCGCATCCGCACCGGCGAGCGCGACGACGCGGCGATCTGACGCACCCGACATCCCATCGTCACCGGACCGACACGCGGCCCGATTAAAACCTTTTCACCGGCTCCGGCCTTCCGCCGGATGACGGCCTTAAGCAGAGAGAGAACGGCACATGGCGAATACGGCCAGCGACATCCTGAAGAAGATCAAGGACGAGGAGATCGAATGGATCGACCTGCGTTTCACCGATCCCAAGGGCAAGTGGCAGCACCTGACCATGGTCGCCTCGATCCTGGGCGAGGATGAGTTCACCGACGGCCTGATGTTCGACGGTTCGTCGATCGAGGGCTGGAAGGCGATCAACGAATCGGACATGGTCCTGAAGCCGGACCTCGACGCCGTGTACACCGATCCCTTCTCGGCGACCCCGATGCTGATCGTGTTCTGCGACATCGTCGAGCCGTCGACCGGCGAGCTTTATGCCCGCGATCCGCGCTCGACCGCCAAGCGCGCCGAAGCGTTCGTGAAGACCACCGGCATCGGCGACACCGTCTATGTCGGCCCGGAAGCCGAATTCTTCATGTTCGACGACGTGCAGTTCGACACGACCTATTCGTCGTCCTACTTCAAGATCGACGATATCGAGCTGCCGACCAACACCGGCCGCGAATATGAGGGCGGCAACCTGGGCCACCGTCCGCGCGCCAAGGGCGGTTACTTCCCCGTCGCGCCGGTCGACTCGGCCGTCGACATCCGCGGCGAGATGGTCACGACCATGCTCGAAATGGGCCTGCCCTGCGACAAGCACCACCACGAAGTCGCCGCCGCGCAGCACGAGCTGGGCCTGACCTTCGGCACGCTGACCCAGACCGCCGACCGCATGCAGATCTACAAGTATGTCGTGCATCAGGTCGCCCATGCCTATGGCAAGACCGCGACCTTCATGCCCAAGCCGATCAAGGAAGATAACGGCTCGGGCATGCACACCCACTTCTCGATCTGGGAAGGCAAGAACCCGCTGTTCGCCGGCAATGGCTATGCGGGTCTGTCGGAAATGTGCCTGTACTTCATCGGCGGCATCATCAAGCACGCCAAGGCGATCAACGCCTTCACCAACCCGACCACCAACAGCTACAAGCGCCTGGTGCCGGGTTACGAAGCGCCGGTTCTGCTCGCCTATTCGGCGCGCAACCGCTCGGCTTCGTGCCGCATCCCGTACGGCACCGGTCCGAAGTCGAAGCGCGTCGAAGTGCGCTTCCCCGACGCCCTGGCCAACCCGTACCTTGCCTATGCCGCGCTCCTGATGGCGGGTCTGGACGGTATCCAGAACAAGATCCATCCGGGCGAAGCGATGGACAAGAACCTGTACGACCTGCCGCCCGCCGAGCTGGCCCAGGTTCCCACGGTCGCCGGTTCGCTCCGCGAAGCGCTCGACTCGCTGGCCGCCGACCACGACTTCCTGCTGAAGGGCGACGTGTTCACCAAGGACCAGATCGAAAGCTATATCGAGCTGAAGATGAGCGAAGTGATGCGCTGGGAAATGACCCCCAGCCCGGTCGAATACGACATGTATTACAGCGGCTGATCCAGCCCCTGCACGATGTCACTACGGGGAAAGGGGCCGCAAGGCCCCTTTCTTTTTGGCGTTTATATACCTTGCAAACGAGCCAAGTCGGAGATGCCAGAATGATTGACGGCGTTTGCTGTTTCTGCGGCGAACCTGTCGCCGAGGTTGGGTTAGACCCATGCACCCTCGCCATTTTTACTAAAGGCGAGGGCAATCAGTCGTGGCCCTGTCATGCGGCGTGTTATCGTGAGCGGCTCGGCGTCCACTTGCCTTATGGACAAGAGCTATTTGAGAGCGGCGATCACTGACGCGCTACGCGTGTTTGCAAACTACATAATCGCCTTCTTTTTGGGAAGGCCACCGCCACCGGCATCGCTCTAATATCCCAACCCGCTCAGCCCCCGCTTGACGCCACCAAAGCCGCGCGGGATCGTCATCATCGGTGAGTAGAGGAGCGATGATGTCCGTCTTTCTGACCGCACTGGCCGCGTTCCAACCGGCCCCCACCGCCCTGGAAACCGTAGGCCCGTGGCAAGTGGCGTCGACAGCGGATGGTTGCGTTGCGCTATGATCCTTCCAGGGCGACGAGGGCGTGCAGATCGGCTTCGAATCGAGCCTCAGCAGCCCTCTGCCATTGCTGCTCCTTCGCGGGCCCAGCACCCAGCTCCCGGCGGGCATTGGAGAGATGGCCGTATCGCTCAACGATGCGGCGCCCGTCACGATCCACTATGGCGCCTTTGCCGCGCAGGATCCGCACTATCGGCTGCTGAAACTGTTTCCCGACAAGGGGGCCTTGGAGGCCTTGGCCGCGGCGACCAGCATCCGGCTGGAGGGCAGCACGATGCCGCCACTCCACGTCACGGCCATCGGTACCGTCCTGACAAAAATGGACGCGTGCATGTCGACCAAATTGACGGCGTAGGGCGTTTCCCCTGCCCCTTATTTCCAGCGCAAGCTCGCCAAGACGAGCATACAACTCCTGCTGGCGTTCGATGATCGGCACTATCCGGAGGAAGCCCGTCGGGCGGGCGTTTCGGGGCGGGTGATCCTGTTGCTGAAGACCGACCCAGGCGGCGCGATTACGGATTGCAAGGCCGTCGCCCCTGCGGACGAGCGGCTGAACGCCGGAAGCTGCGCGATCGCCGAGAAGGCCCGATTGATCCCGCCGACCGATACGGATGGGCGCCCCATGGCCAGCTACGCCTTCCAGCCCATTCGCTGGCAGCGTCCGCAGTAAGGGATGATGGTCGGCTGCGGCCATGGGCATAGGACCGTCATCCGGTTCGCCGACCAGGTCCTCACCGTCACCGGAGAACCGGCGGTTTGGCGGGACGATCCTGGTCCCGGCGGGTCGCCGTCCCCTTCGCCCGTTGCCCGACGGGGCGCTTTATCTTACGCCGGACACGGGATCAGGGGAGGAATAAAGGCATGAGGATCATCATTCGCTCAGGGATTGCGGTCGCGGGACTTCTGGTGTCGACCGGCGCCATTCCTGCGCAGCCCGAGAAGGTCTCAGCCGACTTCTGTGCGCGGCTGGCGGCGGATAGCGGGATCGACAAGCCCGCCTCACCCGACGGGCGCACGAAATGGACCGCCAGCGCGATGAACTTCGGCCAGCGCGTTCTGTTGGGCGGCTCGGCCGCGACGGGCGTCGGGGTAAAGCCGATCGAGCCGGCGACCGTGGCCGAATATAAGCGGCTCGACGACATGTGCACGGTGAAGGGCAAGGGCGCGATATGCCGGCTGGTCGGTCCGGTGACCTTCAAGTTCAACTGGAAAGGCCGCGAGATCCTGATCCCGATGGCGGCGGGCGAGCGCGCCACGGTCGAGGTCATCGGGTACAAGACCAGTTGCCGGACCGAAGCCGCGCAGTAAGCCTGTCGGGTCGCGCGCGGCTCGGTGACGTGGATCAGGCTGGGGTCGAGCACATCCTCGGCATAGGCGTAATCCAGCCCTTCTGTTCCGCGCGACTGGCCTCGCCCCTGCGCCGCATGACCGGCCGCGCGGTGCTCAGGGCGTCACCGTCACCCGCTTGGCCGACAGGATCTTGACCGGCGCGGCGAGCATCTCGCCCTTGAACGGGCCCTTGGCTGGGTCGGCGGGCTGATCGAGGATTTTGCGGATCACGTCCATCCCCTCGACCACATGGCCAAAGGCGGCATAGCCCAGATTGTCGCCGGGCTTGGAGGGATCGGCATCGAGCGAGGGCTGGTCGCCGACCATGATTGTGAAGTCGCCGCGCGCCGAACCCGGCGCCAGCCGCGCGATCGAGATGGTGCCGTTCAGATGCTTGATACCGGTCTTGGTCGTCGGCTCATGCGCGATCGGCGGCAGGATGCGCTTGGGTTCGTTCTGGATGCCGAACTGGACGAAGCCGAAATCGGGCGCGACGCGGACCGAGCGATAGAAGGTCACACCGTCCAGCCGGTGCTGGTCGACATAGCGCAGGAAATTGGCCGTGGTGATCGGCGCATGGGTGCGGTCGAGATCAAGGACGACGGGGCCAAGGTTGGTCTGCATCGCGACGCGGACCATCACCGGCTTCTGGGCCTCCGCCGTAGCGGGCGCGGGCGGACTCGCAGGGGCCGTCTGGGCGATAAGCAGGGCGAGCGGCAGGAGCGCGATCATCTTGGTCTCCGGGTGCGGGATTGGCGGTCAGATTAGCGGGGTTTTGGGGCGGGGTGTATCCCTTGGGCTTCGACTTCGCTCAGCCTGAACGGCATCTGGGATAACCGCCCAACACCACCCGTTCAGCCTGAACGAAGTCGAAGGCCACGCCCCGGACCTCACGGAATAAGGACCGTACTTCCCACCGTCTCCCCTGCCTCGATCGCCCGGTGCGCCTCCGCCGCATCCGTCAGCGCAAAGCTCTGGCCGATGTCCGGCGTGATCGCGCCCTTCTCCAGCATTGCGAAGACCCGCGCAATCAGGCTGCGCTTCTCCGCCGGCGTCACGGCATAATCGAACAGCGTCGGCCGGGTCACGAACAGTGAGCCCTTCCCCGCCAATATCCCCAGATTGACGCCGTCCACCGCGCCCGAGGCATTGCCGAAGCTGACCACCAGTCCGCGCCGCGCAGTGCTGTTCAGCGAGGCGTCCCAGGTCGCCTTGCCGACGCCGTCGAGCACGACCGGAACGCCCTTTCCGCCGGTGATCTCGCGCACACGCGCCGCGACATCCTCCTGCCGGTTGAGGATGACGTGATCGGCGCCTGCGGCCCGCGCCTTCTCCGCCTTCGCCTCGCTGCCGACGGTCGCAATCACCGTCGCGCCGATCGCCTTCAGCCAGCCGACCGCAAGATGCCCCACCCCGCCCGCCGCCGCATGGACCAGCACCGGCCAGCCGGCTTCAACCCTGGCGCAATCCTCGATCAGAAAGGCCGTCGTCGCCCCCTTGAGCAGGATCGCCGCCGCCGTCCGGTCGTCGACCCCGTCCGGCAGGGGCACGAGCAGGTCGGCCGCGACGTTGCGGGCGGTGGCATAGGCCCCGCGCGCCGGGCCGAACACGCCGACCCGGTCGCCGACCGCGAAGTCGGTGACGCCCTCGCCCACCGCCTCCACGACGCCCGCCGCCTCGGAGCCGAGCTTGCCCGGCAGGTCGATCGGATAGAGCCCGCTGCGATGATAGGTGTCGATATAGTTCAACCCGACCGCATGATGCCGCATCCGCACCTCGCCAGCACCGGGCGCGGGCAGCTCCTCGTCACGCCACTGGATGACCTCGGGGCCGCCGGTCCGGTCGATGAAGGCGGTCTTTTCCATGGGGCTCAACTCCTGTTCGCGGGTCCGGGCGGGCCAACGCCTCAATAGTCCTTGGATATCCGCACGTTCACATTCTGCCGCCCCAGCGTCGAGATGCTGGAGAGCAGCGACAGCCAGCGCGTCACCTGGAACTCCACCTGGGTCGCGGAATAACCCTGCCCGTCGGTGATGATCTCGGCATAGAAGCGCCGGGTGATGTATTTGCCCGCCGCGACCGAGGTGGCGCGCCCGATCTGAACATCGGCGGGCAGCACGCGCAACCGGTCCAGTCCCGCCGCGCGCCGCACCGCGTTGATCGGGTTCAGGCCATTGCCGCCGTCCTGAAGCGCGGCCACCGCGGCGGCCAGCTGCAACGCTTCCGGCGCGGACAGGCTGGCGATCGAGGTGCCGAAGAGGAGGCGCGACAACAGCTCGTCATTGGGCAGCGCCGGCGTGCTGGAAAAGCCGATCTCGGGCTTCAGCGCGGTGCCCGTCACGCGGATCGTCGCGCTCAGGCCCTGCACATTGGCGTTGGCGGCGATGTCGAGCGCGGGGTTGGCCGGAACCTCTCCGCCGAAACGGATGACCCCGCGCGCCAGATCGAACTCGCGGCCCGCAAATTCATAATCGCCGCGGATCAACGTCGCCTGGCCGGTGATCGCGGGGTTGTCGGGCGTACCCGCGATCTTCAGGTCGGCGGACCATTCGCTGTTCAGGCCGAGGCCCGAGACGATCAGGCCGTTCGGCGCGCGCGCCTTGACCGCCAGCGTCCAGGGCTTGCGGGGCATGTCATCCTCCTCGCCGCCGCCGGGGATGTTGATCTCGCGGATATTGAGTTGCGGCACGGCGGTCGCGGCCGAGGCGCGGCCCAGGCGATAGCGGCTGCGGTTGAGGACCACATCGCCCTCGATCGTGCCGCCTGCGCCGTCAGAGTGGAAACGCAGCGGCCCCGTGACCGTCGCGCCGATATCGTCGCGCGCGATCATCACCGCATTGCTGGCGTTCAGCGACAGGTCCAGGCCGACGCCGTGCGCGGCGGCGAAGTCGAACTGGCCCGTCCCGGCGACCCGGCCGTCCTTGCCCGCCTGGGCGGTCAGGCGGTCGATGACCAGCCGCGATCCGCCGAACCGGCCGCTGGCCTGCACATCGGTCAGGACGGTGCCGGTCACACCGCTTTCGATCCGCGCGCCGACCGCCTTCACCGCGCCGCGAATGACCGGCTGGCTCAGCGATCCGGTAACGTCGGCGCCGATCGCGACCGGACCCGACAGGTCGAACATCTCGACCCCGGTCAGGCGCCACAGCGTGTCGGCGGGCCCGGCGTAACGCAGTTGCGCGATCAGCCGTCCGGCCTGCATCCGGCTGGCCCAGTCCCCCGCGCCGCCCGGCACCAGCAGCGCCTGGGCGCGGCCGATGATCCGGCCGCCCGACGCCATGACCGCGCGCACGCCCAGCCGGTCGGCCGACAACAGGCCCGCGAGCCCCAGGTCGATGGGCCGCGAATTGAGGACCAGTCCCGCGCGCGTCAGCCCGCGAATGGTCAGGTCGGCCTTGCCCGTCGGCGCGCCCACGCCCTGGCGAATGGTGAGCGTGCCCGTCGCGGTGCCACCCAGGCCCAGCCCCGGATAGCCGATGTCGAGCACGGTCAGCGGCATCCGGGTCAGGCTGGCCTGCACCTCCGTCCCATCGGCGTCGAGCCGCCCGGCCAGCTTCGCCTCGCCGCCCGCGAAGCTCAACCGGGTCGGGGCCAGCACCCAGCCTTCGCCGTCGCGGGTCACGATGGCGGGCGACAGGAGTTGCAGCGGACGGCGGTCCAGCGTGCCCTGCCCCGTCATCGTGAACCGGCCGGGCGTGACCTGCGTCACCGTCTGGATCGAAAAGGCCCGGCCGCGCGATCCGGAGATGCCGACCCGCACCTCGCCGGTGCCGCCGCGCAACCGCGCGGTACCGTTCATCTGCGCGATGTTGAACGCGCCGTGCCGCAGCCCCTGGGCGTTGGCCGAAGCCTCGACCGAGGCACCAGCCGGGTCGAGCAGCGTGACCAGATCGAGCCGCCCCTGCCGCACGGTAATGCCGGAAAGCTGCGCCTGACGCGCGGCGAGATGGGCCTCGATCCGCTGTACCGTCCCCACGGGTCGGAACAGCAGCTCGCCCGACAGGCCGCCGCCCGCCACGTCCAGCCGCCCGGCAAAGCCGCCGGTCACGACGGTCAGCGCACCCGTCGCGCGCGTGCCCGCCACCAGTAGCGGCTGGATCTGGATCACCGCATCCTGCCCCTTGGGCAGCAGGATCGTCCCGCTCGCCTGGAACGGGCCCAGCCGCGATCCCCCGGCGGCGCGGAAGGCAAAGCCCTGGTCGCTGGGGTCCAGGTGCGCCTTCACGTCGCTAAGGCCCATCGCCGCATTGGGTAAGGCCAGGACCAGGTCCAGCGTCGGCCGGTCGATCCTTCCGTCCAGCACCATTTGCACCGGACCATAGCTTCGCTGCCGCCCGCCGCCGACAAAGCGGAAGGTGCCGTCATGCCGCCGGATCGCCTCGCCGGTCAGGCGGATATCGGGGCCGGTCAGTACCAGGCGATGGAAATGGAACACGCCATCGGGCGTTCGCTCCAGTTCGGTGGTCAGATGCGGCAGGCCACCCGCCAGCGACCGCAGGAACGCATTGTCCAGCCGCCGGACCTGCGCCTCGCCCTTGCCGATCACGCGCGTGCCATGACCATCGGTGCCCGGCACGGCGGTCAGCCGCGAGCGGACATCGACGATGCCGAGCCCCGGAATCAGGTAACGCTGAAGCGCGCCGTCCAGCCCGACATCATAATGGCCGTTGCGCAGGTCGATCCGCAGGTTCAGCTTGCCCGCCAGCTTGTCGGAGCGCAGCGCCAGCCCCTGCCCGATGATCTCGCGGGGCGTGATGCGCAGGTCGCCCGCGACCGACAGGCTGTGCAGGATGCCGCCCGCCGCCTCGCCCACGCCCGTCACGGCGGGCGCGGTCAAGCGGATCGGCAGGGTCAAGGGCCAGCCGCCGGTCAGCCGCCCCTTGCCGCTGGCATGGGCATCCTCGAAGCCGGTCCGGTCAAAGGCGAAACGGGTCGCAGCGAGCTTATAGTCGTAGCTCGCGCGGGCGAAGGCGCCGTCCAGCCGGGCGGTCAGCGCGATCGCCTGGCCGCTCATATTGGTGAACAGCGCATTCGGTCGCAGCAGACCGGCATCGACGCGCAGCCCCTCGAACGTGCTCGCGCCGAGATCGACCACACCCCGCGCACGCACGCGGAGCGCCGGGCTGCGCAGGACGAGGGCTCCGTTCAGCCGCCGATCGGCGAAATCGGCCTGCCCCGCCACGATCACGCGCGGCGCGGTCAGCCGCTGCAAACGGCCATGCAGGATCAGCGACGGCGCGACCTCGCCGGACAGGGCATAGCGTCCCGACCGCGCCGCGAGCGACAACTCGACCGCCCGCCGCGTCGCGATCAGCCCGCGTGCGCGGCCGTCCCAGCGCGACCAGCTCCCCGCCCCCGCCACGGTCAGCGAGACAGGCTCTTGCGCCCCGACCATGCGCGCCAGCACCCCGCCCGCCCGGCCCCGCGCCTGGACGTCCAGATCGAACCGGTCGCGATCGGGTTGGGCATCGAGGCGCAGGCGGAGCCTGTCGCTCCCGGCCACCACGCCGTCCATCGCGACCAGGGCGCGACCATCATGGATATCGGCCCGCCCCTCGACCCGGGCCACCCGCTTACGACCCAGGACGCGCGGGGCGAGGATCAGGCGGTCGAGCCGCAACCGGTCGATGCGGATATCGAAATCAGGCAGGATCGGGCCTTGCTTGCCCGTCCGCCGGGTGTGCGGCACATGATGGAGGGTCGCCAGCGGCGCCTCGACCCGGCGGATGTCCAGCGTGCCGCGCGTCCAGTTCCACGGCCGCCAGTCGAGCCGGGCCTGCGGCACCTGGACCAGCAGCCCGTCCAGGTCATAGACGCGCAGATCGACCAGCCGCATGTCCGAATAGAGCGACCCGTCGATGCGCCCGACCGAGAAGCGCAGGCCCGTGTCGGTGCGGATCGCCGCGATCCGGTCCGCGACCCAGCGATGCCCGATGGACGTATCGACGATGCCGAGTGCGGCGAACACCACCCCGACGAGCCCGACGAGCAGGAACGCGACGGCGCGGACCCAGCGGACGCGGGCGCGCGGCGGGGGTGCGGCCTCCTCGCTCAAAAGGCCTGCCCCAGCGAGACATAGACCGCGACCCGGCTATCCCCCTTTTGCGGGTTCAGCGGCGTGCCGACATCCAGGCGGATCGGTCCGAAATTGGAATAGTATCGCACGCCCAGCCCGGTGCCGAACCGCAGGTCGGTCAGACGCGGCAGCGGCGAGGTCGAGATATTGCCCGCATCCAGAAAGGGCACGACCCCGAAATGGCCGAAGGTCCGCACCCGCGCCTCGATCGAGAACTCGGCCAGACTTCGCCCGCCGATCGGATCGTTATTCGCATCGCGCGGCCCGATCGCCTGGAAACCATAGCCGCGCACCGACGCGCCGCCGCCCGCATAGAAGCGCCGCGACGGCGCGATCTGGTCGCGCGGCGCGCCCAGGATCGTGCCCAGCCGCGTCCGCGCCGCCAGCACCACCCGGTTGCCGAACGGATGGTAGACGCTCGCGTCGATCTGGGTCCGGGTATAGCCGAAGGCACTGCCCTGCAGCGACAATTCCGGGCTGATCCGCCCGCCCAGCCGGAACCCGCGCGTCGGGTTCAGCAGGTCGTCCGACCCGTCATAATTCAGGCTGGTCGGCAGGGCGCCGATGAAGAAGGTGCGACGACGCGGCTCGCCCGTCGATTCGATCACGTCGCGCTCGTCCGAGGTGAGCAGTTCGGCGCCCAGCGACCAGGTCCAGGTCTTCTGGAAGAAGATGTTGGTCTGGCGCTCCAGACTGCCGGAGAGCGACAGCGTCTTGGCTTCATAGGCGTCGCGCAGGATGTGGGCGGCGGAGAATTGCGCCGTCAGCACCCGGTCGCGCGCCTGGAAATTGTTGCGCCGGAACACGACCGCGCCCAGCTGTTCGCGAGTGCCCAGCACGCTGCGCAGGGTCAGCGCGCCTTCCGGCGGGAACAGGTTGCGGTCGGTCCAGTTGACCGTCGCGCTCGCCCCTTCCCCGGTGCCATAGCCCAGTTCGCCCGCGATGGTGTGCGGCGGCGCGGGTTCCAGCGCGACGGCGATATCGACCGTGTCGGGCGTATCGCCCTGCACCGGCTTCACATCCACCGAGGAGACGAGCCCGGTCTGCACCAGCGCGCGCCGCAGATCCTCCAGCCCGGCCGAGTCATAGGGCTGGCCGGGCTTGAACCGGGCGATGTCCTGGACATGTTTGGCGTCGAACAACCGGTCGTTGGCCATCACGATCCGGCCATAGCGGCGCGACGTACCGGGCGCGACGGACAGGTCCAGCGTCGCGGTGCGGGCGGCGCGGTCGACCACGATCTGCGGGTCGCCGACCTTGGCGAAGGCAAAGCCCTCCGTGCCCACCGCCGTCTTCAGCTTGGCCTCTGCCGCGACGATGGTGTCGGCATCGACCGGATCGCCCGGCTTGATCCCGAACGCCTTTTCCAGCGACGCCGCCTTGTCGCCCGCCGCCTGGACACCCTCCAGCGTCACCCCTGCAAAGCGATAGAGATTGCCGGGCGTCGCCTCCAGCACGACGGTCGGCTGTTCGCCCGGTTCGATCCGGGTAGCGACCTGCCCGTCGTAATAACCCGCCCCGCGCAGCAAATTGGTCAGCAGCGCCGCATCCTCGCGGGCGCGGCGATCGAGCTGCGCGGCGTTGGCAGGCTCGCCGTCATTGGCGTCGAGCGACGAGAGCTGTTCGAACCGCTGGCGCAACAGCGCGCCGGTGCCGTCGATCCCCTCGACCCGCCAGCGATAGCGCCGCTCCGCCGCCGCATCGACCGTCGCCGCCATGACCCCAGCCGGATCGCCGGGCGCGGTCGCTAGGTCAGGCCAGGCGACGCCGATCTCCGGCAGGGGCGCCAGCGGCGCGGAGGGGTCGAGCATCGTCGGGTCGTCGGCGTCCGGAACGGTCTTTGCCGGCGATGCCTGATCGGTGGACGATACGGCCGGGGCCGTCTGCGCGAGCGCATCGCCGGACCAGCCCGTGCCGCCCACTCCCCATGCGATGCATATGATGGCGACCGAGCGGCACGGCCGCCCGACGCGGACCATCATGCTGCAATCCCTAGCCGCGCGAAGGCGATAGCGACACCCCCCTGCACGATCATCTGGGCAGATTTGCCGCGCCGATGGTCGCGGGCAAGGTCAATGGACGGTGCCGAAGGCCTGTTCGCGCGACAGCAGGTCGATCAGGCGCTCGATCTGGCGCCAGCGGCAGAAATGGATGTGATTGCCCAGGTCGCGGCTGCGCCCGGCACGCGCGGCGGCCTCTCCACCGGCCGATTCGCCGAACATCTCGATAAGCTCGGCCGCGGTCGCCACATCGGTATCGGTCACGAAGGGAGTCATATAATCGGTGTCGCGATAATCGCGCATGGATACTCCTGGACCGGAACTCGAACGCCGCCCCAATAGGCCAGGGTCGTGAATTTAACAGCTACATTCCGTGGTTAACGACCGAGCGACCATGCATGGCTGGCTTCCGGACATCCGGCATGACAGGATGGCGCGATGAACACGCCCCATGATCCCACCCCGCCGCCTGCGACCGTGCAATCCGGCGGCATCTTCCTGGCGCTGGGGGTGGTCGGCGGGATCGTCGTGGGGCTGGCGACGGGCGAAGTCACGCTGGGCGTGCTGATCGGCCTGGCGGTCGGCATCGCGATCGCGCTGTTGATCTGGTGGCGTGGGCGGTGAGTGTTTACGCCATGTCGGTCGCTGAGTCCGACCCGCCAGCACCCTCGTCCTTCCCTCTCCCCTGGACAGGGGAGAGGGTTAGCGAAGCTTGCCAGCGTGCTGGCTAGCGCAGCTTGGGTGAGGGGTTGAGCGAGCCCTGTGGGCTCGCGCGCTCGGTCCCCGAGCGCCCACCCCTCACCCAGCTTCGACTAAGCCTTTGCTTTCGCAAAGACCAAGTCTGCGCAACCCTCTCCCCTCTGCGAGGGGCGAGGGAAGAATGGGCATGGTTGAATGCCAAGCCGACCTAGCTCGGCATCCGCATCTGCCAGACGACACGCCCAATCACCACGATGGGCCCATCCGGTAACGGCGGCGCGGCGGGGTTGTCGCTGGTGGCGATCAGCCCCGCTTCCCCGGCCCGGACTCGCTTGACCATCAACACGTCGCCGATGCGGATGACGTAGAGCCCACCGCGCACGGTCGGACGCATATCGTCCTGATCGACCACCAGGTGATCGCCCTCGACCAGTCCCGGCGCCATCGAATCGCCGCGCACCCGGATGACCGACGCCGCACCGTCGCGCAGGCCCAACCGCCGCGCCAGCCCCCGGTCGATCGCCTCGACACCCAGCATCACCTCGCCGTCCACGGTCGCCCCCGGCCCCGCCGACGCCGCCACCGACAGGCGCGGGACCAGCATCGGACCGCCCCCCGGCGCTGCGCCCAGCCGGGTCTCGGGCACCCCGAAAAATTCCGCGAGCTGCCGCCGATCCCCCTCGGCCAGGACACGCGGCGTTCCCCGCTGCACGAACTGCTGCAGATAGGCGTCGTTGCGGCCGATCATACGCGACAGCGCGGCCAGGCTGACGCCCGCCCCGTTCGCCAGCTCCTGAAGCACCATCCGGATATCGGGGTCGGCCATGCCTTGCATCATAGTCATAGGATTTTTCCTAGACAAGTTGGAAATTGGAACAGATCATGAACATCAGGAAGAGATTCGGACTTTGGGAGAACGTCCATGGAATTGCTGAGGGTGATCGAACGCTATCTGAAACGCAGCCGGATGCCGGAGACGAAATTCGGGCGGCTGGCGGTCAACGACCCGCGCTTGGTCAGCGACCTGCGCAAGGGGCGCGAGCCCGGGCAGCAGATGATCGCCCGCGTCGCGGCCTTCATCGCGGAGCATACCGCATGAACGCCTTCGCCCGGATCGCGCCGGTTCGCCGCGCCCGTTTCGTAAGCCATCGCCCTGCGGATCGTGGCGATCGGCTGGCCCGTGCGCTCACCGCCGATGCGTCGCGCGCGGGCTGTATGATCCGGTTGACGGTCGAGGCAGTCGAGCCCTGGTCTTCGGCGACGTTCAGCGGATCGCTCATCACCCTGACCCTGACCGCCCCGAGCGGCCCGGCCCTGGCCGCCTGGCTGTCGGAACTGCCCGATCGCGACATTCCGCTGGGCCGCGATATCGTCGCCGACCTTAGCGTCGTGCCGCAGGCGGACGGCTGGCGGGTGCAGGCCTTGCTCTGCCTGGATGCCGCCCAAGGGTGACACCGTGGATGACGCCAGCGACATCAAATCATCATTTTCTACTTGATATGTTGTATCACATCGGTAGGCAACGGGGCTTCATTTACGGGAGCCCTGTTCGTGTTCAAGCCCGCCCTCTTGTCCGGCCTGTCGGCCACCGCCCTCGCCAGCCTTCTGGCCGCACCCGCCGCCGCGCAGACCGCCCCCTCTGCCCAACGCGGCCGCGAGATCGTGGTGACCGCGCCGGTGCAGCAGTCGGAGGCCGACGTGCTGTCGGGCACCTCGATCGTGACCGGCGACGAGTTGCAACGCGCGATCCGCCCGACCATCGGCGAGACGCTGGCGCGCCAGCCGGGCGTGTCGGCGACCTCCTTCGGCCCCAACGCCTCGCGCCCCGTTCTGCGCGGCTTCCAGGGCGAGCGCATCCGCGTGCTGACCGACGGCATCGGCTCGATCGACGTGTCGAACACCAGCGTCGACCATGCCGTCGTCATCAATCCGCTGCTCGCCGAGCGGGTCGAGGTGCTGCGCGGCCCTTCCGCCCTGCTGTTCGGATCGTCGGCGGTGGGCGGTGTGGTCAACGTCATCGACACGCGTATCCCGCGCGTCGTGCCGGAAAAGGGCTACAGCCTGTCGGGCATGGCCTCCTATGGCTCGGCGGCGACCGAGCGGTCGGTGGCGGGCGCGGCGGACGTCGCGGTGGGCAGGCAGTTCGTGCTGCACGCCGACGGCTCATACCTGAAGACCGACGACCTGAAGATCGGCGGCTATGTCCTGGCGCCGCGCGCCCGTGCCGAGGCGCAGGCCTCAGCGGCGCTGGCGCCCAACGACCCGCTCGATTTCGGCCGCGTCGCCAATCTGCGCGGCCGCCTGCCCAACACCGCCAGCGAGACCTGGACGGCGGGCGTCGGCGGCGCGCTGATCACCGATACCGGCTCGCTGGGCATCGCGTACAGCCATTATGACAGCCTGTACGGCGTGCCGGTCCGCTACGCCCTGACGCCGGGCGGCGAAGAGCCCGAGGCCCCGCGCCTCAGCCTGGTCCAGAACCGTCTCGACCTGCGCGGCGAGATCGAGACGGGCGGCGGCTTCCTCGACCGCATCCGCCTGCGCGCCGGGGCCGCCGAATATCGCCATTTCGAGCTGGAAGAGAGCGGCGAGGTCGGCACCGCCTTCTACAACAAGGGCATCGAAAGCCGCCTGGAACTGGTCCAGACCAAGCGCGGCGGCTGGCAGGGTGCGTCGGGCGTGCAGTTCTTCAACCGCGACTTCGACGTGAAGGGGGACGAGGCGTTCCTGCCGCGCAACAACACCGCGCAGGTCGGCCTGTTCACCCTGCAACAGCTGGATCGCGGCGCGTTCAAAATGGAGGCCGGCGCCCGCTATGAGCATACCTCGCTGACCGCGCGTACGGCGGTGAGCGACGACCGCTTCTTCCGCGGCCAGCGCAGCTTCGACGCCTTCTCGGGTTCGATCGGCGCCAGCTATGGCTTCGCCCCCGACTGGCGGGCGGGCCTGAACCTGTCGCGCACCGAGCGCGCGCCGTCCGCCGAGGAACTGTTCGCCAACGGCCCGCACGCCGGGACCGAGGCCTATGAGCTGGGCAATCCGAACTTCAAGAAGGAAGCCAGCTGGGGCATCGAGGCAACCGTCCACGGGCATGGCGACGGTTACAGCTTCGACGCCTCGGCCTATTACAACCGCTTCTCCAACTATATCTATGACGCGCTGGTCCAGCAGGGTCCGTGCGAAGCCGCCGCTGCCCCCTCGGGCCGTGAGGTCGACCTGCCCTGCTTCGCCTATGCGCAGGCCGATGCCCGCTATTACGGCATCGAGGCGGAAGGCTCGCTGCGCCTCGCCACGATCGGCCGGTACGCGATCAATGCCGATCTGCTGGGCGACTATGTCCATGCCCAGATCATCGACACGGGGCCTGCCCCGCGCATCCCGCCGCTGCGCCTGCTCGGCGGACTGGAGGCGCAGTCGGACAGCGTGAACGCCCGCGTGGAGGTGGAACGCAGCTTCAAGCAGACCCGCGTCCTCGGCCTGGAGACGCCGACCAACGGCTTCACGCTGGTCAACGCTTCGGTGCAGCTGAAGCCCTGGGGCACGCTGAACCCGACGACGCTGACCCTGTCGGCGAACAATATCTTCGACGTCGACGCCCGCCGCCATGCCAGCGTCATGAAGGACTTCGCCCCCCTCGCCGGGCGCGACCTGCGCGCGACGCTCAGCTTCAAGCTGTAACCACTATTCCTCCCCTTGCAGGGGAGGTGGCAGGCCACAGGCCTGACGGAGGGGTGTCCCGACCGGTGAGGTATGGAATCCTCACGGCCGGTGACACCCCTCCACCATGCTTCGCATGGTCCCCCTCCCCTTGCACGGGAGGAACAGGGGAGCAGGGGTGGACAAACCCCGCGGCCTTCCCGAGAAGCGGGGACATAAGGAGAGAGACCTATGTCCCGAATGGGCAAGTTCGATTGGGCGGACCCGTTCCTGCTCGACGACCAGCTGACCGATGACGAGCGGATGATCCGTGACACCGCGCGCGCCTATGCCGACGACCGGCTGGCGCCGCGCATCATCGACGCCTTTGCCAACGAGCATACCGATCCCGAAATCTTCCGCGAGATGGGGCAGATGGGCCTGCTGGGCCCCACCATCCCGGAAGAATATGGCGGCGTCGGCGCCTCCTATGTCGCGTACGGCCTGATCGCGCGCGAGGTGGAGCGGATCGACAGCGGATACCGCTCGATGATGAGCGTGCAGTCCAGCCTCGTCATGTATCCGATCCATGCTTACGGCTCGGACGAACAGAAGCGCCGCTATCTGCCCAAGCTGGCAAGCGGCGAATGGATCGGCTGTTTCGGCCTGACCGAGCCCGATGCAGGTTCCGACCCCGGCGGGATGCGCACCACCGCGAAGAAGGTGGAGGGCGGATATGTCCTGTCGGGCGCCAAGACCTGGATCTCCAATGCGCCGATCGCCGACGTCTTCGTGATCTGGGCCAAGTCGGAGGCGCATGGCGGTGCGATCCGGGGCTTCGTGCTGGAAAAGGGCATGAAGGGCCTGTCCGCGCCCAAAATCGAGAACAAGCTGTCCCTGCGCGCCTCGATCACCGGCATGGTGATGATGGACGAGGTCGCGGTCGGCGAAGACGCGCTGCTGCCGCATGTCGAGGGGTTGAAGGGGCCGTTCGGCTGTCTCAACCGCGCCCGCTACGGCATCAGCTGGGGCGCGCTGGGCGCGGCCGAGTTCTGTTTCCACGCCGCGCGCCAATATGGCCTGGACCGCAAGCAGTTCGGACGGCCGCTGGCGGCGACGCAACTCTACCAGAAGAAGCTGGCCGATATGGAGACCGAGATCGCGCTGGGCTTGCAGGCCTCCTTACGCGTCGGGCGGCTGATGGACGAGGGCCGGTTCGCGCCCGAGATGATATCGATCGTCAAGCGCAACAATGTCGGCAAGGCCCTCGATATCGCGCGGGCCGCGCGCGACATGCATGGCGGCAACGGGATTTCAGGCGAATATCAGGTGATGCGTCACCTGATGAACCTGGAGACGGTCAACACCTATGAAGGCGCGCACGACGTCCACGCGCTGATCCTCGGCCGCGCCATCACCGGGATCGCAGCGTTTTGATCCCGTCTAAAATCCTCCCCATCTCCGATGGGGAGGGGGACCGCGCCCGCAGGGCGTGGTGGAGGGGCATGGCCGGTTCGTCCCGCCCCTCCACCATGCTGCGCATGGTCCCCCTCCCCAAGCACAGCTTGGGGAGGAATTGATGACCAATCCCCCGCCCCTTGCCGGCCTGAAGGTCGTCGAACTCGCCCGCATCCTGGCCGGTCCCTGGGCCGGGCAGGTGCTGGCCGATCTCGGTGCGGAGGTGATCAAGGTCGAAAGCCCCGAGGGCGATGACACCCGCCGCTGGGGCCCGCCCTTTATCGACAATCCCGATGGCAGCCGGGACGCGGCCTATTTCCACGCCGCCAATCGCGGCAAGACCTCGGTCGTCGCCGACTTTTCGACGCCGGAGGGACAGGCCAGGGTCCGCGCGCTGATCGCCGATGCCGATGTCGTCATCGAGAATTTCAAGCTGGGCGGCCTCGCCCGCTACGGCCTGGATTATGCCAGCCTGTCGGCGATCAATCCGCGCCTGGTCTATTGCTCGATCACCGGCTTCGGCCAGGACGGGCCCTATGCGCCGCGCGCCGGATACGACTTCATCGTCCAGGGCATGAGCGGCATCATGGACCTGACCGGCGAGCCCGGCGGCGCGCCGCAGAAGATCGGCGTCGCGCTCGCCGACATCATGACCGGGCTCTACGCCGTCATCGCCATCCAAGCGGCGCTGCACATGCGCGAGCGGACGGGGCGGGGCCAGCAGATCGACATGGCGCTGCTCGATACGATGACCGGCGTGCTGGCGAACCAGGCGATGAACTATCTTGCCTCGGGCCGGACGCCGACGCGGCTGGGCAATGCGCATCCCAATATCGTGCCCTATGCGGCGTTCCCCGCGAGCGACGGCTGGTTCATCCTGGCGGTCGGCAACGATGCGCAGTTCCGTCGCTTCGCGAGCGTGGTCGGGATCGACGGCGACGACCCGCGCTACGCTACCAATGCGCTGCGCTGCGAACATCGTGCCGAACTGACCCCGGTGATCGAGGCAGCAACCGCCCGCTGGCCACGCGACGAACTGCTTGCCGCACTGGAGGCCGCTGGCGTTCCGGCGGGGCCGATCAACACGGTCGAACAGGCCTTTGCCGACCCGCAGATCGTCGCGCGCGGCATGGCCATCCAGCCGGAGCGCCCCGACGGCTCGACCGTGCCCGGCGTCCGTACCCCGATCCGCTTTTCCGACGCCGACCTGTCGCTCGACCGTGCAGCGCCGATGCTGGGGCGGTAGCTCCCCGCAACCCTATCGGCTAAGCCGTCTCCGCGATGACCAGCCTCACCGTCAACAATCAGCCCGTCCGCTACCGCCTGCCGCCGGACACGCCGCTGCTATGGGCGCTGCGGGATGCGTCGAACCTGACCGGCACCAAATATGGCTGCGGCACCGGCGATTGTGGCGCCTGCACCGTCGACATAGACGACCGCGCGGTGCGCAGCTGCCAGGTGCCGATCGGCCGGATCGAAGGCAGCGTCGTCACCACGATCGAGGGGCTGTCGCGCGACCGCTCGCACCCCGTGCAGCAGGCCTTTCTGGCCGCCAATGTCGGCCAGTGCGGATATTGCATCCCCGGCATGGTGATGGCCGCCGCCGCCCTCATCCGGCGCCATCCCGACCCGTCCGAGGAACTGATCCGCACGCAGATCACCAATTTGTGCCGCTGCGGCATCTATCCCCGGCTGGTCGAGGCGATCCAGCGGGCCGCCAGCGCCGCACGCGGCGAGGAGACGATCCCCGCCGCCGCCCTGCCCGGCACCGAACCGGCGGGCGCCGCCCGCGACGTCCCCGCCCTGGTGCCGGGCGCGACCGGCCGCACGCAAGATGACGCGATTCTTTCACGAAGCTGACAAATGGGTTCAGCAACCGCTCAACGCCGTTCATGCAGAGTCTGTCGCATGATCGGGGTCGGCATGTGCGCCGACACATGGGGAACGGGATGATGAACAGGCGTTGGATGGCGGCTCTGCTGGCGGCGACCACAATGGTGGCGGGGGCGACCCCGGCGATGTTGCGCGCGCAGGAGATGCGGATGGACGAAGGGCCACGCGCCCGTCATGAAGGTGGCCCGCCGCGTGGCGGCCCTGGCGGCCCCGCCGGTCGCTTGGAGCGCAGCGAAGGTCGCCCGATCTTCCATGATCGCCAGTCCTTCCCCGAAAACCGCCCGACGCCGGACGATCGCCCGGCCTTCCGCCCGGACCATGCCGAGGCACCGCGTCCTCCCGCCCCCGCGCCCGAGCAGCCACGCGGCGGGAACGATCGCGGCGGCTGGCGCGACAGGCCCGAACCGTCCCCGGCGCCCGTGCCCGGACAGGAGCGCTATTGGGGCAACCGCGGCGACTGGCGCGATCGCGTCCAACCCACGCCCATGCCCGGTCCCGATCGGGTCGGGCCCAGCGGCGTGCGCGTCGACCGTCAGAATGGCGGCCCCGGTGGCTGGCGCGACGATCGCCAGGCGCAATCCCAGGATCGGCAGTGGCAGGACCGGCAGCGCCAGGACCAGCGCTGGCGCGACGACGAACGCCGCCAGCGCGAGGATCGCAATCGGTGGCGGCGCAACTATGGCGACTGGCGCGACCATAACGATCAGGCTTACGGCTTTGCCGAGCGGCGGGCCTGGGCGGACCAGTGGAATCGCGGCTGGCGGCGCGATCGGCGCTATGACTGGATGAGCTGGCGCTCGATGAACCGGGGCACCTATCACCTGCCCCGCTATTACGCGCCCTATGGCGGCTATGGCTATCAGCGCTTTTCCAGCGGCGTGATCCTGGACCAGATGTTCTTCGGCCAGAATTACTGGCTGGACGACCCGTTCGCCTATCGCCTGCCCCCCGCTTACGGCCCCTATCGCTGGGTACGCTATTATAACGATGCCCTATTGGTCGACCTGCGCAGCGGGCTGGTCGTCGATGTGGTCTACGACATCTTCTGGTGATCCGGGCGGGAGGGGGTTTTGAAGCACCCCCTCCCTCTTGTCTTTGCCGCCACGCCGTCGCACATCACATCCCATGTCGTTGTTCTCGAGGAAGCCGAAGGGCAACCCCGCCGCCTCCCCCGTCCGCGCACGGTTCGGGCTCACCGTCGCCCAGCAGCTGGACGCGAACCCGGCCGTCACCCGTGTGGCGACCGATGCGGCGCAAATCTATTACCAGGCCGATTTCCTGACCGGCGAGCAATGCGACAGGCTGATGGCGATGATCGACGCCAATCGGCGTCCCTCGACCCTGCTCTCCGACCGGCCCGATTACGGGTTCCGCACCTCGGAAAGCTGCGACATGGCGCGCTGGTCCCCCGATGTGCAGCCGATCGACGAGTCCATCGCCGCGCTGCTCGGCATCGCCCCCGAACAGGGCGAGACGATGCAGGGCCAGCGCTATGCCCCTGGCCAGCAATTCCGCGCGCATCACGATTATTTCCATGAAAGCGAAAGCTATTGGGAAAAGGTGCGCGTACACGGCGGACAGCGGACCTGGACCGCGATGATCTATCTCAACGACGTGCCCGAGGGCGGCGCGACCTGGTTCCCGCAGGCGGGCATCCGCGTCGCGCCGCGCCGGGGCCTGCTGCTCGCCTGGAATAACATGAAACTCGATGGCAGCCCCAACGAGATGACCCTGCACGAGGGGATGCCGGTGGTCGAGGGCACCAAATATGTCATCACCAAATGGTTTCGCGAGGGCAACTGGATCAACCACGCAAGCTGACCGCCTGCTCTTGTCGCGACTCCTGCGCCCGTGGCATGGCGTTCGCGTGACGTTCTCTTCCCCGATGATCCGCCCATGACCGACGTTCTCGGCATCGCCCAGTCGATCCTGGGGCAGCCCTGGCGCTGGCGTGCGCTGGCCGCCGATGCGCGGGACGGCCTGGGCCATGATGATCTGGTCGCGCAACTGCTGCTCGCGCGCGGCTGCCCGCCGGACGCGGTCGAGGCGCACCGCGCGCCCTCGATCCGGGGATTCATGCCCGACCCGTCGATCTTTCGCGACATGGACCGCGCCGCCCATCGCCTCGCCGATGCGGTGATCGCGCGGGAGGCGGTGGCGATCTTCGGCGATTATGACGTGGACGGCGCGACCTCGGCGGCGCTGATGGTCCGCCTGCTCCGCGACCTGGGCCTGGCCCCGCGCCCCTATATCCCCGACCGGATGACGGAAGGCTACGGCCCGACCGAGGCCGCGCTGCTGCGCCTCCAGGCCGAGGGCGCGAACCTGATCGTCACCGTCGATTGCGGCGCCCAGGCCTTCGAGCCACTGGCCGCCGCCCAGGCCGCCGGGATCGAGATACTGGTCGTCGACCATCACAAATGCGCGACCGAGCTGCCCCGCGCCCATGCGGTGGTGAACCCCAATCGCCTGGACGAAACCGAGGGCGCCGCGCACGGCCATCTGGCGGCGGTGGGCGTGTGTTTCCTGCTCGGCGCCGCGCTGATCCGGACGCTGCGCGCGCGGGACTATTTCACCGACCGGGCGGAGCCGCGCCTGCTCGACCTGCTCGACCTGGTCGCGCTGGGCACGGTGGCGGACGTCGCGCCCCTGAAGGGCCTCAACCGCGCCTTCGTGGCACAGGGCCTGAAGGTCATGGCGCAGCGCCGCAATGTCGGGCTGACCGCGCTGACCGAGGCCGCCCGCCTGACCCGCGCGCCGACCTGCTCGGACCTGGGCTTCGCGCTGGGGCCGCGCATCAATGCGGGCGGGCGCGTCGGGCGGGCCGATCTGGGCGTCCGGCTGCTCACCACCGACGATCCGGCCGAGGCCCGCGCGATCGCGGAAGAACTGAACCATTTCAACGACGAGCGCCGCGCGATCGAGGCGGGCGTCCAGGCCACCGCCGAAACCAGCGTCGACCGCAGCCGCCAGGTCGCCGTGGTGTCCGGTGAGGGCTGGCACCCCGGCGTCATCGGCATCGTCGCGGGGCGGCTGAAGGAAAAGCTCGATCGCCCAGCCATCGTCATCGCGCTCGACGAACACGGACTGGGCAAGGGCTCGGGCCGCTCGATCGCGGGCGTCGATCTCGGCGCGGCGATCCTGGCGGCCAAGGAACATGGCCTGCTGATCGCGGGCGGCGGCCACGCCATGGCGGCGGGGCTGACCGTCGAGGCGCACCGAATCGCCGAATTTGCCGATTTCCTGGAGGAACGGCTGGCCGAGGAGGTCATCCGCGCCAGCGCCGGTCGCGCGCTGCTGGTCGACGCAGTGCTGGCGCCCGGTGGGGTCAATCCAGCCTTGGTCGGCGCGATGGACGCCGGCGGGCCCTATGGCATGGGCTGGCCCGCCCCGCGCATCGCGGCGGGCCCCTTCCGGATCATCCGCGCGGACCTGGTGGGCGCGAACCATGTCCGTGCGATCGTCGCGGGCGCGGACGGACGCAGCCTGAAGGCGATGGCGTTCCGCCAGGCCGACACCGCTTTGGGCCAGGCGCTGCTGGGCGCGGGCAGCACCCGCCGCCTGTGGCTGGCGGGCCGCGCCAAGGTGGACGACTGGTCCGGCCGCGACGTCGCCGAACTCCATGTCGAGGACGCCGCCTGGGCCGATTGAACGCCATCGCAAAAAAGCCCTTGACCGTTCCACCCCCCTCCCTTAGAGGCCCCTCCACGCCACCCGGCGGCCCCTTCGTCTAGCGGTTAGGACGCGGCCCTTTCACGGCTGAAACACGGGTTCGATTCCCGTAGGGGTCACCAGCACCCGCCAGAATGGCGGATTTGCGCGGTTTTGGCGGTCTTCATGGACGCTTTACCCATCCTTGTGTACAAAGGATGCGTACAAATTGATCCGTATGGCCACCCCTTTCAAAGATCCTCGCACCGGCATTTTCTACTTCCGACGGGTCGTCCCTGCCGCGCTCCGCCCGTTCTTCGATGGCGCGTCGAGCGAGTATAAGCGCACCCTCAAGACCCGCGATCCCGACGAAGCCCGTCAGCGCTACCACCCGCATGCCGTGATCTATGAGCAGAAGCTTGCCGCGGCTCGTCGCGCCTTCCAGCTGGCAACTCCGCTCGGCACGTGTGATGGTCGACGATTTTCTCGACGGACAATCGGATGAGCAACTCCGCGGCGCGGCGCAGAAGCTCGCCGCGCTCGAGCTCGGGGCATTCGAATATGCCAACGGCCTGACCGAACATGCGCCCGGTGCCCGCTACGACTTCGGCGTGCCGCCGGGCCTTGATGATCTTCGCGATCACGCAAGCCGAACCGCCATGCTGAATGCGGTGCCCGACTTCATGCCCCTGCCTTGGCTGGAGACGTTACAGCGCGTTGCCGCCCTCCCCACCCTCGATCCGATCGAGTGGTTGATCGCAGCGGTGGCTCCGCCAACGCCCTCAGTTCGCCGCTGGCACCCGAACTTTATGAGGCAATTGGTCGCGCATACCTCGACAGGCTCTGCGCCGCCTGCGCCCTCAGCATCGATCCCGCACGAAGGCGTATCCTACCACCCTCGGTCCTTGTGACGGGCTCCGGGGCGGTCGTCCCCGCGCTCTCCCCACCTTCGAACGAACCACAGCTGCCGACACCGCAAGCCAAGACGGTGCCGACCATCACCCAGGTCTATGAAGCCTGGGCTAACTCCGAGCCGCGCGAGGCCAAACTCGTCGACGAGTGGCGAACCGCCGTGAATCGGTTCGCCCAGCTTCATGACGACCCACCCGTCGATCAGATCTCGGTATCGATGGTACGGGCCTATCGCCGCACCTGTGCCGGACTTCCAAGCCGCGCAAAGAAAGAAGTTGCCGCCCTGCCCCTGCTGGAACAGGTCGCACTTGCGGAAGCCGAGGGAATGCCCACGCTTTCGCCCGCGACCGTCAACAAGGCCTTATCGGCCATAAGAGTGACTCTCGAACACGCGGTTGAGGAACTGGAGGTCATCGACGGCAATGTCGCCAAGACCGTGAAGTCCATGGCCAAGAGGTCGATAGAAGACGCACGCCTCCCCTTCGAGCCGGAGGATATGACCAGGATTTTCACCGCGCCTCTGCCGGAACGCAGCGGGGTGGCGCCGCGAACGCTTTTCTGGATACTGATGCTCGCGCCATTCACCGGTTGCCGGCTCGACGAATTGGGCAAACTGCGGCCGGGCAATATCAAGACCTATGATGGCATCCCCTACATTGCCATCGAGCCCGATCGTTTGCGCATCCGCCAGGAACAAGAGGGCCCGGCCAAGCGGATGAAGACTGCCAGCGCCAAACGGGACATCCCGTTGCATTCGACGCTGCTTGAAGCGGGCTTCCTCGATATGGTGAGCGCGCGCCGCGCGGACGGCGCGGAATGGCTGTTTCCCGAACTCGAAGCCAATGCCTATGGCAGCCGGACGCAGCGCCTGTCGCGCGTGCTGAACGATTTCCTCGATGCAATCGGCCTGTCCGATCCCGAACTGGTGTTCTACTCGTTTCGCCACACCGGGAAGCGCGCCGTGCGCGGCAAGGTTTTAAGAGAGATCGTCGATTTGCTCTTCGGCCATGCAGATGGATCCGTCAGCACGCTGTATGGGCGCGGCGCCGAAATGACGGTACTCCGCGACGCCGTAAAGAAGATTCAATACCCTTCGGTCGATTGGCAACCGGTGATCGCAACGGGCCGAACAATGACATGAGGACCAGCGCGGCGAGCCAAACTTCACGTCGCTGCATGATATGTATCTCGCCCTGATGGACGACAATGAGCGGCGGCTACCGACCGATTGTGTTGAAAAAGGCTGGCTTGCAGTAGTGTCGGTGGTCTGATTCAATTGCCTTGAGGCGAGCGGAGACGGGC
>NZ_CAJXWX010000028.1 GCF_913062585.1 uncultured Sphingomonas sp. | reverse complement strand
CGCCCGCGCCCTCGTCAAAGGCGACAAGCATCCCCGCTACCGGCGCCACCGCAAGGCGGCCTGCCGAACACGCTTACCCCTAACTGAACCTACCTCCTCTTACGGATGCCGATTCGGGGGAGGTTCCCGCCGTTCTCTGCGCAACGATTTTTCCTGCGTCGGGCAAAAATAGAGTGGCTGGAATGCGCTATGGTCCGGCGGCGGCGATGTCGGTTTCGGCCTCCCTGAGCGAACAGACGGAGGCGAGACGGGACTCGATCCGATCGCTGTACGCCAAATCGACCGAGAACAGGTCGAGACGGTCCGAACTGGATTTGACGGCATAATCGCCGATCAATCCTTCGTCGCATCCCGCGTCACGATGGTGCGGATAGAGCAGCGTCAGTCTGCTGCATCGATAGAGCCGGCCATAGGCCATCATTTGATAGACGTCGGCTTGGGACACGCCGCGTTTGGGATCGTCGATCCGCGCGGCGATCCGTTTCCACTTGGTATCGATCACCTGCAGGACGACGTCGCCGCGCTTGACGAGGATATCCGGGCGGGTCTGAAAAACCTGCCGTCGGTCATCGGCTTCGAGGCAATAGAGCCGTCCGCCCTGGCTGACGACGCGTAGGTCGGTGTCGGCCAGGGCGCGCTTGAGCATCCGGACGACATATTCCTCGAACAGCGTATTCATCTCGAACAGTAACGAGAAGCCATCGCTGCCGCCGGCGGAGGTGGTCTGGAAGCGCTCGCCGAGCAGCAGGCGCGCGAGATTGAGCAACTCGCGCCAGCGGGCGTTGGTGCGATCCAGCGTGACCTCGTCCCACCGCAATGCGGAGACTGGCACGTCGGCGATATCGGCGTAGGCGAACGCCAGCTCCCGCAACCGCCGCTGATTGTCGGTCGTGCGCGCGATACGCGACAGGCGCGTGACCGCGGCCTTCATGATCCGGTTCAGCGCGATGTCCGGGGTCAGCGCGTCGAACCGGCATGCCAACCGCGATGGCTCCACCGCCAGCACGGTAAACTGTCGCGTCACGTTCAACCGGCCGCGCAGCGTCGGCAGGTCGTCGGCATGTTCGACATAGCGGCGTGGCATTCCCTGCCGCACTGCATTGACCAGTTTCGCCGAGAACAGCCGGATAAGGATTTCGAGCAGCGTCTCGCGCTGCCAGTCGAGCGCGGTGACCTGGCCCGCGTCGATCTTCAGGTCGAGCGCGACGGCCAGCATGTGGACGAGCCGTTGGCGGATGTTGCCGGTCGTCTCGGCATCACTCCCGCCGGCCACGTCGATCTTGGGCAGGATTTCGAGCGCACAGCCCTGCGCCGCGATGACGCCGACCACGCCCCGCGCGCGCAGCCCCTTGCGACCATGCTCCAGGACGCCACCACCACCGCGGCCGGCAAGAGGCGAGGCTGCCGCGACCGCCGCGATCCGGTCGGCGGCGGTCATCGGCATTTCGTCGGCCGCATTGCCGTAGCGGAGGGTTTCCCATTCGAGGATCGTGCGGCGGATCACGCGGCGACGAAACCATCGTAGGAGAAGGTTTTGCGCACATGCCACCGATAGCGTGGCGCGGCATCCTCATCCCCGCCCAGCCCCTTGGGCGCTTTGAGCCGGCGTCGGTCGATGAAGCGGCCTTCCCGGTCGCTCTCGCCATCGTCGCCATCGCCGAGCACCGCCGCCACCTTGGCCCAGTCTTCGTAGAAATATTCGGCGAGCAGCGGGATGACCTTGTGGCGCATGACCTCGTCGACGTCAGCGCGGGTCGCGCAGCGGATGAAATAGGCGTGGCCGATCTGATGCTCGCGGTCGAACAGATACTCGATCCGCTCGTTGATCGTGGCGAGCAGGCTGGCAACGTCGATGCCGTCGACCGGCTTGAGCAGGCTGGCGTCCGGCATCAGCTCACGAAACTCGAACCGGCGGCGCAGCGCGGTGTCGAGCAGCGCGATCGAGCGGTCGGCGGTGTTCATCGTGCCGATGATGTGCAGGTTCGCCGGCACGCCGAACCGCGCCTCGCTATAGGGCAAGGTCAGCCGCATTCCCTCATCCATGCCTAGCCGCTTGTCCGGCTCGATCAGCGTGATGAGCTCGCCGAACACCTTGGAGATGTTGGCGCGGTTGATTTCGTCGATGACGAGGACGTGCTCCTCGGCGCTTGCCTCGGCCGCTTCGGCCATCTGGCGCAGGATGCCGGGCTTGGCCTTGAGCGTGAAGCCGACGCCGTCCGCCAGCGGTTGCGGGCGCAGGCCCTCGACGAAGTCCTCATAGGCGTAATTCTGGTGGAAGGTGACGAAGCCGATCTGCCCCTGAATTCTCAGTTCCTCATACGCCCTGCGCAGTTCCTGCCGACGGTCGACATCGGTCAGCAACAGGTCGTTCACGGCCAGCCCGCGGCATAGCCGCACCGCCTCGGCCATCGTGCGATAGGTCTTGCCCGTGCCCGGCGGCCCGTAAAGGATCAGGTTGAGCGGTGAACGCTTCACCGGGTCCGGCGCGGGCGCTTCCTCGGCCGGCAGGCCGCCCCAGTGCGACATGTTGCGCAGGAACCAGTCGTAATCCTGCGGCGCGTCCATGAAGGCGAAGCGGATCAGCCGCTGCGCCATCTCGTTGGTCGGATACACCTCCCAGATCGTCGGCTGATAGGTGTAGTGATACCATTCGCGCGGGGTGTACCCTGCCTGCCAGTCGACGGACACGCGCTCGCCGTCACCGGCATTGGCGGTGATAGTGCCGATCGCCTTGATCGACATGACCGACACTGATCGCCCGCGCCCGTCGAACGGCAGACCGTTCTTGCGGACATAGGTCGCCTTGATCGCGATCCGCTCGCCCGGCTGCATCCGCAGCACCTGCTCGCGGTTGCGATCGCTGGGACTGTCGATGTCCCAGATACCCTCGGCCAGGAACCGCTCGACCTGATCGTCGCGGCGGCCATAGGATGCGCCGACGAACCAATAGGGGCCGTCCTGCAACACCTCAGCCTCGACCGTCTCGACTGGCGTAGCCGGCGGCGGCGTCTCCTCGCCGTCCCATTTGTCTTCCAGCGCCACCCACACAAAGCCCTGCACGTCGAACAGATCGAGCGGATCCCAGCCCAGCTCCTCCCCGAACAAAGCGAACAGCGCCCGCAGCAGCTGAAGATATTCGTCGAGATCGGTCGGCTCGAACTGCGGATGGGCGAACAGCTTGCGGCCGAACAGGGTCTTGCCCATCGCTTCGACACGGCTGACCTTGAACCAGCTCGCCGCTTCCGGGTGGATCGTGCCGACGACGCTGATGGTGATCGCCAGCACCTCACCGCGACGCAGGCCGGCGATACCGTCCGCCTTCAGCTGTTCGAGCGTACGGGCGCCATCGGTAATCGTCGCCAGCGGATCATCCTCGCTGCGCGCCAGCCGTGCGACGATCTCGAAGAAGCTGTCGCGCAGGGGTGCGTCAGCCTTCTGCACCTCGTCGAGCGTGCGCCAGCTGAGCGGCAGGCCCTGCACATCGACACTGAGCGCGCGATAGATCTGCTCGCCGGCAGTGCGATCATCGGCGTCCGACGCGGCAAGCGCGCGAACCTTGTCGATCGTCTGGTCCTTGTAACGGCGTTCGATCGTCCAGTAATCGCCATCCTGTCGACGAAAGTCCTCGAACCCCGTCATGCGGGATAGGAAGGTATCGCGTACCGCCTTGAACGCCGGCCAGTCGATAACGACGAAGCCGAGTGCATCGAGCGCGGTTTTGCACTGCGCGCCACCGGGCAGTGCTTCGCTGCCGGTGTGCGCGAGGGCGTCGCGGACGATGGCCTTGCTGGGATAGCGCTTGCCACGGTGAAGCAGCCAGAACTTGGCGGGCAGACCCAGCCCGTCATGGTCGGCGATGAACGCCTCGACCGATCCGGCGGCATCGCACCGCGCGATGGCGTCGAGGATGTCCTGTGCGGTTAGTCCAAGCCTTGCGCTCGAACTCTTTGCACCGGCGTCGTCCCGGCCGACGATCGTGTAGCCCAGCGCTTTTAACAGAGCATAGGACTGGCTTTCACCAAAGCCACCGAAAAATTCGCTGGCGGTCCTGGGCATTTCGCCGGGCAGTTTGCCGACCGCGATCCCGACGATGGCCTTCGCCGGATAGCGCTGGCCGTTCGACGGGCGAATGGCCCAGTTCGACGGCCGGATAAATCCATGGGCGCGCAGGAAATCATCGACGCCAGCAGCATCGCAATCATCCATCGTCGCCTCGATATCCGCCGCGGTCAGGCGAGCGATCAGCTCGGCATGACCCCGATCGCGGGCGGATGTGCTGCCGCCTTCGAGGAAGCGACGATAGTATCTCAGGCTCGTGGGCAGGTGTCCCCGCTCGCCATCGTTGCCGATATCTTCAGGCAGGTCGTTGCCAGCCTTCAATCGCGCCTCCAACTCGTCGAGCCTTCCATCCGCATGAAGTTGATCGAGATCACCGAAGACGCGGTCGAGCTTTCTAACCTTGCTCATCTGGGTGTTGATCGTGTTGCGAGAGTAGCCCTGCGCTTCCATCCACGCTTTGAACTCAGCTTCTTTCACAAATCCTCCCGCCTGTTTGCGCTCAATGCAGCCACATGTTCGGCCCACGCCTGGCATTCGTCTCGTTGTGTTGTGAACCAGGCAGCGAGCGCCTCGGTCGCCCGCATGCCCAACTCGATCTGTTCCCGCTGAGCACCGAAGTCGGCGAGATTGTCTATCGTGGGCGTGTCCGTCACGATCATGAGTCCCGCACGTCCGCCGGCCCTTTTGTTGATGGTTGGCACGATCCGATATGGGGTGTCGGCAAGCGCTGATGCCATCTGCCCAGCGAGCCGGGAAAAATGGTCCCCCCAACCGTAGAGGCAGATATTGGCATTGCCCTCCCGCAACTGATGGACCAGCCGCGTTTGTGGCAGGAAATCCCATTTCGGCAACGCGGACGGCGCGAAGATCATCGTCTTGCTTTCAGCCGGCGCTTCCTTGAGCATGCTGGGACCGGGCGGAAGCGCGATCCCGAGTTCGCCCAGCATCGCGACATAGGCGCGGGTGAAGTTGCCAACGGCAGCAAGCGGAACGGCCTGATATCCGCGCCGTCCCTTTTCAATAGCCTGCGACATTAGCTCGGCGCGATGTTGCAGTCGGAGAGCCAGTTCACCGGTTTCCGAACCTGCGCGCGCCTTCAACACGGCAAGAACACGCTCGTAGGTGAAAACGGCATCGAACTTTTCCGCGAAGGCCGGTGCCTTCGCAGCATAGGCTTCAGGACAGACGAGCACCGTCAATGCTTTGTGAAATCCCTCCGTAACGAGTGCCGTCGCTTCCATTCGATAGGACTCCGCCTGCTGCGGCTGCTCGGTGGTGTCGAGCTTGTTCTCGATGAGGACGGCATATCTGCCGTCATCGCCATCGATCTCGAGAAGCACGTCGATCTCACGTCGACTGTGCATGCGCCGTCGGCTATGGGAGACCCGGCCGCCGCGATGGCTGAGCGCAGCGCCGGTGAGCAGCGACAGCTCCGAAATGAAACGATCACGAAAAGCGTGAGAGCAGCGCAATTCCTCGACAAGCAACAGATCGATATCCCGTTCGGTCGCATGGCTCAGCGTCAGAATGTCGTCGGTCACGGTTGTGTTGCTCCGGTTAGCCGCCGCGCCAGCATGATCATCGCTTCGGTATCACGACCGCAATAGGCGCGGAGCGCGGCGTCCAGCGCCAGCCGGCGTTCGGCCGAGCAATCCGTGGCGATCGCTTCGGCATAGGCTTCCTGCGCGCTGCCGCCGTCCTTCACTTCAAGCGCGGCGTAATCCATCTCGGCGGCGATCGTCGGCAGCACGGCCTTGATCGACCAACTGCCGCGCTGGTCACGGTGATACCAGTTGGCACGGGTGACCGGTAGCAGATCGACGACGCGCGCCGCCATCGCGGTCAGCGCGTCCGCAAGGTCCGGGAACGCGGCGGCCAGTTCGAGGATGCGCCCCTTTTCGAAGCTGGCGTTGTAGCCGATGACCGCGCCGGTCGGCGGCACCATCTCGACCAGCGCCTCGGCGCACGCGCGGCGAGGATCACTCCCATCAAGGCTGAGGAATTCGCGGTGCATGATGACGCCGTCCGCGGTCTCGACATGGGCCGAGAACTGGAACGGCACTTGGCTGTACGGTCGCGTGCCGATCCAACGCGGAACAGCGAAACCAATCGTCTCGAAGTCGAGCCAGGTGCGTGGGAACGCCCAGCCAGCCATCGCTGCGCGGGCGCCCTCGACATCGTGATACACCTCGCCTGATATGGTTGCGCGATGGACGCGAGCGTGGACGGCGTTGGTCAGCGCGGCGGGATCGACGGCCAGCAGATCGACGACACCCTGCTCGATCCAGCGCTTTCCGCCGCCATGCGGCAGCACTGTCACCGGCCATTCCGGTTTGGCCGGCAGCGCCGCATGGCAATAGCAGGCGAACTCGCACGTAAACGGTGCATCGCAGTGTGCGCCGGGCGCGTTATCCGGTTCAGCACCGGCCAGCGTCGCCCGCGCGGCTGCGACGGTCTCGCCTCGACCGGCGATGATCGGCTCGGCCTGCGCCATCAGATCGGTGTCGGCGAACAGGCCATCGTAATCGCCATCGCGTTCGAGGACGAAGCTGCTGTCGATATGGCGGATCGCCGCGCTGCTGATCGGTACACCGGCGTTGCGCGCGACCCAGAGCTGGGTCGCGAGGTCGCCGACGTGATAGTCCTTGGCCTTGGTCGAGTTCTTCACCTCTGCCATTTGCCAGCCGCCTGCACCATCCGGCTCCAGCACGTCGATGCGCACGAGGACGCCGTCGTGCTGGAAGGTCGCCTCAAAGATCGGCTGATTATGACCACGATCGAGCAATGCCCGCGTCGTTGCGAGCGCGGCGGCAAGATCTGGTTCCGCCTCGACCATAACGCCATCCGGCAGCAATGCGCAGGCGATCGCGCCGACCTCGTGCCCAGTGGCGAACCGAACCTCGGCCCCATGATCTTGCTCTGCCAAGTCCGGGCGATGAACGGATAGCCACAGCCGCTTGGGGCATTGTTCGAATGCGGTGATGCGCGACTTGGACAGGCCGTGACGGCGCAGAACGGCCGTCATGGCGTGATCTCTTCCTCGACGAAAAGCGCGGGCAGAAATTCGGCAAGCGCCGCGTCGCCTGCGTAGATGAGACGGCGTTTCACGACGCGGATCGGCCAGCCAGGACGAGCTGATCGAACAGGTGCAGAGCCTGCTCTGCCACGCCCAGGACCGCCATTAGCGGGGCGAGCACCACGTCAAAATCCTCGTCAGCAAACGCCGCGCCCAATTCGCCCGCATCAAGGATTACGGGATATGCGATGGTACCGGCGCGCGTGTCAGTTTCGAACTCGCGCTCGCGTAATTGCTGAAGCAGTTCGTCCGACTGGCTGAGCAGCGTCTGCCACGCCCGCTTCTTCGGGCGCTCGCGCTCGAACGAGAGGACATACCGGTTGCCGTGCGCACTGGCGCCAACGAACGGAGCGAGCGCCGTCACGTCTTCGCCATTATCCCCAGACGTCACGGTCAGCGAGAACCAGAACTCGGCATCGTCCTCGTCGTCCGGCGACTGCCACGCGCGGGGCGCCAACCAATAGTCACCTTCGGTTTGTGGATCGACGTCCTTGATCCAATCGCGCTCCGCCGCCCAAGCCTCCATCCGGTTCGAGACGGCCTCCCAAAATTTGGGTTCGAGAACGCCCTTCACATGGCGAACCGCCCCCTCGATGTCGCTGAGGTGCCTCATGACAATTGTGTCCGCGGTATCAGGTTCGGTCATTGGCTCTTTCCTCAGAAACCGCCGACGTGCGCCGCAAAGCTGCGCAAAACTCGGCTGATTGGGTTGGCGGGATCGGTCGCAGCGATTTCACGAGCGGCTGACGCCACGTCGCTCCAATCGGCCGCTATTGCATCGGGCACCTTCATTCGGCGCCGCGCAAGGATGACGACGTGCGCTGATCGATCCCCGTCGCGAGCGCGACGGGCAATCGTCCGCACATAGCGGCCGAATTGGTCATCTCCCTCCGGGGCGTCGATCTTCACCTCGATACCGAGAAGAAAGCTGGGGCCTTCCAACGTCAGGTCGACGCGCTCGCTTGCAAGCCCGAGCGGACAATCTTCCGTTCGTACGCGATAGCCATGCCGGAGCGTGGCCAGCGTCGGGAGTGATCCTTGCGGATCGTCCAGTCGACGAAGCAACGCATGTAGAAAACGATACGCGAAATCCCCTGTCTGCCTTGGGGTCAAGAATGCTGCGAGCACCGATGCGTTGCGGACCTCGTCGCGCCGCAACCGGGCGGCAACCCAAGGATCGAAGGCATCCCCACGATTGAGGATATCACGCACTGCTCCGTTCAAAGCCGTCAGCGCCAGGGCGAGCTGCTCAGCGCCCAATCGTTCCGGCACCTCTGCTGTTTTGACGGATGCGATTGGCTGGCCCGCCCGCCATTCGGCGCTGAAACCCGACAAACCTTTCATCCATTGCAGATTCCGCCGCGGCGAATGATCAGTCGACCACGCTTTGCCGAATAGAGCGAGGCCATTTGACCAGCAGGGAATTTCCGCGATCATAAGGCAATCCTTACTTCAAGGCCGGAACTGATCGGCGAATGCGCCGGCATGGACACCGGCAACACCTCTCGCCGGCCAGTCGAGGCACATGAACGGCGCGAATGAGTATGAGCGTGTTGGCCATTTCCTAAACCAGCCGAAGACATTCACTGCCAAGGCGGCGCGAACGAAATTCTTTGGCACGCCAAGCAGGGAGGCGGATCGGTGAGTCGTCATGCCGAACCGATCGCATGCTGTTGCGACAGAAGCGGTCGCACCCCGATCTGCGGCAGCATCGTCTGCGCCGCGTCGATGCGCTCGCGCATCACGTCGATCAAGGCATCCGGCCCCTCGATCACCAACTCACCGCCCCAGGTGAATAGATGTTCGGCGAGTTCGCGCATGCCCCCGGTCGTGAACCGGATGCGCAGCCCACCATCGTCCAGCTCCTCGACCTGCTGGAGCCGATGAAAGCGCCAACTCCGCGCTCGCGCAGCAGAAGATGTCGGTACGCGTAGCGTCACGTCCTGCTTTTTGTCGCGCCAGACCGCGAAGCTCTCGGCCAGCCAAGCGTCGATATTCCAGTCGTCCGGTGCGCAGCCAAGCGTGTCGCTCACCTCCGCGCCCGTCATTCGATCGAGCCGGTAATAGACCGGCTGATCGTCCCGACCCGGCATCTTGCCGAGAAGATAGGTCAACGGGCCATGGACGAGGCCATAGGGGATCACGCGTCGCCACCGAGGTTCCGGTCGATCATCGGTCACGTAATGAAACTCGACGCAGCGGCCGGCGAGCATCGCGCCTTGGACCATCGCGACTGTTTCAGGTGCCACCGCTGCGATCGGCCCGGCTGTCACCAGATTCCGCTGAAGCCGGACAAGTGCGTCGAGGTCCGGGTCGATCCGACGTTTCTCGCGATCGTCCAGCGCACCTTTTACTTTCGCCAGCAGGCTGCCCAACTGACTGGCGCGCGCCGCCTTACCCGCGGCGCGTTGTCCCTCGACCTCTGCTTGTAACGCCGCCACCTCGCCCGGTGTCGGACGGGTATAGGCTCGACGAAGGCTGTCGCGGATGAGAAAGCGCTTGCGGCGGTCGTCCGCGATCTCGTCGAGATCGAAGTGATTGGCGATGATATCGCGCATCCGCTCGGCTGTTCGTCGGTTGACGCCGAGCCGCTCGGCCATCCCGTCTAGCGTCAGACCGTCGGTCGTTTCCGAAAGCGCGTGAACCAGCGCCAACAGCCGGTCCAACTTGGCCATCCTGTCCGTCATTGACCACCCCACGTCCAGATTTGTCGTAGACTTCGATGGCTAAGGGGCGATTGGCAAGGCCTGATGATGCATGGGCGGAGGCCGCGATGACTCTGACATCGCGGCCTCCGCCAGTCACGCGGCGTCCTGCTCCAGCCAGGGGGCTAGCCGCACGGCGTCATTCGCAGCCTTGTCGTACTGGGCGGCGAACCGGGCGGCTCGGCGCGCCTCCAATGCGGCGATATAGCCACGTCCGGCACGCAGTTCGCACACGCGGCGGAGGATGCGGTCTTCGGCCATATCGGCGTCGACACGCGGATCGTGCAGCTTGCGCCAGCGGCACAGCAGCAGGGCCGTTGCGATCACGTCCCCCTCGCACTGCTCCTGCACCAGATCCCATTGGCCGCTCTCGATCAGCCGGGCGACGGCGAAGGCGGGCGCCGACAGTTTCGATGGTATGTCGAAGGCGGCCAGCAGCTCGGACTCATGGATCGGCTTCATCTTCATGTTGGCGGTGGCGACGCGGGCGAAATCGACATGGCGTTGGCGCCCGTCGCCGCCGAAAGCCAGCCACTTCCAGTTGTTCGGCAGGGTCAGGCCATGACGCATGGCCGCGCAGACCAGCATCGGCAGATCGTGGAACGACCCGGCCCAACTGACGAGGTCCGTGTCGGCGGGCGCGTCGGCCAGCACCTGCAGAAGCCCCGCGACGATCTCCTTCTCGGTGTGATCCGGCGCCGACATGGTCACGAATCGGCTGACTTCGGCGTTGCCGTCCGGATGTTCGGTCAGCACCATCGCGCAGGCCGTGGTGATCGACTGGAATATCCAGCGCGGGGTCCTGAGCGGGTCTTCGCCGCGCTTGTAGCCGCGACGGCCGGGCTGATCGTCGCCACTGTCGCGGGGCACATATCGCTCCATCTGCTGGTAGCGGCGATGCCCGGTTTTGTCGATCACCGCGCTTTCGATGTCGAAGATGATCCAGCTGCGGGTGCGGGTTTCGGATTTGAAGTCGATGTGCATAGGGTGTCTCCGCCGGGATGCGACCGGCAACAAGGGAAGATGATGGGCGGGCCTCGATGATCGAGGCCCGCCCTAGCGGCGGTCAGCCGAACCGGACGACTGCCCCGAAAGGCGCCTCCGGTTCGATCCAGTCCGCACCGGGCGGGACGAATTGGTTGTTGGCGAGCAGTTCGTCACCCATCGTGCTCGCCGACGCCTTGATGCGCTTCATCGCCAGCGCCTTGCCCTTGCCGATGCCGATGCCTTTCGGCTTGCCCGCGACCCGCGCGAGTGACCCGCGGCGATCGATGGCGAAGAATTCGTCCGCGTGGGTGCTGACGAGGATGATCGGCGAGCGATCGCTCGCGGCGAAGGGTACGAGGTTATCGACGACGTCGATGGTCAGCATCTCGCGATAGGCGATAGCGATGCTTGTCGGATCCTTGGCGCGGGCGCTGGCCCACCCGGTGTAGATCACGTCCCGGCCCGCCATCTGCGCGACGCGGGCGAGCTCGTTCCCGACGTCGAAAGAAAATTCCTGGCCGGATGCCCAGGAGATACAGTCGTTGGCGGGCCTGAAGCTCGGCCAACCCATCTCTTCGCGGAGGGCGATCATTAAGTTCTGGTGGTGCAGGATCATTGTCATGTGGGTCGTTCCTTTCTGTGGCGGCCGGTCGGCCGGAGCATTTCTTTTCCGCTCCTTCGCGGTGCTCGTTTCTCTTGTTTCCGAATGTGGGATCGGCGCGCCTGATGGCGCGCCTCTGATTGTCAGCGGTGCCGCTCGTTCCAGGTCAGTGGCCGGGTGCGCGGCGTCGGTCCCCACGGCGTCACCTCGCGCTGGATCCATAGCCTCTCATTTTCGAGGTCCTCGGCCGGGATCTCGATCCACCACGCCCTGGCGGCAGGATCCCAGCGATAGCCTCGCCCCTTAAGGATCGAGCGCTTGTCGAAAGGCGCGCCGGTCGCCTCGATGCGGACGGTCGGCCGCTCCGCATTGGCGAGGATTACGCCGATGACGGTCGATCCGTCGGCCAGTCGATGCGCGAGTAGGTGGAGCAGGCTTATGACGTCCGCCATCGCGCGGTGGCCGTTGTTGAAGCGCCCGATCTGCATCAGCAGGTGACCCAGCTTTGCGCCGTCGAAGCCGTATTCGAGCCAGTCGAAGTCCCGGGCAGAGCACGCCCAGGCGGCCCCCGCGAGGCCGGGGAGCAGCCATTCGACGAAGGCGATGTCGAATGCCGCGTTATGGGCGATGCGCACGTCCGCGCTGGCGATCAGCGCCTCCAGCGCGTCGAGGTCGATGACCTTGTCGCACACATCCGCGTCGGTGATGCCGGTCAGCCTGGTGATAGCGGAAGGGATCGGCATGCCGGGGTCACGCAGCGCCTGCCCCGCGCGGTCGATGCGCACGATCTGTCCGACCGGATCCACGGCGACGATGACGACGGCGATGTCGATGATCTCGTCGTGATCCGGGTCGGTGCCGGTGGTTTCGGTATCGATGACCGCCACCGTGCGGATCGGTCCGTCGCCCGGTTCGGCGAGGGGAAAGTCGCTGAGTGACGACACGCGGTGCAGGATCCTGATGTCTGCGTCGCCCGCGAATGGAGAAAGCGCTGCCTCGCCCGAGGCGGCGCTGGTGATGTGCGTCATGGTCGATATCTCCTGATATAATCGACCGAGCGGATGCGAGGCTTTTCCTCTCAACCTTCCTGATCACAGGAGTTGCCGTCGAAGCGGCTTTTCCTTCGATGCTGCACAAAAATGGCGAACAGTGACATCGGTCGGCCGCGATGCTTGGTGGCGGCGAGAAAATTTCCTATAAGGACCGCATGATTTCACCGATCCATCCTTCCTCGACAGACGGCGCCGCGTCGACGTCGGCGATGGACGTGTCGGTGCTTCAGGTGCTCGGCCAACTTCTCGCCGCCGCCGCGCGTATATTGGATGGCGATGCATTCCGCCGCCTTGGTGGACCATGACTGTACCGCCGACTCGTATCCGTCGTGATGGCATTTCTAACGTTCGCCATCGTCATGCGCGTGCGTCAGCGCGCCAGCACCGCGGGCCGGTGCTTCCTCCATAACGTCTGCGAAGCCCGGCGGCATCTCAGCCACCCACCCGCTGGCTGGGCGGCACCGTAACCCCCCATCGTCAAGGCTAGCTGCGCGCCGCCTTCGGGCGGTAGCGCGTCGATGACGATGTGTGGACGATCGCTCCTGCGATAGATGCGACACCTGCGATAGCGCGGGTATCGCAGGAGCGTCGTCTCGCAAGGTGCGAGACAGACCGTGAGGAACAGTGATGAATGGGTCCGCCAGCCGATGGTGAACAAGGCCGCCGACGAGATCGTCGCGGCCCGTGGGTGCACGCCGGGCGAGGTTACGCCGTATCAAGTGGCCAAGCGCCTGAGCAGCGAGCCAAATGGAGCGCTCTATGCCAAAGTTCGGAATTGGCGCCGGCGTCGGCAGGACGAGATGGGGCTGGCGGCGATCGATATGCCGGCCGGCGCGGAAGCCGATTTCCGGGCGCTGCTCGAGCAACTGACGTTGCAGGCGGTCGACCATTTCGTCCGGACGGTGCGCACGGTCGGCGGTGACCTCGATCGTACCGCGGCGATGCGCGTCGCCGATGCCGAGCGCCGCCGTGTCGAGGCGGAGAGCGAAACCGCCGAAGTGCTGGACATTTGCCAGAAGGCCGAGGCCGAACTTTCGGCCGCGACCGTCCGGATCGGCGCGCTGGAGGATTCGCTGGCACAGGCGCAGCGCCGCGAGGATGTGCTGCGCGGGCGGCTCGACCAGCGTGAGGCCGATGCCGCGAGGCACGACACGGCCGCCGAGCCGGAAGAGATCGCCACGGCGACCGGGGCCGCCGGACCGTCCCCCAGCGATGCGGTGGATGCCGATGCGCCTGCGCAGCAGTCGATTGCGTTCGGCGAGCATGGAGAAGCGTCCGAATGATTCGACCGGCATCGCTCCCGCCGGAATGCTCTTTCGGCAGAAATCCGCGCGTTTTCGACGGGAACATCCGAGCCAAGGCGACCGGCACGGTGATCTCCTTCTGCAAGGAGATCACCGTGAAAAATTCCGCCGCCCCGTTTCCGATCGCGATTCCTCACGAACCGGTCGACCGTTTGAACGCGCTGATCGCCGCCGCACGCGCCGATATGGCGGCAGCCGATGCGGAGGCGGCGAAGGCCGAGGCGGACATGGCCGCGATCGAGCCGCACCCCCATGCGCACGGCTATACCGCTGGCGGCGACTGTCGCTATGCGGGCCTCAAGCCGCGGCATCGCCTCGCGCTGGCAGGCCTTCTGGCCCGCCCGTGGCGCTCTCCTCTGGTCACGCTGGAGGTCGCCAAGCTCAATAAACGGCTGGACTATCTGCTCGCGGCCTTTCCTTCTGTCCTCAATGATGGCGGCGATGGTCTTGCGGAGGAAGGCGCGACGGCGCTGATCAAGCGCGGTGCAGCGGCTACCGATAAGGTCGCGCACAACCCCATGCTGGGGTTCGGCATGGTCTGGCACCGCTTCGGCTTCCACCACCGCAATCGCATCGCATGGGTCGCCGCCTTCGCCTATCGCGGGGGGCTCTCCCAGCTCGTCGATCGCACGGCTGGCATCGACAGGGACACGCCGCTCGGCGACGCGCTGACCGCCACGGTCAAGACCCACGCGACGCTTCTCGCCCCGATCGGCGAGCGTGAGCTCCTCGCACGCGCGGCGCGCCGGGACGCGCAGCGACAGGCATCGTGGTCGGCGGTGCCGGAGCCCTATCGCGAAAATGGCCAGTGGCGTGACCGGGCGCCGACCAAGCGCCAGCGTCACATGATGCAGCGGATCGAAGCGGCGCGTGGCCTGCCGATGATCGAGCTCGGTCGCCGCGGAGACAGCTCCGAATGGATCGCCGATGCGGGCGGCAATCCCCGTTTCCAGCAGTCCGACGAGGAGCAGCGCTAATGGCAGACGATCAGCCGTGGTCGATGCGGCCGATGGTCGTCACGGTCACCGACAAGGGAGAAACGTTTCAGGTCGCCGACGTGCAGCGCTGGATCGACGAGCGTAAGCAGCTGCTTCGGCGGGCCCGGGAAATCATGAACGCCTATAACGGGACGACGGCATCGCTCTACAGACATTACGCCACGCTGGTCGGAATCGCGTCCCGACTGGCCGAGATCAAGCAGATCTTCGATACTTTCAGTGACGAACGCACCCGTCACGCCGATGCCAATATCGCCGCGCTGGTGGCCTATTTCAGCGACCCGAAGACAATGGAGGGCATCGATGATTGACCTCGTCGATCCCGTCCAGCGTCATATCGCCGCCATCGTCTTTCGCGATACCGTCGTGCCCGACGACGCGTCGGATATGGCATCGTGTTCTGAGGCGACACCGAAGCAGGTCGATCGCCAACTGCGGGCAATGCTGCCCGGCGTCGACGTCCCATGGAACAGTGGCAACGGCATGCTTGATGACCCGGTCGGCCGTCGTGTCGGCCGAGCCGCCTTCAATGCCGCAATCCGTGCGCTCTGGCGAGATGGCGTCTGGACGGGCGGGACGCCCGCACCGCATCGCCTGCCCGAGGACGCGGGCGGCATTGAGCGGTTCATTCGCGCGCAGACCCTTCTTGGCGTCGGCAATCCCGATGACGCGAGCGGCGACGACCTGAGCGAACAATTGCTCGGCTTCAGCATCGGCGACCACGCCCGAACCTCCGACATCCTGCGCGCCAATGGTTGGCGGGCGAAGCTGTTCGTCGCTGCATCGATGATCGCGGCGGCCTGTGCATCCTATGAAACGAGGCGGCGCAGGTCCGACAAGACCGGCCGCAACAAAGGCGCTGTAGAGCTTGCCGCGCTTAATATCGAAGCCGCGGTCATCGGCGCGGCGCGGATCGCGACCGGCATTTACTTCTCAGACGAACGGCCGGTCGCCGCACGGCGCATAGCCATGCTCCTCGCGGAAGAGGTCGAGCGCTTCCGCCGGGCGCGCGCGACCAAGACCGTCGTGCATTCGATCAGAGTAGCCGCAGGTGCCGCCGATGCGATCCACGTCTATATCACGCGCGGTACGATGCGCGGCATCCCGCCCGAGCATGACCGCAACGCCGGGCGACTGCCGAGCCGACTGGCGACGCGCAACCCCGCCATGGAAACCGCAGTGCAGGCGATGATCGAAGAGGTGACTGCGGTCGACGCCCCTGACGTCTACCGCCTGCTGATGGCACGGCGGCTCGACGTCGCGCTGGCCAGGCATCGCTGGCTGGCGGCCCCGCACCCGATCTTCCGGCTCAGCTATGCGTATATCGACGCCCACGCGGCGTTCGCCGAATTCGAGCGGCTGGGCGCTATCTCGATTTGGGAGCCTACCACCGAGCGGTCACAACCGGCTTCATCAGGCGGAAGGTGTATTTGATGGGCACGACGGTGCCGCGCTACACACATCACGCCTATGCGTTGGGAACACGGATCTGCGATCTGGCCGCTTCCGCGGCAGATCACGCGACGCATGATTTCATCCGCCGATCCGAACTGGACAAGCCGACTGAGCGCGGCGTGCGTGCGAAGCACCTCGTCCTGTTCTACGGCCTCGACGTCGAAAACACGGTTATCCTCGCCGTGCGTCAGATCACGGACAGGCTCAGTCACCGCGGTGTAAACGGGGCCGACTGGCGGGTCGCCTTCGGCCTCATCGTATATCGGATCCTGTCACACACGATGCCTACGTTGGCCGGTCGCTTGGCGGCGACATCCTCGCTCGATGCCGACGAAGTCACTTGCAAGGGATTGGTGAATAGGGCGAGCAATCTCGCCCAACGGTTCGACGATCACGACTTCGACCGCCCATGTGGAGCCTTCTTCGACTATGGGGGCTGGTTCGATCGCGACCGGGACGTCGACTTCTGGGACCGGCTTCAAAAGGATGCGAAGGTGTATGGCGCCTCGTCCTCCACCTTCGTTAAAATGCATGAGGAGCGGGAAGCCCTGCCTAGCCGTCAGGGACGACCTTCGACGCCAGCCGATGCGCCGCCCTCGCGCTGGCAGCAGATCATGCTCGAAGCGAAGAAGGCGGTTCACGCCTACCTGCCGCTCTACGTTAAAAGCCGTCCGACCCGCCTGACCGCGCGAATCATGGCGAGAATGAGCCAGGGTTATTCGGCACTCGCCTCCGATCCGCAATTCTGCACGATCTTCAGGACGTAAAAATCCCAGTTTTCCGCGGACTTTTGGCGGGAACCTCTCCCGGATCGCCATCTGCACCACCGGCGCATGGACCCGCCGACGCAACCTCCAACACCACGCCAGCCGCCTAAACCGACTCATTCCGGGACGGTCACGCGGCTGGTCCGCATTTTAGCGCCGGCGCCCGACTTTGTGCCGCCACTGAAGGGGGAATCTGATATGCTGCTCCACCTGCTGGGTCAGGCGTTCACGGACCTGATCGAGGGAGCGTAACTATGCGTATCAAGCCCGAAGCCGAACGGATCGTCGGCTATGTCCGCGTCTCGACCGACGATCAGGCCGATCATCGCACCTCGCTCGACAGCCAGGAGGCGCAGATCCGCGCGGACGCCGAGGCGAAGGGCCAGATTGTAATCCGGATCTTCGTGGAGCCGGGCGAGAGCGGGCAGGATGCCCGCAGACCCGAGTTCAACCGCATGCTCGACTTCGTCGAGGATCCCGCCAATGGTATCTGCGAGATCAAGATCCTCTCCCTGTCGCGCTTCGCCCGCAGCATGGAAACCCAAATCCCGACCTTCGCGCGGCTCAAGCGCGCCAAGGTCAGACTGGTCTCGCTGACGCAAAATTTTTCCGACGATCCGATGGGCGCCATGATGCGCAACGTCATCGCCGCGTTCGACGAGTATTTCGCACTCGAAACGGCCAAACATACGCGTCGAACGATGCGGCGGAACGCGGAGGAAGGCTTTTTCAACGGCGGCCCCGTGCCTTTGGGCTACGAAAGTCGAACGGTGGAAATGCGCGGGACGAAGGCTAAGAAAAAGCTCTTCATCCACGAGAATGATGCGCGGACAGTCCGGTTGATCTTCGACCTCGCCACTGTTGGTAAGGGCAGCGGTCCGATGGGCGCCCGCGCGATCGCCGAATGGGTCAACGAGCGCGGGTACACGCTGTCCAATGGCAACAGCTTCAGTAACTCGAACGTCGCCGGCATTCTCGGTCGTTGTCACTACCGCGGCTATTATTTCGACATGACCCGCGACGAACATGGCGGGAAGGCACCCGAGGAGACGTGGGTCCGGGTCGAATGCCCGCAGATCATCCCGGAGGAGACGATGGATGCGGTCGCGGCGCTGCGCGCCGTGCGTCGGCCGACCGTAACCCCACCGCGTGTCGTCAACGGCCCGACGCTGCTGACGAACGTCGCAAAGTGCGGCATCTGTGGCGAGGGCATGACGATCCACACCGGAAAGGGTGGTCGCTATTCCTATTACTCCTGCAATGCGAAGGTGAACAAAGGCGCCTCCCGGTGTGGCTGCCCGAATATCCGCGAGGAGCGGCTTGATGCTGTCGTGCTCGGTGCGCTTGGGAAGCAGATCTTCGCACCTGAACGCCTGCGAATGCTGCTCGCCGAAATGCTGGAAGCGTCAGCCGAAGCGGACGAACGTCGTTCCCGCGATCTCACTCAGGCCCGTCTCAACAAGACCCAGGCCGAGACGCGCCTGCGCAACCTGTACGAGGCGCTGGCGGACGGCAAGGCATCGCTCAAGGATCCGATCTTCACCAGCTTGTTGGCGGAAACGAACAACCGCATCGCCTCGGCGACCGCGACGATCGAAGCGCTCGAACGGCAGATCGGCAAGACCACGAAGCGTGTGACGCCGGAGATGGTGGATGCTTTCAGCGCACTCGTTCGCGACCGCCTGAGCGGAAACGATCCCGTGCTCCGCAAGGCCTATGTTGCCCTCTTCGTCTCCAAAGTGGCGGTCGATCAGGAAGCTATCACAATTTCCGGCTCGTCCCAGCTGCTCGAGCGAGCCATCGGGAGAACGGAACCGGCCGTAATGGGCATGGTACCCATTTTTGACCGGAAGTGGTGCCCCTGGCCGGACTCGAACCAGCATGCCTTGCGGCGTTCGATTTTGAGTCGAATGCGTCTACCAATTTCGCCACAGGGGCAGCGAAGAGGCGCTGCTAGACGAGGGTGATGCGTCGCGCAAGCGGCGATTGTCGGGGGTCGGCGGCTATCGTGGAAAGACACCCCTTCTTCTGCCCCGCGCGGGGGGCAACAATCTGGTTATGGCGTGCGCAGCCAGACAGTTTCTCTTGCCGAGATCTCCAGCAGCGCGGCGTCGCTCCGCCGCCTCCAATCGACGTCATATTCGATCAGATGGTACCGGCGACCACAACTCCGCCAGCTTTTGCACGGGCATCTGTTGGGCGCCTCATCCCATGGTAGCATAGCCAGTCGGCGAAGCTCGGCCATCGCATCGGCCTTCGTGGCATATTCGGTGCCTGGTTCGCCATGCCACTCGTCCTGGATCACGAACATCCCTTGCCCCTCAATTCACCGGCGGGCGCTGGCGATAGCTCAGCGCCTCGGCGACGTGGATACGCCCGACCTGCTGGGTGCCCGCCAGATCGGCGATGGTACGCGCCACACGCAGGACGCGGGTATAGCCGCGTGCGGTCAGGCGCATCCGTTCCGCCGCTTCGGCCAGCAGCTTGCGGCCCGCCTCGTCCGGCGTGGCCCAGCGTTCCAGAAGCGTGCCGTCCGCCTCGGCATTGGTCCGGACCGTCACCGGCGCGTCGCGATAGCGGTCTCTTTGACGCGCGCGCGCCGTCGCTACCCGCTTGGCGACGACCGCCGAGGATTCGGCCGCAGCGGGGGCGAACAGGTCGACCGCGCGGACCGGCTGCACCTCGACCGACAGGTCGATGCGGTCGAGCAGCGGCCCGGAAATCTTCGCCTGATAGTCCGCCGCGCAGCGTGGTGCCCGAGCGCAGGCCAGCGCCGCGTCGCCCAGATGACCACAACGACACGGGTTCATCGCCGCGACCAGTTGCACCCGCGCGGGGAAGGTCACATGGGCGTTGGCCCGCGCGATGCTGACCGTGCCGGTCTCCAGCGGCTGGCGCAGCGAATCGAGCACCGCACGCTGGAATTCGGGCAGTTCGTCTAGGAACAGCACCCCCAGATGCGCCAGGCTCACCTCGCCGGGCTTGGCCTTCAGCCCGCCGCCGGTCAGCGCCGCCATCGAGGCCGAGTGATGCGGCGCGCGGAACGGGCGCGTGCGGGTGAGCCGCCCCCCGGCCAGGGTCCCCGCGACGGACTGGACCATCGAGACCTCCAGCGCCTCGGCGGCGTCGAGCGGCGGCAGGATGCCGGGCAGGCACGCCGCCATCAGCGACTTGCCCGATCCGGGCGGGCCGCTCATCAGCAGATTGTGTCCGCCCGCCGCCGCGATCTCCAGCGCGCGCCTGGCATTTTCCTGGCCCTTGACCTGGGCCAGGTCGGGGCCGGGCACGCCGTCCTCGACCATGCCGCCCTCGGGCATGGGCAGGACCGAATGGCCCTTCAGATGGTTGATGAGCGACAGCAGGTCCGGCGCGGCGATCACCGATCCGCCGCCCGCCCAGCTTGCCTCTGCCCCTTGCGCCGCGGGGCAGATCAGCCCCTTGTCGAGCGAACCGGCATGGAGCGCGGCGAGCAGCACGCCCGGCGATGGCCCGATCCGCCCGTCCAGCGCCAGTTCGCCGACGACGACATGATCGCCGAGCAACTCCGCGTCGATCACCCCCATCGCCGCCAGCAAGGCCAGCGCGATCGGCAGGTCGAAATGCGAACCTTCCTTGGGCAGGTCGGCGGGCGACAGGTTCACCGCGATCCGCTTGGGCGGCAGCGCCAGGCCCATGGCGGCAATGGCCGCGCGCACCCGCTCGCGACTCTCGCCCACCGCCTTGTCGGCCAGCCCGACCAAGTTGAAGGCGGGCAGCCCCGCGATCAGCTGTACCTGCACCTCCACGGCGCGCGCCTCCAGCCCCAGATAGGCCACTGTCGAGACGATCGTCGCCATGATTCCCCCTGTACGGGCGCTCCCCTGCCCGCTTATGCTTCCTGCAAAGGATAGGGCCGCCCCGCAAGGGCAAGATGGTCGTTCGCGGCGTGCGTTCACACGATTGACTTGCCAGATTGACTTGGACGCCCGCTTTGCGTAAGCGGCTTGCCACCAAGGCCGTCCTCGTGGCGGCCGTTTTTATTCAGACGTATCCAAGGAATGAACGATGAAGCGGACCTTTCAGCCGAGCAATCTGGTGCGCGCTCGCCGTCACGGCTTCCGTGCGCGGATGGCGACTCCGGGCGGCCGTGCGGTGATCCGGGCGCGTCGCGCGCGCGGTCGCAAGAAGCTGTCGGCGTAATCACGACGCTGACCCGCCGCCGCGATTTCCTCGCGGCCAATGGCGGGCGACGCGTGGCGATGCCCGGCTTCGTGCTGCAGGTGCGCCCGCGTGACGATGGTGAAGCCACGATTCGCGTCGGCTTCACCGTCACTAAGAAGATCGGAAACGCGGTCGTTCGTAACCGGATGAAGCGCCGGTTGCGGGCGCTCGCGCGCGATCTTTTGCCGGCAAAGGGCATAGCGGGCGCCGATCATGTGCTGATCGGACGGCAAGGCGGGATAGAGCGCGATTATGCCGCGCTCACCGCCGAACTGGCCAAGGCGCTGACCCGCGCCGCCTCCCCCGACACCAGCGCCCATGACCGTCCGCGCGAACCGCGCGTGCATCATGGCCGTGGCAAGGGACGCGGGCCCCGGGGCGGCGCACATCGCAGCCCCGAATCGCCCAAGGAATCGGTACAGGAGCCGGCGCGACCGTGATCGCCCGGCTCCTGATTCTGCTCGCGCGGGGCTGGCAACTGGGCCCTTCGCTGATCCTGCCGCCCTCTTGTCGCTATCAACCCTCCTGTTCGGCCTATGCAATTGAGGCCATTGGCCGCTATGGCGCGGTCAAAGGGGGCTGGTTGGCGCTCAAGCGCATTGCGCGGTGCCATCCCTGGGGCGGGCACGGACCCGACCCGGTGCCCTGACATAACTGGGGTTTCGACGTGAACGAAGACCGCAAGAATTTCGTCGTGTTCGCGGTGATCGCGGCGCTGATCCTGTTCGGATGGCCGCTCATCCAGAACAAGTTCTTCCCGAGCAACCCGCCCGCGACCAAGATCGTCGACGGCAAGCAGGTGCCGGTGGTGAACAGCTCGGCCAATCCGACCGCCACCACGCCCAGCGCGATGCGCGACCGCAAGGTCGTCCTGGCCGAAACCCCGCGCGTGGCGATCGACACGCCGCGCCTGAAGGGCTCGATCAACCTGAAGGGCGCGCGGATCGACGACCTCGTCCTGCTCGATTACAAGCAGACGGTCGACAAGAACTCGCCGCCAATCCGCCTGTTGTCGCCGGCGGGTGCGGAAGGTGCGTATTTCGCCGGGTTCGGCTGGCGCACCGACGGGCTGAACCCGCCCGCCGCCGACGCCGTCTGGACCGCCAGCGCGCCGGTGCTGCGTCCCGGCCAGCCGGTCACGCTCAGCGCCGCCAATGCGACCGGCCAGCGTTTCCAGATCACCCTGTCGGTCGACAAGGATTACATGTTCACCGTCCAGCAGACGGTGGCCAATGGCGGCAACGCGGCCGTGCCGGTCGCGACCTATGGCTATGTCAATCGTGGCATCTCGGCCGATCCCAGCAGCTATTCGATCCATGTTGGCCCGATGTCGGTCAATGACGGCTCGGCGCATTACGGCCCGGACTGGAAGGACGTGGACAAGGCGCCGACCCGCTTCACCACCACCGGTGGCTGGCTGGGCTTCACCGACAAATATTGGCTGACCGCGCTGATCCCGGATCAGGCCAAGTCGTTCGACGGCCAGTTCCGCGCGGGCGGCAACCAGACCTATCAGGCCGACGACACGGTCCAGCCGCAGACGCTGGCACCCGGCAAGCAATTGACCCAGACCACGCGTTTCTTCGCGGGCGCCAAGGAAGTCGCGCTTCTCGACCGCTATACCGACAAGGAAGGCGTCGCGTTGCTCGATCACGCGATCGACTGGGGCTATCTGCGCCAGCTCGAAAAGCCGATCTTCTACTATCTCGACTGGCTCTTCAAACTCGTCGGCAATTTCGGCGTCGCGATCATCCTGCTGACCATCACCATCCGCGCGCTGATGTTCCCAATCGCCCAGCGCCAGTTCGCCTCGATGGCGGCGATGCGCGCCGTGCAGCCCAAGATGAAGGCGCTCCAGGAACGCTATAAGGACGACAAGGTCCGGATGCAGCAGGAGGTCATGGCCCTCTACAAGCAGGAAAAGGTCAATCCGCTGGCGGGCTGTCTGCCCGCGCTGATCCAGATCCCGATCTTCTATGCGCTGTACAAGGTGCTGATGCTGACGATCGAGATGCGCCACCAGCATTTCGTGCTGTGGATCAAGGACCTGTCCGCGCCGGATCCGCTGACCCCGGTCAACCTGTTCGGCCTGCTGCCCTTCGTGCCGCCGCACTTCATCGCGATCGGCGTGGTGCCGATCCTGCTGGGCATCTCGATGTACTTCCAGTTCAAGATGAACCCGCAGCCGATGGACGATGCGCAGAAGCAGGTCTTCGCGATCCTGCCCTGGGTGCTGATGTTCGTGATGGCGCCCTTCGCGGTCGGCCTGCAGGTCTACTGGATCACGACCAACTGCATCTCGATCCTGCAGCAGCGCCTGCTCTACGCCCGCCATCCGGGCCTGAAACAGCCGGTCGCCAAGTGAGCGAGCTTCCTCCTCATCCCTCTTCCGAAGAGCCTCAGGGCTTTTCGGAGGAACTGGTCGAATCGGCGCGCAAGCTGTTCGCCGGGCCGGTCACCTTCCTGAAGTCAGCGCCCGCGCTGAAATTCCTGCCCGATCCGATCGTGCCGGAAGTGGCGGTGGCGGGGCGGTCGAACGTTGGCAAGTCGTCGCTGCTCAACGCGATGACCAACCGCAACGGCCTGGCGCGCACCTCGAACACGCCGGGGCGGACGCAGGAGTTGAACTTCTTCGACGTGGGCACGCCGCCCACGCTGCGGCTGGTCGACATGCCGGGCTATGGCTTCGCCAAGGCGCCCAAGGACATGGTCAAGCAGTGGCGTTTCCTGGTGAACGACTTCCTGCGCGGGCGGCAGGCGCTGAAGCGCGCGCTGGTGCTGATCGACTCGCGCCATGGCATCAAGGAAGTCGATCGCGAAATCCTGGAAATGCTCGACCGCGCGGCGGTCAGCTATCGCATCGTTCTGACCAAGGCGGACAAGGTGAAGGCGACCGACCTCGCCGCCGTGGTCGAGCGCACCGAGGCGGAAGCGCGCAAACGTGCCGCCGCGCATCCGGAGATTCTGGCGACTTCGAGTGAGGGCGGCATGGGCATTCCCGAACTGCGCGCCGCGGTGCTGGAAGCGATCGGCTGAACACTCTTTCCTCCCCTGTAAGGGGAGGTGGCAGGGCGGAGCCCTGTCGGAGGGGTGTCGCGCTTTCGATAGCGGTTACACCCCTCCACCATGCTTTGCATGGTCCCCCTCCCCTTACAGGGGAGGAATCGGATTGCGCCGAAACCCCAACCTCAGCGACTTTTGCCCGGTGGACGGCTGCCAGCGTGGCCGTTACCCCTTGTCCCCATGAAGCTGATCATCGGTAACAAGGCCTATTCCTCCTGGTCGCTACGCGGCTGGCTCGCCTGTCGGCAGTCGGGCATTCCGTTCGAGGAAGTGGTCGTGCCGCTCTACGATGCCGACTGGGACAAGCGCAGAGAGGGCGCCGAGTTCGCGCCGTCCTCGGGCAAGGTGCCGATCCTGTGGGACGGCGAGGCGGTCGTCTGGGACAGCCTCGCCATCATCGACTATCTGGCCGACAAGGTCGGGCGCGACCATTTCTGGCCCGCGGACGAGGCCGCGCGCGCCATGGCGCGCTCGATGGCGGCCGAGATGCATTCCAGCTTCGTGGCGCTGCGCCGCAAGCACAGCATGAACATCCGCCAAGTCTATCCTGCGCAAAAGCCCGACGAGGACGTGATCGTCGACCTGAAGCGGATCATGGAACTCTGGGCCCAGGCCCGCGCGCGCTTCGGCGGCGGCGGCGATTTCCTGTTCGGCGCGTTCGGCGCGGTGGACATCATGTTCGCGCCGGTCGTGACCCGGATCGTCACCTATCAGCTGCCTGTCGCGCGTTTTGCGGTCCCCTATATGGACGCGGTGCTGCGCCACCCCTTCATGCAGGACTGGATCGCCGCCGCGCGGGAAGAGGAATGGGTGATCGAGCGGTTCGAGCAGCCGGTGAGGTGATGTTGGCCCTTGGCCTTCGACTTCGCTCAGGCTGAACGGAGGTCGGGGTGCTGGCCTTCAATACCCCCTCCGTTCACCCTGAGCGAAGTCGAAGGCCACGCCCCCTCCCCTACCGCGCGGCCGCTGACACGTCGTTGAGCGGCGCCCGTTGTTCATTCGCCGGCTCCGCAACCCGCGACGTGAAGGTGTAGAGCAGCACGCCCGCAATCGCCAACGCAACGACCAGCCATAGCAGCAGCCGCGTTCCGGCCTTGTGGCCCTTGTGATCGGGATCGTTCATCGAATCGCTCCTGTCCTTTGGGAGCAGGAACGATGGCGGGCCGCATGGGGTCCGCAACCGCGATCAATCGCATGATTGCCGTTCGCCCGCCCGCTGCCTATGCGCATCGGCATGACCGACGCCCTTGCCCTCGCCCAGAAGCTGATCCGCGCCGACAGCGTCACGCCCGCGACCGGCCATGTGTTCGACGTGCTGGAGGCCGCGCTGACGCCGCTCGGCTTTACCGTGGATCGCTTCGTGGCGGGTGAGGCCCCTGACGGCCCGGTCGAGAATCTGCTCGCCACGCGCGGCGGCACAGGCACGCATCTGGCCTTTGCGGGCCATGTCGACGTCGTGCCGGCAGGCGAAGGCTGGCAGGGATCGCCCTTTTCCGGCGAGGTGCGCGACGGCCTGCTCTTCGGACGCGGCGCGGTCGATATGAAGGGCGCGGTCGCGGCCTTCATGGCGGCCATCCCGGCCGAACCGAGCATCCCCCTGTCGCTGATCATCACCGGCGACGAGGAAGGCCCGGCCATCTATGGCACCCGCGCGCTGATCGACCGGATGGCGGAGCGCGGCGTCGCCCCCGACCTCTGCCTGGTCGGGGAACCGACCTCGGCCCAGCGACTGGGCGATATGATGAAGATCGGACGGCGCGGCTCGGTCAATATCTGGATCACCGTGCCGGGGCGGCAGGGGCATGTCGCCTATCCGCACCTGGCCGACAATCCCATCACCCCGCTGATCGCGATGCTGGCCGAGATCGAGGGGATCACGCTCGACACCGGCAATGCCTGGTTCCAGCCGTCCAATATCGAGATCACCGACCTGCATGTCGGCAACCCCGCGACCAACGTCATCCCCGGCGCGGCGCAGGCGCGGCTGTCGATCCGCTTCAACGACGAACAGAGCGGCGAGGCACTGGTCGAGCGGATCACCGCGATCGCGCAGAGCCATGCCCCCGCCGCGCAGGTGACGGGCCGCATTTCGGGTGAGGCCTTCCTGACCCAGCCCGGCGCCTTTTCGGCGATGATCGCCGACGCCATCCGGGCCGAGACCGGGATCGAGCCGGAACTGTCGACCACGGGCGGCACCTCGGATGCGCGCTTCCTGTCGAAGCTCTGCCCGACGGTCGAGTTCGGCCTGCTCAACGCGACGATGCACAAGGTGGACGAGGCAGTGGCCGTCGACGACCTCCATGCCCTGACCCGCATCTATGCGGGCATCATCGCTCGCGCGGGCGCCTGAAGACGATATAGAGCGCGCCCTGCCCGCCATGGCGCGGATGGGCGTTACGAATAGCGGCGATCGCATCGGCATGGCGCGAGGCGCCCAACCAGTCGCTGATCGCCGCGCGGATCGCGCCGCGCGCATGGGGACGCTCGCTCTCCGGACGCGGCGGCTTGCCCGTCACCAGCAATAAGACCCGGTCGCCCCGCGCGATCGCCCGCCCCAGCCCCTGGTCGAGCAGCGCATGGGCGGAGGCGAGCGTATGGCCATGCAGGTCGAGCGAACTGTCGGGCATCACGCTGCCCCGCGACAGGCGCTTGTCCCAGCCGCCGTCCAGCGTCTCGCCCGGCCCCTTTTTTGGCGCAGGCGGCGGGGCGCTGGGCTGGCGCAGCGGCGGCACCCGGCCCTTCACCCGCACCTTGGGCGCGCCGGGCGTCTCCTGGAACACCGCTTCCATATTCGGTGGCGGCGGCGCAGGCCGGGCGGGGACGACGGCGGCACGCAAGGGGCGCACCGTCTCCATCACCCGCGCCCAGAGCTGCGCCTCGTCAGCGTTGAGGGGGCGCACCGGGCGTTCCGCTCGCGCTCGTCAGACCCGCCCGCGCCAACGTCCCGACCGGCAGCAGCAGGAAGGCCGTACCCCGCGCCGACATGCCGCCCGCCACGGCGCGTGCCGTATCGCCGGCGCCCCAGAAGGTGTCGAAGCGGTTCGCGCCCTTGATCGCGCCACCGGTATCCTGTGCGACCCACAGGCCGCTAGCGTCCTGCCGGTCCATCGACAGGAACACCGGCGCGCCCAGCGGCACGAATTTCGGGTCCGCCGCCGCGCTGACCTGCCCCGTCACCGCATAGCCCATCGCCCCCTGCGGTGCGCCGTTCAGCTCGCGGAAGAACACGAAGCTCTTATTCTCGCGCATGATCGCGCGACCTTCCTCGGGATGGTCGTGCAGCCAGGCGACGATCCCCTGCATCGAGGTCTGGCCGGGCCCCAGCAGCCCGCGCGCCTTCATGAGCGCGCCGATGCCGGTATAGTCGCGGCCATTCTGGCTGTCATAGCCGATCCGCATGATCCCGCCATCGGGCAGGCGGAGGCGTCCGGAGCCCTGGATCTGCAGGAAGAACACCTCGATCGGGTCCGCGCCCCAGGCCAGGACCGGCGCCCGGCCCTCCAGCGAGCCCTGTTCGATCGCGGTACGGTCGTCATAGGGGACGAGGTTGCTCCCCTGCACCTTGCCGCGCACCTTCTTGCCCTTCAAATCGGGGGTGAAGGCGCCGAGATCGACGTCGATCAGGTCGCGCGGCCGGGCATAGATCGGCACCTCATAGCCCGACCGCCGTTCGCGCGAGCCCGCAATCTCGGGCTCGTAATAGCCGGTGGCGAGCGACCGGCCATCGCCGACCTGCACCGCCTCGAAATAGCGGGCGAAGAAATCCCGTGCCTGCCCACGCGGCACGCTCGCGGCGGCCTGGCAGGCGGCCTGCCAGTCGGCGCCCTGCGTCAGACCGCTGGCATCGGTGCGCCGCATCAGGCCGGGGCAGGACAAGGCAAAGGCGGCCCGTGCCGCCTCGGCCTGATCCTCGGTCATCGGCAGCGAAGCGACCGGCGGTCCCGCCAGGATACCCGCCTGCGCCGCCGTGGCCGCGCCCGGAACCGCAACCACCGGCGTGGCCGGCAAGGGCGTGGCTGGCAAGATCCGCACCGGCCCTGTCGGCACCCGCGATACGCCGGGACCGCCCGGCTGTGCCGCCGGTCCGGTAGGACGCGGGCGATGGGCCGTAGGAGATGGCCCCTGGCCGCGCGGCGGTGCCGGATAGTCGGATACGCCCGCCGGGACGATGCGTCCCGCGCAGGCAGACAGGCTGACCGAAAGCGCGACCATGGTCGCGATGCGATACCCCCTCATCGCGGATCGTCCCCCTTATGTGCCGGTCAGGCTTCGTCGGTATCCACGAGCTTCCAATTCGGATCGCCGCTCTTCAGCGTCCGGGCGAAGGTCCAGACGTCATGCGTCTCGACCGCATCGCTCAGCGAACCGGCGATCACCTGACCCTCGGCATCGCGGGTCACGGCGGCGATGTCGGCGTCGAAGCGCACGGTGATCCGCGCCTCGCGACCCTCGACCTGCGCGTCGACGATCCGGGCGCTCTCGATCCGGATTAGGCGGTTGTCGAGCGTCTGCCCGGCCTCGCGCCGCTGTTCGATCGCCTCGGCGAAGGCGGCGAGCACGTCCGCCTCGACCAGATCGCTCAGCCCATCCTCGTCGCCCTTCCAAAAGGCTTCCAGCGTCATGCGATAGGCCGCCTGCGCGCCGTTCAGGAACTGCGTCACGTCGAAACCGGATTCGCCCGCGATCACCGCGCGCAAGCCCTGCTCGGCACGCGGGTCGATGTTGCGGTTGATCACCGGTGCGACCGCCTGCGCCTGCTCGGGCGCGCGGGGCAACGTCACCGGCATGGGCCGATCATCAGCGCTGCGCGGCAGCGGCTGCTGTTCATGACCGGTCCGCTTGCCCAGCACGCTGTAGAGCCTCAGCGCGAGGAAGAGCGCGACCATCGCGAGAAGAACGACGTAGAATAACAACGCGGCAAGCCTTTCACTATCAGCACCGATATAGGCGCAAGGTCCGGCAATGAAAACCCGGCCGCCCCGACGAAGCAGGCAAGGTTGAAACCGTGCCGACCCGCTGCTACGCGCAACGGCCATTGGGCCGAACGCGCGAACCAGCCCTTTCGGTTCCCTAAAGGTCTATACTCAATCAGGACGGGGTCGTGACGGAGCCGATTTTGGTTCAGGGCAAGGAGCGAGGAGCGGAGCGATGCGATTGCATCGTGACCGACGAGCGACGCCGCCCTGGGCCCAAATCGGCCCGCCGCTTTAGCGGTCGCCCGCCGGAAGGCGCTGAGCGGCGTCGCTTGCTTGCAGGTAGCGCCGCTACCTGCTGCGCTGCGCTTCTTGCCAGCACCTTCCGGCGGGCGATCACGATCCCCGTCCTGATCGAGTATAGACCCTAATCCCCTTGATCTTACGCAAGAAGGTATTGACGATGGACGAACAGGGTTTGCCGCAGGGCTTTGAAGCGCCGACCGGCGAGGGCGAGGATGCAGGCCCCGCCGCGGGCATGATCTCGCAATATGTGAAGGACCTGTCGTTCGAGAACCCGAACGCGCCCGCCATTTACCAGGCGCAGACGGCCCCCGGCATCGACGTGCAGTTCAACATCTCGGCGGCACAGGTCGGCGAGGAAGTCCACGAACTGACCCTGAAGATCGAGGTTCGCGCCGAGTCCGAGGGCAAGACCGCCTTCATCGTCGACCTCAGCTATGCCGGTCTCTTCGGCTTCCGCAACGTGCCCGCCGACCAGATCCAGCCCTTCATGCTGGGCGAAGCGCCGCGCCTGCTCTTCCCCTTCGCCCGCCGCGTGCTGGCCGATGCGGTGCGCGACGGCGGCTTCCCGCCCCTGATGCTCGAGCCGATCGACTTCGCGCAGCTGTACCTCCAGCAGGCCGAGGCGCAGGCGGGCACCGCCCAGCCCAACACCCCGGAAACCGGCCACGCCTGACCCGGACTGACTTATGAACCTGACCAAGGCGCTGGGCTCGGTCGGCGGGCTGACTCTGGCCAGCCGCGTGCTTGGTCTGGTTCGCGACTCGCTGTTCTTCCGCTTCGTGGGCGCGAACTTCGCCTCCGACGCGTTCCAGATCGCGTTTCGCCTGCCCAACATGTTCCGCGCCCTCTTCGCCGAGGGCGCCTTTTCCGCCGCCTTCATCCCGATGTTCAACCGCAAGGTGGCGGAAGGGGATCAGGCGGCGGAGGGCTCGGGCCTGTCCCACGGGCTGGCCTTTGCCGAAAACGCGCTCTCGGTCCTGCTGCCGATCCTGATCGTCATGACCGCGCTGGTCGAGCTGGCCGCCTGGCCCGTCACCTGGGTCCAGACCTTCGGTTACGGCAAGGGCAGCGCCGGACAGTTCGACTACATCGTCCTGCTCAACCGGCTGACCTTTCCCTATCTACTGTTCATCAGCCTGGTGTCGCTGCTCGGCGGCATCCTCAATTCGCTCCATCGTTTCTGGGTGAATGCGGCGGCGCCGATCCTGCTCAACCTGACGCTGATCGTGGCGCTGTTGTTCTTCCATACGCATGATCCGATGGCCACCGCCCGCAACCAGGCGATCGCGGTCACGGTTGCGGGCATCCTGCAATTCGTCTGGCTCTGGTGGGCGTGCCGCCGTGCGGGCGTGCGCCTGAAGCTGAAGCGCCCGGTCATCAACGATGACGTCAAGCGGCTGATGAAGCTGATCCTGCCCGCCGCCGCCGGTGCGGGTGCGGTGCAGATCAACCTCGTCATCTCGACCGCATTGGCAGCCCGTTTCCTGCCCGCCGGATCGGTATCCTATATTTATGCCGCCGACCGGTTGAACCAGTTGCCGCTGGGGCTGATCGGTATCGGTCTCGGCACCGTCCTCCTCCCGACCGTCTCGCGCCTGCTGGGGGCGGGCAAGGACGCGGAGGCGATGGAGATGCAGAACAGGGGCATGGAGCTGGCGCTGCTGCTCACCCTGCCCGCCACCGTCGCGCTGGTCGTCTGCGGCCAACCGATCGTCGCCGCCCTGTTCCAGCATGGCAAGTTCAACGCGACCAACAGCTATTATACCGCGCAGGCGCTGGCCGCCTTCTCGGTCGGCCTGCCCAGCTATATCCTCGTGAAGGTGCTGACGCCGGGCTATTATGCGCGGGCGGACACTCGTACCCCGGTCCGCTATGCGACCTGGTCGATGCTGGTCAATCTGGTGCTCAACCTGATCTTCATCTGGTGGCTGGGCCATATGGGACCGCCGCTGGCGACCGCGATCGCCTCGACCGTCAATGTCGTGCTGCTCTATCGCACGCTGGCCCGGCGCGGGCATTTCGTCGCCGATACGCAGCTGCGGCGGCGCAGCTGGCGAATGCTGGTGGCCGCCCTCCTGATGGGCGGGGCGATGGCGCTGCTCAACGAACGGTTCCAGCCCTATGTCACGGGCAGCAACCTCGAGCGCTGGGGCGCGCTCATCATACTGGTCGCGACCGGCATGGTCGTCTATGCGGTGGCCACCTTCGCGACGGGCGCCTTCCGTCTCGGAGACATCAAGCGGCTCGTTCGCCGCAACAGTTGAGGACCATCATGCGCGTCGTTTCCGGCATCAAGCCCACAGGGAATCTCCATCTCGGCAATTATCTGGGCGCCGTGAAGCAGTGGGTGGCGATGCAGGACGACATCCAGGCCAAGGGCGGCGAGACGATGTACTTCATCGCCGACCTGCACGGCCTGACCGAGTGGATCGCGCCCGAGGCGATGGCGGCCAACACCATCGAGATGACCGCGACGCTGATCGCCGCCGGGATCGACCCCGAGCGCTCGATCCTGTTCAACCAGACCCGCGTGCCGGCGCATAGCGAACTGGGCTGGCTGCTGAACAATGTCGCGCGGGTCGGCTGGCTGAACCGCATGACCCAGTTCAAGGACAAGGCGGGCAAGAACCGCGAGGGCGCCAGCGTCGGCCTGTACGACTATCCGGTGCTGATGGCCGCCGACGTGCTGCTCTACAACGCGACTCACGTCCCCGTCGGCGAGGACCAGAAGCAGCATCTGGAGCTGGCCCGCGACATCGCGACCAAGTTCAACAACGATTATGGCCGCGAGCTGTTCACCCTGCCCGAACCGTTCATCAGCAAGGCGGCACCGCGCATCATGTCGCTTCGCGACGGTGCGTCGAAGATGTCCAAGTCGAACCCCTCGGAAATGTCGCTGGTCAAGCTGATCGACAGTGATGACCAGATCGCCGAGAAGTTCCGCAAGGCCAAGACCGATCCGGACGTGCTTCCCGAGACGATGGACGGACTGGAAGGCCGGGCCGAGGCGCGCAACCTGATCACCATCTATGCCGCCATGGCCGACCGCGAACCCGGCGACGTCCTGACCCAGTTCGCGGGCAAAGGCTTCGGCGCGTTCAAGCCCGAGCTGGCCGACCTGGCGGTCGCGACGCTGAGCCCGATCCGCGAGCGGCTGACCCGGTTACTCGACGATCGCGGCGAAGTCGGCCGGATCCTGGAGCGGGGAGCCGAGAAGGCCCGCGATCTGGCCGCGCCGCTGCTGCTGGATGTGCAGCGGACCATGGGCCTGCAAATCTGATGAACCCCGGTCCCGTCACCCGCATCATGGTGATGGGGCCGCCGGGCAGCGGCAAGTCGACGCTCGCCCGGCACTTGGGCGAACGATTGGGTTTGCCGGTCCATCACGCCGATGCGCTGTTCCACGCGCCCGGCTGGACCATGCGGCCACGCGCAGACTTCATTGCCGACATGGTCGCCATTGCGGCCCAGCCTGGCTGGGTGATCGACGGCAATTATTCGAGCGAGAAATATGGCGCGGCGATCCGCGATCGGCTGGCGAGCGCCGACCGGATCATCCTGCTCGACCTGCCCCGCCGGGTAACGATCCCGCGCATCCTCCGGCGTCTGGCGCGCTACTACGGGCGGCAGCGTCCCGACAGCGCGGCGGGATGTCCGGAGCGGCTGGATGGGGAATTTCTGGCCTATTGCTGGAACTGGCCGCATCGGGTGCGCCCGGGGATCTTGCAGGTTCTGGAAACGGTGGCCGAGCGGGTGATCCGCTATGAGCGGCCACCGATGCTGGAGCGGGTGCTGGCCGGTCTCGGTTGAGCGGATTCCCTTGGCCTTCGACTTCGCTCAGGCTGAACGGACCTTTTGGCAGAGGACCAACAGCCGTTCAGGCTGAGCGACGTCGAAGCCCACGCCCCGAGCCCGCCCAAAAGGGCCTTCAGCCCTCCAGTTCCTTCATCAGCACCCGCACCGCATTGTCGATGTCGCGGTCGGTATCGCGCAGTTCCTCGATCTTGCGCACCGCATAGATGACCGTCGAGTGATCGCGCCCACCGAATTTCCGCCCGATCTCAGGCAGCGACCGGGTGGTCAGCCGCTTGGCGAGGTACATGGCGATCTGACGCGGACGGGCGATCGCACGGGCGCGGCGGGCCGAGACCAGGTCGAGCGGCTTCAGCTCGAAATGGCGGCTCACCAGCTTCTGAATCTCGTCGATGGTGATCCGACGCTGGGCACCACGCAGCACCTCGCCCAGCGTGGCCACGGCGAATTCCAGGTCGATCTTGTCGCCGGTCAGCTGCGCATAGGCGACGACGCGGTTCAGCGCGCCTTCCAGTTCGCGGATATTGCCGCGAATGCGCGAGGCCAGCAGGTCGAGCACATCGGTCGGCACATGGATCTCGGGAAGATCGGCGACCTTGCGGTTCAGGATCGTGCGGCGCAGCGTTAGGTCGGGCGCCTTGATGTCGGCAACCAGCCCTGCCCCCAGACGGCCGATGATGCGCGGCTCGACCCCGTCCAGCGACTGGGGCGAGCGGTCGGCCGAGATGACCAGCCGCTTGCCCGCGCCGACCAGCTCGTTGACCGTGTGGAAGAATTCCTCCTGGGTGGAATCCTTGCCCGCGATGAACTGCAGATCGTCGATCAGCAGCAGATCGGCCGAGCGGAGCCGCGACTTGAAGCTGTGCGTGTCGCGGGCACGCATCGCCGCGACGAAGTCGAACATGAACCGCTCGGCCGACATGCACAGCACGATCGCTTCGGGATGCGACTCGAGGAATGCATGGGCGATGGCATGCATCAGATGCGTCTTGCCCTGCCCCGTGCCGCCATGGAGGAACAGCGGGCTGAAGCGCGGCGGGCCCGGCTCGGCGAGCGACAGCGCGGCGTTGAAGGCGACGCGGTTCGACGAATCGACCACGAAACGGTCGAAGGTCAGACGCGGGTCGAGCGGCGGACGGTCGCTGACCACGCGCGGCGCGGGCGCCGCGACCGGAGCGGGCTTGGCCGCAGCCTGCGCCGCCGGGCGACGCGCCGCCGGCGCGGGTGCGGCCGGCACCACCCGCAGCGGCTTGGGCGCGGGTTCGCCGAACAGCGAGGGTTGTTCGTCGTCCTCGATACGCGGCGACTCGACCGGCGCGGCGGCGCGCGGTGCGGGTGCCGAGTCGAAGGTCTCGACGCTGGTCAGCCGGGCGACCTTGCTGGGCGCGCGCGTCTCGATGACGACCGAGCGGACCTCTGGCAGCACCGCCTTGAATTCCAGATGCAGGCGATCCGCATAATGGCTGCGCACCCAGTTGGTCGCAAAGGCGGAGGGGAGCGCCAGGCGGACCGTATCGGGCTCGTCACCCTCGATCAGCTCCATCGGCTTCAGCCACTGGTCGAACAGGCGGGCACCGGCCGATTCGCGCAGGTTCGCGCGGACGCGCGCCCAGGCACGGGCCTGGTCGGTCGTCGGTCGCGTTGCCTGCCAATTGGTCACCCGTGTACTCCACTAATGTCGGCCGCGTACGCTGCGACCGAACCCCCGTTCCACTCGGCGACACGATCCCCATGGTCGAATCGAAAACGGATTCGGCCGGGTCCTGTCACTTCGCGATTACCATGACGCGGGCACGAAGCACCGCTGCTGGGATACCGATTATGAGCCATGGGGGGGTCCGATCAAGACCGACTTCGGCCATAAATCTGAAATAAATCGGATTGACACGCCAAAGCCCGCAGAATCCCGTCCAACTATCTCACAAGTCACTGAGATCGAACGATATTAAGCAAGACGCCAAGTTGGCCCGGCAAACCCGAATCACTCGAATCGCGGATTAAGCTGGCGTTGCGCGAAATCGTGGAAGGTTCCCCCGGATCGGCTCCGCAACCGTCGTTAATTTGCAGCACCGCGCACACGAAAAAACCCGCCGGGGCCGTCCCCGGCGGGTTGATTTCGTCGCTTACCGAGAGGCTTTAGGCCAGAGCGGCGATGCGCTTGGTCAGACGCGAGAACTTGCGCGCAACCGTGTTCTTGTGCAGCACGCCCTTGGCGACGCCGCGCGCCATTTCCGGCTGCGCCGCGGCCAGAGCGACCGTCGCGGTTTCCTTGTCGCCCGCGGCCAGAGCGGCCTCCACCTTCTTCACGAAGGTGCGGATGCGGCTGACGCGGTTGCCGTTGATGACGGCGCGACGCTCGTTGCGACGGATACGCTTTTTGGCCTGCGGCGTGTTCGCCATGAAAACCTCTAAATCTCGATCAAAAGGGATAGCGGCGCGACGCACCAGCTTTGAAGCCGCGCCCCTTACCGGTTGGCGAGCATCCCGTCAACTGCGCTGGCAGCTCGCACACCAGAAAGTCGAGCGCCCCGAATCGGTTCGCCGCCGCACGATCGTGCCGCATTCGCACGCCTCGCCCTCCCGGCCATAGACGCGCCATTCCTTGGAGAAATAGCCCAATTCGCCATCGGGGCGCACATAATCGCGCAAGGACGATCCGCCCGCCAGGATCGCGGCCTCCAGCACGGCCCGGATCGCCTCGACCAGCCGGACGAGTCGCGCCTTCGAAATCTGGCCGCCCGCGCGGCCCGGCGTGATCTTGGCCAGGTGCAGCGCTTCGCAGACATAGATATTGCCGAGCCCTGCGACGATCCGCTGGTCGAGCAGCATCGCCTTGATCGGCGCGGCCCTGCCCTCCAGCGCCCCCGCCAGATAGGCGGCGGTGAAGTCCGGCCCCAGCGGCTCGGGCCCCATGGCCAGGAACGGCGGATAGCTGGTCAGCTCGGCGGTCGGCCACAGATCGACGAACCCGAATCGCCGGGGATCGTTCAGCGCCAGCCGCCGCCCCGCCCTTGTCTCAAGTAACAGATGGTCGTGGGCCAGCGGCTCGCCCGGGTCGATCCGCCAGCGCCCCGACATGCCGAGGTGAAAGACCATGGTATCGCCGCGATCGGTGTCGATCAGGCCGTATTTGGCGCGCCGCCCCAGTCTGGTCACGGTCGCGCCCGTCATCCGCTGTCGCAGGTCCACCGGAAAGGGATGGCGCAGGTCCGGGCGGCGCGGCTCAACCAGCGTCAGCCGCTCGCCCGCCAGCACGGGGGTCAGGCCGCGGACCGTTGTTTCGACCTCGGGAAGTTCGGGCATCGTCTCTCTGGAATGGCTTTCGTCGCCAAACAGCTAGGTAGCGTTTGCCCCGCCAGCAAGGCCGGGCTAGGGCAAGGCCATGAGCGATACCGTCTCCTTCGGCTATGAAGATGTGCCCCGCGACGAAAAGGTCGCCCGTGTCGGCAGCGTGTTTACCAACGTCGCCGCCAAATACGACCTGATGAACGATGCCATGTCGGGCGGGATGCACCGGCTGTGGAAAGATCGCTTCGTCCGCCGGGTGAAGCCGCGCGCCAGCGACCAGATCCTCGACATGGCGGGCGGCACCGGCGACATCGCCTTCCGCCTGGCCGAATCGGGCGCCAGCATCACGGTCGCCGACATCAATCCGGCCATGCTGGAAGTCGGCATGAAGCGCGCGGCGGAGCGTGGGCTCGACGGGCTGGTCTGGACCGAGGCCAATGCCGAAGTCCTCACCTTCCCCGACAAGTTCTTCGACGCCTATACGATCGCGTTCGGCATCCGCAACGTCACCGATATTCCGGCCGCGCTGAAGGAAGCGCACCGCGTGCTGCGGCGGGGCGGGCGGTTCTTCTGCCTGGAATTCTCGACCACCGTCTGGCCGGGCTTCTCGGAGGTGTACGACGCCTATTCGCACAAGCTGGTGCCCAAGCTGGGCCAGATGCTGGCGGGCGATGCGGACAGCTATCGCTATCTGATTGAGTCGATCCGTCGCTTCCCCGACATGCCGACCTTCGAGAAGATGATCCGCGAGGCGGGCTTCATCGAGACCAAGGTCGAGCCGATCATGGGTGGCCTGGTCGCGATCCATTCGGGCTGGAAGATTTGATGCGGGGACGTCCGGGCGGGCACGCCCTGTGAGGCTCACGCTGTGACCCAGCCGGTGGTGCATCTCTGGCGTCTGCTCAAATGGGGGCGGACGCTGGCGCGGCATGGCGCGCTGAAGGGCATCGAGCGCGATCCCAACACGCCCGCCCCCGTGCGGCGGCTGGCGCGTGTCGCCCGGTTCGGCGCGCGCGTGCCCGCCAAGCCGGCCTATGCCGATGCGTTCCAGGCGATCGGCCCGGCGGCGATCAAGCTGGGCCAGACGCTGGCGACGCGCCCCGATCTGGTCGGTGACGACGCCGCGCACGACCTGCTGCGGCTCCAAGACCAACTGCCCCCCGTCCCCTTCGCGACGATCTGCGCCGCGATGGAGGCCAGCATGGGTCGCCCGCCCTCGCACTTCTTTTCGTCGATCGAGGAAGTGCCGGTCGGCGCCGCCTCGATCGCGCAGGTGCACCGCGCGGTGACGACCGATGGCCGTACGGTCGCGGTCAAGGTGCTGCGCCCCGGCGTCGAGGAAGACTTCGCCCGCGCCATCGACACCTACCAATGGGCCGCCGCGCAGGTCGAGGGAATGAGCGGCGAGGCCGCGCGCCTGCGCCCGCGCCTGACGGTCGAGAATTTCCGCCGCTGGACGCTGCGTGAGCTGAATTTCCGGCGCGAGGCGGCCTCGGCCTCCGAGCTCGCGGAGGCGATGACCGCCGAGCCCGATTTCATGGTGCCGCAGATCGACTGGGCGCGCTCGACCGCCAAGGTGCTGACGGTCGAGTGGATCGACGGGATCAAGCTGTCCAACCGCCAGGCGCTGGTCGAGGCGGGTTACGACCTGCCGCACCTCGCCCAGACGCTGGTGCGCGCCTTTCTGCGCCAGGCGATCGCGGAAGGATTCTTCCATGCCGACATGCACCAGGGCAATCTCTTCGCCCTGCCCGGCAACAAGATCGCCGCGATCGACTTCGGCATCATGGGCCGGATCGACCGGCGCGCGCGCGTGTGGCTGGCCGAAATCCTCTATGGCCTGATCACCGGCAATTATAAGCGCGTCGCCGAGATTCATTTCGAGGCAGGCTATGTGCCGCCGCACCACAATGTTGCCGAGTTCGCGACCGCGCTGCGCGCCGTGGGCGAGCCGATGCGCGGGCTTCCGGTAAAGGACATGTCGATCGGCATGATGCTCGACGGCCTGTTCTCGATCACCCGCGATTTCGACATGGTGACGCAGCCGCATCTGCTGCTGCTGCAAAAGACCATGGTCATGGTCGAGGGCGTGGCGACCAGCCTCGATCCCGACATCAACCTGTGGGACTCGGCCGCGCCGTTCGTGCGCGAATGGATTCGCACCGAACTGGGGCCCGAGGCCAAGATCGCCGACCGTCTGATCGAGGACGTCCAGACGCTCGCCCGCCTGCCCGAGCTGGTTCGCCGGATCGAGGCGCGCTACCCCGCGCCCGGCGGCGAGCCGCCCGCGCCGCCGCTAAAGGCAATCGAGGTCGTGCGGATCGGCGGCGGCTGGCGCTATGCGCTGCTGTCGATGGTCTCAGCGGCGATGGGCGTCGCCGCGACCCTGGCCGTGCTCCGGTAGACATGCCGGGCAGCGCGTCCCCTGCCCCCTCGCGCCGTGGTTCGCGGCCGCTCTGGTTCAACCAGCCGGGGGGGATGACCGGCCTGTCGCCGATGCTGGCGCGCGGGGTGCTGGCGCTGCTGATCCTGCTGACCGTCATCGGCTATGCCTCGCAAGGCACGTTCGATCCGGTCGCGGATCGCCTGCCGCCCGTCGCCACGACGATCCTGGACCATGTCCGCCATGGCGTGTCCTTCTATCCCGCTGCGCTCGACGCCCTGCGCGAGAATGAACGGGCGCTTCGCCCGGCGATGTTCGCCGTACCGCTGCCCGCGCTGTTCGTGACGCTGGGCATGATCCCCGCCTGGGCCTGGCATCTGGGGTTGATGCTGCTGGGTCTGGCGATGCTGGCAGGGTGGCTGAGGCGGGTCGCGCCGCTGCTGGACGGACGCGGGCCGATGGCGCTGGCCGCGATCCTGCTGCTTGCGGGCCTGTATCCGCTGGTCGCCCGACCGATGATCGCCGTGCCCGAAGCATGGGCGGGCGTGCTGATCGCGCTGTCGCTGGTGCAGCGACGGCCGGAGGCGGGTCTGAGCGCCGTCGCGCTGGGCCTCGTCGCGATGATCCTGACGCCGGTGGCGCTTCCCTATGCCCTGGTGATGCTGGTCCTGGCGGCCCGCGCCGGTGCCCGGCGCGAGGCGATCGGATGGATGAGCGCGATCGCGGTCGCGCTGCTGGTACTGGCGGCGCATGGCCATGCGCTGGGGCCGCTTGTGACGCCGATCGACCCCGCCATGGGGGGGCCGATCCAGCTGATCGCCCCGGGCACGCTTATCGCGTCGATCGCCTCGGTACAGGCGGTGGGTGTGCTGCCCATGGCCGTCGTCGTGCCGCTGGCCGTGCTGGCGGCGCTGGGCTGGACGCATTGGCGGCAGCCGGTCGCACGCCGCGCGGGTATCACCCTCGCGGTCTATGCGCTGCTTGCGTTGGTGACGGGATCGCCCGCCATGGTGCTGGGCGTGTCGCCCCTTCTCTTCCTCGGCGTCGTCTTCGCGCCCGATGCGGTGCGGGAGCTGATCCTGGCCGCACGCGGGCAGAGGCGACGCATCACCGTGACGCGAGTCGTGCGATGAGCCATATCCTGTTGATCGTCGGCGGCGGCATCGCCGCGTACAAGAGCTGCGAACTGATCCGCCTGCTCCGCCGGAACGGCCACAGCGTCCGGTGCGTCCCGACGGAGGGGGGCAGTCATTTCGTCACCCCGATGACCTTGGCCGCACTGTCGGAGAATCAGGTCTTCACAACGCTGTGGGACCTGAAGGACGAAGCGGAAATGGGTCATATCCAGCTGAGCCGCGAGGCCGATCTGGTCGTCGTTGCGCCCGGCACCGCCGATCTGATGGCGCGAATGGCGAACGGTCATGCCGATGATCTGGCGACGACATTGCTGCTCGCCACCGATACGCCGGTGCTGGTCGCGCCAGCGATGAACGTGCGCATGTGGCTTCACCCCGCGACGCAGCGTAATGTCGCACGGCTGCGCGCCGACGGTATCGAGGTGATGGCCCCGGACGAAGGCGCAATGGCATGCGGCGAGTTCGGCCCCGGCCGCCTGCCCGAGCCGCCCGCCATCCTCGCCGCGATCGAAACGAAACTGACGCCTGCGAATCGCCCGCTGGCCGGCCGCCATATACTGGTGACGGCGGGACCGACTCACGAGCCGATCGACCCGGTCCGCTACATCGCCAACCGCTCCTCGGGACGGCAGGGATTCGCGGTGGCGAGCGCGCTGGCCCGGCTGGGCGCGCAGGTCACGCTGGTCGCCGGACCGGTCACGCTGCCCACCCCGCCGGGCGTCACGCGGGTCGATGTCGAGACGGCACGCCAGATGGCCGAAGCCGTCGCCGCCGCCCTGCCCGCCGACGCGGCCGTGATGGTGGCCGCCGTCGCCGACTGGCGGGTCGAGGCGGCGGGGCAGAAGATGAAGAAGGATGGCGGCGCGGCACCCGCCCTGGCCCTGGTCGAGAATCCCGACATCCTCGCCACCCTCGCGGCCTCGCCCGATCGGCCGAAGCTGGTCGTCGGCTTCGCGGCCGAGACCGAGAATGTCATCAACCATGCCGTCGCCAAGCGCACCCGCAAGCGTGCCGACTGGATCGTCGCCAACGACGTGTCGGGCGACGTATTCGGCGGCGACGCCAACCGCGTCCACCTGATCACGGCCGACGGCGTTGAAAGCTGGGAGCGGATGGGCAAGGACGATGTCGCCTGGGGGCTCGCGCAACGCATCGCGGATGCGCTACAAGCCATGTCATGACGCTGCCCCCTATTTCCATTGCCCTCAAGCGCTTGCCCCATGGTGAGGGACTGCCCCTGCCCGCCTATGCCACGCCCGGCGCGGCGGGCATGGACGTGGTCGCCGCCGAGACGCTGACGCTGGAGCCCGGTCGCCGCGCCGCCGTCGCGACCGGCTTCGCCATCGCCATTCCGCCGGGCTATGAGGTGCAGGTGCGGCCCCGCTCCGGCCTCGCGCTGAAGAACGGCATTACCTGCCTCAACACGCCCGGCACCATCGACGAGGATTATCGCGGCGAGGTGAAGGTGATCCTCGCCAATCTGGGCGACCAGCCTTTCGAGGTGGTGCGCGGCGAACGCATTGCCCAACTCGTCCCCGCCCCCGTCCAGCGCGCGACCTTTACGCAAGTCGAGGAACTCGACGCGACGCAGCGGGGGGACGGCGGCTTCGGATCGACCGGGCGATGATCGCGCCGCTGCTGATCGCCGCCCTGCTTCAGGCTGCCACGCCACCCGCTGTCACGGCCCCGGCGCCCCCCGGCGAGCCGCCGCACGACTGGTCGCCGCTCGCCTCGATCACCCTGCCCCCCGCCGGGCCCGACATGGTGCGCTTCGTGCGCGACGAGGTGGCGGCCGGGCGCTGCACCCGCGCGCGTCCGGCGGACGACCAGATGGTGCTGGTCGTGCCCATGGCGGTGCGGATCAGCGCGGACGGCAGCACCGAAAGCGTGGTCCCGCTCGCCATCGGCTGCCCCACGGTCGAACAATATAGCGCGGGCGCGGCACAGCGGATGATCCGCCACCTCGCGCACCGCACGCTGATGGAGGGCGATCGCTGGTATCGCACCGTCATCACCTATACCTGGCCGGGCACGGGGCCAGGATGATCCTGACCGACGACGAACTCGCCCGCTACGCCCGCCATATCGTGCTCCGCGAATTCGGCGGGGGCGGACAGCTTCGGTTGAAACAGGCGCGGGTCGCGGTGATTGGCGCGGGCGGGATCGGCTCCCCTGCTATCCAATATCTCGCCGCCGCCGGGATCGGGGCGCTGACCCTGATCGACGACGATGTGGTCGAGCCATCCAACCTGCAGCGCCAGACCATCTTTACGACCGATGATCGCGGCACGGCCAAGGTCGAGGCCGCCGCCGCCTATGTCGCACGGCTGAACCCGCATGTCGCCGTCACCGTGCATCGGACCCGCGTGGGCGTGGAGAATGTCACCGCGCTGATCCAGGGCGCGGACGTGGTCCTCGACGGATGCGATAATTTCGCGACCCGGCTGGCGGTCGCCGACGCCGCGTTGGCCTTGCATATCCCGCTGGTTTCGGCGGCGGTCGGGCAGTTCGAGGGGCAGCTGGCGGTCTATCGCGGTTGGGAGGCGGATCGCCCCTGCTATCGCTGCTTCGTCGGCGATGCGGCGGACCAGGCCGGGCTGACCTGCGCCGATGACGGCGTGCTGGGGCCGGTGACCGGCGTCATGGGCAGCCTGGCCGCGCTGGAAACGTTGCGCGCCGTTGCCGGTTTCGGTCGCGATACGGCGGGAAGCATCATGCTGGCCGACATACTGACGATGCGCTTCCGCACCCTGGCCTTGCCCAAGGATCCCGGTTGCCGCTGCGCCCAGGCCGTGGCGGCGGCCGCATGAGCCGGCGGCCCACGCCGCCGCCCGGCTGGTTCGACTGGACGGGGGACAAGGGCTGGATCGGCCAGGTCACCGGCCTGCCCGACAGTACGCTGCACGCCTATGCGGGCATGGCGATCCTGACCCTTTCGGCGCTGGTCCTGCGCCGCAAGCCCTGGGACTGGCGCTGCTGGCTGACCGTGCTGGTGATCGAGACGGTCAACGAAGCCTATGATCTGCTCCAGCCCTTCTATGCCACCGACGAAGGCAATCTGCCCGCCAGTTGGTTCGACATCTGGAACACGATGCTGTGCCCGACGGTGATCCTCCTGACCTTCGGCTGGCTCGCGCGGCGGGGACGGTAAACGCAAATCCTCCGCAGTAGGAGAACCGGCGGGCCCCTGCCCGGGGTGAAGGGGAAAGGCCACTCGCGTGGGGTAATGCCCCTCCACCATCGCTGGCGCGATGGTCCCCCTCCCCAAGCATAGCTTGGGGAGGAATAAGAAAGGGACGGCATCTTGACGCACGCCTGCACGCCGGGCGTGATATCCGCACGTGACGGGGGAGCAGTGCGAACAGCAAACGCAAATCCTCCCCATCTCCGATGGGGAGGGGGACCGCCGGGCACCAGCCCGGGGGTGGAGGGGCAAGACCCTGCACTCGCCCATCATCCCTTCGCGCGGGGCACTGCCCCTCCACCATCGCTAACGCGATGGTCCCCCTCCCCAAGCATAGCTTGGGGAGGAATGGAAAGGGGCCGGCGTCTTGACGCACGCGTGCGCGCCTGACGCGATATCCGCAAGTGACGGGGCAGCAGTGCGGCCAGCAAACGCCAATCCTCCCCATCTCCGATGGGGAGGGGGACCGCCGGGCGCCAGCCCGGGGGTGGAGGGGCAATGCCCTGCATCCGCCTATCATCCCTTCGCACCGGGTAATGCCCCTCCACCATCGCTGGCGCGATGGTCCCCCTCCCCAAGCATAGCTTGGGGAGGAATAAGAAAGGGGGCGGCAGCCTTTCGGCGCCGCCCCCTTTTCCTCAGTAATGAGACGGAAATCAGCCGAGCAGGGTCTTCGCGAACGCGCGGACCGCCGGACCGATATCCTCGCGCGCCAGACCCAGCGCCAGGTTGGCAGTCAGCCAGCCCGCCTTGTCGCCGCAATCATAACGCTGGCCATCGAAGGTGAAGCCGTGGAAGGGCTGCCGCCCGATCAGCTTGGCCATGGCGTCGGTCAGCTGGATCTCGCCGCCCGCACCCGGCTCCTGCGCGTCGAGGATCTGCATCACCTCGGGCTGGAGGATGTAGCGGCCCGGGATCATCAGGTTCGACGGCGCCTTGCCCTTGGGCTTTTCCACGAGCGCGGTAACCTCGGTCAGGCGACCGTCCTGCTTGCCGGGCGAGATGATGCCGTACTTGTCGGTTTCGCTGTCGGGTACTTCCAGCGCGCCGATGACGTTGCCGCCGACCTGGTCATAGGCCTCGACCATCTGCTTCATGAAGCCGCCAACCATCAGTTCGTCGGGCAGCAGCACCGCGAAGGGCTCGTCGCCGACGATCTCGCGCGCGCACCACACCGCATGGCCCAGGCCCAGTGGCTCCTGCTGGCGGACATAGACGGGGCTGCCCGGCTTCTGGCGGATGCCCTCGATCACGGCGAGGCTCTTGCCGCGCGCCTTCATCGTGGCTTCGAGTTCGTAGGAGATGTCGAAATGATCCTCCAGCGCGCCCTTGCCGCGGCCGGTGACGAAGATGATCTGCTCGATCCCCGCCTCCAGCGCCTCTTCGACCGCATATTGGATCAGCGGCTTGTCGACGACGGTCAGCATCTCCTTCGGCATCGACTTGGTCGCCGGCAGGAACCGCGTTCCCAATCCCGCAACCGGGAAAACCGCCTTGCGAACCTTCTTGATCGTCATGAAACCTCCCTAGATCGCACAAGCCCTAGCCGGATCGTGCGACGCAACATAGTCCTAGACGGATGGGATGCGATTAGGGTGTCCTTAAAAGCGACAGGTTACGAATCGCCCGATGACGCAGCCCCCGATCCTCCCGCCCGTCCTGTTCGTGTTCGGCACAAGACCGGAGGCGATCAAAATGTTCCCGGTCGTCAACGCCTTGACGCGCGCGGGCGTCGTCCCGGTGCGGACCTGCGTGACGGGTCAGCACCGCGGGATGCTGGACCAGGTGCTGCGGATCGCGGGGCTGACGCCCGATCATGATCTGGACCTGATGGAGCCGGGCCAGTCGCTCGACCGGCTGACCGCGCGGCTGCTGACCGGGCTGGGCGCGGTGATCGACGCCGAGCGGCCCGCGATGGTCGTCGTGCAAGGCGACACCGCCACCGCCATGGCAGGGGCGCTGGCGACCTATTATCGCAAGGTGCCGGTGGCGCATGTCGAGGCGGGGCTGCGCTCGGGAGACATCTATCAGCCCTGGCCCGAAGAGGTGAACCGGCGGATGATCGCGCCGATCGCCGCGCTGCACTTCGCCCCCACCGACACCGCCGCCCAGGCGCTGAAGGCCGAGGGGGTCGACCCTGCCCGCATCCATGTGACGGGCAATAGCGTGATCGACGCGCTGCACTGGACCAAGGCCCGGATCGCGGCCGACCCCGCGCTGGCCGGGGACCTGGACGCCGTGCTCGCGCGAATGGCGGGCAAGCGCATCGTTTTGGTGACGACCCATCGGCGCGAGAATTTCGGCGAAGGCATGGCCGCGATCGCCCGGGCGTTGCGCCGGATCGCCGAGCGGCCGGGCATTGGCATCCTGTTCCCCATGCACCCCAATCCCCAGGTCGCCAGCGTCATGGAGACGGTGCTGGGCGACCACCCGGCCATCGCGCGGATCGAACCGCTCGACTATCCGCATTTCGTCCGCGCGCTCGACGCCGCGCATATCGTACTGACGGACTCGGGCGGCGTGCAGGAAGAGGCGCCCGCGCTCGGCAAGCCGGTGCTCGTCATGCGCGAGACGACCGAGCGGCCCGAAGGCGTCGCGGCCGGCACCGCCCGGCTGGTCGGCACCGATGAGGAGCGGATCGTCGGCGAAGTGTTCGCGCTGCTCGACGAGCCCGCCCGCTATGCCGCCATGGCACAGGCGCACAACCCCTATGGCAACGGCGACACGGCCGACCGGATCAGCAGGATCATGACCCATGCCCTTGGACTCTGAACTCTCGGTCACGGTGATGGGACTGGGCTATATCGGCCTGCCCACCGCCGCCGTCATCGCCCGCACCGGCGCCATGGTGACGGGGGTCGACGTGACCCCTTCGGTGGTCGAGACGATCAATTCGGGCCGCGTCCATATCGAAGAGGTCGATCTGGACGGCCTGGTTTCCGGCGTGGTCGCGCGCGGCAGCCTGAAGGCCTCGCTGAACGTCGCGCCCGCAGACGTCTTCGTCATCGCGGTGCCCACACCCTTTACCGACGACCGACAGCCCGACATCACCTATGTCCTCGACGCCGCGCGAGCGATCGCGCCGGCCCTGAAGACCGGCGACACGGTCATCCTCGAATCGACCTCTCCCGTGGGGACGACCGAGCGGGTGCGCGACCTGATCGCGGGCGAGCGCCCCGACCTGAAGATGCCGGGCGCCACGCGCACGGGCGAGCAGGCCGATATCGCCATCGCCTATTGCCCGGAGCGTGTGTTGCCGGGGCGCATCCTGGTCGAGCTGATCGACAATGACCGCGTCATCGGCGGCATCACCCCGCGATGTGCCCGCAAGGCACTGGCCTTTTACCGGCGTTTCGTGCGCGGCGCCTGCGTCACCACGACCGCGCGTGCGGCAGAGATGACCAAGCTGACCGAAAACGCCTTTCGCGACGTCAATATCGCCTTCGCCAACGAACTCAGCCTGGTGGCCGACACGCTGGGCGTCGATGTGTGGGAAGTCATCCGGCTGGCCAATCGCCATCCGCGCGTCAACATCCTGTCGCCCGGCCCCGGCGTCGGCGGCCATTGTATCGCGGTCGACCCCTGGTTCCTGGTCGCCGCCGACCCCGCCAACACGCCGCTGATCCGCACCGCGCGCGAGGTGAATGACGGCAAGACCGACCATGTCATCGCGCGCGCCGCCGCGATGATCGAGGCGCAGCCAGACGGCAGCCCGGTCGCGTGCCTGGGCCTGGCGTTCAAGGCGAATATCGACGATTTCCGCGAAAGCCCGGCCCTGAAGGTCGCCGCCGCGCTGGCCGCACGGTTTGGCGACCGCATCCGCATCGTCGAGCCCTACGCGACCAGCCTGCCCCGCCCCTTTGACGGGACCGGCGCGCAGTTGATCGACATCGACACCGCACTGGAAACTTGCGGCGCGATGGTCGTTCTGGTCGATCACGATCTCTTCCGTTCCGTGCCGATCGACGAACGGCGCGGCAAGGCGGTTCTGGACACGCGGGGTCTTTGGCCGGACCAGGGCTGACCACCGCTTCACGTTGCGTGCGGGATTGGCGAGGACTAAGGACAACGGCCTGTTGCGGACATCAGACCATTCATGCTTGCCAAGTTACTGAATCTCCGAAAGCGTCAGCCCGAATTCGTCCCCCTCATGACCGCCGGTCGGCGTGTCTATGCGGTGGGCGATATTCATGGTCGGCTCGACCTGCTGGACCGGATCCTGACCCAGATCGACGCGGATCACGCCGCGCGCGGTTCGGCCGAGCGCCATATCGTCTTTCTGGGGGATCTGGTCGATCGCGGCCCCGATTCGGCGGGTGTGGTGGAACGGATCAGCGCGTTGTGCGCCTCGGACCCGCACGTCCATTGCCTGATGGGCAATCACGAGGAGATCCTGCTTCGGTCCATCGAGGGCGATGACAAGGCGCTGCGCCTGTTCTGCCGGATCGGCGGGCGCGAGACGCTGATGAGCTATGGCGTGACCGCCCAGGACTATGAGCGGCTCGATTATGCCGAGGTCGCGGAGCGGCTGGCCGCCCTGGTGCCGCCCTCGCACCAGCAGTTCCTGGCGAAGCTGGACGAGATTCTGGTGATGGGCGACTATGTCTTCGTCCATGCGGGTGTCCGGCCGGGCATCGCCATCGCCGACCAGAAGCCCGCCGAAACCCGCTGGATTCGCGACCCGTTCCTGGATCACCGCGCCCCGCTGGAGAAGATGGTCGTCCACGGCCATACGGTCGCCGAAGAGGTAGAAATCCTGCCGCATCGCATCGGAATCGACACTGGGGCCTATCAGAGCGACCGCCTGAGCGCCTTGATGCTTGAGCATGGCGAGCGCCACGTTTTTTCCACCTGAAGCCTTTTTACCGGGGCGAAACGTTTTTCGGGGCATTGCCGTGCGGCAGCAAAGCACAGTATAGCCGCAGAGCGGCGAAGTAATGTTGCATTGCCGCACCAGTGTGGGAGCATAACTGCCCCATACTCGTTGGTAGGGTTGCCATGTTGCGGTCTCCGTGCCATGGGTCCACTGACAAATTTAAGGGAGTTCGACATGCGTCTTGGGAAGTTTCTCGTCGCCGCTGCCGCCGTTTCGATGACCGTCGCTCCGGCGATGGCTGCGAATCCGGCCGCCAGCCTTTCGGTTGCCAAGTCGGTCCGCGCTTCGGCTCCGGCCGCTAAGAAGAACGGCCTGGCCGGCGGTGGCATCCTCGTTGCGGTTCTCGCAGCGGCTGCCGTTGTTGCGGGCATCGTGGTCGTCGCCGATTCGGACGACTCGGCCGCCAGCAACTAAGTTGCTTCAGCTTTAGGGCTGAAAAGGAATAGCGGCCTTCGGGCCGCTATTTTTTTGCGTGTTCGAAATGGGTTATCAGGCCAAGGCGGACGGAAACGGAAAGCCTTTCCCCACGCGAGGCAAACCCGCCTTGACCGGATCATGGATCGGCCATTCTTACATGCGGATCATCGCCGATAACGGATTAGGCGCGATGTAAGGGCTTTGATATACCCATCATCGAGAGCCACGCTACGTCCTCTATTTGAAATGCGCCCCACCCAGGGAAGCCCACGGTCCAAGCACACATCGCTGACCGCCCCTCTTCCCTCGCTGAGCTCAAGATGCCCTGAGCAATGCTCAGGCGGGAGCCAGCGCCTTGCCGGGAGCACCAGAGCCTCCGCCTGGGTCGTGCTGCAGCGCGCAATCTCGGCGGTGCTGAAGATCGCTTGTAGATAGGGGCCGCTGGCACCCTACGTCGGCCAAACTACTCCAGCGCGAATATGACGTGCGAGCTTTGCCAACGCCTCATCATCGGCACGCTCATAGTCATGCGATGAGATATACCCCTCATATCGCTCGAAATACTTGGAGACGTTCGATTTGCGCGGGGCCCACGCGGACGCCTTGGTTCCGTGCATCGGAAAGAGTTTGGCGTGCAGGTGATCCACGCCAAAGCCTTCGAACATCATCCCTGTCCGGCCGACATCCGCCAGTCGGCGATCAAGCAGCTTGGCCACCTGCCCGCTCGCCAGAACCAGGTCGGAGATCACCTCGGGCGGCTGGTCGAAGAGATAGCTCGTATAATGCGCCTTCGGGATCACGACCGAAAACCCTTCGGTGTTCGGAAAGATGGACAGGAAAGCGAGATGTCGCTCATCCTCCCAGATCACATGGGACGGCGCCTGCCCCGCGACGATCCTGCAGAAAATACATCAGATGCCGTCATGAAATCCTGTCCCCAAGCCGATGGATGCCCGCCCCGAAGCCCTTCCTGCCAAAGAGAAATGGGCCAGACGGTCAACAGCTAGCATGTTTGAGAGACTTGTCTCACGAATGAGACAGGATAGGATTTCGCCGCAAAGGCCATCTCGGACCCAACAAAAATCGCCGGAACCCATGGGGCTCCGGCGATCCTGTTCCGATCAGAAGTCTGATCAGGCCGCGTCGATCAGCGGGGCGACGGCGCGCCGGGAACGCCGCCAGGAACCCCACCGGGCATCCCGCCCATCATCGACTGCTGCGCCTGCATCTGCCGCAGGACCGACTCGGGGATGAAGTCGATCATCTCGACATCGAACACCAGGGTCGAGTTGGCCGGGATCGGGCCATTGGCGCGATCGCCATAGCCCAGCTTCGACGGCAGCCAGAAGCGGTACTTCGCACCCTTGGGCATCAGCTTCAGCGCCTCGGCAAAGCCGGGCACGACGCTGGACACCTGCATCGGGGTCGGCTGCTTCGACGCTTCGAACACGCTGCCGTCGATCAGGCGACCGGTATAATTGACCAGCGCCACATCGGTCGCGGTCGGATGCGGGCCACCCTGACCGGGCTCGATCACCTTATACTGAAGGCCCGAGGCAGTTGTCGTAACGCCTGCCCCACGCGCTTCGCGCAGCAGAGCGGCATCACCCTGACGCGCCAGCAGCGCGGCGACGACGATCGCGGCCGCCACCGCCACCCATATCCAGACCAGATAGGAACGCCGGACGGGACGAAGGGGAACAGCGGTTACGGACATGCCTGCTTCTCGCTTTGTGCTTGGGCGTTCAGCGGGTCGCCCGGAATGACGACCCTGAAGGCGCCGGCCGATTCGCTATGCACGCATCGGCCGCCGGTCCGATCAGGGCGTCGTTCCGGCCATCGCGGCCATGGAACGACGATCCCCGATCGCTCGGTCTATTACCGGGCGCCGTCGCGCTCGGCGCGCTTGCGCTCCAGCTTGCGCGCACGACGCACCGCCGCCGCACGCTCGCGAGCGCGCTTTTCCGACGGCTTTTCATAGTGGCGACGGAGCTTCATTTCGCGATACACGCCTTCCCGCTGCAGCTTCTTCTTGAGCGCGCGAAGGGCCTGATCCACATTGTTGTCGCGAACGATGATCTGCATAAAAACGAATTGCTCCGGCAAAACAGGATAAAGCGGCCGCAGAACAACTGTGGCCGCATCGTCGGGCGCTCCTAGCAGCGCGGCCGGTCGATGACAACCCGTTGGATCGCAAATCGCACCACCTCTTCAGAAGACGGCGCGAGGAACGGGACAGCCTAACCCAATGACCCAACCCAATGACCCAACCCAATGACAATGTCATGTGATGGCCATGCCATGGAGAGGTGGCCCGACCTAGAAGCCACCCGTCCGGCTAACTCCCGTATGCCGGACACCCTGACACGTTCCCGTCTCTTGACCAGGCGCAGGAACGAAACGGCGCGGTGCCTCCCCTGTCATCGCGTCAGCCCCGGTCCGACTTCCACCGGACCGGGGCCCTCAAGCGGGGCGCGAAACGCGCCTTGGCGTGCTTCCCAACAGACTCTAAGGCAAGCGGCATGACCGCGACCGCTTCCACCCCCCGCATCCCGCTGACCCTGTACAATAGCCTGACCCGCGCGGCGGAGGCGTTCCAGCCGATCGACCCGGCCAATGTCCGCGTCTATTCCTGCGGGCCGACCGTCTATAACTACGCGCATATCGGCAATCTGCGGGCCTATGTCTTCACCGACACGCTATCGCGCGTGCTGCGGTGGAAGGGCTGGCCGCTCACCCATATCATCAACATCACCGATGTCGGCCATCTGACGTCCGACGCCGATGCGGGCGACGACAAGATGGAGGCCGCCGCGAAGAAGAGCGGCCAGGACATCTGGGCGATCGCCAAACATTATACCGACGCCTTCAAGCGGAACTTGAAGGATCTGGGCATCGCCGAGCCGACCCGCTTCCCGCTGGCGACCGAGCATGTGCCGGCGATGATCGCATTCGCGAAAGAGATCGAGGCGAAGCATTGCTATCGCCTGCCCGACGGCCTGTATTTCGACGTGACGACCGTGCCCGACTACGGACGCCTGGCGCGACATCAGGACGATGAGGGCGAGAGCCGGATCGACCCCGTCGCGGGCAAGCGCCACCCGGCCGACTTCGCCATCTGGCGCGCCTCGGCGCCGGGCGAGCAGCGCCAGATGGAATGGGACAGCCCCTGGGGCCCCGGCGCACCCGGCTGGCATCTGGAATGCTCGGTGATGAGCAAACAATATCTGGGCGCGCAGTTCGATATCCATACCGGTGGCATCGACCATCGCGAGATCCACCATCCCAATGAGATCGCGCAGAACCAGGCGCATGGCTGCTCGGCGGAGACCGGCGCCAATATCTGGATGCACAACAACTTCCTGGTCGACCGGACGGGCAAGATGTCCAAGTCGTCGGGCGAGTTCCTGACGCTGCAGGCGCTGATGGATCGCGGTTTCCACCCGCTGGCCTATCGCCTGATGTGCCTTCAGGCGCATTACAGGTCGGAGATGGAGTTCGGCTGGGACGGCCTTGCCGCCGCGCAGGTACGGCTGAAGCGGCTGGTCCAGACGGTCGAGGGCCTGCGTGCCCGCGCCGACGCCCCCGAAAAGGGCGACGCCAGCGCCTATCGCGAGCGGCTGGACGCCGCGCTGTCGGACGATCTGGCGACGCCCCGCGCGCTGCCGGTGCTGGACGAGATGCTGGGCGACAAGAAGCTGTCGCCGGGCGTGCGGCTCGCTGCACTGACCGATTTCGACGCGACGCTGGGGCTGCAACTGGCGACGCTGACCCGCGCCGATCTGCGTATGCGGCCCAAGGCCGCGACGCTCGACGAAGCCGAAATCGAGGCGCATCTGGCCGATCGCCGCGACGCCCGCGCCGACAAGGATTTCGCGCGGTCCGACGCGATCCGCGACACGCTGCTCGCCGCCGGGGTCGAGGTGATGGACGGCGATCCGCTGGGCTGGGACTGGAAGCCGGTACTGCCGGAGGGGTGAACGCCCCCGGCCGTCACTCCATGCTTATCGCCGCCCGCTCGGCGTTCGCATTCTGAGGCCGATGAACAGCACCGTGGGCCAGAACATGGTATTGGCGATGTCGCCCAGCGTGTCGCCCCAGCGCCACGATCCATAGTGCAGCCGGTCGAGAATCTCGTTTCCCGCCTCCGCCAGCGCGACGCAGGCGAGCGGGATCGGCGTCGCCAGCGACTTGCGCGTCAGGATGCGCGCCAGGAACAGCACCGCCATGCCCGCATGAACGTGCAGCAGGCTGTCGGCCATGCCGGTTCCGTCGCCGATCCACTGAATGAACTGGGCATAGCGTTCAGGAATATCCATGGCTTTCGGATTGCCCCGCCCCGGGTCGGTTGACAATCCCCCGGGTCGGCCGTGCATCGATTCCCGACCGAATTGGATAGGAAGATGCAAAAAGGGCCCGCCATCTCCCGGATGGCGGGCCCCTGGCATCGGCGGGGCATCAGTGCCGGATCAGAAGCTGCTCCAGTCGTCTTCATCCTGCTTGACGGCCAGATTACGGCGAACCGTCCCCGGCGCGCGTCGCGCCGGTGCCGCAGCCTGGGCGGGCGCGCGATGGATCGCCGCGACCGGTGCCAAGGGTACGGGCACCGCACCGTCGACGCGGAAGCGGTTGATCTGCTCTTCCAGCGAGCGTGTCTCGCTCGACAGGGTACGCACCGCCGCCGTGACCTCCTCGATCATGGCGGCGTTGGACTGCGTCACGCCGTCCATGTCGCTGACCGCCAGATTGACCTGCTGGATGCTGGTCGCCTGTTCGGCGGCGCTGCCCGCGATCGCGCCGACCAGCCCGGCGATCTCCTTCATGCCGGTGGCGATCAGGCGCAGCGACTCGTCGGTCTTGCCCGCCAGATCGACGCCGCTGCGCACCCGCTCGACCGTCGTGGTGATCCGCGCGCTGATGTTGCGCGCGGCCTCCGCCGAACGCTCGGCCAGCGCCCGCACTTCGGAGGCGACGACGGCAAAGCCCTTACCTGCATCGCCGGCGCGCGCCGCCTCGACGCCCGCGTTCAGCGCCAGCAAATTGGTCTGGAACGCCAGCCCGTCGATCACCGCGATGATCTCGGCGATCTCGTTGGACGAGCGCTCGATATCGCCGATCGCCGATACGGTGCGGCGGACGATGTCCTCGCTATTGGCGACATCGGCGGTCGCCTTGCGGACGATGGTTTCGGCCGACTGCGCCTTGGCAGCGGCGGCGGTGACCGACTGGGCGATCTCGCTCATCGCGGCCGAGGTTTCCTCGATGCTCGCCGCCTGCTGCTCGGCGCGGCGTGCCAGATCGTCGGCGGCCTCGTGCATCTCCACCGTGCCGCTGGCGATCCCGGCGGCATTCACCCGGACGCCGGACAGCGCCGTCGACAGCCGCGACACCGCCATGTTGAAGTCCCGCTCGATCGCCCCGTACGAGGCCGGGAAGCCCGACAGCTTGGCCGTCAGGTCCGAGTCGGCGAGCTGGCCCAGCGCCGCCCCGATATGCGCGACGACCTGATCCTGCTCGGCATCGGCCTTTTCCTTGGCGACCGCGGTGTCGCGGAAGACGACGACCGCACGCGACATGCCACCCAGTTCGTCGCCGCGATCCACATCCGGAATGGCGATATTGTTACGGCCGCGCGCCAGTTCCTCCATCACCTCGGTCAGGCGAACGATCGGCCGCCCCAGCGAGCGCGACAACAGCATCGCCATCGCGGCCGCCACGCCGACCAACATGACGCCGCCGACAATCAGGCTCCACTGGCCCATGCGCACGGCCGTCATTCGGGCCGCGCGGATGACGACCATGCGATCGCGGGTCTGCGCCCGCACATCGCGCAGCGCCTGGAGGACCGAGGTGACCCGAACCTTCGCGCTGTTGGCCCGCAACCAGTCCTGCGCCCCGTCGCGATCCGTCCGGCTCCGCGCGATCAGCGGATCGCCAATGGTCCGCCGCCAATCCTGCATGTTCTCGTGGGACTTGGCAACAAGGGCGCGGGCCTCCGGTTCGTCGGCCAGCAGAGCCGACAGCTTGGCGGCCGCATTGGTCTCGGTTTCACGCGACTCGAAATACTGCTTCAGATAGGCTTCGTCCAAGGTGATCAGAAAGCCGCGCATCTGGCTGTTTTCGCGTTGAACCCCGCCTTCCATCTCCAGCGTCAGGCTATAGACGTCCTGCGCCTTCACACTGACGGCAGTCGTCGATTCGATCCGGGAAAATGCCCACCACAGAATGCCGCTCATGACGGAAACCGAAAGGATGACGGCGGCGAACGCCAATCCGATTTTCTTGGGTATGGGCAAAGATGACAACATGGTGCTTCCCGGCAAATCGCGAGCCCTCTGCATGCGATTTTGCCAAGTGATATGGTCCCACTTACAAAAAGTTCGTTAAGCGCTTGAAATAGCGTCGCACACCATGCGCGCTTCCTATTGGAGCGCGGCCCGCGCCTGGTCGATCAACCTGGGGTGATCGGGCACCGGCGCATCCGGCGGAATCGCCGCGATCTCGGCCGCCACGGCATCGGCCCGCGCCGAGGAGGAGGGATGCGTGCGGCTGCGGAAGATGCCGCCGTCCACCTCGCCGCCATGCTCGCGCCAGAAGCGCACCGCGTCCTGGGGATCATAACCCGCATTGCGCATCAGGTGCACGCCGAGCAGATCGGCCTCGGTCTCGGTCTGGCGAAACAGCCGCCCGTTGCGCCCGAATTCGGACAACATGCCACGCTTCACCCCCGCAGCGTCCAGCCGTTCGCGGTGGTGCAGGATATTGTGCGAAAATTCATGCGCGACGACGACGGCGATCATCCGGTCGTCGAACCGCTCGAAAAAGCGCGATCCGATCTGCACGATATCGCCGTCCGCCGATGCGGTCAGGCCGGGGCCCATCAGCATCTCGAAGCGCGATCGACAGCCGGGCTGGGCGGGAACGGTCACCTCGCGCGTCTGGCCGTGACGCAGGATCGTCAGGCGCAGGGGGCGGTCGGCGGGTTCGGCGGCGATCTGGCGCTGGGCGGCGTCGCGCGTCGCGGTGCTGGCTTGGTCCGCCCCTGCCAGGTTCACGACCAGGGGCTTGCCGTCGACCGCCACGACCGTATCGTTCGCGGCGATCCCGGCCTTTGCCGCCGCACTACCCGGCACCACCGCCTCGACCGCGACCGGCCCCTCGAAACCGAAGATCGCGGGCAACTGCTGGCGCACCGCCGGATCATATTGGTCGATCGCATGGAGGGTCAGGCCGGGCGTCGGCGCCCGGTCGGCGCAGATCGGCGCATTGGCCGTCGCCAGCCGCCACGCGATCGTCCCCAGCCGCAGATCGACGTCGCGCATGGCCCCGAACAGAACCGAATCATCGTCCTTCGCCACCACGACCGGTGGCGCGGCGGGCGCGGGGGACGGCGTGGCGATCGACAGGGTCGACACCATGGCGGACAGGGCGATCAGCCCCGATGACAGGATGGAGAAACGCGACATCGCCTTCCTGCTACCCGCTTCGCCGCGTCATCGCAAAACCACCCGGCGCAATCCGCATCAGTCCGGCGCAAAGCCGTATCACGCGCAACAATAGGCGCGACTTGCCCGTCCCAAACGCCAACTTCATTGCGTATGGGCGCGATTCGGCGCATGGGCGATCCCTCAGACCATAAAGACGAAAGAGCAGGACGATCATGGCCGCGAACTGGGCCCCCGACAGCTGGACCAATGCCGAAGCGCGCCAGCTTCCCCGTTACCCCGACCAGAATGCACTGGACGCCGCGACCAAGACGCTGGCGACCTATCCGCCGCTGGTCTTTGCGGGCGAGGCGCGCAACCTGACCACCGAGCTGGCCGAGGTGGCGGCGGGCCGGGGTTTCCTGCTCCAGGGCGGCGACTGCGCCGAGAGCTTTGCCGAGCATAGCGCCAACAATATCCGCGACACGTTCCGCGTCATCCTGCAGATGGCGGTCGTCCTGACCTTCGCCTCCAAGCTGCCGGTCGTGAAGCTCGGCCGCATGGCGGGCCAGTTCGCCAAGCCGCGCTCGGCCGATACCGAGGTGATCGGCGGGGTCGAGCTGCCCAGCTATCGCGGCGACAATGTCAACGACATCGCCTTCACCGCCGAAGCACGCGTGCCCGATCCGCAGCGGATGCTGCGTTCCTACGCCCAGTCGGCGGCCACGCTGAACCTGCTGCGCGCGTTCGCGCAGGGTGGCTATGCGAATCTGCATCAGGTTCACCGCTGGACCCACGACTTCATGGGCCGCAGCCCCTGGGCGCAGAAATATAGCGAGATGGCCGACCGCATCGGCGAGGCGCTGGACTTCATGGCGGCGTGCGGCATCGACCCCGCCTCAGTCCCGCAGCTGGCGCAGACCAGCTTCTACACCAGCCACGAGGCGCTGCTGCTCCCCTATGAGCAGGCGCTGACCCGGCAGGATTCGCTTACCGGCGACTGGTACGACACCTCGGCCCATTTCCTGTGGATCGGAGACCGCACCCGCTTCGAGGGTTCGTCGCATGTCGAGTTCCTGCGCGGCATCGGCAACCCGATCGGCGTGAAGTGCGGGCCCAGCCTGGAGCCCGAGGCGTTGCTGCGGATGCTCGACACGCTGAACCCTGGCCGTGTGCCGGGGCGCATGACGCTCATCACCCGCTACGGCCATGACAAGATCGAGGCGCATCTGCCCAAGCTCGTCCGCGCCGTGACGCGCGAGGGCCATCCGGTCGTCTGGTCCTGCGACCCGATGCACGGCAACACGATCAAGGCGGCGACCGGTTACAAGACCCGCCCCTTCGACCGGATCCTGGCCGAGGTGCGCGGCTTCTTCGCCGTCCACCGCGCCGAGGGCACCCATGCCGGCGGCATCCATGCCGAGATGACCGGTCAGAACGTCACCGAATGCACCGGCGGCGCGATCGACGTGACCGAACAGTCGCTCGCCGACCGCTACCACACGCACTGCGACCCGCGCCTGAACGCTGGCCAGAGCCTGGAACTGGCCTTCCTGCTGGCCGAGATGCTGAACGAGGAAATGGCCGAGCGCCGCAAGGACGCCGCCTGATCCGATGGAAAAAGGGCGGGGACGACACCAGGTCGCCCCGCCCTTTTACTTTTATGCGACTTTCCACCGGAAGCGCTTGACGCCCCTCCCCACCCCCGCTAACAGCGCCCCTCCACCGCACACGGCCCCTTCGTCTAGCGGTCTAGGACGTCGCCCTCTCACGGCGAAAACACGGGTTCGA
>NZ_CAJXWX010000027.1 GCF_913062585.1 uncultured Sphingomonas sp. | reverse complement strand
ATCCGCCGCCACGCAGGCAAACTCGCCTACCAGAAGAGCCGCGCTCAATAACAAGGCGGTCTGCCGGCTACGCTTACAGTTAGGGTGGGGTGGCGCAAGAAATGAATTCTTCGAATTCGTCGCATCGGCCGAAGGCCTCGCGTGCGCACCCCACCCCCTCTTTTCTGGTCATTCTCGACGACGGCACGAGGCACCGCGTCAGCGATCGCGAGCTCGCCAGGCAGATGAGCCAGGGGCGCACCGCGACGCTGAAGCGCCTGCGCCAATCCCGCGCCGAGGCCCTGGCTGCCGTGGCCGACAAGATCGAGGATGAGCGTATCCGTCGCGACTTCGAACGCGCCGAGCGTGACCTCGACGCCGCCATCCGACGCTTCCATAAACGCGTGCGCGTGCAACCCGAACCGCGCCGTCGCGCGCCAGCCGCGGGGAAAAGGAAGTCGACCGTTGCCGGTACCGGCCACAGCGGGCTGGTGTTGAAAGCGCGCCCTCAGACGTCGAGCGCATTGTCGCGAAGGGACCGTGCAGGGCGCGAAGGCATGATGCTCCGTATCCGCTATGTCCGTGCTGGCGGACGGCATGCCGCGATAGGCTGCGTGATGCGCCACTGGCGCTACATCGCGCGCGAAGCAGCCGTCACCATCGATGTGGAGGGCAAGCCGATCCTCGCGGGGAATCTCGGCGATGCTACCGCAGAGCTCGACGACTTCATCGAGCAGGTCGCGGCGGGCCTCGCGGTGCAGGAGAAGGTGCTGCGGGCGATGCGCAGGAACGCCAAGCTCAGCTTCCGGATGGTCGGCGCCTTTCCCTATGGCCTTCCGGTCGCGGCCCGGCGCGATATGCTGCAGCGTATCGGCGATGAAATTTTCGGCGTGCGAGGACTGGGCTGCTCGGCGGCCGCCCACGATGCCGATCCTGGTGCCGATGTCGACAATCCGCACTTCCATTTCGACTATACCCTGCTGCCAATAGAGCGGCAGGCGGATGGCAGCTATATCGTCTCGAACGAACTGCGCACCGATCTCGACGGGCCGGAGGGGCTACGCTTCATCCGGCATCAGGTCGCCCGGATCATGACGGAGGTCGCCCGCGAGCACGGGCTGGATCGCACCTTCACCGCGTTGTCCTACCGGGAGCGCGGCATGGATCGCGAGGGCGGCGAGCATGTCGGCCAGCAGGGCACCGCCGCGCAACGCCAAGGCCACCATGTCGCCACGGTCGCCCGCAACGAAGCCCGACGCCGGCGAGACGATGCGCGCGAACGGGCACGAGCCGCACGCGAGCGGATCGCCGCGCTGGAGCAGCTGAAACGGGCGATCGAGGGGGAGGCTGCGCGGGTTCCACTATTGCCGGCGTTGCCCGACATCGTGGTGACGGACGCGACGCTGCCGGCAATCGGCGCCACAATACCTGATCTTGCGGTCGCGATGAATGTCGATCCGGTGTCGCGCACCGCGGTGTCGGACGACGTGCCGATGTTCCCGCTGCCGGCACAAGCCCCGCACATTCCGGTGGTGCCGCCGACCTTCCTCACTGCAAGCCCGATGTCGCGGCCGTCGATCCCGCCGGCACCATTGCTAACGGCTGTCCCAGCCACAGTCTCGCGAAGCACATCCGTGCCGACTCTGTCGAGCATCGGGGATGCTGTGCCTGATGCACCAAAGCCGCCAGCGCTGACGAGTATCGGAAAGGCGCCGCCGATCCTGCGACGAATGGGCCGGTTGCACGACATCGGATCGTCTGCGCCGACGTTCGACGCGCCGCCCAGCCTTACGAAGCTCGGCAAGAATGCACCCGCGATCCCCGCTGTTCCGCCGGTCTACCGCATCGGCACGGCCGTCCCGAACATGCCGAGCCCCCGGTTCGAGCTATGGGATATTGGGCCTGACCTCGCCAACGATGCTGATGACGACGCGATCGAAAAGGATCTGCGGGCAGCGGTCGAGCGCGAAACCGTCCGACGCCAGGAGGTCGCGCTCGATCCGTTCGGTGGCATACCGGAATCCCGGCCTCACCCGGAATTCGAGGAACTGCTGTTGCTCCTCCAAAAACAGCCGGATCTGCTCACGATTCACGAGGGGCAAATGTTCCCCGGCAACGCTCTCCCAGCACGCCTTCGAACGGCGCTGCACGACTATGCCCTCAACCCGCGCGCACGAGCGATGATGGTGAACGCCGTGAAGAATGCGATAACTCGTGCCGATGGCCATGATGCCGTGAAAGCGCCTGCGTCTGTCGTTGCTCGCGCAACAGCCGCTCGATCGACACAAGAAATGGGATAGTTTGCTGTTGCCCTCGCTTGGCGAGTCAGACCCAACAGCATTTCTTAAATTTTTTGCGGCTCCCGCAATGGCACGGGTCATTCCTGCCGACCTTCGTGCCATCCCGCGCTCGGTTGTTCGCCGGTTGCAGGCGGGCGGCTGAGTGCCCGCTGACAACCATTCCCTGCGTTTCGACATCCATTTTCCGGTCGTGCTTCCAGGGGAAGCGTACTGCGAGGCTGAGCTTAGGGAGGCCGTCAGCTTCGCTGACCAGAATGCCGAACCAGTTCGCGGCACGATGAACATATTTGCGTCGACGGCAATGGTCGAGCAATGCCTCGACGGCTTTTGATTCGTGTGCGGGATTGCAATGAATTGTCAGTCCGGCATCCCCTTCACCGAACCCCAGGCTGAAGTCATGTCGCAGACCATCAACCCTGGTTCGACGGGCGATATCCTTCATTCCTTGGTCAAGCTGCTTGACCGTGTCGCCGTTGATGTCGAGCAGGAGGAATCCAAGGTCTACTAAATCCGGGTGCGCCTCGTGTTCGATCTTCTCGATCATCCGAGCAACATGTGTACCAGAAAATTTTGTCAGAATGCCCTTGGGAGTCGCGGTGCCAGGAATGCCTTCACGCCGGACAGTCATCGCAGTATCGAGGTCGAGGGAGCAGTCGTCCGCCACGATCGCAACACCGGTTTCATCCTCAAACCAGAGGTTCTGGCTCAGGTGATAGCCGAGGATCGCAAGTTCGTTAGTGCCTTGAATACGCTCAGAATATCCCACGCGCCGGTCGATGTAGCTCAGAAAACGTAGGGGGGTGGCAAGCATTTCAGCCATGACGTCTATCAGGAACAAGTCGGCGGCTAGCGGCGCGTGTATAACTGCGTCCGCCTCATATTTGAGGAATTGCCGCGCCTGGACGGCCAGCACAGGATAGTGGTCGGACACCGCGCACATGATATAGACGTGACGTGGCTTAGAAATGCTCAGACTGGATCCGCCCTCCTCCACAAACGCGAGATCCGGCTCGCCGAGTGCGCGAGCGCATATCAAACCTTGATCGTAGGCATCCTGGACGGCCTTTTGGAAATCGTCCCGGAGCGTTTTATCGTTCCCCTTTCGTGACTCGAGGGTCATCTTTTTTGATTTGCACTGAACGATTATGGCACGGTCGCCGAAAAGGACCAGCACATCCATTTCCGAAACGCGACCACCTTTCCCCTCGATGTTGACATTGCAGTGGACGTTTTGTTCACCGAATACGGAGCGGAGCCGCTTGGCTACGAACTGTTCGGTGAAAGCGCCACGATGAGCCGATGCGTTGGCTCTGTAAGTCTTGTCGCCGACCATCCAATAGAATGGCGAATCGTAGATAGACTCGACCATTCCATATGTATCGAGAGCCAAAAAGCGTTCATCCGGAAGGGCGATGATTGGGCATGCGGTCGCTAAATTGAATGCGCCGAGAGAAGCAAAATCAAGGTTTGATGGCGCCGTGGCACTAAATGCAGTGAAAACAGCACAAGTAATCTCATCTGACTGACCACACTGCCGCGCGACTTCTTCGACCGTTACGCAAAATGCAGGCAACAGTGACGAATCGGGAGACTTTAACCCCTTAAAATTGCGCAGCGCCTTGGGGATTTTCACTCCATGGATATTCGTAATCGCACGAGCCACTGCCAGCGCTTCAGCGATGCTAAAGCCCTTGGTAGCACGAAGCCGCGTTTCGTCTGCGGCGTAACGCTCCAATGCCATGTCGCGATACTGGAAGTTATACGCTGACTCGCCGCCATAAAAGATGGGTTCCCGCAGCACATCCGCGCGCGTGAATGGGGACGGAGGGCGCGTCTTTCCTTCCATCGACAATCTCACGGCTTCGCCGATCGACTCCCACATCGGCCGCCCCAGTCGATCATGGAGTTCCTGCAACAACGTCTGTGCCCGGTTGACGAGCTTTTGGATCTCGGCTGGTGCGGGATCGCTCAGGTCGATCGGCTGGCGAATCAGAAGGCCGAGGAGGGTCGAAAACTCCGTTCGAATCGTTCGGCCGGACACATAGGAGCCCGCGACAGCCTCGCTGTCCATCGCGCCGTCGAACATGACATAATTGTCTCGTAGCGATATCCATGAAAGCGCATGGACAAAGCCCGGGGTGACACAGAGCGCCGCGAGATCGTCGAAGATATCCTGTTCGGGGCGCGGTTCTTCGGAACCCATGTTTTTCTTCCCTGCCTGATCGACGATGATAGCCATACAACGATCAGACGCGTCAGTCGCCGCCAACTGCTCGGCTATCCAGATTTTCCTAGGTCTTTACAATGAACACATGGCCGACCGGACGCTTGACGTGATCAATCAATGGCCTTTGTTAGGGCCACGGCTTCATTGAAGCCGATACGATTGACCGCTTCTGCTCAATTGCCAACGGTTCGGCGGGAAAAATCCTGTCATGCAGCCCTCTTGCCCTCCCTCGGCGGCAGAGGAATAGAAATTTTCCAATCCTTACAGTGCCCAGCTTTGGAGCTTTCCGGGCACCATACTCGTGAAGCGGACGCCGTAGAGGACAAAGCTGGACACCCGTATGCGACGGTGATTGCGTTTCACGCTTGACTTGTTGGAGAATGTTGCTCTGATGTTCTTGCCGCAATGGTAGGTGGGGCGGCATGAACGAGGCATCACGCGGTAGGAAATCGAGCGCTTTTTCATGGTGGCTGCGGACAGGCAGGCTTCCGCTAGCGGTCAGTCCTGACGGTCTCGAACTCAAATTTAACCCGTGGCACGATCCGGCGGACGGTCGGTTCACCTTTGCCGGCGCTGGACGCCATTACGGCGCCAGCGAGGCCGACGCGGCTGGCGGGGCGAGCAGTCGCACGTCGGACCGTGCCGGTGCCGCGCCCGCTTTAGGGGACCGCAGCAAGTCGCAAACCGGGACACGGTCGAAGCGGAAAACATCGCGTGCCGGACCACCGGCGAGTGGCGCCCACAGGCCGGTGAGACCCGTGCCGCCCCCGGTGCAACCCAAAAGTACCGAAGAAGGACAGCTCGGCAAGCAGCCAAACCCTGTCACCGAATTCGTCGGTGGCGTTGGCGAAGGACTTTACGACGTCGGGAAAGTAACGGTGGCGGGCCTACACGCTGCGCGGACGACGAACCCGGCGACCACCGTTCGCAGCGCAGGTCGTGGAATCGCAGGCATGATCGATGCCGCGATCGCTGCCGAGGATACGCCCGCTCGTATCCAGGTCTCGCGCGCTGCAAGCGCCGTTGCCAACGCATCGGCGCGGGATATCGGCCGTGCCACGGGAACGGTCGCCGGCAATGTTGCACTTGCGGTAGCGCCGGGAGCGACGCTCTCCAAGGTAGCCGCATTGCGCCGACTTCGCATGGCGAGGCCGCGAACGACCTATGAGCCGCCGCAGATCGGCTGGGTAAGGGAGACGACTAGGTCAAAAAAGTCCTGGAAAACCTATAACGATGCTGCCCCCGGCGCGCGCGCCGGTCAGGCACCGACGCTGATGCGAACGATGGCGGACGGCTCGAAGCGGCCTGTAAAGTTCGACGGCATCCAAGGCGATTACGTGATCGACCGGAAATGGAAAGTGGTCGATGCCCCACATGCGCGAGCCCAGCTCTTGCGGCAGTCGCAGGTGTTGGCAGAACACCGCCTGATCGGGACATGGGAGGTTCCTACGCTTGTCGAGAAAAACAAAGCGCTCAAGCTGTTCAAAAAGATGAGTGTCACCAACATCCACGTAAAGGTCGTGAAGCCATGATTGCTATGCAGGTCGCGGATATCATCGCAGAGTATGTCGTGTTCCTCACATTGACTGACGAGGATGAGCTCAATCTCGACACCGCCGTGAAAATGACAGAATCCCTCGCTGACCATCTCGAAGAGATGGATAAGGGATTTCTCCGCGAGCTGGTGGATACCTTTCCTGTTGTAGCGGAGGGATACAGCGGCGAGGCGCAGGAGGTGGTGCGCAATATCGCATACAACTTCTACCTCGAGGAGGCGCTCGCAGCCGAAGATCCTGTCAGGCTAGCTGAATTAGAGGCACTGCGCGACGCAAGGGACTGAACGCCGGCCGAATGTAAAGGCGGTGCGATCTTGGCTTCGTCCATCTCCATCATCGGCGACTGACAAAAATTCCCCAACAATCTGAGTGGTTAGTTTTGTCCGATTGGGTGCACCACTTCCGGTCCAACCATATGGACCTGTCACCCTCAACGCCCCGGCGACCATCCCCCGCCGATCGCCTGCATCAGGGCGATGGCGGCCGTCTGCTGGTTGACCACGGCCTGGATCTGGTTCTGTCGTGCGGTCAGCGAGTTGGTCTGGGCGACGATCACCTGTGAATAGTCGACCGTTCCACTGAGATACTGGTTGTTGATGATCCGCTCGGCCTCGGTTGCGGCGGTGGCGGCGGTCGCGCGGCTCTGGGTCACGTTGGCCAGCACGCGGGTGCCCGCCAGATCATCCTCGACCTGCTGGAAGGCGGTCAGCACGGTCTGGCGGTAATTGGCGACCGCCTCGTCATATTGCGCGCGGGCCTGGAGCAGCTGGCCGTGGCGGGCGCCGAAATCGAGCAGGGTCATCAGGCCGCTCAGTCCGAAGGACCACAGGCTGGTCGCCGCCGAGAAGAGCTGACGCACGGCGGTGCCGCTGGTATTCTGGCTGCCCGATAGCGTCACCTGCGGAAAATAGGCGGCGCGCTGGATGCCGATATTGGCGTTGGCGGCGGCGACCTTGCGCTCGGCCGAAGCGATGTCGGGGCGGCGCTGGAGCAGGGTGGCGGGGACGATGCCGGGGACGGTCGGGACGCTCGGCGCCCAATTCGTCGACGCGACCGCGAAGCTCGACGGATTCTCGCCGACCAGGACCGCGATGGCGTGTTCCAGCGTCGCGCGCTGCTGGTCCAGCGTCTGGCGCTGGGCCACCGCGCTGCTGAGCGTCGCCTGCGCCTGATAGACGTTGGAATGGGCGACGGTGCCCGCCTTATACTGGTTCGTCGTGATGGTGAGGGCGCGGCTGTAATCCTTGATGACGGTATCGAGCAGCACCCGCTGCGCGTCGATCCCGCGCAGCTCGATATAGTCGGTCGCCAGCTCGCCTTGTGCCGACAGGGTGGCGTTGGCGAGGTCGCCTGCGCTCGCCTGCGCATTCGCCTTGGCCTGGCTGACCGCATTGCCCAGGCGGCCCCAGAGATCGGGTTCCCAGCTTTCGCCGATGCTGAGCGCGAAGCGTGAGCCGGCGTTGGTCACGCTGTTGACCCCCGTGCCGGTGCCCGTACCGATCCCGGTCGCCTGACCGCCCGAGAAGCTGCCCGAATGCTGGCCCGATGCAGAGCCTGTGATCGTCGGGAATAGCGAGGAGCGCTGCACGATCACCAGCGCGCGGGCCGCCTGATAGGCGGCGCGCGCGGCGGCGACATTCTGGTTGGTGACGGAGACGCGGCGCTCCAGCCCGTCCAGCACGGGATCGCCGAACAGCGACCACCATTCGCCGCGTGCGACCGCGTCGGAGGGGGTGGCGGGTGCCCAGCCGGGCGCTTCCTTGAAGCTCGCCGGGATCGCGACGGTTGTGGGCGGGCGATAATCGGGGGCCATCGAACAACCGGCCAGCGCCAGTAGCGGCAGGACAGAGCGGACAGCGCGGGTCATGCGGTTACTCCATTCGCCGGGGGCAGGTCGTGCCGGGCGAGATAATGTTCGTCCGCCTTGCGGCGGCGGAAGCGGTCGAGCGCCAGATAGACGACCGGAGTGGTCAGCAGGGTCAGCACCTGGCTGGCGATCAGCCCGCCGAAGATCGCGATGCCCAGCGGACGGCGCAGCTCGGCCCCGTCGCCGAACCCGATCGCCAGCGGCAGGGCACCCAACGCCGCCGCCATGGTCGTCATCATGATCGGGCGGAAGCGGAGCAGACACGCCTCGCGCACCGCCGCGACCGGCGACTTGCCTTCGCCGCGTTCGGCCTCCAGCGCGAAGTCGATGATCATGATCGCGTTCTTCTTCACGATGCCGATCAGCAGGATGATGCCGATCAGCGCGATGATGTCGAACTCGCCCCCCGTCGCGATCAGCGCGATCATCGCGCCGACGCCTGCCGAGGGCAGGGTGGACAAGGCGGTCAGCGGATGGATCGCGCTCTCATAGAGGATGCCCAGCACGATATAGATGGCGAGCAGCGCCGCCAGGATCAGCAGCGGCATCGAGGCGTTCGACTGTTTGAACACCTTGGCCGTACCGCCGAACTCCCCGTGCACGGTGGCCGGAAGACCAAGGCTCGCCTGGCTCTGTGCGATCAGCGCGGCGGCGGCGCCCAGCGACACCCCCTGGGGTAGGTTGAACGAAATGGTCGCCGAGGGCTCGGCATCCGAATGGTTGACGGCGGCATTGGTCGATCCGGTCGACCAGCGGGCAAAGGCGCCCAGCGGCACCATGGTCCTGGCCGCGGTGCTGACCGCGCTGCCCGATGCCGTCGCCGATCCCCCGGCACCCGTGCCCGAGGTGGAACCGGTGGTCGGGGTGGCGGATGTCGCGGTGGTGGTGGTGTTGGTGGTCGGGGCGTTCGAGGACGTGGTCGACGATGTCGTTCCACTCGCCGGGACATAGACATTCTGGAGCGCGGTGGGCGATCCGTTGAACTGGCGCGCCGCCTCCATCACGACATGATATTGGTTGAGGCCCGAATAGATGTTCGCGACCTGGCGCTGGCCGAACGCATCATAGAGCGTCGCGTCGACCGTCTGCATCGTCACGCCCAGCCGCGCGGCGGCATCGCGATTGACCTCGACAAAGGCGTCGGCGCCCGCATCCTGCTGGTCGATATCGACATCGGTCAGGACATCGGGCCGCTTCTTCAGCGCCTCGACCAGCTTCTCACCCGCGTCCTTCAGCACGTCCGGGCTGTCGGCCTTCAGCACATATTGATAGGTGCTGTTGCTCTGCCGCCCGCCGACCTGAAGATCCTGGACGGGGTTGAGGAACAGGCTGACGCCGCTGACCCGGGCCAGCTTGGGCCGGAGCCGCGCGATCACCTCGGTGGCGGGCGGCCGTTCGGACCGGTCCTTGAGCGTCGCGAACAGGAAGCCGCCGCCCGCGCGCGATCCGCCCGCGAAGGACACGACCGTCGCCACCGCCGGGTCCTTCTTCACGATGCGGGTGATCTGGGTCAGCTTGGCCTGCATGTCGGTGAAGGAGATGCTCTGGTCGGCGCGGATGCCGCCCATCAGGCCGCCGGTATCCTGTTGCGGGAAAAAGCCCTTGGGCGCGATGCCGATGAGGAAGATGTTGAGCGCGACCGTGCCCGCCAGCAGGATCAGCACCGCCCCCCGATGGAGCAGCGCCCAGTCGAGCGCGGTGGCATAGCGCCGCTGCATCGCATCGAAGCTATGGGCCGCCGCCCGCATGACGCGGCCTTCCTCTTCATGGTTGCGCAGCACGCGCGACGCCAGCATCGGGGTGAGCGTCAGCGAGACGACCAGGCTGATCATCACCGCGATCGACATGGTCAGCGCGAATTCGCGGAACAGCCGCCCGACGATCCCGCCCATGAAGATCAAAGGCACGAAGACCGCGATCAGGCTCAGGGAGATGGACAGGACGGTGAAGCCGACCTCGCGCGCACCGGTAAAGGCGGCCTGTAGCGGCTTCATCCCGGCCTCGACATGGCGGCTGATATTCTCGACCACCACGATCGCATCGTCGACCACGAAGCCGGTCGCGACGGTCAGCGCCATCAGCGACAGATTGTCGAGGCTGAACCCTACCAGATACATGACGGCCAGCGTGCCGAGCAGCGAGGCGATGACGGCGGCGGCGGGGATCAGGGTCGCCCGCCAGCTGCGCAGGAACAGGCTGACCACCAGTACGACCAGCAGGGTCGCGATCAGCAGCGTCACCTCCACCTCGCGCAGCGACGCGCGGATGGTCAGGGTGCGGTCCGAGGCGACCTCCAGATGGATGTCCGGCGGCATCGCGGTGCGCAGGGCGGGAAGCTGCGCCCTCAGCGCGTCGACCACCTGGACGATGTTCGCGCCCGGCTGGCGGCTGATCAGGATGGGGACCGCGCGCTCGCCGTTGAACAGGCCGATGGTGCGGATATCCTCCGGCCCGTCGCTGACCGTCGCGATATCGGACAGCCGCACGCCCGCGCCGTTGCGCCAGGCGATGATGGTGTTGCGGTAATCGCTGGCACGGCGCCCGGCCTGGTTGGAATAGATCTGCCAGCTCATGCCCCGCGCATCGACCACCCCGCGCGGCCGGTTGGCGCTTTGCGACTGGAGCGCGGTGCGGACATCTTCCAGCGCGATGCCGTAGCGCGACAAAGCGAGCGGGTTCAGCTCGACCCGGACCGAGGGCAGCGCCGCGCCGCCCAGCTCGACATTGCCGACGCCCTGTACCTGCAACAGCCTTTGCTGCACGATGGTCGAGACGGTGTCGTAGATCTCGGACGGGCTGCGCGTCTTGGAGGTCAGCGCCAGGATCAGGATCGGCGCCTCGGCCGGATTGGCCTTGCGATAGCTGGGGTTGGATTTCAGCGTGGCGGGCAGGTCGGCGCGGCTGGCGTTGATCGCCGCCTGCACGTCGCGCGCCGCGCCGTCGATGTTGCGCGACAGGTCGAATTGCAGCGTGATCTGCGAAGAGCCCACGCCCGATCGCGACGTCATCTCGCTGACCCCGGCGATGGTACCGAGATGATGCTCCAGCGGTGCCGCGACGCTCGCCGCCATCGTCGCGGGGCTGGCGCCGGGCAGGTTCGCCTGCACCATGATCGTCGGGAAATCGACCGCGGGCAAAGGCGCGACGGGCAACAGGAAGAACGCCGTCACGCCCGCCAGCATCAGTCCGATGGTCAGCAGGATCGTGCCGACCGGCCGCCGGATGAATGGCCCCGAGATGGTCACGCCGGAACGACCGCGCCGCTGGCCCCCGCGTCCGGGCGGGCTCGCCGGGTGCGCCAATTCTCCAGCGCCAGGAAGATGACCGGCGTGGTGAACAGGGTCAGCACCTGGCTGAAGATCAAGCCGCCCGCGATCGCGATGCCCAGCGGCTGGCGCAGTTCATGCCCCATGCCGCCGCCAAAGATCAGCGGCAGGGCGGCGAACAGCGCGGCGAAGGTCGTCATCATGATCGGCCGGAAGCGCAGCAGCGCCGCCTGCCGGATCGCCTGGGACGGCGTCGCACCCTCTTCGCGCATCGCCTCCAGCGCGAAGTCGATCATCATGATCGCGTTTTTCTTCACGATACCGATCAGAAGGACGATGCCGATGATCCCGATCACGCCCAGCCCGGCGCCGGTCAGCCACAGGCCGAGCAGCGCGCCGATCCCGGCGGAGGGCAGGGTGGACAGGATGGTGATCGGGTGGATGAAGCTCTCATAGAGCACGCCCAGCACGATATAGACGACGACGATCGCCGCCAGGATCAGCCACGCCTCATTGGACAGCGAGGATTTGAACGCGCTCGCCGCACCCGTGAAGTTGGTGGTCAGCGCCGGCGGCATCCCGATCCGCTGCTCGACCCGTTCGATGGTCGCCACCGCGCTGCCCAGCGAGACGCCGGGGGCCAGGTCGAAGCCGATGGTCGCCACCGGGAATTGCGCCTCGCGCGTCACGACCAAAGGCGCGGAGGCGGTGCGGATCGTCGCCACCGCCGAAAGCGGTACGCTCTTGCCCCCCGACAGCGGGATGCGCAAATCGCCGAGCTGCCTGGGATCGGTGACGCTGTTCGGCGTCGATTCCAGGATGACCCGGTTCTGGCTCGACTGGGTGTAGATGGTCGAGACGATCCGCTGGCCGAACGCATCGTACAGCGCATTGTCGACCGCGATCGCGCTCAGGCCCAGTCGCCCGGCGGTGTCACGATTGATGTCGACCACCACCGACCGACCGTTCGCCAGCGTGGTCGAGGTGACGTTGCGCAAGTGGCGTTCCTTCGCCAGCGCCTCGGTCAGCTTGGCGCCCCATGTGTCGACCAGCCCCTCGTCCGCGCCCTGGATCGAGAAGCGATAGGCGTTCGCCCCCGTCGAGGTGTCGATGGTCAGGTCCTGGACCGGGCGGAAATAGACCGTCATGCCGGGCACGTTCGCCACGTCGTTCTGGAGCGCCGTCAGGACCTGCGACAGGCTGCCGCGCGATCCTTCGGGGGTCAGGTTCACGATCATGCGGCCCTGCGACAGCGTCGCATTCTGCCCGTCGACGCCGATCGCGGAGCTCAGGCTGGCGACCGCCGGATCGGCCAGGATCGCCTGCGCCACCTGCTGTTGCAGCGCGGCCATTCGCGTGTAGCTGACGTCCTGCGCCGCGCTGGTCATCACCGCGATCTGGCCGGTATCCTGTTCGGGAAACAGCGACTTGGGGATGACCCAGAACAGCGCGGCGGTCGCGACCATGGTCCCGGCGAACACGATCAGGGTCAGCGCCCGGCGCGCCATCACCCAGTCGAGCGCGCGGGCATAATGATCGGCGACCCAGGCGAACCCTTCCTGCGTCTTTTGCGACAGGGGATGCGGCTTCTCCTCGCCCTCGGCCTTCAGCCAGCGCGCCGACAGCATCGGCACCAGCGTCAGCGCGACGACCGCCGACAGCAGGATAGTCATGGCGAGCGTGACCGCGAACTCGCGGAATAGCCGCCCGACCACATCGCCCATGAACAGCAGCGGGATCAGCACGCCGATCAGGCTGACGGTCAGCGAGATGATGGTGAAGCCGATCTCGCTTGCGCCCTTCAGCGCGGCGGGGAAGGGACGCATCCCCTCTTCGATATGGCGGCTGATATTCTCCAGCACCACGATCGCGTCGTCGACCACGAAGCCGCTGGCGATGGTCAGCGCCATCAGCGTCAGGTTGTTGATCGAGAAGTTCAGGAAATACATCGCCGCGAATGCGCCGACCAGCGACAGCGGCACCGCGATGCTGGCGATGATCGTCGCGCGAACCGACCCCAGGAACAGGAAGATGACCAGCGTGACCAGCGCGATCGCCAGCAGCAATTCGACCTTCACATCCTCGACCGAGGCGCGGATGCCGTCGGTCCGGTCGGTCAGCAGCGTGACATGGACGTCGGCGGGAAGCTGCGCCTCCAGATCGGGCAGTGCGGCCTTGATCGCATCGACCGTGCCGATGACGTTCGCGCCCGGCTGGCGCTGCACGTCGATGATGACGGCGGGCTTGCCGTTCATCCAAGAGCCCAGGCGGACATTCTCGGTCCCCGCCACGACCTGCGCGACGTCGGACAGCCGGACCGGCGCGCCATTGGCATAGGCGATCACCAGGTTGCGATAGGCGGCGGCGTCGGCCAGCTGATCGTTGGCGTCGATCGTCCAGCTCTTGGTCGGGCCGTCGAAGCTGCCCTTCGCCGCATTGGCATTGGCATTGCCGATTGCGGTACGGATCGTCTCCAGCGAAAGCCCTCGCGCGGCCAGCGCGGCGACATTGGCCTGGATACGCACCGCCGGGCGCTGTCCGCCCGACAGCGAGACGAGGCCGACACCGGAAACCTGCGCGATCTTGTTGGAGAATTGCCGCTCGACGATCCCCTCCACCTCGCCCAAGGGGCGTGTGTCGGAGGTAACGCCCAGCGTCAGGATCGGTGCGTCGGCCGGATTGACCTTGGCATAGATGGGCGGTGCGGGCAGGTCGGTGGGCAGCAGCGTGGTCGCGGCGTTGATCGCGGCCTGCACCTCCTGCTCGGCGACGTCGAGCGACAGGTCGAGCCGGAATTGCAGCGTGATGACCGACGCCCCCGCCGACGAGGCCGAGGTCATGCGGGCCAGGCCCGGCATCTGCCCGAACTGCCGCTCCAGCGGCGAGGTGACGGTCAGCGCCATCACGTCGGGGCTGGCGCCGGGATAGAGCGTCGTCACCTGGATGGTCGGATAATCGACCTCGGGCAAGGCGGAGAGGGGCAGCGAGCGATAGGCGACCAGCCCCGCCAGCAGGATCGCCAGCATGAACAGGGTCGTCGCCACCGGCCGCAGGATGAACGCGCGGGAGGGACCGCCCGGGGTCGGGGCGGGGACGGCGTCGGGGGACGCGCCGGGCGCGCTCATCCCTGCTGACCCTTATGGTGACGACCGCCGCCATGACCGCCCGCGCCGGGGCCGCCCTTTTCACCCGGCAGGCGGACGGTCGCGCCGTCCTCCAGCCCGTCGGCACCCTCGACCACCACGGTCTGGCCGGGCTGGACGCCCGACAGGATCGCGATGCGCTGGGTGTCGCTGGGGCCGGTCTTGACCTTCACCAGCTTGACCGTGTGATCGCCCTGCAGGACGAACACGAAATCGCCCGGTGCGCCGTGACGCACCGCCGCGACGGGCACGGTGACGACATCGTGCAGCGTCTTCACCAGCATCGAGACGTTGACGAACTGGCCGGGGAACAGCGCATGGCCACCATTGTCGAACCGCGCCTTGGCCTTCACTGTGCCGGTGGTGCTGTCGACCTGATTGTCGAAGGTCAGGAAACGGCCATTCGCCATCACATGATTGTCATTCTGATCGAGCGCCTGGACCGGCAGCCCCGCGCCGCTGCCCGCCACGTCGCCGATAGACGACAACTGTCCCTGCGGCAGCGAGAAGGTTACGTCGATCGGGTCCTCCTGCGTCACCACGACGATGCCATTGGTGTCGGACGGGGTCAGGTAATTGCCGATATCGACCTGTCGGATGCCCGCGCGCCCGGTGATCGGCGACTTGATCGCGGTATAGCCCAGGTTCAGCTGCGCGGTGCCGATCGCGGCGCGGTCGGCGGCGACGGTGCCGGTCAGCTGGCGGACGGTCGCGCGCTGGGTATCGACCTGCTGCGCGGCGATCGAGTCCTGCTTCAACAGGGTCGCATAGCGGTTGAGATCGACTTCGGCGGCGGTCAGCTGCGCGGTGTCGCGGGCCAGGTTCGCGCGCGCCTGCGCCAGCGCCAATTGATAGGGGCGGGGGTCGATCTGGGCCAGCATCTCGCCCTGCCGCACCCGCTGGCCGTCGCGGAAGAACAGCTTGAACAGGGTGCCGGACAGTTGCGGCCGGACCGTCGCGGTCACGATCGGCTGGACGGTGCCCAGCGCCGAGACATTGACCGCCATGTCGCCCTTCGCGGCCTTGGCGATGCCGACGGCGGCGGGGGGACGACCGCGCGACGGGTCGGCCGAACGCTTGGTCAGCCAGCGCGCACCGAACGCGACCGCCAGCAGCAGGAGGACGATAATCAGGACCGCGCGCCAGCTGCGCCTGGGACGCTGCGGCTGCGCGTCGTCCGGCGCCGAATGATCCCCCGTCGTCATGCTCTCATGGTCGGTCATATCGGCGTCCCAGCCTTGCTTTTGCTGGCACCGCTAACGACGCGAATATTACGCCGAGACTGGGAGTTTGTGACGTAACCGTAATACTGACAAAAGAGGGCGGGAAAGGCGTTCCGTCAGGGGCAGGCGGCGGTCGTCCCGACGGGCGGCGCGGGGGCTGCGACCGGCCGCCGAGCGCCGATGGCTTCCCCGATCAGCAGCAGGGCCGGATCCCTGTCCCCGATCGTGCGGGTCAGGAAGCCCAGCGCGTCCAGCCGTCCGGCGATCAGCCGCTCGGTCGGCAGCGAGACATGGACCGCGATCATCACCGGCGTGTCGGCGGGCATTCCGGCCGCGATCAGCTGGCGCGCGATCTCGGGTGCGGCGGCGCGGCCCATATAGACGGCCAGCGTCGCATCGGGCGCGGCAAGGGCAGACCAGTCCAGCGACAAGGGCTCGCCCTCGCGCAAATGGGCCGTGACCAGCGTCAGGCGGCGCGACAGCCCCCGCAAGGTCAGCGAGATCATGCCCGATGCCGCCGCCGCGCTCGCCGCGGTGATGCCGGGGCAGATGCGGACGGGGATACCGGCGGCGCGGCAGGCGTCGATCTCCTCGGTCGAGCGGCCGAAGATCGACGGATCGCCGCCCTTCAGCCGGACGACGCGCTGGCCCGACAAGGCGGCGGCGACGATCAGGCTGTCGATCGTCCCTTGGTCCTTCGAGTGGCGGCCCGATCGCTTGCCGACGCTGCCGCGCTCGGTGTGTGCGGGGATCATCGCCAATATCTCCGGCCCGACCAGCGCGTCGTAGAAGACGATGTCGGCGGCGGCGATCAGCCGCTCGGCCTTGCGGGTCAGGAGGTCGGGATCGCCGGGCCCTGCGCCTACCAGCCAGACCGAACCGGTGGGAAAATCATCCATGGGCATGGGAGCGTTCTTCCGTTTCGACGAGCAGCCGCGCGAGGGCGGGGCGGCACGATCCGCAATTGGTGCCTGCGCCCAGCGCCGCGCCGATCGCGGCGACGTCGGCAAGCTGCTGGTCGCGGATCGCGGTGACGATGGTGCGGACGCCGACATCGAAACAGGCACAGACGATCGCGCCGCGATCCACCGCCGCACCGGGCGCGCGTCCGGCGAGGATGGTCGGGGCGACCTGCGTCGCGCTGAGCTGGGCGATCAGCCAGTCGCGGGACGGCAGTTCGCCGCGCTCGGTCAGGAACAGCACGGCGGCGAGGCGCCCCTCGGCGATCACCGCGACGCGGTGCGATCCGCGCGCGGGGTCGGTGGCCTCGATCCGCTGGCCCTTGGGCAGCAGCGTGTCGAGCACGCCCGGGTCGCCATCTCCCGCCACCTCCCACAACCAGCCGCCCGGCACCGCGACCCGCGTGGCCCAGAGGCAATCCGGGGGCGCCATCGCCTCACCGGTCAGGATGACGAAGCCGCGCCAGCGGACCGCGACGGGTGCGATGCTGGCGGGGGTGCGCTTGAAGCCGGGCTGGCCCGAATAGGGATCGGTCAGCGGGCGGGGGAGCAGGCCGGTGCGACCGCCGGTCGCGGTCCGGTCGGTCCAGTGGATCGGCACGAACAACTCGCCCGGCCGCTGCCCCGCACTGATCGACACGCGGTAGAGGCTGCTCCCCTGCGGCGTGCCGACCCGCGCCAGCCCGCCATCGGTCAGGTCCAGCCAAGCGGCATCGTCGGGATGGACCTCGACCAGGGGCTCCTCGCGGTGGCGCGCCAGCTTGGGGGCCAGGCCGGTGCGGGTCATCGTATGCCATTGGTCGCGGTAACGCCCGGTGTTGAGCGTCATCGGCCAGTCGCGCAGCGGCTCGGGCAGCGGCTTCTGCGCGACGGCAATCAGGCGCGCGCGGCCATCCGGGGTCGGGAAACGGCCATCGGCAAAGGGCGTGCCGCCCCAGCGGAACGGCTCCATCGCGTCATAGGCGTCATTGCCGCCGCTCGACCGGCCGGGGAGGGCGAACAGCCGCGAACCGTCATTTTCATAATCGGACAGACGGCAATGCTCGCGCCAGATCTCGGCGGGGCGGTCATAGGCGAAGGCGGTCTTCCAGCCCATGCGGCGGCCGACTTCCTTGACGATCCACCAGTCGGGTTTCGCCTCGCCGGGCAGCGGGAACAGCGCGCGCTGGCGGCTGATCGTGCGGTCGCTATTGGTGACGGTGCCGTCCTTCTCGCCCCAGGCGGCGGCGGGCAGGCGGACATGCGCGTCCACCGAACTGTCGGTTTCCGCGATCACGTCGCTGACCACGACGAAGGGGCAGGCGGCCAGCGCCTCGCGGACCGACCCGGCATCGGGCATCGACACGGCGGGGTTGGTCGCCATGATCCACAGCGCCTTGATCCGGCCCTGGCCCAGTTCGCGGAACAGGTCGACGGCTTTCAGCCCCGGCTTGGGCGCGATGGTGGGGGCGGCCCAGAAACGCTGCACCCGTGCGCGGTTCTCGGGCGCGAAGTCCATATGCGCGGCCAGGGTGGAGGCGAGGCCACCGACCTCGCGCCCTCCCATCGCGTTGGGCTGTCCGGTGATCGAGAAGGGGGCCGCGCCCGGCTTGCCGATCCGCCCCGTCGCGAGGTGGAGGTTCAGGATCGCGTTGACCTGATCGGTGCCCGCGGTCGACTGGTTGATGCCCTGGCTGAACATGGTGACGGTGCGCGGGGTGGCGGCGAAAAGTTCGTAGAAGCGGCGTAGATCGGCCGGCGCCACGTCGCAGCTCCTGGCGACCGACCAGAGATCGCTGCCATCCTCCAGTGCGGTCCAGAAATCCTCGGGCACGCTGAGCGAGGCGGCGACGAAATCCTCGTCCACCACGCCGGCCGTCCGCGCCCAGGCCAGCGCGCCGTTCATCAGCGCGACGTCGCTGCCCGGCCGGATGGCGAGGTGCAGATCGGCCTCTTCCGCCGTCTCGGTGCGGCGCGGGTCGATGACGACCAGTTTGGCGCCCGCTTCGCACCGGGCGCGAATCCGCTGATAGACGATGGGGTGGCACCAGGCGGTGTTGCTGCCGACCAGTACGATCAGGTCGGCTTCGTCGAGGTCGTCATAGCTGGCGGGTACGATATCCTCACCGAATGCGCGATTGTGGCCCGCCACCGCGCTCGACATGCACAGCCGCGAATTGGTGTCGATATTGGCCGAGCCGATGAACCCCTTCATCAGCTTGTTGGCGACATAATAGTCTTCGGTCAGCAGCTGGCCGGAGACATAGAAGGCGACGCTATCCGGCCCATGCTGCGCGATGGTGTCGCGGAAGCGTTTCGCGACCAAGTCGAGCGCCTTGTCCCAGCTGGCGCGGCGCTTGCCGATCATGGGGTGGAGCAGGCGGCCTTCGAGGCCGACCGTCTCGCCCAGATGCGTGCCCTTGGAACAGAGCCTGCCGCGATTGGCGGGGTGGTCGGGGTCGCCCTTGATGAGGACCTGTCGGTCGCCGGTGACGGTCGCGGTGATGCCGCAGCCGACGCCGCAATAGGCGCAGGTGGTTTTGATATTCATCAGCCCTCTCCCCTTCGGGGAGAGGGTTGGGTGAGGGGCCGGGGGCTCGCAGAGAGGGCGTTCTCGGTGAGACACCCGCCCCTCACCCCGACCCTCTCCCCGGAGGGGAGAGGGAGGTGGATGCTGCTCACGCCGCCGCCTGCAGCGTGCTGGCGCGGCAGATCAGCACGCGCCCGCCGCTGATCTTCACCGGCACCACCGGCGTGCAGCCCTTGTCCTCGCCCAGCGCCTCGCCGGTCGTCAGGCTGATCCGCCAATTGTGCAGCGGACACGCCACCGCGCCGCCATGGACGATGCCCTGGCTCAACCGGCCATGTTTGTGCGGGCAGCGGTCGAGCAGCGCGAAGACCTTGTTCTCGCCGGTGCGGAAGACGGCGATGTCGTGACCGCCCTCGACCTGGACCGTGCGGGCGCCGCGCACCGGGATCTCGCTCACCCAGCCGATGTCCAGCCATTCGCCAATCATGCCATTTCCTCCTGCGGGATGAAGCGCGCCATGGGGGCGTGCATTTCGCGATCGGCCCCGGCGGCCCGCGCCGCCCAAGGGTCGTCCTGCATGAATTGCTGCGAGTAGAAGAAGCGGTGCGCCAGCTCGGCGCGCTCGTCCGCATCGGGGAGCAGCCGCGACTGGATATAGGCCAGGCCCACCCGCTCGATCCAAGGCGCGGTCCGCTCCAGGTAACGGGCCTCTTCGCGGTAAAGCTGGATGAAGGCGGCGCACATCTCCATCGCTTCCTGTTCCGTGGCGACCTTGCAGAGCAGATCGGTCGCGCGGACCTTGATCCCGCCATTGCCGCCGACATGCAGCTCGTAACCGCTATCGACGCAGACCACGCCGAAGTCCTTGATCGTCGCCTCGGCGCAGTTGCGCGGGCAGCCCGACACCGCGATCTTGAACTTGTGCGGCATCCACGACCCCCAGGTCGCCCGCTCCAGCTTGACGCCCAGCCCGGTCGAATCCTGCGTGCCGAAGCGGCACCATTCAGAGCCGACGCACGTCTTCACGGTGCGCAGCGACTTGCCATAGGCATGGCCGGAGACCATGCCCGCCGCGTTCAGATCGGCCCAGACGGCGGGCAGATCCTCCTTCTTGATCCCGAAGATGTCGAGCCGCTGGCCGCCCGTCACCTTGACCATCGGCGCGTTGAACTTCTCGACCACATCGGCGATCGCGCGCAGTTCCTTAGGGGAGGTGATGCCGCCCCACATGCGCGGGACGACCGAATAGGTGCCGTCCTTCTGGATGTTGGCGTGCATCCGCTCGTTGACGAAGCGGCTCTGCTGGTCGTCCTGATATTCGCCGGGCAGCGCGCAGAGCAGATAGTAATTGAGCGCGGGGCGGCAGGAGGAACAACCGTCGGGGGTCGACCAGTGCAGCTTCTGCATCACCTCGGGGATCGAGCGCATGTCCTGTGCGACGATTTCGCGGCGGACATCGTCATGGCCAAAGCTGGTGCATTTGCACATCGTCTTCGGCCCCGCCTGCACCTCATCGCCCAGGGTCAGTGCGAGCAACGTCTCGACCAGCCCGGTGCACGAGCCGCAGCTCGCCGACGCCTTGCAGGTCGCGCGGACGGCGTCGAGGCTGTGCGCCCCCTTGGCGATGCATGAGACGACCTGGCCCTTGGTGACGCCGTTGCAGCCGCAAATCTCCGCCGTGTCGGAGAGCGCCGCAACGGCCGCCTTAGGGTCCGCCTGCCCCCCTCCCGAGGCGAAGGCCTGGCCGAAGATCAGCGCGTCGCGGATATCGCCGACGCTCTCGCCCTTTTTGAGCAGGTCGAAATACCAGTTGCCGTCGGCGGTGTCGCCGTACAGCACCGCGCCGACGATCCGGTCGTCCTTGACCACGACGCGCTTGTAGATGCCGCGCGCCGCATCACGCAGCACGATATCCTCCGCGCCGTCGCCGCCGCCGAAATCGCCCGCCGAGAAGACGTCGAGCCCGGCGACCTTCAGCTTGGTCGCGGTCGCGGTGGGGCGATAGCCAGAGGGCACGCCTGTCAGCGCATCGGCGAGGCTGCGGCACATATCCCAGAGCGGCGCGACCAGGCCGTAAACCTGTCCGTCATGCTCGACGCACTCACCGACCGACAGGATGCGCGGGTCGGAGGTGACCATATGGTCGTCCACCTTGATCCCGCGCCCGACCTCCAGCCCGGCGGCGCGGGCGAGTGCGACGGAAGGGCGGATGCCGACCGCCATCACCACCAGATCGGCGGGGATTTCACGTCCGTCCTTCAGGCGGATCGCTTCGACCTTGCCATCGCCTACGATTTCGGCGGTGTCGGCACCGCACAAGACAGTCTGGCCACGAGCTTCGAGCGCTTGTTTCAATAGCCAGCCCGCCGCCTCGTCCAATTGCCGCTCCATCAGCGTCGGCATCAGGTGCAGGACGGTGACGGTCATGCCGCGAAGCGACAGGCCGTGCGCGGCCTCCAGGCCCAGCAGGCCGCCGCCGATCACCACCGCGCTGCCGCCCCGCTCGGCGGCGGCGAGCATGTGCTCGACATCCTTCATGTCGCGGAAGCTGATGACGCCGGGCAGGTCGTGGCCGGGGACGGGGATGATGAACGGGTCGGAGCCGGTCGCGATCAGCACCCGGTCATAGTCCAGCACCATGCCGCTCTTCGCGGTCACGGTCCGCGCCTCGCGGTCGATCGCCGTGACGGGATCGCCGCTGACCAGGGTGATGCCGTTGTCGGCATACCAGTCGAGCCCGTTGATGACGATCTCGTCGAACGTCTTTTCCCCCGCCAGCACGGGCGACAGCATGATCCGGTTGTAATTCACCAGCGGCTCGGCGCCGAAGATGGTGATGCGGTAGCGGCTGGGATCGCGCGCCAGCAATTCCTCGACCGCACGGCACCCGGCCATGCCGTTGCCAATGACGATCAAATGTTCTCGGGCTTCGCCCGCTGGCAGATGCTCGCGGGTATCGGTCGCCGCGACGACGGGGGTATGTTCCATCAGATGGTCCAGTCCAGTTGGAGCCAGAATTTCGTGGTATCCGCGCCGAAGCGATCTGCCTGGTAATCGGCGTAGCGCAGCGAGGCGGTGGTGCGGCCGACCTTGCCTTGCGCCAGCAGGTCGATCTCGTTGCCGTAATGGCGGATCAGCCGGTCGCTCTCGAAACGGTGCCAGACGGCGGACAGGCTGACCGCCTTGACCGCGCCGACCTGCTTCCAGCCCCAGCCGGTGCTGGCATAGAGATCGCGAATGCCGTCGGGCGGGGTGGTGGTGAACTTGTCGGCCCAGCCCTGGAACTTGAAGATCGAGGACAAGGGCGTCTGGAAGCTGGTCAGCGCCTGGCCCTTATCGGCGCCCAGCACTTCATAGCCGCCGCCCAGACGCGGGCCGTTCAGGTCCAGCGCGACATCGGCCAGCCAGTAGTCGGCCGAATAGCGGTTGGGATTACGGTGATAGTCCGACTGGCGCGCCCAGCTGGCCTGATAGGACAGCTTCGCCTTACCGATCGGCCGCGTGCCGGCCAGGCGCGTGCCATAGGTCTGGCTGGACAGGCGGTATCCCTGCACCGCCGCCTCGTCCTCATCGATCAGATAGGCAAAGCCGGTCAGCGTCCCAATCGGCGAGGTCCAGCCCAGATTGGCCAGCACCGTATCGCCGCCGACCGAGCGGGGCCGAACGCCCGTGCCGTCGATGCCCCAGACGGTGCGGACGCCCCAGACATAGCTGACATCGGCCTTCACACCCTTCAGCGGCGCGATCTCGGCGCGGACCGCGTCGAAGGTCTGGCCGTTGTTGCGGATCGCGGCCTGGCCGACGAAACGCTCGTCGTCCAGCGTGATCCGCTGCCGCCCGGCGGTCAGGGTCAGGCCCGGCGTCTTGTACTGGACCTGCGCCCGGTACAGCCCGATGCTCTGCGGATCGCCGATCAGCGGGCGGCTGGCATCGGGGTGCACGCCGTCGAAGTAATCGGGCACGATGGCCAGATTGCCCTGCGCTTCCACCAGGGCCGACCAGTGGCCGGTCGTGGCGGTCAGGCCGCTGCGGATGCGGGCGGTGACCGCGTCCGAGATCCGGGGCAGGCCGTCTTGGTCGACCTGTTCCCAGCGCAGCCGGGCGTCGACCAGCGGCTTCAGCGTCACCGTCTGCGCGGCGGCGGGAGTGGCGATGACGGCCGTGGCCGACAGGAGGAGGGCGGGCAGGAGGAGGGCGCGGCGGCGCATCGTCATCAGATCCGCACGCCTTCGGCCGCGCCCCAGCTGCGGCGCCAGCGACCCTTGACCAGCGTCAGCCCGGCCAGCGCCACCAGAGCCAGCGCGGCGAAGATCAGGAAACCGCCCGAGAAGCTGCCCGTCCACTGCTTGGCGAAGCCCAGCGAGGAGGCGAGGTAGAAGCCGCCAATGCCGCCCGCCATGCCGACCAGGCCGGTCATCACGCCGATCTCGGCGGCGAAACGCTGCGGCACCAGCTGGAACACCGAGCCGTTGCCGACGCCCAGCCCCAGCATCGACAGGACGAACAGCGCCAGCGAGGCGGCGAACCCGTCGACCATCGACACGCCGACCAGCGTCGCGGCGGCGGCCAGGAACACGGCCGTCAGCGCCTTCACCCCGCCGATCGCATCGGCCAGCGCCCCGCCCATCGGCCGCACCAGCGAACCGGCAAAGACGCAGGCCGCCGTGGCATAGCCCGCCTGCACCGGGGTCAGGCCGAAGCGGTCGGTGAAATAGATGGGCAGGCTGGCGGCCAGGCCTACGAACCCACCAAAGGTGACGGCGTAGAAGCCCATCAGCCACCAGGCATCCGCTTGGCGGAGCGGCGCCAGATATTCGACGAAGCGGCGCGGCGGCGGCGCACCCGGCGCGTCCTTGGCCATGACCATATAGACCAGGAAGACGAGGCTGAGCGGCAGGCAGGCCAGGCCCAGCACCGCGTTCCAGCCGAACAGCTTGGCGAGCGCGGGCGCGAAGAGCGCGGCGAGCACCGTGCCCGAATTGCCCATGCCGGCCAGGCCCATCGCCTTGCCCTGATGCGCCGGCGGATACCAGCGGCTGGCGAGCGGCAGGGCGATGGCGAAGCTGGCGCCCGCAAAGCCCAGGATCACGCCCAGCGCCAGCGTGCCGCCAAAGCTATTCACGCCCAATGTCCAGGCGGAGAACAGCCCGGCGATCACGATGATCTGGCTGATCGCGCCCGACCGCTTCGGGCCGATCCGGTCGACCAGCAGGCCGTTGACGACGCGCAGCACCGCGCCCGCCAGCGTCGGCACCGCGACCATCACGCCCTTTTGCGCCGGGGTAAGGCCCAGCGTGGCGGAAATCTGCGGGGCGAGGGGGCCGAGCAGCACCCAGACCATGAATGCGAGGTCGAAATACAGGAATGCCGCGATCAGGGTCGGCGTATGGCCGCTCGACCAGAAACCGCCGTCATCGGCGGCCTTTCGCTTCTTGCTATCGTCCCAGATTGCCGTTGCCATCGTGCTGTCCCCCAGTTTCCGAGCCCAAACGGAAAAAGCCGCCAGGACGTGGACCTGTCGGTCACATCCTGGCGGCTTCGTTGCCTCCAAGCAGAACACGGGGGCGGTCCCCGTTTCCGCCAGCGAACCACCCCGTCATTGGAGCGGCGTTCGCCGTTATCTCGTGTCCGACTCCATTGCCGAACGAGTCGGAAATTGCCTCAAATGGTGCGACTGCGCAAGTGTCTTTCGCTATTGCAGCAAATGCATCCCATTCCTCCCCTGCAAGGGGAGGTGGCGCGCGCAGCGCGTCGGAGGGGTGTCCCGCTATCGAGAGGGCGACACCCCTCCGTCAGGGCTGACGCCCTGCCACCTCCCCTTACAGGGGAGGAATTTCAGGGTAGTTCCGCCAAATACCCCGCAATATCATCGGGATCGAAGGCCCGCCCGTCGAAGAAGCGATCGCTGCCCAGCACCAGCCGCCCTTGTGTGGACCCCGCCCCGATCGGCTCGACCAGCGCCCCCTCCAGCTTGGAACTGGCACCGGGCAAAGGGGCACCCGACCCCGCCAGCGCTGCGCGGTAGAGGTCGGGGCGGAATACGCCTTGTGCAATCGCGGCGTCGGCGGGCGAGAATTGGCCCTCCCACCGCACCATCTGCGCATAGAGCCAGGCGGCCTGACTTCGCCACGGGAAGTTCGCCGCCTCGCGATACTGGAACATGAAGTCGGGATAATGGATCGGCTCGCCGCCGGGCACCACGCGGATGCGGTCGGTGATCGCGCGCAGGATCGCATCGACCGGCGCGTCCAGATATTGCGGGCGCGAGAGGATGGCGGCGCTTTGCTCCACCGTCTGTGGATCGACGAAATGCGCCGCCGCCGCATGGACCGCGCGGATCAGGCGGAGCACGCCGTCGCGCCGCGCCTCGGCCCGGTCGGCGCGCATCGCCAGCACCTTCTCGACGCCGCGCCGCCAGATCTGCGCGGTGGCGAGCGCGATCCGGCCGACGCCGCGGTCGACCGCGATCGAGTTCCACGGCTCGCCGACGCAGATGCCGTCCACTTCCCCGGCGGCCAGCGCATCGGCGGCAAAGGGCGGGCTGGTCACGACGATCTCGACATCGCTGTCGGGTCGGATGCCGACCCCGGCCAGCCAATAGCGGAGCATGTAATTGTGGCTGGAATGGCGGTGGACGACGCCAAACCGCAACGGCCTGCCCGCGTCGCGCCGCCGGTCCGCCACCGCCTTCAACGCCGCGCCGATCGCCACCGGATCGCCCAGCGTCTCGCCCAGTCCCACCGCTTCGCCCAGCGCGATCGAGAAGGTGATCGCATTGCCGTTCAGCCCCAATACGAAGGGGACCGCCATCGGCACCGCCGGGCGATCCCGGCCCAGCGCGGTGGCGATGGCGAGCGGTGCGACCAGATGCGCGGCGTCGGTATGACCATAGAGCAACCGGTCGCGCACCGCCGCCCAGGTGACGTCGCGGACCAGCGCGATCTCGACGCCCTCGGCCTCGGCGAAGCCCAGTTCCTGCGCCAGTATGGGCAGTGCGGCGTCGACCAGCGGCAGGAAGCCGATGCGGAACAGGTCGGCACTCATGGCAGGTCTCCCATCAACTGCGCGCTGGTCACGATCGCCTCGGCCACTTCGGCGATGCGGCGGTTGCTGGTCATCGCGTGGCTGCGCAGCAGCGCATAGGCGGCGGGCTCGTCGATGCTGCGGCGGCGCATCAGGATCGCCTTGGCCCGGTCGATCACCTGCCGGTCGGCCAGCGCGGTCTTCGCCTCGGCCAGTTCGGCCTGCAGGCGCGAGAATGCCTGGAAGCGGCGGACGGCCAGGTCGAGGATCGGCTTGATCCGCTGCTTGGCCAGGCCATCGACGACATAGGCCGACACGCCCGCATCGACCGCCGCCATCGTCGCCTCGGGCTCCGACTGGTCGACGAACATCGCGATCGGCCGGTCCAGCGCGCGCGACATGGCGAAGAAATCCTCCAGCACGTCGCGGCTGGGATTTTCCAGGTTGATCAGGACGACTTCCGGCGCGGCGCGCTCCACCTGCGCGGCCAGCGGACCCGACGGGTCGATCACCACCAGATCGGTCAGCCCGGCCTCGCGCAGGCCATCGGAAATGATCGCCGCCCGGGTGCTGCTGGTATCAATGATGGCGATCCGCATGGCGGTTTAGTGCCGCGTCGTTCCTCGCCCGACAAGCCTGTGCGGGGCCGGGATCGGCACGCGCCACCGCTTGCGCTGAGATATGTCCGACTATAGGCGCGTCATGCCAAAGGCTTGGGCCACAAGTCTGGCCGGATCACGAAGGACATCACCCATCATGCGCCATCTGGGCCGGTCCCGCAGTCTCCTTTGGCTGCGGCTCGTTCTTCTCGCCGCGACGATGACGATCGGGGCAAAGGCAGTGCTGTCGTCGCCACAGGGCTTTGCCTTGTCGGGCGATATCGTGCCGGCGCATGACCCCGTGCTGATCCGCGAGGGCGATCGCTATTACGCCTTTTCGACCGGCCAGCGCGATCGGCGGCCGCTCGTCGCGCGGATGTCGCGCGACCTGCATCACTGGACACCGTTGCCTTCGCCCTTGGCCGACATTCCGGAATGGGCGCTTCGCCTAGTGCCGGGCGCGCGCGAGATGTGGGCGCCGGACATTTCGCGCGTCGGGGATCGGTATCGGCTCTATTATTCGGTATCCGGCTTCGGGAAGCAGCGGTCGGTCATTGGCCTGGCGACGGCGGCGACGCTCGATCCCGACAGCCCCGATCATGGCTGGCGCGACGAGGGACCGGTCATCGCCTCGCGAGAGGGGGATGCGTTCAACGCGATCGACCCCGCCTTTGTCCGCGATCGGCACGGCGGCGAATGGCTGGCATTCGGGAGTTTCTGGGGCGGGATCCACTTGATCCGGCTCGATCCCCGCACCGGCAAGCCTGCGTCCGGGGCCCGGCCGGTGATGATCGCCAGGCGTGCGGCCAGCGACCGGGCGGATGCGATCGAGGCGCCCTTCATCGTCGATCATGGCGGCTGGTATTGGCTGATCGTGTCCTTCGACTATTGCTGTCGCGGGACGGCAAGCAGCTATCACCTGCGCGTCGGACGATCCCGGTCGATCCAGGGGCCTTATCGAGATCGCGAGGACCATGCGATGCGCGGGGGCGGCGGGACCGTATTGCTGCAGGCCGATGCCGCAGGACAAGACCGGTTTCGCGGTCCGGGCCATGCCGGGGTGATGCACGATCGAGACGGCCGGGATTATCTGATCCATCACGCCTATGATGCGCGGGCTGGCGGCGCGCCGACGCTACGTATTGCGCCGCTGCAATGGGATGCGGCGGGCTGGCCGGTGGTCGGCGCAGAGGACGATACGGCTTCTTAGTCGGACCAATAGGGCCAGTGTCCGGACACTGCGACGGCGAGGGGCGTGATGCGGAGAGCGATATTTTTTGGTCGCGACAGGAGTATCCCTTCAAGGGAAATCAGCCTCTTGGTCGGAGACTATGGCCTTATTCGTTGAATTTGCCGGATAATATCGGTTTTTGACGGCTATATTGCTGCAATCGCTCACAAATCCTGGTGTGACACAAAATCCACGATATGAAATTTGCGCCATGGGCCCGTCATGATGTTCTTGACGCCCCCGGCAGATAGTCAGACAAATCTTCCCAAGAGGCACCGAAAGGTCGGGCCGGTTCAGGGGAGAGATGATGAAGCACCACGTCCTGTTGCTGTCGGTCGCGCCATGGGCGCTCTTGGCCGCACCCGCCATGGCGCAGAGCGCCGCGCCCGACCAGAAGACGCGGACCACCGATCGGACGACGCCGGTCGAGGCGCAGACGGCGGTCGGTATCCGTCAGGATGTGCAGGAAGTTCCGGATCGCAGCCCGGTCCAGGCCGCGACCACCGGCCTGCCCGAATCGGAGGTCGACCCCCGCGACATCGTCGTCACCGGCTATCGCGCCAGCCTGGGCAGCGCGCAGGCGATCAAGCGCAATTCCGATGCGATCCTGGACGCGATCGTCGCGCAGGATATCGGCAAGTTGCCCGACAATACGGCGGCGGAGTCGCTGGCGCGCGTGACCGGCATCCAGGTCAGCCGCAACAGCGACGAAGTGACGCAGGTGCTGGTGCGCGGCCTGCCCGACGTGGCGACGACCTTTAACGGGCGCGACATCTTCACCGCCGAGAATCGCCGCGCCGCGCTTCAGGATTTCCCGGCGGGCGCGCTGGCGGGGCTGGAAGTGTACAAGTCCGGCACCGCCGACCTGCTGGAGCCCGGGCTGGCGGGCCTCATCAACGTGCGCTCGCGCCGCCCCTTCGACTTCGACAAGGGTTTCACGATCGCGGGCGGCGTACGCGGCACCTATAACGACCAGTCGAAGAAGTTCGACCCGCTCGGCAACCTGCTGATCAGCCAGCGCGCCGACACCGCGATCGGCGAGATCGGCTGGCTGATCAACGCCGCTTATACCCAAGCGCAATATCGCAACGCGGTCCGCTGGGGCGAGGGCGGTACCAACACGCCGACGCCCGGCACGACCGTGCTGCCCAGCTCGGTGGGCCGCAATTTCGAGATTCCGACGGCGGTCGGCGTCTATAACGACAGCGGCAAGCGCTGGCGCCCGGCGATCAACGCCAGCGTCCAGTGGCGCCCGGCGCATAATCTCGAACTCTATTACGACTTCCTCTACCAGGGCTATCGCGGCGAGATCGCCAATGACTGGTTCCGGGTGCCGCTGCTCGACAATAATCCGACGCTCAGCGACGTGGTGCTGCGTCCCGGCCAGCCGCTGCAGGTGCAGAGCCTGACCAAGACCGGGGGCTATCGCCCCGAAGCGTATCGCAGCACGCGCAAGGGCTATACCAACACCTATCAGGCGGCGGGCGGCGCGAAATGGGATGTCGGCCGCGCCCATCTGTCGACCGATCTGGCCTATACCAATTCGGAATATGGCGAAGACGAATGGAGCTTCGACACCGCCTTTGCCCAGCCGCCGGTCGCCAAGGTCGATTTCTTCGTCGACGACGGCGTGTCCTTCTCGCTGCCCGGGTTCAACGCCAGCGACCCGGCCAATTACATCTGGCGCGGCTATTACGAGTCGACCTACCGCGTGCAGGGCAAGGGGTGGCAGTGGCGTGCCGACATGGACCTGGAAACCGATCTGGCGCTGCTGCCCAGGTTCCAGTTCGGCGTCCGCTGGACCGATCGCGACGCCACGCTGCGCCGGGGCAATCGCTATGCCTATACCGAGGCGTTGGCGATCCCGCTGGCCCAGACGCCGACCGGCGACCTGGCGCTGACCCAGAACGCGTTTCGCGGCAATCAGGGCTTCACCAGCTGGTTGATGCCGTCGCGCGAGGGAATTGCGGGGAACGCGCCCGAGTTGCGCCAGTTCGCCTTCGACGCGCTGCAACGGCTGGTGGCGGGCAATCCGTCGGACCAGGGTTTTCGCGACGCGCTCAACCGCTTCGCCTCGCCGACGGTGCAGCTCGATCCGCTGGCGGCCTTTTATGCGGCCGAGCAGACCTATGCCTTTTACGGCCAGGTGAAATATGAGTTCGACATCGGATCGGTCCGGTTCGACGGCCTGATCGGCACGCGCGTCGTCAATACCGTCGGCCGCTATAGCGGCATTTCGACGGTCGAGTTCGACGGCGTACGGCGCAGCGAGCCGCGCACGACCCGCGCCAATTATGTCGACGTGCTGCCCAATGTCTCGCTGCGCGTCCGGCCCAGCGACAGGCTGCAAATCCGCTTCGGCATCACCAAGACGCGGACCAAGCCCGAATTCGGTCAGCTCAATCCGGCGCTGAACATCACCCAGAATACCCAGGCGGTGATCCCCGACCAGCCGCTCGACCCGCGCTTCCCGGCCGGGCTGAATACGCGGCCCAATGCCTATGGCAGCGGCGGCAATCCCGATCTGAAGCCGCTGACCTCGACCAATTACGATGCGACGGTCGAATATTATTTCTCGCCCACCGCGTCGCTGACGGCGGCGGTATTCTACCGCGATCTGAACGGCTTCATCAGCAATTACGTCAACCGGACGATCGACCCCTTTTACGGCCTGATCGAAATCAGCCGCCCGGAAAATGCCGGGGCGGGACGGATCAAGGGCGTCGAGGTCGGCGGCCAGACCTTTCTCGACTTCCTGCCGGGCCTGTGGAGCGGCTTCGGCGTCCAGGCGAACGTGACCTATCTGGAGGGCAAGCAGCGTTATCCGGCCAATCTGTTCGCCTCGAACGGCGGGACGACCGAGCCGCCCTTCGTGCCGATCACCGGCCTGTCGCGCTGGACCTATAATGTCGCACTCTTCTACGAAAAGGGCGATGTGTCGACGCGACTGTCGTTCAACAATCGCGATGCGTTCCTGAACGGCAATTTCATCAACGGCGACGGCTTCTACAATGGCGAGGGTACGACCCGCATCCAGCGGCTGGATTTCTCGTTCAACTACAACCTGACCAAGGAGATCACGGTCGCCTTCGACGCGGCCAATCTGCTGGCCAAGCCGTTCAACAACTATCGCAGCTATGGCAACGGCCTGTCCTATCCGCGCGACGTGCGCGACGAGGGGCGCTATTACGGACTCGGCGTGCGGTTCCGCTTCTGATCGGCGTTCGCCCACGAAAAACCCCGCCGGTCCAGCGACCGGCGGGGTTTCTTCCATGCGGCGGCGGAGGGATCAGACCAGTGCGTTGCGGCGGATCAGTTCCTTATACCACTGGGCGGAGAGCTTGGGCGTGCGCTTCTGGGTCGCATAGTCGACATGATGCAGGCCGAAGCGCAGGCCATAGCCGTCGGCCCATTCGAAATTGTCCATCAGGCTCCAGAGGAAATAGCCCTTGAGCGGATAGCCCTCGGCCGCCGCGCGGCGGAACTGGCCCAGATAGTTGCGCAGGTACATGATCCGGTCGCCGTCATCGACCAGGCCCTTGTCGTTCAGCTTGTCGTCGGCCGAGGTGCCGTTCTCGGAAATATAGATCGCCTTCGGGCTCCACATCTCGCTGGCGGCGCGGACACCCCAATAGGCGGCCTCCGGCCCGACATAGAGCCAGGGCGAGGCCATGCGCGGCGAGTTGGGCAAGTGGGGCAGCGGGGTATAGCCGCGCGGATCCTCCGGGTTGGCCTTGACGAAGGTCGGCGTGTAGATGTTGAGCGCCACGAAATCGAGCGGGCTGCCGATCGCCGCCATGTCGCCTGCCTGCACCTTGGGCGCGTCGGCACCGGCGCTCTTCAGATAGGCGTCGGTATATTTGCCCTCCATGATCGCGGTCAGGAACATGGCATTCTCTTCGCGCATCGCCGTCTTGGTCGCCGCGATATGCTCGGGCGTCTCGATGACGGGGACGAAGATGCTGGCATTGTCGGCGATGCCGACCTCGGTCCCCGCCTTGGCATTGGCGCGGATCGCCTGGACGCCCAGGCCGTGCGCCAGGCAGCCATGGTGGCGGACCTGGTTGACCTGACCCTGGGGCAGCTTCAGGCCCGGCGCGTGGATGCCGACCATATGGCCGAGGTCGGTGAAGCAGCGCAGCTCGTTGACCGTCATGAAGCGGTGGACGCGGTCGGACAGCTTGCCTGCCATGAAGCCTGCATAGTCGGCGAAGGCCTTGGCGGTATCGCGATTCTGCCAGCCACCGGGCAGCGCCTGGGGCAGGTCCCAATGGAACAGGGTGACGTTGGGCTGGATACCGGCGGCCAGCAGGCCGTCGATCACGCGGTTATAATAGTCCAGGCCCTTCTGGTTGAACTTGCCGCGCCCCTCGGGGAAGATGCGCGACCAGGCGATCGACATGCGATAGGCCTTCACGCCGAGGTTCTTCAGGAGCGCGATGTCCTCGTTATAGCGGTGATAGCTGTCGCAGGCGACGTCGCCGGTGTCGTTGTTCGCGACCTTGCCCGGCGTGTGCGAGAACACGTCCCAGTTGGTCAGGCCGCGCCCGTCCTCCTTCACCGCGCCTTCGATCTGATAGGACGCGGTGGCGCATCCCCACAGGAAATCCTTGGGAAAGCTGAGGTCCGAGGCGGTCGCCGCCGCTGCACGGGTGGCGGCCAGCGTGCCGCCGCCGGTGGCGAGCGCGGCACCGCCCATCGCCATGCCGGTCTTCATGAAATTACGACGATCCATGGTTCGTATCCTTTCCGAAAATATTGCGATTGGTGGACATTCAGTGTGCGGTCGCGGCCAGATCGCTGGCCAGCCAGACGAGCGGCGCGTTCCAGTTGATGGCGACTTCGTTGTGCGCATAGGCGCGGGCATCGTCGATCCAGCACCGCGATCCGACGCAACGCCCTTGCAGCGACGCCGACGCCTCGGGAAAGCTGGTGCTGTTCGCGCCGCCGCTCAGCACGCCGGGGGGCGGGCCGGGCATCCGGGCGTCGAACGTCTGCGCCCAGAAACGGTGATGCGGGTGCATCATCGGCTGCCAGCCGAAACCGGTGACATAGCTCTGGTCGAGCGGGTTGCGGCCCAGCACATAATCCATCGTGTCGACCGCCCCGTCGCGGTAGCGCGCCTCGCCGGTGAAGCGCGCCGCCAGCGCCAGGATCATGCCGCGCCCCAAGATCGCGCCGTTCGATCCCCATTGATAGGCGGTCGAGGCATAGGGAATGTGATAGCCCGACCGCGCCTCCTCGGCGAGGAAGCGGTCGGCCAGCGCGACCAGCTTGGCCCGCGCCGCCGCGCGTTCGGCGGGGCTCACCCCGGCCGCGGTCGCCAGCGTGATCGTGCCCAGCGCGGCGGTGGAGGCCCAGCCCGGCTCGCCCGAGAGTGGGGCGGCGTGGAGCGGCATCCGGTGCAGCGCGTCGGCCAGTTCGGGCATGCCCGTGGCGGCGTACAGCTCGGCGGTCGCCCAATAGAGTTCATCCGACAGATCGCCATCGCCATAGCCGCCGCTGCCGGTAAAGGCCTGTGCGGCATAGACATCCGGGTTGCGCAGCGCCGCCTGATAGGCCTTGCCCGCCGCCACCAGGCAGCGTTTGGCAAAGGCGTTGTCGATGCCGCGCCAGATCCGCGCGCACTGCGCGGCGGTTGCCGCCAGGTTCAGCGTCGCGGCGGTGCTGGGCGGATAGAGCAGCCGCTCCTCGCGGTCATCGGCCGGGGCGGTGGGCAGCTTCGTCCAGTTGCGGTCGGCGACCTTATGGTGGGCCATGCCACCGGCATCGACCGGGGTCAGCCGATACGGCCCGCGCCCCTGGCGCCCCAGCGGCAAAGCGAGCGTCTGGCCCTCGGGCACTTGCATCGACAGCAGGAAGCGCATTTCCCAACGCGTCTCGTCCAGCAGGTCGTTAATCCCGTTGCCTGCCTCGGGCAGCGCGGCCGCGCCGTCGGGGAAGGGGGGTGAGCCTGTGTCGATCTCATAGAGATTCTGCAGTATCCATAGGGCGATACCGCCATTGACGACATATTTGCCCTGGTCGCCCGCATCATACCAGCCGCCGGTGACGTCCAGCCTATAGGGGCATCCCGGCCAGTCGGTGCCCGCCAGATCGCGGCCCTTGAAGCAGGTCACGACCTCGCTGCCATGGCCCGCCGCGCGTGCCCATTGGGAGCCCCCGGCAAAGCGCGCGTCGATCGCGATCCCGGCCCGCTGCTGATAGAAGAAGTTCAGCGAGGCGCGGGCGAGCGGGCGATAGACGTCCGCCGCTATGGTGAAGGCATGGCTCGTCCGCCCGTCGACGCGCAGGCGATAGGTGCCCGGTGTCCGGAACGCGCCGAAGTCGATCTGATGGACCGTGTCACCCGATGCCGCATCCGGACCGAAATATATGGTCCGTCCATTGGCGACGACCCGGCCGTTTTCGTCCAGCAGGTCCCAGGCCAGGGACTTCGATCCAGCGGCGGCGAAGACGGCGCGCTTGGCGGTATCCGGGCGGAACCCGACCTGATTGAGATGCGGTCCCGGCGCGTCCGTCGCGCCGATGCCCGTCAGCGCGAGCAGGGGCAGGATGATCCGCCTCACAGCAGCGGACCGCCGCCGCCGGTCGGCGCGCGCGTGAAGTCGAACCCGGCATCGGCGGCGGCGCCCGGCGTCATAGCCGGCGCGAGCGGCGAAGGCGCGGTCCTGCGCAGGAACTCGCCATGGCTGGGCAGGCGCGCGGCGGTGTCGGCATAACCGGCGCGCATCTGTTCCAGCGCCTGTGCGACCAGATCCTCGTCCAGCGCATCGGCGGCGGGTTCCCAGCTTTGCGGCACGATGCCCTGGCCCAGGCACACCGCCACCCAGCTGGGGTTGCTGAACAGGTCATAACCTTCGCGGAACAGCCGACCCTTGCCCGCCCACAAGTCCATCTTGCGCGCCAGGCTGTCAGGCACGTCCATGGTGCGGACCCGGTCCCAGAAGGGCGTGTCGCTGCGCCGCGTCGCCTTATAGTGCAGGATGATGAAGTCGCGGACGTCTTCATACAGGTCGTGCATCTGGCGGTTGAACTCGTTGCGTTCTGCGGGATCGAAGCGCTTGTCGGGGAACAGCGCGATCAATCGCTGGATCGCTGCCTGGACCAGATGGATGCTGGTCGATTCCAGCGGCTCCAGGAACCCGCTCGACAGGCCCAGCGCCACGACGTTGCGGTTCCAGCTTTCGCGCCGCCGCCCGGCGGTGAAGCGGATATGGCGGGGATCGCCCAGCAATTCGCCGTCCAGGGCGCCGAGCAACTGCGCCTCGGCCGTCTCGGTGCCGAGATAGTCGCTGCAATAGACCAGACCGTTGCCCATCCGGTGTTGCAGCGGGATGCGCCATTGCCACCCGGCCTCGCGCGCGGTGGCGCGGGTGAACGGATCGGGTTCGGCCGGATCAGGCAGCGCGCAAGGCGCGGCGACCGCACGATCGCAGGGCAGCCACTGGGCATAGCTCTCATAGCCCGTGCCCAGCGCCTCCTCGATCAGCAACCCGCGAAAGCCCGAGCAGTCGATGAACAGGTCGCCCTCGATCCGGCGTCCATCGGCCAGCGTGACCGCCTCGACATAGCCGTCCTCGGGGCGCAGCTTCACCGCGTCGATCCGCCCCTCGATCCGCGTCACTCCGCCGCGCTCGGCATAGCCGCGCAGGTAACGCGCATAGAGCGAGGCGTCGAAGTGGAAGGCGTAGAACAGCTCGCGGATGGGCGAGCGTGCATCGGGCTTGGCGCGGCCGAACTTGCCCGACCGCGCGGCCATCGCGCTCATCGACCAGTCGGTGATGTCGGGAAGCGCCCGGCGGCTGCGTTCGCGCAGGTAAAGCTGGTGGAAATGCACGCCCTGCAGATCCTGGCCATGCCGCCCGAAGGGATGGAAATAGCGTTCGGCCTTCGCCCCCCAGTCGACGAACTCGATGCCAAGCTTGAACGTGCCGCCGGTCTTGGCCAGGAAGTCGTTCTCGTCCAGGCCGAGCATCTGGTTGAAGGTGATGATCGGCGGGATGGTCGCCTCGCCGACGCCGACCGTGCCGATCTCCTCGGATTCGACCAGCGTCACCTGCGTATAGCCGTTGTTGAGCAGCCGGGCGAAGGCGGCGGCCGCCATCCATCCGGCGGTACCGCCGCCGACGATCACGACCCGGCGGATCATCTGGTCATGGGGAGGGATCATCGGGCAAGGCGCCTCATCTGGGCCGCACGCCATTCGGCATGGGAGGGAACATGGGGGAGGGCGGCGGCGATCGCCTGGGTCATCCGCGACATCAGGTCGCGGACCTCGCTGGCCGGGGTCGCCTGGACCAGCGGATCGACACGGCGCGGCAGGAAACCCTGGCCGAGCAACACGGCCGCCCAGCTATGGCGGATAAAGGTCTCTTCCTCGTAAAAGGGCAGGCGGCCACGCTCGGCGAATTGAGTAAGCGTATGGGCAAGGCTCGGCGGCGGCGTTGCCTGTCGCACGGCCTGCCACATCGGCTCGGGACGCTGCGCCGTGCGATAATGGGCGGCCAGGAAGTCCCGCACCCGCTCCGCCTCCGCCAGCGTCTGGCGGTTGAAGTCGGCGGCCTCGATCTCGGCCATGGCGCGGTCGGGCAGCATCGCGATCAGCCGGTCGATCGCGCTCAGCGCCAGATGGAGATTGCACCATTCCAGCGGCTCGACCTGGGTGGCGGCATCGCCGATCGCGACGCAGTTGCCGCGCCAGGGACGGGGGCGTGTGCCCGGGCGGATGGCGATGGGCGCGTCGGTCGTCCCGCCCAGCATCGCGGCGGCCTCGGCGTCCGACAGATGCGCCGGGCTATAGGCGATGCCGACCTGCGCGCCGCTCGACCAGCGCCAGCCCGCGGCATGGGCCGTGACGGTCGTCAGCACCGGCGCGGCTTCGCCAGAAGGCGCGGTGCCGAGGAGCACATGCTGGCAGGGTAGCCATGCGCTCCAATCCGACCAGTCCGCATCCATCGCCCCGCGAAGCTGCGCCGCTGGGCCTGTGGCGTCGATGAACAGGTCGGCCGTCAGGTCTCGTCCGTCGGACAGGGCCACGCCGGCGACGAAGCCGCGTTCGTCCAGCGCGACGTCGGCGATCTCGCCCGCCACCTCGACCACGCCGACATGCCGGGCAAAGGCGCGGATCATCGCGAGATGACGGTCCAGGTTGAGCGTCAGGCCATAGTCATGGTCGGCGAACGGGGTGTCTGGCGTCGGCGGTACGAACCGCTCCGCCCGCACCAGTTGCGCAGCAGGGGAAAAGGCATCGAACGGCGCGACCTCGCCGGCCAAGGCCATCCCCACCCAATGGAGGTGGAACGCCGCCGTACCGATCGCATGGCCATAGCCGCCATAGGCATGGACATAATCGGGCAACCCCTCCGCCCAGCCGACGAAGCGCGTGCCCAGCCGATAGCCCGCGCCCGTCCGCGTGACGCTGTCAGCCTCGCCAATGCCCAGATCGGCCTGGAAGCCGAGCAGCGAGGGCAGGGTGCAGGCGATCCGATCGGCCAGCGCATCCGCCGCCGGGGGGGTGGCGAGCAGCGTCACCGTCAGGAACGGCGCGCGCCGCTTCAGCGCGGCGGCGGCGCACCAGGCGGTCAGGCCGCCGCCTGCGACCAGGACATGGGCGATGGGCTGGGCCATGCTCACGCCGCCTCGACCATCGGGCAATAGCGATCCAGAAAGGCACGGTGCCCGGGGCGCGCGGCGACATCGGCGGCAATGTCCCGCCGCAGATCCTCTATGGCGCGCAGCAGCTCGGCACTGCCCGCCACATCGGCGCGCGGATCCCAGCCCTCGGGTACGATGCCTTGGCCCAGATAGACCGCGATCCAGCTGGCATCCAGGAACACGCCTTCGCGATATTTTACCACCCGTGCGCGCCGGCGCCACAGCTCCATCTTTTCGGCCAGGCTGTCCGGCACGGGCATGGTGCGGACATAGTTCCAGAAGGGGGAATCGTCGCGCGTCGTGGCGTGGTAATGCAGGATCAAGAAATCCCTGATCCGGTCATATTCCAGGTCGATGACCCGGTTGAACTCGTCGCGGTCGGAGGCGCCGATGTCGCGGCCGGGGAACAGCTCGATCAGCGCGGTGATCGCCTGTTGCACCAGATAGATGCTGGTCGATTCCAGCGGTTCCAGAAAGCCGCTGGCCAGGCCGATGGCCACGCAATTGCCGACCCAGCTGCGCCGCCGCCGCCCCGCCTTGAAGCGCAGCAGGCGCGGCTCGGCCAGTTTTTCGCCCTCCACCGCCGCCTCCAGCGCCCGCGCGGCATCGGCGTCGCTGACGAAGTCGCTGGCATAGACATAGCCATTGCCCGTGCGATGCTGGAGCGGGATGCGCCAGCGCCAGCCCGCGGGCATGGCGATCGCGCTGGTATAGGGGGTGACGGCGGTTTCGGTGCGGCACGGCATCGCCACCGCCCGGTCGGTGGGCAGCCAGCGCGACCAGTCCTCGAACGGCTCCTCCAGCGTCTGGCCGAGCAGTAACGAGCGAAAGCCCGAGCAGTCGACGAACAGGTCGCCCTCGACCCGCTCGCCATCCGCCAGGATGACGGCACGGATCAGCCCGCTCTCGCCGTCGCGCTCGACATCGACGACCATCCCCTCGGTCCGCACCGCGCCGGCATCCTCGGCCAGGCTGCGCAGATAGGGGGCGAAGAGCAGCGCATCGAACTGGTACGCATAGCCGAAGGTCGAGGCGAGCTGTCCCGGCGTCCGCTCCGGATGATCGAACCGCGCCTCCCGCGCCAGCGCGCAGGCATAGGACAGCGCGTCGAGCGGCGGCAGGTCATGCCCCTCACGCGCCAGACGGGTCCAGTAATGGTGGAAGTCGATCGCGCCGCTACCCCGGCCGAACGTGCCGAAGGGGTGGATGTAGCTGTCCCCGATTCGGCCCCAATCGCGAAACTCGATACCCAGTTTGAAGGTCGCACGGGTGCGCGCCATGAACTCGGCCTCGGGGATGCCCAGCCGTTCGTTGAAGGCGCGGATATGGGGCAGGGTGGCCTCACCGACACCCACGACGCCGATCGCCTCGGACTCGATCAAGCGGACGCTGCACTGCCCGGAAAGCAGGCGCGTAAATGCGGCACCGGCCATCCAGCCTGCCGTACCGCCGCCCACGATGACGACCCTTACACCGTCCTCTGTCACCTTCGTCATCCACCCCCGTGGCCACCGATTCCCGGGGCCTTTTTTCTGTTTCATGCCGTGCGTTACGCCGTCCCGCAATCCACCCACAGGGGGAGCGTGGCAGGAATGTCGCACCTTGTCCCGGATCGGACATTTTTTAAGTTAAACATCTTGTCGAAATGTTTCTGGTAGCGCAATCATCTGTTTGTAGAGCGTGTCACGAGGCACGTTTGCACCATAGCCCGCGACGCCAATGGGGCGCGCGAATAAGGGGGGGATGACCATGATGCGCAGCGTTGCGCCGTTTACCGTCAGTGCGACTCGTTTTTCTCGGCTCCTGTTCGGTGCGTCCGCCGGTGCATTGTGCATCGCGTCGCTGAGCACGCCGGTGCTGGCACAGACCACGACCGACACGGACCAGAGCGCCAGCGCGCAGGCCGCCGGCACGCAGTCGCCCGCGGCAGATGACACCACCAAGGAAGTCGTCGTCACTGGCATCCGCCAGAGCCTGGCGAATGCGCAGAACATCAAGCGCAACTCCGACACCGTCGTCGACGCGATCACCGCGACCGACATCGGCGCGCTGCCCGATCGCTCGGTCACCGAAGCGCTCCAGCGCGTGCCCGGCGTGTCGATCAGCCGCTTCGCCGCCGCCAACGATCCCGACCACTTCTCGGTCGAGGGTTCGGGCGTGGTCATCCGTGGCCTGAACTTCGTCCGCTCCGAATTCAACGGGCGCGATGCGTTCGCGGCCGGTATCGGCGGGCAGGCTCTGAACTTCGCCGACGTTCCGGCGGAATTGCTGGGCTCGGTCGAGGTCTATAAGAATGTGACCGCCGCCGCCATCGAGGGCGGTCTGGCCGGCACCGTCAACCTCAACACGCGCAAGCCCTTCGACAATCGCGGCTTTCATATCGGCTATGACACCGAAGCCAATTATGGCGACTTCCGCAAGAAGTGGACGCCGACCGGTTCGATCCTCATAAGCGATACCTTCGAAACCGGGATCGGTACGTTCGGTATCCTGGGCGACCTCTCCTATTCGCGCATCCGCAGCCGGGCCGACGGCGTGCAGATCACCAATTTCCAGACGCGCGACAACACGCAGGTGCCGTTCCAGAACGGCGGCGGCGTGCTCGTTTGCCGCAATCCTCTGCCCGGCAATAGCGACACGACGACCCTGCCGGCGGCCGGTTCGCCCTGCGGTACGGCATCGACGGCGGGTGCGGATGGCTTTGCCGATCCGCTGGGCAAGGTCTATGCGCCGCTTGGCGGCCAGTACCGGACCCAGGAATTCGACCGCAAGCGCGACGGTATCGCCCTCGCCGCGCAATATGAAACGCTCGACAAGTCGTTCATCCTGACCGCGCAGTATCTGCGCTCGCACACCACGAACAATACCAACGAGTACACGTTTGAAGCCGCCCCCGACCTGTCGGAGTACAGCACCTTTCCGGTCGGCTGCGTACAGAATAGCGACGGGCCGCTCTATAACGGTAACGGCACGGTCCGCGCGGAGTGCCCGGTCGGCCAGTTCAAGAATTACACCTATGATTCGAACGGTCTGTTCCAGAGCGGTTACATCACGTCGCCGGGCACCGGCTACCGCACCAACCGCAGCGGCGCGCCGGACACGACCTTCATCCCGACGGGTGGCGCGCAGCTTCAGCTCGCGCGCGGTCAGACGTATGAACGCAATCTGATCAACGACTATGGCCTCAACGCCGAAATCCACCCGACCGATCGTCTGTCGGTCAACCTCGACGCGGACTATACCCGTTCGGAACGCACCAATCGCAGCCTGAGCATTTTCGGTGCGACCTATGCCGACCAGGAACTCGACCTGACGGGCAACCTGCCGTCGGTCATCTCGCACAAGCCGAGCACGCTGTCGGCAAGCTGGGCTCAGCCGACGAACACGGTCCTCGCCGGGGAGACCGATGCCCAGTATTTTGCGGACAAGCGCACGCAATTCTGGCGTGCCGCGATGGATCACGCCGAAGACAGCGTCGGCCAGGAATATCAGTTCAAGGCGGACGTCAGCTATGACTTCCCCGAGGGCGGCTTCTTCAACAAGGCACGTTTCGGCGCCCGCTATGCCGATCGCGACCAGACGGTCAAATACTCCACCTATAATTGGGGTATGATGAGCGAGATCTGGGCGGGTTATCCCGTGACCGTCGACCAGTTCGGCGGAAACCAGGCGCAGTATTATAGCTTCCCGAACTTCTTCCGTGGCGCCACCAATGCGCCGCCGGGTGGCTATTATTACGGTGGCGACCTGATCGGCGGCTATGGCGACGCGGTGAAGTTCATCAAGCAGGTCGAATCCGTCGCGCAGACCCAGAATGGCAACACCCAGCAGCAATGGGTGCCGCTGGCCGAGCGTCCGGGCGTGGTAGCAGGCACCTCGTATCTGCCCAGCGAAATCCAGCGCGTGCACCAGCGCGACACCGCAGCCTATGCGATGGTGTCGTTCAAGTCGCTGGGTTCATTCAGCTTCAGCGGTAATGCGGGTGTCCGCTTCGTCCGTACGGGCCTCGATTCGTTCGGCACCAGCACGATCCCCAACCAGGCGACGCTGAACATCTCCAACCCGTACAGCTCGCGTTGCGCCGTTTCGCCTCCGCCCGCCGGAGCGCCTGCCGGTACCAACCCCAGCCGTCCGGGTGGTGTCTGCAACCTGGGCGAAACGGGCTATGGCTTGCTGCAGCAGTTTGCGGGGACCAACTCGGTCAACGTGTTCAACCAAGCGAAGAACAGCTACACCTATTGGCTGCCGAGCGTGAATTTGAAGTTCGGTATCACGCCGAATCTGATCGCGCGTCTCGCGGGTTCGAAGGTGCTGACGCGGCCGGACTCCGCGCTGATCCGCAATTTCCAGCAGATCACGATTGACGGCAACGGCAACTTCCTCAGCACGGTCGGCAATCCGTATCTGAAGCCCGCGACGGCATGGCAGTTCGACGCGACGGCGGAATGGTATTTCTCGAAGGTCGGATCGCTGACCATCGACGCCTTCTACAAGGACGTGTCCAACTTCTTCTATCAGTCGATCGTGAGCCTGCCGCTGCAGAACAATGGCGTGACCTTCCCGTTGCTGACGCGGGGGCCGGCGAACTATAACGGCCATGGCAAGATCAAGGGTGTCGAGATTGCCTATCAGCAGACCTTCAGCTTCCTGCCGGGCTTCCTCAACGGCTTCGGTTTCACGGGCAATTATTCGTATATCGAAAGCTCGGGCCTGCCCAATTCGTTCCTGAACGGCGGTGCGCCGGTGACGAACGTCGCGGCGCAGACGGTGGGCGGGAACCTGCCGCTCGAAGGCCTGTCGAAGCATAACGTCAACGCCACCCTCTTCTATGAAAAGGGACCGATTTCGCTTCGTGCGGCCTATAACTGGCGGTCGAAATATCTGCTGACAGCGGCCGACGTGATCTTCCCCTATACGTCGATCTTCCAGGACGCGGCGGGGCAGCTTGACGCATCGGCATTCATCAACGTGTCGAAGTTCGTCAAGATCGGCGTTCAGGGCGTGAACCTGACCAACACCGTGACGAAGACCCTGCAGGCCTATACTGGTGATCCCAGCCAGCTTGCCCCGCGGTCGTACTTCGTCAACGATCGCCGTTTCTCGTTCATCTTGCGCGGCAACTTCTGACCCGGCGTCCCGGCCGGACTCTGCGGGGGCCGGCCGGGTTGACTTACCTAAAAAACCGCCCGCTTCCGATAGGGAGGCGGGCGGTTCTTGTTTGTGGTGCGATCAGCCAGAGCCGGGGCGATCGGTTTACACCGCCCCGGCGATGCGCATCAGTTATGCGGCAGCTTCGACCGGTCGAAATTCGGCCCCAGGTCGAGCAGGAAGGCGGGGCCGACTTCGATCACCTGTTTGGCGCCTGCCAGCTGGACCGAGATATTGGCCTTGCCCGCGGCAAAGGCCTGGCCCGCCACGCCGGTCACATAATAGCTTTTCCAGGTCGATCCGACCTGCACTGGCTCCGACGCGATCGGGGTGTAAGGCGGCTCGGACCCGCCCATGGCTACGGGGATGGACAGGGTCTGGCCCTCGGGCGCGTTCGGTGCGCGGAGGAAAACCATGGTCATCAGCGTGTCGCCCGCCGCGATCGGCTTGACGGTGGGATAGGTCAGGCCGCTGTCCCATGGGTTCTGGCCGGGCGCCGAGACCTTGACCTGCACCGCGTTGCCGCCCGGGACATTGGCGGCGGGCACCTGCCTGGCGCTCTGATTGGGGCCATAGGGGGTCCAGCCGATGCCAGGCGTGTTGATCGCCTTGTCGAAGATGCTGGGTTGCGCCGCCGCGCTGGGGGCTGCCTGGTCGGCCGCTCCCGCTGGCAGGGCGGCGATCAGCAGGGCCACAAATCCGATCATGATCCTTCTCCTCCTCTTTCGGCCGGTTTGTCCGGTCCGTTCGCAAAAACGATTATATTCAGTGAGTTGAGAACAGCCCGGCCCCGTCAGAGGCCGGGCCGATCTTATTGGCCGACGATCCTGACCAGCGGCGCGATCGCCTGGCCGGTGGGCAGGCGGCCGCTGGCGGTCAGGCGATGTGCGGCCTCGTCCCAGTGCAGCGTCGCGCTGCGTCCGCCGGTCTTGCGATAGGCGTTGGTCGTGCCGTCATCGTCATAGAGCGTGAAGACGGCATCGCGGCCGGGATAGACGCGGATGCTCTCCAGGTTTTGCGCGGTCGCGGTGCTCGGCACCTGGACCCCCATCGGCACGATCGAACCCGCGCGGACGAACAGCGGGATATGGTCGATGGGCGCCGCCGCCTCGATCCACTGGCCGCCGGTATAGCGCTTGTCGGTCCACCAGTCATACCAGTCGGTGCCGCCCGGCAGGTAGACGCGGCGCGCGGTCTGGCCCTGTTCGGTGACGGGCGCGACCAGGAAGGCGGGGCCGAACATATATTCGTCGCCCAGATCCTTCACCGCCGGATCGTCGGGGAAGTCCATGAACAGCGCGCGCATGAAGGGCGCGCCGGTCTGGTTCGTCTGCCGCCCCAGCGCATAGAGATAGGGCATCAGCGCGTAACGCAGCCGCAGGGTCTTCGCCAGGATCGGCTCGGCAGCGGTGCCATATTCCCACAGTGCGGTGCCCGGCCGCTGGCCATGGATGCGCAGCGTGGGGGTGAAGGCGTTATACTGGAACCAGCGGACGAAGAGTTCCGGGTAATCGCGATAGGAGGGTGCCATGGCGGTCGCGCCCGCCGGATCGACCAGCACCGGGGCTTGCGCCTCCGGGCCATTGGGCCATTGCCAGCCGCCCGTGTCGCTCGACCAATAGGCGATGCCGCTGGCCGTCATGCCGAGGCCCGCAGGCACCTGCCGGCGCAGCGCCTCCCAGTTGGACTGCACGTCCGACGACCAGAACAGGCAGCCATTGGCCTGCGTGCCCAGATAGGCGGCGCGGCACAGGATCATGTTGCGCTTGTCCGGCCGGTCGCGCGCCGAGCCGTCCGCGACGCTGGCGGTGTGGAGCAGCGGATAGACGTTGCGATAGCGATCGCCCGAGCCGATGGCATAGAAATGCCCCTCCGGCACCAGATCGGGCTCGGTCTCGTCCAGCCAGGCATAGTCGAAGCCGTTCGAGAAGATATTGTCGCGGATCTTGCCCCAGAACCACGCCCGCGCCTCCGGGTTGGTGCTGTCGATCAGCGCGCCCGCCCGGTCGGAGCGGATCGGCAGGCCGTCGACCGGATTGCCGTCCTTGTCCTTCATCAGCCAGCCCTTGGCGGCCAGCGTATCGTACCAGCGGCTCTCGCGCTCGAAACGCGGCCAGATGCTGATGATGCTCTGCATCCCCATCGACTTGAGATGCGCGTTCATGCCCGCCGGGTCGGGGAAGGCGGTGCGGTCGATGTCGAGCTGCCCCATCCGGGTCCAGTAGAACCAGTCGAGCACCATGATGTCGAGCGGCAGGCCGCGGCTGCGGTATCCATCCGCGATCTCGGTCAGCTGGCCTTGCGTCTCGTAGCGCGCCTTGCTCTGGATCAGGCCGAAGGCGGCCTTGGGCGGCAGCGGCGTCGCGCCGGTCAGCCGCGCATAACCGGCATAGAGTTCGTCGGTCGTCTTGCCCGCAATGACGAAGAAGGACACGCGCTCGCCGACATTGGAGGCGAATTTGGTCGCGTTCAGCAGCCCCGGCGAGACGGTCGTGGCTGACGGATTGTCCCACAGGATCGCATAGCCCTTGTCGGTCACCATGAAGGGCACGCACACGGACTCGCCGCTCGGCCGGTCGTAATCGTGGCGGCAGTCGATGGTCCGCCCGCGAAGGTCGAGCACGCCGTCCTGATACTGGCCCAGGCCGTAATAATGGGTGTCGGGCGTATCGGCGAAGCTGGCGCCGACGCGGAAGGTCTTTTCGCCCGAGACGGTGTGCGGTGCCATCTCCCACCCGTTCATCCGGGTCAGCACCTTGCCGTCCGGCCCTGCGAAGCCGATCGAGACCGGCGGCAGCGAGGGGGCGAAATAGCGCTCCATCTGGCTGGGCGGTTTGGGCCAGGGTTGGGCCGCGACGGTCACGGTCAGACCGGGCGACGCGAAAATGTCGCCGCTCGTGTCGCTGCGGTGCGACCATCCGCTGGCCTCGCTCTTGGCGATCAGGCCATAGCCGGGCTTGGCCTCCGCCTCGGCACGATCGGTGGCGATGGTGACGCGGACGATGCCGGGGCCATAGGGCTCGACCGAGACCAGTGCGCCGTTGCGCTCGACGGTCGCCAGCGGATCGGCGGACAGGGCCATGGGGGCGGTGCCGGTCAGCAGGGCGGCGGCGATCAAGGCCCTGCGCCACCCGATGCCCAACGCCGTGGCGCGCGCGCTGCCCCGCATATCCATCCCCCAATAAGCAAATTCATTTGTGTGAACGCTACCCTATCGCTGCGTCTTCGCGTGGGGAAGGGGGAATGCGATCAGGCGCGAAACGGATCGCTGACCGTCGCGCGGCCGGGCCGGTCGTGCCGTCCCGCCAGCCGCAGCCGATAGCGCGGGTCGCTCGCGCGGGTCAGCGTCACATCGTACCAGCCCATGGCGTCGTCCAGCGACCAGCGATGGCGGCCGGGCTTGAGCGGGACGGGCGAGGGGGCGGTCTTGCCGGGCTCGAGCCGGACGATCGACAGGTCGGCCAGCGTCGGCGGCACGCGGAGGGTCAGGCCATTATCGTCGACCCGCGCCTCCACCAGCGGGCTGGCCGCGTTGCCGACGAAATGCCGGTGAAAGCCGTTGGGTCCCAGCACCCACAGGTCGTGACTGGTGGCGGCGTCGGAGGACCAGATATCCTCGACCGCGGTGCCGGCGGCCAGCGTGTAGCGGCGCGGCGCTTGGCCGAGCGCGTGACGATCATAGACATGGAACACCGCCCCCGCACCGTCCGCCCGGAAGCGCAGCCGGATGCCGTCGTCATCGGCGACCTGCCGCACATCCAGTCGATAGGGCAGGGGGCGGGCGCGGCGCAGGCCGGGTTCCTGCCACGGTGCGCCGGAGGTCGCAGGGGCCTGCGGGCTGACCTGTCCCTTGATCGCGGCGGCGCGGACGGCATCCTCGCGCGGGTCGGGCAGGGCGGGCGTCGCCGCATCGGTCGCAGCAAAGTCGAACGCGCCGGTCAGGTCGCCACAGATCGCGCGCCGCCAGGGGGAGATATTGGGCTCGTGAAAACCGAACCGCGTCTCCAGGAAGCGGATGACGCTGGTGTGGTCGAACACCTGCGAGTTGACCCAGCCGCCCCGGCTCCAGGGCGAGACGACATACATCGGCACGCGCGGACCCAGGCCATAGGGGCGGCCGCGATAGGCAGGTTTGTCGACATCGGCGTCGCCGGTCGAGGGCACGACATGATATTCGCCCGTCAGGTCGACGGTCGACCCGCCGAGCGGCTGGCCATCCTCGCCACGCGACGGCGGGGCGGGCGGCGGGGCATGGTCGAAAAAGCCATCATTCTCGTCGAACATCACGAACAGCGCGGTGCGCGCCCAGACCTTCGGGTCGGAGGTCAGCGCGTCGAGCAGCTCGGCGGTATAGGCCGCGCCCTGTGCCGGGCTGGAGGGATTGGGATGTTCCGATCCGGCGGCGGTGGCGATGACGTAGGACACTTGCGGCAGCCGCCCGGCGAGCACATCGGCCTTCAGCACGTCCAGCCCGCGCGTGGTCAGCGCCCGGTTCTTCAACGCCGGGTCGCCGCGTCCGTGATGTGCCTCTCGATAGGCGGCGAAACCGACCAGCGGATTGTCGGTGAAATTGTCCGCCATGTCCTGGTAAATGCGCCAGTCGATCCCGGCCGCCTGCATCCGCTCCGGGGTGGTGGTCCAGAGGTAAGGATCGGCCGCGCCGCCATTTTCGGCAAAGCTGTCATGCGAATTGCTGATCGCCGGGCCGCCCGCCTTGCCGGATGGGTCGTTGGTCCCGGTCCACAGGAACAGCCGGTTGGTGTTGGTCCCGGTCTGGATCGCGCAGTGATAGGCGTCGCAGATCGTGAAGGCCTCGGCCAGCGCGAACTGGAAGGGCAGGTCGGCACGGGCATAATGGCCCATCGCGCGCTGCTGCTTGGCCTCGGGCCAATGCGCCATGCGGCCTTCGTCCCAGGCGGCCTGGGCGTCGGGCCAGGTGTGCGGCGTGCCCTCCATCCGCATCAGCGCGAACTGCCTGTCGGTGTCGAGGTGGAAGGGGGAGATCAGGCGCGGGCCGCCCTCCGCCTTGCGGTCCAACTGCTGCCAGACGGTGCGCGGTTCTCTGCCGGGCGTGGCGGGGGCGAGCGGGATGGGGAAGCGGTCGCCAAAGCCGCGCACACCGCGCATCGTGCCGAAATAATGATCGAAGCCGCGATTTTCCTGCATCAGGATGACGACATGCTCGATGTCGCGGATGGTGCCGGTCCGCCGGTCGGGCGCGATCGCGGCGGCGCGCGCGATGGCGGGGGGCAGGGCGGCGGCGCCCGCCAGCGTGGCGCCGGCGGACAATAGGGAGCGGCGGGAGATAGTGACCATGTCCCGCCATGGCGGAGATCGTTGACGTTTCCGTGACGCCTAAAATCCTCCCCGGCACGGGGAGGGGGACCATGCGGAGCATGGTGGAGGGGGCGTGCCGCAAAACATGTCCTGTGTGGCGAGCCCCCCTCCGTCAGGGCTGCGCCCTGCCACCTCCCCGTGTCGGGGAGGATCGGTTCCGACTATACGCCGTCTATATGCGAAACCGGGCAATCGCCCTCGCATTGCTACGGCGCACGGGCCTAATTGCCCGGCCCTGGAGGTCGCCCATTTCGTCGCGGCGGCCTGTCCATAGGGGCATATATGAAGACCATCACCATTTGCGCCGCCACGGCGCTGTTCGTGCTTCCCGCCGCCGCATCGGCGCAGACCGCCGAGACCGCGCCGCCGCCGCCCGTCACGGTCAGCGGCTCGGCCGCGATCGTCTCCGACTATCGGCTGCGCGGCATTTCGCAGTCGGACGAGCATATGGCGGTGCAGGGCGGCATCACGCTGACCCATGAGAGCGGCGCCTATGTCGGCACCTGGGCGTCGAACCTCGCGGGGTGGGGCACGTTCGGCGGCGCGAACATGGAGCTGGACCTGATCGGCGGGTACAAGACCAGGATCACTGCAAACGGCACGCTGGACGTCGGCCTGACCTGGTACATGTATCCGGGCGGCGCGAACAAGACCGACTATGCCGAACCCTTCGCCAAGCTGTCGGGGACGACCGGCCCGGTCTCGCTGACCGCCGGTGTCGCCTATGCGCCCAAGCAGCAGGCGATCGGCAAATGGTATGATAACGGCGCCAGCGCGGCGGCGGGTGTCTATGACCATCCCGGCGCCAAGAGCGACAATCTGTATCTCTGGGGCGATGGCGCCGCTGCGATCCATGGCACGCCGATCACCGCCAAGGCGCATATCGGCCATAGCTGGGGCATGAACGGCCTCGGCCCCAACGCCACCGCCCCGACGCCGACCGGGGACTATTGGGACTGGGCGCTGGGCGCGGACACCAGCTGGCATAACCTGACTCTGGGGTTGGCTTGGGTCGACACCAGCATTTCCGACCGCGACGCCGCCTATCTGCGGCCGAGCTTCAGCAAGGGGCAGGACGGCACCGGCAATATCGCGGGCAGCACCTTCCTCGCCACCCTCACCGCTGCCTTCTGAGGAGCCGCACTATGGACGATCTGATCTGGTTGCTGGTCATGGCCGGGCTGGTGGCGGCGACGCTCGCCTATGCCCGCCTGTGCGACCACGCGTGAGGAGGGCCGAGCCATGACCCTCGACCTCTGGCTGGCGGCGCTGACCGCGCTTGGCCTTCTCGTCTATCTGGTGGCGGTGCTGATCCGCCCCGAACGCTTCTGAAGGAGGCGGCATCATGACGCTTCAAGGATGGGCCCTGATCCTGGGCTTCGTCGCGATCCTGCTCGCGCTGACCAAGCCGGTCGGCGCGTGGCTGTTCGCGCTCTATGAAGGGCGGCGCACGCCGCTCCACACCGTGCTCGGCCCCGTCGAGCGCGGCTTCTACGCGCTGTCGGGCATCGACCCGGAGGCGCAGCAGGGCTGGCGCCGCTATGCGCTGCACATGCTGATCTTCAACGTCGCGTTGATGGTCTTCACCTATGCGGTGCTGCGCCTGCAATTCTACTTGCCGGGCAATCCGCAGGGGCTGGCCGGGCTGACCTCGCATCTGGCGTTCAACACCGCGATCAGCTTCACCACCAACACCAACTGGCAAAGCTATGCGGGCGAGTCGACCATGTCGAACCTGTCCCAGATGCTCGGCCTGACCATCCACAATTTCCTGTCGGCGGCGACCGGCATCGCGCTGGCCTTTGCGCTGTTCCGCGGCTTTGCGGGGCGCGAGACGAAGAATCTCGGCAATTTCTGGGCCGATGTCACGCGCATCACCCTCTATCTGCTGCTGCCGGTCAGCATCGTCTATGCGGTCTTCCTGATCGCCAGCGGCGTGCCGCAGACCATGGCGGGCGTCGTCAATATCAACACGCTGGAGGGCGTGCGCCAGTCGATCCTGCTCGGACCCGTCGCCAGCCAGGAAGCGATCAAGATGCTCGGCACCAATGGTGGCGGCTTCTTCAACGCCAATAGCGCGCATCCGTTCGAGAACCCGACCGCGCTGGTCAACTTCGTCCAGATGCTGTCGATCTTCGTCATCGGCTTTGGCTTGACCTGGTGCTTCGGCAAGGCGGTCGGCAACACGCGGCAGGGCTGGGCGATCCTGGCCGCGATGATCCTGCTGTTCCTGGGCGGCGCAACCGTGGCCTATTGGGCGGAAGCGGCGGGCAACCCCGTGCTGCATCAGCTGGGCGTCGCGGGCGGCAATATGGAGGGCAAGGAGGTCCGCTTCGGCGTCGCCGCGTCCGCCCTGTTCGCGGCCGTCACCACGGCAGCGTCGTGCGGCGCGGTCAATGCGATGCATGACAGCTTTACCGCGCTCGGCGGCATGATCCCGCTGTTCAACATGCAGCTGGGCGAGGTCGTCATCGGCGGCGTCGGGGCTGGCATTTACGGCTTCCTGCTCTTCGCCATCCTGGCGGTGTTCGTCGCTGGCCTGATGGTCGGTCGCACGCCCGAATATGTCGGCAAGAAGATCGAGAGCCGCGAGGTCAAGCTCGCCGTCCTCGCCATCGCCGTCTTGCCGCTGTTCATCCTGGGGATGACCGCCTTGTCCTGCGTGACGCAAGCTGGGCTGGCCGGGCCGCTCAACAAGGGGCCGCATGGTTTCGGCGAGATCCTCTATGCCTTCACCAGCGCGGTGGCGAACAACGGTTCGGCCTTTGGTGGCCTGACCGCCGCGACCCCCTGGTATGACGGTCTGCTGGGCGTCGCCATGTGGGTGGGCCGCTTCTTCATCATCGTACCGATGCTCGCCATTGCGGGCAGCTTGGCGGCGAAGAAGCATGTCCCCGCCTCTGCGGGCTCCTTCCCGACCACGGGTGTGCTTTGGATCGGTCTGCTGGTCGGCATCGTGCTGGTGCTGGGCGGCCTGACCTTCCTGCCGAGCCTCGCCCTTGGTCCCATCGCTGATCATCTCGCGATGATCCGCGGTCAACTCTTCTGATCGGGAGCGCCTGTCATGGCCCATTCCCCCACCAAGAGCCTGTTCACCGCCGAGCTGGTGCTCCCGGCGATCAAGGCGTCGTTCGTCAAACTCAATCCGCGCGAGCTTATCCGCAACCCGGTGATGTTCGTGACCGCGGTGGTCGCCGCCCTCCTGACCGTCCTGCTCGTCGTCGGGCATGACGGGCTGACCACCGGTTTCAAGCTGCAACTGGTCGTCTGGCTATGGCTGACCGTATTGTTCGGCACCTTTGCCGAAGCCTTGGCGGAAGGGCGCGGCAAGGCGCAGGCCGCGTCCCTGCGCGCCGCCAAGGCCGAGCTGACCGCCAAGCGGCTGACGAGCGCTGGCCAGGAGTGGGAGAATGTCCCCGCCAGCGCGCTCAAGATCGGCGATGTGGTGCTGGTCGAGACCGGCGACCTGATCCCCTCGGACGGCGAAGTCGTCGCGGGCGTGGCCAGCGTCAACGAAGCCGCGATCACCGGCGAGAGCGCGCCGGTCATCCGCGAGGCGGGCGGCGACCGTTCGGCGGTGACGGCGGGCACGCGGGTCATCTCGGATGAGATTCGCATCAAGGTGACGGTCAATCCGGGCCAGGGCTTCCTCGACCGCATGATCGCGCTGGTCGAGGGCGCCGAGCGGCAGAAGACCCCGAACGAGGTGGCGCTGACCATATTGCTCGTCGGGCTGACCATCATCTTCCTGATCGCGGTCGGCACCATTCCGGGCTTCGCGTCCTTCGCGGGCGGCAGCATCCCGGTGGCGATCCTGGCGGCGTTGCTCATCACCCTGATCCCGACGACCATCGCGGCCTTGCTGTCGGCGATCGGCATCGCGGGCATGGACCGGCTGGTCCGCTTCAACGTGCTCGCCAAGTCGGGCCGCGCGGTCGAGGCGGCGGGCGACGTCGATGTCCTGCTGCTCGACAAGACCGGCACCATCACCATCGGTGATCGTCAGGCAAGCGAGTTCCGCGCCGTCGGTGGGGCGGACGCCGATACGCTGGCCGACGCCGCGCTGATGGCAAGCCTCGCGGACGAGACGCCCGAGGGCCGTTCGATCGTCGTGCTGGCGCGCGACCAGTTCGGGGTTGCGATCCCCGGCCTGCCTGCGAACGCGGAGATCATCCCCTTTACCGCGCAGACCCGTATCTCGGGCGTGCGGATCGGCGATCGCCTGATCCAGAAGGGCGCGGTGGACTCGATCCTGCGCGCGCATCCCGGCTTGGGCGAGACGGCGGCGGCGACCCAGTTGCGCCGGATCACCGACGAGATCGCCCGCGCCGGTGGCACGCCGCTGGCGGTGGCGGAAAATGGTCGTCTGCTCGGAGCCATCTTTCTGAAGGACGTGGTCAAGGCGGGCATCCGCGAGCGTTTCGGCGAGCTGCGCCGCATGGGCATCCGCACGGTGATGATCACCGGCGACAATCCCCTGACCGCCGCCGCCATCGCCGCCGAGGCGGGCGTGGACGACTTCCTCGCCCAGGCGACGCCGGAGGACAAGTTGGCGTTGATCCGCCAGGAACAGCAGGGCGGAAAGCTGGTCGCGATGTGCGGCGACGGCACCAACGATGCGCCCGCGCTGGCGCAGGCGGATGTCGGCGTCGCGATGAACACCGGCACCCAGGCCGCGCGCGAAGCGGGCAACATGGTCGATCTCGACAGCGATCCGACCAAGCTGATCGAGGTCGTCGGCCTCGGCAAGCAGTTGCTGATGACGCGCGGCGCGCTGACGACCTTTTCGGTCGCCAATGACGTGGCGAAATATTTCGCGATCATCCCGGCGATGTTCGTGGCGCTCTACCCCGGCCTCGGCGTGCTCAACGTCATGGGCCTGGCGACGCCGCAGTCTGCGATCCTGTCGGCGATCATCTTCAACGCGCTCATCATCCCGCTGCTCGTGCCGCTGGCGCTGAAGGGCGTGACATACAAGCCGATGGGGGCAGGGCCGCTGCTCGCGCGCAATCTCGCCATCTATGGTCTGGGCGGCCTGATCGCGCCGTTCGTCGGCATCAAGATCATCGACCTTGTGGTCGGTGGCCTCGGCCTCGCATAAGGAAGCTCTATCATGGGTAAGGATTTCACCTCCGCCTTGCGGCCCGCGATCGTGATAACGATCCTGTTCGCCGCGCTTCTGGGCATCGCCTATCCGCTGGCGATGACCGGGATCGGGCAGGCCCTCTTCCCGCATCAGGCGAATGGCAGCCTGGTCGAAGTCGGTGGCCGGGTGATCGGCTCCGAGGTCGTCGGCCAGGCGTTCGTCAGCGACCGCTATTTCCAGACGCGCCCCTCGGCGGCGGGCAAGGGCTATGACGGGCTCGCCTCGTCGGGCTCGAATCTGGGGCCGACTTCGCAGGCGCTCGCCGACCGGGTGAAGGCGGACGTCGCCAAGCGCCGTGCCGAGGGCGTGATGGGCGACATGCCCGCCGACCTCGTCACCACCAGCGGTTCGGGCCTCGACCCCGATCTGTCGCCCGAAGCCGCACTGGCGCAGGCCGCCCGCATCGCCCGCGTCCGTAACCTGCCCGTCAAGCAGGTCCGCGCGCTGGTCGTCGCCAAGACCGAGGAGTCCGTTCTGGGTGACCCGCACGTCAACGTCCTCGCCCTCAACCGCGCGCTGGACGCCCTGACCAAGCGATGACGGCAGGCGAGCCGCGCCCCGACCCCGACGCCCTGCTGCGCGCCGCCGAGCGCGAGGGGCGCGGCCGCCTGAAAATCTTCCTCGGAGCGGCACCCGGCGTCGGCAAGACGTTCGAGATGCTGTCCGAAGGGGCCGCGCGCCGCCGTGATGGTGTCGATGTCGTCGTCGCGGTGGTCGAGACGCACGGCCGGGTCGAGACCGAGGCACTGGTGCGCGGCCAGGAGGTCATGCCCCGCCGCGCCGTGCCCTATGAGGGGCGGACGCTGCACGAGATGGACATCGATGCGGTTCTCGCCCGCGCGCCGCGCCTCGCCCTAGTCGACGAACTGGCGCACACCAATGCGCCGGGCAGCCGCCACCCCAAGCGCTATCAGGATGTCGAGGAGCTGCTGGCGGCGGGGATCGACGTCTATTCCACCGTCAACATCCAGCACGTCGAGAGCTTGAACGATGTCGTCGCCAGCTTCACCCGCGTCCGGGTGCGCGAGACGGTGCCCGACCGCATCCTGGAGGCCGCCGAGATCGAGGTGGTCGACATACCCCCCGACGAGCTGATCGAGCGATTGAAGGCGGGCAAGGTTTATCTGCCGCAGGAAGCGACGCGGGCGCTGTCGCATTTCTTTTCCAAGTCCAACCTGTCGGCCTTGCGTGAACTGGCGCTCCGGCGGGCGGCACAGGCGGTCGATGCGCAGATGCTCGACCATGTCCGATCGCTGGGCGTCGGCGGGCAGTGGGCGGCGGGCGAGCGGCTGGTGGTTGCGGTCAGCGAACTGCCCGGTGCCGACGAACTGGTCCGCGCCGCCAAGCGCGCCGCCGATGCGCTCCGCGCACCCTGGACGGCGCTGTTTATCGACACGCCGCGTACCGCGACCTTGGGAGAGGCGCAGCATCGGCGGCTGGCCGCCACCATGACGCTGGCGACGCAGCTTGGCGCAGCGGTGGCGACGGTCCCCGCACCCAGCGTGGTCGAGGGGATTCAGGCCTTCCTTACCGATGCGCGCGCCACCCAGTTGGTCGTAGGCAAGGCCAAGCGGTCGCGCTGGTTCGAGCTGCGGCATGGTTCGGTGGTCGACCAGTTGGTTCGCGAGACGCCGGGTGTCACCGTCCATGTCCTGCCGGTCGGCGAAGCACCGGTCGAACGCGAGCGAACCCGGCGGCGTGGGCAATGGGGCTCGCCCATCGGCTATGGGCTGACGCTGGCCGGGGTGGCGGTGGTGACGGCGCTGGCGAGTGCGCTGTTCCATATCCTCAATCTCGGCAATGTTGCGCTTCTCTACCTGCTGCCGGTCATGGCGGCGGCGAGCCTCTATGGCCTGCGCACGGGCCTGTTCGCCGGGCTTGCTTCGAGCCTGGCCTATAACTTCTTCTTCCTGCCCCCGGTCGGCACGCTGAGCGTTAGCAACCCCGAGAATGTCATCTCGATCTTCGTTCTGCTGGGCGTCGCCGTCGCGACCAGCCAGCTGACCTCGCGGGTCCGCGCGCAGGCCGATCTGGCGGCGGCGAGCGCGCGCGACAATGCGACTTTGGCCGGGTTCCTGCACCGGTTGAGCGGCCTCAACGATCCGGCCGAGGCGGCGCGGGTGATCTGCGAGGATATCGCGCTTCTGTTCGAGGTACAGGCGGTGCTGCTCATCCCGTCGCCCGCAGGCCTGGCGGTGCAGGCCGCGACCAAGGCCGATTATCGGCTGGAGACGATGGAAATGGCCGCCGCCCATTGGGCTTTCGACACGGGCACGCCGGCGGGCAAGGGATCGGCGACGCTGGCGGCGTCCGAATGGTTGTTCCAGCCGCTCAAGGCCGGAAACCGCACGCTCGCCGTCCTGGGCCTCGCCAAGGAGGCGGGCGGCGAGCCGGTGCGCGCCGATCGCCTGCCGCTGCTGACCGGATTGATCGACCAGGCGGCGCTGGTGTTGGAGCGATTGCGGCTGGAGGCGGAGGTGCGCGATGTCGATGCGGTGCGCACGCGCGACCGGTTGCGCGCGGCGCTTCTGTCCTCGGTCAGCCACGATTTGCGCACGCCGCTGACCGCCGTGATGGCCGCCGCCGCGCAACTGCGGCAGGGCACGACGCCCGACCTGATCGCGACCATTGAGGGAGAGGCGGCGCGGCTCAACCGCTTCGTCGCCAATCTGCTCGACATGGCGCGGGTCGAGGCGGGCGCGCTGAAGCTCAAGATCGAGGCGATTGACCTGAGCGACGCGGTGACGGGCGCGGCACATGACGCGCGCCGCGCGCTGGAGGGCCATGCGGTGCGGCTGGACGTGCCGCCCGATCTGCCGATGGTCCGCGCCGATCCGCAATTGCTGCATCACTGTCTGCTCAACCTGCTCGACAATGCCGGGCGGTACGGCGATCCGGGGACCGAGATCGTGATCGAGGGGCGGCATCGCCATGGCAGTTTGCGCCTTTCGGTACTCGATCACGGTCCCGGCCTGCCGCCAGGGCGCGAGGCGGAGGTGTTCGAGACCTTTCGACGGCTGGAGGGATCGGACCGTGTGGCGGGCGGTACGGGCCTTGGCCTCGCCATCGTCAAGGCCTTTGCGGAAGCCATGGGCCTCAGCGTAGAGGCGGGTAATCGCGAGGATGGCGAGGGGGCGGCCTTTGCCCTGTGCTTTCCCCGCGACCTGATCATGCGCGACGGCGCGCCGGAGGGAATGGCCTGATGCCCGCGACGATCTTGGTGGTGGATGACGAAGTCGCGATCCGCCGCCTGCTGCGCAACACGCTGGAACAGGCGGGGCACCGGGTGATCGAGGCGCGCGACGGGCGCGACGCGCTGGCCCATGCGGCGGCGGAGCATCCCGATGCGGTGCTGCTCGACCTGGGCCTGCCCGACCGCGACGGGCTGAGCCTGATCCCGCTGCTGCGCGGGCCTGCGCGGGTGGTGCTCGTCGTCTCGGCACGCGACGCGACCGAAGAAAAGGTCGCCGCGCTCGACCTGGGCGCGGACGATTATGTGACCAAGCCGTTCGACAGCGAGGAACTGCTGGCGCGATTGCGGGTGGCTTTGCGACATCGTCGGGCGGCCGAGGCAGCGCCGAGCGTGGTGCGGACCGGCGATCTGGCGATCGACCTCGACCGGCGCGTCGTGACTCGCGGGGGCGAGGAGCAGCATCTGACCCGCAAGGAGTATGACGTGCTGGCGGTGCTCGCCCGCCATCCCGGCCGGGTGGTGACGCATGACAAGATCATCGACGCCGCCTGGGGCGGGGACGAGGACCCGCGTATCGACTATCTGCGCATCGTGGTACGCAATTTGCGCCAGAAGCTGGAGGCGCCGCAGCCGGTCGGCAGCATCATCGCGAACGAACTGGGCGTGGGGTATCGGTTGCGGGTGGAGGGTTAGGCTTTTGTCATTCCTCCCCTGCAAGGGGAGGGGGACCAGCGAAGCTGGTGGAGGGGTGTCCCGCTATCGAGAGCGCGACACCCCTCCGTCATCGCTATGCGATGCCACCTCCCCTTGCAGGGGAGGAATTCTCATAAGCCCGCCTTCTCGCCCGTCCTCAGCGTCAGCACCTCCACCCCGGTCCGCGTCACCGCGACCGTGTGCTCGAACTGCGCAGACAGCTTTCCGTCATCCGTCACCACCGTCCAGCCATCGTCCGAGGTCGACACCTTGCGCGTGCCCTGGTTGATCATCGGCTCGATGGTGAAGGTCATGCCCTCGCGTAAAGGAGCGCCGGTTCCCGGCCGTCCGAAATGCAGCACGTCGGGCGCCTCATGCATCTCGCGCCCGATGCCGTGGCCGCAATAATCGCGCACCACCGAATAGCCATTGGCCTTGGCGTGCTTCTCGATCGCCGCGCCCACATCGCCCAGCCTTGCGCCGGGGCGGACCTGGCGGATGCCCTTCCACATCGCCTCCTGCGTCACGCGGACCAGCCGCCGCGCACCGGGCGATACCTCGCCGACCATATAGGTCTTGCTGGAGTCGGCGATGAAGCCGTTCTTTTCCAGCGTGATGTCGAGATTGACGATGTCGCCGTCGCGGATCACGTCGTCGGCGCTCGGCACGCCGTGGCAAACGACCTGGTTGATCGAGCTGTTGAGCACATAGGCAAAGCCATATTGCCCCTTGCTCGCGGGCCGTGCCGACAGGTCGTGGGTGATATAGCGCTCGACCAGGTCGTTGATTGCCAGCGTCGACAGGCCGGCCAGCGCCACCCCGTCGAGCATCTCGAACACCTGCGCCAGCAAGCGCCCGGAGACGCGCATCAGCGCCAGTTCCTCAGGGGTCTTCATCATGTCAGGCGACCAAGGGTTGCGGCGTGGCCAGGTCGGCGGCGGCCATCTGCGCCTTGACGATGTCGTGAAAGGTCAGGGTCGGATTGGCCTCGGCCAACATGCCCATCTTCATCCAGAATTCGGCCTGCGCGTTGATCGAGCGGCACATGACCGTGCTGGCGCGGCGGATCTCTTCGTGCAGCTGGTCGTCGATTTTTACTATACCCATATATGAAGCGTATATGGTCCGTATATCGAAGGCGCAAGCCGGATCAGGCGGTCGGCCGGGTCAGCACGAACGCCGCGCATCCCGCCATAACGATCGCGACGAGCATCGCGAGCGGCCAATGCGGCCTGGCGCCCAGCAGGAACAGGCCATAGCCCAGCGTCATGCCGCCACACGCCATCGCCTTGCCTCGCCGCCCGATCGCGCTATGCTGGCGCCAGGCCCGCAAGGTCGGGCCGAAGCGCGGATGGTCGAGCAGCCATGCCTCCAGCCGGGGCGAGGACCGCGCGAAACAGCCCGCCGCCAGGATCAGGAAGATCGTCGTCGGCATCAGCGGCAGGATCGCCCCGATCACGCCGAGCGCGACGAACAGGAATCCCAGGGCAAGCCAGCCGAGCCGTATCATGCGTGATGCGTAGCGGGGTGTGAGGGTAGGGGGAAGGTTGTTCTAGGCACGCCCCCTCCCACAGGCGGGAGGGGGATGGGGGGCATCCACGAGCGACGTCGCTTGGGGCCTTTCCCTCCCCCGGCCCCTCCCGCCTGCGGGAGGGGAGCTTTGCGCGGCGCGTGGCCAACAAATGCTCTTCTTACTCCCCTCCCGCAGGCGGGAGGGGTTGGGGGCTGTCTCTTATACACATCTCCGAGCCCACGAGACCGTACTAGATCTCGTATGCCGTCTTCTGCTTGAAAA
>NZ_CAJXWX010000026.1 GCF_913062585.1 uncultured Sphingomonas sp. | reverse complement strand
AAAGGCCGGATACGTTTTCGCAGACTGCTCAGATCGTCAGACACAAACCGCTTGCCGACGGGGCGAGCCATACGTTTGCACCGGTGCGGCTGTATTGGGATCGGGGTCCGGGTCGGACATGGTGGTCGCGGAAACGGGCATCAAGCCGGACGCGACTTGCGCCGATGCAGCGCCGTTCGCCCCGAACAGCAGGCAGGATGTCAATGCGATAGAAGATACGGCGTGACGATTCCTCATGGTTGTCCCCCTTGTCATGGTGCGACAAACAGGATCCTCTCCCGATTATGCATATTAGAATGTTGAATTTTGTTTTTGCTGGCACTTCAGAAGATAAGAATCGACTTTACCGCGTGGATGATTTGATGAATCGCCCGTCATGGCAAGTTCATAATTTCTGATGGATGTGGTTTTTCAGAGGAAATGTCGTAAATTGGCCACATGGAATATATGAATACTTGAAAAGCGCGTCGGCCCTGCGGCTGCCGCTGGTGCGGAGCCGGGCGCAATTCGGTTTTTAAGACCGGGGGGCGGGCCTGATCGCCCGCCCTCCCAAATTCAGGCGGCGCGTCGGGCCTTAGGCCCCTCGCTGGCGACGCGTCGCGCGATGGCGCCCACCTGCTGCCGGGCCGACTGGATGCCGCCTTCCTGCCAGCCCGGTGTCTGGCTGAGCGCCGCACTGGCGAAATAGACGCGGCCCTCCGGCTCCTGCAGGAAACGATAGGCGGGGGTGTCGATATGCCCCTCCTGCCGGCCATTGGCGCTTCCGGCATTCCAGTCGGGCCAGGGCCCCAGGCTGAAGGGGATTTTGTGCCAGTTGACCGCGATCCCGTTGACGCAGTCCGCGCCGTGGCCGGGGTGCAGCCGGTCGATCACCCCGCGCGAAAAGGCGATCTGCTCGGCGATCGGTCGCTTCTGGAACTCGGCGGCGACCGGGCCGGAGCTGTAGCAGCCCAGGATCATGCCGCGTTCGCTGTGAAGTCCGGCCGAGGGATACCAGATCAATGTGGTCGGGCCGCCGACGAACGAAATACCGCCATAAATCTGCTCGCGTTCCCAGAAGCGCGGGCTCTCAAAGGCGACCTTGTTGGAATAATCGTATTTCACCTCGGCGATGGTCCGCTTCAGCCGGGGGGAGAAGTTGGTGGTGATCCCCGCCAGCACCGGGAAGGGGATGGTGCAGATCAGAAAGTCGGCGGCGACGGTCGTCACGACGCCGCTGCTCCGGTCTCGATAGACGACATCCACGCCGGTGTGTTTCTGGCGGATCTCCGTGACTTCGGCCCCCAGCAGCGCGGGGCGGCGCAGATGCCGGTCGAACCCTGCATGGATGCGGTCCATGCCGCCGACCGGTTCGAACATCGTCGCCTGCATGTACAGATTGTCCTCGAACAAGGTCATCGGCAGACGCTGGTTGGCGAGCAGCTGGTCGAGCGGCATGGCGGTCGAGGGCGACGCGAAGGTGACGCCCGCGCCGGGCGCGGTGCCGAAGCCCGACCGCTCGGTCCCCTTGAATCCGCCATCGGCATCGAGATCGCCATAGGCCTTCAGAAAGGGCAGCAGCCGCTCGCGATCGGCTGCGCTGAGTTCCCGGTCCAGCGAGCCCTGGTTGATCGCCTTGGCCAGCAGCTCGGCGATACGACCCCGCATGTCGTTGATCGCGGTGCGCATCCGGATCTTCGACCCGTCATCGGCCATGACATAGGCCGACCGGCTGGAATTGACCTCCACCTCCATCGGCACACCGAACTTCTTGGCATAGCCCAGCAGCCCCTGGTGAAAGCTGGGGATGCGGGCGGGTCCGGCATTGAAATAGATGCCGTCGGAAAAGCGGGCGGTCTGCGTCTCCTCGCCGTTCATCTCGATCCTGTCGCCATCGCGCACCGTCCAGGCCCGTCCCCCGACCCGATCGCGCGCCTCCAGCAGGGTGACGAGGAAACCCGCCTGTTCCAGCTCATAGGCGGAGGTCAGGCCCGCGATGCCCGCCCCCAGCACCACGACATGCCGTCCGCGCCCCAGACCCTGGGGCGGCGCTTCCCAATCCTGTGCATGAGCGATCCCGGCCAGCCCGAGCGCCTGCATCGCGCCCATCATGGGGCCCAGCCCCGCCACCATTCCCAATTTGCCGAGTACCGATCGCCGTGTTGCCATGCCGTCCCGTTCCCCCTTTGGCCCAGATGCTGAAGCGGCGGACGGCGAAGCGCCGTCACACCCACCCGTCAGCATCCCCTCGGCGTCAGGATCACAGGTTTCGCGGCCACCACAATGGGCTGTCGCGCAACTTTCGGTCGCTCACTCGGTCGGTGAGTGAATCAAATGAAACCTATCCTTCACGAAAGTGCAACTTGTTTGTTGTGGCCGCGACCAGCGTGTTCTGGGCCGTGAAGCGTCGATCGGTCGATGGACCGTGCGGATTTCACGGCGTAGCGATCAAGGCGCGCCGCCTCGCCGGAAATGCGTTTGTAGTCGGATCAAATTCTCGGCAGCGGATGGCGAGGATATGGCGATTGTCGCCGCTCCATTCCGGCATCGCGGCCGGGATGGCGCTTTAAAGGTCCAGCCTGTCGCCGCGCGTCGATGGGCTGGAGACCACCAGAAAGCGGACATCGCCCGTGCCGTCATTGCGGGCCTGATGACCGGCCCCGGGCGGGATTTCTATCCCGGACCCGGGCGTGATCCGGTGATCCACGCCGTCCAGTTCCATGGTCAGTTCACTGGATAGGGTATAGAAGAATTGCCGGGCCACGGCATGAACATGCCTGCGTTCGCCGGTGCCCGGCAGCATTCTTTCCTCGATGACCATCAGGTCCGGGGAGGGGGCCAGGATCCATCCGTCGCAATTCTCGCCCCAGCCATAATGCTCGGCATTGTCGACGCTGCGTTTCAATATCGCCACTTGTCGCCGGTGCTGCCGGGGCGCAGCGGTCAATTCAGGTCCAGGTGTAGAAACTGACTGAAGGCGTTCTGTTCATAGGCCGCAAATGGCGGACCGTCGCGGAATCCGCGCCGTCGATAGAGCGCCAGCGCCGGATCGAAAGCGGGGCCGGTCCCCGTCTCCAGGCTCAGCCGGACGACGCCCCGCCGGGCCGCTTCGGCGATGATCGCGTCCAGCATGCAGGCGGCCGCCCCCTGGCGCAGATAATCCGGATGGGTGCGCATCGACTTCAGCTCGGCCCCGCCGTCCGGCAGCATCTTGAGCGCGCCGATGCTCGCCAGCCGCCCGCCGTGGCGGGCCGTCCAGACCGTGACCTCGGGTGCCTTCAGGCCGGACAGGTCGAGCGCGAAAACGCTCTCCGGCGGAGAATTGGCGTGCATCCCGGCCAAGTGGAGCGCGAGCAGCTGTCGCGTGTCTTCGCGGCTCAGATCGTCTTCGCGAATGTCGAACATCATCTCATCCCGAATGCAAAAGCCCCGTGACGGTTAGGCGCCGATCGTGTGATCCGCCAGACCCAGGCGGGGACACGGTGTCAGGTTTCCCCGCCGCCGGCCATCGACTGGCGTCGTTATGGCATTACCGGGCGCGCCGCAGGGTTTCGGACGGGGTTTCGCCGTACAGCTTGCGATACTGCCCGGCGAAGCGCCCCAGTTCGAAAAATCCCCAATCCTGCGCCAGGCGCGACACGGTGACGTCGGGCATGGGATTCAGCAGCGCTTCCCGCACGCGGCGCATCCGGCACGCCCGAAGATGCGCCATGGGGGATGTGTTGCGGAACCGACGAAAGCCGTCGAACAGCGCACGGCCGCTCACCCCGCTGACCGCGACCAGCTGCTCGATCGAGATCGGGTCGGCGGCATGTTCCTCGATATATTGTTCGACCAGCCGGACATGCTTGGGTGCGATCGAGCGGTCGCGGTCGCGCAGCATGTCGCTGAAATTATGCTCCTGCCCCTCGATCAGGCTGAGCAGCAGCGTCTGTTCGAGCTGTTGGATCGCCAGGCTCTGGGGATGGGCCTGGTCCTGGCATTCGACCAGGCCGACCAGCAATTCGGTCAGCCGCCACCATTCGGCCCCCAGTCCTTCGCGCGGGATGGCAAGGCGGAAGTTCAGCGGGCGGCGCAGCATATGGCCGAGCAGGGACGCGACATGCTGCTCCAGCGCCTCCCGGTCGATCCGTACCATATATTTGGCGCAGTCGGGCGACCAGCGCATCGTCACCAGATCTTCGGGCGAGAGCAGGGTGCCGACCGTGTCGGAGGCCCGAACGGTTCGCCCGCCCGCCTCGACCATCGCTTCGCCCGCATAGGGCAGCATCAGCAGATAGAAATTCTGGAGCTTGCCAGGGTCGATCTGGACTTCGGCGCCATAGCCCATGGTCGCGATGGAGCTTTGTCTGATGGTCACGGCATTCTGCCATGCCTGCAACCTGGCGCCCTGCGAGACGGGGCTGAGCCGGTGGTCGCAATAGAGGCGTGCGACGTGCGCCCGCGTTTCGTCCACGTCCGACGAGCCGAACACGCGGCACTTGTCGAGCGGTTGCGCCTGCCCGTTGCGGGGCGTCATCCTGTCCAGCATCGCGTCTCCACCGATCCCGCCGTCACCGGCGGATTAAGCCATGGTCCATGTCCACCTGCAACTTCCGGCCGGTTTCCCCGGCTCGTGCAGCTTTATAACATTTCAAGCCTAAAATATGCAATCCGCGAACAGCGTCGGCGGTCGCTGCATAGTCCCGGCGTCGAACACCGACTTATCCTGCCTCCATCATACAGGCATGTGGAGACCGGAGAGATGACGCGGATCGGGATCGTCGGTGCAGGCCAGGCGGGGCTGCAACTGGGTATGGGTTTGCTCGAAAAGGGGCATGAGGTCATCATGCTGTCCAACCAGACGGCCGAGCAGATTGCGGGCGGCCGCGTCACCTCCAGCCAGTGCATGTTCGACCAGGCACGGGCGCATGAGCGCGCGCTGGGCATCAATTTCTGGGACGATGCCTGTCCGCCGGTCGACGGGATCGGCTTTTCGCTAGTCGGCGAGGATGGAAATTCGCAGATGTCCTGGGCGTCGCGGCTCGACGCGCCCGCCCAGTCGGTCGACCAGCGGGTAAAGATGCCGCGCTGGCTGGCGGAGTTCGAGAAGCGTGGCGGCGAGCTACGCATCTGCGACGCGGGCATCGCCGAGCTGGAGGACCTGGCGCGCGAATGCGATCTGGTGCTGGTCGCTTCGGGCAAGGGCGAGATCGGCAAGCTGTTCGAGCGGGATGCGGAAAAGTCGCCCTTCGACAAGCCGATGCGCAGCCTGGCGCTGACCTATGTCCATGGCATGACGCCGCGGCCCGAGCATAGCGCGGTCAATTTCAACCTGGTCCCCGGTGTCGGCGAATATTTCGTCTTCCCCGCGCTGACCCTCAGCGGCCCGTGCGAGATCATGGTTTTCGAGTCGCTGCCCGGCGGGCCGATGGACGTCTGGAACCCGCGCGCGACCCCGGCCGAACATCTGGAAACCAGCCTCGATGCCCTGAAGCGCTTCGTGCCCGCCGAATATGATCGGTCGCGCGACTGCACGCTGACCGACGCGCAGGGCTGGCTGACCGGGCGCTTCCCGCCGACGGTCCGCAAGCCGGTGCTGACCCTGCCATCGGGCGCCAAGGCGCTGGGTCTGGGCGATGCGGTCTGCCTGAACGACCCGATCACGGGGCAGGGGGCGAACAACGCCGCAAAGAGTGCGGCCATCTATCTCGACTCGATCCTGGCGAACGAGGGCAAGCCGTTCGACGCCGCCTGGATGCAGGCGACCTTCGACCGATACTGGGATTATGCGCAGTTCGTCGTCGGCTGGACCAACGGCATGTTGCAGCCGCCACCTCCGCACATGGTCCAGCTGCTCGGCGCCGCCTCGGCCCAGCCGCGCGTGGCGCACTGGTTCGCCAATAACTTCGACGATCCGAGCCGCTTCTTCCCGACCATCGCCGCGCCCGAGCTGACCGAGAGCTTCATCCTGGAGGCCGCATAACATGGACCGCATGGCTCTTCGCCGGACCTTCGGCCGCTTCGCCACGGGGGTCACGATCGTCACCTGCGCGACGGGGGAGGGGGTGCATGGCATGACCGCGAACTCCTTCACCTCGGTCTCGCTTGACCCCGCGCTGGTGCTGATCAGCATCGACAACAAGGCCAAGATGGCCGCGCGGCTGCGCGAGGCGGGGCATTACGGCCTCAACATCCTGTCGCAGCAGCAGATGGCGCTGTCGAACCACTTCGCAGGGCGTCCCACCGACCAGCCGATCGACTTCGACTGGCATGAGGACATTCCCTTGGTGCGCGGCGCGATGGCGCATCTGGCGTGCCGGGTGAGGGACGTGTTCCCGGCGGGCGACCATTGCCTGTTCGTCGCCGAGGTGGTCGACCACCGGCACGAGGACGAGTCGACGCCGCCGCTGCTCTTCTACGGCGGCGCGTACCGGCAGTTGCACGAGATGGCCGCCTGATCGGGCGGCCACCGGCCGAAGACCATCAACAAGAAAGGGGGATTTTATGCGGAAGTTTTTCGCCACGATGGCGCTCGCGCTGGCGACGGGGGTATCGACGCCGGCGCTGGCGTCCGAGCTGGGCGGCGGCGTCTATCCGAACGGCGCGGAGGGCTATTCGGGGGCGGCCCTGCCGCCGCCGGGCACCTATCTGCTCGGCTATCTCCAGCATTATGAGGCGGATCGTTTCAACGGGCCGGACGGCGATGCGGGGCTGCTCCCCAATTTCCGCGTCCGCTCCGACGCGGCGATCGTGCGGATGGTGCATATGACGCCGGTGAAGATTCTGGGTGCGACCTGGGGGATGCAGGCGATCGTGCCGGTCGTGCGGCTGAAGGTCGGCGCGGCGGGCCTGGGCGACGAGACCACAGGGCTGGGCGATATCACCGTCGATCCGATCCTGTTGGGATGGCATTTCCAGAACGGCGTGCATATCACCGCGGGCGTCGACATCAACCTGCCGCTGGGTGCCTATGACCGGCGCAAGCTGTCCAGCATCGGCCGCAACTATCTGAATTTCGAGCCGGTCGTGGGGATCGCCTATTATGGCAAGAAGGGTTTCTCGCTCGACGTGAAGGTGATGTACGACATCAACACCCGCAACAACCAGGCGGTGTTCACCCCCTTCAACCCCACGGGCGCCAGCTATCGCAGCGGGAACGAGCTGCACGCCGATTTCGCGGTGGGCCAGCAGATCGGCAAGTGGAAGCTGGGCGCCTCGGGCTATGTCTATAAGCAGACGACGAAGGACCAGGTGTCGAATGCCGCCGCGCAGGCCTTTGTCGACCGGATGCGCGGGTTCAAGGGCCAGGTGATCGGCGTCGGCCCCTCGGCCAGCTATCAGGCGGGCAAGGTCCAGCTGATCGGTACCTGGCAGCATGAGTTCCATGCCGAGAACCGGCCGCAGGGCGACAAATTCTGGTTGAAGGCGATCGTCCCGATCGGCCGCTAAAGGGCGCTGGCCAACTGGGCTCCCGCCAATGCGGCGGGGGCCTGTTTTTTGGGGCGCTTTCCATTCCTCCCCTGCAAGGGGAGGGGGACCATGCGCAGCATGGTGGAGGGGTGTCACGGGTGGTGGGTCAGCCCACCCTCTCCGGCCGGGACACCCCTCCGTCAGGCCTTCGGCCTGCCACCTCCCCTTGCCGGGGAGGAATTTCAGGCAAGACGGTCCGCGACCATCGAGCCGGACATGCCGCCAAGTCCCGGGCCGGGATGGGTCGAGGCGCCGATCTGGTACAGGCTCTTGATCGGCGTTTCATGGTTCCCCGGCGTCGCACGCGGGCGCCAGAGCATGAACTGGTCGAGCGAACAGTCGCCGCCATAGGGATCGCCGCCGACCAGGTTGACATTCAGCGCCGCCAGATCGGCTGGGCTGATGACGTGGCGGTCGAGGATGCTGGCACGCAGGTTCGGGATCAGCGCGCAGAGCCGGTCGACGATGCGGTCGGCATAGGCCTCGCGCAACTCCGGCGTCCAATGGCCGTCCTCCGGCGTGGGTATCAGCCCAGCGGCATCGCCCTTGACCGCGCTGTCGCGGGGCAGTTCCTGCAACTGGATCCAGAAGATCCATTTCCCATCCGGCGCGCGGCTGGGGTCGACGGCGATCGGCTGGGCGACGACGATGCTCGCCTCGGCGGGGAGCAGGCCGCGTTCCGCCTCATTGACGGCGCGGGATACCGCCTCCAGCCCGTTGCTGATGTGGAGCATCGCCACGTCGCGAAGCGCGAGGTCGGGCCATTGCGGGGGTTCCGACAGAGCCAGGTGGATCTGCATCTCGCCGCGTCCATAGCGATAGGCCTTGGCCTCGCTCCGCGCGCGTTCGGGGGTGGCGCTGGCGGGGAGCAATCGCTCATAAAGCTGGGTAGGCGTGACCGAGGCGACGACCGCCTTTCGCGCGCGCACGACCTCGCCGCTACCCAGCCTTATGCCGGTCGCGCGGCCGCGTTCGACGATGATCTCGGCGACGTCGGCGTTCGTACTAACGCGGCCGCCCTTTTCCTCGATCAGCCGGGTGAACGCCTCGACGATGCGCGCGCTGCCGCCCTCGACCATCGGGCTGCCCGCCGCCTCCAGCGACAGCAGGACCAGCCGGTTCATCAGCGCCGACGCGCTGCTCTCCGGCGACAGGCCGACATGCAGGACCCAGGGCGCAAACAGCGCCTGCGAGAGCGGCGAGGAAAAGTCGCTGCGCAGCCAGTCGCGCGACGCGCGCAGCATCCCGCCGAACATCCGGCCGAGTGCCTTGGGGCCGCGCTTGCGAACCTCGCCGAGCAGCAGTCTGGCGGTCGGCCAGGACCAAAGCTCGCCGCCGAGCAGGCCGAAGACCAGGGGGGCGATGTCCTCCACCTCGGCCATGGCGCGGGCATAGGCCTGTCCGTCGCCGGGCGCGCAGGCGTCGAGCGCCGCGATATTGGCGGCGCGGTCGGTGCGGAAGATGATGCTGCGACCATCGTCCATTACCGAGGCGGTCGGCGTCGCCGTGTTGCGAAAGCGCAGGCCGTGCCGCGCCAGCTCCGGCCCCAGCTCGGCATAATGGGGCGAGGTGACGAACAGCGGATAGAGGGTCGACAACGTGTCGTGCCGGAAGCCCGGCAGCGTCAGCTCCTCGGTGCGGATACAGCCGCCCGCCACCGCCTCCCGCTCGAACAGCGCGACGCGCTTGCCCTTCAGCGCGAGGCGCGCGCCGCAGACCAGCGCGTTGATCCCGCTGCCGATGATGACGATATCGGCGTCTCGGTTTCCGGCCGCCATCCTGGGTCAGCCGTGTGCGGCGAGGAGCGGCATCAGCGGCACGCGCCGCTCCGGCCCGAGCATCCCGTAACCGCCATCGACCGCCGTCTCGCTGCCGGTCATGTAGGAGGCGGCGTCGGAGGCGACGAAGGCGACGACCTGCGCGACTTCCGAGGCATCGGCGACGCGGCCGAGCAGGTTGAGGTCGCTCGACACCTTGTCGGCATGGGCACGGTTGCCCCCGGCGAGGCCGCCAATCGGGTCCGACCAGATATGGCCGAGCGTCACCATGTTCACCCGGATACCGTCGGCGGCGTAGTCCATCGCCTGCGACCGGGTGAGGTGCGCCAGCGTCGCCTTCGACACCGGATAGGCCCAGCGGCCGATATGCGCGAACTTGCCCGAGATCGAGCCGATATTGACGATGTTGCCGCGCGTATTGGCGAGGTGCGGGCGGGCCGCTTCACCCAGGATTGCGGCGGAGACGGCGTTGACGTTCAGCGTCTGGAGCCAAGTCTCGCGCGCGGTGGCGGGGCCCTCATCGCCATAAGAACAGGCGTTGTTGACCAGGATGTCGATCTGCCCGAACCGGGCGATGGCGGTCCCGACCAGATGCGCGATGGCGGCATCGTCTGTGATGTCGGTCGCGACGAACAGCGCGTGTTCGCCCAGTTCCTCGGCGAGCTTGGCGCCTTGATCCTGGTTGCGCGCGGCGATGACGACCTTCGCGCCCTCGGCATGCAGCTTGCGGGTGATCGCCCCGCCGATCGATGCGCCGCCCCCGGTGACGATCGCGACCTTTCCATCCAGCATGGCCATGCGGTCTTCCTCATATCCGTCGATGTTACGCTGTCAGTCTATGGCCCGGCGGCGCGGCGGCGTTATGCAGCCAGTGCCGGGCCTGTTCGCTGGGCGCGGGTTTATCCGGTCGCGGCCAGCGCGCAGCCCAGCGCCTCGCCCTTTTCGTCGGCCAGCGCGGCGTCGTGCAGCGCCGCGATCCGCGCTGCCGCCCCCGGCTTGGCGAGCGCGGCGGGCACGGCCGCCATGACCAGCTGGAAATGCGCAAGACCGCGCTCGAACGTGTCCGAATAGCCCTTGATCAAATTCTGGCAGCGCAGGACCGCAATGGCGGCGTCCCGGTCGGTGCGCGCGGCCTGAAGCACCAGGTCCAACCAGGCCGCAATCCGCGCCTGTTCCTCGTCATAGCGCAACGTCCGCCGCCGCACCCCCCGCATCCCGGCCAGCAGCCGCAGCATCAGGAACCAGCGCAGCCCGGTCGTCCGCACATGGCGACCACTCTGGAAAAACGGCTCCAGCCGACGGCGCAGCCCGTCGTGCCTCAGGATGAAGCGACCCAGCCCGGCGGGCAGCGTCTCGCAGACCTCCTGAAGGCGCGGATGCATATATTCGGTGACGGTCAGCAGCTGATCGTCCTTGGCCCGCACCTCCCGCGCGACGCGGTCGCTGCGGGTCGCACGGACCTTCAGGTCGGCGACGCGGATCGTGTCCTCATAGGCCATCCAGAGCGCCAGATGCCGGGCCGCCGTCTCGGTCAGCGCGCCGTCCGCACCGTCCAGCGGCACGAACGCCGCCAGTCGGTCGAGATAGTCGCCGGCATAATCGGCATCCTGATAATCCATCAGCTTGCGCACGCCCTCGGTCGCGGTGGCCTGTGCGCCTTCGGGCAGGGTGTTGGCGATGCGCGCAGCAAGTGTACGTCCGGCAGGCGTCGTCGGGACCGGGGGCCCGGCGGGCTTGTCCCGTGCATCCTCCTCACCGGCCTGCGCCGAGTCGAAGCCCAGGCCGAAGCCCTTCAAATTGGGCTCGACCGCCTTGCCGCCGTGCCGGATCGCGTCCTCGAACGCCTCACGCGGGAAGGGCAGGGCCTCGCTACCCGCGAGCGCGCCGAGCATGATCGAGCTGATGACGCTGCCCGACTTGGCGGCGGCGGCCGACATGTCGAAGCCGATGAAGCGCCGCGCGCGCCTTTTGGCGGCGGCCAGGATGCGCTCGCTGGCACCGGTGCCGTCGCCCAGCGCGGCTTTCTCCGAGATCGCATAGACGCGGTGGGTGGAGCCGATCAGCGTGGTGCGATCCTCGCTGACGAAGCCGCGCAGGATCGCGCGACCGGCCTCCATCAGTTCGGACGCGATGACGATATCGACATCGCCCGGCACCGGCATCATCGCCAGCACAGGGTCGGGACGGTTGCCGCCGCTGGGCCGCGTGCGTACCAGTTCGATATAATAGACGGTCGATCCGGTCCGCTGTGCGACACCGGGGACCGAGGTGCCTTGCGCCACATAGCCATGGGCACGCGCGATATGCTGAACCCATTCGGCCAGCACGCCGCCGCCTTCGCCGCCCAGCGCCAGGATGGCGATGGTGATCCGGTCGCGATCGGGAAGAATGCGTTCCATCAGAAAGCCCTCGCGGCAAGGTGGCGGTCATGGCGCTGTTGCAGCCAGCCGATGACGCGCTGGGTCATGCGGTGACGCCATGTCTCCCAGCGGCCGGGGTTGGAGACGATGCTCGCCTTCCAGAAGGAGGGGCAGAGTATGGCGGCATGGGCGACCTCGCCGCAATTGCCGCAGCCGACACAGCTATTGTCGATATGCGTGACGGGATGCTGGCGCAGCGGATCGGGATTGTCGCGGATGCTGAGCGATGGACAGCCCGACAGGCGGATACAGGCATGGTCGCCGGTGCAGGTGTCGGGATCGACGCCGAACCGCTCGCGCACCACGCGCTGCCCTTCCTTGGCGGCCTTGGCCATCAGCGGCTTTTCGCGGCGCTGCTTGTTCAACATGCATTCCGACTGGGCGATGATGACCTTCGGCCCCTTTTCCGGGCTGGTCATCGCCTCGCGGATCAGGTCGCGCATCTTCGCCACGTCATAGGTGCGGGTCAGCGTGCGCGCCCATTTGACGCCCATGCCGCGCACCGCCTTTTCGATCGGGTGGTTGGTGATGCGGGTGTCGTTCTTCGCGCGCGAGGACAGGATGTCCTGCCCGCCGGTCGCCGCCGAATAGCCATTGTCGACGATGACGGTAACGGTCTCGTCCTGGTTGAAGACGGCATTGCCGATGCCCGAGGTCAGGCCGTTATGCCAGAAACCGCCATCGCCCATCACCGCCAACGCACGCTTGCCCTCGGGCTTGAAAGCAGAGGCAGCGGCGGCACCCAGGCCATAGCCCATCGTCGTATTGCCGATGTTGAACGGCGGCAGGATCGAGAAGAGGTGACAGCCGATATCGGCGGAGACGTGCATCTCGCCCAGTTCGCGCTGGACCAGCTTCATCGCCGCGAAGATCGGGCGTTCGGGACAGCCGGTGCAGAAGCCCGCCGGGCGCTGCGGCACGGTGGCGGCGACATCGGCGGGGACGGGTACCACCGCGCGGGGCTCCGGCGCGCGTTCGGGGGCATGGTCGCGCAGGAACTTGGCGAGGCCGTCGCCGATCACCTGCCCCGAATATTCGCCCGCGCGCGGCATCACGTCCTTGCCGACCAGCTTCGTCTGGATATCGGCGCGGCGCAGCAGCGTGCTGAGTTCATGCTCGATGAACTCGGGTTGCCCTTCCTCCAGCACCAGCACCGCGCGTTTCCCTGCGCAGAAGGCGACGACTTCCTCCGGGATCAGCGGATAGACGACGTTGAGGCAGTAGATCGGGATACGCGCCGCGCCGAACGTATCGGAGAGACCGGCCAGCTCCAGTGCGCGGTTGAGCGTGTTGTAGAGGCCGCCCTGCACGATGATGCCGATCTCGTCGCGTTCCGGCCCGAACCATTCGTTCAGCCGCTGTTCGCGGACGAATTTCTGGGCGGCGGGCCAGCGCTGTTCGATCTTCTCGATCTCATGCTGGAAGATCGCGGGCGGCAGGACGATGCGGTCGACCGCGCGGCGCGGATTGGCGGCGGCTTGCCCGACGGTCATGGTCGGGCGGCGATTGTCGCTGGCGACGAAGCTGCCGGTCATGTGGCAGCTGCGCACCCGCATCTCGATCATCACGGGCGTGTTCGACGCCTCGGACAGTTCGAAGCCCTTTTCGACCATACCGACGATGGTCGGCAAATTGGGGCGCGGGTCGAGCAGCCACATCTGGCTCTTCATCGCAAAGGCATGGGTCCGCTCCTGCATGATCGAGGAGCCTTCGCCATAATCCTCGCCGACGATGATGAGCGCGCCGCCGGTGACGCCGCCGCTGGCGAGGTTGGACAGCGCGTCGGAGGCGACATTGGTGCCGACCACCGACTTCCAGGCGACCGCGCCGCGCAGGGGATAGTTCACCGAGGCCGCCAGCATCGCGCCTGCCGCCGCCTCATTGGCGTTGGATTCGAAATGCACGCCCAGTTCGCGCAGCAGCGGATCGGCGTCGGCGAAGACGTCCATCAAATGGCTGATCGGCGAACCCTGATAGCCGCCGACATAGGCAACCCCGGCCTGGAGCAGCGCCTTGGTGACGGCGAGAATGCCTTCGCCCTCGAACACGTCGCCCGCACCCAGGCGGAGCTTTTCGACTTCCTTCTTGAAGGACCGTTCGGCCATGGATCAGCTCCCGACGAAAGCAAGGACGCGCAGCGGACTGCCCGAGCCGCCACGGATTTTCAGGGGCGCGGCGACGATGACCGTGCCGGTCGGCGGCAGCCGGTCGAGATTTGCGAGGCATTGCAGGCCGTAGCGGCCCGCACCGTGCAGCAGCGTATGCGCGGGGTAGGGCGGGGTCATGGTATGGGCCTGGCCCGCATCGGTGCCGATCGTCTCGACACCGAAGCCGATGATGTCGCGCTCCTCGACCAGGAAGCGGACGGCATCTGGGTCGGGGCCGGGGGTGTGCGGGCCATCCTCGCGCCGGTTGGTATAGGCATCGCCCTGACGCTTCGACCAGTCGGTGCGCAGCAGGACCCAGCTCCTGGCCGGGATGCGGCCATGACTGGCTTCCCAGGCGCGGAGAAAATCGGCGGTCAGGATGAAGTCGGCGTCCGCCGCCGCCTCCGCCGAGGCGTCGATCACGACCGCCGGGCCGACGAAATGCGTGGGGTCGATGGTGTCGACGCTGTTGTTGGGCAAGTCCTTACCCGTCACCCAGTGGAGCGGCGCGTCGAAATGGGTGCCGGTATGCTCGCCGGTGGTGAAGTTGCTCCACGCCCAGGCGACGCCGCGCTCGTCATAGCGGGAGATTTCCTGGCGGCTGAACGGTGCGGTCTGGCCGAAGGGCTCGGGCAGGATCAGGACTGGCGTGTCCTCGGATAACTCCTGCGTCAGATCGACGACTTCGATCGATCCGGCGGTCAGGGCTTGCGCGAAACGAGACAGGGCGGACTCGGCCATCGTCGGTCTCCAATCATGTTCTTCTTAGTCGAAAGCTGCCGAATAAAACGTGCATATGCAACTAAATTCTTTTTGGGTCGGTTGCGAGGGGGCGGAGCAGGGGCTAAGGCGCTGGCGAATTGGGAGCTATCGGATTGGACCATCGTACGCAGGGCGATCCCGGAACGGCGGCGTTCCAGGTCGAGCGTTACCCCTTCTTCCTGATCAACCGGCTGGCGAGTCGCTACAATGCGACGATCGAGCCACTGCTGCGCGACATCGGGCTCGACATTCCCAATTGGCGCGTCCTGATGATCCTGGGCGAACATGCCCCGCGCGGGGTGCGTGACATCGCCGAGGCGGCCGTCATTCCGCTGTCCACCATGACCCGCATCGTCCAGCGCATGGCCGCCGCCGATCTGGTCACGCTGACCGCCAGCGAAGAGGATGCGCGCGTCACCCTGGTCGCCCTGACCGCGACCGGCGAATCGAAACTGGCCGAGGCCCGGAAGGCGACCTCGCCCGTCTATCAGCAGGTGATTGCGGGACTTTCCGCCCGCGATTTCGACCGGCTGCTGACCCTGCTCGACCGCGTCTATCGCAATCTGGAAGGCTGATCGCGCGAAACCCCTTGATCGGCGCATCCATATATTTTAGGTCTAAAACAAATAGAGGAGATGCCGATGCGTGTCGTTTGTCTGGGTGGCGGGCCTGCCGGGCTCTACTTCGCGATCTCGATGAAGCTGCGCGACCCGTCGCATGACGTGCTGGTCGTGGAGCGGAACAAGGCGGGCGACACGTTCGGCTGGGGCGTCGTCTTCTCCGACCAGACGCTGACCAATTTGCGCGCCAACGATCCGGTCAGCGCAGCAACCATCGAGTCGGAATTCGCGCATTGGGACGATATCGAGGTGGTCGTGGGCGACCATGTCGAGCGCTCGGGCGGGCATGGCTTTATCGGCATCGGGCGCAAGCGGTTGCTCAATATCCTGCAGGATCGCGCCCGCGCGCTGGGCGTGCGGTTGCAGTTCGAGACGGACTTCGACGCCGACCTGACCAAATGGGCCGATTACGACCTGATCGTCGCGGCGGACGGCATCAACAGCCGGATTCGCACCGCCCATGAGGACAGGTTCGACGTCGACATCGACACGCGCGCCAACAAGTTCATCTGGCTGGGCACGCCGCGCCTGTTCGACGCCTTCGCCTTCATCTTCGAGAAGACCGAGGCGGGGTGGATCTGGGCGCACGCTTACCGCTTCGACGAGACGCGCTCGACCTTCATCGTCGAATGTTCGGAGGCGACTTGGAAGGGGCTGGGCTTCGACACGATGGAGCAGGCCGATGCGATCGCCGCGTGCGAGCGCATCTTCGCGCGGCATCTGAACGGCGAGCCGCTGTTGACCAACTCGGCGCATCTTCGCGGCTCGGGTGCCTGGATCAACTTCCGGCGCATCCTGTGCGGGGAATGGTCGTTCGACAATGTCGTGCTGCTGGGCGACGCGGCGCACACCGCGCATTTCTCGATCGGGTCGGGCACCAAGCTGGCGCTGGAGGATGCGATCAAGCTGGCCGAGGTCATGAGCCGGCCCCATGTCGCGCAGGACCGCGCCGGGATGGCCGCCGCGCTGGCGGAATATCGCAACGAACGGCATGTCGAGGTGCTGAAGATCCAGAATTCGGCGCGGAACTCGACCGAATGGTTCGAGACGCTCGACCGCTATCTGGGTTTCGACCCTAAGCAGTTCGCCTATTCGCTCCTCACCCGGTCGCAGCGGGTGAGCCATGAGAATCTGCGCCTGCGCGATCCGAAATGGCTGAACGGTATCGAGCAATGGTTCGCCGCGCGCTCCGGCGGCAATGAGGCGGTGCCGCCGATGTTCGCGCCCTATCGCCTGCGCGAGCTGACTTTGCCCAACCGCGTCGTGGTGTCGCCGGTGCTGACCTATGCCGCCGGGCCGGACGGGGTGCCGGGCGATTTCCACCTGGTCCATTACGGCGCCCGCGCCATGGGCGGGGCGGGGCTGATCGTGACCGAGATGACCGCCGTGTCGCCCGAGGGGCGGATCACGCCCGCTTGTCCCGGTCTGTGGAACGACGAACAGGCGGCGGCGTGGCGGCGGATCACCGAGTTCGCCCATGCGCAAGGGGCGGGCAAGCTGTGCATCCAGCTGGGCCATGCGGGGCCGCGCGGTGCGACGCTACCCGGATCGGTTCAGCCGGACCGTCCGCTACCCGAAGGCGGCTGGCCGCTGCTCGCGGCGTCGGACAAGCCCTATCTTCCCGAAAGCCAGCGTCCCTCCGCGATGACCCGCGCCGATATGGACCGGGTGCGTCAGGATTTCGTCGCCGCCGCGGCCCGCGCGTTCGACGCCGGGTTCGACATGATCGAGATCCAGGCCGGGCATGGTTTCCTGCTGTCGTCCTTCATCACGCCGCTGATGAACGACCGGACCGACGATTATGGCGGCAGCCTGGCGAACCGGCTGCGCTTCCCGCTGGAGGTGGTGCGCGCGGTCCGCGCGACCTGGGGCGAGGATCGTCCGCTGGCGGTCCGCATCTCCGCCAATGACTGGGCGGGCGCGGCGGGCGTGACCCCGGCCGAAGCCGTCGAGATCGCCGCCGCGCTGCGTGAGGCGGGGGCCGATCTGATCGACGTGTCGGCGGGCGAGACGGCGCCACAGGCACGGCCCGTCTATGGCCGGATGTTCCAGACGCCTTTCTCCGACCGTATCCGCAACGAGCTGGACTGCCCGACCATGGCGGTCGGCAACATCTACGAGGCGGATCACGTCAATGGCATCCTGGCCGCGGGCCGCGCAGATCTGGTGGCGCTGGGCCGTCCGCATCTGGCCGATCCGAACTGGACGCTCCATGCGGCGGCGGCGGCCGGGCACAAGATGCCGGTGCCTTCGGCCTATGCCCTTGGCCAGGCACAGCTTATGCGCAACGTCCAACGCCAGTCCGAGACGGCGTGACGACGCGCATGGAGACCTTGATTTTGACGGACCGCATTCGCGAAAAGCATGACGGGGCCTTGGCGGGCCGGATGGACATCAAGGTCCTGTTGCGCCTGCTGAGCTGTTCGATGACCATCGAGAAGCGGCTGCGTCGCCGCTTCATCGAGCAGTTCGACACCACCCTGCCGCGCTTCGACGTGCTGGCCGCGCTGGAGCGGCATCAGGAGGGGATCACCATGGGCGAGCTGTCCCGCTCGCTGCTGGTGTCGAACGGCAACGTCACCGCGCTGGTCCGGCAGCTGGAGTCGGATGGCTATGTCTCCAGCCAGCCCGCGCCCGAGGATCGGCGCCGCTACATCGTGGCATTGACGCCGCAGGGGCGGGCGCATTTCGCCGAGTTGGCGACGGCGCATCACGGCTGGATCGCGGCAATGTTCGACCGCGTGCCGGATGCGCAGATGGCCCAGCTCTATGATCTTCTGGCGATCCTCAAACAGTCGCTGGGGGCCGAAGGAGAGGATAACGAATGACATTCCGTTCGACGCAGCAGGTCCGCTTCGCGCATGTCGATGGCGCGGGGATCGTCTTCTACCCCCGCTATTTCGAGATGCTGAACGCGGCGATCGAGGATTATTTCGCGTACGGCATCGGCGTCGACTTCGCCGAGATGCACGGCGAGCGCGGCCTCGGTGTGCCGACCGTGCGGCTGGAGGCCGACTTCGCGGCGCCCAGCCGGTTGGGCGAGGCGCTCGATTTCCTGGTCCAGCCCGAGCGCGTCGGGCGCAGCTCGGCCGAAATCTCGGTGCAGGTCGAATGCGGCGGCGAACTCCGCTTTCGCGCGACCGTGGTGCTGGTGTGCATGGACTTGAAGGGGGGGCGTTCGGTCGAATGGCCCGCCGATATGCGGCCCCAAGCGCTGAGCGTGGCGGCGTAAACGATCCTCCCCGGCACGGGGAGGTGGCAGGCCGCAGGCCTGACGGAGGGGGGGCTTCCACACAGGATGTCCTGTGCCGCACGCCCCCTCCACCATGCTGCGCATGGTTCCCCTCCCCGTGCCGGGGAGGAATTTTATATTTGGCCACAATGCAGAACGGCCCCCGATCTTGGCGATCGGGGGCCGTTCCTATTCCTTCCAGCATCGGGACCTTATCCCGCCACGACCGAATGCCGCAGCTTGCCGATGCCGACGACCTCGCCTTCGATCACGTCACCCGGCCACACCCATTCCTGGGGCGAGCGACCCGCGCCGACACCTTCCGGGGTGCCGGTCGCGATGATGTCGCCGGGTTCCAGCGTGATGCCCTGGCTGATGTCGGCGATCAGTTCGTCGACCTTGAACAGCATGTGGCTGGTATTGTTGCGCTGCTTCTCGACGCCGTTGACGGTCAGCCACAGGTCCAGCGTCTGCGGATCGGGGATTTCGTCGGCCGTCACGATGCACGGCCCCATCGGGCAATAGCTGTCCTGCCCCTTGGAATAGATCCACTGACCCGCGCGGCGACAATCACGCGCGCTCATGTCGATCAGGGTAGTGTAGCCGAAGACGTGGCGCAGAGCGTCCTCACGCGCGACGCGCTGCGCCGTGGTGCCGATGATCGCGCCCAGTTCGATCTCCCAGTCCAACTGCTGGGTGATGTCGGCGCGGTGGACGATCGGCTCGCCCGGCGCGATGACGCTGGTCGGCGGCTTGGAGAAGATGACCGGCTTCTTCGGCAGATCAGCCGAGGTGTCGAGCGCGGCGGCGCTCTCCGCGACATGGTCGATATAGTTCAGGCCGATGCCGAACACATTCTTGCGCGGGCGCGGGATCGGGGCGAGCAGCTTGACGCCCGCCAGCGGACGCGCGCCATCGACCGGCCAGCGGCCCTTGGCCTCGTCCAGCAGCAGCTTCAACTCGGCGACCGCGACCGGCCCCAGGTCGATGAAGTCGAGCATCCGCGACGGCAGCGGCACGCCCGCGCGCGCGCCCAGCTTGGCGACGTCGATGACCAGACCATCGACCAGCACGCCCAGCCGGCCTTCGGCTTCGACATCGGCGCGATACGTAACAAGACGCATGATAATCCTTTCAGGAAAGGGGAGGGGTCAGGACAGGACCGGCTGGTGCCCGCCATTGTCGGCAAAGGCTTCCGATCGGTAGAGATTGAGCGCGCGCATCGCGGGCAGATCGTGGAAGGAAAACAGGCAGGCGTCCTCGCTCGCCGATCCGTTGACATGCTCGTGCCACATCCAGGACGGCACGACGAAGATGTCGCGCTCCTTCCAGTCGAAGCGCTTGCCGCCGATGATCGAATGGCCCGAGCCCTTGGCGCATTGATAGACGAAGCTGCCGACCTCGCGATGCGCCTTGGTATGTTCGCCGGGACGGAGAAGCTGCATCGACGCGCCGATGGTCGACATGGGCGGGCCGCCGTTGAACGGGTTCACATAGTTCATGTGGATGCCGTCGAAGGGCGATCCGTCCGTCGCGCGAGAATAGCGGAGCAGCGCCTCATAGGTCGGCTCCCACTCGTACTTCAGCAGCGGCGAGTAACGCTTCGACCAGCTTTCCCCGGCGGGCAGCAGCGCGGCATTGCCCCAGGTCGCGGTGGAGTCGTCGACCGCGTAGCCGACCGCCTGGTTGAGATCGGGGTGGACCTCGTAGAAATTGGCCTCCAGCGCGTTCATCAGCGGGATGTCGAGTCCGTCCTGCCAGATGCAGACCGAGCCGTCCTCCGCTACGCCATGTTCGTGCCAGGTGCCGTTGGGGGTCAGAACGAAGTCGTTGCGACCGAGCGTCATCTTGTGCCCGTCGACATTGGTGAACGCGCCCGATCCCTCCATGATGAAGCGCAGCGCGGAGGCGGAGTGGCGGTGTGCCGAGGCGACCTCGCCTGGCCCCATCACCTGCAGGCCGGTATAGAGCCAGCCTACCGCCGCCGACACGTCGCGCCGTCCCGGATTGGCGAGATAGACGACGCGGCGCCCGGCCTTTTCCGGGCTGACCAGTTCCAGCGCGCGCAGCACATGGTCGCGCAGGCGGTCATAGTGCCAGACGACCGGCACCGACTGGGACTTGGGTTCCCAGGGTTCGATCTTGTTGGCGACGGTCCACAATGCGCCTGCGTGCTGGTCTTCGAGATCGCGGTAGAAATCGACCAGTTCGGCCGTATCGCTGACATTGGCACGGCCCGCGACATCCTCGCGAAATGCGTCATAGCTCTCCGTCGACATGCTCGATCTCCTTGTCGCGTCAAATTAGTTCAGGCTTAAAATATCTTGCCAAGCGCTGTCAATCGGGGTTAGGAAAAACTTGCACATGCAAGGAACGCCTCATGCTGAACCTGCCTCGATTCAAGGCCGCCGCGGTCCAGGCCGCGCCCGTTTTCCTCGATCCCGCTGCCACCGTCGACAAGGCTGCCAGCCTGATTCGCGAGGCGGCGGCGAACGGCGCCGAGCTGGTCGCCTTCCCGGAGGTGTTCGTCGCCGGCTATCCCTATTGGAGCTGGATCGCCGATCCGATCGCGGGAAGCCCGTGGTTCGAGAAGCTGGCCCGCGCCTCGATCCTGGTGCCGGGGCCGGAGATCGACCGGGTCTGCACCGCCGCGCGCGAGGCGGGGGTGCATGTCGTCATCGGCGTCAACGAACGCAGCCCGGTGTCGCTGGCCACGCTCTACAACACGCTGGTCTTTATCGGCCCCGACGGCACGATCCTGGGCAAGCATCGCAAGCTGGTGCCGACCTGGGCGGAGAAGCTGACCTGGGCGCATGGCGACGGGTCAACGCTGAAGGTCTATGACACCGCGATCGGGCCGCTGGGCGGGCTGGCCTGTGGCGAGAATACCAACACGCTCGCGCGGTTCAGCCTGCTGGCGCAGGGCGAGCTGGTCCATATCGCCAGCTATATCGCGCTGCCCGTCGCACCCGCCGATTACGACATGGCCGAGGCGATCAAGGTCCGCGCTGCGGCACATTGCTTCGAGGGGAAGCTGTTCACCATCGTCTCCTGCTCGACCGTGTCGGAGGAGATCGTCGCGGCGATGGAGACGCTGGTGCCGGACGCCCGCGCGCGGCTGGAACGAAAGAACAGCGCCTTTTCCGGCATCCTCGGCCCCGATGGCCGTGTGGTCGGCCAGCCGCTGATCGACGAGGAAGGCATCGTCTACGGCGAGATCGACCTGTCCCGCTGCATCCAGCCCAAGCAGATGCACGACATTATCGGCCATTATAACCGTTTCGACGTGTTCGACCTGCGCGTGAACGCGGCGCCGCAACAGCCGGTGCGGATCGAGACGGCGCCGCCCGCGCCCGAGCCCGAAACCGGCATCGACGCCCAGCCCTGATACCGAACATCATCCAGAGAGGATCACCATGACCGCCCGCAGCTATCGCATCGGCCAGATCGTGCCGTCGTCCAACACCACCATGGAAACCGAAATCCCCGCCATGCTCCGCGCGCGTGAGGGCATTCTGCCGGAGCGCTTCACCTTCCATTCCAGCCGGATGCGGATGAAGAAGGTGGTCAAGGAAGAGCTGGAGGCGATGGACCGCGACAGCGATCGCTGCGCGACGGAGCTGTCCGACGCGCGGGTCGATGTGCTGGGCTATGCCTGCCTCGTCGCGATCATGAGCATGGGCAAGGGCTATCATCGCGAGTCCGAGGCGCGGCTCCATGCGCGGACGGTCGAGAACAATGCCGCCGCCCCGGTGGTGACGAGCGCGGGCGCGCTGGTCGACGGGCTGAAGCGGATGGGGGCCAAGAAGATCTCGGTCATCTGCCCCTATATGAAGCCGCTGACCCAGCTGGTGGTCGATTATATCGAGCATGAGGGGATCACGGTCCACGACTTCACCGCGCTGGAAATCCCCGACAATCTGGAGGTCGGGCGGCATGATCCCGAGCGGTTGCTGGAGATCTACAAGCGCGTCGACCGGACCGGCGTGGATGCCTTCGTCGCCTCGGCCTGCGTGCAGATGCCGTCCTTGCCGATCATCCAGCGGCTGGAGGATGCGATCGGCATTCCGGTCGTATCGGCGGCGGTGTGCACGACGCACCAGATGCTCGACCGGCTGGGGCTGGAGCGGCGCGTGCCGGACGCGGGTGCGCTGCTCGGCGGCCGTTACTGACGGGAGCGGCCCCGATGCAGGTCGACATGCGCACGCTGGATGCCGCCAGCCGGTACAAGATCATAGGGGCCTGCATCACGCCCCGGCCGATCGCCTGGGTCTCCAGCGTGTCGGCCGAGGGGGTGCTCAACCTCGCGCCCTATAGCTTCTTCAACGCCATCGGAAACGACCCGCCGATGATCGTGCTGGGGCTGGTCGCGCATCCGGCTAAGGGTATGAAGGACACCGCCGCCAATATCCGCAGTACCGGCGAATTCATCGTCCATCTGGTCGACGAAGCCCATGCGGAGCGCATGAACCACACCAGCATCGACCACCCGGCGGAGGTCGATGAGGGCGCTCTAGTCGGGCTGGAGATGGTGCCCGGTGTGGCGGTCAAGGCGGCTCGGATCGCCAGCGCGCCGGTCGGCTTCGAATGTCAGGCGCGGCATATCGTCGAAACCGGACCCAACCAGATCGCGGTGCTGGCCGAGATCGTCCATGCGCATATCGCCGATGCCTTCGTGACCGATGCCACGCGGCTGCATTTCGACATCACCGCGATGAAGCTGATTTCGCGGCTGCATGGCGCGGGCTGGTATGGCCGCCAGAGCGACATGTTCGAGATGCTTCGCCCCTCGCTTCCCATTTTGGCCAAGGAGTAGGTCCATGCAGACATGTGCACTGGCGCCCGTCGGACACGCCTTTCTCTCGACCCCGGAGGAGATCATCGACGAGGCGCGCAACGGCCGGATGTTCATCCTGGTCGATGACGAGGACCGCGAGAATGAGGGCGATCTCGTCATCCCGGCGCAGATGGCGACGCCCGACGCGATCAACTTCATGGCGCGACACGGGCGCGGGCTGGTCTGCCTGGCGCTGACCCGGGCACGCGTGGAGCAGCTGGGTATCGGGCCGATGACCAAGGCCAACGGCACCCGCCACGAAACCGCCTTCACCGTCTCGATCGAGGCGCGCGAGGGCGTGACCACTGGCATCTCGGCCGCCGACCGTGCGCGGACCATCGCGGTGGCGATTGATGCGAACCATGATGCCGCCTCGATCGTGACGCCGGGGCATGTCTTTCCGCTGGTCGCGCGCGAAGGCGGCGTGCTGGTGCGCGCGGGCCATACCGAGGCGGCGGTCGACGTATCGCGCCTCGCCGGGCTGAACCCTTCGGGCGTGATCTGTGAGATCATGAACGAGGATGGGACGATGGCGCGGATGGACGACCTCGTCTCCTTCGCGCAGCGCCACAACCTCAAGATCGGCACGATCCGCGACCTGATTGCCTATCGCCGCCGCCACGACCATCTGGTCGAGAAGCGCGCGGAGACGGTGTTCGAAAGCGAATGGGGCGGCCAGTGGCGCGCCATGACCTTCTGGAACAAGGCGACGGGCAGCGAGCAGGTTGCGCTGGTCAAGGGCCGGATCGACCCCGACAGGCCGACTTTGGTGCGGATGCACTCGCTGTCGCCCTTTGCCGATATTTTCGGCGAGACGGGCGCCAGGGCGCAACTGCTCGCCAAGTCGATGCGCATGATCGCCGCGGAGGGGGCAGGGGTCGTCGTCGTGATCGACCGCCCGCGCCCCGACGGGCTGACGCTGGCCATCCATGCGCGCAGCGGCACGCCCCTGCCCGATCGGGAGGAACTGCGCGACTATGGCGTCGGGGCGATGATCCTGAACGCGCTGGGCGTGGAGGACATCGTGCTGCTGACCAACAGCCACCATATGCTGGTGGCGCTGGACGGCTATGGGCTGAAGGTGGTCGGCGAACAGGCGATTGCTTGAGAGATGTCGGCGGCGAACATGCGGGCACCCCTTGGTGGCGCATGGGGCGCCGCGATCATGACGTTACGACCTGATTGATGACGCCATCGCGCGCCGGTTCCACGGCATCAGGCGCAGCAAATTGGCCATGCCGCACCACCCGGTCACGCCGGCGAACATCAGTCCCGCCCCGACGAACGCCGACAGGCCGAGGAAGCCGGGGGCGACGAACAGGCCCAACAATATGCCAGTCAGCACCAGCGCGCCCGCAATCATTTGCACCTGCCGCATGATGTCCAGCGGCTGCGACCGATCGACGACGATGGGATGTCCGGCCTGACGCCATGCCTCGATACCGCCGCCGAGAATATAGGCGGACACATCCCCCGCTGCCGCCCCCAGCTGCGCCGTACTGGCCGCGGTGCGCATACCCGATTTGCAGTGGAAGACGACCGGACGACCATCGCACGGCAGATCGCCGATGCGATCGAGCGGCACATTCACCGCGCCGGGAATGCGTTCGCGCGCATGTTCGTCGGCACCGCGAATGTCGATCAGGCGCGCACCGGCGTCGATCGCCGCGCGCGCGTCGGCGGGCGAAAGGAATATAAGCGTCATCGCATCAATCCTTGCAATAGAGCTGGTAGAGCGTGGCAAGCAGCGCTTCGACGCGGTGATCGGTGATCGCGTACCACAGCGTCTGGCTCTCGCGTCGATAGGTGACCAAGCCCTCGTCACGCATCCTGGCAAGATGCTGCGAACAGGCCGATTGCGACAGCCCGACATCACGGGCGAGGTCGCCGACCGACACCTCGCCATGCTCGACCAACTTGCACAGCAGCATCAGCCGCCGCGCATTGCCGATCGCCTTCAGCGTGTCGGCAACCTGTCCGGCCTTCGCCTCGAAACTCGCCAGATCCATCGGCGGTTTGGACATTATCGCCACTCCATTAGACACTGCTCATACACTGCACACTGATACATTAGCAATGTCTAATGAAGGGCGTTGTCCTTGTTTAAACGGCGCGCCCGATATGAGGTGCCGGGCCGGTCGATTGGCGAGCGACCAGCTCTGCCGAGGTGGTCAATGGCCCTTCAGGCACGGCTTGGCCCAGTTGCGCGGCGATGATCAGTTCCACGGCGCGGGCCGTCACCTTGGCGATGGGTTGGACCACGGCGGTCAGGGGAGGATCGACGAACCGCACGATGGGCGTGTCGTCGAAGCTGACCAGCGACAGGTCGCCGGGCACCGCGAGCCCTCGTTCACGGGCCAGTTCCAGGGTGGCGAGCGTCATCTGGTCGCTGCTGGCGATGATCGCGGTCGGCGCCAGGGGCGCATCGAGGAGCTTGACCGCAGCATCGCGGCCCGAGGCGAAGCTGAAATCCCCCTGCGCCAAAAGCCCGTCGCAGGACAGACCGGCGGCGGCCATCGACTTGCGCCAACCCTCCACCCGCAAGCCGCTAAGCTCATAGTCGTCCGGTCCGGCGATGAAGCCGATGCGGCGATGGCCGAGGGCGGCGAGGTGGTCGGTCGCCAGGCGCGCGGCTCCTTCGTCGTCGATCGAGACCGCGAAGCCGCTGCCGGGTTTCCGCGAGCCGATCCGGGCAAAGCTGATGCCACGTTCCTCCAGCAACCGGGTGATGAGGGGATTGCCGGAATGCGGCGGGGTCAGGATCACGCCGTCGGGCTGCAAGGCGGCGATCGCGCCCAGCAATTCGCGTTCGATATGGTCGCTATGCGTGTCGACCAACTCGACGATCAGGCGATAACCATGTTCGGCGCAGGTCAACATGCCGCCCAGCATCATCTGGTCGACCCAGTCGGTGCCTTCGCGGTTGCGCCAGCCGGCAATGGTGCGTTCGCGGTCGTTGAGGGCGACGATCAGATAGGAGCGCGATCCCCCCATGCGTTGCGCCGCGATCGAGGGGACATAGCCGAGCTTGGCGATCGACGCCTGGACCCGCTCCATCATCTCGGGCCGGACATTGGGTTCCTTGTTGATGACCCGGCTGACGGTCTGGAGCGAGACACCTGCATCGGCGGCGACGTGGCGGATGGTGACGGACTGGCGGCGGCGGGGCGGCATGAGCGGGTTCAGGCCGCCGTGCCGCAATGGCGCGCGACATAGTCCGCATGGGGCGGCAGGCCGCGCACCGTGGTCGCGACATTCTGGCGTAGCGTGGTCAGCAGCCGGTCCAGCTCTTCGTCGGACAGTCGCGCTGTGATCGGGTGATGGCTTTCCGGCATGATGCCCTGGCCCATCATCACCTGTACCCAGCTATTCTCGGCGAACAGCTCGTCATTGCGGCGGAAGACGCGCCCCGTCTCGCGGAACAGCGCGATCCTGTGCGCCAGGCTGTCGGGTATCTCCATATCGGCGCATTGCCGCCAAAAGGCCGTGTCGCGCCGTTCATGGACCTTATAGTGCAGGATCAGGAAGTCGCGGATCTGGACCATGTCGGTCATCTGCTGATCGTTGAATTCGGCCACGTCATGCGCGCTGATCGGACCGCCGGGGAGCAGACGGATCAGCCGCAGGATGGCGCGCTGGATCAGGTGGATGCTGGTCGATTCCAGCGGTTCCAGGAAGCCGCCCGACAGGCCGACCGCGATGCAGTTGCGATGCCATTGCTTGCGGCGCGCGCCGGTCTGGAAGCGCAGCATGTTGGGCTCGGTCAGCACCTTGCCCTCGACCGTGGCGAGCAGCGTTTCGCGCGCCGTGTCGTGATCCATATAGCGGCTGCAATAGACGATGCCGTTGCCCGCCCGGTGCTGCAGCGGGATGCGCCACTGCCACCCGGCCTCATGCGCGATGGCGCGGGTGTAGGGGACGGGCGGTCGCACGCTTTCGGTCTGCACCGCGACGGCGGCGTCGCAGGGCAGGTAATGGCTCCAGTCGTCGAACCCGACATGCAGCGCACGCTCGATCAGCAGCGCGCGAAAGCCGGTGCAGTCGAGGAACAGGTCGCCCTCGACCCGCCGACCGTCGTCCAGCACCAGGGCGGCGATGTCGCCGCTATCGGGGGCCAGCGCGACCTCGGCGATCCGCCCCTCGATCCGCGTCGCGCCGTCGCCCTCCGCCATGCGGCGCAGGAACCGGCCATAGAGCGTCGAATCGAGCTGATAGGCATAGTTCATCCGCTCGTCCGGCAGATGCGCGAACTTGCCCTCGCGCGCGGCGACCAGCTCCAGGCAATATTCGTCATAGGACGCGTCATGGCCGCGGGTGCGGCCGTCGAGCCAGAAATGCTGGAAGCCCGCCGCCCAATGATCCTTGCCGGTCAGGCCGAAGGAATGGAAATAGCGGTCCTCCGGCCCCTTCCACCCGTCGAACTGGATGCCCAGCTTGAAGGTCGCCTGGGTCGCGGCCATGAACTCGGCCTCGTTGATGCCGAGCAGCCGGTTGAAGGTGATGATCGGCGGGATGGTCGACTCGCCGACGCCGATCGTGCCGATCGCGTCCGATTCCACCAGCGTCACGGTGACGGCGCGACCCAGCGTGCGGGCCATGGCGGCGGCGGCCATCCAGCCGGCGGTGCCGCCGCCAGCAATGACGATCCGGCGGGGCGTGCTCATCGGCTGAGCGTCCGCAACAGGAACGCGCGGATGCGGCCTGCCAGGTCGGGCGTCATCGGGTCCAGGATCCCGCGCCCGCCTTCGGGAATGTGCGCGGTCACGCTGTCGTCATTGGCGAAGACATAATGGTCGAACATCGCGCGCCAATGCGCCTTCTGGTCGGCGGGCAGGTCGCGGATCGTCATCATCGCGTGGTTCAGCGCCTCTTGCGGCTGGCCCATCCAGCGGGGCGCGTCGCGCCACCAGTAATTGACCAGCACGTTGAAATCCTCGGTCCCCTCGACATGATGCCACCAGAGCGCGGGGATGAAGACCGCGTCGCCCGCCGCCAGATCGGCGACCTGCGCGCTTGCCAGGGCTTCGGCGAAGCGGGGATGGCGGTCGAGATCGGGGGCGTGGAAATCGACCATGCTGACCGCACGACCGGCGGGCGTGTTGTCGACGGGGCCGAGATAGAGGTTGCGGAACTGCTCGCGCGGGAACAGCGTGAAGCGGCGGCGGCCGACCGCGCAGATCGCCAGATTGTGCGGCACGTCGTTATGCGCGGCGATCCGGGTGCGGGTGCCGATCCAGATGCTGGCCAGCAGATCACGCTCGCCCAGATCGACATGGTTCGCCGCGTGCAGCCCGTCGAAATATTGGTGCATGTCGATCGAGGCGAGATAGATGGACGGCGCCTCGGGCTGCCCCGCGAACTGGGCGATCCGCGCGAAGATCTCGGGAAGCCCCGCCTCCATCATGCGGAAGTTCATCGCCATGGCGTCGTCGTAAAAGAGCCGCCCGCCGCTGCCCGGCACGCCGACCGAGACGGTGAAGGGCCGGTCGCGGCGATGGTCGAGCAGATAGGTCCGCGCCGCTTCGCCTGAGCGCCGCCCCGCCTGGACCAGCGGCCAGTCGGCGGTCAGGCCGCGCACGACGAAGGGGCGATCGGCCTCGCGCAGGATGTGATCCAGCTCGGCGGCATCGGCGACCGTCACTTCGGGCACCGGGGGAAGGGCGGTCAGTCGCCCGGGATCGGCGTCAGCCATGCGCGCCCCGCCGGTTGCGCCGCGCGATCAGTCCGCTGATCTGGCCAAGCGAGGCGATCGCCATATAGATCGGCTCCAGATAGCCCGCCGCCTGCAGTTCGGCGAGCACCGCGCCGCCCAGCGCGGCCAGCCGCTCCTCGGCGATGATGTGATACCCGATCAGCCGGTTGGACGAGCCGTCGTCGAGCGTCACGTCCAGCGTGAACGGCTCCAGCAGTTCGTATCGCTGGAGCGCGGCGAAGAAGGCGCCCGCTTCGCGAAAGCCATGGTCGAGTTCGCCGACCTGCTGGATCACACGCTCGAGATACGGCGTCGGGCGGCCATGCTTGTCGAATATCCGAACGCCCTGCGCCCCGGTGGCGATGCGGGGAGAGTCGAGATCGACATGGACCTGTTTGGGGCCGTCATCCTCCGGGCTGCCGCCGATCAGGAAGGGCTGGATGTCGATCGCCAGCGGACGATAGCGCGCGTCCCAGCGGCCGTCCGCCAGATAGAGATTTTCGCCATTCTCGAACCCGAACATCGCAAGGGCGCTGAACCGGTCGCGGGTTTCGTTGAGGCGGAACAGAATGGGATATTCGGCCTGCACCGCGCGGAACTCGGCGGGGACGGTGATGCAGGCCATGCGGGCATCGCCGAGCGCGGCGTCGCGCGACTCCAGGATGCGCAGGTCGCGGTGATCGTCGGCGCTCAGGGCTTCGTGGCGGGGCATCAGGCGGTTCTTTCGGCGGGAGAAGCCTGCTCGGCGCGCAGCGCATCGAGATAGGCGCGATTGGTCGGCAGGCTCGCGGCCAGGGCGCGGCCCCGCTGTTCGACCTGGCGAAGCTGGCCGGCCAGGTCGGGACGCGCGGCGCGGCGGACGGGCGAGGGGAGGGGGGCGGGGAAACCCATGCCCCAGAGGATGTAGCGATAGCTGGCCGCCGGAAACAGCTCGTCCTGCATCGGCAGGTCGAATGCGGACGGCGCGCGGTGCCGCCACAGCGCCAGCGCCTCGGCCAGCCGGTCGGACATGGTGGCGGGATCGCGGTGTGCGCGCCAATAGGGCTCCTCGCGACGGCTGAGCACATAATGGAGCTTCAGGAAGTCGACGATCCGCTCCCAGCGATAGCGCGCCAGCATGTTGAAGCGTCGGGCCTGGATCGACATCAGGGCCGGGTCCACCGGAAAATCGTCGAGCAGCGCGTCGAGCGACAGCTCGATCATGACGATAGCCGATGCCTCCAGCGGCTCCATGAACCCCGCCGACTGACCGATGGCGAGGCAGTTGGCCGTCCAGGGTGCGGTACGATAGGCCGAGCGGAAGGTCAGGCGGCGCGGCGACGGGAGGTCGGACGCGATCCGGCGGCAATATCGCGCAAGCACGTCCTCCGCCTCGTCGTCGCTCATGAAGGCGGAGGCATAGACGCAGCCGATCCCGCGCCGTGTCGGCAGCCCGATGTCCCAGAGCCACCCGGCGGCATGGGCGGTCGCCACCGTCTGCGACGCGATGGGGCTGTCCGGCGCGACCGGCACCTGCACCGCCAGCGCTCGGTCGTTGAACAGGATTGGGGACATGTCGACCGACTCCACCCCCAGCGTCTCGCCGATCAGCAAGCCGCGATGGCCGCTACAGTCGAGGAACAGGTCGCCCGCGATACGTCCCGACTGGCGGGTGGCGACCGCCGCGATGTCGCCATTCCCGGCCCGTTCGACCGAGACGACATGATCGCGGACATGATGCACGCCCAAATGGGTGGTGGCATGGCGGGTCAGCAGCGCGGCGAGCCTAGCCGCGTCGAGATGATAGGCATAGTTCAGCGCGCCCGCATAATCGGGCATGGCCGGTTGGCGTGGGGCGAGGTCCTCGGCGCAGACATGGGGCTGGGCGCAGGCGGCGAAGGCAAAGGGGCGATCGCCGGGCAGGTCGGCGGGATCGCTGTCGATGGGCGGCACGAAGGGGTGGTAATAGCGATCGTCCGCCGCGCCCGTCGCCCAGCCGTCGAAGCGCGTCCCCTGCTTGAACGAACCGTCACAGGCCCGCAGCAGCTCGGTTTCGCCGATGCCGATCCGCTCCAGCGTGCGCCGGATCGTAGGCCATGTGCCTTCGCCCACGCCGATGCTGGGCACGTCGGGGGATTCGACCAGAGTCACCGCGACCGATCCGGCGGTCGCGGCGGCGATGCGGCAGGCCGACAGCCAGCCTGCGGTGCCGCCGCCTACGACCACGATCCGGGTCATGGGCCGGGTGATAGCCTGATCCACCGCTGTCCTGATCCCGGTCGTCATTCTGGATCGCAAATTGCCGACGATCGGCGGGAAAAGCCAGCTTTCCCGCAAGGAGAGCCGGTTTTTCCCATGATCGTCAGCGCACGCGCATCAGAAGGTGAAGCGCACGCCCGCCGCGTAGCGCGCATCCTGCTTGGTGATGAAGTTGACGTTGCGATCCGAACGCAGGTGCCCGCTGCGGTTCTCGCCCAAGATGTTGATACCCTCGGCAAAGACCGCCACGCTCTTTGTCACCGCATAGCTCGCACTCGCGTCCAGCTGGCCATAGGTGTTGACATAGACCGGGTTGATGCCCGCCCCAGCCAGATACCCCTTGCGCCAGTTATAGGCCGCACGCGCCTGGATACCGAACTTGTCGTAGAACAACACGGCATTGGCGCTGTCCGACAGGCCGGTGATCGCGAATTGCGACACGGTGGCGGGCAGGCGGTTGTCGTAGTTCCGGTTCCCGTTGACGATCGTGTAGTTCAGGATGGTGCCGAAGCCGGTGTCCCAGAAATTATGCTGGATCGCGAACTCGAATCCGTCGACGCTGGCCGTCTGGCTGCTGTTGAACGGCGTCGTGATGACGAAGTTGACCGCCGGATCATTGGGCTGTGCCACGATCGTGCCGTTGACCACGCCGCCGGGGAAGTTGGCGGCGATATAGTCGCGGACCTGCGCGAAGGTCGCGTTCGTCCCCAGCGCGTTGATCGCCGCCTGATAGCGCGGGCCATACTGCGTCACGCCGTTGAAGCTGGTGACCGGAGACGTCACGCCCGGAACGGTCGAATTGACCTGGGTCTGGCCGATGAAGTTCGACACGTCCTTGTGGAAGAAGCCCACCGAGATATAGCTGTCGGACTTGTAATACCACTCCGCCGACAGGTCGATATTCTTCGACTTGTAGGGGATCAGGTTCGGATTGCCGACACTGCCGGTGCCGCCGCCGATGCGGAACAGCTGCGACAGGTTGCGACCGCCCTGCAGACTGCCATAATCGGCGCGGGTGATGGTGTGGCTGTACGACGCGCGCAGCTTGACGTTTTCCAGCGGCTGGAAGTCGAAGTCGACCGACGGCAACCAGTTCTGGTAGCTGCCCTTGAAGGTCGTGAAGCCGCTGCCCGAGAACAGGATGTTGAACTCGTTCTGCGAATTCTGCCGCGCGCCGACCGGGGTCGGCACCAGGGCCGAGGCCGAGACGTCGGTATTCTCGAAGCGAAGCCCGGCGATCAGATGGGCGGGACGCGCGAACAGGTCCATCTTGCCGTTGAACTGGAAATAGGGCGAGACGGTCTTTTCGCGGATGCGCGAGTCCGTGGTGTACGGAACCAGGCACTGGCCGTTGCCGCCGCAGATGCCGTAAGCCTTGTCGAGCAGCGAGACCATGTTCGGCAGGTTGAAGCCATAGAAGGACTTCACGATCGCCGCATTGTCCGCGCCGCCGATCCCGGAGAATTTGTCGGGCACGCTGATCAGCTTGAACAGGTCGTCGGGGATCAGGGCGGCGGCCGCCGCGCGCTGGGCCGCGCTGTCGCCGCCGGTGCCGCCCCAGGTGTCGTTTTGGAGCACGCTATAGGCCGAGCGGACCTTGTTGTCGGTATAGTCGAAACCCCAGTCCAGGCTGTCCATGAAGCCATGCTCATGGTCGTAATGCCCGCGCAGCTGCACCTGGTTGATCTCGTCCCGGAAATAGGAATTGCGGAATGCACTGCCGGTGGGGACGATGTTGGCGGCGTTGAGCGGATCAATGCCCGGCTGCATCGCGAACGAGATTACGGGCAGCTTGTTGTCGAAATTGATCGTCTGGCTCTGCACGCCAAAGATCGCGGTGCCGACCGAATTGCTGTTGCCATAGGGGTTGTCGGGGCGGGACTCGGCGGTCGAATGATGCGCGTCGAGCGACATGGTGACGCCGCCCGGACCCTTCCAGGTCAGGTTGCCGCCCAGTGACCGGTTGATGCTGCGCACCGACGTATCGGACACCGAATAGGCCAGGTCCTTGCCCTCGGCGGCGGTGAAGCGCTCGGTATAGAAAACGGGACCGGCGACCGGGCCGTTGGTCCAGGCGCTCGACGTATCGTTATGGTTGTACCAGATGCCGACATTGTTGTCGCGAATGTCGACGGTATTCTGCGAATAGGTATAGTCGACCGTCGCGGTCAGGTTGTCGCTCGGGCGGAATTGCAGCACGGCCTGGCCGTTGATGCGTTCGCGGCGGCCGTTGACGATGTTGTAGCTGGCGTTTTGCGGCACCTGATACACGTCGCTCGGGCCGGGCCGGTTGGTGATGTTGGCATAGCGCGGATCGCCTGCTTGCGCCAACGAACCCCAGTTATTCTCCGCCCCCAGATAGCCGTCGCGCCACCCGACATTGGCCTGGTTCTGGCTGAAATTGCGACGCTGATAGGCGCCCGTCAGCAACACGCCGATCCGGTCGTCGGCGAAGGTGTCGGAGAAGATGCCCGACACTTCGGGCGTGATGTCCTTGCCGCCGTTCTGCGAGGTGTCGACGACGCCGCGCGCCGAGAGCGAGCCCCGCAGGCCCGGCTTGTCCAGCGGGCGGGGCGTGCGGATGTTGATGGTCGAGCCGATGCCGCCCGACGGCACGGTCGCACGACCGGACTTGTAGACCTCGAGCGCGGCGACGCCTTCGGAGGCGAGATTGGCGAAGTCGAACGAGCGCGAGCCCGGCGCGCTGTTGCCGTCGCCGATCGCGGCGGTCGGCATCTGCCGGCCGTTCAGCGTGACGAGATTATATTCGGGGCCGAAGCCGCGCACCGTGACGAACTGGCCTTCGCCGTTCGAGCGGTCGATCGACACGCCGGTGATGCGCTGGAGCGACTCCGCCAGGTTGGTGTCGGGGAATTTCCCCATTTCCTCGGCGCTGATCGCGTCGACCACGCCCTGCGCATTGCGCTTGATGTCGATCGACTGGCGCAAGCTGGCGCGGATGCCGGTGACGACGATGTCGCCTTCGCCCTGCGCGGGATCGGCGGGACCGGTGGTCGGCGCCTGCGGATCGGTCTGGGCCGGGCCGGGATTGCCCATCGTGGCGGCGGCATCCTGCGCGCGCGCGGCGGCAGGCAGCGTCAGGGCGACGGCGGAAACACCGATGGCAAAATTCGAAAGCAGGCGAGCACGAACGCTTCGCATGAAATCCTCCCCTTCATGAACAGGCGCGGTGGTCCGCGCTCTTGGGAACGTTCACTCGCGCAAAGGCGGGAGGGTGTCAAGAGACGCTAGGCGTTGAAATGCCATGATTGTGAACGTTCTCTGGACAGGTCGGCAATCATGCAACACAAGAGGCAAAAGCGTAAGACTTCGAGAGGGTGATGATGACGAAGGCGAAGGTTGGCTATGGCCTGGCGATGATCGCGCTGGTCGTGACCGGGATGACGGCACCGCTTCGGGCGCAGACGGATAAGGGGACGATTACGTCCTCGGCCGCCCGCGCACGGGCCGACCGGATCGTGGCGCAGATGACCCGCGAGGAGAAGATTGCGCTGGTGCACGGCCTGTTTCCGTCGATGGCGGCGGGCAAGACGACCAATGAACTGATCCCCTCGGCCGGGCATATCGACGGCATTCCCCGGCTGGGCGTGCCGCTCGTGCGCGAAAGCGATGCCTCGCTGGGCGTTGCCAACCAGGTGGAACAGCGCGTGGGCGATGTCGCCACCGCCCTGCCTTCGGGGCTTGCCACCGCGGCGAGCTTCGATCCGGCGATCGCCCGGGCGGGCGGCGCCATGATCGGGGCCGAGGCGCGCGACAAAAGGTTCAACGTGCTGCTGGCGGGCGGGGTCAATCTGACCCGCGATCCCTGGAACGGCCGCAATTTCGAATATCTGGGCGAGGACCCGCTTCTCGCGGGCACGATGGGCGGCGCGCACATCGCAGGCGTGCAGTCGAACCGGCTCGTCTCGACGATCAAACATTATGTGCTCAATGCGCAGGAAACAGGGCGCAACATCCTGGACGCCCGGATCGGCGAGGCGGCGCTTCGCATGAGCGACCTGCTCGCCTTTCAGATCGCGATCGAGAAGGGGCATCCCGGCTCGGTCATGTGCGCCTATAACAAGATCAACGGTGACTGGGCGTGCGAGAACCGCCATCTGCTGACCGACGTGCTGAAGCGCGACTGGTCCTATCCCGGCTGGGTCATGAGCGACTGGGGCGCGGTCCATTCGACCGTGAAGGCCGCCAATGCCGGGCTGGACCAGGAGTCGGGCCAGGAACTGGACAAGGAGATCTATTTCGGCGCGCCGCTGGCGGAGGCGGTGGCCAAGGGGCAGGTGCCCGAGGCGCGGTTGAACGACATGGTCGCGCGCTATCTGACCGGGCTGATCGAAACCGGCGCCTATGACACGCCCGTGCCGGCCAAGGCGGTGACGCCCGATTATGCCGCCCATGCCGAGGTGGCGCAGCGTGCGGCGGAAGCGGGGATCGTGCTGTTGAAGAATGACGGCAACCTGCTGCCCATCGCCCGGACCGCCAAGCGGATCGTGGTGATCGGCGGCAATGCCGATGTCGGGGTGTTGTCGGGCGGCGGATCGTCGCAGGTGCGGTCGGTCGGTGGTGCGCCGGTCGAGATACCGCTGGCCTATGGCGGATCGGCTTCGTTCGCGCGGATCACCTATCATGCCTCGTCGCCGCTCGACGCGCTACGCAAGGCCCTGCCGGGGGTAGCGATCGAGTGGCAGGATGGCCGCAACCTGAATGCCACGCTGGCGGCGGCGAAGAAGGCGGACATGGCGATCTTCTTCGCCACGCAATGGACGACCGAAGCCGACGATGTGCCCGATCTGCGCCTGCCCAACCAGCAGGATGCGCTGATCGCCGCCATCGCCGCCGTGCAGCCCAGGACGGTGGCCGTCATGGAAACCGGCGGCCCGGTGCTGATGCCCTGGATCGCGAAGGTCCCGGCGGTCGTCCAGGCCTGGTATCCCGGCCAGCGCGGGGGCGAGGCGCTGGCCGCGATCCTGACCGGCCAGGTCGATCCCTCCGGCCGCCTACCCATCACCTTCCCGGCCGACGCCTCGCAACCGCCACGTCCGCGCCCGGTGGGGCTCGACAAACTCAGCGAAGCCGAAGCGGCGGCGGCGGCCAATCCGGCGGTTGCGGCGGACAGGGCGTTGCAAAGCTTCCCGGTCGATTATGTCGAGGGGGCCGATGTCGGGTATCGCTGGTATGAGAAGAAGGGATTCAAGCCGCTTTTCCCCTTCGGCCACGGCCTCAGCTATACCAGTTTTGCCTATCGCAACCCGGTCGTCACGGGCGGGCGGACGATCAGCGTCACCGTCGACATCGTCAATACCGGCGCGCGTGAGGGCGCCGACGTCCCGCAAATCTATGTCGCGCGCGACGGCAGCGGCGATCCGATGCGCCTGGCCGCGTTCCAGCGCGTCCACCTGAAGCCCGGCGAGACGCGGCGCATCACCCTGACCGCCGAGCCGCGTATCCTGGCCGATTACGACATCGGCCTGCCCGGCTGGCGGATCAGGGGCGGTGCTTACCGGGTCGCGGTGGCGCATGACGCCGCCGACCGCACGATGGTCAGCACCGCCCAGGTCCAGGCGCAGACGATGAAGCCTTGAGGGTCGTTGCCCGATGACGCGATCGGGGGCAGATGGGGTCATGTCCCCGCCCGCCGATCCCGTCCCGCCGCGTCCTTCTCCGCCCCTGGGCCTCTATGCGCTGGCCAATATCGGCGGGGTCATCGCCTATCTGCCGCTGCTGACCCTGCTCGTGCCGATGAAGGTCGAGGCGATCGGCGCGGCCGGGCGGGTCGAGTTCCTGTCGCTGATCGCGCTGATGGGCGCGGTCGTCGCGAGTATCGCCAACATCCTGTTCGGCTGGCTGAGCGACCGATCGCGGCGGGCGGGCCAGGACCGTCGTGTGTGGATGGCGGTCGGGTTGGCGGGGCTCGCCGCCAGCTATGCCGCCATAGGCCTGGCCGAAACCGGCACGGTGCTGGTCCTGGCGATCCTCGGCTTCCAATTCGCGGTCAACGCGCTGCTCGCGCCGCTGATGGCGATGATGGCCGAGGAAATCCCCGATACGAAGCGCGGAATGTTGGGCGGCCTGATCGCGCTGGGCAATCCCGCAGCCTCGGCCCTGTCGGCTTGGCTGGTGGGCGAGGCGCGGCTGGGCGAGGGCGGGCGGCTGGCGCTGCTGGTCGTGGCGATCCTCGTCTGCACCCTGCCGCTTTTGCTGGTCCGGGCGAGGGCCGTCGAACGGGTCGACAGTCCCCCCGTCGCGCCGACAAACCCGCCGCGACGCGATTTCTGGATTGCCGGGCTGTCGCGCCTGCTCATCCAGGTCGCGGCCGTCGTGACCCAGATCCATCTCCTCTATTATTTCGAAACGATCGTACCGCCATCGGAGCAGGCCGATCTGCCGCGCTGGGTCGGGCAGGTCTTCACGGTCGCTTTCATCGTGCCGTTGCCGATCGCGCTGTTCCTCGGGCGCCTGGCCGATCGCCGGGAGCGTCGCAAGGATGTGCTGTTGCTGGCGGCCCTGGTCGCCGCCTCGGGGCTGCTCGCCATGGCCGCAGCGCCCGACCGCCTATCGGCCGCAGCGGCCTTCCTGGTCTATACGGCCGGGTCGTCGATATTCGTGGCTCTTCATGCCGGGCTGAGCTTCCAGCTTCTGCCCGATCCCCGCCATAGGGGGCGGGATCTGGGACTGTTCAATCTGGCCAACACATTGCCCTCGCTCATCGGCGGGCTTCTTGCCTGGACATTCGCGACGCCACACGACTTCGGCGCCTTCATGATCGTGCTGAGCGGGGCGACTATTCTGGGCGGACTGATGATCCTGCTCGTCCGGACCTGGCGATGAGGGGGTGATCCTATAGGCCATTCTCTTTCTGTCGGGGCGGCCGCGCCATAGCCTGCGAGCGTCCGGCACGACGGCAAGCGTCGGACGTGACGTCACGCATATATGTCGGCGACATAACGCACGCCCTCCCGCTCGATCCGATCTGCCCAGGCAAGCGCCTCGGCATGACTGGCATGGGTTTCCGCCTCGTAAATACGGATGAAGGTTTCGCGGACGGCCGGTGCCATGCGTTCGCCATCACCACAGAGCAGGATGCGGGCGCCCGCGCGGAACAGGGCGGCGATCTCCGTGCGATCACGCCGGATGGCATCCTGGACGCGAACGATGCCATCCCGACCCGTCGCGGAAAAGGCCATCCGCAGGCTCACCACGCCCATATCCTGCCAATCCTCCAATTCGTCGCGGTACAGGAAATCGCTATCCGGATCGCGCGCACCGAAGAAGAGCAGGGCCGGGCCAAGCCGCTCGCCAGCCGCCTTGCGCACGGCTCGTTCCTGAAGAAAGCCGCGAAACGGCGCGATGCCGCTGCCCGCGCAGACCATGATGACGGGCGTCAGCGGATCGGCGGGAAGATGAAACCCCGCCTGACTCGGCCGGACCGCCACGCCGAGCGTATCGCCGTCCTTCAGCCGCGCGAGGAAGGTCGAGGCGACACCTTGGTGCAACCGATCGGCTCCCAGCGCGGGAACCTCCAGCACCGATACCGTCAGCGCGCAACGGCTTGGACCGACGAGCGGTGACGAGGCGATCGAATATTGGCGGGCGCGCATCGGGGGGAGGGCGGCGATGAAGACGCCCAGTGCCATATCGGCCGATGCGAAGCGCTCCAGCAGGTCGAGCAGCGTCACCCGCCGTGCCAGTATCTCGCCGGCATAGACATGCTCCTGCGCCAGCCGCTCGGCGTCCTTGCGCTCCGGTGGGCAGGAGATGCTCGTGGCGAGTGCGACGATCTGTCCGCGCGTGGCTGGCTGCTGCAACTCCAGATAGTCGCCGAACAAAGTCTCGGCGCTGACCGGCCGGTCGACGGGCAGGACAGAGGGCAAACCGGGTGCGCCGTGGACGATCACCTCCGCATCGGGCTCCAGGCCGAAGCGGGCAAGGGCGCGCCGCACCGTTTCGGGCGGATTGCTCGGCAACACCGCCAGATAGTCGCCAGCGCGATAGGTCATGCCCTTGGGCAAGGCGATCTCGATATGCCGTTTCGAGCGGGCACCGGGGCGGTGCATGTCGACCAGCTCGCGATTGGCAAGGACCGTGCCGCGTTGCAGCTCGTCGAGCTTCAGCAGGCGCTCGCGCGTCCCGCGCCGCACCTCCACGTCGATCCGGGGCTGCGCCTGAACGGCCGGCTCTCGCCCTTCGGATGCGGCCAGCGACGGCCAGAAACCGGCGTACCAATGCTCGAAAGCGCCGAACAAATCGCCGGCGGCATCGCCTTCGCCGCGCGGATGGAAGGCCTGCGCGCCCGCTTTGGCCAGTGCGGCATCGACCCGCTTGGGGATCGCCTGCCAGGTGCGGGCCCATTGGCGATTGCCGCAGCCGAACACCGCATAGCGTCGTCCGTCCAGCGCATGGTCGAGCAGGCTCTCTACCCAGGTGACGAAACGCGCCGCATTGTCGGGCGGGCGTCCTTCGTAAGAAGCGGTGGCGACGATCAGGGGCACGCCGTCGGGCAGCCCGGAGGCGTAATCGTCCAGCGGCGCGACGGTCGCGGCATAGCCCTGCGCCGCGGCATCCATGCCGATCCGCTGGGCGAAGGCTTCGCTGGTGCCGGTTTTGCTGCCGTAAAGGACGAGAAGGGGGCCGTTGTCGCCGATGCTCGGGGCGGACGGTGCGGCGAGCGGGCGTGTCGGCGCGTCTTGCGCCTTACTGCGCGGCCGCGCGATCGGCCCATCCCGCCGACGCGCATGGATGTGGAGGTTGGCAGGCTTCAGCGTCAGCGTCTCGCTCACCACCAGCCTATAGTCGCGATCGGCCAGGCTGATGTCGAAACGCTGGAGCATGAGTGCCATGACCAGGATCGCCTCCTGCATGGCAAAGCCGCGCCCGATGCAGGCGCGTTGGCCGTTGCCGAATGGCTTCCAGGCGTGGGGCGGCAGCTTGGCAGCGGCCTCGGGCGCGAACCGCTCGGGGCGGAACGCCTCCGGCTCGTCCCAGACCGTGGGGTCGCGGTGAAGGACCGGCGTCAGGATCAGCAGCGTGTCGTCCGGGGTGACGGCATAGCGTCCGCCGATCGTCGTCGCCTCGCGCGGGTGGACACCGAAGGCCGGCGCTGTCGGCCAGAGCCGCAGCGTTTCCTGCAGCACCTGTTCGACATAGGTCAGCCGCCCGATATCGTCGATCGTCGGCACGTTGCCGCCGAGCACGTCGTCGACATGCGCCTGCGCCTTGGCGAGCGCTTCGGGATGGGTGAGCAGTAGCCAGGTGGCGAAGCTGAGCAGCCCGCTGGTCGTCTCATGCCCCGCGACCAGGAAGGTGATCATCTGATAGCCGATATTCTCGCGGCTCAGTATCTCGCCCGTCTCGGGATCGCGCGCCGTCAGCATCCGGTCGAGCAGGTCGCCGCGTTCGCCCAGACGCGGATCGCCATGGCGCTCCGCGATCAGCCGGTCGGAGACGTCGCGCAGGATCTTGATGTCGGCCTCGAACCGGCGGTTGCGCAGCAGCATCAGCTTGCCCGCGCCCGGCGGCAGCCGCGACCGCCGCCCCGATTCCTCCAACGCGCCCACCATCGCCGCGACGAAGGGATGCATCGCGTCCTGATAGAAGCTGTTGAACCGATAATCGAAGGCGCACAGCGCGATCGTGTCGAGCGTCAGCCGCGTCATATTGTCGGCCACATCGATGGTGGCGCCATCGCCGAACCGCTCCCACCGCACCATCATCTGTTCCGCGATGTCGTACATGCGGTCGAACATCGAACGCAGGCCGAGCGGACCGAAGGCGGGCATCAGCAGGCGGTGCGCCTTGCCCCAGTTCGGCTCCTCGTCATGCGCGGTGAACAGGCCGTCGCCGCCGACATAGCGCGCCTCCTGCAAGGGGCGGTGCAGCGCCTTTTTGAAGCGCGTCTCGTCGCACAATTCCTCGGTCAGGGCCTGGCTGCCCACGATCACCAGGCCACGTCCGAACATCTCGATGCGGAACAGCGGACCATGTTCGCACGCAAGACGCATCAGGCTTTGCACCGGCGCCTTGGGATCAAGCGCGGCGATGTTGCCGATCAGGGGATAGCCCTTGGGCTGCGGAATGGTGGCCATGGTCGGTGCCTCCAGATCGTGATGGCGATACCGACGATCGACCGGGCGGTGGCACCGGGGCGATGACGTCGATGAACCATCCATTTGCTTCTGCCCCACAATATAGGGGAGGAAAGGCCGCATGGAAACCCATTGGTTTCCATGGTTCGTTTTTATCGAAACCGGCGTATTCGACGATGATGGATGAAGCCTTTTCTACCGACCCTCTTCCGGCCCGTCTCCTGGAGAGCGCACGGGTCGAATTCGGCCGACATGGTTTTGCCAAGGCCAATGTCGGGCGGATCGCGGCGGCTGCGATGATCTCGAAGAAGACGATCTATCGCCATGTGGCATCCAAGGAGGCGCTGCTGTTCGCGGTGATCCGCTCAGTCGTCGGCGAATTGGCGGCCGCCGCAGGACCGCCCGCCCCCGATGCGCCACCCAGGGAGTGGCTGACGGGGTATCTGACCGCCTTCTGCCATCTCGCTTTTTCCGACGAAGGGATAACCTCCTATCGGCTGGTGATGAGCGAAGGCGCGCAATTCCCCGACGTCGCCCGCATCTATATCGAGACGGTCAAAACCTATGGGATCAGGCCACTAGCTGATCAGCTTGCCGCCTATGCGTCCGTGGGGCGCATGACCATAGACGATCCGGAAGACGCCGCGATGATGCTTGTTTCGATGGTCGTTGCCGATGTTCTCCGGGACGCCGCGCTTGGCTTGTCTTCCCCACCGGTCGATGACGAATTGCAGCGTCGGATCGTTCGCGCCGTCACGATCTTTCTTGCTGGCGTCATCTTGGACGCCTGTTGACCTCCGTCGAGAAGTCGGCGGGTTCATGCCCTGTGTTCTTTAGGGCTTGGACCGGTCGGCCCCTGTTGCAGGTCGTGAAGCATATGGTCGACTGGGATTACGATATTGTTCTGGATGACGATCACCGACCGCGTCGCGCCATATGCCAGCTATACGCATGGGCTGGAGGAAAGGGGAATCGCCCGGGTCGATGCCGCCAATCGTAACGAGGCACGGCCCGCGATCCGAACACGGTAGGTGGGCGGCGTCTGCGGGGCGTTGCCGGGTGGCATGAAGCTGGTGGCGGGCGTCTTCGATGTCGCCAAACCCCATTTCAACACCGACGAGCGCAACGCTTTCGCCGTGCCCGGCGATCGACGATGGACGGGGCGGCGCGCCCGCTCAACCAGCCGGCACGAACGCTGCGCGAAAATGCCGAATATCGCCCGCGCTTCGCCCATCGGCTTTTCGGTCGACCTCGCCGTCGCCAATATCGGCCGGCGCTATGCCTCTTGCGACAATATGGTCGGCATAGGCTTCTGCAAAGCGGCGGCCATATGGTGCCTTCATGTCACGACGAGAGATGGGCCGAATGCTGTCCCAACGGCCGCCGCTCGAGATGTGTAGGATGGCGAACGGGTCAAAGGACGTGCCTCTAGCCTCGACTTACGTTGCGCCCTAGCGATTGGTTCGGCAAAGCAGGGCGATGAAAACAGAGATGCAGACTCCGGAAGGTGGCTCCAGTTCGGCTCAACGAGCCCTGACGATCCTGACCTGCTTTCGTCACGGGGACGATGCGCTGTCGCTAGCCGAGATCGCGGCGCGTACGGGACTCATCAAAAGTACGATTTTGCGGCAACTGGCCTCGCTTGCCCAGGCCAATCTCGTCATTCGCGTGGACAACAAGTACAAGCTCGGCAGCGAAATCTACCGGCTACACAGCATCTATAGCGCCTCCCAGGGGCTGGACGCGGTGATCGTACCGATGCTGCAGACGCTGGCCGAGCAGACGCTCGAGACCGCGGCCTTCTATATCGAGCAGGAAGGGCAGCGTTTCTGTCAGTTCCGGGCCAATTCGCCGCAGGCGCTGCGTCTCGACATCGCACCCGGCTCCTATCGACCGCTGGACAATGCGTCGTCCGCACAGATCCTGAAGCTCTTCCGCAACTGGCCCGAGGAGCGTCCCTCGATTCCGGCGATCCCACTCTATACGGCGGGCGCCACCAATCCGCATACCGCCTCGGTGTCGCTGCCGATCCTGGGGCAGGGCGACCGGCTGATGGGCGCGCTGAGCATCACGGGCCCGTCGTCGCGCCTCACCTATGACGCGGCGAAGCGGATCGAGGGGAGCATCATGGATGCCGCGATCCGGATCAGCCGGACGCTGGGCGCCGATCTTTCGACGCTCGAGGCCTTTAATCAGTCGAAAGCGTAGAAGCGCCTCGGCGTGTCGACGAGGATCCGGTCTCGCGTTGCGGTGTCGGGCGCCCAGCGGCCAAGAAGGTCGAACAGGACGGCGTCGTCCGGCAAGCGGCCAGTCTGCCCGCGGTGCGGCCAGTCGCTGCCCCATACCAGCCGTTCGGGAGAGGCCCGGACATAGCTTTGCGCGATGGCATCGAGGTCGCGATAGTCCGATCCGGACACGCTTGAAATATAGGCACCGGACAGCTTGAGCCAGGTGCGGCCGTTTTCGAGCAGGCGAAGGGTCGCGGCATGGCCCGGTCCGGTGCTGTCGGCGGGCGCCACGGCACCGAGATGGTCGATCATCAGCGGCACCGGCAGCGCGGCTAGAACAGTCTCCATTTCCGCGATCTGCGGCCCGCGCGCATAGATTTGGATGTGCCAGCCCAAATCTGCGGCGATACGTGCGGTGTCCGCCAGGCGCCGGGCATCGGTCTTGCCCCAGGGCTGGGGGGAGACAAAGTTGACCCGTATCCCGCGAACGCCGCGCGTGGTCAGGCTCGACAGATCGGGGGGCGGGGCGTCGCTGTCGATCACGATCACGCCGCGCGCGCTGGCGCCGAACCGGTCGAGCGCGTCCAGCGTCGCGCGATTGTCGGCGCCGTAAGTGGACGGCGTGACGACGACCACGCGCTCCGTCCCGATCCGCGCCTGGAAGCGTCGATAGGCCGCGACGCTGGCGTCGTTGACCGGCTCGCCCTTCCATCCCGGTACGGCGGGGAAGCGCGGGTCGATGATATGGATGTGGCTGTCACAGGCACCGCGCGGCACCCGCAAGGCAGGCGGACCTTCGCCGACCGAGAAGGGGGATGTCAGACGGCGCGGCGCGGCACAGGCGCCGAGGAGGGCCAGGCCCGTGCTGCCGACCACGGCGCGGCGTGACAGCTGCGGGCTCACCCTTGCGTGTCCGCGACCTGCGCCATGCGCGCCCGGCTGCACAGTCGGTAGACCTCCTCGAAACGGAGATAGCTTTCCTGTCCGATCAGGAACGGGTTGGTCTTCGCGCCCGCACGGCGACGCGCCAGGCGCGCGATCAGGTCGTCGGTATCCCCGTGCGAGGACAGTTCCACATCCACCTTCGCACGGGCCGTCGCCTCGGCAAAGTGATCGATCGCGGTGAGGAAGGTGCGGCGATCCTCCAGCTTCGCCGGGAAACCATTGCCGCCCCAATAGGCTGCCATATGCGTCTGGCCGGCTTCCTTGACGGGCAGGATGAAGGACAGGGTGCCGGGCGTATGGCCCGGTGTCGCGATCGCGGTCACGCTGACGCCACCCAGTGTCACCGTATCGCCGTCCTTCAGCACCAGATCGCGCTTCGGGCGCGGCGAGGCGGCGAGCGGTGACGCACTGGTCATGCGCTCCAGCCCCGTCCAGGCGGGCTCGCTCATCCCAACCCGTGCGCCCGACAGCTGCTGGATCAACGGCGCGCCGCCATAATGGTCGCCATGCTCGTGGCTGACCAGGATATAGCGGATGCGGGCGGGGTCGAGACCGACCGAGCGCAACCCGTCGATCACATATTGCTGCGCGTCCTTCGCGGTGGTCAGGCTGTCGATCAGGATGATGCCATCCGGCGTGTCGAGCGCCCAGGCCGAGACGTCGGCATCACCGACATAATAGAGATTGTCGATCACTTTCGTCGCGGGTGGGGCCTTCAGGCCGGAGACCACATGCCCGCCGGTCGCATGGCAGCGGAAGGAGACGGTGGTGGGCCAATCCTTGCCGCCGACATCGACTGCCATCCGGCCATAGGCGATCGCCGCAGGCGTGCTCAGCCCCGTCTCGCGGATCAGTTCGGCATAGTTACGGACGGGCTTGGGCAGTTCGCGGTGCTGTGGGGCGGCCTGGATGGCCGCACCCCCGATACCTGCGACGGCACATGCGATGGTGATAGCGATCTTCTTCACAGCCTTACCCTCAAACCAAAGCGGAAATTGCGACCCACCAGATCATAAAGCGCGGCATTGGTCGCGATGGCGATATTGCCGGCGCCCGGCGCGAAGGGCGGATCATGATCCAGGATGTTACGGACATCGACGTAGAGTTCGAGCTTCCCGTTCGCAGGCGGCAGCTTCATGCTGATCTGGCCATCCAGGTAGAATTGCGGCTTGATGTTCTGCAGATCGAGATCCGCCGCGGTCTTGGTGACGTCGTACTTGCCGCCGCCGATCAGGCGGCCTTGGAGGAAGAAGGAGAAGAAGTCGCTCGACAGATTGGCCGAGGCGTTGCCGGCCCAATGCGGGGTTGGGCTGAGCCCGACCTCACCCGCGCGATTAATTGGTGCCGAGCCCGGCACGGTGCTTTCCAGCTTGTCGAGATAGGCGACCAGACCGCGCAGTGACAGGCGCGAATTGTCGCCAATCAGCGAGCCCAGATCGAACCGATAGGCCAGCTCCATATCGACACCGCGCGCCTGTTGGAGCGCCAGGTTGATCGGGATGCCGAGCACGCGCGTCAGCACGCCATTGGCATCGCGGATCGTCTGGGTGCAGGCGAGCTGGTTGCCGGCGAAACACTGGTCCAGCAACTGCTGCGGCGTGACGGTCTGGATCGCGTCCTTGATCCGGATATTGTAATAGTCGACCGAGAAGGAGAGGCGGGGGATTTGCGTCGGTTCGACGACGATACCGACCGTCAGCGTCTGGGCCGTCTCCGGCTTCAGATTGGGATTGCCGCCCAGGGTGATAGGAATGCCCTGTGCGATCGCACCGCCGCGGAAGGGATCGGTCGGCGATGCGGTCTGCATGCGTCCGGCATTGAACAGTTCGGAGACATTGGGTGCGCGGATATCGCGTGAACGGGTTCCGCGCAGCCGCAGCCCGTCGAACGGGGTGTAGCTCAGCCCCGCCTTCCAGGACCAGATCGACCCGCTGGTGCTATAGTCGGTGACGCGGCCCGCGGCGTTCAGCTCGAGGTCCTTGCCCAGCGGCGAATTGGCGAGGAGCGGCACGACCGTTTCGACATAGGCTTCCTTGACGGTGTAACCGCCCGACCAGGGTTGCGGATTGCCGAACAGATACGCCCCGGCGACCGAGAACGGATCCGCCGTCACCTCTGCGCGTTCGCGGCGCCATTCGCCGCCAACCGCGAGCGAGATGGGCCCCGCCCAGCCATCGAGGAGCTTGCCCGAAAGATTGCCGGCGACGACATGCTGGCGCAGGCGGGAGGTCGAACTGCTGGTGCCCAGTACATAATCCAGGGCGGCTTCGGACGCGCGGTTCGCGCCGAACGGATTGAAGGGTACGCAGCCATTGCCGGGGTTGGTCAGCGTGGAACGGCACACGATCTGACCCGTGGTCGGGCTGACCACCGCGTCGATCGCGGCGGTGAAGCGTGGGACGTTCTCGACATTCAGAATGTCCGTCTGCTGCTTGGAATAGCCATATTGATAATAGGCGTCCCATTTCCAGCTGCTCAGGACGCCCTTCGCCCCAACGACGTAGCGCTGGGTGCGGGCGTCGTTCTCGGTATGGACGAAGCCGCGCTCGTTCGAGTGGCGCAGGAAGGTGAAACCGGTCACGCCGGTAAGCGCCGCCTGGGCCCGAATCGCCGCAGGAAGAAAGGCATTGTCCGCACGGATGGTCAGCGGGTTGCCGAACTGGTGCCGGTTATAGGCGTTGATGTAATCTGTGGTGCTACGACCGTAGAGCCCCTCGACGAAGATCTTGGTGCTGTCCGCGATCTCATATTCGACGCGGCCGAAGACATTCTGCCGCTGGAGCGGACGGACGAGCTGCTGGATCAGTTCGGTGTTGATCCCATCTCCGCCGATCTGCTGGCCGCCCGAGCGATAGGAGCCGAAGCTGTACGGTGCGGTGGACCCGTCGGGCAGGAACTGGGTGCCGGCAAACTGCGCGTTCGCGGCAGCGGTCCCGCCCGTGCCGGTCAGGAACATGCCGCCGACCGTCCCGACCGTGAGCACGTTGCTCCGGGAGATCTGCCTGGGCCCGCCCGCCGGGCCGACGATGAGGTTGCTGCCCCGGCTAGACCAGCCGCGCTTGCCGGGCAGCGCACCGTCATTGTCGAAATATTCGCCAGCGACCACGACATGGCCGCGCCCGCCCGCAAAGTCGGTGCCGAGGGCGCCCTGCAATTTGACTTCGCGATTATCGCCCCGCTGCGAGAAGCCATAATAGCCGTCCAGCTTCGCGCCCGAATAGCTGGTGTCGAGGATGAAGTTGACGACACCGGCGACCGCGTCCGATCCATAGGCGGCGGACGCGCCACCGGTCACCACCTCGACCCGCTGGATCAGCGCGGCGGGGATCAGGTTGACGTCGACGCTGCCGGTCAGCGCACTGGTGACGAACCGCCGTCCGTCGACCAATGTCAGCGTCCGGGTCGGGCCGAGCGAGCGGAGGTCGAGGAAGCTCTGCCCGCCATTGACCGTGCCCGAATTGCGCTGCGGTCCCGATGTGTTGACGAGGGCGGGGAGGGTGCGGAGCGACTCGGCCACCGTCGATGGCGATGCCTGGACCAGTTGCTGCTCGCTCAGGGCCGTGACGGGCGTCGGTGCCGTGAAGCCGGTCCGCCCGATCCGGGAGCCCGTGACGATGACCTCGGCGTCGCTGACCGGCGAGGCGGCATCGGCGGTCGCCTGCTCGGTCGATGAGGCGGTGGTTGCGGCGGGATCGGCCACGACCTGCGCGTCGGGTTGTGTCGCCCCCGGGGGCGGGACCGGAGCCTGCTGCGCCAGGGCGCCAGCCGTCATCGATGCCAGGCTTGTGCCGATCAAAAAGAGCCTGACGGCTCGAATCCGCACGGTCAGCGGTGCTGTTTTCACGCGTCCCCTCCTTGTTATTGCGCCTGTTTCAGGCGCGCTGGCCATTTTTGCCGTTGCCGACGATGTATGCAGGATTCGAACGATCTGCAAGAAAAAACGGAACAGCGTTGCGCTTGACGGAATATGATGGCCATCATACAACGCAAATCACGATATCCGCCTCGGGTGAACGTTTTTCCAAAACGCCATTCCGTCCAGAAGCGGGCCAATTGCGAAGCGTATGATCGGAGAGGGGTGTCATGGCCGTCGGCAACAGAATCGCCGTGCGACAGCGCGTAGTGGCAAAGGACGTCATCGAGAAGTTTCGCGCCCTGCCGGTTGCGAATGTCAGCGACTCGATGGGCCGCATGGCCGCAGGCGGCGCGGCGCTGCGACCGTTTCACAAGGGCGGCGTTCTTGCCGGCCCCGCCGTCACGGTGAAGGCGCGGCCGGGCGACAACCTCATGGTCCATGCCGCCCTGGATCGTGCCCAGCCCGGCGACGTCGTCGTCGTCGATGCGGGCGGCGACCTGACCAATGCCATCATCGGCGAGTTGATGGTGGCACATGCGGCGCAACGCGGCCTGGCGGGCATCGTCATCAACGGGGCGATCCGCGACGTGGTCGCCATCCGAGAGGGCGATTTTCCGATCTACGCCCTGGGCGTCTCGCATCGCGGGCCGTACAAGGACGGTCCGGGCGAAGTGAACTTCCCGATCGCCATTGCCGGCATGGTCGTCATGCCGGGCGACTTGGTGCTGGGGGATGAGGATGGCCTGATCGTCGTGCCGTTCGACGATGTCGAGGCGGTTCATGCTGCCGCGTCCAAGAAGCACGCGGCCGAGACGGCGCAGCTCGAGCGGATCGCCCTGGGCCAGAATGACCGTCGCTGGGTCGAACAGGCGCTCGTCGCGTCCGGATGCGAGATCCACGATGCATGACGGCCGTACGATCCTCTTCATCGGCTCCGGCCTTTCCGTCGCGGCCACCGAGATGGCCGAGGTCGAAAGCGCCCGGCTGATCACCCTGCCGCCTTATCCCGACGAGTCGGATCTGGCGGCCGTCATGCAGCGTGAGCAGCCCGGCGCGGTCATCATTCGACAGGGTGCCATCACCGAGGCGGCCATTCGGGCCGGCGCGCCGGCACTTCGCCTGATCGCCAAACATGGTGTGGGCGTCGACTCGATCGATGTCGCGGCCGCATCGGCCTGTGGCGTCCCGGTTTCCTATACGGCCGGCGCGAACGCGCAGTCGGTGGCCGAACATGCCTTTGCACTGATGTTCGCTGCGGCGCGCGGCCTATCCTTTCTCGATCGCCGGATGCATGAGGGGCATTGGGATAAGGCCAGCATATCGGGAATCGAACTGGCCGGCCGGTCGCTGGGCCTTGTCGGATTCGGGACGATCGCCCGCCTGCTCGCCGGCATGGCCGGGGCGCTCGGCATGCGGATCGGCGTGTTCGACCCCTATGCCCCGTCCGATCTGGCCGTGGCCGGTGCATCGCGGGTAGCCGATCTCTCGACGCTGCTGGCCGATAGCGACGTCATCAGCCTGCATTGCCCGCTGACCTCGGAAACACGCAACCTGATCGGGACCGCCGAACTGGCGAAGATGCGGCCGGGCGCCATCCTCATCAACACGGCACGCGGCGGCCTGATCGACGAGGCGGCGCTGGCCGTCACGCTGCGTGAAGGCAGGCTCGCCGGTGCCGGGATCGACACCTTTTCCACCGAACCGCCCGGTCGAGATAATCCGCTCTTCGCGGCGCCGAACCTGATCGCAACGCCGCATGTCGGCGCGAACACCCAGGAAGCGAAGGATCGGGTCGGAACGACCGCGATGCGCCAGGCCCTCGACGCCTTGGCAGGGCGCATTCCAGATGCCACGACATTGGCCAATCCCGGCTTCCATAAGGCCGCCTGACAAAAGATCCGGCACGATCCGGACGGACATAAATCCTGGAGAGCAAGATGACTGTCGGCGACGTCACCCCGATGGAAAAGAGCACGATGCGCCGGGTGACATGGCGCATCGTGCCGTTCCTGATGATCTGTTACCTGTTCGCGATCATCGATCGCGGCAATATCGGCATGGCGTCGCTGCAGATGAACGAGGATCTCGGCCTGTCCAAGGCCGCGTTCGGGTTTGCCAGCAGCCTGTTCTTCGTGTCCTATTTCCTGGCCGAAGTGCCCAGCAACATCGCCATGGAGCGTTTCGGCGCGCGGCTGTGGATCGCGCGCATCATGATCACCTGGGGGCTGCTGTCGGCGGCCACGTCCATGGTGGTCGGCGAGACGTCGCTCTATATCATGCGCTTCCTGCTCGGCGCGGCCGAGGCGGGGTTCTTTCCCGGCGTCCTGCTCTATCTGAGCTATTGGCTTCCGGCCGCCTATCGCGCGCGCCTGGTGGCGATCTTCATGGTCTCCATTCCGGCGGCCAATTTCATCGGCGCGCCGATCTCGGGTGCCCTGCTGTCGATGGACGGCTTCCTCGGCCTGCGCGGCTGGCACTGGATCTTCATCCTGGAAGGTATTCCGGCAACGCTTCTGGGGATTGCTTGCCTTTTCGTCCTGTCCGATCGGCCCGAGCATGCGCGGTGGCTGAGCGACGAACAACGGCACTGGCTCGCACAGCGCCTGGCGACCGAGAATGCTGGCAAGCGTATGGTCGAACACACGTCATTCTGGCAGCTGGCGCGCAATCCGACGATCTGGGCGATGGCCTTGATCTATTCCGGCCCCTCCGCGACCAGCACCACGCTCAGCGTCTGGCAGCCGCAACTGATCAAGGCCTTTGGCGGCCTCACCAATTTCCAGACCGGCGTGCTCAGCGCGCTGCCGTTCGGCGTGGCATCGGTCCTGATGGTCTGGTGGGGCCGCAGCTCCGACAAGACCGGTGAGCGCCGGTGGCATTCGGCCGGCCCGCTGCTTCTGATCGCGGCGAGCATCGTTCTGACCTTCGCCACGCCCGCGCTCTGGCCGACGCTCATCCTGCTGAGCGCCATCCTGGTCGGTGCTTATTCCGCCAAGGGGCCTTTTTGGGCGCTGTCATATGAGATGCTTTCCCCTCGGACGGTGGCGGCAGGCCTGGCGATGATCGGTGCCACCTCCAACCTCATCGGCGGGGGGCTGACGGTCAACATTTATGGCTTCGTGCTGGAGCACACCGGGAGCTATTCGCTGGCGCTTCTTCCGCTCGCCTGTCTGAATGTGGTGGGGGCCGGCTTGCTCCTGCTCCTTACGCGGCGGGTTCGGGGAAAAGGGCAATAGACGCCAAGGATGCCCATGTTGATAAGGCGGATGTTGGCGCGGCAATGACGCTTCTGTTCTCATCCACCGTGTGGGGGGACCGCAACGCAAGCGCTTTCTGTCTTCATTGTCTTCGCGATCGAGCCACCGTCGAGAACTCCGTCGCAAGCAACCCCGGATCGGGGTGGTGGCATATGTCGGCGAGGGGCAGGCGCGCTGGTCCGCCGCGCTCAGTCGCGGCGGACGAGATCGCGCACTATCTCGAATGGATGACTCAATCCGCAGCCTGAGGCCGTCCAGTGGGCGAGCGTTGCCCGCGCATCGAGCCAGTTGAACCATCGTCCGATCTTGATTGTCGCTGAATGGCGGAGGAACGATCGGAAGTGGGTCTTCAAACCCGGGGAAACCTTACCTGAGACCAGGTATAGCGGGGACTAATGAACGGTCACTGCTATGGTGACCCGACGGTTGGTCGGTGCGACTTCCTGATCTGGTTTCATTTCGAGCAAGGGGCGTCCATCGGCGGCCCAGTGAATGCGGCGTACCCGCGTGTCCCGTCCATCGCCGCCAACGTCGTTGCCCCAACTATGATAGACATAGAGCGTGTTACCGTCTTCATCGCTCGTAAAGGCACCATGTCCTGGCCCCTGTTCGTAACGACGATAATCTTCATCGCCAACGGGCATGGGCATGCTTTTCTGCAGCGGGGCAGACCATTTGCGCCATGAATCGATCCGGGTGAGATCAGCATCCAGCGGCGCGGAGATGCCGTTGACGACGTAGGTTGGACTGACGCCGGAACTGGAATAGACGAGCGTTACCCGGCCGCCATGGACAAGGGCAAACGCCCCCTCGGCCAGGTTCTCTTCGACCGAGGTTTGCGGGGCGATAATCGGGGATGGCGCGCTGGCAAGCCGTGTTGGCTTGGTGGGGTCGACCTTGGCGATCCATGTCAGCGGGTCGCCCAGGGGGCCGGATGTCGGGAGATAGCGTTGTGACCAGGCATAATAGCCCTGACCAGCCACCTCGAAATAGCTCATGTCGAGACTGATGTTGGCGGGCATTTCCGCCCGGCCGAGCGCCGTGCCGTCGGCTTTCAGGACGGCAGCTGGTTTGGACCAGTCGGCCGGATTGGCCGGATCGCCGCCGTCGCGCAGCTGGATGATGTGCGACTGGACGGTCGACCATGTTCCCCCCTCGCTCGATTGATCGTCCTTTGCATTGAAGCAAGGCGCGAAGAGGATCGACAGCTTCCCGCCGATTTCGTGGATTTCCGGGGCCCAGTAACAGCCTGCGATCACACGACCCTCGGCCGTTCGATCGTGGCGTGTCCGGCGATTGAGCAACTCCACCTCACGCGCGCGGCCGCCCCGGTCGTCGGCAAGATCTGCGATATTGTCCGCAATGCGAAGCGGCAGATGTATCGAACCGACATTGTCGTTGTTCGTGTCATCGGTGGCCACGAACAGATAGCGGACCTTGCCTTCATGCTCCCACCGATAAATGTCGGGATCCGCCCTGTTATACGCAAAGATGGCCGGATAGCGTCGCTGGCGCACAGTGCCGTGGACCAGATAGCGGCCGGGTCGGGTCAGTCGTGCGAGATCGCCAGCGTCCCAATCAACGGCTCGTGTGGCGGTGGAGCCATCCGAATATCCCAACGTCACGCGCGCGGCATCAAGGGCACGGATATGCCCCACGCCGATGTTTTGGGGGGCGATGGTTGCCGTGGTGTTGACGATCGGACTGTAGCGCGCGGTCAGGACCGCCGCGGTAGCACCGTCGATCGGCAGCGTGTCGTTCACCGTCGTCGTCACGTCACCCGCGCGGACATGTCCGACATTGCCGATGGAGGCGATCCTTGGCCTTTGTCCCGCCGTTTCGGGATAAAAGGGCGTCTCTCGCCACTCCTGGCGCGCGAGATCGGCCACGGTCGTCCAGCGCGGCCGGCCGGAATGGTCGACCCATGACACGATATAGCGATGGCTGAAGCTATCCCAGACGGCCCGTGGCTTGGTCATGCCCTCGGCTGCGTTACCCAGATCCAGCGTGCCGAGTTCGGTAAAATCTGCGGACTGCGGATCGAGACGGAACACGACTGCGGCGGAAGGGGCCCCAGCCGGATTACCGTCCATGTCCACGCGTGCCGCGATGATGCCGAGCCCGCCATCGGTAAAGTAAAATGGGGACGGGTCCGCGACGCCCCGAAGCGCGACACGATCCGTCCCGACATAGTCGCCCCGTGCGAACGCGATGCCGTAATCGTCGTTGAGCGCAGTCATCCGGCCGTGCGCGTCCGTCAGCCCCAAATGGACGCTTCGTGCGACGGTCGGCTGGTTCACCTCCTGTGTCGTCGTCGGCACCCGTGCGTAGGCTTCGAGTTGGCGCGCGGATATACCTAGCAGCCGGACGGTGAACTGTTTTGTAAATGTTGTGCCGTTTGCGCGCGTAAGCGTGCCTTCCAGGCGTATGATCCGGTCCTCCGGAGAGGTGGAGGTGAGGATAGCATCGGACACGGCGCGACCATCGGCGCGCCATGTGGCGTTGTGACCCGGTGGGACCGGCAGGCGTGTACCCGATGCCAGGACCGGGGCGACGACCCATCCATCGGTAATGGTCGCTGCGTCGGCATCGGCACGGTTCCAATGCGCTTCCAACGCGTCGCGCTCGGCCGCCGTGATGGCCAGGACCGTGCCATGTCGCGGTGATTTGGGCAGGTTGAACTGGCTGGGATAGGTCCAGTGGATCTTCCCCCGCAGCGAATGGGTGGCGAGTGGAATATAGCCGACGCCGCCATAATTATCGACCCACAGGAAATAGCGGAAACCGCTGGTATCGCCGGGATTGGCACGGAATGCGGTGGGGCCCTCCACCTCCGGCGTGCCGCTGCGGCGACCGATGCAGCGATCGATGATCTTCCAGGCGCCGGATGCGCCATTGGCGCGCAGCACAGGCGACACCTGCGCCAGAATGTCGCTGGACGGACAGCCTTCGGCGTCGCTGACTTTGGTAAACCGATAATATCGGTCACCGTCCTTCATGACCGTGGCATCAATCATGCCTTTGGCCTTGACGGCGCCGGGGACATCGGCGGCCTTGAACCAGGGCACCGGATCGGAAAAACTCCGAAAGTCGCGCGTGGTGGCGCGCAGAATCTGCGGTCCGTCGCCATCCTCGATCTTGTGCGCGGCATCCTTGTACAAGGTGGATGTCCAATAGACGACATAGGCACCGATCGAGGGATCAAAGGTCGCCTCCGGCGCCCAGGTCATGCCGGCATTGGGTAGATTGACGAGGACGTGTCGCTGCTTGCCCCAGTGGATCAGGTCCGTCGACTCCCAGATTTCAAGATACCGGCTCCCGTGACTGGTCGAGCCGTCCCAGCCGGTGCGTCCCGTCGACAGGTCTGTGGCGAGGAGGAAAAAACGATCCCCCTCTGCGGAGCGCATGATGAAGGGATCGCGAAGCCCCCGGGTACCCTCTCGAGACTCAAGGACCGGCTGCGCGCCGTTCAACGTCTTCCATTGCAGGGCATTGTTACCGTCGGATACGGCAAAGCGCAGTTTCTCCCCGTCGATCGTGTTGCCAGTGAAATAGACGAACATATAGGCGGCGGGCGTGGCGGCGACCGCAGCGGTCAGGCCTATGCGCCGATCACCCACGCCGCGCCTGTCAAACCCTTGGCGTATCGCGTTAGGACCCCGGCCTTGATCGGTGTCGGAGATGATAGCCGGGTTGGAAGAATGCCAGATCATCTGCGCTGCGGCGCTATCCGCATTGCGCGATAGCCCTGGGAAGGTTGAGGTGTCGTCAGGGAGTTTGATGTTTCTCAGGATCGAAACTGCCGAGACAGGATCGCTGTGTACCGCTTGGGCGACGGCAGCCGTTATCGGATCACCCACCGGTGCGGCCCCTGCCAGCGCCAAGCTCGACGCAATGAGGATGATCACACTCAGGGAGCGCGGTGCTTCGTTCATCCAGACTCTCCCCCTGATTGACGAATCTGGCCGCAGCATCTCGTCACCATTTATACCGGCATTATGTATGACATTTGTTTTGCCGCAAAGGGTCGATCCTTGGACTCATAGCATGGCCAGGAGTGGACAGCCGGCGGCGTGGCCAAAAGGCGAAGGCAAGAATTCCTTAGACGAACGAGCGGCGGCTTCAGGAAACGCCCCTGCTGGCTCTGAACGGTGTGGATTGGGTCCGCTCCGAGGCACGGCCTTCGATACGATCCGGACCTATAAGAGCCGTTCAGCAGACTGGAACGTCATCCCATAACGGCCTTTGTCAGGAAGCCGCCGCAGTCCTGTTTCTCTATGTCCGCCACAATGTTTCGGGAAAACGAGACCGTCCGAAAACGCGAGGCGGGACGGTCGCATCGCTTCGCGGACGATTTTGACCATCCCCTTACTGACCCCCGCATGGATCGGCTGGCGGGTTTCATATGTCTTCATAGAGGACGGTTCATGTTGCCTCATCGGAATAGCCTGAATGCCGCGTCCTGATCCCTTCCGATGTTCATGATCCAGCGGTCCGCGCCCATCCCGTTGAAAAATAGCCGCGCAGAGGCGCCGTCCCGGCCGATGCAGGGACGGCGCCTTCTCGTCGGATCAACCTCAGGTCAGAATTTCTGACGAAGGCCGACCATGATCGAGGTCGAAGAGCTCTTCAGCTTGTAGTTCGGGGTCGTTCTGCTGATATCCTGATCGATCGTCACGCCCTTCATCTGGATCCCGGACGTCTGAGAATATCGCCCGAGCAGTTCGATCGACGTCTTGGGCGCCACATCATAGCTCGCGCCCGCATCGAGATGCCAGCGGAAGCCCCAATCCTTGCCTTCCATCCCCGCAGAGGGTTTCAGCGTGCCCGGGTTCGCGCTCCGCGCGTAACGATCCACCGAGTAATTGACGCGCGACGCACCGATACCGCCGCCGACGAATGGCTTGAACGGCCCGTCCTGGATCAGATCGACATAGGCGGACACGCCCAGATCGAAGGACTTGAGCTGGCCGGACCCGATATAATTCTTGTCGCTCAACGCCTTGGCATCGATGTTGGCGGTGTCGTAACCAGCGGTGCCTTCCAGGCGGAATCCCCCGAAGTCATAACCCATGCCCAATTCACCGGTGAAGCCGGACTTGTTGTCGATGGACTTGGGCAGCGTAGGCGCCGTCTTGGACACCGTCTGACCCTTCTTCAGAACCTGGCTGGGCTTGACGTCGGAATCGACCTGCGCGCCGGCACGAGCAACGACATAGGGGCCGGGTTCGGCCTTCTGCGCGGACGCGGGCGCCGTTCCGGCGACGGCTGCAATCATGCCAGCGATCATCACAGTCGAATACCGGCACGCACCGCGATGAGCGGGCGCGAACGAGCTAACCAGGGTCATGGAATCTAGTCCTTCGAAAATGGATCTTGGTTCGAGCGAGCCGCACCAGTCTGCGTCCCCCTACATCTGCAAGACGGCACCATTTTCGAAGTGCCTTGGGGTCAATGAAACTTTTTTTCAAATTTCGGGAAGTCAGTTTGATTCCAGCAATCTACTATCGATCTCCGGCGTTTGCGCCCGAATGACTTGCTTGCCAATGGGCCGCGCGCCTGTGCACGCGGCCCACATTCATCCGCGATCAGCGGGGGCGACCGGTCGACTGCTCGCGATAGAGGCGCCATTCCTCTACGACGCGTCCGTTCGGCAGATGGCAGAACCCTGTCGTTCCGCCCGGCCCCTCGCGCATTTCGAGACGTCCTTTCAGCTTCAAGCAGTAACCGGACGCCGGATTGGCGAGACCGGTCATACCGGGCTTTGTCGGGGTAGGCCGCTTGCCGTCGTCGCGGCGGTAGAGCGCCCAGGCATCGACCGTCTTGCCGTTGCGCAACCGGCAAAGCGCGACGTCGCCCTGCGGGGTCCGGCGGTTCAGATTGGTGCCGCCGACCCTGCTGCAATGGACCGCAGCCGGGTTGGCCATGGTCATATCATCGCGGCGCTTCGGCACCGGCGGACGCTTCTGGCTCTCGCGGAACAGTTTCCACTCCTCCACGACCTTGCCGTTCGGAAGCCGGCAATAGCCGACCTCGCCCGACGGTGTCCGGCGAGAGAAGGATTTTCCGCCGATCGAGGCGCAATATTCCGACGCGGGATTTGCGATTTCGTTATCTTTCGGCTGGGCATGGGCGGGCAGTGCGAATGTCGCAGCGCCTGCCGATAGCAGGCTCACCATCATAAATGCTTGAAACTTCATATTCTATTCCCTCCGAGCGGAGCTGGACTATCCATTGCTTCGGGCTTCGGAGCCCGTGAACGACATATTCCTCACTCCATATTGCCGATGACTGAATGGCTCGATCGCCGGTTTTCGATGGTCGCCATTCTATGCCAGGCATGAAGAGGACGGAGCGAAGCGGCAGATACCGTGAAGATGCCGATCAAAAAGCGGTGTCGAATCCGATGCGGAAGGTGCGCGGGCGAAGCGGAGTGATCTGTCCCTTGCCGGTGAAGAAGGGCGTTCCCAACGCGAAGCGGTTGCCGCGTGCATCGGTCAGATTCGTGACGCCAGCGGTGATCCCGAAGCGATCCAACCCCAAGCGAGCGGTGATGCCGCTGTCGACGAAGTTGCCCTGTTCTTCCCCGAGTTCGGGGCCGAGGCCGAGCCGCGACATGCCCACATACCGTGCCCAGCCATCGACCTTCAGCCGCGCATGATCGGACAGTGCGGCGTCGTAGGTCATTCCCACGCGCGCCGTGACGTCGGCAATGTTGGGGATCGGACCCAGTCGGGCTGCGACGTCGTCGGGGCCGCTCGACGCCCTGACGACCGGCAAGTCGTTCGGTGCGCGTTCGTTGATGCTGCTGTTGTTCAGGGAGACTGCGGCGTCGATCCGCAATCCTTTGGCCAATCGCGCCGAGGCGGTCGTCTCGACCGTCCAGATGTCGCCATCGCCGACATTGGCGGTCGATGGAAAGCCGCCGCCATCCAGGAAATCGGCCTGGATATCGTGCCAGTCGGTATGGGCCACGGTGAGAGAAAAGGCGAACGGGTCTCGCGTCGCACGGCCGAAACGATAGCCCGCCTCGATGGTTGCGACATGGTCGTTATTGAATCGCTGAACGTCACCGTCGTAGATCGTCAGCCCGCCGGGGCGGAAGCCTTGCTGATAGCGCAGGTACATCGCGGCATTCGGCCCGGCATCGATCAAGGCGGATGCGGACGGCAGCACGGAAACTTCCCGGCGCGAGGCCAGCGTCGCGATCGCCTCCGGCGTATTCTGCACAAGGCCGTCCTCTGCCGCCCCCGTCAGCACGGAACGGCTGACACGCAAGCCGCCTGTCAACAGAACGGTCCGAACCGGCCGGATGCTCGCCTCGCCGTAAGCTGTGATTTCCTGCACCGCGTTCGACACCCCGGGGAGTTGCTGGCGTTCGCCAGGCGTCACGAAGGCCCGCGACAACCGCGTGCGATTGTCGGTGAAACTCAGGCCCAGCAGCCATCCCGATCCATCGGCATTGGTGACCCACCCGCGCGTTTCGTTGGCGATCATCCGCGTGCGGTTCGCCTGCGTGAAGAGCGTCGGATCGTCACCGACCATCGTCGCGTCATAGCGTTCGGTGAGGTCATGCGCCGTGACACCGGTCGAGGAACGGAGCCGGACCTTGCCGACTTTGCCGCTCAGTACGAACTGCCCCTGACCGAAATCGGCGCCGAACCCTTCGACGACCCTGGCGTTGCGTGTGAGGGGGCGGGCGTCCCGATCCGCATATTGGCTGTCGTCACCGCGAATGCGCTGGCCGATCCCGATCAACTCGGCACTCCAGTCGTCGGCGATCTTGAGATGCACGGTGCCGCGGCCGCCCTCGATACGCGTGGTGTTGACGTTGCGGCGTCCGAGCAGCGGCTTGTCGATATAGCCGCCCTCCTCGACCGCCGTGGCGACCAGCCTGAGGCCGAGCCGATCCGTCACGATGGGCACGTTCAGGACGCCCTGTGCATCATACCCAGGCGCACCATGCTGGGTGGCGGACGCGCCGATGGCGACCGATCCGCTGGAGTGGTCAAGCTCGACCGGATTGGGGACCAGCCGGATCAGGCCGCCAAGCGAGCCGGCACCGTATAACGTGCCCTGCGGCCCCGCCAGCACCTCGACCGCCATCAGATCGGCCAAGCGCAGATCGGGGTCGGGCGCGTTATAGCCGAGGCGCAGATCGCCGAAATACTGGCCGACCGTCGCCTGGGTAGGGCCGGTGAAGCTGGAATCCGCGATGCCGCGTATGAACAGCTTGTTGCGCCCGGCACCGAGATAGGTGGACGCGACGGTGGACAGTCGCGACGTCAGTCGTTCGGTCCCCCCGGCACCGCCTAACTCCAGATCCTGCCCGGAAACCCGCATGACCTGACCCGCGACGCGACCGAGCGGTAGATCGCGTTTGCTGCCCACCACGATGATGTCGGGTGCGGGAGGCTCGGGCGGTGGGACAGCCGGTGCGGGTAGCTGGGGCTTGGCCGGGTGGGCGCGAGGCACCGCCGTCCGTTTCGGCACGAGGCGGAACAGTGCCGCATCGATCGGCTCGACCTCGCCCCCGGATCGCGCGGCGATCAGACGGAGCGCGGCGAGCGCGCTCATTCGGCCGCGCAAGGCCGGTACGGGCTTCGACCACAAGCGGGGATCGGTGACGACGACGCTGACGCCGGCAAGCCGCCCGAGCGCCAGCACCTGCGCGCTGACGCTCCCTGCAGGCAGATCGATCGCCAGCGTCTGCGCGGCGGCAGGCGACGGCGCGATCATGGCGAGCATCAGCCCGAGGGCGGCCGAACGGGCGCCCGGGTTCAACGATCGTCGCCCAGCACCCACACCTTCCCGTCCCGCCGGACATCGACCGCCAGCAGCCGACCGAGCAGCGCCGGATCGTCATGCAACGAGCGGATATCGACCGTCCCGCTGAACGGCCGATCCGCGATGGCCGCGTCGACGCGGATATTGTGGCCAAGCTGGCGGCTGAGGTCCCGCGCGACGTCGGACAGCGGGGCATGATCGAAGGTCACGCGACCTTCGCGCCAGCCGCCGACATCCTCCGCGCGCTCCCGACGCAACTCGCCATCGGCCGCCACTATCGCCTGGCCCGGATCGAGGCGAAGACGCGCGCCTTGCGGATCGACCATCACCGCCCCCTCTGCCACGGCGACGCGCGTCCGCTGGGGATCGTGCGTCACGTCGAAGACGGTCCCCAGGTCGACCATCTTCGTGTCGCCGGCGGTCACCCGAAACGGATGCGCCGCATCATGCCTGATCCGGAACAGCATTTCGCCATGATCCACGACCGCCACGCGCGCATCCGCCCGATCCAGCGTCACGCGCGAACCGCCGCCCAGGATGATCTGGCTGCCATCGGCAAGGGCAACCGACCGCTGTTCGCCGGGCGAGGTTTCCACCGCATAGGGCTGCGATCGGTCGTGCCAGACCGACACCCCGACGACCATGGCCAGCATGGCGGCGACGGCTCCGCCGCCCCAGCGCCAATAATCGCGTCGCATCGGCCCAGCGTCGTTCGCGGCCACCGGCACGGCCTGAACCGGCGTGGCAGCGACGCGGTCGGTCGCCTGCGTCATAGCCGCTGTCGCCTCGTCATAGCGATCATGGTTCAGCGGATCAGCCTCAAGCCATTGGGTCAGTCCATCCCAGTCGTCGAACGACGGGTCGGCCGAGCGGATGGCCCATTCCAATGCGGTTTCGTCGACCTTCCTGCCGGTCATCATGCCTTGTCCTCGGTCGCGACGGCGTTCGTCATGCTCATCGCAGGTCTTCCTTCAGTTCGATCAATGCGCGGGTGGCGATCCGCAGGTCCGCTTCCACCGTGCTCAAGCTGACGCCCAATTCCTCGGCGATCTGTCGCTGCGAGACGCCGTCGATCCTTGCTCGCCGAAAGACCGTTTCCCGACGGGTGCCCAGTGTCGTCAGCACGGCTGCCACCTTTGCAATCTCCTGCTGCGCACCGATCACCCTTTCGCCTGCCGGCTCGTCCGAGGCTTCGCCGTCGCCTCTGAGATCGAACCAGTCCTGCTCCCTGCGATCCGACTGCCGCCGCGCCCGATACCGATCGATCATCAGCGAGTTGGCGGCCCGATACAGATAGGATAGCGGATTGGCGATCGGGCCGGTCGAAAGCGTCGAAATCTTCAGCCAAAGATCATTCGCCAGATCTTCGGCGGCATCGCCAGCCCCGCGCGCGGCAAGGAAACGGACCATTTTGTCCCGATTCGCCAAGTAGACCGCTTCTAATCCGTTTGATGACATGGGCACCGAGATGGCGTGAGGGGATCGTGCGGTGCCTCTTACTGGCTGATCGTGAAGAAATGAATGTGTGCCCGCCGCTTGCCGATACGGCGCACTCCTTGACGATGTCGTGCGATCGGCCGGGAACATCGCGCGGGACATCGATGTCGACCGAGGTTTCGCGCTATGCACTTCAGCGGCCACGATATAGTGCCCATTCTTCGATAACGGCTCCGTTCGGCAGATGGCAATAGCCCGTCTGTCCGCCCGGCTCGTCCACCACGTCCAGCCTGCCGCCCGATCGCTCGCAATAGGCGCTGGCGGGGTTGGGCATGACGGCGCGTCGCCGCCGCCCAAGAACGAGCAGTCGCTTGTCGACGGCACGCCCATCGCGAAGGCGGCAATATGCGGCGCCGTTGACGATGATGCCCACCCCGCCAAGGCGGAGGCACACACCCGACGCGCCATTTTCATCGATCGTCTGCGAAGAGACCGGCCCGCTTATCAGAATCAGCAACGGTACCGCCGTGCAGATCAGTAACGTTATTCCAACATAGGCCAGTCGATGCATGACGAAGCCGTCCCTCACCCGTGTGACACTGTGGCTCGCAAAGTCCTTGCGGGCCTTCATCGGGAAGACGGAGTGAAATCCAATTTACCTCAACCTGGCGCCGGTAGATCGCATTTTTCGCGATTCATCAGGCCGGATCAGCATGGACGTTTCCCGGACAGGGCGCAGGAACGCGTTGTGAGAAGGCGGGCATTCCCGGGACTGAACAGCCCCCACCGAGTGGTCCGGCTTGTTAGTTAGTGCATTGTCGTCTCCGCCGCCATTGCCGGGCGTAGGTG
>NZ_CAJXWX010000025.1 GCF_913062585.1 uncultured Sphingomonas sp. | reverse complement strand
GACTTCACGTCGTCGCTTTCGCCTGCATCATGATGAAGCAGGCTGCTGCGATCGCCGCAGGTTCATAACAGCCTCTAGACCGCAATCTCTGAGCGGCTATACTGATATCCAGCAGCGTGGCGATGATCCTCTTGCTGCCGCTAGACCGCAATCTCTGAGCGGCTATACTGACATCGGCAAGGCTGCGTTGCCTGCAGCCGCTGCCGCTAGACCGCAATCTCTGAGCGGCTATACTTTTCGGATCTGGCGACATCAGCTTCATCGAGCTGCCGCTAGACCGCAATCTCTGAGCGGCTATACTGCGCCGACGCCAGGATTAACGGCGGGGAATGCTGCCGCTAGACCGCAATCTCTGAGCGGCTATACTAAATCTGTGACGATGCCGGAGCCCACCCCAGGCTGCCGCTAGACCGCAATCTCTGAGCGGCTATACTGAAGCCCAGATATGGGCGCGCGGGGATGATGCTGCCGCTAGACCGCAATCTCTGAGCGGCTATACTGGCCTCATGCGGCGGGCGGACCGACAGGTTGCTGCCGCTAGACCGCAATCTCTGAGCGGCTATACTTGCTGATAATCGTCTAACTGTCGGAGAATCGCTGCCGCTAGACCGCAATCTCTGAGCGGCTATACTGTCAACAGTTTCGTCAACGATACGCTCTTCGCTGCCGCTAGACCGCAATCTCTGAGCGGCTATACTTGGGACGCCAATGAGCGGCAGCTCGACGGTGCTGCCGCTAGACCGCAATCTCTGAGCGGCTATACTGCGCATCTCGCGGACCTGCTTCTCGCCGGTGCTGCCGCTAGACCGCAATCTCTGAGCGGCTATACTCTCCGCCGGATTAAGGCGGGGCGAGTTTTCGCTGCCGCTAGACCGCAATCTCTGAGCGGCTATACTCGGCCGGGGTGAGGGGGAGCTTCGTCACGCGCTGCCGCTAGACCGCAATCTCTGAGCGGCTATACTGGCTCCTGCGCTGGCGCTGATCTTCATTGCGCTGCCGCTAGACCGCAATCTCTGAGCGGCTATACTACGGCTTCGATCGCTGCGAAGAGCCCCGGCGCTGCCGCTAGACCGCAATCTCTGAGCGGCTATACTCCACCCCGCCCCGCGCCGGACAGGCCGCGCGCTGCCGCTAGACCGCAATCTCTGAGCGGCTATACTGCTGCACCAGGACGACGCGCAGGCCGATATGCTGCCGCTAGACCGCAATCTCTGAGCGGCTATACTCAGCCCATAGCCGTTGCCGCGCAAGAGCATGCTGCCGCTAGACCGCAATCTCTGAGCGGCTATACTGGCCTGCCAATGCAGGCGCGGCTGGAAGTAGCTGCCGCTAGACCGCAATCTCTGAGCGGCTATACTGCAGGACGCGGTGAACGACCGCGGCGAATTGCTGCCGCTAGACCGCAATCTCTGAGCGGCTATACTAGGTCGGCGTGTGTCTGATCGAAACCCTCAGCTGCCGCTAGACCGCAATCTCTGAGCGGCTATACTGATGGCCGATCAAATCGACATGGTGAACCGCCGCTGCCGCTAGACCGCAATCTCTGAGCGGCTATACTGATCCAGCTCTCGGCTATGGATGCCCATCAGCTGCCGCTAGACCGCAATCTCTGAGCGGCTATACTCTGTCCGGTCCGCTCGCCATAGCCCATCTGGCTGCCGCTAGACCGCAATCTCTGAGCGGCTATACTCCCAGCCACCGGCATTGGCAGGCCATCATGGCTGCCGCTAGACCGCAATCTCTGAGCGGCTATACTATCTTGTGGACCAGATGCGGGTCCTTCTTAGCTGCCGCTAGACCGCAATCTCTGAGCGGCTATACTTCGGCCGTCGGTATCGCCAAGCGCGACGAAGCTGCCGCTAGACCGCAATCTCTGAGCGGCTATACTGCGCTTCGGTTCGTCCCATACGATCTTCATGCTGCCGCTAGACCGCAATCTCTGAGCGGCTATACTAGCCTTGGCATACACCTGCGGCAAAACCTTGCTGCCGCTAGACCGCAATCTCTGAGCGGCTATACTCATTGGCGATGATTGAACCATGCGCAGCCAGCTGCCGCTAGACCGCAATCTCTGAGCGGCTATACTCCGTTAGGTACCGGCCATAGTCGAAGATGCGCTGCCGCTAGACCGCAATCTCTGAGCGGCTATACTCCGTCGTGGCGGTCATAGGCGTCGCGTGCGCTGCCGCTAGACCGCAATCTCTGAGCGGCTATACTCGTGGCGGCTCCGGTCAGCTCGCCGATCTTGCTGCCGCTAGACCGCAATCTCTGAGCGGCTATACTCTGTCGGATTTGGTCGAGACGGTGCGGCAGGCTGCCGCTAGACCGCAATCTCTGAGCGGCTATACTGGATGGAGGGGTATCGTGTTGATCCACAACGACGAAATCCTCCATCCAGTATAGTCAAAACCGTCGCGAATCATCAGAATAGCGCCAACTGGTCGGGATTTTTCCGAGCCTGTCTGCGGGACTGGCCAGCGAAGCGGATGATATTCTCATATTGGCGGTCGGTGAAGCTCAATATGTGGATTTCGCCCTTGTCGGGCAAATTCGCCTCGATCCGGCGGAGATAGGCTTCCATCTGCTCCTTGCCGCTGCAAAAGCGGGCATAGACTGAGAATTGGCTTTTCTCGAACCCTTCGTCGAGCAGATACTCCCGGAACCTGGTTGCCGCGCGCGATTCGGCTTTGCTCGTGACGGGCAGGTCGAACATGACGAAAATCCACATCAGCCGATATCCCGATAGCTGCGCTGGCCCCGCGCTCATCGCGGTAGCAATCCGTCCAGCGCGGCGATCTCAAGCGCCGAGGGCGGCAGCGGCAGGACCAGATCGCTCGCCCGCCCGGACTGAAAGCTGCGCGCCAGCGTCTGGGCGACGCGCTGGATGGCCAGCCAGACGGTGGTGACCCCGTCGTCCAGCATCAGGTCGACCGCGATCAGCCCGGCATAGGCACGCTTGGCCTCGGGCGTGACCCGCTCCACGCCCTGCGCCATCAGCCTCAGGGTCAGGGCATCGACCAGCGCGCGGAACGGCTCGATCACATCATCGGCGAGCGCAAAGGGATTGCCGCGATGGGCATGGTGGACGCCGATCGAGGGATGCAGCCCGGCCGCCACCACGGCCCGTGCACAGGCGGCGCGCAGGACCGCATAACCGTAATTGAGCAGCGCATTGGCGCCATCGGCATCCCGGTCGCGCCGGAACGCCTCGCCCATGAGCAGCGGCCAGTATCGGCGTGCGGCCTGCGCCTCGATATTCTCGGGGTCGCCTGAGCCGACCTTGCGCGCCAGATGGTCGAAGGCGGTGGCGGAATGGCCATTGGCGGTCAGTACCGCACCCTGCCAGCGGATCTTGGCGACGACCAAGGCGCGCCAGAGCTGCTTGGAGAGCGGCCGCCCGGCCTCCCACTGCGCCCGCATCCGGCCATTCTGGGCATGATGGCCGTCGATCGGCAGGCAGATGGCGGCGGGGCTGTGATTGGGCCCGCATAGCAGCATCACCGCACCACGCTCGGCCAGGGCCACGATCAGATTGGTCGACCAGGTGACGCCGTGCGCATGGACGATGACCGCCCCGACATCGTCGAGCGGCACGCGGCCGACCTCGACCCGCTCCTCGGAGACGATCAGGAAGCCGCGATGGGCGGACAGATGCCGATTGTCGGTGGCGATATCGACGATCCGTTCCAGCCCCATCGCGGCTCGCTCCGTCAGGCCGCTTCGGTCCGCGTCGGCCGAACCGATTTGCGCGCCGGGAAGCCGGGGTCGAGCACCCGGCCGAGTTGGTCGATCCGTACCTGGCGGGCGCGCAGTTTCTTCAGGCCACCACAGGTGGGTGAGAAGTTGGTATAGGGATCGTCCGGATTCTTGTGACGATCGTCCAGCTTGCCGGCCTCGTTATGCGCGATCAGTCGGACCTGACCATTTTGCCAGAACTGAGTGACGACCATCAACTGCCGTTCGTTCGGCGTCCGCTCGATTGCCAGCACATCGCTTTGGTGAAGGCTCAGGACCTTTCGCGCGGCGGGATGGGGGCGATCGATTGTGCCGGGCTGGTGCGCCTCGAACATCGAGGTGACCTGCGGGACCCATTTGCCGTCGGGCAACTCCCAGACATCATAGCGATAATTGCTTCCTCCCTTATATCCCTTATACGCGCGGCCTTGCCCGTCACGGATCGGGATAACGGCGAGCGGCTCGGTCACCCGTACCCGGTGAATGCCGCGGTAGAGAAGGGGGCCCAACTCGCCGAAGCGTGCGATACGCGCCTCGAACGCCTTGCCGTCCAGCCCCTGTGTGAATTCGGCCAGGGCGTCACGGAGCATCGGATCGCGGACCCGCGCGATATCGGCCGGTTTCTTGATGGACGACAAGGGCACGCGGCGGACAACGATACTGTTGCCCTTGGCGTCCGTCTCGCCGGTCAGGCCATAGGCGGTCTCGTTGTGCAGCCGTCCGGCCGTCTGATCGCGACCGGCGCGCAGGCCCGCCTTGGACACCGTGCCATGATCCGCGCGATGCGAGACGATGATGCGGTTGACCGCCGCGCGCAGATCGTCCCGAAATTTCTCCCAGGGGGCGGGGATATGGATCCGCTCTCGTCCCTCGCTACCGTCCTGGCCCGACGCGCGGGCGATCGCGTTCAGCATCCCCCGGTCGACGATGGCGACCACCGCGGCGTCGATGGCGTGATGACGATGGTCGAGGCGGTTCTTGGGCTGGTCTGCGCCGCCGCCGAAATTGTGGTCGGGCAGCAGGTCGTTGAGCCCCAGCTTGCGCCGGACCATCTCGGTCAGCCGGCCTGGCGATACCCAGACATGGCCGGTTCCCTCGCCGCGGCCCGGATAGAGCCAGGTCAGATATTCGCGGGCCAGTCGCCCCAGATATTGGGTGTCGACCAGATGCCGGGCCAGGAAGCCGCCATCCTGGGTAAAGCGCTGCATCGCATCGGGCTCGAACCGCCAGCGCTTGGCTTTGGGCAGGCGCGAGGCACGCTCGGCGATGCCCGGCCAGCGATCGGTATGACCCCAGGCTTCATAGGGCGAACGACGGCGCTTCTCGCGATTGGCCTCGCGCAGGCAGAGCAGCTTGTTGCCGTTCGAATCGTCCAGCGTCTCGGCAAAGGGCAGGATATGGTCGACCTCGACCCGGTCGGAAAACAGCATGTCGATCGAAATCTGCTCGCCGGTATAGATGCAGCGCCGGTCGAGGACATTGCCGGGGTTCAACTCTTCCCATAGCTTCAGCAGCGCGCGATTGGCACCGGTGTCACGCTGCCCGATTTCCGATAGTTTCCTGGAGCGGCCTTCGGCGGCGAGGCGGTTGTCGGTATTCTCGCGGTTGCGCCGCTTTTTCTCTTCGTCGTTCAGCTTCAGCTCGCGCGCCAGTTCGACCGCGATCTCTGCGGGCGGACCATAGGCGCGGATCAGGCGGTTCACGACGTGCCGCAACTGGTTGAGGCCGATATGCACCGTGGGATTGGTCAGGCGGCCGATCCGCATCTCATCGGGATCCGTCGGCTCGGCGGTACCCGGCATGATGTGCCGTTCCAGCGCGATGCCATAATAGGGAAGCGCATCGGTCGCGGCATCGGAATCGTCACGACGGAAATCGCTGTGATGGCCCAGGCCCGAGCGCTGCACGGCCTCGCTATAGACCACCACCCGTCCATCTTCGGTCCGGTCATGGAGCAGCGAGTCGATCAGCGTCGTCGTCGCGGTCGGGCCGAAGCGACCATGGCCATCGGGCAGACGTGCGCCCAGGACCGCGTTGGCCCCCTCCTCCGACAGATTATGGGTCTGTCGCAGCCAATCCTGAAACGCGGTTTCGTCGCGGTCGGTCTCCAGCGCCATCAGGCGCTCGACCACGCCCCATTGCGCTTCGACCGACAGATGCGGCCAGCGCGTGCCAAACCGCGTCTTGGCGCCCATTTCGGCTGCGACCTCGTCGCCCTTCAATTCGGTGCGGTTCTCGCTTTCCTTGTTGAACCGGTCGGCGGGGTCGAGCTTCAGTTGCTTGCGCATGGCCGCAAAGGTCATTTTCGCGCGGGTCTTGAGCGCGAGGTAGAGCGTGTCGCGTTGCTCGGGAGTCAGGCGCTGCGCGACCTCGCCCGCCCGGACGATGGCGAGCGCGTTGATCTCCTCCAGCAGGCGACGTTTCTGGAACAGCGGATGCGCCTTGGGCAGCCGGGTTTCGCCGGGGACCAGCGTGCATTGCCCGACCGGGGGTGCTTTGAGCGGGCGCTGGTGGAAGATGATCTCGTGCAGCCGCCGATGGACTTCGGGCGTCAGCGCATCGGGGTGATAGTCGGCCTGCGCCGCCCAAATCTGTTCGAACTCGTCGGCGATCAGCTTGCGCGAGGGGTAGAAGTCATAGCCGTCGCCCTTGGCCCCCTCGCCGGTTTCGGGGCGCAGCCGGGTGCGGACCGAGGGGATGTGATTGGCATTTTCCGCATCCTGCCGCCGCATGTGGAGAAATTCGCCCAACGTGCGCGCGTCCCGTTCCTGCATCTTCTCGACCAGTCGGTCGACGCCGATCGCGATCTTGCCCGCATCGTCGCCCGCCTTGCGGTCGGCCTTGCGATTGGACTGGAACCCACGCCGCTGGTTGAGGTGGAACAGCGCGCGGCCCAGTTCGGGCAGCGACAGCTTTTCGTCCAGCGCGCGGGCGCGAAGGGCATAGGGATCCTCGATCGCCAACTGCTGTCGCTGGGCCTGATCGGCGGAGAACAGGCCGTCACGGATGAGATATTTAATGAGCGCGGCCTGGCGCTGCTTGAACCGATCCCGCCGCCGCCGCATGGCGCGGGCGGCGCGCCGGTCGACGGCGAGCGACGCACCCGATTTGGGATCCCGCCCGTCGCTGAAGATACGCGAGCCCATGGCGAGGATGCCCTCGGGCTTGCCGGCGCCGTCCAGCCGTAACGCCGCCCAACCCAGTGAATTCGCCCCGAGATCGAGACCCAGCCGCCAGTCCATTTGCTCCCCCGTCCATCGCTTTGGGCGTCATGATGGACCGCTTTGTCTAAGCGGGAAAGTCCTGGGGCGCGGAATCAAGACATGTCCGTTCCGGTTGTAAATTGTGCTTGACCTTCGGCGGTGATCTGGCGATCTTAAAGGCCTCAGAGATTGCGGTACTGGCGGCTAACAAGCAGTCATGTCTGCACCAGATAAGGCCAGCGCTACGGCGCTGGCTTTTTTTTATCTGCCATCGGCCGCTTCCCTGCCATGAAAAAGGGCGGCGGAGTCTTCACCCCGCCGCCCCCATGACGTGCCGTCGGAAAGCGATGCGACGCTTACGCCTCGTTGCCGTCTCCGTAATTGGCCAGCTCGTCGCCCATGATGCGGGTGACGTGCAGCACGTTGGTCGATCCCGGCGTGCGGAAGGGGACGCCCGCCATCAGCACGACCTGGTTGCCCGCCTCGGCGATACCGTGGCGCAGGGCCATGCGCTTGGACTTGGCGACCATCTCCTCGAAGGATTCGACGTCGCGGGTATGGACCGCGTGACAGCCCCAGAGCAGGCCGAGACGGCGCGCCGTCTCTAGCTGCGGGGTCAGGACCAGGATCGGCACCGAGGGACGCTCGCGCGCCACGCGACGCGCGGTCGACCCGCTGGAGGTGAAGCAGATGATCGCCTTGGACGACACGGTGTTGGTGATCCGCGCGGCGGCCTCGGCCAGTGCGTCGGCGGTGGTCGGGTCGGGGGTCATCGCGGTGAAGTGGATGCGTTCGCCGTGGCCGGGGTCGTTCTCCACCGACACGCCGATGGCATTCATCATCGCGACCGATTCGACCGGCCAGGCGCCCGCCGCCGACTCGGCCGACAGCATGATCGCGTCGGCGCCGTCGTAAATGGCGGTCGCCACGTCCGACACCTCGGCGCGGGTGGGCGAGGGGCTCTGGATCATCGATTCGAGCATCTGCGTCGCGACGACGACCGGGCGGCCCATACGGCGCGACACCTCGACGATGCGCTTCTGAAGCGGCGGCACCGCCTGGGGCGGCAGCTCGACGCCCAGGTCGCCGCGCGCGACCATCACGCCGTCGCACTGCTCGACGATTTCCTCCAGCCGGTCGATCGCCTGCGGCTTCTCGATCTTGGCGAGGAGCGCCGCGCGCCCCTTGATCAGGCCGCGCGCCTCCATCAGGTCCTCGGGCCGCTGCACGAAGGACAGCGCGATCCAGTCGACGCCCTGCTCGACCGCGAAGGCCAGGTCCGAGCGATCCTTCTCGGTCAGCGCGGCCATCGGCAGCACGACGTCCGGGACGTTCAGCCCCTTGTTGTTCGACAGCGCGCCGCCGACCTCGACCAGGGTCGTGATCTTCTGCTCGTCATGGAAGGCGACGCGCAGCACCAGCTTGCCGTCGTCGAGCAGCAGGCGCGCGCCCGGCTCGATCGCGGCGAAGATTTCCTTGTGCGGCAGCTCGACACGGGTCGCGTCGCCCGGCGTCGGATCGCGGTCGAGGATGAAGGTGCTGCCGGTCTCCAGCATGACCTTGCCCTCGGCGAACTTGCCGACGCGCAGCTTCGGTCCCTGAAGATCGGCCAGGATCGTCGTCGGGCGGTCGAACCGCTCCTCCAGCGCGCGGATCGCCTGGATCAGCGGGACCTTCGACTGCTGGTCGCCATGGCTCATATTGATCCGGAAGGCGTCGGCACCTGCCTGAAACAGGGTGGCGATCGTCTCGGGATCGCTGCTGGCGGGGCCGAGTGTGGCGAGGACGCGAACTTTACGCGAACGCGGGGGGAGAGTGGTCATGTTCACATCCTGCTTTTTTTCGGCCTGTGTCCTAAAGCCAAATACGTTACGATCAACCTAGGAGCGACGAATATGGCCGATACGCTGGATGCGTTGAATGCAATCGATGACAAGGCGGCGGCGGCGGCCTTTCGACGGCTGGTGCTGCACCTGCGCCACCGGACCGATGCGCAAAATGTCGACCTGATGGGGCTGGCGGGCTTTTGCCGCAACTGCCTGTCCGATTGGGTCGGCGAGGCGGCGGGGGTCGACAAGGCGACCGCGCGCGAGGCGATCTACGGTATGCCGTACGATCAGTGGAAGGCCGAGCATCAGGGCGAGGCGACGCCGGAGCAGCTGGCGCGCATGGCCGAAAGTGTGAAGAAGAACGCTTAACGGCGGCTTGAGCCCGGGGCCGGAACCGCCTAGACCCGGCGCCGATCCCGACATCCGCGCCGGACCGACCTTGCCCATGGGCAGGGCCTGTGTCGTGGCGGCGGGTCGATCGGGGCGCACAGGATTTCAGAGGGTTACAAGACATGGCGGACGAGAATTTCGACAGCAGCGGCAATGTGACGGCCGACGAGCTGCGCCTGCTGATCGAGCGGGCCGAGCGGCTGGAAGAAGAGAAGAAGGGCATTTCGGACGATATCAAGGACGTCTTCGCCGAAGCCAAGGCGCGCGGATACGACCCCAAGGCGATCAAGAAGATCATGGCTATCCGCAAGAAGAAGCGCGAGGAATATCAGGAAGAGGAAGCGATCCTCGAGGTTTACATGAAGGCGCTGGGCATGATCTGATCCCGGTTTCGGGTTCGGACGTGCGAAGGGCGGCGGGGCTTGTGGCTCCGTCGCCCTTTTTTGTATGGGGTTGGCGGTGGAGCGTGGCCTTCGACTTCGCTCAGGCTGAACGGGGTGGGGGACTTGCGTTTCGGATGGCGTAGCGTGTGCCGGTTTATAGTTCCTCCAATCTAGCCTATCTCTGGCTTATGACGGCAAAGGGCCTGCCTCGGAGGTAGAATGACTTGGTTCTGGGCTGTCTTGGCTATTCCCCCCATCATCGCGCTAAGCTGGTCGGATCAGTTGCTCACGATGCTATTGGAACGGAAAATGCGCCGCGATGACGACAGGCCAGCAAAACGTCGGGACAAGTAGGGCGCGGGTCTAAGCCATCGCTCCAAACCATGGTCTCCGCTGGCCCTAATCACCAACCCCCGTTCAGCCTGAGCGAAGTCGAAGGCCAAGCCAAACCCTCACCCCATCTCCGCCGCCTGGGTCGTCCAGCCCAGCCGCGGAATCGTGATCGACCGCTTCCCCGTCAAATCGGTCCGGCACACGAACAAATCCCGACTCTCGATATAGGCGATCAGCCGCTTCACCCGGCCCAGCGAACTGGTGCCGTATGTCTCGGCGATCTTTGTATCCGGCGGGCAGGGCAGGCCCTCCCGCGCGGCGCGTGCGACCAGCAGGAATGCGCCCAGCATGTCGTCGGGCAGCATCGCCGCCAGTGCCAGTGCTTCCTGCCAGTCGGGATCGTTGACGTCGAAAATCCCCGCGCGCGCGCAGGACAGGCGCCGGGCAAAGCCGTTCAGGTCGAGCGGTGGCCGGGCCAGTCCCGCCATCCGGCACCGCACCTGGAAGTCCTGGAACAGCACAGAGGCAGGGCGGAAGGTCGATTCGGGGTCCTCGACGATCGCGCGAAGCACCTGTTCGTAGATCGCCTCAACCTCCGCCTCATCCATTTCCGGCGCGGGCGGCGCGGCGGTCGTCGGCAAAGGCGGGCGGCCGAGATCGGCCATCAGTTCCTCGGCGGGCACCCGGCGCGGGCGCGGGTCGAAGGTCATTGGCAGCGTCGGCGCGTCCTCGACGGGCGCGAAGAGCAGTTCCTGCAGGTCCGGCGGCGGCGCGTCGGGCAGGGGGGTCAGCTTGGGGCTGCCCGACCGGGCCGAGGTTTCGACCGCGCCGATCTTCACCGTGATCGGCCGCCGCGACACCGCAGGCCCCAGCGCCAGGAAGGTGCCGCGCGCCAGATCGCGGATCGAGTCGGCCTGCCGCCGCTCCATGCCCAGCAGGTCGGCGGCGCGCGCCATGTCGATGTCGAGGAAGGTGCGCCCCATCAGGAAGTTGGACGCCTCCGCCGCGACGTTCTTGGCGAGTTTCGCGAGTCGCTGGGTCGCGATCACCCCCGCCAGCCCGCGCTTGCGCCCGCGGCACATCAAATTGGTCATCGCGGACAGCGAGGCGCGACGGACTTCCTCGGTCACTTCGCCGCCGGTGGTGGGGGCGAAGAGCTGCGCCTCGTCGACCACGACCAGCGCGGGATACCAATGCTCGCGCGGGGCATCGAACAGCGCGTTGAGGAAGGTCGCGGCGCAGCGCATCTGCCCCTCGATCTCCAGCCCTTCGAGACTCAAAACCACCGAGGCGCGGTGCTCGCGAATCCGTGTGGCGAAGCGCCCAACCTCACGCTCGGCATAGTCGCCCGCCTCGATCACGACATGGCCATACGCCTTGGACAGGGTGACGAAATCGCCTTCGGGGTCGATGACCACCTGCTGCACCTGACCCGCCGATTTCTCCAGCAGGCGGCGCAGCAGATGCGACTTTCCCGACCCCGAATTGCCCTGCACCAGCAGGCGGGTCGCCAGCAGTTCCTCAAGATCGATCGGCACCGACGAGCCACGCTCGTCGGTTCCCATATCCACGCGTACCGTCATGACTCTGGCGTTTGGCCGATCAACGCCCCAAGGAGCAAGGCATTTGATTCTCTGAACGGAGCGCTCTGCCGATGGCCCTGTCGACCGCCGCCGAAATCGCCCGCCGGACGCTGGGCAAACCCGCGCATGAACTGGACGAGGAAGAAACCCAGGTCATCGCCGATATCGAGTCGGGCCAGCTGAGCGCCCGCGACGCCGCCGATGTCGCCGACGAAAGCTCGACCTGGGGCGAAAAACTGGCGGACCGGGTGGCGGCGGTCGGCGGCAGCTGGGGCTTCATCATCACCTTTTCGGTGATCCTGCTGGCCTGGATGCTGCTCAACTCGGACGTGCTCGGCCATTTCGGGCTGGTCTTCGATCCCTACCCCTATATCTTCCTCAACCTGATGCTCTCGACGCTGGCGGCGGTCCAGGCGCCGGTCATCATGATGAGCCAGAACCGGCAATCGGCAAAGGACCGGCTGGCCGCCAGCCTCGACTATCGCACCAATTTGCGCGCCGAGATCGACATATTGCGGTTGCACCACAAGCTGGACAATGCCGTGATCGAACGGCTCGACAGCCTGGAGGCGAAGATCGACGGGTTGGCAAAGGCCCTAGAGCGGTCGTAGAGAGCGCGATCATTTCAAGAGGCACCGATGGCAGGCCACAGCAAATTCAAGAACATCATGCACCGCAAGGGCGCGCAGGATAAGAAGCGCTCGGCGGCATTCTCCAAGCTCAGCCGCGAAATCACCGTCGCGGCCAAGATGGGCACGCCCGACCCGGACATGAATCCGCGTCTGCGCGCCGCCGTCAACGCGGCCAAGGCGGCCTCGATGCCCAAAGACAATATCGCGCGCGCGATCGACAAGGCCTCGCGCGGCGATGGGGAGAATTACGAGGAAGTCCGCTATGAGGGCTTCGGCCCCGGCGGCGTCAGCCTGATCATCGAGGCGCTGACCGACAATCGCAACCGCACCGCGACCAATGTGCGCACTGCGGTGTCGAAGAATGGCGGCAACCTCGGCACCGCCGGTTCGGTCAGCCATGGCTTCGACCGGATGGGCCTGATCAACTATCCCGCCAGCGCGGGCGACGCCGAGAAGGTGTTCGAGGCGGCGCTGGAAGCGGGGGCCGAGGACGTGACCTCGTCGGAAGACGGCCACGAGATCTGGACCGCGCAGGCCGATCTGCATGAAGTTGCCAAGGCGCTGGAGCCCGTGCTGGGCGAGGCGGAAGGCGCCAAGCTCGCCTGGCGTCCGCAGACCATGGTCGCGGTCGACGAAGCGGCGGCGGCGACTTTGTTCAAGCTAATCGACACGCTGGACGATGACGACGACGTCCAGACCGTCTGGGGCAATTACGAAGTCTCCGACGAAGTGATGGAAAAGCTCGGCTAATCCCCATTCCTCCCCAGGCTGTGCCTGGGGAGGGGGACCGCGCGGCAAGGCCGCGTGGTGGAGGGGCAGGCCAGGCAGCGATGACCCTCCGAAAGACCTAACATGACGCCACCCCCTGCCATCATTCTCGGCCTCGACCCCGGCCTTGGCACCACCGGCTGGGGGGTGATCGCAGTGGAAGGCAACCGGCTGCGTCATGTCGCCAACGGGCAGATCAAGACCGAGCCATCGATGCCGCTCCCCCGGCGCCTCGCGAACCTGCACGCCGCGCTCTACGACGTGATCCGCCAGCAACGGCCCGACGGCGCGGCAGTCGAGGAAGTGCTGGGCAACAGCAATGCGCAATCGACGCTGAAGCTGGGCCAGGCGCGCGGCATCGTCCTGCTCGCGGCGGCGCAGGCGGGGCTGATCGTCGGCGAATATCATCCCAGCATCGTCAAGAAAGCGACCGTCGGCACCGGCGGCGCGGACAAGAAACAGGTGCAGGCGATGGTCGGGCATTTGCTGCCCGGCGTGAAGCTGACCGGGCCCGACGCGGCGGATGCGCTGGCGGTGGCGATTACGCACGCGCATCACCTGGCGAGCGCGCGGGCGATGCAGCGGCGGGTGGGGGCGGTTTAACGGGCCGTCTTGCTCGCGGCTTTCCCTCCCCCATCCCCTCCCGCCTGCGGGAGGGGTGCGTTACTGGGCTATCCGCAAGCGCAGCTTCAAGGGATTCCGGCGTTCGAACCTTGGCACGCCCCTCCCGCAAGTGGGAGGGGATGGGGGAGGGCCCGCCGCACGCGAATCGCCTGCGATAACCCCCGTGACGTCCACCCCCTTTTGTTCTAACCCACGTCCATGATCGCGCATCTCAAGGGACGTTTGGACTCCACCGGCATCGATCATGCGGTGATCGACGTGGGCGGGGTCGGCTATCTGGTCGGCGCCTCCGCGCGCACTTTGTCCGCCATCGGGCCGGTGGGCGAGGCGGCGATGCTGCATACCGAGATGCTGGTGTCGGAGGATTCGATCCGCCTCGTCGGTTTCGCCAGCGCCGATGAGCGCGACTGGTTCCGCTTGCTGACCGGCGTGCAGGGCGTGGGGTCGCGCGTGGCGCTGGCGATCCTGTCGGCGCTGGAGCCCGCCGACCTGATGCGCGCGATCGCCAGCGGCGACAAGGCGATGGTCGCCCGCGCCAATGGCGTCGGGCCCAAGCTCGCCCAGCGGATCGTCATGGAGTTGAAGGACAAGGTCGGCGGGATCGTCCTCGCGCCCGGATCGGGCGGCGGGGGAGCTGCGCCGATGGGCGCCGGCGCGGATGCGGTGTCGGCGCTGCTCAACCTGGGCTTCCGCCCGGCCGAAGCCAATGCGGCGGTCGCCGCGGCGGAAGAGGAGTTGGGGGCGGGGGCTTCGCTTGATGCGCTCGTCCGTTTGGCTTTGCGCAAGGCGGCGAAGTAACGCGGGGCGTGGGCTTCGACTTCGCTCAGCCTGAACGGCTGTTTGTAATGTGCGCCCAATCCAAACCCCGTTCCGCTTGAGCGAAGGCCAAGGCCAAGGCCAAGGCCAAGGCCAAGGCCAAGGGGATCCGCTAACCCAACAACCCCGGCACCTCCCGCCCCGCAAAATGCGCGTCGAGATTGGCCATCACCATCTCCGCCATCGCCGCGCGGCCCTCTCGCGTCGCGCTCCCCTGGTGCGGGGCCAGCACGACATGGTTCATCCGGCGCAGCGCATAGGGCACGTCGGGCTCGTCGGCGAAGACATCCAGGCCCGCCCCCGCGATCCCGTGCGACTCCAGCGCCGCGATCAGCGCAGCTTCATCGACCACACTGCCGCGCGCGATATTGACGAGCACGCTGTCCGGCCCCAGCTGCGCCAGCACCTGCGCGTCGACCACGCCGCGCGTTTCCTCTCCGCCGGGCGCGGCGAGGAACAACACGTCGCACGCCGCCGCCAGGGCTGTCAGATCGGGCACGAATCGCCACGCCACGTCCTTCTGCGACCGCGCGGTGTAGAGGATCTCGCCCCCGAACGGCTCCGCCCGCCGCGCGATGGCCTGACCGATCCGGCCGAGCCCGAAAATCCCGATCCGCCGCCCGCTGGCCCGACGGCCGAGAGGCACCGTCCAATTGCCCATCCGCACCGCCCGATCATTCGCCGCGATCCGCCGGTCGACCGCCAGCCACAGCGCGATCGCCTGGTCGGCGACATCCTCGGTCAGGATGTCGGGCGTGATCGCGATGCGGATGCCGCGCGCGGCGACGGCGTCGTGGTCGATCCCGTCATGGCCGACGCCGTGAACCGCGATGATCTCCAGCTCGGGCAGCCGGTCGAGCAGCGCGGCGTCGACCGTCATCATGCCCCCGCCGACGATCGCGCGCGTCGTCGGCGGTGCGGTGTCGCGATGAAGCGTGAAGCGTTCGGCGAGCAGGGTCTCCAGCGCGGGCGGAATGGCGGTGGCCAGGAAGATGTCGTACGGCATGGCCCTTGTTTTAGCGCGATTTTGGCCCTGAGTCCGCCACCCGGATCAGCATCGGCCGGTTGGCGGCAACATGTTCGCGCAATGTTCGCGCTTCCGCTCGACAGTCGGGGGCCGCAGCCGCTAGGAGGACGGGCGTGACCGACCAAGACCGCCTGTTATCCGCCAGCCGCCGTCCCGAGGATGTCGACGCCGCGCTCCGCCCGAAAAGCCTGGACGAATTTGTCGGCCAGCAGGCGGCGCGCGATAATTTGCGCGTCTTTATCCAGGCGGCGCGGGGGCGTGGCGATGCGCTGGATCACGTCCTGTTCTTCGGCCCGCCGGGCCTGGGCAAGACGACGCTGGCGCAGATCATTGCGCGGGAGATGGGGGTGGGCTTCCGCGCGACCTCCGGGCCCGTCATCGCCAAGTCGGGCGACCTCGCCGCGCTGCTGACCAATTTGGAGGACGGCGACGTCCTGTTCATCGACGAAATCCACCGCCTGCAACCGGCGGTCGAGGAAGTCCTGTACCCCGCCATGGAGGACCGTGTCCTCGACCTGATGATCGGCGAGGGGCCGTCGGCGCGTTCGGTGCGGATCGACCTGCCGCGCTTCACGCTGGTCGGAGCGACGACGCGGCAGGGGTTGCTGACCACCCCCTTGCGCGACCGATTCGGCATTCCGGTCCGCCTGCAATTCTACACGGTCGAGGAACTGACCCGCGTCGTCACCCGCGCCGCCCGCCTGCTCGACCTGCCGATCGCGGAGGACGGCGCGGTCGAGGTCGCACGCCGCTCGCGGGGCACGCCGCGTATCGCCGGTCGCCTGCTGCGCCGGGTGCGCGACTTCGCGACCGTGGCGGGGCATGAGATCGTCCACGCCGCCGCTGCCGACCAGGCGCTCAACCGGCTCGAGGTCGATGCGCTGGGACTGGACGCGATGGACCGGCGCTATCTGACGATGATCGCCGATGTCTATCGTGGCGGACCGGTGGGCGTGGAGACGCTGGCCGCCGGACTGTCGGAGCCGCGCGACACGATTGAGGAGGTGATCGAGCCGTTCCTGATCCAGCTCGGCCTGCTCGCCCGCACCGCGCGCGGGCGCATCCTCAATCCGGGCGGGTGGAAGCATCTGGGCCTCAATCCGCCGATCGGGTCGCAGGACGGGCTGTTCGACGCCTGAACGCAGGTTGGTATCGCGTCGAAAACGGACCCCCGCCGGTCAGATGACCGTTAGGGGCCAGGTAGGTGTCTCTGTCTGCTGCGTTCGGCCCGGCACCTCCGTTCGGGAAATGGTCGCGACCCCCCAGCATTATGATTCCGCACGTGAAGGCGCGGGATCATAAGCTTCGAGGACGATCAGACCGCCCGGAGAGGCGAGGCCGAGCCGAGGTAACGAACCCCCCTGGCTTCGGTTGCGCAAAGAGAGCGATCAATTTCTCCCCCATTCCTCCCCTGGAAGGGGAGGTGGCGCGCGTTAGCGCGTCGGAGGGGTGTCCACCTCTCGATAGCGTGACACCCCTCCGTCAGGGCTTCGCCCTGCCACCTCCCCTTCCAGGGGAGGAATGTGGGGGAAACCCCTTTGGCATAGTGTTACCTGCATAATACACTTGAACCCTGCCGCCATCCCCTCCACACTAGGGCTGCGCATTTGGAGAGTTTGAGCATGGCCACGACCGCCGATACCGTGACCCAGGAAAAGGGGCTGACGCTCACGCCGCCCGATCCCGTGCCGACGGTGGCGCCCGCCCAGGCCGCCGGGCTGGTGCCCGTGGACGACAAGACGCGCAGCCAGCTGGAGCAGAAGGTCGACGGCTTCGTCGCCGAGTTGATCGCGCAGGACGTCAACAGCCCCGAATTCGGCCGCCGCGTCGATGCGATCACCGCGATGGGCCAGAAGGAAATCCGCGAGGCGGCCAGCCAGTCGAACCGTTTCCTCGACCGACCGGTCAAGGCGATGGACGGTGAGACGGGGGTGGGCAAGGACCTGACCGAACTGCGCCGCGTGGTCGAAAGCCTCGATCCCGGTCGCCAGGGCAATCTCTCCGCCCCGCGCAAGCTGCTCGGCATCCTGCCCTTCGGCAACAAGATGCGCGACTATTTCGACGGTTATCGCTCGTCGCAGTCGCATATCGCCGCGATCCTGAAGAGCCTGTCCTCGGGCCGTGACGAGCTGTTGATGGACAATGCCGCCATCGACACCGAGCGTGCGAACCTGTGGTCGGCGATGGGGCGGCTGGAGCAGATGATCCATCTGTCCAAGACGATGGACTCCAAGCTGGAGGATACCGCGAACGAGCTGGACCACACCGATCCCGCCAAGGCCAAGGCGATCCGCGAGACCGCGCTCTTCTATACCCGCCAGCGGACCCAGGACCTGCTGACCCAGATGGCGGTCACGGTGCAGGGCTATCTGGCGCTCGACCTGGTCAAGAAGAACAATGTCGAGCTGGTGAAGGGTGTCGACCGCGCCTCGACCACCACCGTCTCCGCTTTGCGTACCGCCGTCACCGTGGCGCAGGCGCTGGCCAACCAGAAGCTGGTGCTCGACCAGATCACCGCGCTCAACTCGACCACGGCCAACATCATCGATTCGACCGGCAAGCTGCTGCGCAGCCAGACCGCGCAGATCCATGAGCAGGCGGCGGCCTCGACCATTCCGCTGGAGACGCTGCAACGCGCCTTCCAGAATATCTATGACACGATGGATGCGATCGACAGCTTCAAGCTGAAGGCGCTCGATTCGATGAAGACCACCGTCACCACGCTGGGCAACGAGGTCGAGAAGTCGAAAGGCTATATCGCGCGGGCCGAGGGCGCGCAGAATCCGCAACTGACCAGCGGTGCGTCGTCGTTCAAGCTGGAGGCGCTGTAAGGTCGTGACCATCCCCCGCTCGAACGAGGTCGATGCGCAGATCGAGCGTGCGCGCGAGGTGATGGCGCGCATCTCGCAGGATTATCGTGGGACCGCGCAGGCGACCGTCAAGCGGGTGCGTCGCCGTACGCGTTCGGCCTTGCAGCGGCTGATCCTGATCGCCGTCGCCAATGCGATCATCCTGATCGCGGCGATGGTGACGGGCCTGATCCTGCCCGGCGGAATCGGCATTTTCGGCGCGCTGGCGGCGATGATGCTGATGGTGGCGGCGACGCTGGCCATCGCGCTCGCCCCCGCCGCGCGCGCGCCGAGCCCGGCCAAGTTGGCTCAGGTCGATATCAAGGCGCTGCCCGCCCAGACCGAACGCTGGCTGGAGGCGCAGCGCCCGCTGCTGCCCGCGCCCGCCGTCCAGCTGGTCGACCGGATCGGCCAGCGGCTCGACACGCTGTCGCCGCAGCTGTCGGGTGTCGACAACGACACGGCGGAGGCGATGGAAGTCCGCCGCCTGATCGGCGAGCAGCTGCCAGCCTTCCTGCGCGATTACGAACGCGTGCCCGAGCCGCTCCGCCGGGTCGAGCGCAATGGCCGGACGCCCGACGCACAGCTGATCGACGGCCTGAGGCTGATCGAGCAGGAGATCGGCGACATGACCCAGCGTCTCGCCCAGGCCGATCTCGACAGCCTGTCGACGCGCGGCCGGTTCCTGGAAATGAAGTATCGCGAGGAAAAGGCGGAATAGGTCGCGAAGATCGCCGAAATCGCGCCCTCTTTCGACAACCACCCCGGCGAAGGCCGGGGTCCAGTTGCGCCAAAGCCTGATGTAGAAGGTAACGCACAGCTTACCCGCGTTTCCCCAACTGGACCCCGGCCTTCGCCGGGGTGGCAGGACGGCACAATATTCCGAGCCGAAGGACGGGCCGAGCGCGTGATCGCTCGAACGAAAAGTCTGCTTGGGTCGCCCCCTCCAGGCTGAGAGCCGCCTCACACAGCCAGACACCCCCCACAAATGAAAAGAGGCTGCCGGGACGTCATCGCGACGGCCCCGGCAACCCCTAAACATGGTCAGCGGCCGGAGAGCTCCAGCCCGGGAGACCATGTGGGCCTCAGAACATCAGACGCAGCCGTTGATTGGGGGAGGATACCCCCCGCACCGCGCCCATCGATGTCAGAAGCCGGTCCCCCGAACGAACTGAACCGACCCCATTGCTGAACCATGAGACATCGGATCACCTCCTTTCGCTAGTTAAAGCCAATGCGCCCGATCAAGGACGCACGGTTAATGTGCGCAGTCGGATTCCGATAAACAAGACTTGTAATGCGATGATGTTTGGCCGAGCATCTTTCGCCCGCCAAATGGCGTGATTCACCCCCGGCAATCTTCGATCACGCGTCCGATCTCGGCATAGGCGGGGATGACCAGCGGCACCTGGCCGGTCTGCTCGATGGTGAACCGTCCCCGGCTGAACGCCATGGCATCGAGCAGCGGATCGGCGGCGGGCAGGGCGAGTTCGGCACCCGTGGCGACGCCGCGCATCGCGACGGTCCGCGTCGTGCTGGACGTACGGATGGTCACCGCACCCGCGATCGAGGCCGGGCGGTCGAGGCGAACCTGCCGGGCGCGCAGGTCGCAGGTCAGCGCAAGCCGGTTCACACCCCCTGTCCCGAAGGTCGCGACCGAGCCCGTCGGGGTCCGCTGATACCGCCAGTCCCCCGGCGTCAGCGGCCAGTCGCGCCAGTCATTCCCCAGCACCGGACGCGCCGCGGGCGGAGCGGGGCGTGGGGCTTGCCGCACCGGTGGCGCAGCCTCGGGGCGCGGGGCAGCAGGGATACAGCCCGACAGGGCGGCGGCCCCGACGATCGGGGCGAAGGAAGCAAGGGAGAGGCGACGCATCGGCCTCAGCCTATGCGGGAGCGCTCCCCGATGCTCAACCCCGTGGTGCGACGGAGCGTGCCGATGCGGCGGGCATCGGAACCGGGCCCCGGGCTGGCGGTTTCTTCGACCTAAACGGAGGTTAAACATGGCCGATCACGATACGCCGACCCTGATCCTGGTGCAGTCCACTGTTTCGGGCAATTTGAAGCTGGAAAGCCGCGACGGCGATGCGATCGGCAGCGTCCATGCCTTCATGGTCCACAAGCGGTCCGGGCGTGTGACCCATGCCGTGCTGGCGCTGGGCGGGTTCCTGGGCATGGGCAAGAGCTTCTATCCGGTGCCGTTCAGCCTGTTGCAGTTCGACCCCGTAGGCGATAAATATGTGATCACCGTCGACCGTCGCCTGCTGGAGGGCGGGCCGAGCTGGGCGAACAATGCGCCGGTGTTCGACCAGGCTTATGCCGATCGGGTCGCGGGTTATTATGGCGTGGGGACGGAGAATCTGGATCTGGGGTGACCCAGCGGCTGCAGTTCTCGGGGCTTTCCCTTCCCCATCCCCTCCCGCCTGCGGGAGGGGCGTGCGCGTGGCGGCGTCATGCGTGCCTCATTGCGTAGGCTTGCCGTGACGCGATACCCCCTCTCCCGGCAGGGGGAGGGGTTGGAGAGGGGTAAGGGCCGAGCAGCCCCAATCCCCCATAATCAGTTCGCCTTCCGCCCGCTCGCGAACTTCTTGCTCTTCCCGAACCGCGTCTTGCGCGTCCCCGGCTTGCCCTCGTTGGAGCGGCCCATGATCGGCGCCTTCTGCTCATGCACGGGCAGGCCCAGTTCCTCATTCTCCAACTGGCGGATCTCGTCACGCAACCGCCCCGCTTCCTCGAACTCGAGGTCGGCGGCGGCCTTGCGCATCTTCTTCTCGAGTTCCTCGATATAGGCGCGCAGATTATGGCCGACCATGTGCGGACGGTCCTCGTCGATCGGCACCGTCACCTGGTCGCCGCTCGCGACATGCGCGATGATGTCGCCGATCTGGCGGCGGATCGTCTGCGGCGTGATGCCGTGTTCGGTGTTGTACGCCATCTGCTTTTCGCGACGCCGCGACGTCTCCGACATGGCGCGTTCCATCGACCCGGTGATCCGGTCGGCATAGAGGATCACGCGCCCGTCGACGTTACGCGCCGCACGCCCGATCGTCTGGATCAGCGAGGTTTCGGAGCGCAGAAAGCCCTCCTTGTCCGCATCCAGGATCGCGACCAGACCGCATTCGGGGATGTCCAACCCCTCGCGCAGCAGGTTGATGCCGATCAGTACGTCGTACACGCCCAGCCGCAAATCGCGGATCAGCTCGATACGCTCCAGCGTCTCGACGTCGGAGTGCATGTAGCGGACCTTGATCCCCGCCTCGTGCATATATTCGGTCAGGTCCTCCGCCATACGCTTAGTCAGCGTGGTGACGAGGGTGCGGTAACCGAGTTCGGTCGTCTTGCGCGCCTCGATGATCAGGTCCTGCACCTGTTCCTCGACCGGCTTGATCTCGACCGGCGGGTCGATCAGCCCGGTGGGGCGGATGACCTGTTCGACGAAGACACCGCCGGTCTGCTCCATCTCCCAGTTACCGGGCGTGGCCGAGACGCTGACCGTCTGCGGGCGCATCGCGTCCCATTCGTTGAAGCGCAGCGGCCGGTTGTCGATCGCGGAAGGAAGGCGGAAGCCATATTCGGCCAGCGTGATCTTGCGCCGATGGTCGCCGCGCGACATGCCGTTGATCTGGCCGATCGTCACATGGCTCTCGTCCACGAACAGCACCGCGTTTTCGGGGAGATACTCGAACAGCGTGGGCGGCGGCTCGCCGGGCAGGCGGCCGGTCAGGAAGCGGCTGTAATTCTCGATGCCGTTGCAGCTGCCGGTGGCGGCGATCATCTCCAGGTCGAAGTTGGTGCGCTGCTCCAGCCGCTGGCGCTCGAGCAGCTTGCCCTCGATCTCCAATTCCTTCAGCCGCTCGGTCAGCTCGAACTTGATCGCCTCGACCGCCTGCTTCATCGTCGGGCCCGGCGTCACATAGTGGCTGTTGGCGTAGATGCGCACCGAGTTGAGGCTGGCCACCTTCTTGCCGGTCAGCGGATCGAACTCGACGATCTCCTCGATCTCGTCGCCGAAGAAGGACACGCGCCAGGCCGAGTCCTCATAGTGCGAGGGGAAGATTTCGAGATTGTCGCCCTTCACCCGGAAATTGCCGCGCATGAAGGCGGCGTCGTTGCGCTTATACTGGAGCGCGACGAGCTTGCGGATGATTTCGCGCTGGTCGACGCTCTGCCCCTTTTTCAGGTCGAAGATCATCGCCGAATAGGTTTCGACCGAGCCGATACCGTATAGGCACGACACCGAGGCGACGATGATGACGTCGTCGCGCTCCAGCAGCGCACGCGTCGCCGAGTGGCGCATCCGGTCGATCGACTCGTTGATCGAGCTTTCCTTCTCGATATAGGTGTCGGACCGCGGCACATAGGCCTCTGGCTGATAATAGTCGTAATAGCTGACGAAATATTCGACCGCGTTGTTGGGGAAGAAGCTCTTGAACTCCCCGTACAGCTGCGCCGCCAGGATCTTGTTGGGCGCGAGGATGAGGGCGGGGCGTTGCAACTCCTCGATGACCTTGGCCATGGTGAAGGTCTTGCCCGAGCCCGTGACGCCCAGCAGCACCTGATCCTTGTCGCCCGCGCGCGCCGCCGCCGTCAGTTCGCGGATCGCGGCGGGCTGGTCGCCGCTGGGCTTGTATTCGGTCACCAGCTCGAAGCGCTTGCCGCCCTCGGCCTTTTCGGGGCGCGACGGGCGGTGGGGGATGAAGCTGACCCCGGTTTCGGGCTCGTCGAGGGTGGTGCGGATCTGGATCGCCATGAATGCGAATATGGGTATCTGTTCCCGTTTCGTCACCCGTCGATCTGGGTTAGCATCGGCCAAAATCGCGAAAAAGGGGAATCCATGCGCCACGTCATCGCCGCCGCGCTTCTGCTGACCGCCGCACCTGCTCTGGCCGAGCCCGATTATGCCGCCGCGGTGAAGGCAGATTACGACCGCGACCTGGGCAAGCTCTGGGACTGGTTCCATCGCAATCCCGAACTGTCCTTCCGCGAGGTGAAGACGGGCGCGCGCATGGCGGCCGAGCTGCGCGCGGTGCCGGGCATGGTCGTGACCGAGAAGGTCGGCGGCACGGGCGTCGTCGGCGTGCTGAGGAACGGCGCGGGGCCGGTCGTGCTGTTGCGCGCCGATATGGACGGCCTGCCGGTCGAGGAAAAGTCGGGGCTCGCCAATGCCTCCACCGTGCGACAGGTCGGGGTGGACGGGATCGAGGCGCCGGTGATGCACGCCTGCGGCCATGACACCCACATCACCGCGATGGTCGCGACCGCGCGGCGGCTGGCGGCGCTGAAGGATCGCTGGCGCGGGACGGTCGTGTTCATCGTCCAGCCCGCCGAGGAGCGGGTGGGCGGGGCCAAGGCGATGGTCGCGGACGGTCTCTACACCAGCTTCCCCAAGCCCGATTACGCGGTCGCCTTCCATGTCGATGCCGAGCGCGCGGCGGGCACGGTGTCGGCGTCGGAGGGCATTCAGTATAGCTCGTCCGACTCGGTCGACATCACCGTGCCGGGGATCGGCGCGCATGGGGCGAGCCCGCATATGGGCAAGGACCCGGTCTATATGGCCTCGCAACTGGTGGTCGCGCTTCAGGGCCTGATCAGCCGCGAGCAGCAGCCGTTGAAGCCCGGCGTCATCACCGTCGGCTCGTTCCACGCCGGGCTGAAGCACAACATCATCTCGGACGAGGCCAAGCTGCAGGTGACGGTCCGCGCCAATGACGAGGCGGAGCGGGCGCGGTTGCTGGCGGGCATCAAGCGGGTCGCGCGCGGCGTCGGCGTGATGAACGGGATGCCCGAGGACAAGATGCCGGTGGTGACGGTGACCGAGGGCACGCCGACGACGATCAACGACGCGGCATTGGCCAAGCGGCTGAATGCGGTGATGGCCGCGACCTTCGGCGCGGATCATGTCACGCCGTTCGAGCAGAAGGGGATGGGGGCGGAGGACTTCGCCTATCTGGTTCAGCCTGATACGGGCGTGCGCGGCTATTATCTGTCGGTCGGCGGCACGCCCGCCGAGGCACTGGCGGCGGCAAAGGCGGGTGGGCCTGCGGTCGCGTCGCACCATTCGCCCCAGTTCAAGATCGCGCCCGAGCCGTCGATCGTGACCGGCGCGGTGGCGACGACGGCGGCGATTTTGGATTTGCTCAAGCCGGGGGCGGCCTGATCCGGCGCGGGTGAGTCGGCTAAGCCCCGGTGGTGGAACGTGCGCTTCGACTTCGCTCAGCGTGAACGGATGCTGGGAATGGGCTGCAAAACCCTCCTCCGTTCAGCCTGAGCGAAGTCGAAGGCCAAGGGGCAAACGCCGCTCCAGCCCCCTCAACGCAGTGCCCGTACCTGCGGCGTGTCGAGGCAGCGCCGCATCTCGTCATCGCTGGTCCGCTCAGGCAGCGCGATGGCTGCCGGCGGAGTGTTCAAAAACGACCCGATCGTAACGGGTTCGCCCAGACGCACGGCCGTGAACCGCGCTCCGGGTCGCGATACCCGCGTCCAGGAACACCGCATCGCCGCCTCCAGCAGTTTCGGCGGCGTGTCATAGCCCTCATAGGACAGCCGGAACGTCCCCCAATGGATCGGGATGGCGGTCGAGGCGCCCAGCCGCTCGAACACCTGCACCGCTTGCGGCGGCCCGATATGGCTGCCCGCCGCCATTTGTCCGGGCACGAAGCGGAACGCCCCGATCGGCAAGAGCGCGAGCCGGACCGGCCCCAGTTTCGCCGCTTCCTCCGGCCAGCGTCCGTCGCCCATCCCGGTATCGCCCGCGAAGAAGATATTCCCGCCGGGCAGCTTCACCACGAAACTCGACCACAGCGCCCGGTTGCGATCGGCGAACCAGCGGCTGCCCCAGTGATGGTTGCGCGTCACGACCACCGAGACGCCCGGCCGGATCATCTTTTCCCGCCCCCAGTCGAGCGCGGTGGCGGGCACGCCGACCTGGCCGATCACGCTGTCATTGCCCAGGCTGGTGACGATCAGCGGCCGGTCGCGTGCCCATAGTTTCTTCAGCACCGCCTGGTCGAGATGGTCGTAATGATTGTGGCTGACGACCACCAGGTCGATCCGGGGTAGGTCATCGAACGCCACGCCGGGCCGGGCCACCCGCTTGGGGCCGAAGCCGAAGGGACCTGCTCGCTCGGCATAGATGGGGTCGGTCAGGATGTTGAGGCCCTGGGTCTGGACCAGCACGGTGGCATGGCCGATCCAGGTCGCGACCATGCGCTGCCCCTCGACACGGGGTTCGGGTCTGGTCTGGCGGACCGCGACCGTCTCCGGCCAGGCGGGCCGCCCATCATCGCCGGTCAGTTGCCGCCACAAAAAGCCGCTTCGCCCACCGCGCGTCGGCATACGGAAGGTGTCCGCATCGCCATCGGGGTTGAAGAAACGCTCGCCATCATAATGGCCGCTCTCCGGCCCCTCATAATAGAGCCGGTCGAGATAATGCGGCACGATCGTCGCGGCCAAGCCGACCAGGATCAGGACGAGCGCAACGCTCTTTGCGATCCACCGGAGCGCCATCATGCCCCCGCCCTTCATGCCATGGTAAGTCCACCATCGACCCGATATTCAGAGCCGGTGACATAAGCCGCATCGTCTGACAGCAGGAAACAGGCTACCCCCGCCACATCCTCCGGCTGGCCCAGGCGGCCGAGTGGCACCGCCTTGGCGACCTTGGCCTTATATTGCGCGAGGTCCGGGTCGCTCATCCCGCCACGCGTGTGGAAACGGGTCTCGGTCGCGCCGGGGGCGACGACGTTGACGCGGATCCCGCGCGGCGCGAACTGGCTGGCCAGGCTGCGCGCGGCTTGGCGCACGGCGGACTTGCTGGCGGCATAGACCAGCGCATCCGCCCGCCCGCCGCCGACCGTGCCCGATCCGATCAGCAGGATCGCGCCGCCGTCCTTGATCGACGGCCCCAGCGCCTGCGCCTGGAGCAGCGGCGCGCGGACGTTAAGGTCGAAATGCGTATCGAACTCCTCCGCGTCGATCGCCTCCAGCGTCTTGAACCGGCCGATGCCCGCGTTGAGGAAGGCGCCGTCGAGCCCCTCCGGCGCGAAGTCACGGACCGCGCTCACCAGCGCCTCGGTGGCGGCAGGGTCGGCGGCGTCGTGCGCGATGATCGTCGCCTCGGGCAGGGCGGCGCGCGCCTCTTCGATATGCTCGGGGCTGCGTCCCGTGGCGAGCACCCGCCCACCCTCGGCGATCAGGCGCCGCGCGGTCGCGAGGCCGATGCCCGAGGTGCCGCCGGTGACGAGAGAGGCCCGGTTGGAAAAGCGCATGACGATGCTCCTGAAATCAGCGGGACGCCCGCGCGACACGGACCTGCCAGAGCATAAGAAGCGGAACGACGCCCAGTTCCATCACAAGCCCGAGCCGATGCCCGACCGAGGGCGCGCCGACCACCGCCCAGGACAGTGCCCGCGCCAGTCCGCCCGCGACCACCATCCACCCCAGCAACCGGAAACGCGCGCCCTTGCGCTCGATTCCGGGCACGCAGCTGGTGAAGGCGAGGCCCAGCGCGAAGAAGATGCCCGAGACGTAGCGGAACTGGCTGTCCAGGTCGGTCGGCACCGACGCCGCATGGCCCAGCCAGCCGGGGCCGCGCACGATGCTGATCCCGCCGGTCGCCAGGGGCACCAGACAGGCGATGGCAACGATGCACTGGAGCACACGCCGTTCGGCCGACGTGACGATCAATCCAGAATTTCCTTGCGGACGTGAATCGCGCGCAGCGAGATGCGCACCTCGATCATGAAGGCGATCAGGCACAGGGTCAGCAGGCAGACCGCCAGGATGAAGGCCAGCGCGATCCAGGTGCCGATATGGAATTTGCCGAGATTGGCGATGAACAGAACCGCGATGACGATGCACGCCATGACCGCGCTCGACACCGCCAGGAACAGCGCGGCGTTGATGATCGACATCCGCCGGTCGAGCAGCCGCAGCTCCCATTTGTGGCGCAACCGCTCGGGCCCGTCATCGACCTTGTGGATCATCATCTCCAGCCCGCGCGCCCGATCGATCACCCGCGCCAGCCGCCCGGCGAGCACGTTCAGCAACTGCCCGATCGCGGCGAGCATGAAGACGGGGGCCAGCGACAGCTGGATGGTCTGGGCAATGGTAGCGACGGCGGGAAGGGTGGGCATCGCCGGAAATGGTGGCGTGTCATGCCGGGCGGGGCAAGGGGGAAGTGACCTTCCTGCAATCCTCCCCGGCACGGGGAGGGGGACCATGCGGAGCATGGTGGAGGGGGCGTGCGGCCAAGGTCGTCCCTCGTGGAAGCCCCCTCCGTCAGCGCATCCGCGCTGGCACCTCCCCGTGCCGGGGAGGATCTTTTACGCCTTGGCCAGCATCTTCTCGGCGCTGGTCTTCACGAACTCGCCGATCGGCCCGGCCATCATCGACAGCATCATCGGGATCGCCACCGTACCCCGCAAGCTGTCGTCGGCGATGTCCATGTCGGCCTTCACCGTCTGGCCCATCGCGATGATGGTCAGCATCAGCCGGTCGTCGGCGGGCCATTCGGACGTCACCTGGCCCCCGCCGGGAATATGCGCCTCCAGCTTGGGCAGGCCCTGTTCGATGCGGCGGCGCGCCTCGGCATGGCCCAGATTGTGGGGGATGTCGAAATTGACCGATGCCATGACGCGTAACTCCAGTGAAATCGCGGCGGGGAGTGGCGCGTGCTGACGTATAGGTCAAGTCTCAAGCCGCAATGTATTCAGCTTGGAAGGCTGCTGCACCGGCGATGTCGGAGAAAGTTTGGAGCGGGTAACGGGAATCGAACCCGTGTATTCAGCTTGGAAGGCTGCTGCACTACCATTGTGCTATACCCGCTCGAGTATCCAGCGCCGTTTTCGACCCTAGCCGATCGGCGGGGATGGTGGAAGGGACTGGATTCGAACCAGTGTACGCTCACGCGGGCAGATTTACAGTCTGCTGCCTTTAACCACTCGGCCACCCTTCCGGGGTGTCACTCCATCGGAGCGAGGCGCGCCCAATGCCGAAGCTGGCGCGGCCTGTCAACGCCGTTTTGCGGGTTTTTGCCTGCACCGGCCGATCCGCTTGCTTGCATCGTCCGGACTTGGGCCATAGCCTTTGTCCCATTACGAAGTCATCCGGGGGTTCGATCCAAATGCGTCCATCCTTGCTCGCCGCCGTCGCGGCGGTCGCCCTGCTGCCTGCGGCCGTCGCGTCGGCCCAGGACCGCAGCGCCGCCAATCGGCTGATCGACGAGGGGATGAATCACAGCCAGGTCATGCAGACCGCCGAGCATCTGACCGACGTGATCGGCCCGCGCATGACCAACAGCCCGGCGATGCGCACCGCCGAAGCCTGGACCGCCGAGCAATTCGCGAAATGGGGTCTGAAGAACGTTCATAAGGAGGGCTTCGCCTTCGGGCGCGGCTGGTCGATCGAGCGGGCGAGCGTGCGGATGGTCAGCCCCCGTCCGCTGCAACTGACCGCCATTCCCATCGCCTGGACGCCCGGCACCAACGGCACGGTGACCGCGCCGGTGATCGTTGCGCCGATGAAGCGGGAGCGGGACTTCGACAAATGGCGGGGGCAGCTGCGCGGCAAGATCGTGATGGTCTCGCTGCCCGGCACCGGCGACGAACCCGGCACCGCGCCCTTCCGCCGCCTGACCGGCGAGGATATTTCGAAGCTCGACGTCTATGTACAGCCCGAGCATGATCCGGAAAGCGCCGACCGGCGGTTGAAGCGGCTGGACTTCGCGCAGAAGCTCGACGCCTTCCTCAAGGCCGAGGGCGCGGTGGCGTACGTCACGCAGAGCTATCGCGACGGTAAGCTGGTGCATGGCGAAGGCTATCTGTTCGGGCGCGGTGAGACGCCCGCCGTCCCTGGCATCGAGCTGGCCGCCGAGGATTATCGCCGCCTCGCGCGGCTGACCAAGGTCGGTCCGGCGCCCATGCTCGAAGTCCTGAGCGACGTCCGGTACGACGACAGTGACGTCAATGCGTACAACATCATCGCCGAGATCCCCGGCAGCGACCCGAAGGCGGGTTATGTGATGGCGGGCGCGCATCTCGACAGCTGGGTCGCGGGCGACGGCGCCTCCGACAATGCGGCGGGCAGCGCGATGGTCATGGAGGCCGCGCGTATCCTGGCCGCCACCGGCCAGCGCCCGAAGCGCACCATCCGCTTCGCGCTCTGGTCGGGCGAGGAGCAGGGGATTCTTGGCTCCATGGCCTATGTCGAACAGCATCTGGCGACGCGCGGGCGGCCTGACGATGCGCCGCAATCGGGCCTGAAACGCTATTATGGCTGGACCAATCGCTGGCCGATCACGACGAAGCCCGGTTACGGCGACCTCGCGGCCTATTTCAACATCGACAATGGCTCGGGCAAGCTGCGCGGGCTGTATGCCGAGAACAATCCGGCGGCAGTGCCGATGCTGAAGGAATGGCTGTCGCCCTATGCCTCGCTGGGCGCAGGCAATGTCGTGCAGCGGACGACCGGCGGCACCGACCATGTCTTCATGCAGGCGATCGGCGTGCAGGGCTATCAGTTCATCCAGGACCCGCTGGATTATGGCAGTCGGACGCATCACAGCTCGGCCGATACCTTCGACCATCTGAAGGGCGACGACATGCGCCAGGCTTCGGTCGTGCTCGCCGGGGTCTTGCTCGCGGCGGCGAATGCGGACAAGGCGTTGCCGCGCCCGCCGGTGCCGACGCAACCGGCGACGACCAAACCCTTTGACTTTACGGACAACGACGACTGATGGCACGCCGAGGACATCGCCCCAGCCAGGCTTCATCCAACCGCCCCCGCTTCTGGGGACGGCATGCGGTGACGGCGGCGCTCGCCAATCCCAACCGGACGGTGCGCAAGATCTGGGGCACGCGCGAGGCGCTGGCCGCGCTCGACCTGCCGCCGGTGGTGCCGATCACCTATGCCGATGCCGCCGATCTGGGCCGCCTGGTCCCCGCCGACGCACCGCACCAGGGCCTGGTGGCCGAGGTCGATCCGCTGGAGGATATCTGGCTGGGCGATCTCCTCCATGAGGTGCAGGACAATCAACGGCCGCTCGTCGTGCTCGACCAGGTGACCGACCCGCACAATGTCGGCGCGATCCTGCGCTCGGCCGCCGCCTTCGATGCGGTGGGCATCGTGACCCAGGACCGCCACGCGCCGCCCGAATCGGGCACGGTCGCCCGTTCGGCCAGCGGCGCGCTGGAGACGGTGCCGTGGGTGCGCGTGGTGAACCTGTCGCGTGCGCTCGACGAGATTGCGGAAGCCGGCTTCTGGCGCATCGGCCTGACCGGCCATGCCAGCCAGACGCTCGCACAGGCGATGGGCACGCAGCGCATCTGCATCGTGCTGGGCGCGGAAGGCGAGGGGATGCGCCAGAATACCGAGGCGCATTGCGACGAACTCGCCAAGCTGCCGATCAGCTCGAAGGTGGAGAGCCTGAACGTCTCCAACGCGGCGGCGATCGCGCTGTATGCGGTGGCGGCGCGGTGATGGTCTGGAGCGGCGGGGTCGGTCCTGCCGCTCGTTTTTGCGCGTAGAGCGGATCGTTGGCGATTGCGGAGCGTGGCCTTCGACTTCGCTCAGGCTGAACGGATGTTGGTACGCGTGGCCACCATCCCCTTCCTCCGTTCAGCTTGAGCGAAGTCGAAGGCCAAGGGATTCCAGTCCGCGAACAAAAAAAGGGCGGGGCCGAAACCCCGCCCTCCGACGTTCACGCGCAATGCGCCGTCAGTCCTCCGCCGCGATCCGCACCCGCATTCCGTCCTGCGCCGCACCGAAGGGCAGCTGGCACGACAGGCGCGAGGTCGCGTCGCGGTCGCTGGTCGAATCGAGCAGATCGTCCTCGTCCGGCCCGATCGCGGGCAGCGAATCCGCAAATTCCGGATCGACATGCACATGGCAGGTCGCGCAGGAACAGCATCCGCCGCACAGCGCCAGCAGCTCGTCGACGCCGGCGTCGCGGATGACTTCCATCACCGACAGACCGGCCTCGCCGTCGATTTCGCGTTCTTCCCCGTCGCGGGTCACGACGATAAGCTTGGGCATGTCCATTCTCCTTGTCGGCCCTGGTATTGAAAGCGCCTCTGCCGGGCCTGAACGCGCGGATCAAGCATCATGGGCCTGAGTGCCGAACAAATTCGCGAAAGTCTCGACGCGCTGGCCGCCGCCGAGCCCGCCATCGCCGCCGCGATCGCCCGGATCGGCTATCCCGCGCCCCGGATCCGGGCGCGGGGCTATGCGACGCTGGTCCGCACGATCCTGGGCCAACAGGTGTCCGTCGCCTCGGCCGATGCGCATTGGCGGCGGCTGAACGAGTTGCTCGGCGATGCCACCGATCCGACGCGCCTACACGGCGTCACCGATGAGGAACTGCGCGGCGCCGGCATCTCGCGCCAGAAAGCGGGCTATCTGCGCAGCCTGGCCGAGGAGGTGACGAGCGGCCGCCTGAACCTGGCCGACCTGCCGGCGGATGACGAGGAAGCGATCGCAAAGCTGGTCGCGGTCAAGGGCATCGGCCGCTGGTCGGCGGAGGTCTATCTGCTCTTTGCTGAAGGCCGCACCGATATCTGGCCAGCGGGCGATCTGGCGGTGCAGATCGAGATGGGGCGCATCCTGGGGCACGACGCACGACCCTCGGAAAAACAGGTCCGTGCGCTGGCCGATGCCTTTCGCCCCCACCGCAGCGCGCTCGCGATCTTCACCTGGCACCATTATGGCGCCGGGGCGGACGCCGCGCCGGTATAGCCTACCGACTTTCGCGCCGGGGCAGGTGCCGTGTCGCGACACCGACCAGGACGGCTGTGGACAGCAGGATCGACGAGACAAGGCCGCCGATCGCGATCAGGCCGGTGGTGGAAATTCGCACCTTTACCCGAATCCGCGCGCCATTACCGGCCGTAAGGGACGCTACCCCCATATTATAAGACCGCGTCTGGCTTCGATTCTCGGGGGAGTTGCCCATGCCGAATGTAACGCGCCGGGCATCTGGCGGTTCAGTTGGCTGCCCGCACCCCTAGTAGAAAGGCGTTCGATCCTGCGCAGAGATCGCCCGTAAAGATGCTCCCGGGCGTCACCCGAAATACCGGTCCGCTCGTCGCCTCCTGCGTTCTAGTTAGCGCAAGGGTCAGCAGGCTATGAACGAATCCGCCGCGCTCCCACCAGATGAACCATGTATCTTGCGTGTGATAGGCCCGGATGAAACGCGCGCCAGGGATATGGGCGTCGATCACATCGGTGCTGTTGAATTCGCCGCCCGCCTCGGCCAGCCCGCCGCCGTTCTTGAAAAAGCGGGCGATCTCCGCCCGAATCGGTTCGGGCAGTGCCTTGAGAGAGTCGAAGCGGGTCGTTGCTTGGGTGAAGCGGCATTCTGCAATTTTGGGCGTTTCGGGAACATGCCGTTCATGCCGGGCGGGCAAGCCCGGAGCCGCTTGAGCGAATGCCACGGCCATCACGATCATAATTTTCCCTTCGCACCCGTGCCAACCGCACCGCATTGGGCTGTCCCGTCCATCATATCCGGCCAGCTGTGGTGGAGCCAATCAAAACCCGGCAAGGAAACGCTGTCCGCCGAGCCGGAGGCACGGCCATTCGCTAAGGACGATAGTCGGCCCGTATCCGCTCGGTTGACGGATACAGGCGGCGTAATCGCCCCGGTTTCGACCGCTCCCACACTTTGGAAGGACCGGTCCTGGATAGAAACCATAGGGATTAGCGCTGCCTCTGCCGCAGAATCATGACGTGGTCAGGGCTGGCATCCCGTCCCTCGCCCTCCTAAGTCCGTACCCATGTTGACCCCCGAACAGGCCCGCGACCGGGCCGCCGATATCGTTGCCCGTGCCCGTGCCGCCGGCGCCGACGCCGCCGACGCGGTCTTTGCTGCCGATGCCGCGCTGGAGGTGTCGGTGCGCCTCGGCGCGCTGGAGGATGTCGGACGGTCGGAGAGCGAGGAGCTGGGCCTGCGCGTGTTCGTCGGGCGGCGCTCGGCGAGCGTTTCGACCTCGGACCTGTCGGGCGATGCGATGGACCGTGCCGTCGAGCGCGCCGTCGCCATGGCGCGCGAGGCGCCCGAGGATCGCTGGGCGGGCCTGGCCCCGCAGGAGCGGCTGCTGCACGGCGCGCCGCCGATGCTTGACCTGGACGATGGCGGCGAGGTCGCGCCCGAGGCGTTGCGCGCCGCCGCGCTGGAGGCGGAGGAGGCCGCGCGCGCCGTGGCGGGCGTGACCAATTCGGAAGGGGCGGGCGCGTCTGCTTCCCGCGTCGTCTCGGCGCTCGCCACCAGCCACGGCTTCGCGGCGGGCTATGCCGCCACCGGCTATGGCCTGTCGGTCAGCGTGGTCGCGGGCGAGGGGGCCGCCATGCAGCGCGACTATGCCCATCACGGTGCCCGCCTGCGCCGCCTGCTGGAAAGCCCAGAGGCGATCGGCATCCGCGCGGGCGAGCGGGCCGTCGCACGGCTGAATCCGGGCAAGCCGGCGAGCGGCACCATGCCGGTCGTCTACGACCCGCGTGTCGGCTCGTCGCTGGTCGGGCATCTCGTCTCGGCGATCGCGGGCGCGGCGATCACGCGGCGGACCAGCTTCCTGCTCGACCGTCTGGGCGAGCGGGTGATGGCCGAGGGTATCCGGATCGAGGACGATCCCCACCGCCCGCATGGCCTGCGCTCGCGTCCCTTTGATGGCGAGGGGCTTGCCGTGTCGCCGACCGCGATCGTCGAGGACGGGGTGTTGGAGACATGGCTGCTCGACTCCGCCTCGGCCCGGCAGCTGGGGCTGGAGCCGACCGGCCATGCCGCGCGGGGCACGGCGGGCGGGCCGGGCGTGTCGACCAGCAACCTGTTCATGGCGGCGGGCCGCGTGCCGGTCGAGACGCTGATCGCCGACATCGCCGACGGCATCTATGTGACCGAGCTGATCGGCAGCGGGGTGAATCCCGTCACCGGCGACTATAGCCGGGGCGCGGCGGGCTTTCGCATCGTCGACGGACGGATCGCCGAGCCGGTTGCGGAGTTCACCGTGGCAGGTAATCTGAAGGATATGTTCCTTGCCATGACCCCGGCCAACGACCTGGAATTCCGCTACGGCGTCAATGTGCCGACCCTGCGCGTCGATGGAATGACGATTGCCAGCGGCTGAACTGGTCCCGGCGGTCGTCGCGGCGGCGCGCGAGGCGGCGGCGATGGCGCTCGCCCGCTGGCGTACCGATTTCCGCCAGTGGGAGAAAACGCCGGGCAGCCCGGTGTGCGAGGTCGATCTGGACGTCGACCGGATGCTCCACGCCCGGCTCCACGCCCTGATCCCCGATGCGGGCTGGCTGTCGGAGGAGACGGCGGACAAGCCCGACCGGCTGGCGGCGCGCCGCGTCTGGGTGGTCGATCCGATCGACGGCACGCGCGACTATATCCGGGGCCGCGAAGGCTGGGCGGTGTCGGTCGCGCTGGTCGAGGACGGGGTGCCGGTGATCGGCGTGCTGGCCGCGCCCGCGCGCGGGGAATTGTGGCTGGCCCGGGCAGGGCATGGCGCGACCCGCAATGGCAGCCCGCTGAGCGCGGGCTATTGCCGCCAGATGCCGGGCGCGCGGGTGCCCGTCGATGCGTTGCCCAAGGCCGACCGCGATCTGGTCGCGGTGTTCAAGCCCAACTCGATCGCGTTGCGCATCGCCATGGTCGCCGCCGACGAGGCCGATCTGGTCGCCACGTTGCGCTGGGGCAATGAGTGGGACATCGCCGCCGCCGCGCTGATCGCGTCCGAAGCCGGGGCGGGGGTCGCCGATGCGCTGGGCCAGCCCTTGCTCTTCAACAAGCCGGATCCGCGTGCCTTTGGCGTGCTGGTGACGGCGCGGGGTCTTCAGGGACCGGCGGTCGAACGGCTCGCCCCCCGCGCCCGCGAGGTCATCGTGCCCGTCACCGGCTGAGCATCTGCGCCACCCATTCGGGGACGCGTTCCCCTGCCGGCCCCAGGCGGCTCTCGTCGAACCAGCCGCTGCCCTCCGACCGATCGAGATTCAGCTCCAGCGTCGCCGCGCCATATGCGCTCGCCATCCGCACGAACCCGGCCGCCGGATAGACCGCGCCCGAGGTGCCGATCGACACGAACAGATCGGCCTGCGCCAGGGCAGCCTCGATCCGGTCCATGTCGTAGGGAATCTCGCCGAAGAACACGATGTCGGGCCGCAGGCGCGGCGCGCCACAGGCGGGGCAGGGCGTGCCCGGCGGCAGCGCACCGTCCCACTCGAACCGCTCCCCACAGGCCGCGCACAGCGCCTGCTTCAGCGCGCCGTGCATGTGCAGCATCCGCGTCGCACCCGCTCGCTCGTGCAGATCGTCGACATTCTGCGTGACGATCAGCAATTCGCCGGGCCATTCCCGGTCCAGCCGCGCCAGCGCCTCATGCGCGGGGTTGGACGCCACCGTGGCCAAGGCCGCCCGCCGCAGATCGTAGAAGCGGTGGACCAGATCGGGATCGGCGGCGAGCGCCTCGGGCGTGCAGACATCCTCGACCCGGTGCCCCTCCCACAGCCCGCCAGGGCCGCGAAAGGTGGCGATCCCGGACTCGGCGGAAATGCCCGCGCCGGTGAGGATGACGATGTTGGGGGTAGTGGTCATCTGAGAGTGCGGACCTTATGATTGCCGGGGTGAAGCTATCCGCTATGCGCGATATGCGAACGTCGTGTTCAGCCCAGTGCTCGCCCGGATGCTGTTCCCGGCGAAACCCTTGCTGTCGAGGGTGTCACATTTTCCTCACAGCCGTTTCATGGCACAGGCACGATACCAAAATAATCCCCGCCGACGGCGTTGGTGAGGCATGGTCCTAGGCTCCGGGCATCGGCTGCTCCTCCATCCTGATAGACCATCATGCAGTGTTGCCGGGCGGCGATATAAGCATCGGGGCGCTGACGGATCGCATCAAAGAAGGGCATGCCATGCCCCTCGCCCCGGACGGCGGCGCGCGCATTGCTTTCGGCATGATTGGCGAGGATGAGTGCGAAATCCTGTGACGGCGGGCATAGTGGATCGCCACGTCGCTTTTGCCAGCAGAACAGATAGGCCCGATCGCGCATCTTTTGAGTCGAACGGGACCATGTCGCGTTGGAGAGCCGCCAGTCACTCGTGGGTCCGTAGGTGGATCGCTGCTGCTCGGCGTGAAATTGCTCTGGGGTTGGGGCCCTCTCGCGTTTCCCGCAGGCGATAAGCAGCATGGACAGCGCCACGATCGTCAGCATCCCAATCGCGCGGTGCAAGGTTATTCGTCCCCGTCGCTATAACAGGCAGTGGCCGCTCTTCATCGCGGATCATAGCATCAGTTCGGCCGACGGGTAGGCAATAAAGATTGCGTGACCCGCCGGTTTCCCCTCGACTGGACCTGTGCCAAGGACATCCGCATGACGACCTCCTCCCTCTCATCCATCGGAGCCCCCCGCATGACCGCCATCGGCATCTATGGCAGCGCCGGGCGCATGGGCCGCGCCATCGCGGACCTGATCGAAGGCGAGGGCGCGACCCTGGCGGGTGGGTGCGATTCGCGGGACGATCCCGACGCGCTGGCCAAGGCCGCCGACGTGCTGGTCGACTTCTCGATCGCCGGGGCGCTCGACGTGCATCTGGCCGCCGCCCGCGCCGCGCGGACCCCGATTGTCATCGGCACCACCGGCCTGTCGCCTGCACAACATGCCGCGATTGACGATGCCGCGACCGAGATCGCGGTGCTCCAGACCGGCAATACCTCGCTCGGCATCACGCTGCTGGCCAATCTGGTGCGCGAGGCGGCGGCACGGCTGGGCAGCGACTGGGACATCGAGATTACCGAGATGCACCACCGGCACAAGGTCGACGCCCCCTCGGGCACTGCGCTGCTGCTGGGCGAGGCGGCGGCGGCGGGGCGGGGGCATCCGTTGTCGGAACTGCGCGTCGATGGGCGCGCGGGTCTGGTCGGCGCGCGGACCGAGGGGACGATCGGGCTGGCGGCGCTGCGCGGTGGCTCGGTGATCGGCGATCATGAGGTGATCTTCGCGGGCGAGGGTGAGCGGCTGACCCTCGGCCATTTCGCGCAGGACCGCACCATCTTCGCGCGCGGTGCGGTGCGCGCGGCGCTGTGGCTCGCAGGGCAGGCGCCGGGCCGCTATCGCATGGGCGACGTGCTGGGCCTCTGAGGACCATGAAGAAGGCCGATATCGTCGAATTCTACCACCGGCTGGCGGAGGCGAACCCGCATCCCGAGACCGAGCTGGAATTTCGCAACCCCTATACCCTCGTCGTTGCGGTCGCCCTGTCGGCGCAGGCGACCGATATCGGCGTCAACAAGGCGACGCGCGCCCTGTTCGCCGATGTCGACACGCCGCAGAAAATGCTGGAACTGGGCGAAGAGGGGCTCAAGGCGCACATCAAGACGATCGGCCTGTTCAACACCAAGGCCAAGAACGTCATCGCGCTGTCGCAGATGCTGGTCGACGATCATGGCGGCGAGGTGCCGCAGGACCGCGCGGCGCTGGAGCGGCTGCCCGGGGTCGGGCGCAAGACCGCCAATGTCGTGCTCAACGTCGCCTTCGGGCAGGAAACCTTCGCGGTCGACACCCATATCTTCCGTGTGTGCAACCGGACGGGTCTCGCCAAGGGCAAGACGGTGCTGGCGGTGGAACTGAAGCTGGACAAGGCCACGCCTGCGCCGTTCCGGGTGCACGCGCATCACTGGCTGATCCTGCACGGCCGCTACATCTGCAAGGCCAGGCGCCCCGAATGCTGGCGCTGCCCGGTCGAGGATCTGTGCGCCTATCGCCCCAAGACACCCGCCCCGACGGTCAAGGCCGCAAAAACGGTGGCGGCATAAAAAGGGCTGGCGCATGGGGGCAGGCGATGCTAGTCGACCCGCCCACGCACCCGTAGCTCAGCTGGATAGAGCGCTGCCCTCCGAAGGCAGAGGCCACAGGTTCGAATCCTGTCGGGTGCGCCATCGATTTTTTGTTTGTTTTTCCCGCCCGCATGCTGATCGCGGCGTCGATCCTGCGTGGCTGTCGGGGCTCGGCTGTCCGAGCCCCCAAATCTGGCCGATAGGGGCTCGGGACGTGCCGGAATCGGCCTATGCGACGGCCGAGGATGCCAGTTCCGGTGCGGCGACCGATGCAGCCTGAAGGGCGGCGATCTCTGCTGCGTCGCCCAGCATCAGTCCGACGCGCTGGTGCAGGCCGGTGGGGGGGATGTCCAGGATGCGTGTCGTGCCATCGGTCGCCGCGCCGCCCGCCTGTTCGATCAGGTAGCTCATCGGATTGGCCTCGTACATCAGTCGCAGCCGTGCCTGCCCGGTCCGCTCGTCGCGGGGGTAGAGGAAGGTGCCGCCGCGCTTCAGGATGCGGTGGACATCGGCGACCATGGATCCGGTCCAGCGCATATTGTAGTCCGCTCCCAGCGGCCCTTCCGTGCCCTGGATCCGTTCCTCGACAAAGCGTGCGACGATATCCGACCATTGCCGCCGCCGCGCCATGTTGATGGCGAATTCGGGGGTGCCGCCGGGCATCCGGATCGGCCCGTCGGTCAGGTTCCAGGCCCCGATCTCGCGGTCGAGCGTGAACTCGTACACGCCGGTGCCGATCGACAGCATCAGCAGCGTCTGCGGGCCATAAATGGCATAGCCCGCCGCCACCTGTTCCGAACCGGGCTGGAGGAAATCCTGCTCGCCGATCTCGCGGCCGGTCGCATCCGCCGGGGCCTTCAGGACCGAGAAGATGGTGCCGACCGACAGGCAAACGTCGATATTGCTCGACCCGTCGATGGGATCGAACAGCAGGAGATATTCGCCCTTGGGATAGCGATTGGGGATGCGGTGGATCGTCTCCATCTCTTCCGACGCCATGGCCGCCAGATGTCCGCCCCATTCATTGGCGTCGAGCAGGAAGTCGTTGGCGATCACGTCCAGCTTCTTCTGGACCTCGCCCTGCACGTTCTCGCTGCCCAGTGAGCCCAGCACCTCGCCCAGCGCGCCCTTGGACACCGCATGGCCGACCGTCTTGCAGGCGCGCGCGACCGTCTCGATCAGCAGGCGCAGTTCGGAGGGCAGTTGCGCGGGGCCCCGCTGCTGTTCGATCAGGAAGCGCGTGAGCGACATTCGTGGCATCATGGTCAGGCTCCAGGCTCGGTGGAGGGAAAGAAAGCGGTGGTGTTCGAGGCGACCGGTTCGCTCGAGCCGCGGGCGACCAGCCGCCCGGCGAGTACGACCTTGCGAACCGCGGCATCGGCATGGTCGAGCCGGTCGACCAGCATCGCCATGGCGGTGCGACCGATCTCCTCGATCGGCTGTTCGATCACCGACAGGCCGCCGCCGACCAGGTCCATCCATCCCTCATTGTCGAATCCGGCCAGCGCCATGTCGCCCGGCACCGACAGGCCGAGCCCGTGGAGCGTGCGCAGCACCGCCATCAGGGCCAGGCCGTTGCTGGCGACCAGCGCCTCGGGCCGGTCGGGCCGGGCGAGCAGGTCGGTCACGATCCGCGCGACCTCGCCATCGCCATGCGGGACGGCGACCGCCTCGGCCGCTAGGTCCAGACGCTGCGCCGCCGCCTCGAAGCCTGCGCGCCGTTCCTCGCCGGTGCTGCTGGAGGCGCCGAACAGCCCGGCGATCCGGCGGAAGCCGCGGGCATGGAGATGCTCGACCAGGATCGCGGCCATCGCCGCATTGTCGAGCACGACGCAGTCATGCGCGATGCCGGGCGTGGCGCGGTCGATCAGGATCATGGGATAATCGGGCTTCGTCTTGGCCAGCGTTGCCAGGCCCTGTCGCGTGGGGGCCAGGATGACGCCGGTGACGCGTTCCTCCTGCATCAGTTGCAGGTACATGGCCTCACGCGTGGGATCCTCGTCCGTGTTGCACAGGATCACCCGCAGGCCGCGGGCATAGGCCAGGTTCTCGATGGTGCGGGAAACGGCGGTGAAGAAGGGGTTGCGGATATCCGCGACGATCAGCCCGATCGTGTTGGTGTGCCGCGACCGCAGCCGCCGGGCCGCGAGGTTCGGCCGATAGCCGGTCGAGCGCACCGCCGCGAGAACGCGGTCACGCATCGCCTCGTCGACATTGCGGCCGCCGAGCACACGCGATACCGTGGCGGTGGAGACATTGGCGACGCGCGCCACGTCCTTGATACCGACCGTCATGGAAAACGTTCTCTCCTCTCCGCGGCGCGATCTGACATCGCTGTTCTCTCGCTAATGCCCGTCCGTACGATTTCTGGCAAGCGCTATTGACTTCGATTTGAGAAAACGTTTTCTAGCAGCATAAGCGAAGAGTAGATTCGCGCCGGAGAGGCCAGAAAGACATGTCCACCCACGCCCCAACCTCTGTCATCCGCCCGGAGCTGATCCGGCTCGCGGCCATGGCGACCGACAAGACGGACGCGATCCGCCAGGCGGGCCAGCTGCTCGTGGCGGCTGGCTGTGTCGGTGCGGGTTATGAGGAGAGCATGATCGCGCGCGAGGGCGTGGCGAACACGTTCCTCGGCTCGGGCGTGGCGATCCCGCATGGTCTTGGCGAGGACAAGGGGCTGGTCCGGCGCGACGGGATCGCGGTCCTGCAATTCGTCGACGGAATCGAATGGAATCCCGGCCAGGTCGCGCATCTGGTCGTCGGTATCGCCGCCAGTTCGGACAGCCATATCGCGATCCTGCGTCGCCTGACCCGCCTGATCCAGGACGAGGCGCGGCTGCACCAGCTGGCGACGACCGGCGATCCGGCGCTGATCGTCGCGGCGCTTCAGGATGATGCGACCGCGCAGGACCGCAGCGGCCTGGCCGCCGACGATCTGGACGAGCGGGTGACATGGACGGTCGATTATCCGACCGGCCTGCACGCCCGTCCCGCCGCCGCCTGGTCGGAAGCGGCCAAGGCACTGCCGGTGGCGCTTCGCGTCCGGCACGGCGCGGAAACCGCCGATCCGCGCAGCCTGGTCGCGCTGCTGCAACTCGGGCTGAAGGCCGGGGATGCCGTCACCATTTCGGCTTCCGGTCCCGGCGCGCGCGGCGCGCTCGACAGCTTTCATGGGACCATTTCTCGCCTGAGCAGCCGGGAAAAGGCCGAGGCGGCACGTGCCGCGCAAAAGGCCGCCGACGCCGTGCCCGTCCAGGGTTGGAAGCCCGTCGGCACGCCCGCGATGATCGCCGGCGTCGCGGCCAGCCCGGGGCTGGCGATCGGCACGGTCCATGTCCTGGCCTCGGCCGAACTGGAAGTGGTCGACCATCCCGTCGACCTGGCGACCGGCGGCACCCTGCTGGAGGGCGCGCTGGTCCGCACGCGCGCGCAGATGCAGGGGCTGATCGACGACACCACCCGCCGGCTGGGTGCGGGCGATGCGGCGATCTTCAAGGCGCAGGCGGGGCTGCTCGACGATACGGACCTGATCACGCTCACCTGCCAGCTGATGGTCGAGGGGCATGGTGTCGCCTGGGCCTGGCATCAGGCGATCGAGCGGATGGCGGGGCAGCTGTCGGCGCTGGGCAATCCGGTGCTCGCCGCGCGTTCGGCCGATCTTCGCGATATCGGTCGCCGCGTGCTGGCGCAGATCGACCCCGGCCTGGGGCTCGGCACGCTCGACGATTTGCCGGAGGAGCCGTGCATCCTGGTCGCGGGCGATCTGGCGCCGTCCGATACCGCCGCGCTCGACACCAACCGCGTCGCGGGCATCGCCACCGCGCTGGGCGGCCCGACCTCGCACAGCGCGATCCTGGCGCGCACGCTCGGCCTGCCCTCGGTCGTGGCGGCGGGCGCGGAGCTGTTGTCGCAGGCAGCAGGCACGGTCGCGATCGTCGATGGCGATACCGGCCGGGTCTGGCTCGATCCGTCCGAGGCCGACCTGGCCTCCGCGCGCGACTGGATCGCCGCGATCGCCGCGCGCCGCGCCGCCGAAGAGGCCGAGCGCAGCCGCCCCGCCATCACCCGCGACGGCCATGGCATGGCGATCGCCGCAAATGTGAACCGCCCCGACCAGGTGGCCGAGGCGCTGGCGCAGGGCGGCGAGGGCGTCGGCCTGATGCGTACCGAATTCCTGTTCCTCGAACGTGGCGACAGCCCCAGCGAGGACGAGCAGTACGACGTCTATCGCGCGATGATCGACGCGCTGGGTGGCCGTCCGCTGATCGTCCGCACGCTCGATATCGGTGGCGACAAGCAGGTGCCGCACCTGCATCTGCCGAAGGAGGAGAACCCCTTTCTGGGCGTGCGTGGTGCGCGACTGCTGCTGCGCCGCCCCGATCTGCTGGAGCCGCAGCTGCGCGCGCTCTACCGCGCCGCCAAGGATGGTGGCGACCTGTCGATCATGTTCCCGATGATCACCTCGGTTGCCGAACTCGTGACGTTGCGGGAGCGGTGCGAGGCGATACGCGTGTCGCTGGACGCGCCGGTCGTGCCGGTCGGTATCATGATCGAGGTGCCCGCCGCCGCCGTCCAGGCCCATGTCCTAGCGAAGCACGCCGATTTCTTCTCGGTCGGGACCAACGACCTGACGCAATATGCGCTCGCCATCGACCGGCAGAATCCGGAACTGGCGAGCGAGGCGGACTCGATGCACCCGGCGGTCCTGCGGCTGATCGCGATGACGGTGGAGGGCGCGCGGCAGCATGATCGCTGGGTCGGGGTTTGCGGCGGGCTGGCGGGCGATCCGTTCGGCGCGGCGCTGCTGACCGGGCTGGGCGTCACCGAATTGTCGATGACGCCGCGCGACCTGCCCGCCGTCAAGGCGCGGCTGCGGGCCAGCGAGCTGCCCGCACTTCAGGCGCTCGCCGCGCGTGCGCTGACGATGGAGAGCCCCGCCGATGTCCGTGCGCTCGATGTCGCGCCGGTCGCCGAGCTGCGCGAACGGAGTGCGGCATGATGCGGATCGCCACCGTCACCTTCAACCCAGCCATCGACCAGACGATCACGCTCGACAGGTTGGTCCCGGGCGAAGTCCACCGCGCCCGCTCGATCCGTCAGGATGCGGGCGGCAAGGGCGTCAACGTCGCCAGCTGCCTCGCCGACTGGGGCGCGTCGGTCAGCGTCTTCGGGCTGCTGGGTGAGGGCAATGCGACCCTGTTCGAGGCGCTGTTCGCGGACAAGGCGATCGACGACCGCTTCGTGCGGGTGGACGGCGACACGCGCGTTAACATGAAGATCGTCGACGACATTGACACCACCGACATCAATATGAGCGGCCCCGTGGTCGGCGATGCCGATGTCGCGGCGGTGACGGAGGCTGTGGCGGACTTCGCGGCCGACGACGCGCTGATCGTGCTGTCGGGCAGCGTGCCGCCCGGATGCGACCCGATCATCTATGCCCAGATGGTCGCGACGCTGACCGCGCGGGGCGCCCGCGTGCTGCTGGATACCAGCGGCGCGCCGCTGACCCACGCGCTGCGCGCCGATGTGTTGCCGATGATCGTCAAGCCCAACCGCCGCGAGCTGGCCGCCTGGGCGGACACCGCGCTGGAGACCATGGCGGATGTCGTCGCCTGCGCAACCGCGCTGCACCGGCGCGGCGTGGCGCTGGTGGTCGTGTCGATGGGCGGGGAGGGCGCGCTGTTCGTGTCGGCGGAAGGCGCGCTGGTCGCACATCTGCCCGCCGGGCCGCTCGCCAGCACGGTGGGCGCGGGCGATGCGATGGTCGCCGGGCTGGCCGCCGGAATCGCCGAGGGCGCCGGGCTGGAGCGGATCGCGCGGCTGTCGACCGCCTTTGCCGTCGCCAAGCTGGGACGGCCGGGTCCGCATCTGCCGGACCTCGCAACCATCGACGCGCTGGCGGCGCAAGTCACGATCAGCGGAGCCGGGATCACCGGCCCGCATAGGGTGGGAGAGGATTCATGAAGAGGCTATTGGCGATCGTCGACGCCGGGGACGCGGGTGTCACCGGCGTCCTGGCGGGCGAGGCGCTGCGCCGCGCGGCGCGCGATACGGGTCAGCCGATCGAGATCGAGCTGCGCACCGCACAGGGCGTGGTCAATCCGGTATCGGCCGGGGACGGCGACCGGCTGTTGTTCGTCGGGGCCGAGGGCAGCGCCGATGCGGCAACCCGCGCGCGCGCCGATCGGCTGCTGACGCTGGAGGCGGTGCTCGCCGATCCGGCCGCCGCGCTGGATATGGGCGGCAAGGCCGTCGCGGCGACCCGCAAGATCGTCGCGATCACATCCTGCCCCACCGGCATCGCGCACACTTTCATGGCGGCCGAGGGCCTGCAGGAAGGCGCGCGGCAGCTCGGCTATGACATCCATGTCGAGACACAAGGATCGGTCGGCGCGGGCAATCCCCTGACGCCCGAGCAGATCGCCGAGGCCGATGTGGTGGTGATCGCCGCCGATCGCGAGGTCGACCGGGCGCGCTTCGCGGGCAAGCGGGTGCTGGTCAGCAGCACCAAGCCTGCCATCACCGGCGGCGCGGCGCTGATCGAAAAGGCGTTGGCCGAGGCCAAGGCGCAAGGCGGCGAGGCCAGTGCTTCGTCCGCCAGCGCGGCGACCGAACGCGCCGGGCCGTACAAGCATCTGATGACCGGTGTGTCGTTCATGCTGCCCTTCGTGGTGGCGGGCGGCCTTCTGATCGCGCTCGCCTTCGCGCTGGGCGGCATCCACGCCAATGACGAAGCGGCGAAGGGCACGCTGGCCTATGCGCTGTTCACCATCGGTGCCAAGGGCGGCTTTGCGCTGATGGTCCCGGCGCTGGCCGGATACATCGCCTATTCGGTCGCGGACCGGCCCGGCATCGCGCCCGGCATGATCGGCGGGATGCTGGCGAGCAGCCTGGGCGCGGGCTTTCTGGGCGGCATCGTGGCGGGCTTCATCGCGGGCTATGGCGTGGATGCGCTCAACCGCGTCATCCGCCTGCCCAAGAATCTCCAGGGCCTGAAGCCCGTCCTGATCCTGCCGCTGCTCGGCACGCTGCTGACCGGGTTGCTGATGATCTATGCGGTCGGCACGCCGGTGGCGGCGGTGCTGTCCTTCCTGACTGAATGGCTGCGCGGGATGCAGGGGTCGAATGCGGTGCTGCTGGGCCTGATCCTGGGCGGCATGATGGCGTTCGACATGGGCGGCCCGGTCAACAAGGCCGCCTATGCCTTCTCGGTCGGGCTGGTCGCGTCGCAGGTCTATACGCCGATGGCGGCGACCATGGCGGCGGGCATGACCCCGCCGCTCGCCATCGCGCTGGCGACGCGGCTGTTCGCCAACCGCTTCACGGCGGACGAGCGCGAGGCGGGCGCGGCGGCGGCGGTGCTGGGCCTGGCCTTCATCAGTGAGGGGGCGATCCCGTTCGCGGCGCGCGATCCGCTCCGGGTGATCCCGTCGCTGATGGCGGGCTCGGCGATCACGGGCGCGATCTCGATGGTCGCGGGCGTCGAGCTGCGCGTGCCGCATGGCGGCATCTTCGTCCTGCCGATCCCCGGCGCGGTCACGCATCTGGCCGCCTATGTCGGGGCGCTCGTGGCGGGGGTCGTGGTCAGCGCATTGCTGGTCGGAATGGTGAAGCGCCCGGTGGCGCAGGGCTGATCGTCCCGCCCCGTCCGCGGGGCGCGGTATTTTCCAGGAGGGGAAGGTTCATGGCTGGAATGAAGAGCCTCGCGGCGCTTGCCGCGTTGGGCATGGGAGTGGCTGCGTCTGGTGCACAGGCCGAGGACGTACCGACGGCGGCTGCGCCGACGGCGTCCGGCCCGGCGGCGCCGCAGGTGTCGCAACAGGCGACGAAGACGGTGCCGGTGGTCCTGGGGCAGAAGAAGAAGGGCGTCGAGACTTATCAGCCGCTGGCCGATGACGGCATCACCCTGGCGCTGAGCTATACCGGCGAGGCGGCCGCCAATGCGACCGGCGGCTTTGCGCAGAAGGCGGCCTATACCGGGCAGATCTATGTCGGCGCCGATCTCGACTTCGAGAAGATCGCCGGGATTTCGGGCGGCGGCCTGCACCTGGCGATCACCAATCGCCACGGCCAGAGCCTGTCGCAGATCGCGATCGGCAACAACACCTCGGTCCAGGAAGTCTGGGGCACCCAGAACACCCATCTCGCCATCTTGACCTGGGAGCAGAAGCTGTTCGACGGCGCGCTCGATATCGAGGCGGGCAAGAGCCAGGCGAACATCCACTTCCTGAACTCGCCCTATTACTGTAACTTCCAGACGAACTCGGCCTGCGGCAATCCGACCTTCGTCTTCAAGAACAGCAACTTCACCTATTTCCCGGCGTCGAGCTGGATGGCCAAAGCCAAGGTGACGGTGGCCGACCACTGGTTCGCCCATGCGGGCATCTATGAGGTCAATCCCAACCGCAAGCGTGCCGACGACAATGGCTTCAGCCTGAGCTTCAAGGGCGGCACCGGCTTCATCGTGCCCTATGAACTGGGCTATGCATCGGACTATCAGACCGACCGGCTGCCGCGCCATTATATCCTGGGCGGCTGGGTCGACCGGGGCGACTATGCCGATCCGCTGCGCGACGACCGGGGCGGCGTCGCGATCCTGAGCGGGCGTCCGGCGGCGACGCTGAAGGGGCGCAGCGGCATCTATGCGCGGTTCGACCAGATGCTGACCCGGCCGGACATGAACTCGCATCGTGGGCTCGGCGTGTTCGGCGTCGCGATGACCAACCTGTCGGGGCGCGTCGAGGAGCGGCACTTCCTGGAGCTGGGCCTGCTCCAGACCGGTACGGTCCCGGGCCGCGACCAGGACACGATCGGCTTCGTCATCAACCAGCAGAGCTTCTCCGACCTCGCGATGGCGCGGATGCGTGCGGCGCGGGTGGCAGCTGGAGGCGATGCGAACATCCGGCGCAACCAGTATATGATGGAGCTGGCCTACGGCGCGCAGATCGGCCCGGCCGTCCGTATCTCGCCCAACGTCCAGTATATCCTGCATCCCGACCAGACCGGGCTGCCCTTCCGTCGGACCAACATCCCCAACGCGCTGGTCTTCGGCTTCAAGTTCACCATCGACGCGCCGACCCTGATCGGCCTGGCGCGGCGCGACTGAACGACGCGGCCGAGGCCGAGGCCGAGGCCGGGGTTACCGATCATCCGGTGGCCCCGGCCTCGCCCCAGGAAATACCCCCGCTGCGATATTAGGGCATGACACTTGCGCACCGGGTCTGTTAGCCCTGTCGCCATGCCCGTTTCGGCCGCCGCATCCGCCCGCGAGATCCTCGTCCGCCTCCACGACGTGATGGCGTCGCGCACGCCCGCCCAAGCCAAGCTGAACCAGGTGGTTCAGATCATCGGCGAGGCGATCGGGAGCGAGGTCTGTTCCATCTATCTGCTCCGCGAAGGCGTGCTGGAGCTGTTCGCGACGCGTGGGCTCGCCGAGGAGGCGGTGCACGTCACCAAGCTGGCGCTGGGTGAGGGGCTGGTGGGCACCATCGCCGAGGATGTCGAGGTGCTGAACCTGGACGAAGCGGCCAGCCACCCCGACTTCGCCTACAAGCCCGAGACGGGCGAGGACCGGTTCCACAGCTTTGCGGGCGTGCCGATCATCCGGCGCGAACGGGCGGTGGGCGTGCTGGCGGTGCAGCATAGCGAGCCGCGCAAATATGCCGATGTCGAGATCGAGGCGCTGCAGACCGTCGCGATGGTCCTGTCCGAGCTGATCGCCAATGCCGGGCTGATCGACGCGGCGGGCGCCGCCGGTGCGCGACCCCAGATGACCGCGACGATCCGGCTGGGCGGCCAGAAGCTGGTCGACGGCATGGGCAGCGGCTTTGCCGTCTATCACCAGCCGCGCATCGTCGTCGAACACACGGTCGCCGAGGACATCGATGCCGAGCGGCGCCGCGTCTATGCCGCGTTCGACAAGATGCGCGAGCAGATCGACCGCATGGCGCGCGAGGCCGAGTTCGGCGTCGCGGGCGAGCATGTCGAGGTCATCGAGACCTATAAGATGTTCGCCTATGACGAGGGCTGGGCGCGCCGCATCAACGAGGCGATCGACAGCGGCCTGACCGCCGAGGCGGCGATCGAGCGGGTGCAGCAGCGCACGCGCCAGCGGATGCGCCAGATCGACGATCCGCTGCTCGCCGACCGGATGCACGATCTGGAGGACCTCTCCAACCGGCTGCTGCGCATCGTGTCGGGTCAGATGGGCACGGCGGCGCAGCTGGGCCTGCGCCAGGACACGATCCTGATCGCGCGCAACCTGGGCCCCGCCGAACTGCTGGAATATGACCGGCGGCGGCTGAAGGGCGTGATCCTGGAGGAAGGATCGCTGACCGCGCATGTCATCATCGTCGCGCGCGCGATGGGCGTGCCGGTGCTGGGCCGGGTCAGCGATGTGCGCCGCCAGATCGCTGACGGCGACCAGCTGCTGCTCGACGTGACCGAGGGCAGCGTGCTGGTGCGCCCCTCGTCGGCGATGGAGGAAGCGTTCGAGGCCAAGCTGGCGCTACGTCAGAAGCGGCGCGCGGCCTTTGCGGCGCTGCGCGATGTGCCGCCGGTGACGAAGGACGGCCACCGCGTCACCCTGATGGTCAATGCGGGGCTTCGCGACGATGCCGCCGCCCTCGATACGACGGGGGCGGACGGGATCGGCTTGTTCCGCACCGAATTCCAGTTCCTGGTATCCGCCACCCTGCCGCAGCGCGAGCGGCAGCAGCGGCTGTACCGCGACGTGATGGAGGCGGCGGGCGACCGGCCGGTGGTGTTCCGCACCATCGACATCGGCGGCGACAAGGCGCTGCCCTATCTCAATACCGAGGCGGGCGACGAGGAGAACCCGGCGATGGGCTGGCGCGCGCTGCGCCTGGCGCTGGAGCGCGACGGCCTGATGAAGGCGCAGGCGCGCGCGCTGATCGAGGCGGGGTCGGGGCGCACGCTCCACATCATGTTCCCGATGGTGTCGGAGGCGTGGGAGTTCGATGAGGCCAAGGCCTTGTTCGAGGCGCAGCGCGCCTGGCTCGGGAAGCGCGGACGCCGCCTGCCGCTCGACGTGCGCTATGGCGCGATGCTGGAAGTGCCGGCGCTGGCCGAGCAGCTCGACCTGATCCTGCCGAACGTCGATTTCCTGTCGATCGGCACCAACGACCTGACCCAGTTCCTGTTCGCCGCCGATCGCGCGAACCCCAAGCTGGCCGAGCGTTACGACTGGCTCAGCCCGTCGATCCTGCGCTTCATGCGCCGGGTGGTCGAGCCGGCGCGCGCGGCGGGCGTGCCGGTGGGCGTGTGCGGCGAAATGGGCGGGCGGCCGCTGGAGGCGATGGCACTGATCGGGCTGGGCCTCGACCGGCTGTCCATCACCCCGGCGGCGGTCGGTCCGGTCAAGGCGATGATCCGCTCGCTCGACCGTGCGGGCATCACCGCCGAGATGGAAAGGCTGCTGGCCAATCCCGTCCGCGACATGCGCGGGGCGCTTGGTGCCTGGGCTGCGACGAACGGTGTCGAATTGGCCTGATATAGGTCGGGGGTTCGCGTTGACTTGAGCACGGGGCTCTGAAAGAACGACCGCGATCATGGGGTGGGCCATGGTCACTTCGGAGTTGAGAATGGACGAGGTCAATCCCGGCCACGATGCCGCACCGGCGGCACCTGCCCGCGCCGGTGACGTCCTGCGCGCGGCGCGTGAGGCGCAGGGGCTTTCTCTGGGCGATATCGGTGCGCGGACGCGCATCCCCAGCCGTCATCTCGCGGCGATCGAGGCCTCCGATTATCAGAGCCTGCCTTCGGCGACCTATGCGGTCGGCTTCGCCAAGGCCTATGCCCGCGCGGTCGGCGCGGACGAGGTCGCGATCGCGCAGGCGGTGCGCGCCGATGTCGACCGGTTCGGTCGCCGCGTCACCGAATATGTGCCGCAGGATATCGCCGATCCCGCCCGCGTGCCGCCCCGTGGGCTGGCGATCGTGGGCGTCGGCCTCGCGCTGGCTTTGCTGATCATCGCCGGGCTCTGGTACGGCACCGACCTGTTCCGCCGCGATCGCACCGCGCAGGACGTGCCCGCTGCGACCCCGCTCGCCAATGCGACCGGCGCTGCGCCCGCACCTGCACCCAGCCCGACTCCGGTCGCGGCGGGCAAGGTCGTGCTGACCGCCAACGGCGATGTCTGGCTGCGCGTCTATGACGCGGATAATGTCACGCTGAAGATGGGCACGCTGAAGCCCGGCGAAAGCTATGAGGTGCCCGCCACGGCCAAGGGGCCGCTGCTCAATGTCGGCCGCCCCGACAAGCTGAGCGTGACGCTGGACGGCAAGCCGATCCCGCCGCTGGGCGACGGATCGCGCGCGATCAAGGACGTGCCGCTGAACCCGCAGGCGATCGCCGCGCGCCTGTCGGGCGCCCCGGTGCTCGCCGGGGCGCCGACGCCCGCTGCCCGCAGCACGTCGCGCGAGCGTCCGGCACGGCGCACAGAGGAAAGCCGGGGCGATACGGGTGGCACCACGACCGCCGCGCCTGCTCCGGCCGCGTCACCGACCCCGGCCGCTACGGCGCCCGCCGATCTGTAGGCAATCCCTGTATTTTAAGGCTGGAGACAGCCGGGACGGGGCATGTACCATGGCCTGTCGCTTCAACAATCAGCCCACCGGGGGTGAAACCGATGCGTAACCTGTTGCTGGCCGGGGTCGCGGCCGTGATGATCCTGCCGACCGCCGCCATGGCCCAGTCCAATGTCGAGGGCCGCGTCACCAAGCTGGAAAGCGAGATGCGCGCCGTGCAGCGCAAGGTCTTCCCCGGCGGCGCGGGCGGCTATGTCCAGCCCGAGATCACCGCGCCCCAGACCCAGGCCCAGGCGCCGGGCGTCCCCGCCTCCAGCGCGCTGACCGACCTGACCTCGCGCGTCACCTCGCTCGAGGAGCAGATGGCCGGGCTGACCGGCCAGATCGAGCAGAATGGCTATCGCACCCGCCAGCTTCAGGACCAGTTCGACGCCTATAAGCGCGCGACCGAGGCCCGGCTGAAGGCGCTGGAAGCAGGCCCTGCACCGATCGCGCCCGCCGGCCAGAGCGCGCCGCTCGACACGTCCGCGCCTGCCGCGACCCCGACGCGCCCCGTCAAGACGCCTGCGGCACCCTCCGTCGTCACCGGCGACACCGCTGCGGCGTCCCCTGCGGCCGCTGGTGCGGTGGTCGAGAAGCCGTCGACGGGCGATGCGGCCGAGGACGCCTATCTCTACGGCTATCGCCTGTGGCAGGCCAAGCGTTACCCAGAGGCGGAAGCGGCGCTGAAGAAGGTCGTCGCCGACTATCCCAAGAGCCGCCGTGCCAGCTATGCGCAGAATCTGCTGGGTCGTACCTATCTCGACTCGGGCAAGCCCAGCCTGGCCTCGATGGCATTCTATGAGAATTACAAGAAATTCCCGGACGGTGAGCGCGCGCCGGAGAGCCTTCTCTATCTGGGCCAGGCGCTGACCAAGCTCAACAAGCCTGCCGATGCCTGCAAGGTCTATGACGAGCTGAGCGACGTGTATGGCGCCAAGCTGTCCGCCGCGATGAAGGCGCAGATCGCTGCAGGACGCACCGGCGCCAAGTGCCAGTAAAGCCGCTCCTCCCCGCAAGGGGAGGATTTGGCGCCGGATCGCTTTCAGGATCGCCCGTTCTTTCCCTCGCCCCTCTCTGAGGGGAGAGGGTTGCGCAGACTTGGTCTTTGCGAGAGCAAAGGCCTAGTCGGAGCTGGGTGAGGGGTGGGCGCTCGGGGACCGAGCGCGCGAGCCCTTCGGGCTCGCTCGACCCCTCACCCAAGCTGCGCTAGCCAGTAAACTGGCAAGCTTCGCTAACCCTTTCCCCTGTCCAGGGGCGAGGGAAGGGACAAGCCTCATGAATGTCGATCGGCCCTAGACCCGCCCGCAGACCGGCCAACCGGCGCAAAACCCCTTGCGCGCGCTCCCCGGAAGGGCCAGAGCGGGCGCATCCCTGACCAGTTTTGAGAGCATCATGGCCACCGATGCCACGGCCGACGATCAGATCGCGCGCTTCGCCGCCGACCTGACGCTTCTTTTCGATCCGCAATCCTCGCTTGGGCCATTGCTGCTCGCCGTATCGGGTGGGCCCGACAGCATGGCGATGCTGACCTTGGCGGCGGCGGCGCTGCCGGGGCGGATCGCGGTGGCGACGGTCGACCATGGCCTGCGTCCCGAGGCCGCCGACGAGGTACGGATGGTCGCCGGGCATTGTGCGAAGCTGGGCGTGCCGCATCATGCCCTGCGCCCCGCGACGCCGATCGAGGGCGCGAGCATCCAGTCCCAGGCGCGCGACGCCCGCTACGCCCTGCTGGCCGCTCAGGCGAAGGCGATGGGTGCGGCGGCGATCCTGACCGCCCATCATGCCGACGATCAGGCGGAGACTTTTCTGATGCGCGCGGCACGCGGGTCGGGATTGTCGGGCCTGTCCGGGGTGCGCGCGCGGACCGTGATCGCCGATGCGGTCGTGCTGCGCCCGCTGCTCGACTGGCGCCGGGCCGAGCTGCGCCAGATCGTCCGCCGGGCCGAGGCGCCCTTTGTCGACGATCCCGCCAATCACGATCCGCGCCACGACCGCACCCGGTTCCGCCAGCTGCTGGACGGCCATGAATGGCTGGGCGTCGCGCAACTGGCGCGTGCGGCGGCGCAGCTGGCCGAGGCGGACGGCGATCTGCGCGCGACCGTCGATTGGCTGTGGCAGGAGCGGGCGCAGGTCGAGGGCGACAATGTCCGTATCCAGGCCGCCGACCTGCCGCGCGAACTGGGGCGGCGGCTGGTGCGGCGCGCGATCGGCACGGTGCGCCGGGCGGCGGGGATCGAAGCCCCCGCCTGGAGCGAGGCGAGCAATATCGAGAAGCTGCTCGACGCGCTGATGCAAGGGAGCCGCGCGACCCAGGCGGGCGTGATCGGCAGCGTCCGTTCCGGCGTCTGGCGCTTCCGCCCCGCACCGCCGCGCAAGACGGGCTAAACATCGCGATCCTTCTCAAATACGGCTTGGAAAGGATCGCATCTCACCGATCACAATGATCGGTCTTGTTCCATTGCCATTAACCTCGTCATGCCTATCTTGGAGGCTGAAAGGTATCCGGCACCGATGAACGACAACGACAAGCAGCAGAGCCCCGATCCCAATGGGGGCGGCAACCCCTGGATGAAGAGCCTGTTGATCTGGGTGGGCATCCTGATGGCGCTCGCCCTGTTCGTCAGCCTGTCGGGTGCGGGCTCGACCGCGCAGAGCGGCAACCAGATCGAATATTCGACCTTCCTGGACAAGGTGGACGAAGGCACGGTCAAGACCGCGACGATCTCGCGCGACTCGATCACCGGCCAGCTGTCGTCGGGCGAGAAGTTCCGCACCACGCCGGTCCCCGATTCGCAGCTGATCCCGCGCCTGCGCCAGAAGGGCGTGACCTTCACCGCCAAGAGCGAGGAAGGGCCGTCGATCTGGATGTTGATGCTCTATAATTCGCTGCCGTTCCTGCTGTTCATCGGCATCGCCTTCTTCGTGCTGCGCCAGATGCAGAAGGGCGGCGGCGCGAGCGGGGCGATGGGCTTCGGCAAGAGCCGTGCGCGGATGCTGACCCAGAAGGAAGGCAAGGTGACCTTCGACGATGTGGCCGGCATCGACGAAGCCCGCGAAGAGTTGCAGGAAATCGTCGAGTTCCTGAAGGATCCGTCGAAGTTCGCCCGGCTGGGTGGCAAGATCCCGAAGGGCGCGCTGCTGGTCGGCTCGCCCGGCACCGGCAAGACCCTGCTCGCCCGCGCGATCGCAGGCGAGGCGGGCGTGCCCTTCTTCACCATTTCGGGTTCGGACTTCGTCGAGATGTTCGTCGGCGTCGGCGCGAGCCGCGTGCGCGACATGTTCGAGCAGGCCAAGAAGTCGGCGCCGTGCATCGTCTTCATCGACGAAATCGACGCGGTCGGCCGTCATCGTGGTGCCGGTCTCGGCAATGGCAATGACGAGCGCGAGCAGACGCTGAACCAGCTGCTGGTCGAGATGGATGGTTTCGAGGCCAATGAAGGCATCATCATCATCGCCGCGACCAACCGCCCCGACGTGCTCGACCCCGCGCTGCTGCGTCCGGGCCGCTTCGACCGCCAGGTCGTGGTGCCGCGCCCGGATATCGACGGCCGCGTGAAGATCCTCGAAGTCCATATGAAGAAGGTGCCGCTGGCGCCCGACGTCGACGCTCGCGTCATCGCGCGGGGCACGCCGGGCTTCTCGGGCGCAGACCTGGCCAATCTGGTCAACGAGGCCGCGCTGATGGCGGCGCGCAAGGGTAAGCGGCTGGTCGCCAATGCCGAGTTCGAGGAGGCCAAGGACAAGGTCATGATGGGCGCCGAGCGCCGCTCGATGGTCATGACCGAGGACGAGAAGCGGATGACCGCCTATCACGAGGCGGGCCATGCGATCATCGCACTGCACGAACCGGCGTCGGACCCGATCCACAAGGCGACGATCATCCCGCGCGGCCGTGCGCTGGGCATGGTGATGCGCCTGCCGGAACGCGACTCGTACAGCTATCACCGCGATAAGATGTATGCGAACCTGGCGGTGGCCATGGGCGGTCGCGTCGCCGAGGAGATCATCTTCGGTTACGACAAGGTGTCGAGCGGCGCGAGCGGCGACATCCAGTACGCCACGGGTCTGGCGCGCGACATGGTCACGAAATGGGGCATGTCGGACAAGGTCGGACCGGTCGAATATGCCCAGCCCGAGGGCGAGAGCTTCCTGGGTTACTCGTCCAGCCAGCCGGTGCGCATGTCCAACCAGACCGCACAGCTGATCGACGACGAGATCAAGTCGATCGTCGAGGGCGGCCTGCACCGCGCCAAGCACGTCCTGACCGAGCATGTCGACCAGCTCCATCTGCTGGCGGGTGCGCTGCTGGAATATGAGACGCTGTCGGGCGACGAGATCAAGAAGCTGATTGCGGGTGACGATATCGGTCGCGACGATCCCAAAGCCAAGGCGATGCCGATCGCCAAGGCGGGGACCTCGATCCCGAAGACGCGGCGCGGCACGGGGCCGTTCGGATCGCCGAGCCCGCTGGGGGCGTGATCTTCCAGCAAAGCTGACAAAAGGGCCATCTCCGAAAGGGGGTGGCCTTTTTGTTGGGAGGCGGGCGCCATTCCGTGCGCTTCGACTTCGCTCAGCGTGAACGGAGGTTGGGGTGGGTTTTACGCGTTAAGAGTGAAGGAGCGTACCCCCCTCATTCCGTTCAGCCTGAGCGAAGTCGAAGGCCACGTCCCGACCCCATCCATTCACCCCTAGCTCCAACCCTCGCACCCCACTAAGCTCGCCATCAGGATCGCAAAAATACCGGCGCCGATGCCGGACCCGCGACCATGAGTGGAGGATGCCCGCATGACCGATATCCCCCCGACCGATGCGCTGCACGACCGGGCCGTCCGGATCTACGACGCCTTCACCCATGAGCATCACGACCGGCGGACACTGCTGCGCCAGATGACCGCGCTGGCCGGATCGGCGGCGGCGGCCGAGGCGCTGATTCTGGGCATCGCCGCCAGCCCGGCTGCGGCGGCGATCACCGATCCGCATGACGCGCGACTGCGCATCGACCGGCGCGAGGGGATGGAGGCGGGCGCGCGCTCGGCCGCTTATATTGCGACCCCCAAGGCCAGCCGGAAACGCCTGGGCACCGTGCTGGTCATCCATGAGAATCGCGGGCTGACCCCGCATATCGAGGATGTCGCGCGGCGGCTGGCGCTGTCGGGCTTCCACGCTATCGCCCCCGATCTGCTCGCACCGCAAGGGGGCACGCCGCCGGACGAGGACAAGGCGCGCACGCTGATCGGTTCGCTCGACTATGATCTGGCGCTGAAACAGGCTCAGGCGATGATGGCGCATGCCGCCGCCGACAGGAGCGGCACGGGCAAGGTCGGGGTGGTCGGCTTTTGCTGGGGCGGGGCGTTCGTCAACCGGTTGGCCGTCGCAGCGGGACCGGCTTTGGCGGCGGGCGTCGCCTATTACGGCCCCGCGCCCGATCCGTCCGAGGCCGTGAAGGTACGCGCCCCCCTGATGCTCCATTATGCGGGCAAGGATGCGCGGGTGAACGCGACCGGCGAACCCTGGGTCGCGGCGCTCAAGGCGGCCGGGCGGCCGGTCGAGGCCTTTACCTATCCGGGCGTCGACCATGCCTTTAACAATGACAGCGCGGCGGCGCGCTATGACGCGGCGGCGGCGGGGCAGGCCTGGGACCGAACGACTCGTTTCCTGCACCGGTATCTCGACCGGGCGTGAGACCATTGGCTGACATTGGGAGGACAACATGACCGCCGACCTGACGCTCTACACCAATCCCCGGTCGCGGGGGCGCATCGCGCGCTGGATGCTGGAGGAGACCGGCGCCGCTTATGATACGGTCGTCCTGGACTATGGCACGACGATGGTCGCCGCGGATTACCGGGCGATCAATCCGATGATGAAGGTGCCTGCGATCGTCCATCGGGGGCAGGTGGTCACCGAGACGGCGGCGATCTGCGCCTATCTGGCCGAGGCCTTTCCCGATGCCGAACTGGCGCCGCTACCTGCCGAGCGGGCGGCCTATTATCGCTGGCTGTTCTTCGGTGCGGGCCCGCTGGAGGCCGCCGCCACCAACCGCGCCATGGGCGTGACGCCGACGCCGGAGCAGCAGCGGATGGCGGGCTATGGCGATTTCGACCGCGCGGTCGGGGTCATCGGCGACGCGGTGGCGCAGACCCCCTATGTCGCCGGGAATCGGTTTACTGCCGCCGATGTCTATGTCGGATCGCAGCTGATGTGGTTCACCCAGTTCGGGCTGATCTCGAAGACCGAGGCGATCATGGCCTATATCGGGCGGCTGGACGACCGCCCCGCCCATCACCGTGCCACCGCGCTGGACGATGGAACGGCCGAAGCCGACTAGACCCGGCCGGGTAGGCGGCTCAGGCGGTCACCCCGCAGGCGTCGATCTTTTCCTGCGCGGCGCGCAGCATGTCGAGGCCTGCGGCGATATGATTGCCCGCCAGCGGCAGGTTCAGCGCGTCGGCGCCTTCCATGGCGGCGCGGGCGAAGGCGATGACCTGTTCGAACGTCACGGTCTGATTGTTCATGATGGCATCCTGTCCGAATCGGCCCTGTTTATGACCTGCGGTCTAGGTCAGCTTGTTCAACAAATCATAAACCGCAACAATGTTTATTGCGATAGGAAAAATGGGGCGGACCGCCTTGCCTGCCCCCCTCCGGTACAGATGAGGGGCAGGTTGGGGGGGGCGGATCGGATCCTAGCGCATCAGGACCAGTTCTTCGGCCATGGTGGGATGGAGCGCGACGGTGGCGTCGAACTGCGCCTTGGTCAGCCCGGCCTTCACCGCAATTGCGGCGGCCTGCAGGATTTCGGGCACGTCGGGGCCGATCATGTGCAGCCCGACCACGCGGCCGGTGTCGCCGTCGCACACCATCTTGTAGAGCGAGCGCTCCTCGCGGCCCGCCAGGACATTCTTCATCGGGCGGAAGTCGGAGGTATAGACCTGCACCGATCCCAGGGTCTGGCGCGCCTGCGCCTCGGTCAGGCCGACGCCCGCCATCGGCGGGTGGCTGAACACGGCGGCGGGGATGCAGTCATAATCGACGCGCGTCGGCTTGCCGCCGAACACCGTGTCGGCAAAGGCCTGTCCCTCGCGGATCGCGACGGGGGTCAGCTGGACGCGGTTGGTCACGTCGCCGACCGCATAGATGCTGGGGCAAGTCGAGCGATTTTCCTCGTCCACCTTGATCGCGCCATGATCGTCCAGCGCGACGCCCGCCGTTTCCAGCCCCAGGCCGTGCGTATTGGGCATCCGGCCGGTCGCGAACATGACCAGGTCGACGACGATCGGCTCGTGATTGGACATGGACACCTTCAGGCAGCCATCCTCCATCTTCTCGATCCCCTCGAAGGTCGCGTCGAAGCGGAATTCGATCCCCTTCATCATCGAAATCTGGAGCAGCCGGTCGCGGATCGTCAGGTCATAGCCGCGCAGGATCTCCTTGCTGCGGTTGATCAGCGTGACGTGCGCGCCGAACTGGTGGAAGACGCCCGCAAATTCGTTGGCGATATAGCCTGCGCCGGCGATCAGGACGCGCTTGGGGATCGCGTCGAGAAGGAAGGCCTCGTTAGAGGTGATGCCATATTCATGGCCGGGGCAGGATGGGATGGCGGGATGCGCACCGACCGCGATCAGGATGCGCTCGGCGGTCTTCTCGGTCCCGTCGGCCAGGCGGACGCTGTGCGGCCCGGTGACGGTCGCGCGCTGGTCGATGATCTCGACCTTGTGGCTTTCCAGCGTCTTCTTATAGGCGCCGTTCAGCCGGTCGACCTCGGCCAGCACATTGTCGCGCAGCGTCTTCCATGAAAACTCGCAGTCGCTGGGCACCTGCCAGCCGAAGCGGCGCGCGTCCTTCAGGTCTTCGGCGAAATGCGCGCCGTAGACGAGCAGCTTCTTCGGCACGCAGCCCCGGATGACACAGGTGCCGCCGACGCGATATTCTTCGGCCACCGCCACGCGTGCGCCATGCGCCGCCGCGACGCGCGAGGCACGCGTGCCGCCGGAGCCCGCGCCGATGACGAAAAGGTCATAGTCATACTCAGCCATGGGAAGGGTTTCTCCGGGGAATGGGGCGCTCGCCCCTTAAAAGCATAATGGGGGACGCCGAGCCAAGTTCAGCGTCCCCCTGACAGTGATCGGAATTCATTATGATCCTCCCCGGTACGGGGAGGGGGACCATGCGCAGCATGGTGGAGGGGGCGTTCCACGAAGGATGTCCTTTGTGGAACGCCCCCCTCCGTCAGGCCTAGCGGCCTGCCACCTCCCCGCGAGCGGGGAGGATTGAGTTACCCAAACGCCCGCTTGATCAGGTCCTCGGTCGAGGGGTCGAAATCCTGTCCGCCCTGGTCGGCGGCCTTGGCCATTTCCTTGCCCAGCTCGACGCCGAACTGGTCGAAGCTGTTGATGCCCAGCAGCACGCCGTTCACGAACACGCGGTGTTCGTAAAAGGCGATCAGCGCGCCCAGCGTGCGCGGGTCGAGCGTGTCGAGCAGGATGGTCGAGGACGGCCGGTCGCCCGAATAGCTGCGCGCAGGATCGTCGACCGTCTTGCCCTTCATCAGCGCGGCACCCTGCGCAAAGGCGTTGAGCAGCAACTGCCGGTGATGTTCGTCGCTCAGCACATCGCCCGGCTCGATGACGGCGATGAATTCGACCGGCACCAGATGCGTGCCCTGGTGGAGCAGCTGGAACACGGCATGTTGCGCGTCGGTGCCGACCCCGCCCCAGGTGATCGCGGCGGTCGGACGGCCGACGGGCTGGCCGTCGACGGTCACGCCCTTGCCGTTCGACTCCATCTCCAGCTGCTGGAGATAGGAGGGCAGCAGGCGCAGGCGCTCGTCATAGGCGAAGGGCGCGCGCGTCTCGGCATGACGGACCTGGGTATAATAGAGGTCGGCAAAGGCGGCGAGCGCGGGGGCGTTCTGGCTGAGGTCGGTCAGGCGGAAATGGCGGTCCATCTCGGCCGCGCCCTCCAGCAGTTCCTCGAACGCATCCCAGCCGAGGCCGAGTGCTGCGGGGAAGCCGATCGTCGACCAGAGCGAATAGCGGCCGCCGACCGACTCGGCGAAGGGCAGGATGCGCGTCTCGTCCACGCCCCATTCGACCGCCTTGGCCGGGTTGGCGGTCAGCGCGATGACGCGGCCATAGGGATCCTCGACGCCATGCTCGGTCATCCATTGCAGCGCCGAGGTGGCGTTGAGCATCGTCTCGGTCGTGGTGAAGGTCTTGGACGCGACGACCAGCAGGGTCGCGGCGGGATCGAAGCGCTTGAACACCTCCTCCAGCGCCATGCCGTCGACGTTCGACACGATCGCGACGTCGTAACGGTCGCTGTCGCGGCCCAGCGCATCGACCAGCAGGTCGGGGCCCAGCGCCGAGCCGCCGATGCCGATATGCAGGACATGGCGGATGGGGCCCAGCGCCTCCGCCTCGATCGCGTCGATCAGCGCGCGCATCCGGGCGTGCGACTGGCGGGCGGTGGCGACGCTCTCGGCCTTGCCCTCGCCGCGCTCGGCGGTGTGCTCGACCGCGCGGCCTTCGGTGACGTTGACGACTTCGCCGCCGAACAGCGCGTCGCGCTTGGCGGCCAGCCCCTTGGCCTTGGCGAGTTCGGCGAAGGCGGCGACCGCCTCCGGCGTCAGGTGCGTCTTCGACCAGTCGAAATGGATGCCCGCGACGTCCAAGCTGAGCGAGGCCAGCCGGTTGGGATCATTCGCGAAAAGATCGAGAAGCGGGGTTTGCGGGAGCGATTCGATCGTCGACCAGTCGGCAGCCATGATGCCTGTTCCTTCCTTGACGTGCCCGGTGGGGCTTCACGACGGCGTTAGACAAAGCCGGGGGGCAAAGCCAAGCCTTTGATGGTCGGAGTGGCGATGGGATGTGAACGGTCGGAGACCGATGCGCCATATTGTCCTTGGGATATCGCCCCGCCCATGCCAGTCTTGACCGCCGGGCGACCATATGGGGCCGGTCTTGTGTCTGGGGATGTTCATGTACGTTCGGGCAGCATTGTTCCTGGCCGCATCGGCCTTGGTGATCGAGGTGATCGCACCGTCGATGCTTTCGGCCGCCGAGCCGAAGCCGCCGCTGGCCCCATCATCCAAATGGGAAGTCGATTACGCCCCGACCGAATGCCGCCTGAGGCGCGCCTTCGGCGAGGGGCCCGAGCAGATGCTGCTTCAGCTCAGCCGGTACGACCTTCACGACCAGCTGGAGATGGCCCTGGCCGGGCCGCATATTCCCGCCACCGATGACAATGGCCCGGTATCGGTGGCCACGTCGACCGTGGCCGAGGTGCCCGGTATCCAGGCGCAGGGCTTTGCCGGCACGGGCAAGGTGCCGGGTTCGCTCCGCTTCCGCCCCGATGTCGATCTTCCCAAGGCATTGCGTAGTGACGTGGCGGCGGGTCGGCCGACCATGTTGGGCATCAATTTCGTCAGGCGCTATGCCGTCCGGCTGGATCTGGGGTCGATGAAAGGACCGCTGGCCGCGCTGGACAAATGCTTCGACGATCTCATCACCTCGTGGGGACTCGATCCCGTCCAGCAGCGGCAGTTGAAGAGCGGGCCGGAGCCGCTGGAAAGTCCGTTGCGCTGGTTCCGGCCCGATGATTATCCGGCGGGCCTGAGCCGGATGGGGCTGGGCGGCGCGGTCATCATCCGCTTGCTCGTTGGGACGGATGGCGGCGTGCAGAAATGCGAGGTCACGAAGTCGGGCGGCGACAAGGCCTTTCAGGATGCGACGTGCGAGGCGGCGACCAAGCGGGCGAAGTTCCGGCCCGCGATCGGGCCGGACGGCCAACCCGCCGCATCGGTGTGGATCAAGCGGATCAACTGGAAGCCGGGCGGGTCGTTCTTCGTATTTCGCTGAAGAGGGGCGGCGGGGCACTGGTCCCGCCGCACCGCCCGCGGCTCACCGGTGCTTCACCGCCACCGGATCGCGGACCACGCCCACCTCCGCGAAACGCTTCGGCTCGGCGGGATGGGGTGCGGGCTGGGCGAGTTCGCGCTGCCAATAGCCGACGTCGATCCAGCGGCCATGCTTGTGCCCGACCTCGCGAAAAACGCCCGCGCGGCGGAAACCGACCGCTTCGTGCAGCTTGATCGAGCCGTCATTGGGCAGCGCGATCACCCCCATCGCCTGGGTGAAGCCTTGCGCGGTCAGCGTATCGACCAGCGCCTCGTAGAGCAGGCGCCCGATGCCCGAACGCTGCGACACGTCGGCGACATAGATGGTGGTCTCCACCACCCAGCGATAGGCCTCGCGCTCGCGGAAACGGGCGGCATAGGCATAGCCGATCACGCCTTCCTCATGGCCCTGTTCGTCCGAAAGCGTCGCGACGATCCAGGGATAGAGGCCGTCCGCGCCCTCCATCCGCCCGCGCATCGTGTCGGCATCGGGCGCCTGAGTCTCGAACGAGACGACGCCCGCCAGGACATGCGGGGCATAGATGGCGGCAATGGCGGCGGCGTCTTCGGGGCGGGCGGCGCGGATGGCGATCATGCGGGGTCAGGTCTCCGGAAGCGATGGGATCTGCCTAGCGCGCTCGGCGGCGGTTCGGGAAGTGCCGATTCCCGTGCACCGTCAGGAAGCGCCATAATTCCAACCAACGTTCAGCCTGAGCGAAGTCGAAGGCCAGGTTCCACCCTATCGACGCGGGCTTCCCATGCGCTTCGACTTCGTTCAGCGCGAACGGCGGGGAGGGAATCCCTTGGCCTTCGACTTCGCTCAGGCTGAACGGAGGGGAGGGCCCATTCGCCCCTTTACAGCTCCAGCTTGGCGATCAGCAGGTCGAGCAGGCGCTGGTCGCCCGCCTTGGCCATCGGACCCAGCCCGCCGCATTCCAGGCACCGCGCCTGGACCGAGCCGCCCTTGGCCAGCCGTGCCACATCGCCCAGCGCGCGGGCGAGGACCGCGCGGCGTTCGGCGGCGGCGATGGCGAAGACGTCGTTGCCCTGCTGGCCGTCATCGTCGCCCTCAAACCCTTCGGCCAGGAAGGCGGCGAAGCCGGGCTTCTTCTCCAGATATTCGGCATGGACCTTGGCCGGGTCCAGCTTGGCGCGGCGGGCCGCCTCGGCAATCGCGTCGGACAGGTTGCCGAATTTGTCGACCAGGCCGATCTGGTGCGCGGTGCCGCCGTCCCAGACGCGGCCTTGCGCGATGGTGTCGACCTTTTCGGGCGTCATGTGGCGTGATTCGGCCACGCGGGTCAGGAACTGGCGATAGCCATTCTCGATCCCGGCCTGCAGGATGGTGTCGAGCATCGGCGTCGTGCCGCCATAGATGTCGGGCTGGCCGGTCAGCGGCGTCGTCTTCACGCCATCGGTGGTGATGCCGATCTTGGCCAGCGTGTTCTCGAAGGTCGGGATGATGCCGAAGATACCGATCGAGCCGGTGATCGTGCCCGGCTCGGCAAAGATCACGTCGCCCGGCGTCGACACCCAATATCCGCCCGAAGCGGCCAGGCCGCCCATCGAGACGACGACCGGCAGCTTCTGCCGCTTGGCCTCCAGGATCGCCTGCCGGATCTGTTCGGACGCCAGCACCGATCCGCCGGGCGAGGCGACGCGGACGACCAGCGCCTTCAGGTTCTTCTTGGCCAGGCCGTCGAGCAGCGCCTTGGAAATCGTGTCGCCCGCCGCCGTGCCGGGGCCGGCCTCACCGTCGACGATGTCGCCCGCGATGGTCAGCACGCCGATCGCGTCGCCCTTGCTCGGCAGCGGATTGGCGCGGACCCAGGAGGCGTAGGAGATGGTGCGGAACGAGCCGACGGGCTTGTTCGCCTCGGCACCCGCAATCTCGGCCACGCGCTTGCCGAAGGCAAGGCGGTCGCCCAGCTTGTCGACCAGGCCGGCCTTCACATTGGCCTCGGCGATGTTGCCGTTCGAGGCCAGGATCGCGCGGTCGGGCTGCGACAGGAAGGCGTCGATCTGCGCCTTGGGCCGGGCCTTGGCTACCGCCTCGCGCCACTGGGCGAACAGCGTGCCGTACAGCGCCTGCGACGCGGCGCGGGCGTCCGGGCTCTGGTCGGCGCGGATATAGGGCTCGACGAACGACTTGAACTTGCCGACGCGGTAGACATGGGTGGTGATGCCCAGCTTGTCGATCAGGCCCTTATAATAGAGCTGGTTGCCGCCCGGCCCGGTGAAGATCGTGCCGCCCAGCGGATTGACCCAGATTTCGCTGGCATTGGCCGCCAGGCGATACGCGCCGTCGGTATAGGCGGTCGCATAGGTCAGGATCGGCTTGCCGCCCTTGCGGAAGCGGGCCATCGCCTCGCCCACTTCCTGAAGCGATGCCGGATAGGCGCCGCCGAAGGAATCGAGATCGAGGACCAGCACCTTGACGCGGCTGTCGTCCTTCGCCGTGTCGATCGCGCGCACCACGTCGCGCAGGCGGTACTGGCGCGGCGTATCGCCGCCACCCGACAGCAGCGCGAGCGGCGCGATCGTCTCGGGCTGTTCGACGATCGGGCCGTCCAGCTTCAGGAGCAGCGCGCCGTCGCTAATCGCCTTGGTCCCCGGACGCGCGTTGAGCGCGGCGAAGATCAGCCCGAAGAACAGGAGCATCGCAACCAGGACCAGCAGGTCCTTGATGCCGACCAGCAGCTTCCACGCGCCGCGCACCAGCCGCCAGCCGCTCCGCTTGCCGGGCTTGCGCCCCGGGCGGCTGAAATCCTGGTCGAGCGGGGAGGCGGGCGGAAGGGCGTCGGCGCGGGCGTCGGTCATGCACCATGGCTAGCCCAGCCGCGAGGGCTCGGCAATGGTCCGTGTTAGCGTGCCAATACGCAGCCCTGCGCGCCGAATTTGTTCCCGCTTTCGGGGCGGCTCGCCGAAATTTTTTGGGGCAGGGCGTTGACGGTCTGAATGGCCGTTCACATATCCGTCGCGTTGGCACTCGCATGGCTCGAGTGCCAGAAAAGTGTAACATGCCAGATAAAGGGACATGGCAATGAACTTTCGTCCGTTGCACGACCGCGTTCTCGTCCGTCGCGTCGAGGCCGAGGAAAAGACGGCTGGCGGGATCATCATCCCGGATACCGCCAAGGAAAAGCCCCAGGAGGGCGAGGTCGTCGCCGCCGGTTCGGGCGCGAAGGCCGAAGACGGCAAGGTCACCCCGCTGGACGTCAAGGCCGGCGACCGCATCCTGTTCGGCAAGTGGTCGGGCACCGAGGTGAAGGTCAACGGTGAAGACCTGCTGATCATGAAGGAATCGGACATTCTCGGCGTCATCGGCTGAGCCTGATCCTTCTCCCGTTTTTCTGACCATTCCAGATTGAAAGGGTAGCCACCATGGCAGCCAAGGAAGTCAAGTTTTCGCGCGACGCGCGTGAGCGCATCATGAAGGGCGTCGACATCCTCGCCGATGCCGTCAAGGTCACGCTGGGCCCCAAGGGCCGCAACGTCGTGATCGACAAGTCGTTCGGTGCGCCTCGCATCACCAAGGACGGCGTTTCGGTCGCCAAGGAAATCGAACTCAAGGACAAGTTCGAGAATATGGGCGCCCAGATGGTGCGCGAAGTGGCGTCGAAGACCAACGACATTGCCGGTGACGGCACCACCACCGCGACCGTCCTGGCCCAGGCGATCGTCCGCGAGGGCATGAAGTCGGTCGCGGCCGGCATGAACCCGATGGACCTGAAGCGCGGCATCGACATCGCCGTCGCCAAGGTGACCGAGGACATCAAGTCGCGCTCGAAGCCCGTCTCGGGCAGCCAGGAAGTTGCCCAGGTCGGCATCATCTCGGCGAACGGCGACCGTGAAGTCGGCGAGAAGATCGCCGAGGCCATGGAAAAGGTCGGCAAGGAAGGCGTCATCACCGTCGAGGAGGCCAAGGGCCTCGAGTTCGAGCTGGACGTCGTCGAGGGCATGCAGTTCGACCGCGGCTATCTGTCGCCCTACTTCATCACGAACCCGGAGAAGATGACGGTCGAACTCAACGACCCGTACATCCTGATCCACGAGAAGAAGCTGTCGAACCTGCAGGCGATGCTCCCGATCCTGGAAGCCGTCGTCCAGTCGGGCCGTCCGCTCCTGATCATTGCCGAGGACATCGAGGGTGAGGCTCTGGCCACGCTCGTCGTCAACAAGCTGCGCGGCGGCCTGAAGGTCGCAGCGGTCAAGGCACCGGGCTTCGGCGATCGTCGCAAGGCGATGCT
>NZ_CAJXWX010000024.1 GCF_913062585.1 uncultured Sphingomonas sp. | reverse complement strand
GCAGCGTCAGATGTGTATAAGAGACAGCCTTAAGCCCCTCCCCCCTGCCGGGAGGAGGGGCTTAAGGGGCGTAGATCGCCGGCGTGCCGGTCGCTTCCCCACACGAACGCGGTTGAAGGGCGGCGATAGGCGGGCTACACGGCGCGTCATGGGCATCAACCTCAATCCCTTCACCTGGTGGAACGGCGCCACCATCGGCACCTGGTTCGGTCTGCGCGGCAAGGCGCAGGTGGGCGAGGACGCGCATGGCAACGTCTATTATGAGGGCGGCCGCGACACCGCCGGTCGCCCGCGCCGCTGGGTGATCTACAAGGGCTCGAACGATGCCAGCCGGGTTCCGGCGGAATGGTTCAGCTGGCTGCATCATCAGGTCGAGGACGTGCCCGACCGCTCGCTGCCGCCGCGTCGCGCGTGGCAGAAACCTGCGCTGCCGAACCTGACCGGCACCGCGATGGCCTATCGGCCGTCCGGCGCGCTGGAAAAGGGTGGCGTGCGCCAGGCCGCGACCGGCGATTACGAAGCCTGGACGCCCGAGGGGTGAAGACCACACGCTGGCTGGCCAGCGGTGCGCTGGTCGCCTTGCTGGGTGTCGGCGGCTGGTTCGGCTATAATGCGCTGACCGACAAGGGCGGCCAGGATGCCTCCGAATCGTCGGTCAGCCAGATTCTGCCCGATCGTCCCGGTGCCGCATCGGGGATCGAATCGGTCGATGGAACCCAGGCGACCTTGCCGACCGGCGGTACGCCGATGGCCGAACGGGTCGCGGTGGTCGGCCTGCTCAACAAGCGCAACGGCGTCTCGCGCGACCTGACGCTGAAGCCCGGCCAGGCGATTCGGGTGGGCGATGTGATCGTTCGCCTGCGCGCCTGCGAAAAGACGGCGTCCTGGGAGGCCGAGCCCCTGACCGGGGCCTTTGTCCAGCTGGATGTGCGCGGCGCGGATCAGCGCTGGAAGCGGGTCTTCTCAGGCTGGCTTTACAAAGAGCGTCCGGCGCTCAACGTGGTGCTGCACCCGGTCTATGACGTCTGGGCGAAGAGCTGCACGATGTCCTGGCCCGAAACCGGGCCGGATACGGTCCCGGCATCGCTGCCAGGTAGCGCGCCCAAGCGGTCGAGCGCCGCAAAATCGCCCGAGGCCGATACGCCCGCAGCAGACGCGCCCGGCCCGACCGCGCCCGCCAACGCGTCGGACAGGAGCGCGACATAATCGTCGCGCCCGATCTCGACCGCGCCCATGGTCGACAGATGCGGGGTCTGGAACTGGCAGTCGAGCAGGGTATAGCCCCCGGCACGCAGACGGGCGACCAGCCAGACCAGTGCGACCTTCGACGCATCGGTCCGGCGACTGACCATCGACTCGCCGAAAAAGGCGCGACCCAGCGCCAGGCCATAAAGGCCGCCGACCAGCTCGTCGCCGTCCCAGCATTCGATCGAATGGGCAAAACCCATGTCGAACAGGTCGATGAACACCCGTTCGATCGCATAGTTGATCCAGGTCTCGGGCCGGTCGGGGACGCTTTCCGCGCATAGCCGGATGATCGATTCGAACGCGGTGTCGGCGGTCATGCGGAACCGGTCCTGCGCCACCGTCTTGCGTAGCGAGCGGGACAGGTGGAACCCGTCGAGCGGCAGCACCGCCCGCTTGCGCGGCTCGACCCAATAGACGTGGTCGGTGGTCCGCGTATCGGCCATCGGAAACACACCGACGGCATAGGCGCCCAGTACCAGATGCGGGGTCAGCCGCTCTGCGGTGCCGGGCTCCTCGCGACGGGTCACCGCGTCGCCATCCGCTTTTCGATCGTCCGCCACAGATCGGCATAGGCCTTGGCCGCGGCGCTTCGGGGGGCGAAGGCGCCGAGCGGGGCGCGGTACTCGCCCATCGCCTCCACCAAGCTGGCCATCGGGACGACCGGCCAGTCGGGATGTTGCGCCAGCGCCTCGGCATGAAGGCGACGGCGGCGATCGACCATGACGTGGACGGGCAGCAGGGGCACGCGCCCCCGGACATGGCCGTCCACCACCTCCAGCGCACGTGTCGACAGCGCCGAGGGAACGACCGGGACCACGATCAGGTCGACCGCGCGCAGCACCTGTTCGGTTGTCTCGGTCAGCCCCGGCGGGCAATCGAGGATCACGCTGTCATAGTCGTCCAGCCCCTCGATCAGCTTGCCCAGCCGCTTCTTCTTGTCGATCGCATGGAACAGCAGGTCGAGGCCACGCAGCGAATCGTCGGCGCCGACCAGGGAAAGGCGGGAAATGTCCGTCTGGCGGATCAGCCGGTCGACCGCGATGTCGCGCGAAAAGATCGCCTGGGCCTGATCGCCGGGGGCGGAGCCGCCCAGCAGCCAGGTCGAGGCGGCTTGCGGATCGAGGTCCCACAGGAGCGTCCGGCGCGCGCACAGGCTGGCGGCGCACCAGGCCAGGTTGACCGCCATGCTGGTCTTCCCCACGCCCCCTTTCAGGCTGTAGATCGCGATCGCGGCCACGACGTCCCTGCCTACCTTCCTGTCCAGGCCCATGAAAAAGGCCGACGGAGATATCCCCGCCGGCCGGATTTCGATCAAGTCCTTATCGTCGATCAACCGACGGAAAGGATCAGATGTGGCAGACCTGCGCCGCCTTTTTCGGGGTGGTCAGGGTGATCGACTTTTCGTCGCCCGTCATCTTCCACCCGCCCTCGGCGGTCAGCGGCTCGCCGGCGGCGGGTGCCTTCAGCACCACCGGGGTCTCGCCTTCCTTCAGGCGGACATTGGCCTGCTTGTCGCCCTGGAAGAAGGTGACATAGACGAGGCTGTTGTCCTTGCAGCGGAGGCTCTTTTCCGCCTTGATCGCGGGCGGCAGTTCGACCGGCGCGCTGTTGGCGAGCACATTCGCCATGGGGTCGGGATTGGTGTCCACGACCTCGGGCTGGGAGGGCTTGGAATTGCACGCTGCCAGGGCGAGCAACGGTGCGGCGATGAAGACGGGGAGAAGGCTTTTCATAGCGAGGTGCTGCTTCGCAAATGCAGCAACCCGGCGTCAAGCATGACCTTCACGTCATGCGGTGAATGTCCCGTCAATCGGGGTGCTATGCCCCGCGCTTGGCCCCGCCCAAGCAAGGCTTTGCTTGCCGGAAAGCCGGGCAGGGGCCATCTAGCGGGCATGGATGTGACCTCCGACACGCTGGCCCTGATCGGCAACACCCCGCTCGTCCGCCTGAAAGGACCGAGCGACGCCACCGGCTGCGACATTTACGGCAAATGCGAATTCGCCAATCCCGGCGCCAGCGTGAAGGATCGCGCCGCGCTGTTCATCGTCGAGGATGCAGAGGCGCGCGGGGCCTTGCGTCCCGGCGGCACCATCGTCGAGGGCACGGCGGGCAATACCGGCATCGGCCTGGCGCTGGTGGCGAACGCCAAGGGCTATCGCACGATCATCGTGATGCCCGAGACGCAGAGCCGCGAGAAGATGGACACGCTGCGCGCGCTGGGGGCCGAACTGGTCCTGGTACCCGCCGCGCCCTATTCCAGCCCCTGTCATTTCGTCCACACCTCGCGCCGGATCGCCGAGGAAACGGACAATGCGATCTGGGCCAACCAGTTCGACAATATCGCCAATCGCCGCGCGCATATCGTCGGCACGGCCGAGGAAATCTGGAACCAGATGGGCGGCCGGATCGATGGCTTCACCTGCGCGGCGGGGACGGGCGGCACGCTGGCGGGCGTGGGCATGGGGCTGAAGGCGCATGACGAGTCGATCACCATCGCGCTCAGCGATCCGCATGGCGCGGCGCTGTACGACTATTATGCGCATGGCGAATTGAAGTCGGAAGGGTCTTCGGTTGCCGAGGGGATCGGCCAGGGGCGGATCACCGCCAATCTTGAAGGCGCGCCGATCGACACCCAATTCCGGATTTCGGACGCCGAAGGCTGGTACTGGGTCCAGCGACTGTTGAGCGAGGAGGGGCTGTGTCTGGGCCTGTCCTCGGGCATCAATGTCGCGGGCGCGGTCGCGCTGGCTAAGGCGCTGGGGCCCGATAAGCGTATTGCAACCATTTTGTGCGATACCGGGTTTCGCTACCTCTCCACGCTCCACAATCCCGCGTGGCGAGCGGAAAAGGGTCTATAGGCGCGAGGGCCTTTCCTCGCGCCGAAGGTCGACAGGACGCCGTGCGCAGGATAGTATCGCCGAATTCCATGAAATCGCCCGACCATCATCATATCATGCAACGTGTGAAAGTCGGCATGATCGGCTTGGCCGCCGTGATCCTGTTGATCGGGATCGCCAGCACCATCCTGGGCTCACTCAACCGGGACGAGCCACCTGCCGCCATGGCCGGCGCGGCGCAGTCCAATGTCGTGGCCGACATGGCCGTCGCCAACGCCACGACAGTCCCCACCAGCGAACCCCTGGCCGAACTGGGCGTCGCGCCGGCACCCGTCAACGCCCAGGCTCCCGCCGCGCCCACGCGCTGAGCCGCCGCGCGGCCTCCATCCCGAATCCGGCGATCCGAGGGTCGCTCGATCGTGGCCGTGCCGGCCTTTTCGCTTAATCGAAATTAAGTTCACGGTGATCGGGTTCGTTGTCGGTTTTGACGGGGAAATCCGGGGAAAGGTGGTCGAAGGGGCGGAATCTCGCGCTTTTTCGGGGCAGGGGCGTTGCAGCCGCTCCCGCGCTGCGCCCAGTTGTTCGTCGCATATTCCGTCTTCTAGGGGTGATTTCCCCGTTTATCCCCAAAAATCCCGTTGCCTCCCGCTTCTGCTATAGGTAAACAAAATCCAACAGAGGGGCAGGCTCACTGTGGTCCAGAAATGGTCGGGCTTCGGCGAGGGTCGGATTCCGAGGCGGTGAGGCCGTGCGCGCCATGTGCGAGGTTGGCGTGTCCGATAGGGGTTTGTATCAGGGAAGTGGCATTGGCCTTGTCGACGACAAGGGCCGCGTGGCCATCCCCAATGCACTCCGCTCCACCCTGGCTCAGAACGCGCCGCGTCCTGACGGAAAAGATGGCGGGACCATCATCATCGCTGTCCACGAAACAGAGCGCTGCCTGATCGCGTATGACCCGGGTTATGTTGCCGTGCTGAAGAAAGAGCTGGACGCGCGGACCGAGATGTCGCGCGGCCCCGATGGCCGGATCGACTATAACATCAAGCGCGACCTGGCGAATGGCGAGGCGGTGCCCTTTGACGGCTCCGGCCGTTTCATCATGCCGGGCTTTCCACGTTTCCATGCCGGGATCGCGAGCCATGCCTTTTTCTGGGGCACGTTCGACTATATCGAAATCTGGGACCCCAAGACGCTGGTCGATACGCCGGGCCTGCCGCCCAAGATGATCTCGGCCGCGCGCTTCCACTGCCAGGAAAAGGGGATCGTCCTGTGACCGACGCCCCGCACATTCCGGTCCTGCTCGACGAAGTCCTCGACGCGCTCGCCATCGCCCCCGGCGAGACGCATGTCGACGGCACGTTCGGCGCGGGTGGCTATACCCGCGCGATGTTGGGCCGGGGCGCGGCGGTCATCGCGTTCGACCGCGATCCCGACGCGATCGCCAATGGTCAGGCCCTGGTCGCCGAGCAGCCGGGCCTGACGCTGGTCCACCGCGAATTTTCGGGGCTGGACCAGGCGCTGGACGAGCGGGTCGATGGCGTGGTGCTGGACATCGGGGTATCCTCGATGCAGCTCGACCAGGCCGAGCGCGGCTTCTCGTTCCAGGGCGACGGTCCGCTCGACATGCGCATGGCGCAGGCGGGCGAGTCGGCGGCGGATTTCCTGAACACCGCCGACGAGGGCGCGATCGCCGACGTCCTCTATCATTATGGCGAGGAGCCGCGTTCGCGCCGGGTCGCGCAGGCGATCGTCGCCGCGCGCCCGCTGACCCGCACCGGCGAACTTGCCGCCGTGGTCCGCCGCGCGCTCGGCTATCGCCCGCATGACAAGAAGGACCCGGCGACGCGGACCTTCCAGGCGATCCGCATCCATGTGAACCGCGAACTGGACGAGCTGGCCGACGGGCTCGCGGCGGCCGAACGCGCGTTGAAGCCGGGCGGGCGGCTGGTCGTCGTGACCTTCCACAGCCTGGAAGACCGCATGGTCAAGCGCTTCTTTCGCGAACGCGCCGGCCAGATGCCGGGCGGATCGCGCCACCTGCCCGAACAGGCGGCGGCGCGCGCGCCCAGCTTCACGCAGGTCGGCAAGGCGGTGCGGGCGGGCGAGGCCGAGCTGGCCCGCAATCCGCGCGCGCGGTCGGCGACGCTGCGGTTTGCGACGCGAACGGAATCACCCGCCTGGTCGGCGGGGAATGGAACGGGTCGGGGAAGGGCGCCGGGGGGCGAGTTGGGTCAGGAGTTGGGCGTATGACGGCGGCGTATCGGTTGAAGGGGATCGGGTGGTTCGGGAGCTGCGTGGCGGTGGTCCTGGGCTTTTACCTCGTCTCCCTCCAGGTGGCGGCGGAGCGCAAGAAGCTCGACGACGTCAATACGCGCATCGCCGCGGCGCAGCGGGACATCCGCGCGCTGGAAACCGAGTTCGACACCCGCGCCAATCTGGTCCAGCTGGAAAAGTGGAATGGCGACACGCTGGCGCTGACCGCCCCCATTGCGGGTCAGTTCGTCGGTGACGAGTCGCAACTCGCCTCGCTGGACGTGACGCGCGGGCCCGCCGAGGGGGCGGTGCAGACCGCCGCGCTGCTCGTGCCGTCCCAGCCCGCGCCGGCCGCGCCCCTGCCGGATGCCGCCTCGACCGAAACCAGGCCCAATGCGCCCGCCCCCGTCGTTCGGCTCGCCAAGGTCGACCTGCCCAAGCCCCAGGTCGTGAACGCCGTCTCCGAGCGTATCGTTACGTCCAAGGGTGCCAAGACCGCCCCGATCGCGACCGTCCGTACCGCCGCCGCCGTGGCCAAGGTCCGGCCGCAAGCGGTGGCGATGCTCGACCGCCAGCTTCTGTCCGACACGACGCTGGGCGACATTCTGAAGGGGGCCAAGACTGAAGCGCGGCGGCGGCATTGAGCGTTTTGGTCGCGCGTCCTTCCGGAACGCAACGTACCGCCGGCCAGCGCCACGCGCTGGTCGCGACGACGCATATGCGTCTGATGATGTTGATGATGCTGTTCGGCGCGGCGGTGCTCGTCGTGATCGGACGGCTGATGCTGCTGGCCATATTCGCCGGGCCTGCCGATGCGGCGGCCCGCAGCGCGACGCTGGCGGCGCGCGGCGATATCGTCGACCGTAACGGCGCACCGCTCGCGCGCACGATCGACAGCTGGACGATCGCCGTCCACCCCAAGAAGCTGATCGGCGACCCGATGGAGATCGCCGCGCGCCTGGCCGCGCTGATGCCCGATCGCGGCGACCAAGCCTGGTTCTACAACCAGCTGACCCGCAAGGCGAATTTCGTCTATCTGCAACGCCGTGCCAGCCCGGCGCTGGTCGAGCAGGTCAATGCCATCGGCGAGCCGGGCCTGGTCTTCGACCGCGAGACGCAGCGCCTCTATCCGCAGTCCACCCTTGCCGCCCATGCGCTCGGTTTCCTGTCGACCGACGGGCACGGCATGAGCGGCATGGAGCGGGTGCTCGACGAGCGGCTGCTCAACCCGGCCCAGACCGGCAAGCCGGTGGCGCTGTCGATCGACACCCGCGCCCAGGCCGCGCTGGAGAGCGAACTCGGCCGCGCGATGACCACCTTCTCGGCGCGCGGCGGCGGCGGCATCATCCTGGACGTGCACACCGGCGAGGTCATCGCGATGGTCTCGCTGCCGACCTTCAACCCCAACCGGGTCGGCATGGCGGGCAGCGACGAGCTGCGCAACATCACGACGCAGAGCGTGTTCGAGCTGGGCTCGACCTTCAAGCCGATCACCATGGCGGTCGCGATGGAGAACGGCGTCGTCACCTCGATGGCGCGGCGGTTCGATGCGACCCATCCGCTGAAGGTCGGCGGCTATACCATCCATGACGAACAGGGCGATCCCAAGCGCTGGCTGAACATGGCCGAGACGCTGATCTATTCGTCCAACATCGCCACCGCGCGCATCGCCGACGAGATCGGGCCGCAGCGGATGCAGGCGATGTTCAAGAAGCTGGGCTTCGACACCAAGCCCGATATCGAGCTGCGCGAAAAGGGTCGCCCGCTGCTGCCTACTTACTGGGCGCGGACCACGACGATGACGACGGCATACGGGCACGGCATCGCGGTGACGCCGCTGCATCTGGCCTCGGCCTATGCCGCGCTGGTCAATGGCGGCATCTGGCGGCCCGCGACGCTGTTGAGGGTCGAGCCGGGCCATGCGGCGGCCGGGCGCCGCGTGCTGAGCGAGGCGACCAGCTACAAGATGCGCCAGATGTTGCGTCTGATCGTGATGCGCGGCACGGGTCGCAAGGGCGATGCGCCGGGCTACCGCGTCGGCGGCAAGACGGGCACCGCCGAGGCGGCGGTCGCGGGCGGCTATGATCGGTCGCGCAACGTCGCTACCTTCGCGGCGGCGTTCCCGATGGATGCGCCACGCTATGTGGTCCTGGCGATGCTCGATTCGCCGAAGGGGACGAAGGAGACCGGTGGGTGGAAGACCGCAGCCTGGAACGCCGCGCCCGTGGTCGGGCGGACGATCACGCGGGTCGGCGCGATGCTGGGCGTGGTGCCGGACGCGAACAAGGATATCGACGAGTCGGACATCCTGCCGACCCTGTGGCAGGATCCCAAGGCACCGCCGGTGGATGGACGATGAGAGGCGCGGCATGAGGCTGAACCAGCTGGATCACGGCATCACGGGCGAGGGCGGCGACGCCCTCGTCTCCGGTTTTGCGATCGACCATCGCAAGGTCGCGCCTGGCACCGTCTTCGGTGCGTTCCAGGGCGCGCGGGTCAATGGCGAGGACTTCATCGCCGATGCGGTGCGCAGCGGCGCGGTGGCGGTCGTCGCGCGGCCGGGCGTGAAGGTCCAGGGCGCGGTCCACATCGCCTCCGACGAGCCGCGTGCGGCCTTTGCCCGGCTGGCGGCGGCGTTCTTCGCGCCCTTCCCGGCGACGGCGGTGGCGGTGACCGGGACCAACGGCAAGACCTCGACCGTCGAGATGACGCGCCAGCTCTGGCGCATGGCGGGGCATCACGCCGCCTCGATCGGCACGCTCGGCGTCACCACCGCCGACGAGCGGACCTATACCGGGCTGACCACGCCTGATGTCGTGACCTTCCTGTCCAACGTCGCCGGCTTAGCGCGCGAGGGCGTGACCCACTTGGCCTTCGAGGCGTCGAGCCACGGCCTGACCCAGTATCGGACCGAAGGGCTGGAGGTGTCGGCGGCGGCGTTCACCAACCTGTCGCGCGATCACCTCGACTATCATGGCGATATGGGCGCCTATCTCGCGGCCAAGATGCGGCTATTCTCCGAGGTGCTGTCGCCCGAGGGCACGGCGGTCGTCTGGGCCGATGTCGTCGAGAGCGGGCGGGTGATCGACCTGGCGCGGGCGCGTGGCAACAGGCTGGTGACGGTGGGCGAACGCGGATCGACGCTGAAGCTGGTCGAGCGGCATCCGACGCTGCTGGGCCAGGGGCTGGTGATCGAGGACGAGCATGGCCAGATTCACAAGGTACAGCTGCCGTTGATCGGTGCCTATCAGGCGGCCAATGCGCTGGTATCCGCCGGGCTGGTCATCGCGACCGGCGGGGATGTGGCGGCGACCATCGCCAACCTCGCCCGGTTGCAGCCGGTGCGCGGGCGGCTGGAGCGGGCCGCCATCGCGCGGAGCGGCGCGCCGGTCTATATCGACTATGCCCATACCCCCGATGCGCTGGAGGCGGCGATCGCGGCCTTGAAGCCCCATACGGCCGGGCGGCTGATCGTGGTGTTCGGCGCGGGCGGCGACCGCGATGCGGGCAAGCGGGAGGTGATGGGGCAGGTCGCTTCGATGCAGGCCGACCGGGTGATCGTGACCGACGACAATCCCCGGACCGAGGATCCCGCCGCGATCCGTGCGCAGGTGATGCGGGGTGCCACCGGCGCGATCGAGATCGGCGACCGGCGGGAGGCCATTGCTGCCGCCATCGCCGAGGCAGGCGAGCAGGATATCGTCCTGATCGCGGGCAAGGGGCATGAGCAGGGCCAGATCGTCGGCGACCTCGTCCTGCCCTTTGACGATGTCGCCGTCGCGCGGGAGTGCGCGGCATGAGCGCCAAGACGACCAAGACTCCGCCCGTGCCGGCGACGGATACGGCCCAGCCGGAAGCGCCTGCCCGGGTGCGCCCCAAATTGTCGCTGCACTACGGCGCCAAGACTCCCGAGGAGCGCAAATGAGCCTTTGGACCGCGCGTGACATCGCGGACGCGACCGGCGGCACCGCGTCGACCGACTTCGCCGTCTCGGGCGTCGCCTTCGACAGCCGCGAAGTGGGGTCGGGCGACCTGTTCGTCGCCATGACCGGCGAGGCGACCGATGGCCATCGCTTCCTCGACCAGGCCTTTGCACAAGGGGCGGCGGGCGCGCTGGTCAGCCAGCCGACCGACCATCCCCATGTCCGTGTCGCCGACAGCTTCCGCGCGCTGGAGGATCTCGCGCGCGCGAGCCGAGCCCGGACCCAGGCGACGATCATCGGCGTGACGGGATCGGTCGGCAAGACCAGCGCGAAGGAGGCGCTCTATGCCGCGCTCGAACGCGGCTGGCGGGGCGCGGTGCATCGCTCGGTCAAGAGCTACAACAACCATACCGGCGTGCCGCTGAGCCTGGCGCGGATGCCGCAGGGCGTCCGCGCAGGCGTGTTCGAGATGGGCATGAACCATGCGGGCGAACTATCCGCCCTGACCGCGATGGTCCGCCCGCATATTGCGATCATCACGGCCATCGCGCCCGCGCATACCGAATTCTTCCCCGACGAGTCCGCTATTGCCGATGCCAAGGGCGAGATTTTTCAGGGGCTTCAGCCGGGCGGCACGGCGATCCTGCCCTATGACAGCCCGCACTGCGACCGCCTGATCGCGGCGGCCAAGCCCTATGCCGACCGCATCGTGACCTTCGGCTTCGATCCCGCCGCCGATGTCCGCGCCCTCGAGGCGATGCGCGGGCCTAATGGCGGCAGCTTCGTCACCGCGAAGCTGGGCGACAAGGAACTGAACTTCACGCTTTCGCAGCCGGGACGGCATTGGGTGTCCAACGCACTGGCCGTGCTGGCGGCGGTCGATGCGGCGGGCGGCGATCTGGGCCTGGCGGGCCTGGCGCTGGCCGAGCTTGGCGGGCTTGCCGGGCGCGGCGCGCGGTTCCGGGCGGCGAACGGCGCGCTGGTCATCGACGAAAGCTACAATGCCAACCCCGCCTCGATGCGCGCGACCTTGGCCGTGCTGGCCGAGGAGCCGGGCCGCCATGTCGCGGTGCTGGGCGAGATGCGCGAGCTGGGCGAGGACTCCGCCGAGTATCACGCGGGGCTGGCCGAGCCGATTGTCGCGGCGCGCGTCGAAAAGGCGCTGCTGGTCGGCGAATCGATGGCGCCGCTGGCCGCCGCGCTTGAGGGGCGGGTCGATTTCGTCCATGTGGCAGACGCGAAGGCCGCGCGCGAGGTGCTGGCCGATATCATCGCACCGGATGACGCGGTGCTGATCAAGGGGTCGAACGGCGTAGGCCTGTCGCGTGTCGTCGCGGCCCTGCGCGACGACGCCGCAACGGGCGGGGCGTGAGTTAGATGCTGTACTGGATCGCGGAGCATCTCGGTTTTCCGGGGCTTCTCAACCTCATCCGTTACCAGTCGTTCCGCACCGGCGCGACCGTGGCGACCGCGCTGTTCATCGGCCTGATCATCGGGCCGCGCTTCATCGGCTGGCTGCGCGTCCGCCAGGGCAAGGGGCAGCCGATCCGTGCCGACGGGCCGCAGACGCACCTCGCCAAGCGCGGCACGCCGACCATGGGCGGACTGATGATCCTGACCAGCATGACGCTGTCCATCCTGATCTGGATGAACGTCTTCAACCCCTTCGTCTGGGCCTGCCTGTTCGTGACCCTGGGCTTCGGCGCGATCGGGTTCCTCGACGATTATGACAAGGTGCGGAAGGCCTCGACCGCCGGTGTTTCGGGGCGGACCCGGCTGTTGCTGGAATTCGCCATCGCCGGGATCGCGGCGTGGATCATCATGGGGCAGAACGGCCCGCATCTGTACCTGCCCTTCACCTCGCGCATGTATATCGACCTCGGTTATTTCTACCCGCTGTTCGCCGCCTTCACGATCGTGGCGTTCGGCAACGCGGTGAACCTGACCGACGGTCTCGACGGGCTGGCGACCATGCCGGTCATCATCGCCAGCGTCGCGTTCATGGTCATCGTCTATCTGGCCGGTAACGTGAAGTTCGCCGATTATCTGGGCATTCCGCATGTCCCGGGCGCGGGCGAGCTGGCGATCTTCTGCGGCGCGGTGGTGGGCGCAGGCCTCGCCTTCCTGTGGTTCAACGCGCCCCCGGCGGCGGTGTTCATGGGCGACACCGGCAGCCTGGCGCTGGGCGGCGCGCTCGGCACCATCGCGGTCGTCGCGCATCACGAGATCGTGCTGGGCATCATCGGCGGCCTGTTCGTGGTCGAGGCGATGTCGGTCATCATCCAGGTCTTTTTCTACAAGCGGACCGGCAAGCGGGTGTTCCGCATGGCGCCGATCCACCATCATTTCGAACAGCTCGGCTGGTCGGAGCCGACCGTGGTGATCCGCTTCTGGATCATCGCCTTCGTGCTGGCGCTGGCGGGCCTGTCGACGTTGAAGCTGCGATGATCGTTTTGCGCGACTGGGCGGGGAAACGTTACGCGGTGCTGGGGCTTGCACGCTCCGGCGCCGCAACCGTTTCGGCGCTGCTGGCGGGCGGGGCAAGCGTGGTCGCCTGGGACAGCGATCCCGCCAAGCGCGAGGCAATCCTCCCCGGCACGGGGAGGGGGACCAGCGAAGCTGGTGGAGGGGGCGCGCCACCAGCGATACCCTCTGCCGAAGCCCCCCTCCACCACCAGCCTGCGGCTGGCGGTCCCCCTCCCCGTGCCGGGGAGGATCTGACCATCGCGCCGCTTGACGATCTGGCCGGTTTCGACGCGCTGGTCGTGTCGCCGGGCGTGCCGCTGAACACGCATCCGCTCGCCGCTGCCGCGCGGGCGGCGGGCGTGCCGGTGATCGGCGATATCGAACTCTTTGCCCAAGCGCGCAAAGACCTGCCGCCGCACAAGGTCGTCGGCATCACTGGCACCAACGGCAAGTCGACTACGACGGCGCTGGTCCACCACATCCTGAAGACGGCGGGCGTGCCGACGCTGATGGGCGGCAATATCGGCCTGCCGATCCTGGGGCAGGAACCGTTGCCCGAGGGCGGGGTCTATGTGCTGGAGCTGTCCAGCTATCAGATCGACCTGACGCAGAGCCTGGACTGCGACGTCGCGGTGCTGCTCAACATCACGCCCGATCATCTCGACCGCTATGACGGATTTGCGGGCTATGCCGCGTCCAAGGCGCGGTTGTTCGCGATGCAGTCGGCGGGCCATGTCGCGGTGGTCGGCACGGGCGACGAAGCCTCGACCAATATCGCGCAAGGACTGGCCGGGCGGACCGACGATCTCGTCACCATCGCGCCGGGCGTGATCGACCAGCGCCGGTGGCCCGCGCTGCAAGGCCCGCACAATGCCCAGAACGCACAGGCCGCGATTGCGGTCGCCCACGCGCTCGGCATCCCCGAGGACGTTATCGAAGCGGGCCTGGCGAGCTATGCCAGCCTGCCGCACCGGATGCAGCATGTCGCGACCCGGGCCGGCGTGGCGTTCGTCAACGATTCCAAGGCGACCAACCCCGAATCCACCGCGCCCGCGCTCGCCGCCTTCCCGCGCGTCCACTGGATCGTCGGCGGCAAGCGCAAAGGCGACGATCTCGACGCCTGTGCCGCGCATCTGGATCATGTCGTCGCGGCCTATACGATCGGCGAGGCGGCGCCGCTGTTCTTCGACTTGTTGAAGGACAAGGTGCCCGTGGTCGAGCAGTCGGGCACGCTCGAGACGGCGGTCGGCCATGCGGCGGCGGCGGCGAGGCCCGGTGACACGGTGCTGCTGTCCCCGGCCTGCGCCAGCTTCGACCAGTTCCGCGATTACGAAGCGCGGGGCGACGCCTTCCGCGCGGCGGTGGAGGCTTTGCCGTGAAGGACCGTACCGCCAAGACCACCCCGCGCCCCGGCCTGATCGGTTCGATCAAGGGACGCGGCGGGCGTGGCGACCGATCGCCGCTGGGCACCTGGTTTTGGGATATCGACCGGGTGCTGCTGTTGCTCACTCTGTTCCTGATCGCGATCGGCCTGATCGCGGTCGCCGCCGCCAGCCCGGCGACGGCGATGCGCTATTCGGGCGAGCACCGGAAGTTTGCGCCGCTTTATTATTTCTGGCGACAGGTGATGTGGGTCGGCGTCTCGCTGCCCGTCTTGTTCATCGTCTCGATGCTGCCGGTCGTCACGGCGCGGCGCATGGCGGTGCTGGGCACGGGCGTGCTGATCGCCATCCTCGCCCTGACTCCCTTTATCGGCGTGTCGATCAACGGCGCGCGGCGCTGGGTGGGTTTCGGCATCGCGCAGTTCCAGCCGTCCGAATTCCTCAAGCCCATGTTCATCGTGACGACCGCGTGGATCCTGTCGCTGCGGGCCAAGGAAAAGGATCTGCCCGCCACGCTCATTACCATGGCGATGACCGCGTTGGTCGCCGGGCTGCTGATGCTGCAACCCGATTTCGGGCAGACCATCGTCTTCTGCCTGGTCTGGATCGCGCTGCTGATGATCTCCGGCACGCCGGTTCGCACGATGCTGGCGATCGGGTCGCTGGCGCCGGTCGGGCTGGTGATGGCCTATATGTTCTACAGCGTGGCGCGGAACCGCATCAACGCCTTCCTCTTTCCCGATGTCGATGGCGAGGGCGCGGCCGACCATTTCCAGGTGAATGCGGCGCACAACACGCTGACCGCGGGCGGTTGGACGGGCACGGGCCCGGGCGGCGGGGCGGCGAAGTTCGGCCTTCCGGAGGCGCATACCGACTATATCTTCTCGGTGATCGGCGAGGAGTTCGGGCTGATCGCCTGCGCCATCATCGCGCTCGTCTTCCTGGCGATCGTGGTTCGCGTATTCGTAAAGCTGCTTGACGAACAGGACGAGTTCAAGCTCTACGCCGCCTCCGGGCTGGCCGTGCAGTTCGGCGCGCAGGCGCTGATCTCGATGGCGGTGAATACGGGGCTCGCACCCTCCAAGGGCATGACCCTGCCGTTCATCAGCTATGGCGGCTCGTCGATGATCGCGCTGTCGATCGGGATGGGGTTGTTGCTGGCATTCACCCGCCGCAATCCGTTCCTGACGCGCAGCCCCTATGTAGTCAGGTGGAGCGGGCAATGAGCCGTAACTTCGTCCTCGCCGCCGGGGGTACCGGCGGCCACATGGTGCCCGCCGCTGCGCTCGCGGCCGAGCTGACCCGGCGCGGCCACCGCGTGGCGCTGGTGTCGGATGCACGCGGCGTGCGCTTTCCGGGGCTGTTCGAGGATATCCAGACCCATGTCCTGCCCGCCGGGCGCTTTGCGGGCGGGCCGGTCGGTTGGGCCAAGGCGCTGCGCGAGATGTGGCGCGGCCGGGCGATGGCGCGCGAGCTCTACAAGCCCTTCCGCCCGGCGGCGGTGATCGGCTTTGGCGGCTATCCGGCGATGCCCGCTTTGCTGGCGGCGTTCGCGGAGGGCATCCCGACCGCGATCCATGAACAGAATGCGGTGCTGGGCCGGGTGAACCGGCTGGTCGCGGGCAAGGTCGACGCGATCGCACTATCTTACGAAGATACGCAGCGGCTGAGCGCCAAGCACGCCGCCAAGACGCGGCTGATCGGCAATCCGGTCCGCGATCAGGTGCTGGCGCTGCGCTCGCGGCCCTATCCGCTGCTGGAGGAGGACGGCATTTTCCGCGTCCTCGTCACCGGCGGTAGCCAGGGGGCGAGCATCCTGTCCCAGGTCGTGCCCGATGGCCTCGCCATGCTGCCCGTCACCTTCCGGCGGCGTTTGCAGGTGACGCATCAGGCGCGGATCGAGGATATCGACGCGGTGCGCGCCAAATACGCCGAGCATGAGATCCCGGCCGACCTCGCCACCTATCTGCCCGACCTGCCCGAGCAGCTCGCCTGGGCGCATCTGGTGATCGCACGGGCTGGGGCCTCGACGCTGGCCGAGCTGACGGTCGCGGGGCGGCCCGCGATCCTGGTGCCGCTGCCCTCCGCGACAGACGACCACCAGACGGTGAATGCGCGCGAGATGACGAAAGCGGGCGGTGCGCGTACCATCGCGCAGGGAGATTTCACGCCGGTCGAGCTGGCCAAGCAGATGCAGAAGCTGGGCCTCGACCCGGCGGCGCTGGAGAATGCGGCCGGTCGTGCGCGGAGCTGCGGACGGCCCGACGCGGCGAGCGACCTCGCCGATCTGGTCGAAAGCCTGGATGCACCGCGCATGGTCCTGCCGGTCGGCAAATCGCAAAGGAACGGGAATTTGGCGGGAGCAGGCGCATGAAGGGCGTCGCCACGGATATCGGCACGATCCATTTCGTCGGCATCGGCGGCATCGGCATGTCGGGCATTGCCGAGGTGATGAAGAATCTCGGCTACCGCGTGCAGGGCTCCGACGTGGCGGAGGGCTATGTCGTGCAGGGCCTGCGTGAAAAGGGCATTGCGGTCGCCATCGGTCATGCCGCCGACAATCTGGGCGATGCGGCGGTGGTCGTTACCTCGACCGCGATCACCCGGTCGAACCCCGAGGTCGAAGCCGCGCTCGAACGCCGCATCCCCGTGGTGCGCCGCGCCGAGATGCTTGCCGAGCTGATGCGGCTGAAATCCACCGTCGCGGTGGCGGGCACGCATGGCAAGACGACGACGACCTCGATGGTCGCCGCGCTGCTGGATGCGGGCGGGGTGGACCCGACCGTCATCAATGGCGGCATCATCAACAGCTACGGCTCGAACGCGCGTCTGGGCGCCAGCGACTGGATGGTGGTCGAGGCCGACGAAAGCGACGGCAGTTTCCTGCGGCTGGACGGCACCATCGCGGTCGTGACCAATATCGACCCCGAACATCTCGACCATTACGGCTCGTTCGACCGGGTGAAGGATGCGTTCGTCGAGTTTGTCGAGAACGTCCCCTTCTACGGCGCGGCGTTGCTCTGCCTCGATCACCCCGAGGTGCAGAACATCCTGCCGCGCGTGCGCGACCGGCGCGTCGTGACCTATGGCTTTTCGGCGCAGGCAGACGTCCGCGGCGTCAACGTCACGCCGATCCCCGGCGGCAATCGGTTCGAGGCGATCATCCGCAACCGCGACGGCTCCAGCCGCTCGATCGAGGGGATCGAGCTGCCCATGCCCGGCCGCCACAATGTCCAGAACGCGCTGGCTGCGATTGGCGTGGCGCTGGAACTGGGCATCGCGGACGCGACCATCCAGCAGGGTTTCGGCCAGTTCGGTGGCGTGAAGCGGCGCTTCACCAAGGTCGGTGAGATCGCGGTGGACGGCGGCACGGCGACGGTCATCGACGATTACGGCCATCATCCAGTCGAGATCCGCGCGGTGCTGGCCGCTGCTCGCGAAGGCGCGCGCGGTCGCGTGATCGCGGTGGTGCAGCCGCACCGCTTCACCCGGCTCGGCAATCTGATGGAGGAGTTCCAGACCGCCTTCAACGACGCCGACCGTGTGCTGGTGACGCCGGTCTATGCGGCCGGTGAACAGCCGATCGAGGGCGTCGACGCCGATGCGCTGGTCGAGGGGCTGAAGCGGCGCGGGCATCGCTCGACCGCGACGGTGGCCGACGCCGATGCGCTGGCCGAGGAACTGGCGGGCTCGATCCAGGCCGACGACATGATCGTCTGTCTGGGGGCGGGCGACATCACGAAATGGGCGGCTGGTCTCGCGAGCGCCATCGAGGCGCGCCGATGAACCTGCCCGACACCGCCGGCCGATTGACCCCCGACGCGCCGCTGGCGCCGCTCGTGTGGTTCAAGGCGGGCGGAGCGGCCGAATATCTGCTGGAGCCCAGGGACGTCGACGACCTGTCGGCGTTCCTGCGCGGGCTCGGGCGCGACGTGCCGGTCATGGCGCTGGGGCTCGGTTCCAACCTGATCGTCCGTGACGGGGGCGTTCCGGGTGTCGTGATCCGTTTGGGCAAGCCGTTCAGCTATGCGCGGGCAGGGGAGGGGCACCGTATCACCTGTGGCGGCGGTACGTCGGGCATCCTCGTTTCGTCCAACGCGCGCGATGCCGGGATTGGCGGGCTGGAGTTCCTGCGCTCGATCCCCGGTACGGTCGGCGGGTTCGTGCGGATGAACGGCGGCGCCTATGGCCGCGAGGTGGCGGACGTGCTGGTCTCCGCCACCGTCGTCCGCCGCGACGGCACGGTCGAGACGCTGGGCGTCGCCGATCTCGAATATACCTATCGCCACTCCAATTTGACTGATGGCACGGTGGTGGTCGAGGCGGTCTTCCAGGGCCATGCCGCCGCGCCGGAGGCGATCCAGGCCGAGATGGACCGCATCGCCGCCGCGCGCGAGGCGTCGCAGCCGCTGCGCTCGAAGACCGGCGGGTCGACCTTCAAGAACCCGGACGGGCACAAGGCCTGGGCGCTGGTCGATGCGGCGGGGTGTCGCGGACTGACGCTGGGCGATGCGCAGGTGTCGGAGAAGCACTGCAATTTCCTCCTGAACCTTGGGAGTGCCACGGCGGCGGAGATCGAGGCGCTGGGCGAGGAGGTCCGGGCCAAGGTCAAGGCTCAGTCGGGCGTAACCCTCGAATGGGAAATCCAGCGCGTCGGGGTGGCGAAGTGAAGACCACCTCCCAAATCCTCCCTGCGCTTTGCGCGGGGAGGGGGGCCATCGCGAAGCGATGGTGGAGGGGCAATGGCGCTTTGCCCCTCCACCACGCCCTGCGGGCGCGGTCCCCCTCCCCAAGCATAGCTTGGGGAGGAATGGAGCGGACCACTGAACAACGAACAAGGATCGCGTGATGCATATCGTCGTACTGATGGGCGGCTGGTCGGCGGAGCGGCCGGTGTCGCTGATGTCGGGCGCGGGCGTCGCCGATGCGCTGGAGCGGAACGGCCACCGCGTCACCCGGATCGACATGGACCGGGATGTCGCGGCGAAACTGGTCGAGGCCAAGCCTGACCTGGTCTTCAACGCGCTGCACGGCTCGCCCGGCGAGGACGGCACGGTGCAGGGGATGCTCGACCTGATGGGCATCCCGTACACCCATTCGGGCCTCGCCACCTCGGTCATTGCGATCGACAAGGTGCTGACCAAGCAGGCGCTCGTGCCCCACGGCATCCCCATGCCGGGCGGCCGTATCGTCAAGTCGGCGGAACTGTTCGCCAGCGATCCGCTGCCGCGCCCCTATGTGCTGAAGCCGGTCAATGAAGGCTCGTCGGTCGGCGTCGCGATCGTCACCGACACCAGCAACCATGGCAACCCGATCGCGCGCGACGCCGCCGGGCCGTGGGGCGAGTTCGAGGAACTGCTCGCCGAGCCCTATATCCGGGGCCGCGAGCTGACCACCGCCGTGCTGGGCGGCCGCGCGCTGGGCGTGACGGAGCTGAAGCCCAAGAACGGCTGGTATGATTTCGACGCGAAATATACCGACGGCCTGACCGAACATGTCTGCCCCGCCCAGATCCCCGACGACATTGCCGAGGCGTGCAAGTCGCTCGCTTTGGAGGCGCACCGCATCCTGGGCTGTCGCGGCGCGTCGCGCTCCGACTTCCGCTGGGACGACGAGCGCGGCGTCGACGGGCTGTTTCTGCTGGAGGTCAACACCCAGCCGGGCATGACCCCGCTCAGCCTGGTGCCCGAACAGGGCCGCCATGTCGGCATGGATTATGACGCGGTGGTCCAGGCGATCGTCGACGAGGCGCTGGCGTGGTACAAGGCCAATCCGATCGAACGGGAACGCGCGGGATGAGCCGAACGATCAAGCGCGGGCCACCGCCGCGCCGCCCGGTGCCGCGCCGCCGCCAGCCGGTGAAGCGCGTGACGCTGACCGAGCGGTTGCTCGCCCGCATTCCCGTCAGCGAAGAGACGATCAAGAAGGCCGTTACCTGGACGATCCTGGGCGGTGCGGGCGCGGCGGCGTTGGCGGTCGCGACTTATATCGGGGTTCCCGGCATGATCGGCACCGCGATCGCCGAACAGGCGGGCCATGCCGGTTTCCGCGTCCAGCAGATCGAAGTGACTGGCCTGAAGCGCATGGACCGGATGACCGTCTATGCCGTCGCGCTCGATCAGCAGAGCCGGGCGATGCCGCTCGTCAATCTGGAGGATGTCCGCGCAAAGCTGCTGCGCTATGGCTGGATCAAGGACGCGCATGTCTCGCGTCGCCTGCCCGACACGCTGCTCGTCGATATCGAGGAGCGGAGCCCGGCGGCGGTGTGGCAAGACAATGGCCAGTTGACCCTGATCGACGCGGGCGGCGTGCTGCTGGAGCCGGTACGGCCCGAGGCGATGCCCGACTTGCCGCTGATCATCGGGCCGGGCGCCAATCTGCAGGAGCCCGCCTATCAGGCGCTGCTCGCCGCCGCGCCCGCGCTGAAACCGCGGGTGAAGGCGGCGACCTGGATCGGCAATCGCCGCTGGGACCTGACCTTCGACAGCGGCGAGACGCTGGCGCTGCCCGAAGAGGGGGCAGGGGCCGCGCTGATGAAATTTGCGGCGATGGACGGCTCGCGGCCGCTGCTGGGGCGCGGCTGGCTGCGGTTCGACATGCGCGACCCCACGAAGCTGGTTGCGCGAAAGCCCGGTTTGAATCAGAATCATGCGTTGGCCGAACCGGCGCAGGCCGGGGGCGCGGCCACGCCGGAGGGCCAGGCAGACACTGCCCCCGGCACCGGGGAAACACAGGGGTAGCAGGACCATGGCGAAAATTGCGCCCGAAGGGCTGATCACCGCCCTGGACATCGGATCGTCCAAGGTCTCCGCGTTGATCGCCCGCAAGGGCGATGGCGGCGAGCTGATCGTGCTGGGCACGGGCCAGCGCGAAAGCCGGGGCGTCAAGCGCGGCTATATCGCCGATATGGGCGCGACCGAGGCGGCGGTGCGCGAGGCGGTCGAACAGGCCGAACGGATCGCGGGGCTGAATATCGAGAATGTCTGGGTCGGCTTTTCGGCCGGTGGCCTGGTGTCCGATGTCGCCGAGGTCGAGTTCGAACTGGGCGGCCACCGGGTCGAGCAGGGCGATATCGACGCGCTGCTGGCGGCGGGGCGCAACTCGATCGACCCGCAGGGGCGCATGGTGCTGCATGCGCAGCCCGCGCTCTACACGCTCGACGGGCTGACCGGGGTGAAGAAGCCGCTGGGGCTCCATGCCGACCGGCTGGGCGTGCATATCCATGTCGTCGCGGCCGACGGCTCGCCGGTCCGCAATCTCGACCTGTGCGTCCGTTCGGCGCATCTGGAGGTGAAGTCGATCATCGCCGCGCCCGTCGCGACCGGGCTGGCCTGCCTGTCCGACGAGGAGCGCGAGCTGGGCGTCGCGCTGGTCGAGATGGGGGCGGGGATCACCAATGTCTCGCTGTTTGCGGGCGGGATGCTGGTCGGGCTCTGCTCGCTGCCGATGGGCGCGGCGGACATTACCGACGATGTCGCCTCGGCCTTCGGCACGCGTCGCCAGATGGCCGAGCGGATGAAGTGCTTCCACGGCTCGGCCAATGCGTCCCCGCGCGACAATCACGACATGATCCAGGTGACGCCCATTTCCGCGGAAGACGGCGGCGACACGATGCAGATCACCAAGGCGCAGCTGATCGGCGTGATCCGCCAGCGGCTGGAGCATCAGATGGGCGAGATCCGCAAGGCGCTCCAGCATCTGAAGTTCGAGGGGCCGGTCGGGCGTCAGGTGGTGCTGACCGGTGGCGGCGCCGAGCTGAAGGGCATTGCCGACTACGCGCAGCAGGCGCTGGGCCGCTCGGTCCGGATCGGGCGACCGCGCGGACTGACCGGCCTGCCCGATGCGCATGGCGGCCCGGCTTTCGCGACGCTCGCCGGTCTGGCTTTCTATGCGGCGACGGACCCCATCGACCTGCGTACGATCGCGCCGACCAACCAGGCGGTACACCGGCCGAGCGGTGTGGGGCTGTTTCGGCGGCTGATTCAGGCCGCCAAGGCAAATTATTAAGCAAATCGGCCCAAGGCTGCGCAGTTTTGGGTTGGCACCGGGCCGGTCGCTGGTGCACTAACAGTCATTCAGGGCCCGGTCTTAGCGTATCGACCGGGAACGGCGGAGTAAAATTGGGATGAGCATCGAATTCATCGCACCCGAGGTCGACGAACTGACGCCGCGCATCGCGGTGATCGGTGTCGGCGGTGCCGGCGGCAACGCGATCGCGAACATGATGCGCGCCGAGGTACAGGGCGTGGATTTCCTCGTCGCCAATACCGACGCGCAGGCGCTGAAGCAGTCGATCGCGCCGCGGCGTATCCAGCTGGGTGCGAAGATCACGCAGGGGCTGGGCGCAGGCAGCCGTCCCGAGATCGGTCGTGCGGCCGCCGAAGAGACGATCGACGATCTGTCGCGCCTGCTCGAGGGGAGCCATATGTGCTTCATCGCGGCGGGCATGGGCGGCGGCACCGGCACGGGTGCGGCACCGGTCATCGCCAAGGCGGCGCGCGACATGGGTATTCTTACGGTCGGCGTCGTGACCAAGCCCTTCGCCTTCGAGGGCAATCGTCGCGCCAAATCGGCCGATGGCGGCATCGAAGAGCTGCAGAAATATGTCGATACGCTGATCGTCATCCCCAACCAGAATCTGTTCCTGATCGCCAACGCAAACACGACCTTCAAGGAAGCGTTCGCGATGGCGGACGAGGTGCTGCAGCAGGGTGTGCGCGGCATCACCGACCTGATGGTCATGCCGGGCCTCATCAACCTCGACTTCGCCGACGTCCGTTCTGTGATGCAGGAGATGGGCAAGGCGATGATGGGCACCGGTGAAGCCACCGGCGACAATCGGGCGATCGAGGCGGCGCAGAAGGCGATTGCCAACCCGCTGCTCGACGGCGTGTCGATGCAGGGGGCCAAGGGCGTCATCATCTCGATCACCGGCGGCGACGATATGCGCCTGCTCGAGGTCGACGAAGCGGCGAACCATATCCGCGAACTGGTCGATCCCGATGCGAACATCATCTGGGGCTCGGCCTTCAATCCGGAGCTGGAAGGCCGCATCCGCGTGTCGGTCGTCGCGACCGGCATCGACGCCGACGTGAAGGCCGCGCCGTCGCCCAGCGAGGCGCAGCGCAGCAGCTTCAGCATGGGTGGCATGGCCCGCAAGAGCGACGACACCCCCAGCTATCGCCCCAGCGAGCCGGCAGCGCCCGCGCCCCAGGCGAGCGTGACGCCCGCCGCGCCGGTCGAGCAGCCCGCGCCGGTCGCGGCGCCTGCCGCGCCCGTGTCCCCGACCGTCAATGCGACGATCACGACGCCGATCGCCAAGCCTGCGCCGGCCCCCGTTGCTGCGGCGCCGGCGGTCGACGACGAACTGGTCCTCGGCGCCGACACGATCGTGCCCGCCGCACCTGCACAGCCCGCTCCCGCCGCCTCAGCCGAGCCTGCGCCGGGCAGCGAGGAAGCGCGCCGGCGCTGGCTGGCGCCCGGCAGCGAAGCCGGTGAAGCGCCCGCACAGCCCGCACCGCGCGTGAAGCTGGGCGGAACGCTGTTCGAGCGCATGTCGAATGCCGCGCGCGGCGCCTCGCGCGACGAAGCGGGCCAGGGCAGCACGGACTCGTCGCTGGACATCCCGCGCTTCCTGCATCGTCAGAACAACCAGTAATCCTCCGGCCCGATCATTCGGGCGGAAAAGGAAAGGGCTCGCGCGATCGGTTCGCGCGGGCCTTTTTTTGGCTGCATTGCCTGAGCGGTTTCTGTTCACGCGAAGCCGCGATGGCGCGAAGATTTTTTCACGCGGAGACGTGGAGATTTCAGATGCGCGGCAGCGCCTTGGAATCCTCCCGTCCGCCGAGGTGAAAGGGCCGCTGGCGCGGCAATCCAGACACCTCCGCGTCTCCGCGCGAACCAACCTTCTTCTCTTCGCGTCATCGCGGCTTCCCGTGAACATCGCCACCCCCTGACTGCCATCATGCACCACGATCAGACATGGCGTAGCGTGCCTAGGCCCCGGTCCCGCACCTGATGTCGGCAAGCAGGGCGCTTGCCCAAATGCCGACCATCTCCGCGTCCTTCGCGCCGCAAAATCCTCGCACGACCCAAGCGAACGTCCACTACCAAGCCTGTTGGTCGAACGTCCGGAGCAATCGGGCGCGCGGGATGTCAGAGGGCCATTGCCGTCCGCGTCGAAACGCGCTTTATGAGACACGGTCCCATGACGTTCGTATCCTTTCCCCGCGCCTCGCTGGCGCTCGCCCTGGCCCTTGTGGCCGCACCCGTTCCCCTGTTCGCGCAAGCGGTGGTTCAGCCGCTTCCGGGCAGTACCGACGCCGATCGGCTGGGTGAGGTGATGCGCCGGGTCGCGCAGAATCCACGCAATGTCGATGCGCTGGTCGAAGCGGCGCAACTGTCGATCCATCTCGACGATCTGTCCGGCGCGGCCTCGCTGCTGGCCCGTGCCGAAAAGGTCGATTCGCGCGATCCTCGGGTGAAGGCGGGCATGGGGTCAATCCTGGTCCGTTCGGAACGTCCGGGCGAGGCGTTGCGCTATTTCGCCCAGGCCGAGGCGGCGGGCCTCCCCGCCGCAACATTCGCGAGCGATCGGGGCCTGGCCTATGATCTGGTCGGCGACCAGGGGCGGGCGCAGCGCGATTACCGTCTGGCGCTGGCCAGCGCACCCGATGACGAGGTCGTTCGGCGTTATGCCCTGTCGCTGGGTATTTCGGGGCAGAAGGACCAGGCGCTGGACCAGCTCGACCCGCTGCTGCGCAAGACCGACCGTGCCGCCTGGCGTGCGCGCGCCTTCATCCTGGCGATGGGGGGCGACCTGCCGGAGGCGACCCGGATCGCCAGCACCATGATGCCGCCGCAACTGGCGCAGGGGCTGCAACCCTTTTTCCAGCGCTTGCCGACGCTGCCCGCCGTCGATCGCGCCTTTGCGGTGCATTTCGGCGAGACGCGCGCGACGCCCGAGCGGCTGGCCGATGCGCGGCTGGCCCCGAGCCTGCCACCGCTGACGCCCGAGGCGCCGGTCGCCTTGGCCTCGGCCCGGCCGGTCACGCCGCCCGCCGCAACGGCGCCCGCGCGCGACGACCGGCGCCGGAACGGTCGTCAGCCCTTGCGCGGTAGCCGTGGCGAGGCGCTGGCATCCGCCGCCCCTATGGCCGCAACCCCGGCACCTATGGCAACGGCCTCCGTCACGACGCCGCCAGCCACCGCTGCTCCGATGACGAGCACCCCGACGCAGATAGCAAGCGTCGCGCCCGTGGCTCCTGCACCGCAGCCGGGCTTTTCCAACGCCTTGCCCGCCGCGCCTTCGACGGAAAGCCGGCCGCCGGTGGCGCTGGCCGCCAACACGACCGGCGCGATGATCCAGCCGCTGCCCGCCGTGCCCGCGACCCGGCCGATGGCGACCGGCGGTACGATGCAAATGGTCCAGCCCTTGCCCGCCACCACGGCGCCGGTCCAGACCGCGCAGGTTCAGCCGTTGCCAGCACCGGTGGCAACTCCACCGCGCGCCGAAGCCGTCGCCATGGCCGAGGCAGTGCCGAGCAGGACGACCGAGCCCAGCCCGATTAAGCCGACACCGCGCGCGCCCCGGTCGGGCGGGCGCCGTCCGTCGCTGGCCGCGGTGCGGGCGGACCGCGAGGATTCGATCCTGGCCCGGATCGTCGCCAATCTGTCGATCCCCGCCTCCGAACTGGGCGTGGAAGGCCCCGAACGCCCGGTGACGGTCGCGGCAAGCACGCCGATCGCATCGGGTGCGCCGCGTGTTCTGGCCGAAGCCCGCGCCAAGGCCGAGCGTGATCGCGATGCGCGCGAAAAGGTCGCCGAGGCGATCGAGCCCAAGACCAAGGTCCTGACCGCCGCCGAGCGCAAGGCCGCAGCGGCCAAGCTCGCCGCCGAGAAGAAGGCGACGGCCGCGAAGAAGGCGGAGGCCGAAAAGAAGGCGCTCGCCGCCAAGGAAGCCGCCGAGGAGAAGAAGCGTACCAAGGCCAATCCGGAACGCATCTGGGTCCAGGTGGCAGGCGGCGCCAATGAGGACGACCTGCCCAAGGCCTGGGCCGCCGCCAAGGCCAAGGCGCCCGACCTCTTTGCAGGGCATAAGGGGTATAAGACCCCGATCCGCGCCAGCCACCGCGTTCTGACCGGTCCGTTCAAGACCGATGCCGAGGCAAGGGCCTTCGTCAACCAGCTCGCCAAGAAGGGCGTCTCGGCCTTTCCGGTGACCAGCGATGCCGGGCAGGCGGTGACGCGGCTCGACGCCAAGTGAGCCGCTTCGCCCCCTGGGCCTCCTATCCCGAACATAGCCGGGGGCGTCGCCATGACGAGCCGGTGTCGCTGGCGCGGGGGCCGCGCGACGCGTTCCAGCGGGATCGCGACCGGATCATCCATTCGATCAGCTTTCGGCGGCTGCGCCACAAGACCCAGGTCTTCATGGCGCCCGATGGCGATCATTTCCGCGTCCGCCTGACCCACAGCCTGGAGGTCGCGCAGATCGGCCGCACCATCGCCCGCACCTTGGGGCTGAACGAGGATCTGACGGAGGCCTTGTGCCTGGCGCACGATATCGGTCATCCGCCCTTCGGCCATGCGGGCGAGGATGCGCTGAAGACCGCGCTCGCCGATCATGGCGGGTTCGATCATAACGGCCATACGCTGCGCACGCTGACCGAGATCGAGCGGCCCTATCCCCGCTGGGACGGGCTGAACCTCAGCTGGGAGACGCTGGAGGGGCTGGCCAAGCATAACGGGCCGGTGCGCCATCCTGGCTGGGCGCTGCGGACAGCGGATGCGGACTTCCCGCTCGACCTGGACAGCCATGCCTCGCTGGAGGCGCAGGTCGCCGCGCTGGCCGACGATATCGCCTATGACAATCACGATATCGACGATGGGCTACGCGCGGGGTTGCTGACGCTCGACCAGTTGCTGGCCGTGCCGCTGGTCGCGCGCGGCTGGGATGCGGCGCGGGCACAGTTTCCCGACGTCGCGCCCAAGCGGCTGGCGAGCGAACTGATCCGCTCGCAGATCGGCGTGATGGTCAACGACCTGGTCGCCGAAACCCGCACCCGAATCGCCGAGAGCGGGGTGGGGGATGTGGCCGATGTCCGTGCAGCCGGGCGCGCGCTCGTTGGCTTTTCCGATGCGATGCGGGTCGAGGAGCGCGACCTGAAGCGCTTCATGTATGCCAATCTCTACCACCATCCGCGCCAGCTGGCGGCGGCGGATGCGGCGCATGGCATCGTAAAGGGGCTGTTCGCGGCCTATCGGGCCGACCCGATGCAGTTGCCCGAGGAATGGCGCGAGCGTCTGCCCGAGCAGGAACCCGCACGCAGTCGCCATATCGCCGACTTCATCGCGGGCATGACCGATCGCTATGCGGTGCGCTGCTATCGCGAAGTGGTTGGCGAACTGGACCTGCCGGAAGGGTTCTGACCCTCACCGGCAGGTCGGCTCCGACTCAGGCCTTCAGGCCCTTGGCCATGTTGAGATGGGCAGTCACGGTCGGGATCAGCCCGGTCGCGAAGCTCTTGAGCGGTGCGGAATCGCCGGTCGTGGCATAGGCCTTCAGCACGTCCAGCGTCTGCTGATGCCCGGCGGTCTGCTCGGCGATATAGGCCTCGTCGAACGCCTTGCCGTTCAGCGCCTTAAGCTGGTCCAGCTTCTGCTGCTGGTCGGCATTCAGCGTGGGATCGGGCGTGATCGCCGGGGTCGCCGAAGCGGCGGCGGTCTTCAGCTTCGCGGTCGAGCCGGTATGCGCCTCGATCATCCGGCGGGCAAAGGCCTTGACCGACGCCGAGGCGCCGTTGGTGAGGGCCAGCTTCGAAGTTTCGATCTCGAAGGCGTCGCTCGCGGCGGCGGCATTGGCGAAGCTCTGCGATCCGCTGATCGCGGCCGGAGTGGGGGCGGCGGTGGCCGTGTCGTTGGACGCCGCCACGGTGTCCGTGGGCGCGGCCTCGTTCGTCTTCTCGCTTCGGCCACAGCCCGCCAGGGCGAGGAGGGCGCTGGTCGCAAGGATGGTCGCTCGGATCGTCATGTCATTGAACCCCTGGCAGAAAATGCAACCCGACATAAGCGCGCCGGGTGCACGGACGTTCCCGACGATCGACTCCATTGCGGGGCGGGTTCCCGGACCCGAACGCCGATCGCATCGTTGGAGCGGCAACGCCGTCATCTGGCGTAGTCATGAGGGACGCGACGCATATGAGCATTTTCGGCAATATTCTGGGCAAGATCTTTCACCACGGCTCTGCCCAGCCCGCCCCGCAACCGGCCCCGCAACCGGCTCCGGCCAGTCCGGCGGCGCCCGCTTCACCGCCGCCCGCGCCGGTCGCTGCGCCCGCTGCCGAGCCTGCACCGACCCCACAGGCGGTCGATGTCGGCGCGGTGCTAAGCGAAATGGCCGCGATGAAGAATGGCGGCGGCAATTATCAAAGCTCGATCGTCGACCTGCTCAAGCTGCTCGACCTGGATTCCAGCTTGGCCGCGCGCAAGGAACTGGCCCAGGAATTGGGTGTCCATGTCGGCGAGGATGGCTCGGCCGAGCAGAATATCGCGCTTCACAAGGCGGTGATGGACAAGCTCGCGGAAAATGGCGGGCTCGTGCCCGACAGCCTGCGCAACTGACACGCGCGCGTCAGGCTTAACGAAAACGGCCCGCGCATCCCATCGGATACGCGGGCCGTTCCCCCGAAAATCTTGGTCGGATCAGCGAGCGCTGGTCTCGACGCCCGCACCCAGCGCACCGCGCGCTTCGTCGGTGGTGAACGAGACCTGGGTCGCGCCGGTCGTGCCGGTCACGCGGTGGCCCTTTACGACGAAACGGAACGGCTCGCCGCCCGGATAACGATGGCCCTGGATGACCGAATGGCCGTTCTCGCTCGTGCGGGTATAGACATAGGTCTGGCCCTCATGAACGAACTTCTGCTCACCCTCGGCGGCGACGGCACCGATGGTGGGAACGGCGGCGGCGATGGTGGCGGCCAGGATCAGAATGGTCTTGCGCATGATCGAAACTCCCGCTTGTTGGCGTTGAGCCGGATCAGGTCCTCTCGCGTCTTTTTCGACGCTGTAACTTTCGTATACGGATTTATTGCGGTGCAGCACGCACGGCAACTGCAAAGGGTTTTGGCATAATTGCGGAAAACGCAATCGTTCCGGGCCGTCTGCGCCCAAGCATTTGAAGCCCGCGCCCGATTTCGCTAGAGCGCAAAGCTTTGCTACCCCGATCGGACGATGTGATGACCCTCTACACCCGCTTTGCCGCGCATATCGACGCGGCGCTGGACACGCTGGTCGCCGCCGGCACGCTGCCCGGCGGGCTGGATCGCCGCAACGTGACGGTCGAGCCGCCGCGCGATGCGAGCCATGGCGACCTCGCCACCAACGCGGCCATGGTGCTGGCCAAGCCCGCCGGCACCAATCCCCGCGCGCTGGCCGAGGCGATTGCGGCCGAACTGGGCAAGCTGGACGAGGTGGACAGCGTGTCGGTCGCGGGGCCGGGCTTCCTCAACATGCGGCTGACCGATGCGGCATGGCGGGGCGAGCTGGCGGCGATCCCGCAGGCGGGGGCCGATTATGGCCGCTCGACGCGCGGGAATGGCGTGACCGTGAACATCGAATATGTCTCGGCCAACCCGACCGGCCCGATGCATATGGGCCATTGCCGCGGCGCGGTGGTGGGCGATGCGCTCGCCACGCTGCTGGAGTTCGCCGGGCACAAGGTTATCCGCGAATATTATGTCAACGATGCGGGCGGCCAGGTCGACGTCCTCGCCCGCTCGGCGCATCTGCGCTACCGCGAGGCGCTGGGCGAGACGATCGAAATCCCCGAGGGCCTCTATCCGGGCGAATATCTGAAGCCGGTGGGCGCGGCGCTCGCCGCCGAGTTCGGCAACGTTTACGTCGACGCGCCCGAGGGGGAGTGGCTGGTCCTGTTCCGCACCCGCGCGGTGGCGGCGATGATGGCGATGATCCGCGAGGATCTGGCGCTGCTGGGCATCCATCACGACCTCTTCTCGTCGGAGGCCGAGTTGCAGGCGGCTGGCAAGCCCGAAGCGGCCGAGGCCGAACTGCGTTCGCGCGGCCTGGTCTATGACGGCGTGCTGGAGGCTCCTAAGGGCGAGACGCCCGAGGATTGGGAGCCGGTCGAGCTGCCGCTGTTCCGCTCCAGCCAGTTCGGCGACGATCAGGATCGCCCGATCAAGAAGTCGAACGGCGCCTGGACCTATTTCGGTGCCGACCTCGCCTATCACTATCAGAAGGCGCAGTCCGCCGACCAGCTGATCGACATTTGGGGTGCCGACCATGCCGGCACCGTCAAGCGGATCGTCGCTGCGGTCGAGGCGCTGACCGGCGGCAAGACCAAGTTCGACGTGAAGCTGGTGCAGATGGTCCGCCTTCTGCGCGGTGGCGAGCCGGTGAAGATGTCGAAGCGCGCGGGCAATTTCGTCACGCTCGCCGATGTCGTGCGCGAAGTCGGCAAGGACGTGGTGCGCTTCACCATGCTGACCCGGCGGGCGGACGCGCAGATGGACTTCGACTTCGCCAAGGTGGTCGAGGCGTCGAAGGACAATCCGGTCTTCTATGTGCAATATGCCCATGCCCGCATCGCCTCGCTGAAGCGTCGCGCGGCCGAGGCAGGTATCGGCCTGGAGGGCGGCACCGCCGACCTGTCCCTGCTTGATACGGAAGACCTGGCGCTGGTGAAGCTGGCCGCGCAGTTCCCGCGCATCGTCGAAACCGCGGCGACGGCGCGCGAGCCGCACCGAATCGCCTTTTATCTCTATGACTTGGCGGCGGCTTTCCACGCCGCCTGGAATGTCGGCAACGATCGCCCCGATCGCCGCTTCCTGATCGCGGAGAATGCCGAGGTCACGCGTGCGCGTCTTTTCCTCAGCGACGGGATCGGGCAAATCATTCGTAACGGTTTGGCGCTCATGGGTGTCGAAGCGGTTTCGGAGATGAAGTGATGGCGAACGACATGGACCTGGGTCGTGACTATGACCGGGAAGAGGATCGGCTCCCCTGGCTGGAAACCGTCGAAGCCGACGAACCCGAAGGCGTCGGCCTGGGCAAGGTCCTCGCGCTGGTCATTCTGGGCCTGGCCGTCCTCGCGGCACTCGGCTTCGCGCTTTACAAGTGGCAGGCGCATGAAGCGGCGGCGGACGGCGACGGCGCGGTGATCGCCGCGCCCGAGGGCGATTACAAGGTGCGCCCGGCCGATCCGGGCGGCCTGAAGGTCAAGGGCGAGGGCAACACCGCCATCGCCACCAGCGCGGGCAAGCCCGGCGGCACCGGCGCGATCGACCTGCGTGCCGTGCCCGAGGCGCCGATGAACGGTACGCGCGTCGTGCAGAAGCCGACCGAGGCCGGTGGCGGCCGCAACGCCGTGGCGCAGGTTCCCGAATCGGGCGGCAAGCTGGTCGCGCCCGCCCCCGTGGCGGCGGCGCGTCCTGCGGCCGCCGCGTCGACCGGCAGCGGCGCGATGGTCCAGCTGGGCGCCTATCCCAGCGAATCCTCGGCCAATGTTGCCTGGGAACGCTATTCGAAGCGCTTTTCCTATGTCGGCGCGCTGGCCAAGGTGGTCCAGCCCGTCGCCTCGAACGGCAAGACCCTTTACCGCCTGCGCGTGAATGCCGGGTCGGCCAACCAGGCCGCCGACATTTGCGGTCGCCTGCGCGTGGCGGGCGAAAGCTGCTTCGTCGCCAGCTGATCGAACAAGCCCCTTTCCCCGCAGCAGCGGGGGAGGGGCCGGAGTGTTTCGTCCCATGATCCCCGTCATTTTCGGCCTGTCGGGCCCGGTGCTGACCTCTGACGAGCGGGCCTTCTTCGCCTCGGTCGAACCGGCGGGCTATATCCTGTTCAAGCGCAACATCGTCGACCGGGCGCAGGTCCGCGCGCTGACCGACGATCTGCGCGCGCTGGCGGGGCGGGGCGATTTGGCGATCCTGATCGACCAGGAAGGGGGCCGCGTGGCGCGGATGGGGCCGCCCGAATGGCCCGCTTTCCCCGCCGGGCCCGCCTTTGCCAAGCTCTACGAAATCGCGCCCATGTCCGCGATCCAGGCGATGCGCGCCAATGGCCAGGCGCTGGGCCTGATGCTGCGCGAAGTGGGCATCACCGTCGACTGCGCGCCGCTGCTCGACGTGGCGCAAGCCGATACGACCGAGGCGATTGCCTGTCGGGCTTACGGCGCCGAACCGATGCAGGTCGCCGCGCTGGGCCGTGCGATGCTGGAGGGACTGGCGGCGGCGGGCGTGGTCGGCGTGGTCAAGCATATGCCTGGCCATGGCCGGGCGCTGGTCGACTCGCACCATCTGCTTCCCACCGTCACCGCGAGCGAGGCGGAACTGGCGGTCGATCTGGAACCCTTCGTCACCCTGGCGCGCGCACCGATGGGCATGACCAGCCACATCGTGTTCGAAGCCTGGGACGCCGATCGCCCCGCGACCCTGTCGCCGGTCGTCATCGAGCGGATCATCCGGCAGTGGATCGGCTTCGACGGCCTGTTGATGACCGACGATATCGACATGAAGGCGCTGTCGGGCACGGCGGGCGAGAAGGGGGCGGGTGCGCTGGCGGCGGGGTGCGACCTGGTGCTCGACTGCTGGGCGCGGATGGACGAGATGGTCGAGATCGCAGGCCGCGTGCCCCCGATCACCGACGCAGCCCGCGCCCGGCTCGACCGGGCCATGGCAAGTGTCGGTGCGGGCGGGGGCGACTTCGCCGAACTGATCGCCCGGCGCGACGCGTTGCTCGCGCTGGCGGAATAGAAACACCCCATTCCTCCCCATCGAAGATGGGGAGGGGGACCGCGCCCGCAGGGCGTGGTGGAGGGGCAGGGGCGTCAGCCGCCGTCTGCGACGGCGCCCCTCCACCATCGCTGGCGCGATGGTCCCCCTCCCCAAGCGAGCTTGGGGAGGATTGAAGTGGCGATCGGCGGTTTCCCGATTCCTCCCCAAGCTCTGCTTGGGGAGGGGGACCGCCGCGAAGCGGTGGTGGACGGGCATGGGGTCGCCCTTCGCGGGGGAATGATGATCTTGCCCCCCGGCTTCTGCGGAAAGATAAACCCCACCCGGCTCGCCATGGCTTCGCATCGCCGCTAAGCTTGCCCGTGATGACAGGGGAACAGCTGACGCTCGATCTGGACGGATGGGAGGGGCCGCTCGACCTGTTGCTGTCGCTCGCGCGGTCGCAAAAGGTCGATCTGCGGCAGATTTCGATCCTGGCGCTGGTCGAGCAATATCTTCGCTTCATCGACCGGGCGGGGCGGATGCAACTGGAGCTGGCGGCCGATTATCTCGTGATGGCCGCGTGGCTCGCCTATCTCAAATCCTCGCTGCTCCTGCCGCGCCAGCCCGACGAGGACCCGGATCCGGAGGAGATGGCGCTGCGCCTGCAACTCCGGCTCGAACGGCTGGCGGCGATGCGTGAGGCGGGCGCGCGGTTGATGGCCCGCGACCGGCTGGGCCGCGACGTCTTCCCGCGTGGTGCGCCCGAAGGGCTGGCCGTCCAGCGCAAGGCGCTGTGGCAGGCGGAGCTGTACGACCTGATCGCCACCTATGGCCGGATCAATGCGCGCACCCGGCCCGTCATGCATGTCGTCGCCGACCGGCAGGTGATGACGCTGGAGGCGGCGCTGGAACGGGTGTCGATGCTGGTCGGCAGCCGCGTCGACTGGTCGGCGATCGAAACCTTCCTGCCCGACGGCACCGAGCGGCTGCGGCGTTCGGCGCTGGCGTCGAGTTTCCTCGCCGTCCTGGAGCTGGCGCGACAGGGCAAGGTCGAGCTGCGCCAGGCCGCGCCCTTCGCACCGCTGATGATCCGCCAGCCCGCATGAGCGCCCTCGACCCGACGGTCCGCGCGGTGGAGGCCGTGCTGTTCGCCTCGCCCGAACCGCTGAGCATCGATTCGATCCGCGCGCATGTGGGCGTCGAAAAGGGCGGCAGCGATATCCGCACCGCGCTGGAGACGCTGGAGGCGACCTATAGCGGACGCGGCATCGCACTCGTCCAGCGCGGCGACCGCTGGCATTTCCAGACGGCGCCCGATCTCGCCCATCTGCTCCGCCGCGACCGCGAGGAAGCACGCCGCCTGTCGCGCGCGGGCATCGAGACGCTGGCGATCATCGCCTATCACGAACCGGTCAGCCGCGCCGAGATCGAGGCGATTCGCGGCGTCGCCATCTCCAAGGGCACGCTCGACGTCCTGATGGAAGCGGGCTGGGTCCGTCCTGCCGGGCGGCGCGAGGTGCCGGGGCGGCCGCTGATCTATGCGACGACGCCCGCCTTTCTGCAGCATTTCGGGCTGACCAGTCGCCGCGATCTGCCCGGGATCGAGGATCTGCGGGCCGCCGGTCTGCTCGATCCGGTCGACCTGGCGCTGGAACGGCTGGAGGACGAGGCCGAAGCATCGTCGGGCGCGCGCGAAGAACAAGGCGATAGCGATTGAGCGCTTTCCTTTGCGTCACGGCAGCGTCACAATGGAACGCCACGGCTTCCTAAGCCCGATTGGGGGCCCGATCGCATCGCCGACACCATTGCCGCTGGCGATGCCAAGGCCTAGATAGACAGATATATTCCAGGAGACGTGCCATGGGCAGCTTCAGCCCGATCCATCTTGTCGTTCTCGCGATCGTCGCGATCCTGCTGCTGGGCGGCGGGCGTTTCTCCAGCCTGATGGGCGATGTCGCCAAAGGCGTGAAGAACTTCAAGAAGGGCATGGCCGAGGAGGACGAGACGCCCGCCAAGCCGTCGCCGCGTATCGAGGCGCAGAAGTCGGCCGAGCCCGCCTTCGACCGCGATGGCGAGCGCGTGCGCGACGATCGCTGATCCGGCCCGCCTAGACCCAGCACCGGACCTCCATGTTCAACATTGATTCCAGCGAGTTCCTGCTGGTCGCCATCGTCGCGCTCGTCGTGATCGGTCCCAAGGACTTGCCCAAGGCGATGCGTGTCGTCGGTTATTGGGTGGGCAAGGCGCGGGGCGTCACGCGCCAGTTCCGCCAGGGCTTCGACAATATGGTGCGCGAGGCCGAGCTGGAGGAAATGGAAAAGCGCTGGGCGGCGGAAAATGAGCGCATCATGCGCGAACATGCCGCCGAGACGCCGTCGGTGACGCATGTCGATGATGCGCATCCCGCACCGGCCCCTGTCACTCCCGCCGCCTTGCCGGACCCCGCCCATCCGACCATGACGGCCGATGCGCCCCATGCGAATGCGCATCCCGATCATAGCGATCGGCCGGTGATGGTCGAAAAGCCGGTCGTTGCTCCCGCGCCCGACGGCGAACATCCGTCGCGCGGGAATGAGGGGGCCGCGTCGTGAGCGACCTGGACGAAATCGACGCCAGCCGCGCCCCCCTGCTCGACCATCTGATCGAGCTGCGGCGGCGGCTGCTCTACTGCATCGTCGCGATCGCACTGGCGTTCGGCGTGTCGATGTATTTTTCCGAAGCGATCTTCGGTTTCCTCGCCAAGCCCCTGCTCAAGGCGGGGCAGGGCACGTTGGTATATACCCAGATTTTCGAGGCCTTCTTCGTCCAGGTGAAGGTGTCGTTCTTCGCCGCGATGATGATCTCCTTCCCGGTGATCGCCAACCAGCTGTGGCAGTTCGTCGCGCCGGGGCTCTATCGCAAGGAAAAGAAGGCGCTGCTGCCCTTCCTGCTGGCCACGCCCGTGCTGTTCCTGATGGGCGCGGCCATGGCCTATTACATCGCCATTCCGATGGCGCTGCACTTCCTGCTGGGCTTTGACGGCATGGTGGGCGGGGTGAAGCGTGAGGCGCTCCCCGCAATCGGCAATTATTTGTCGTTCGTCATGCAGTTCCTGTTCGCCTTCGGCCTGGCATTCCTGTTGCCGGTGCTGCTGATGCTGCTGGAGCGGGCGGGGATCGTGACCCGCAAGCAGCTGATCGCCGCGCGGCGCTATGCCATCGTCGCGGCGACCGCGGTCGCCGCGGTGCTGACCCCGCCCGACCTGATGTCGCAGGTGCTGCTCGCGGTGCCGCTCATCATCCTGTATGAGCTGGCGATCATCGGCATCTGGTTCACCGAGCGGGCACGGTCCAAGCAGGCCGCGATCGAGAGTGACGAAGAGGAAGCCGACGCGGCGGCGTGATTGGTCGGAATGGGTGGACAGGGTCCTCGGTGAAAGCCGGGGACTTTTTTTATGGGGTTTCCCTTGGCCTTCGACTTCGCTCAGGCGGAACGGGGTGAGGTAGGTTCTCGCCCGGCCGCCGTTCAGCCTGAGCGAAGTCGAAGGCCATGCCCCGAACCTCTCCAGCGGACCGCCTGAAACGCTGCCGTAAAGCCGCTGCGCCGACAAGAATGCAGCCCCCCAATGGAGCAACGAAAAAGGGGCCCCGGCGCTGTCCGCCGGGGCCCCTTTCCATTTCAGCCGGGTGCGTGGCTTACTTCGACTTGTCGGCCGTCTTGGCGACGGTATTGCCCGCCGAGCTGACGTCCTTGCCCATGCCCTCGACCGTGTTGCAGGCACTGACCAGCAACGCACCGGCGACGACTGCCAGACCCATGAGCTTACGCATTCTTAGTCTCCTTCAAGAAATCCGTGACCGCCCAATGCGCCAGCCGCACATTCGTTCCGGCGGTGTCACGGATCACAGGTGGACCGTGTTTCGGATCAAGGGATCGACGATGTGGGAAAAGATTAAGGCCTGGAAGCGTCACCGGGGGGGGGGGAGGGTGGACGCTTCCAGGCCTATGACTTGGACAGCGAGAGCGGGGGGGCATAAGTTCGCTATCCGAAGAGCATAACCCGCTGCCCGGGCAGGGGTTCCCGGCTTTTCCTGCGATCGCGAATCTTTTTTCGGAAAAAAGTTAATCGCGTCCGACGACGGGGATTGCGATCTCATAGGCGCCGGTCAGCGGATCGTGATGCAGCGCGGAACGCAGCTGGCGGGCAAGCCCTTCCATGACCCGGCCATAGCGCTTGCCGATCAGATGGCGCAGCTCGTCCGTCTCGACGAGCGCGCGCGACACGACGCGAACGACCGCGCGCCCCTCTTGTTCGGCGGGCTTGATCGCAACGCGGATCTGCGCCGCGGGATCGCAGTTCATCGCCAGCTCGATCGTCTCGGTCACGAGGAAGGCGACCGCGACCGCGACGTCCTGGTTGACGAGCAGCGGCGCCACGTCGAGCGAGATGCCGATGCCCGCCGCACTTTCGGGGGCCGTGGCGCGGATATTGGCGGCCAGTTCACCGATCATGGTGCGCAGGTTCAGCCCGCGATTTTCCTCCAGCTCGGCGAAATGGTGGCGATGGACCACCGCCAGCGCATCGACCCGCCGCTGGATCGAGGAATAGGCCGCCATCGCCTCCGGCCCCGTCGCGCCGCGCGCGTGGAAGTTGATGAGGCTGGAGATGACCTGCAGGTTGTTCTTGACCCGGTGATGGACCTCGCGGGTCAGCTTGGTCTGGCGCACCAGACCCTCGGCCAGGCCGGCTTCGTGCGTGGCGACCGTTCGGGTGATCGCCTCGAAGGTATCGGCCAGGTCGCGGATCTCCTGGGCGGGCGCAGCCTCGACCTGCGAGATGTCCAGCACTTCGCCTGGTTGATAGGCCGCAACGATGCCGCGCAGGCGGCGTAGCGGGCGGATCAGCAGGCGGTCGACGATGAACCAGCCCAGCACGACCGCCGCCAGCCACATCAACAGCGGCAGGGCGAGCGCCACGATCAGCGAGGAGGTGATGGGCGCGCTGGGCGTCGAGGTGCGCAGGACCAGCCCGGCAATGCCAAGCTCGGTCCGCATCGACTTCATCCGGTCCAGCGCACCCTGTCGCGCAAGCGAATGGAGGGGCAGCGCCTCGCCGTCCAGCTCCAGCACTGATGCGATCGGACTGGTCGGTGCGGTCTGGTCGATCAGCGACTGGAGGAAGGGCAGCGGGAAAAAGGCGCGGGCCTGGGCGCGTCCGTCCTGGCTGGCGACCGACAGGACCAGCCCCTTGCCGGGCAGGATGTCGGCGCCGATGGGCGACCCGTCGATCGGCGTCGGCAGCGCGGTGGGTAGGGGATCGCCGCACAGCGTCTTCCCCGCGCGATCGGTGATGAGGAAGCGCGCGCCGGTCAGCGACTGTTGCGCGAACACGCCCTGGGCCCGCGCGCAGCTGGGCATGTCGCGCGGATCCTGGCCCATCGCCCGCACCGCGACGCGCAGCGCGGTCATGTCGCCCATCAGCTCGGCGGCGATGGCGCGGGCATCCTCATTGGCGGCGATGCGCAGGCGGCCGCTGGCCTCGCTATCGGCCAGGCGGGTCGTCTGCAGGGTAGCGAAGATCGCAATCGCGGCCAGGATGAACAGGGTGCTGCCGAGAACGAGCACGAGTTTGGCGCCCGTCGTCAGACGCGGCGGGGCGGGACGGAGGCGTTCGAGCGCCTCGACGTCGTCGGTGGGGGAATTACTGGCCATGCGGCCCGACGTCAGCCCAGCTTGCTGAGCAGGTCAAGCATCTCGTCGGGGATCTTTTCGTCGACGGTGTTCTGATAGGCTTGGCGAAGCGCCGAGCCCGCATCTTTCTCACCACCCTTTTGGGGAGCGGCGGACGGCGTCTTCTTCGTCTTGTTGCCCAAACTCAAAATATCCCCCTGCACGACCCACTAGCGGGGCAACCGACGCAATGGCGACCCTCGGCGTCGCCGGTCGGCCTGACGCCCAGAGCCTATAGTTGATGTGGCGATGAAACCAAATTCGATCTGGTTGGTTCCCGATGCGATACGAAAAATCCGTTCGTCCTGTCACGACGGCGCGGCGAGCGGGCTTTTCGCGGAACGGCATTGAAAACAAGCGCGGCGGCCAGCACATCGGGCATTCGCGAATATCTCAGGGAGTGATCATTACCCATGTCGCTTGGACAGCAGCTTGCGCCCCATCTTCCCTTCCTGCGGCGCTATGGCCGGGCCCTGACCGGCAGCCAGATGCACGGCGACAAATATGTTCGCGCCACGCTGGAGGCGATCGTCGCGGCCCCGGACCAGTTTCCGCGCGACGTCGATCCGCGCCTGGGCCTCTACCGCATGTTCCAGGGCATCTGGTCCTCCGCCAATTATGACGAGCTGGACAATGACGGTGTCGATGCCGACGGCAACGAAGGCGTCGCCCGTGCCCGGCTCGCCCGCATGACGCCGCTGTCGCGCCAGGCACTGCTTCTGACCGCGATGGAGGGCTTCACGCCGGAGGACGCCGCCTATCTGATCGACGTGGAGCCGAGCGAGGTCGAGAATCTCGTCTCCGAAGCGCTGGTCGAGATCGAGAAGCAGACCCGCGCCCGCGTGCTGATCATCGAGGACGAGCCGATCATCGCGATGGATATCGAGACGATCGTGCGCGACCTGGGTCATGAAGTCACCGGCGTCGCCGTGACCCGTGACGAGGCCGTGGCGCTGGCCATGGAGGATCGTCCCGGCCTGGTGCTGGCGGATATCCAGCTTGCCGATGACAGCTCGGGCATCGACGCGGTCAAGGACATCCTGGCCGAGTTCGAGGTGCCGGTGATCTTCATCACCGCGTTCCCCGAGCGCCTGCTGACCGGCGAGCGGCCGGAGCCGACCTTCCTGATCACCAAGCCGTTCCAGCGCTCGACCGTGAAGGCGGCGATCAGCCAGGCGCTGTTCTTCGACCAGAGCACCGTTCCCGCGGAGTAAAGGTAGATCAACAAAGTCTATCAGTTACGGACCCAAAACGGTCGACGGGCGTTGAGGTGGACATGGCTGATCCCAATGAACCCATTCATGTCGCCAAAGAGGATGCCAGGGCAGGCTCCACTCCGCATGTGACGCGGTATGTCCTGCCCATTTCGCTGATCCTCGTGATCGTGATCTTCGCCTATCTGGTGTTGCGCTGATCCGGGTTTGGTTCATTATGGCCTTGGTACGGCTGGCAATTATGCGCCGGTCACCTTATGTTTCGAAACGGCCGCAGCTTCGGCCGTTTCCGATGATCGGATTTTCATGACGCAGCCACTGACGCGGGACGAGATCGAGGATGACGCGACCGATGCGCCCGTCGAGCACGTCGCGCTGGACGATTCCGAATTCAAGACGGAACTGGCCCGCGTGATCCCCCATCTGCGCGCCTTTGGCCGATCGCTGTCAGGTAGTCGCGATCTGGCCGACGATCTGGTGCAGGAAACGTTGCTCAAGGCCTGGGCCGCGCGCAAGCGGTTCCAGGCGGGCACGAATATGCGTGCCTGGACCTTCATCATCCTGCGCAACCTCTATCTGTCGCAGATGCGTCGCGCGCGTTTCAAGGGCGAGTGGGACGATCTGGTCGCCGACCGCATCCTGGCGGCGCCCGCCAGCCAGGATCGCCATGTCGAACTGGGCGATATGCAACGCGCGCTGATGCACCTCCCCCAGCCGCAGCGCGAGGCGCTGATCTTGGTCGGTGCGGGCGGCTTCGCCTATGAGGAAGCGGCCGAGATCTGCAACGTCGCGGTCGGCACGATCAAGAGCCGCGTGGCGCGCGGTCGTGTCGCGCTGGAGGCGATCCTGACCGAAGGCGCGTTGCCCTCGCGTCGCCTGCATGAAACCGACAGCAGCAAGACCGCGCTCGACAGCATCATGGGCGATGTCGACCAGTTGAGCGGCGGGCGGTAAACCGCCTCACGGCGTGACATGTGACCGTCTCGGCCCCCAAGGCCGGGGCGGTTTTTTTTATGGAGATGGGGCTTGGCCGATGCTTCGTCGGGTTGGGAGGCGGTGGCGGATCGCTTCGCCACGCTGCGCTCCGACGTGGGGACGGAGGTCGTCCTGCGCTGGGCCGCGCATTTGCCGCCGGGCGGGGAGATACTGGATATCGGCTGCGGTACCGGCGTGCCGATCGGGCGGGCGCTTCGGGCGGCGGGATTTGCGCTGTTCGGGGTCGACCCTTCGCCGACCATGTTGGCCGCCTATCGCCGCCATGTCCCGGATGCGATCACGGCTCGCCAAACGGCCGAAGATAGCGATTTTTTCGAGCGTCGATTTGACGGGATCGTCGCGATCGGGCTGGTCTTCCTGTTGTCGCCGGGCGATCAGCATCGCCTGTTGCTGCGTCTGGGGGCTGCGCTCCGGCCGGGCGGGCGCTTTTTATTCAGTGCGCCCCGCATGGCATGTGCGTGGAACGACAGTCTGACGGGCAGGGCATCCCAGTCGCTCGGCGAAGGCGAATATGCCCGGTTCCTGGTGGAGGCGGGGATGCGGTTGGTGGCCGATTATACCGATGAGGGCGGCAACCATTATTATCACGCGGTATCGACGGCGGGTCAGGCCTGATCGAACGGATTCGCGTCCCGGCCCCCGCGTCCCCGCAGCGGCGAACGGTCCAACCGGCTGAGCAGTCGCACCCAATGATCCGGTAGGCAAATGGGGTCGGAAAAGGCCGAGCGGAGCGCGCGGCCGATATCGTCGGTGCGCCGGGGGGCGCGGACGATGCGGATTTCGCTGTTTCCGGGTTCGGTGCTCATCATGGCAACATAACCGATGAGGTCTTGACAAGTTGCAAATAATCTGATGCGCCACCGTCAACATTGCGGAAAATCTTTGATGTGACGGGCTTGGCCAGCGTAGAAGCGCGAGCATGACCAAAGTCCCATCGTCCTTGCCCGATGCGGTCGCGCGCGCGCGCCGAAATGCGTCCTTTCTGGCGATGCTGCTCGACCGCGAGCCCGAGATCGAAGCACGGGCGCTGGAGAATGTGCTCGTCGATCCGTCACCTTTGGGTGGCGACCTGCCGGTGGGGACCGCGCTGCGCCGGGAGCGGCGGGCGCTGGCGCTGACCGTGGCGCTGGGCGATCTGGCGGGGTTGTACGACCTGACCGAGGTCACGCACCGCCTGACCGATTTTGCCGATCGCGCGCTCGACCGGGCGATCCGTGCCGCGATCGAGGAGCGGACGCCGGGCGCCGAGCCGGTCGGGTTCGCCGCCATCGCGCTCGGCAAACAGGGCAGCCGCGAGCTGAATTATTCGTCCGACATCGACCCCATATTGATCTTCGATCCGCAGACCTTGCCCCGTCGCCCGCGCGAGGAGCCCGAGGATGCGGCGGTCCGGATCGGCAAGCGGGTGATCGAACTGCTCCAGGCGCGCGACGGCGAGGGTTATGTGCTGCGCGTCGACCTGCGGCTGCGCCCCTCGCCCGAGGCGACGCCGATCGCGATTCCCGTCGAGGGCGCGATCGCCTATTATGAGAGCCAGGCGCTGACCTGGGAGCGGGCGGCGTTCATCCGCGCGCGGGCGGCGGCGGGCGATATGGCGCTGGGGCAGCGTTTCCTGGATGCGATCCGGCCCTTCGTCTGGCGGCGCGCGCTCGATTTCGGCGCGGTCGGCGAAATTCGCGACCTGACTCGCCGCATCCGCGACCATCATGCCCAGGGGCAGGCGATGGGCCCCGGCTACGATCTGAAACGCGGCCGCGGCGGCATTCGCGAGATCGAGTTCTTCGCGCAGATTCATCAGCTGATCCATGGCGGGCGCGATCCCGCCCTGCGCGCGCCTGCGACGCGCGATGCGCTGGCGCGGCTGGCCGAGGCGGGGCGGATCGACGCAGGCGAGGCGGCGGCGCTGTCCGATGCCTATGTGCTGCTGCGGACGATCGAACACCGGGTACAGATGCTGGATGATCGCCAGACGCACCAATTGCCGCTGGGCGAGGGGCTGGACCGGGTGGCGGGCCTGCACGGCCTGGCGGATGGCGCGGCGCTGGTCGCGATGCTGGCGCCCGTCACGGCGCGGGTGGGCACGCTCTACGATGCGCTGGATGCGGATGAACGGCCGCGCCTGCCGCATGATCCGGTCCTGCTGAACGCGCGGCTGGCGGCGGCGGGTCTGCGCGATGTCGAGGCGGCGGCGCGGCGGATCGCGGCGTGGCGCGGCGGCGACTATGCCGCGCTGCGCAGCCCGGCGGCGCGTGAGGCGCTGGACGCGGTGCTGCCGACATTGGTCGAGGCACTGGGCGAGGCGCCCGATCCCGATGCCGCGCTGCTCAAACTCGATTCGCTGTTCGAGCGGATGACGAGCGCGATCAACATCTTCCGCCTGCTGGAGGCGCGACCCGGTCTCGCCAGCCTGACCGTGGCGATCCTCAGCCATGCCGCGCCACTCGCCGCCGAACTGGCGCGGCGGCCCGCCTTGCTGGACGGGCTGATCGACGCCTCGGCCTTCGAGCCTTTGCCGGCGGTCCGGTTCCTCGAACGGGCGATGCGCGCCGGCGAGACGGGGCAGGATTATCAGGACCGGCTGGACCATGTTCGTCGTGTCGTCGGCGAACTGCGCTTTGCCCTGGGGGCGCAGATCGTCGCGGGGCGGGCCGATCCGCTGGCGGTGGCGGGCGGCTATGCCCGCGTCGCCGAGGCGGCGGTCGGCGTGCTGGCGCAGGCGACGGTGGACGAGTTCACCGCCGCGCATGGCCGGGTGCCGGACAGCGAGCTGGTCATCCTGGCGCTGGGGCGAATGGGTGGCGCGGCGCTGACCCATGCCTCCGACCTCGACCTCGTCTATCTCTTCACCGGCGAGTTCTCGGCCGAGTCCGATGGGCCCAAGCCGCTGGGCGCGACGCTATATTATAATCGGCTGGCGCAGCGGGTGACGGCGGCGCTGTCGGTGCCGACCCAGGCCGGGCCGCTCTATCCGGTCGATACGCGGCTGCGGCCGTCGGGTACGCAGGGGCCGCTGGTCGTGTCGGTCGAGAGTTTCGCGCGCTATCAACGCGAGGATGCCTGGACCTGGGAGCATATGGCCCTGACCCGCGCGCGGCCGATCTTCGGCTCGGCGGAGGCGCGGGCCGCGGTGTCCGCGATCGTCGCCGATGTGCTCAACGGCAATCGCCCGGCGCGTGACATCGCGGTGGAGGCGGCCGGGATGCGCGCCGATATGGCCCGGCACAAGCCGCCGCAGGGGCCGCTCGACGTCAAGCTGCTGCCCGGCGGTCTGGTCGATCTGGAGTTCGCGGTGCACCGCGCGCAGCTGATCTATCGGACCGGCTTCGACCCCGATCTGGGCGGGGCGATCGCGCGGCTGGTCGAAGCGGGCCTGATGCCGCCCGCGATGGGCCCGGCGCATGACGTGCTGACCCGCGCGCTCGTCGCCTTCCGGCTGCTGGTCCCCGATGGGCAGGCGCCGCCCGAGCCGACTTGGCCGCTGATCGCGCGGGCCATGGCACTGCCGGACTGGGACGCGGTGGTTGAAACGCTGGACGCGACGCGGCAGGAGGTGCGGGCAATCTGGCAAGGAGCGGGCGATGGAACTGGGTGACGCGATTCCGGCGGTGACGGTCAAGACCGCGAACGACGCGCCGCTGGCGCTGGGCGAATTGGCGGGGCCGCTGGTCGTCTATTTCTATCCCAAGGACGATACCAGCGGCTGCACGCGCGAGGCGCAGGACTTCACCGCGCTGGCGGGCGATTTCGCGCAGGCGGGCGTGCGGGTGATCGGCATCTCCAAGGACAGCCCGGCCAAGCACCGCAAGTTCACCGAGAAGCACACGCTGACCGTCGAACTGGTCAGCGACGAGGAGGGTGGCGCCTGCGAGGCGTTCGGCGTCTGGGGCGAGAAGCAGCTCTACGGCAAGACCTATATGGGCATCGAGCGGGCGACCTTCCTGTTCGGGCGCGACGGCACACTCGCGCAGAGCTGGCGCAAGGTGAAGGTGCCCGGCCACGCCCAGGCGGTGCTGGAGGCGGCACGCGCGCTGTGACGACGATCGCGCAAGGATGCGCGGCGGTCCTGCGCGAAGGCGATCCGCGCGCCAAGGTGCGGATCGCCCGCGCCACGGCGCGCGCGTGGCGCCGGGGGGCGTTGGAGCATCGCTTCGACGTGGCGATGCCCGATGCGCCGGGGCGGCCCGACCGGCCCGAACTCCTGCCGCCCAACCGGATGCCGAAGCGCGGGCGCGGCGGCTCGGAGAAGGGGCGGATCGCGCTGCTCCACGCGCTGGCGCATATCGAATTTTCGGCGATCGACCTGGCCTTCGACGCGGCGGGGCGGTTCGGGGCGCAGTTTCCGCGCCGCTTCGTCGATGACTGGATCTCGGTCGGCGCGGATGAGGCGATGCATTTCGCCGTGCTGAACCGCCGGTTGAAGACGCTGGGATCGGGGTACGGCGACCTGCCCGCCCATGCCGGGCTGTGGGAATCGGCGGAAGAAACCGCGCATGATGCGATGGCACGGCTGGCCGTCGTACCGATGGTGCTGGAGGCGAGGGGCCTCGACGTCACGCCGGAGACGGTCGCCCGCTTTCGCACCGGGGGCGACGAGCCGTCGGCGCGCATCCTCCAGCGCATCTATACCGACGAGATCCGCCATGTCGGATTCGGCGCGAAATGGTTCGGCTATCTGGCTGCCGGGCATGACATCGAGCCGGCCAAACATTGGCAAATGCTGGTCCGGCGGCATTTTCGCGGGGTGGTTAAGCCACCGTTCAACGTTTCGGCGCGCGAGACAGCCGGTTTGACGCGCGATTTCTACGAGCCCCTTGCGGACATGGAACCCGTGAAGGCACAAGCTGACCGTCTGTAACGCGGTGGGGCTGCGAAACAGCATTGGATGGACGAAGCCGGGCAAACCCGATCGGGGGCGCTTGGCCGCAACGTGTCGGGGTTCGATGAAGCAGCTTCAGTTTTCGGGTAAATCGATTGCTTCGCGCGTCCGATCCGTCCTTGCCACCGTCGCCGTTATCGGCCTGACCGCACCGGCCGCCATGGCCTCGTCGGCACCGGCCGCGCCCAAGGCGTCGAAGGCGGTCGGCGGCGAATATATTCCCGCCAGCAGCGCCGAAGCCTCGGCCGACCTGCGCACCGACCAGCAGTTTCGCACGATCTTCCAGGCCTGGAAGAAAATGGACGCCCGGCAGAATGGCGTGATCGCGATCCCCTCTGTCCATCCGGTCGAGAAGCTTCAGTTCACCAGCAATTTCGGCATCCGCTCCGACCCGTTCCGCGGCACCGCCGCGATGCACGCCGGGGTCGATATTCCGGGCCCGATCGGCACGCCGATCTACGCCACCGCGGACGGCATCGTCGATCATGCCAGCTGGCAGGGTGGCTATGGCAACATGGTCGAGATCAACCATGGCAAGGGCATCGCGACCCGCTATGGCCACCTGTCCAAGATCCTGGTCGCCGACGGCGCGCGCGTGACGCGCGGCCAGCTGATCGCGCTGATGGGCTCGACCGGCCGTTCGACCGGCTCGCATCTCCATTATGAAGTCCGCATGGACGGCCATGCGGTCAACCCGGTCCCCTTCCTGACCACGGGCGATTACCTGACCGCGTCGCAGGATCATGCGATCCACCAGATCCCCGTTTCGACCGACGGCCCGGCTGCACAGGACTAAAATTTGTTCCTCCCCTGCAAGGGGAGGGGGACCATGCGAAGCATGGTGGAGGGGTGTCGACACCCCTCCGTCAGTCCTGCGGACTGCCACCTCCTCTTGCAGGGGAGGAATCATGGGATCGGGATTGCCCCACTCGGCCCCCACGCCTATCTGATTGCCATGGCCACCAGCATTTCCGAAATCGCGCTGACCCCGGCCGCCGCGGCGCGTGTCGCGACGATCGCCGAGCGGCAGAACAAGCCCGCCATCCTGCGTCTGTCGGTCGAGGGCGGCGGTTGTTCGGGTTTCCAGTATAAATTCGGCCTGGCCGATGCCCCCGCCGACGACGATGCGGTCGCCCAGACGGATGGCGTCACGCTGGTCGTCGACAGCATCAGCCTGGACCTCGTTCGGGGCGCGCAGGTCGATTATGTCGAATCGCTCGGCGGCGCGGCGTTTCAGGTGAAGAACCCTAATGCCGCCTCGGGCTGCGGCTGCGGCACCAGCTTCTCGGTCTGACGTGAAGATCACCACCTACAACGTCAACGGGATCAAGGCCCGTCTGCCCCGCCTGCTCGAATATCTGGCTGAGGCGGAGGCTGATGTCGTGTGCCTTCAGGAGCTGAAGGCCAGCGACGAGACCTTTCCGATCAAGGATATCGAAGCGGCCGGGTACGGCGCGGTCTGGCATGGGCAGAAAAGCTGGAACGGCGTCGCCGTCCTCGCACGCGGTACCCAGCCGGTCGAGCGGCAGCGCGGCCTGGCGGGCGAGGATGAGGACGAGCATAGCCGCTACCTCGAATGCGAGGTGAACGGGCTGGTCGTCGCCTCGCTCTACCTGCCCAATGGCAATCCGCAGCCGGGGCCGAAATTCGATTACAAGCTGAGCTGGATGGAGCGACTGGCGGCGCGCGCGCGGGCCTTGCTGGCGGAGGAAGTCCCGGCGGTGCTGGCAGGCGACTACAATGTCATCCCGAACGACGACGACACTTTCTCCGTCCCCGCGATGGCGAGCGATGCGCTGATGCAGCCGGAGAGCCGCGCGGCCTATCGCCGGTTGCTGGCGCAAGGCTGGACGGACTCGCTGCGGACGCGCGCGCCCAAGGGCGGGGTGTGGACGTTCTGGGACTATCAGGCCGGATCGTGGCAACGCGATGCGGGGTTCCGCATCGACCATCTGCTGCTCAGCCCGCAGGCCGCCGATCGGCTGGTCGATGCAGGCGTCGACAAGAGCTATCGCGGCCGGGAAAAGGCTAGCGATCATGCCCCGACCTGGGTGAAGTTGCGGGACTGACCTATCCTCCCCGGTACGGGGAGGGGGACCGCCGCGAAGCGGTGGTGGAGGGGGATAGCCTCATAGGCTATCCTAGGACGAAGCCCCCCTCCGTCAGGCCTTCGGCCTGCCACCTCCCCGTGCCGGGGAGGAGCTTTTTTGATCCGAGACCTTCTATGCGCCGTGCCGCTAGCCTGTTGATCCTCACCCTGACCCTCACCGCCTGCGGACAACGCAGCCCCGACGCGCGCCTGGCCGATGCCGACGCGCAGGACCGCGCACGGCAGGAGAAGGTCGCCAAGGACATGGTCGCGCAGACCGAGGATCAGGTGCGGGTCAGGATGCTGGAGCAGCGGGTGGCGGCGCTGGAGGCGCAGGTCGCGGCGATGCAGGGCGATCGCAAGCTGCTGGATGCGCAATTGGTCGAACAGCGGCTCAACCAGATCGAGGCGGGGCGGGTGAGCGCGGCGGATGCGCCGGCTCCGGCACCCTCGGCTACGGCGACGCTGTCCGCGACGCGCGGCCAGGCGAAAATGCCGGCTCCGGCCGCGACACCCTCCACGCGCAAGCCGCTGGTCCTGGACCTGCGATAGCTCGCTGCGCGAAGGGCGAAAGGGGCGCCCGGCACGGTGGCCGGAGCGCCGGAGACGATTACTTCTTCAGGTGCGCCGAGATGAACTTGTTCATCTCGAACATGGTGCACTTGTCCTTGCCGAACACCTTCTTCAGCTTGTCGTCGGCCAGGATCTCCCGCTTGTTCTCGGGGTTCTGCAGGTTGTTGGCCTTGATATAGTCCCACACCTTGCTGATGACCTGGCTGCGCGGCAGCTTCTCGTTGCCGACGATCGCGCCCAGTTCCTCGGACGGCTGAACCGGTGCGTGGATGCCGGTGCCCGTGGTTGCGGTGGCCATGTTATTCCTTCCCTTAATCCTTCTGCGCCCCGGCCGTTCGGCGGGTCGCGCGTGAATCACGCCTTCTTAAGCGCGTCCGCCTTGTGCGCCGCCTTTCCGCCGTTGTCACTCTCTACTATGTATTGTGGCTCGTCCTTCGACGCGCGGACCGTGTGGCCCTTGATGGAGGTGTCGCTGGTCTGCTTCTTGACGACCTTGCCCTCGGCGGTGCCGCCATGGCTGTTCCATTCGACATGGTCGCCCTTTTTGAAGTCGGTCATCATCACTCTCCCGTTTTGCTGATCAGCGTCAATTCGCCGGGCCCATCCTTGGTTGCATGCGGCATCGCGACACGGCATCAGGACGCCCGAGCAAGGAGACCGAAACCATGAAGACCCGCGCCGCCGTCGCCTTTGAAGCGAAGAAGCCGCTCGAAATCGTCGAACTCGATCTGGAAGGGCCCAAGGCCGGTGAGGTCCTGGTCGAGATCATGGCGACCGGCATCTGCCACACCGACGCCTATACGCTCGACGGCCTGGACAGCGAGGGCATCTTCCCCAGCGTGCTGGGCCATGAAGGCGCCGGCATCGTGCGCGAAGTGGGCGCGGGCGTGACGAGCGTCGTGCCCGGCGATCACGTCATCCCGCTCTACACCCCCGAATGCCGCCAGTGTAAGTCGTGCCTGTCGGGCAAGACCAACCTGTGCACCGCGATCCGCGCCACGCAAGGCAAGGGCCTGATGCCCGACGGCACGACGCGGTTCAGCTATAAGGGCCAGCCGATCTTCCACTATATGGGCTGCTCGACCTTTTCGAACTTCACCGTCCTGCCCGAAATCGCGGTCGCCAAGATCCGCGAGGACGCGCCGTTCGACACCAGCTGCTATATCGGCTGCGGCGTGACGACGGGCGTCGGCGCGGTGGTCAACACCGCCAAGGTCCGGCCGGGCGAGAATATCGTCGTCTTCGGCCTCGGCGGCATCGGCCTGAACGTCATCCAGGGCGCCAAGCTGGCAGGCGCGGGCCGGATCATCGGTGTCGACCTCAACCCCGCGCGCGAGGAATGGGGCCGCCAGTTCGGCATGACCCACTTCCTCAACTCCAAGGGGCTGAGCCGCGAGGAGACGATCGCCAAGATCCTCGAACTCACCGATGGCGGCGCAGACTACAGCTTCGACGCGACCGGCAATACCGAGGTGATGCGCACCGCGTTGGAGGCATGCCATCGCGGCTGGGGCACCAGCATTATCATCGGCGTGGCCGAGGCGGGCAAGGAGATCAGCACCCGTCCGTTCCAGCTGGTCACGGGCCGCAACTGGCGCGGCACGGCGTTCGGCGGCGCGCGCGGGCGGACCGACACGCCCAAGATCGTCGACTGGTACATGAACGGCAAGATCCAGATCGACCCGATGATCACCCACCGGCTGACGCTGGAGGAGATCAACAAGGGCTTCGACCTGATGCATGCGGGCGAGAGCATCCGCAGCGTGGTGATCTTCTGATGTTCAGCCATGTCATGCTGGGGGCCGACGATATCGCCGCGGCCAAGCGCTTCTACGACGCGACGCTGGCCGTGCTGGGCGCGCCGGTGGGGGTGGTCGATCCGCTCGGGCGGCTGGTCTACAACCATAAGGGCGCGCGCTTCCTGATCTCCAAACCGATCAATGGCGAGCCCGCGACCTACGCCAATGGCGCGACGCTGGGTTTGGCGATGGACTCTCCCGAGCAGGCCGATGCCTGGTATGCGGCGGGTCTGGCGAATGGCGGCACCGCGATCGAGAACCCGCCGGGCATCCGCCAGGTGCCGGTCGGCAAGGTCTATCTGGCCTATTTGCGCGATCCCACGGGCAACAAGCTGTGCGCGCGTCATCTGGTGGAGGCGAACTGATGTATACCCATGTCATGGTCGGATCGAACGACATCGCGCGGTCCAAGACCTTTTATGATGCGCTGTTCGGCGCGCTTGGCGGCCAGCCGGGGCGGCAGGACCCCAAGGTCGAGCGCGTCATGTATCTGCACAATGGCGCCGTCTTTATCGTGACCCGCCCGATCGACGGCCAGTCGGCGACCCATGCTAATGGCGGCACGATCGGGCTGGGCGCGGCTGACCCTGCGCAGGTGGAGGCGGCCCATGTGGCGGGCGTCGCGAATGGCGGCACCGCCATCGAAGGGCCGGTGGGCGAGCGCGACACCGGCATGGGCAAGGCCTATCTCGGCTATCTGCGCGACCCGGACGGCAACAAGCTCTGTCTCGGCTGTCGCCTGCCCGCCGCATGACCGACCATATCCTGACGCTGGCGTGCCAGGACCGGGTCGGCATCGTCGCCGCCGTGTCCGGCGTGCTGGCGGGGATCGACGGGTTCATCCTCGACAGCCAGCAATATGCCGATCTGGAGACGGGGCGCTTCTTCCTGCGCATCGTCTTCAAGGGGCAGGGCGCGCGGTTTCCCGCCTCGGTCGAGGGGGTTCGCGCGGCGCTGGCCGAGCCTGCCGCGCGGTTCGGCTTCGACTGGCATGTCGCGCCCGCCAGCGAGCGGCCCCGGATGCTGATCGCGGTGTCGAAGGGCTCGCATTGCCTGAACGACCTGCTGCATCGCTGGCGGACCAACACGCTGCCGGTCGAGATCGTCGGCGTCGTGTCCAACCATGATAGCTTGCGCCCGCTGGTCGAGTGGCATGGCCTGCCCTGGCATCACCTGCCGGTCGGCGACGCCAATCGCGCGGAGCAGGAGGCGGCGATGCTCGCCTTGATGGAGAGTACACAGGCCGATTATCTGGTCCTCGCCCGCTATATGCAGGTACTGGGCGAGCGGCTGGTCGCCGCGCTGCCGGGGCGGTGTATCAATATCCATCACAGCTTCCTGCCCGGCTTCAAGGGCGCGCAGCCCTATCACCGGGCGCACGCGCGCGGCGTCAAGCTGATCGGTGCGACCGCGCATTTCGTGACCGCCGACCTGGACGAAGGGCCGATCATCGAACAGGCGGTCGAGCGGGTCGATCACCGCGCCAGCGTCGACGACCTGATCCGCATCGGCCGCGATATCGAGGCACAGGTGCTGGCCCGCGCGGTCGCCTGGGTGGGCGAGCGGCGCGTCTTCCTCAATGACAACCGAACGGTGGTGTTCCGATGACGATCGAGACGATGTCGACCTCCAAGGCGCATGGTGGCGTGCAGGGCGTCTATGCTCATGACAGCGAAGCGACGGGCACGCGCATGACCTTCTCGGTCTTCGTGCCCGCGCATGAGGACGGCGAAAAGCTGCCGGTCCTCTGGTATTTGTCGGGCCTGACCTGCACCCATGCCAATGTCACCGACAAGGGCGAGTTTCGAGGGCCTTGCGCCGAACACCGGGTGATCTTCATCGCGCCCGATACCTCGCCGCGTGGGGAGGGCGTCGCGAATGACGACGCCTATGACATGGGGCAGGGGGCGGGCTTCTATGTCGATGCGACGCAGGAACCCTGGGTCAAGCATTTCCAGATGCGGACCTATATCGAGCAGGAACTGCCCGCACTGATCGCCGAGCATTTCCCCATGGCGGACATAGACGCGCAAGGAATCACCGGCCATTCGATGGGCGGGCATGGCGCGCTGACCATCGGCCTTCGCAACCCCAACCGGTTCCGCAGCGTGTCGGCCTTCGCGCCCATCGTCGCCCCGAGCCAGGTGCCATGGGGCGAAAAGGCGCTGGGCGGCTATCTTGGGCCGGACCGGGCGGCATGGCGACAGGCCGATGCCGTCGCGCTGATCGAGGACGGCGCGCGTCTGCCCGACCTGCTGGTCGATCAGGGCGATGCCGACCAGTTCCTGACCGAACAGCTCCGCCCCGAACTGCTCGCGGCGGCGTGCGATGCGGCCGGGATCGCCCTGACGCTGCGGATGCAGCCGGGGTACGACCATAGCTACAACTTCATCTCGACCTTCATGGCCGACCATGTCGCCTGGGCGGCGGAGCGGTTGCGCGGGTAATCCGCCTACCGAGCCAATCGGCCCTCCCTCCGTTCGGCCTGAGCGAAGTCGAAGGCCAAGGGATTTCGCCTGGGTTCAGCCGGTGCGGCGTGGCCTTCGACTACGCTCAGGCTGAACGGGCTGGGGTATAAGGGAGGGGGGAAGAGCCAGTGCTGAGATTGGCGACGCTGGCGTTGGACCCTGTCACCATCCAGCCAAGCCTCCCAACCGCCGTTCAGCCTGAGCGAAGTCGAAGGCCACGCCACACCGCCGAGTGGCTGTCCCAGGGCTCCGACATCTTCGGGCTGAACCGAACGGGGGATCGTCTGGCGTTCCGGCGAGTTTTGCACCCCGGCAATCGTTCCGCTATCGCACCGGCTTTGACGTGAAGGACAGTATATGAGTTGCGCCCATGGCGATCCGGACGATGGCGACCTGATCGGCGAAGATGGCAAGATCGCCGTGCCGGACCATGTCGCGGACGCCATCCGTACGCTGATCGCCTGGGCCGGGGACGATCCCACGCGCGAAGGGCTGGTCGACACGCCAAAGCGCGTCGCACGGGCGTGGGCCGAATATTGCGCAGGCTATGGCGACGACCCCGCCGTTCACCTGTCGCGCGTGTTCGAGGAAGTCGGCGGCTATGACGAGATCGTGCTGCTGAAGGACATCCCCTTTCAGTCGCATTGCGAGCATCACATGGCGCCGATCATCGGCCGTGCGCATATCGCCTATCTGCCGCGCAACCATGTCGTCGGCATTTCCAAGCTCGCCCGCGTCCTGCACGGCTTTGCCCGCCGGTTGCAGGTGCAGGAGCGGCTGACCGCCGAGGTTGCCGACTGTATCTGGGAAAACCTCAAGCCGCTGGGCGTCGCGGTGGTGATCGAGGCGACCCATGCCTGCATGACCGCGCGCGGCGTCCGCACGCCCGGCGTCTCGATGGTGACGAGTCGGATGATGGGTGTGTTCCGCGATGACGATCGCAGCCGCAAGGAAGTGCTGTCTCTGATGGGCATGGCCGGATGACCAGCCGCACCGTGCTGGTCACCGGCGCGGCCAAGCGGCTGGGCGCGCATATCGCCCGGCGGCTGGCGGCGGACGGGCATCGGCCGGTGATCCATTATAACGGCTCGGGCGAAGATGCGGCGGCCCTGGCGGCCGAGTTGAACGCCCCCATGGTGCAGGGCGATCTGTCGCGGATCGACGCGATCGACGCGCTGTTTGTCCGTGCGCGGGACGCGGCGGGCGGGCCCATCGACGGGCTGGTTAATAGTGCCTCTGCGTTCGAGTTCGACCGGCCGCCGCAAACAGACGCGGCGCTGATGGCCAGGCTGTATGCGGTCAACGCCGCCGCGCCCGCGCTGCTCGCCTCGGCACTCGCCCGGCAGGACGATGTCGCGGACGGCACGGTGGTCGATATTCTCGACCAGAAGCTCGCCAATCCGAACCCCGATTTCTTCGCCTATAGCTGCGCCAAGTTCGCACTGGCCGGGGCGAACATGATGCTGGCCCAGGCGCTGGGTCCGCGCATCGCGGTCAATGCGGTCGCGCCCGGCCTGACCCTGCAAAGCGGCGACCAGAGCGACGCGGAATTCGCCGAGGCCGCGACCAAGAACCTGCTCGGCCGTCCGATCGGTGCGGCGGCGGTGGCGGAGGCGGTATCCTTCCTGCTGACGGCGCGCGGCGTTCGCGGCCAGACGCTTTATGTCGATTGCGGACAGCGCTTCTGCCGCCGCGACGGCGATGTGATGTTCGAGGGCAGGGCATGACCGCAACCTATACGATCCTGCTCGACGAGATGACGGTCGCGATGCACCTGGGCATCCACCCGCATGAGGTCGAGCCCCAGCCGGTCAGCCTGTCGGTCGCCATGACCGTCGCCTATCCCGCCGCCCCCCGCGCCGACCAGATCGAGGAGGTGCTGGATTACGACTTCCTGCGCGAAGGCATATTGGCGATGGCCCAAGGCCCCGGCTTTGCCCTGCAGGAAAGCCTGTGTGAGGCGGTGGCGGCGCTGTGCCTGGCCGATCCCCGGGTCCAGGCGGTAAAGGTCCGTTCGACCAAGACGGGCATCTATCCCGATGCCCGGATCGGCTGCGAGATCGAACGAGAGCGCTGATCGCCGTCACGGAATCGTCACGCAATCGTCATCGAATAGTTGCGAAGCGCCGCGCGGCTAGCCTAAGCGGCTGTCACCAACAGGGCGGGGCGGGCAGGTGATCAAGGCGAGATTCCATCGGGCCCGATACGCCGCGATCGCGTTCAGCCTTGTCCCCATGCCCGTCGCGGCGCAGACGGTGAAGGAACTCCAGCGCCAGATCGACGAGCTGAAGGCGCAGGTCAAGGCGCTGACCGAGGCGCGGAAGGCGGCGGCCATTCCCGCCGCGCCCCCTGTTCCGGCCGCCGCACCGGCCCCCGTCGTCGCCTCGGCGCCTCCGCCCGCGCAGAAGCCCGTGCCGGAACGGGTCGCGAGCATGTCCAAGCCAGTCTCGTCGCACACGCCCTGGCATGAACGTCTGAAACTGCGCGGCTATACCCAGCTTCGCTACAATGCGATTCTGGATGACCATGATGCGCCGGGCGCCGATGGATCGCGGTTGCGTTCGGTGCATGACGCCTCGATCAACGACGATGGTGGCTTCCTGCTGCGCCGGGTGCGGATGGTTTTGCAGGGAGATATCACCGACCGGCTGCAGCTCTATTTCCAGCATGATTTCGGCGCGGCGGTGAACAACCAATCGAGCACCGAGCGGCGCGAGAATTTCGGGCAGTTGCGCGACGTCTATGTCGACTGGTTCCTCGATCCCGAGCGTCGCCTGCGCCTGCGTTTCGGCCAGTCCAAGGTGCCGTTCGGCTGGGAGAATCTGCAATCCTCGTCCAATCGCCTGCCGCTCGACCGGTCGGATGCGATCAACAGCGGGGTACCGGGCGAGCGCGACGTCGGCGTTAACGTCTATTACACGCCCGCGCCGGTCCAGGCGATCTGGGACCGGCTGGCCAGGAACAAGCAGAAGCTGTTCGGCAATTACGGCGCCTTCGGCCTGGCGCTCTACAATGGACAGGGCACCAACCGAACCGAGCGCACCGACAGCCTGATGAAGGTCGCGATGGCGACCTGGCCCTTCGCGCTCGACGGGCTGGGGCCGATGTTCCGGGGAAAGGTGCTGGAGGTCGGCGGCTCGGCGATCTTCAATCGCTACCGCCCCGAAATCCGCAGCGGCGGCGTCAGCCCGACCGACTATCGCGACGACCGGGTGGGGTTCCACGCCATCCTCTATCCGCAGCCCTTTGGCATCCAGACCGAATGGACGACCGGCTGGGGCCCGCAATATGACCGCGCGCTGGGCATGATCCGCAGCCAGCGGCTGGGTGGCGGATACGTCCAGGTGATGACCGATATCGGCAGGACGCCGATCGGCCGCGCCATCCCCTATGTCCGCTGGCAACGCTATCGCGGCGGGTGGAAGCCCAATGTCGATGCGCCCCGCCTGGAAACCGACGAATGGGAGTTGGGCACCGAGATCCAGCTTATCGAGGCGTTGGAATTGACGCTGGCCTATGCCCGGATGGAACGGCGCGAAGCGGACGCGCGCCGCACCGGCCGCGCGACCGGCGACCTGATCCGCACCCAGTTGCAATTCACCTATTGAGGCGCGCCCGGTCCTCCCCCACGCCGGGGAAGGGGCGTCGGATCAATCCCCGCCGCCCGGCCCTGTAAAGTCGATGCGGATGCGCACCCATTCGCCGACCATCACCTTGCCGCCGATGCGCGGCGCGCGGACGCGGAATTGCCAGGCGGCCTCGCGCATCGCGCGGCCCAAGCCCGAGCCGAGCGGGGATTCGCCCAGCACCTTGCAATTCTCGACGCGGTAGTCGGGGATCGTCTTGCAGGCGATCAGTGCCCAGCTGCCCGGCGGCGGAGCGCTGTGCAGATAGCCGTTCAGCTCGGCATTGCTCGGCCGGTGCGGATACCATTCGGCATTATAGAGACGCTGGCCCCCCGGTCCCTCGCCGGGCCCATAGGCCGAGGCGCTGTCCTGCCCGCGATCGTCGCCATCGCTCGACCCCACGCCCTTGCCGGAGCCCTTGGGCATGGCGGCGATGTCGCCCGCGTCGAACAGCGACTTGTCGCCCCATTGCCATGGCGTAGGCGTGGAGGTGTCCGCCTGTTTCTCCTTGGGCGGGGTAGGGGTGTCGGGCTTCTTCTCGGTCACCGGCGCCTTCGATCCGCCCGCCGCCGCCGGCTTGCGCGTGGCGGTGCGCGTCTCGGGCACCGGCGCGCCCGCGTCCCGGTCCGAGGGCGAGATCGAGAAGGTGTTGAGCGCGGAGGATTTCTCCGGGTCCATCAGCTTGGGTGCCAGATGGAAGAGCAGCCAGGCGAGCAGCAGGTGCGCGATCACGGTCAGCGTGATCGACGCCCCCCGCTCGCGCAGCTTTTCGCGGTAGCGCTCGGGAATGAAACCCCACCGCGTGGAGGGCGATGAAGAAAGGTCGGTCGCCGCCATCGATAACGCCTTAGCGGGTGAGGGCGGCGACCATGTGGTCAGGCCCGATTGGCGGCAGAGAGCACCGCGCGGACGCTGGCCGTGGCGATGTCGGTATCCAGCCCGACGCCGAACACCGTGCGCCCATCGGCGGTCCGCGCCTCGACATAGGCGGCGGCCTGGGCATCCGCGCCGTGGCCGATGGCGTGCTCGTTATAGTCGACCACTTCCAGCGCCGGGCCGGTCGTGCCGGCCAGCGCCGCGATCACGCTGGAGATCAGCCCGTTGCCGCGCCCCGAGATCGACTTTTCCTCGCCATCCACCTGGACGCGACCGATAAAGGTCCGCTGCCCGGTCGAGCCGGTTTCCTCATAGTCGCGCAGCACGAACCGGTCGCCCTCGCGCGGCAGATAGGTCGCCTCGAACCCGCCCCAGATGTCGGCGGCGTTGAGTTCGCGGCTGGTCTCATCCGCCATCGCCTGGACATGGCGGCTGAAATCGGCCTGGAGCCGCTTGGGCAGCTTCAGCCCCTTGTCCTGCTCGATCACCCATGCGACGCCGCCCTTGCCCGACTGCGAATTGACGCGGATGACCGCTTCGTAGCTGCGACCCAGATCGGCCGGGTCGATGGGCAGGTAGGGGACTTCCCACAGATCGTCGTTGCGGGCGGCCTGCGCCGAAAAGCCCTTCTTGATCGCGTCCTGATGGCTGCCCGAAAAGGCGGTGAAGACCAGATCACCCGCATAGGGCGTGCGCGGATGGACAGGCAGGTTGGTGCAGTACTGCACCGTGTTCACCACCTCGTCGATGTCCGACAGGTTCAGGCCGGGATCGACGCCTTGCGTATACATGTTGAGCGCGACGGTCACGAGATCGCAATTGCCGGTCCGCTCGCCATTGCCCAGCAGGCAACCCTCGACCCGGTCCGCGCCCGCCATCACGCCCAGTTCGGCCGCGGCGACGCCGGTGCCCCGGTCGTTATGCGTGTGGAGCGAGATCACCACCGAATCGCGATTGGGGATGTGGCGCCCGAACCATTCGATCTGGTCAGCATAGACGTTCGGCGTCGCGCATTCGACGGTCGCGGGCAGGTTCAGGATCAGCGGATGGTCGGGCGTCGGCTTCAGCACGTCCATGACGGCGGCGCAGACCTCGACCGAGAAATCCAGCTCGGCGGTCGAGAAGGTTTCGGGGCTATATTCGAAGAACCAGTCGGTGTTCGGGCGCTTGGCGGCTTCGTCGCGCAGGATCTTGGCACCTTCGACCGCGATCTGGCGGACCTCGTCGCGGGTCATGCCGAACACGATCTTGCGCCAGGCCGGGCTGACCGCGTTGTAGAGGTGGACGATCGCGGTGCGCGCGCCCTCCAGGCTCTGGAAGCTGCGCTCGATCAGGTCGCGGCGCGACTGGGTGAGGACCTGGATCGTCACATCGTCGGGGATGCGGTCGTTCTTGATCAACCCGGAGATGAAGTCGAACTCGGTCGCGCCCGCGCTCGGGAAACCGACCTCGATCTCCTTCAGCCCGACCTTGACGAGCAGGTCGAACATCCGAGTCTTCTTCTCGGCGTCCATCGGGTCGATCAGCGCCTGGTTGCCGTCGCGAAGATCGGTCGACAGCCAGCGCGGGGCCTGGGTGATGGTGCGGTTCGGCCATTGCCGGTCGGGCAGGGCGATTGCGGGGAAGGGGCGGTATTTGGTCGAGGGATCGCGCAACATGATCGGGTCTTCCAGCATTCTCGGCCGCGTCAGGCCAGGGCGCGGCGGGGACAGGCTTATCGTTTCATTCCGCCCTTAGGGAAGTCGCGCTTGGCCACGCCGATCCTCCCCTAAGGGCGGATAAGTCGAAGCGAACGGAGCAGCGGCGCGGCGATCATGATGGCAGGGGTCATGCCGTGTCGGGCGCGCCTTGTCCATATCGAGAATGATGACGTGCGCCTGACGGGCTTGGCACAAAAGAACGAGGCCGCCCCCCGGTTGGGGAGCGGCCTCGCCGTCTTGGGACCGGATAAGGGGATTATTGCGCGGTGAAGGCCGCGTTGATCACCAGGTCGACCTCGTCACCGACGACGGGCACATAGGCGCCGACGCCGAAGTCCGAACGCTTGATCTTGCCCGTCGCGCGGAAGCCGATGTTCAGCTTCTTGGACATCGGGTTGGTGCCCGCACCGAAGAAGGTGGCGTTCAGCGTCACCGGCTTGGTCTGGTCCTTGATGGTCAGGTTGCCGGTGATGACCGCCTTGTTGCCCATGACCTTGACGCCGGTCGAGACGAAGCGCGCGGTCGGATAGGTCGCGGCGTCGAAGAAGTCCTTCGACTTCAGGTGGTTCGCGAAGGGGGCGGCGGTGACCGACAGATTGTCGATCTTGAAAGTCACGTCGACCTTGGCCGCCTGGGGCTTGGCCGGGTCGATGGTCAGCGTGCCTTCCGACGCGCCGAACTGCCCCTCGAGCACCGAGAAGCCCATATGGTTGAGCGACCAGGTCACCTGGGTGTGGAAGGGGTCGACGGCATAGGTGCCTGCGACGACGCGCGAGGCGACCGGAGCGCCGGGCGTGCCCGTCGGCGCGGTCTGGGCGATGGCGGGGGCAGCGAAGGCAAGCGCCAGGGCGGCGGGAAGGACGAAACGCATGGGTGGGTACTCCCTGTTGGACGATGGCCTTTGTGGGCCGCGCGGTTAACGCGCGTCAAAGGCGAAGGTCGCAACGATGCGTTTCCGGGGGTGGGTCTCTGCGAGGCCCCTTGCCCTCCTCCATCCCCTCCCGCTTGCGGGAGGGGAGAGGTTTGGGGCGGTCGGTTTGCAATGACCTCCGGCTATCAGCAGGCTGATGGGGTGGTCATAACGCTAGATGTTTCGGCTGGGCACGCCCCTCCCGCAGGCGAGTTTCAGGTAGGTCATGCCCCCGGCATGACCTAAACGATGCGGGGCATCGTTTACCTGAAACTGGGATGGGGGAGGGCCTGGTGTCTCACCGAGCCTACCCCCCGACGAAAAATCAGTTCTTCGCCTTGTCCACCAGCTTGTTCGCGCCGATCCACGGCATCATCGCGCGCAGTTCGCTGCCGACCTGTTCGATCTGGTGGCGCTTGGCGGCGATGCGGCTGGCCTTGAGTTCGGGCTGGCCGGCGCGGTTGTCTAGGACGAAGTCCTTCACGAAGCGGCCCGACTGGATGTCGGCCAGGACGCGCTTCATTTCCTTCTTGGTCTCTTCGGTGATGATGCGCGGGCCGGTCTTGATGTCGCCGTACTCGGCGGTGTTCGAGATCGAATAGCGCATGTTGGCGATGCCGCCCTCATACATCAGGTCGACGATCAGCTTCAGCTCGTGAAGGCACTCGAAATAGGCCATTTCGGGGGCATAGCCCGCCTCGACCAGCGTCTCGAAGCCCGCCTGGACCAGCGCGGTCGCGCCGCCGCACAGCACGGCCTGCTCGCCGAACAGGTCGGTTTCGCATTCTTCGCGGAAGTTGGTCTCGATGATGCCCGAGCGACCGCCGCCGACGCCCGACGCATAGGCCAGCGCCACGTCATGCGCATTGCCGCTGGCGTCCTGGTGGATCGCGATCAGGCAGGGCACGCCGCCGCCGCGCACATATTCGCTGCGCACCGTGTGGCCGGGGCCCTTGGGCGCGATCATGATGACGTCGATGTCCGCGGGCGGCTCGATCAGGCCGAAATGGACGTTCAGACCGTGCGCGAAGGCGAGCGCCGCGCCGGGCTTCATATTGCCCTTCAGGTCGGCGTCATAGATCGCGGCCTGATGCTCGTCGGGGGCCAGGATCATCAGGATGTCGGCCCAGGCGGCCGCTTCCTTGTTCGACAGGACCTTGAAGCCCGCAGCCTCCGCCTTCGCGGCCGAGGCCGAACCGGGGCGCAGCGCGATCGCGACATTCTTGACGCCCGAATCGCGCAGGTTCTGCGCATGGGCATGGCCCTGCGAGCCGTAACCCAAAATGGCGATGTTCTTTTCGGAGATCAGGTTCAGATCGGCGTCGCGATCGTAATAGACACGCATTTCAACTTCCCTTTCGAAATAGGCGGGCCGCATCGGGCCTCATGATAGTCTGAAAACTTGGGGCGGGGTTCAGGCCGCGTCCTTGCCGCGCGAAATGGCGGCGATGCCGGTGCGGGCGACCTCGACCAAGCCGACTTCGCCCATCAGTTCGACGAACTTGTCGATCTTGCTGATCGTGCCGGTCACCTCGAACACGAAGCTGGAGATGGTCGCATCGACCACGCGGGCGCGGTAGACCTCGGCCAGGCGGAGCGCCTCGATCCGGCGTTCGCCGGTGCCCGCCACCTTTACCAGCGCCAGCTCGCGCTCGACATGGTCGCCCAGCACCGACAGGTCGGAGACCTTGTGGACGGGGACCAGCCGGTCGAGCTGGGCGATGATCTGCTCCATCACCGGCGGCGAGGCGCTGGTGACGATGGTGATGCGGCTGACGGCCTTGTCGGCGGTGATCTCCGACACGGTCAGGCTTTCGATATTATAGCCGCGCGCGGTGAACAGACCCGCGATCCGCGCGAGGATGCCCGGTTCGTTGTCGACGATCACCGCCAGCGTGTGGCGTTCCACCTTCTCGGTCTTGATGTGCATTTCCAAATTCCTCCCCGGTACGGGGAGGGGGACCATGCGGAGCATGGTGGAGGGGGCTCTCCACTCATGCTGCCCTGCGCGGCGATCCCCCTCCACCGTGCCGCTTCGCGTCACGGTCCCCCTCCCCGCGGGCGGGGAGGAGCTAAGAGTTACACCAGCGCCTTGGCCTCGTCGTCCATGGTGCCCGATACCTCATTGGCCTGCAGGATCATGTCGGTATGCGCCGCCCCGCTCGGGATCATCGGAAAGCAGTTGGCAAGCTTGGCCACGCGGCAGTCGACGATCACCGGCCCGTCATGGTCCAGCATCGCGGCGATGCCGTCTTCCAGCTGGTCGCGATGTTCGATCAGGATGCCCTTCCAGCCATAGGCCTCGCCCAGCTTCACGAAGTCGGGCAGCGAGTCCGAATAGCTTTCGGCATAGCGGCTCTCATAGGTCAGTTCCTGCCACTGGCGGACCATGCCCATATATTCGTTGTTCAGGATGAAGATCTTGACCGGCAGGCGATATTGCGTCGCCGTCGCCAGCTCCTGGATGTTCATCTGGATCGAGGCTTCACCGGCGATGTCGATCACCAGCGCACCCGGATTGCCCAGCTGCGCACCGATCGCGGCGGGCAGGCCGTAACCCATGGTGCCCAGCCCTCCGCTCGTCAGCCACTTGTTGGGCTTTTCGAAGCCGAAATGCTGTGCGGCCCACATCTGGTGCTGGCCGACCTCGGTGGTGATGATCGGCTGGCGCGCCTTGGTGGCGTCATACAGCGCCCGGATCGCCCGCTGCGGCATGATCGCGTCGCCATTCTCCGGGAAGGAGAGACAGCCGACCGCGCGCCAGCCCGCGATGCGGCGCTGCCACTCGGTCGTGTCGGGCTTGGGATGCTGGCGCGACTTCCAGATGCGCACCGCATCCTCCAGCGCGTGGCCGACATCGGCGATGATCGCCAGGTCGACGCGAACATTCTTGTTCACGCTCGACCGGTCGATATCGACATGGACCTTGCGGCTGTTCGGGCTGAAGGCGTCCAGACGGCCCGTCACGCGGTCGTCGAACCGGCTGCCCAGCGCCACCACCAGGTCGGCCTGGTTCATCGCCATATTGGCTTCGTACGTGCCGTGCATCCCGAGCATCCCCAGCCATTGCGGATCGCTCGCCGGGAAGGCGCCCAGACCCATCAGGGTCGAGGTGACGGGCGCGCCGGTGATGCGGGCCAGTTCGCGCAGCAGCTGCGACGCGGCCGGACCCGAATTGATGATGCCGCCGCCGGTATAGAGGATCGGACGCTCGGCCGCCGCCAGCATGTCGACCAGCTGCTCGACTTGGGCTTGGTCGGCCTTCACCTGCGGGCGATAGGTCTTGTGACGGATCGGACCCGGCTTCTGATAGCGGGCGGTGGCGACCTGCACGTCCTTGGGAATGTCGATCACGACCGGGCCGGGGCGGCCCGAGGTCGCGATGTGGAACGCCTCATGCACCACCTCGCCCAGACGCGAAGGGTCCTTCACCAGATAATTATGCTTGGAGCAGTGGCGCGTGATGCCGACCGTGTCGGCTTCCTGGAACGCGTCGGTGCCGATCAGCGCGGTCGGCACCTGGCCGGTGATGACCACCATCGGGATCGAATCGAGCAGTGCGTCGGTGATGCCGGTGACCGCATTGGTCGCGCCGGGACCGGAGGTGACGAGCACCACCCCGGGCTTGCCGGTCGAGCGGGCATAGCCCTCCGCCGCATGGGTCGCCGCCTGTTCGTGGCGGACCAGGATGTGGCGGATGCGCTTCGATCGGAACATGGCGTCGTAGATCGGCAGCACCGCACCACCCGGATAGCCGAAGACGACCTCCACGCCGAGATCGCACAGCGCCTCGACCAGGATATCGGCTCCGCTTTTCTCGGTCATCGTCTTCGTCCTTCTGCGTCCGTTGCCCGCTGACGGGGCGTGTCGGGAATGGCGCGGCTACAAGTTTAAAAAGTGCGCGTCAACCGTCAACGGCGCAATAAAGTTTCTATTATGTTGCGACGCACATCGGCGTCAGGGTCCGGAATCATGGTCCAGTCGGGCCCCGGCTGGTGACGGAACCAGGTAAATTGCCTTTTGGCATAACGCCTTGTCGCCAGCGCGCCAGCCGCCTCCGCCTCGGCGCGGGTCAGGCGGCCTTCCAATAGCGCGGCGGCCTCGGGCACGCCGATCGCGCGGCGGATCGGGGCATCGGCGGGCAGGTCGGGACGGGCGAGCAGCGCGGCGGCCTCGTCCAGCCCCTCGTCCAGCATTTCCCCGAAACGCCGGTCGATGCGAGCGTTCAGCCAGTCGCGGTCGGGCAGCAGGATGACGGCGGACAGCGCGATGCGATCACCGATCCCGCCTTCCTTATGCGCCTGCCATGCGTGCAGCGGACGCCCGGTCGCGCGCACCACCTCCAGCGCGCGGGCGACGCGGGTGGTGTCTGCCGCATTGAGCCGGGCGGCGGCGGTCGGGTCCTCGCGGGACAGGGCGGCATGGGCGTCGGCGACGGGCAGCGCGCGAACCTCGGCGCGGATGGCGGGATCGATCTCGGGCACCGGCGCGATGCCGTCGAGCAGCGTGCGCATATAAAGGCCGGTGCCGCCGACCAGGATCGGCAGCGACCCCACCACCACGCTGTCTGCGATTGCCGCGCGCGCTTCCGCCGCCCAGCGCGCCGCCGAATAGCCGGTGTCCGCCCCGTCGACATGACCGAACAGGCGGTGCGGGGCCTGCGCTTCTTCTACAGGGGAGGGACGGGCGGTCAGGATGGACAGGTCGCTATACACCTGCGCCGAATCGGCATTGATGATCGTGCCGCCGGTAGCCTTCGCCAGATCGAGCGCCAATGCGGACTTGCCGCTGGCGGTCGGCCCTGCGATGAGCGCGACCCTGGGTCGGTCAGAGGAGTTCGCCATGTTCATCGCCACGCTGATAGCAGCCGAATCGATCGCCGAGCGCGATATTTCGGAGGCGGTGGCGCAGATGACGCCGCTGTGCGAGGTCGCCGACTGGAACTGGATCGACGAAGGTCGCGCTGCCGACATCGTTTTCTCGGAAGACGCCGATTGGGCGGCCAGCGTGCTGCACGGCCGGTTCGACCGCTCCGATGTGGTCATCCAGCCCGCCGCGCACCGCGCCAAGCGGCTGCTGGTCGCCGACATGGACTCCACCATGATTACGGTCGAATGCATCGACGAACTGGCGGACTATGCCGGGATCAAGGAGCAGGTCGCCGACGTGACCGAACGCGCCATGCGCGGCGAACTCGACTTCGCCGCCGCGCTGGATGCCCGCGTTGCGCTGCTCGAAGGGCTGGACGAAAGCGTCATCGAGCGCTGCCTGGCCGAGCGGGTGACGTTGATGGCGGGCGCCCGTGCACTGGTCCGCACGATGAAGGCGCGTGGCGGCCATGCAATCCTGGTGTCGGGGGGCTTCACGCGCTTCGCCGAGCCTGTCGCGGCCGAGATCGGCTTCGACCGTGCCATCGCCAATTATCTGGAGATCGCGCACGGCAAGCTGACCGGCACGGTGCGCAAGCCGATCGTGGGCTCGGATACGAAGGAAAAGACGCTGCTCGCCGCGATCGACGAACTCGGCATCGGCGTAGGCGAAAGCATGGCGGTCGGCGACGGGGCCAACGATCTGGCGATGATCCGCCGAGCAGGCCTGGGCGTCGCCTATCGCGCCAAGCCGATCGTCGCGGGCGCGGCGGCGGCGCGGATCGACCATGGCGACCTGACCGCGCTGCTCTATGCGCAGGGCATTCCCAGCGCGGAATGGGTCACCGCCTGACCCGTTCCGTGCCGGTGGCCTGGTGTCAGGGCGCGACCACGACGCAGGGCTGGCCCGAGCGGCTGCACGCCGCCTGCGCTTCGGCGCGGTTGGCGAATCCGCCCGCCTGCAACCGGGTGACACCGCCTGCCGTGACGTAGGAGGGCTGCGCACCGCCCAGGCGGTTCTTTACCCGCTGCCACAGCGCGGTCGCATTGCCCCGGTCGCGGAAGGCGCCGAGCTGGATCCGCCATGATCCGCCGCTGGCACGCGGGGCCGCCTTGGCCGCATGGGTCGGTTTCGGGCTGGCCGCCACGGTCGCTTCCTTGCGCGGCGGCGTCCGGGGTTCAGGCGTAGGTTGCGCAGGCGGAGCGCCGGGGACCGGGTAGCTGGCACCATAGCCGGTCGCCTTGGGGCGCGAGGGTGCGACCGGCACCGGCTGGACGCTCTGGCGCGGCGGCGTGGCGCTCGTCACGCTGGTTCCGTCCGCCCCCACCATGACCCGTGCGGGGCCAGCCGACGTTGATACGGGCAGCGCGGCCAGCTGCGCGCGATACTGCTGCGCCAGCCGGATGCCCGCCTCGCGATCGGGCGGGGTGATATACTGGTCCATCTGTGCCAGCGTCTGGGATGCGGCCTGCAGGCCGGACTGCGACGCCAGCGACATCAGCGCATAGGCGCGCGGAGAATCGCGCGCCACGCCGTCGCCGTTGAACAGCATCGTGCCCAGCACCAGCTGCGCGCGCGGTTCGCCGCGCGCGACCGACTTTTCCAGCCAGGGCGCGGCTTCGGCCTTCTTGCCCGCCTGGAACAACGCCAGACCGTAATTGTCGGAGGCCGGGATATGGCCCTGGAGCGCGGCCTTGCGGAACCAGCTTTCGGCCAGCGCGGGGTCGAGGGGAACGCCACGACCCAGCTTATAGGCCTGGGCCAGGTTGAACTGCGCATCGGGATCGCCCGCGACGGCGGGGCCGCGCCATTCCTCGACCGCCTTGCGATAATCGCCCTGCGCCCAGGCATCGGTACCCGTCTTCACATCGGCCATGGCCGGGCCGGCGACCAGCAGCATGGCAAGGGCGATGGCACGCCCGCCAAGGGCCGGAAATCTGCGGCTCATCTCTCGTCCTTCCCCCAACATCATCCATTCCATCCATGCCCCGCGCCCGGGCGCGGGTAAAGCGGCCATTGGTGTGGGTTAACCCTTCCTTAGACGCTGAAAGGCTAACCTTGGCGCCTATCGGGAAAAGGGGTCATGTCCGCATCGTCCTGTCCATCGCGATGTTCCGAACCGGTCGGCGCTGGCGCGACCGGGCGCATCGGCGTGCACGGACCTTGCGGCGCATCGAACGGCACCGTCTTCCCCCAGGCTGCAATCGGATGCCCCTTATGACGACCCTCCGGACACTTCTCATCTGCGGCGTCGGTGCGCTGATCGTCGGCGGAGGCCTGACCGGCTGTACCATGGCCGGGCCGCGCACCGCGCGACTGGGTGACGGCGGTGCCCGAGACGCGGAGGCGCGGGCGACCGCCGCGCTGGCCGATCAGACGAAGCGCGTGCTGGCCCAGCGCGACGGCGACGGCGCGGTGGCGCTGGCCGAGCGACTGGTCGCGGCCGATCCGCATCGCGCCGCCTATCGCGCGCTGCTGGGGCAGGGCTATCTTCAGGCGGGGCGCTTCGCCTCGGCGCGTCAGGCCTTTACCGATGCGTTGCAGCTGGATCCCGCCGATGGCCGCTCGGCGCTCAATCTCGCGCTGGCGATGATCGCGGGCGGCAATGGCGCGGGCGCTCGCTCGCTGCTGGCGCGCTATGCCGACCGGATTCCGGCGGCCGATCGCGGGCTGGCGCTGTCCCTGTCGGGCGACGCCGCCGAAGGCGTTCGCGTCCTGACGGCGGCTGCGCGCGAGGAAAGGGCGAGCGTCAAGACCCGCCAGAACCTCGCTTTGTCGTTCGCGCTGGCGGGGCAATGGGACATGGCGCGCATGGCGGCCTCGGCCGACATGGCGCCCGCCGATGTCGAGGCGCGGATGCGCGAATGGGCAGATTTCGCCGCCGCCACCAGTCCGGCCGACCAGGTCGCCTCGCTGCTCGGCGCGCGTGCCGCGGCCGACACCGGGCAGCCCGTGACGCTGGCGCTCAACGCGGCACCCTCCGCTGCAGTCGTGCAGGACATGGTCCAGGCGCTGCCGCAACCGGAGACCCCGGCGGCACCGGTGCCGGAACAGGTCGCGGCCGCACCCGTCGATCCGGCGGCGGCCCGTATTGTCTTCGCCGCGCGGCAGGCGGTGATCCAGCCTTTGCCGATGACCGTGCCGGCGGCCGACGCGTCCGCGCCGACCCAGGAGGCGCGTGTCCGCCGCATGGCCGCCGCGCTCGTCACCACGCCCGCGCTGCTGCGTCGCGCCGAGGAACGGCGCCGGACCGTCCGTGCGACGGGCGACTGGAACGTTCAGATCGGCGCGTTCGGCCAGGAGGAGGGGGCGCAAAAGGCCTGGGCCGCGCTGACCCGTCGCTTCGCCGACCTTTCCGCTTATGCGCCGCAGAGCGGCACCTTCCACCGGGATGGCCGCGATCTTCACCGCCTGTCGGTGGGCCATCTCAGCCGGGCGGATGCGGATGCGCTGTGCGGACGCTATCGCACTATGGGTGGCGAATGCTTCGTGCGGCGCCAGGCCGGCGACCAGATGGCGCATTGGGCCCGGCCCGGCATCGGGCTGGCCGCACTCTGAAGCAAGGTCAGACGGCTTCGCCCGCCGCCCGACCGCTCGCCCAGGCCCATTGGAAATTGTAACCGCCCAGCCAGCCGGTGACGTCCACCGCCTCGCCGACGACATGGAGGCCCGGCACCGCCTTGGCCTCCAAGGTGCGTGAGGAGAGCCCGGCGGTGGAGATGCCGCCGACGGTCACCTCGGCCTTGGCGTAGCCCTCGCTGCCATTGGGGTGGAAGGGCCAGTCGGCCAGCCGGGCCTGCGCCGCCGCCAGCATTTTGTCGGTCGCCGCCCCCAGTTCGCCCGGTAGCGCCAGCCGCTCGGCCAGCGTCTCGGCCAGCCGATCGGGCAGATGCTGCGCCAGGGCACGCCGGGGGCTGGTACGCGGCGCGCTACGCTTGGCGGCCACCAGCCAGTCCGGGCCGCAATCGGGCAGGAAGTCGATCCCGATCGCCTCGCCATGCCGCCAATAGGACGACACCTGCAGGATCGCCGGGCCCGACAAGCCGCGATGGGTGAACAGCGCCGCCTCGCGGAACCGGGTCTTGCCCGCGCGGGCGACGACCTCCGACGCGACGCCGGAGAGCGAGCGGAACAGCGTCTCCTCGCCGCCCAGCGTCAGGGGGACGAGGGCGGGGCGCGGCTCGACCACCTTCAACCCGAACTGGCGGGCCAGGTCATAGGCATAGCCGGTCGCGCCCATCTTCGGGATGCTGGGGCCGCCGGTCGCGACGATCAGGCGGGGGGCGGTGACGCTCTGGCCGCCGCGCGTCACGCGGAATTGCGTCCCGTCATGCGCGACCGCCGCGATGGGCTGGCCCAGCGCGATGTCCACGCTGCCGCCGGACCGCGTCGCCCGGTCGCATTCGTCGAGCAGCATCGCCACGATCTGCCGCGCCGAACCGTCGCAGAAGAGCTGGCCCAGCGTCTTCTCGTGCCAGGCGATGCCATGCGCCTCGACCAGCGCCAGGAAGTCTGCTGGCGTATAGCGGCCCAGCGCCGACTTGGCGAAATGCGGATTGGCCGACAGGAAATGATCGGGTGCGGTGCCGATATTGGTGAAATTGCACCGCCCGCCGCCCGAGATCAGGATCTTCTTGCCCGGCGTATCGGCATGGTCGACGACCAGGATGCGCCGTCCCCGCTGTCCTGCGGTCGCGGCGGCCATGAGCCCCGCCGCGCCTGCGCCGAGGATGATCGCGTCATAGTGTTGCATGGTGGGGGTTTAGGGGGATTTGGGGCTGTCTCTTATACACATCTGACGCTGCCGACGAATAGAGAG
>NZ_CAJXWX010000023.1 GCF_913062585.1 uncultured Sphingomonas sp. | reverse complement strand
GCAGAAGACGGCATACGAGATCTAGTACGGTCTCGTGGGCTCGGAGATGTGTATAAGAGACAGATCCCCATGCGATGACCACCGCCGTCGCGCGTATCCTCTCCGGCGTCTCCGCCCTGTCCCCCGATCGGTGGGACGCCTGCGCCGGCACCGCCAATCCCTTTGTAAGCCACGCCTTCCTCACCGCGCTGGAGGAATCGGACAGTGTCGGCGGCCGCTCCGGCTGGACGCCCGCGCCGATCGTCATCGACGGGCCGGACGGCCATCCCGCCGCGATCGCGCCCGCCTACCTCAAGGCGCATAGCCAGGGCGAATATGTCTTCGACCATGGCTGGGCCGATGCCTGGGAGCGGGCCGGGGGGCGTTATTATCCCAAGCTCCAGATCGCCGCGCCCTTCTCGCCCGTGCCCGGGCCGCGCCTGCTGCTGCGCGATCCCGCCCTCGCCCCTGCGCTGATCGCGGCGATCGAGGCGGTGACCGACCAGAACGAGCTGTCCTCCGCCCATGTCACCTTCCTCGCCCCCGACCAGCTGCCGCATTTCGAGGCGGCGGGCTGGCTGATCCGCGAAGGCGTGCAGTTCCACTGGCGCAATGACGGATATGCCAGCTTCGACGACTTCTTGGACGCGCTGGCCAGCCGCAAGCGCAAGGCGATCCGCAAGGAGCGCGCCGCCGCCGTGGAGGGGCTGACCATCCGTCACCTGTCGGGCAACGACATCCGCCCCGAGCATTGGGATGCGTTCTGGACCTTTTATCAGGATACGGGCAGCCGCAAATGGGGGCGCCCCTACCTGACCCGTGCCGCCTTCGACCGGATCGGCGAGCGGATGGGCGACAAGGTGCTGCTGATCCTGGCGATGCGGGACGGCGTTCCGATCGCGGGGGCATTGAACCTGATCGGCGCGGATACGCTATACGGCCGCTATTGGGGCGCCACGGAGGAAGTGCCCTTCCTCCATTTCGAGCTATGCTATTATCAGGCGATCGACGCCGCCATCGCGCGCGGTCTGTCGACGGTCGAGGCGGGCGCGCAGGGCGAGCACAAGCTGGCGCGCGGCTATGTCCCCGTACCGACCTGGTCGGCGCACTATATCCCCCACCCCGCCTTTCGCCGCGCCGTCGCCGAGTTCGTAACCCGCGAGCGCGAGGCGATCGCGGCGGAGAGCGACGTTCTGGGCGAGCTCACCCCGTTCCGCCGGGGGTGAGGCTTATTTGTTGTCCTGGTCGGCGGTGGCGCTGCGCCGGGCGGGGGCGCGCTTGTCTTCCTCGGGCAGCGGGCGGCTGAGCATTTCATAGGCCGCCGGGTCGATGATCGGGCGGCGATCGTCGATGCGGTAGAGCACGTCGCGGCCCGACCGCCAGATCGGCGTCAGCCCGCGCGTCAGCGCCTCGTCATAGCGCGGCGGATGGACCAGCCAGACATAGTCGAACGCATCGCGCGGCAGCAGCTTCAACGCGGTGTCGATCGGCCGCCACCATTGCCCGCGACAGCGGATCTGGGTCACGATCTCCGACGGATCATGCGCGAACCGCTTGGCGGGGGCGTAACGGACGGTCAGCAGCTGGCCGCCCGCCATCGACCATTGGTCGTTGGCATAGGCCAGCTTGCGCTCCAGCGCGAGGCCCGCGACATGCTCCAGCCGGCTCGATGGCCAGACATCGGCGCAATATTGCCGGCCGACAAAGGTCAGCAGCCGCGCGCGTGGCGGGACATGATCGAGCGCGCTGAGCACCCGGTCATAGTCGTTGCTGTACATCACATAGCTGACCGTGGTTGCGCCAATGCGGACGACGAAGAACAGCAGGCCGACCACCGCCAGCGTCGAGGCACCGCGCAGCGACAGGCCCCGCCGGGGCCGCAGCGCGATCAGCGCGATGGCGAGCACATAGGGGGCCAGCCGCATATCGGCATAGGCCGATCCGAACACGACGCGCGGCAGCAGCAGATAGACGACGAACAGGAACGCCGCCGACAGGACCAGATTGCGCGAATATTCGACCCGCTCGTCGCGCACGCCCTTCAGCAGGACGAGGAACAGCACCGTGACCGAGGCGAGGTCGAACGCCATCCAGCGATCGCGCAACACCATCGTCACCCAATTGATCTTCCACCGCCAGTTGAACCAGTCGGTGGTCTTGCCGGTGACGTCCGCGCCCGATCGCCACAGCACCATCAGCGCCATGGGAACCGCCAGCGGGACACAGCCGAGCCCGGCATGGAAGGCCGACTGGACCCAGCCCTTCACCCCCGTCGCGCCCTTGGCCCGGTGGATGTCGTGCTGGCGGATCAGCTCGGCGGAAAAGGCCAGCACGCCCAGCACGCCCCAGCCGAACGTATGGGCCACCCAGAGCAGGCAGGACAGCGGCACGAACAGGATCGCCCGCGCCTTCACCGCGCCCAGCCGCCCCATGCGCAGCCATAGCGCGAACAGGTTCAGCGCCAGCGCCATCGCCATCGCGAAGTTCACGAACCCGAACTGGAAGGGATAGCTATAGGCGAGCGGCAACGCGAACAGCGCGGTCGCCGGGATCCGCCCCTGCACCTCGCGCGCGATCCACAGCAGCCCGGTGACGGTCAGCACGGGGATCGCGATGACGATCAGCTTGACCGCCAGCTCCAGCCCGAAGATCGGCGCCAGCGGCTCGATCAGCAGGTCGATGCCGAGATTGCCGATCATCTGCCATTCGAAGCGATACCAATGCGCCAGCCAGGGCTGGTTGGCATATTCCAGCTGGACGCGATAGCGCCCCATATGGCCCGGCAGATCGACCAGCGGCGGCACGGTCGGCCAGAGTAGCGGCACGGCAGCGAGCAGCGCCATCGCCGCCACGAACCACCGCGTCTGCCACCAGTTGAGCTTTCCCCCATTCATGGGAAAGTGCCTAGCGGACCGAAGGGGCGTCCGACAAGCACAGCCCGCGTCGAACGCGATAAACGGCGGAATCGCCTTGCGCCCAGATCGGGATCAGGTCGGGAGAACGGGCTCGCCCGACCGGGAAGCCGACCGTCCAGACCGCATCGAAGGCGCAGCGGTTGAACCGACCGATCGCGGTATCGAAATCGGCCGCCTCGTCCAGCGCCGATGCCACCACCAGTGCGGATGGATCGCGGTCGAAGGGAGCGGCATCGGGCACGATGGGACGAACCAGCTGCTGGCCCGGCACCGCCCATTGCGTATTGGTGAACATCCCCGCCCGGGTGATCGCCAACCCCGCGACGTGCAGGCGCCGCGGCGAGTTCCATCGGCCCTCGCTCATGACATTCGCCAGGACCAGCACCTTGCCGCCGGGCGGCAGGACGGTCAGGGCCTGCAACTCCCGCTCCTGCGCGTCGGCCAGCTGCGCATAGCCAAGGGTCGTACCGATGATACGGGCCAGGAAGAACCCCGTCGCGACCAGCGCCAGCCCTGCTCCCGATGGCGCTCCAGATGGTTCCGGGCGCACGCGGACGGCGAGCAGCGTCAGCATGACCGCCGGGGCCAGCATCCGCATGTCGAGATAGGCGCCGCCGCGAAACAGATAGGGCAGCCCGAAAAAGATCGCGACGCCGATCGCGGCCGGCACGCCGAGTATGGGCGCGACCGACAGGCGGCGCGACCGGACGACCGCATAGGCGAACAGGATCAGCACGCCCAGCGCGGCCAGGTCCCACGCCATCCAGCGATCCTGAAAGAGGGTCAGTATCCAGCGCAGCTTGTTCTCGATCGACCAGATCCCGCTATCCCCGGCCACCCGATCCCCGCCGGGCTTGAACATCCACAAGGCGGGCAAAGCCATCGGCGCGACCATCAGCGCCGCACGCGGCACGCCCCTGCGCCAGGACTGGCCGCGCTCGATGCGCCGCCCCAACTCGATCCCGAACAGATAGACGATCAGCAAGGCCCAGCCTAAGGCGTGACACAGCCAGAGCAAGGGGGCGACGATCGCGAACGCGCCGACCCGCCATATCGGTCGCTGCCTCCGTGCCAGTCGCAGCCACAGCGCTATGGCCAGCAGCATCAGCGCCTGGGCGAGACAGAAATTGACGAACCCCATTTGAAAGGCCGGGCAATAGGCCAGCGGAAAGGCCAGCATCGCGCTGGCCGGCACCCGCCCATGCGCCGCCCGGGCCAGCGCGATCATACCCGCCACGGTAAGCGGCGGGATGGCAAGGACGGCGATCTTCGCGGCCGGTTCGATACCGATGCCCAGCGCGTGCAGCGCCAGCACGACCGCATCGACACCCAGATTGCCGACCATCGCCCAATGGACGGCATAATAACGGGACAGCGGCCCCCGCCCCGCCTCGGCCAGGATGGTATAGCGGCCGATATGGTCCCCCATATCGCCCAGCGGCGCTACGGCGGGCCAGAGAAGCGGCAAGGCCGAAACGAGGATGCAGAACACAAGAAAGGAGCGGGACTGCCACCACAGTCCCGCTCCCTGGCATGTCGTCCCGTCCTGTCGGCAATCCATGGTCACGGCTCCTGTCAGGACGGGGATGGGATCAGTCGCGGTCGCGACGTCCCAGCAGTCGCAGGCGCAGCGCGTTCAGCTTGATGAAGCCCGCCGCGTCGCGCTGGTCGTAGGCGCCCTGATCGTCCTCGAAGGTGACGACCTTTTCCGAATAGAGCGAATAGGGCGACTTGCGCCCCGTCACGATCGCCTGGCCCTTGTACAGCTTCAGGCGGACGGTGCCGGTCACCTTCTCCTGGCTGTAGTTGACGGCGGCCTGCAGCATCTCGCGCTCGGGCGAGAACCAGAAGCCGTTATAGACCAGCTCGGCATAGCGCGGCGCCAGTTCGTCCTTCAGGTGCGCGGCGCCGCGGTCGAGCGTGATCTGCTCGATGCCCCGATGTGCCAACGCATAGATGGTGCCGCCCGGCGTCTCGTACATGCCGCGGCTCTTCATGCCGACGAAGCGGTTCTCGACCAGGTCGAGGCGGCCGATACCGTGCTTGCGGCCCAGCTCGTTCAGCTTGGTCAGCAGGGTCGCGGGCGAACACGCCTCGCCGTTCAACGCGACGCCGTCGCCACGCTCGAAGTCGATGGTGATCGTCTCGGGCATGTCAGGCGCGTCTTCCGGGTTGACGGTGCGCGAATAGACATAATCGGGAACCTCATCCCACGGGTCCTCGAGCACCTTGCCCTCGGACGAGGTGTGCAGCAGGTTCGCGTCGGTCGAGAAGGGCGCTTCGCCGCGCTTGTCCTTCGACACCGGGATCTGGTGCGCCTCGGCGAATTCGATCAGCTTGGTGCGGCTGGTCAGATCCCATTCGCGCCACGGCGCGATGACCTTGATGTCGGGGTTCAGCGCATAATAGCCCAGCTCGAAGCGGACCTGGTCGTTGCCCTTGCCGGTCGCGCCATGGCTGACCGCGTCGGCATTGACCATCTTGGCGATCTCGATCTGGCGCTTGGCGATCAGCGGCCGCGCGATCGAGGTGCCGAGCAGGTACAGCCCCTCGTACAGCGCGTTGGCGCGCATCATCGGGAACACGTAATCCTTGACGAACTCTTCGCGCAGGTCGTCGATGAAGATGTGCTCGGGCTTCACGCCCGCCATCTCGGCCTTCTTGCGCGCAGGCTCCAGCTCTTCGCCCTGGCCCAGATCGGCGGTGAAGGTCACGACCTCGCAGCCATAATGCTGCTGCAGCCACTTGAGGATGACGCTGGTGTCGAGGCCGCCCGAATAGGCGAGGACGACGCGCTTGATATCTTCGCTCACGGCAAAGTCCTTCGGATGAGGGATGGATTTGCCTCGCGCCCTATGCGCTGTCGCGCGCCCACGCAACCTTCGGTTGGCTTGTTCATTGCGGCGACAGCCAAAGGCCGTCAGGAGCGGCCGGGATGATCCGTTCAGGAGTTTTGCGCATGACCCGTTTCCTCGTCGTCGGCCTGGTCGCCGCCTCGCTCGCCGCCCCCGCCCTGGCACAGGACACCCGCGCCTCGGCCGCCGCGAAATTCTCGCGCGAGTTCAAGGCGCGCGACACCAATCATGACGGCGTGCTGACCAAGGCGGAGGTGAAGGCCGCGATCATGAAGATGGGCAATGGCCAGCGGAAGATCGACGACGTCCATGCCGCACGCCTCGCCGACCTGTGGTTCGGCAAGGCCGATGCCAACAAGGACGGCAAGGTGACGGAGGCCGAAGCCCAGGCGCTGCTGTCGCGCACCTTCGACGAATATGAGGCGGCCAAGGCGGCGCAGGCGCAGCAGGCGGGTCCGGCGGCGGGTCCGAAGGGGCGGTAAGGCACCCGCCCCCTACCATCCTCCCAACCTCCGTTCAGCCTGAGCGAAGTCGAAGGCCACGCCCCACCCTCCGGGTAAGCAAATCCCGAGCACTTCGACTTCGCTCAGTGCGAACGGAGGGTGGGCTGACTTTCCACCCCGGCCTTCGCCATGGCGGTGCTGTCTTCCCGCAAAACACAAAAAAAGGCCCGGTGCGTTGCCGCACCGGGCTTAGGTCGTCCGCAGGAGGAACGTCGTGGGGTGCGGGGGTTCTGCTGCCCCCGCTCCCGATCAGTTGTAGGCGCGCTCGCCGTGCTCGCCGAGGTCGAGGCCTTCCTGCTCGACTTCCTTCGAGACCCGCAGGCCGGTCAGGGCCTTGGCGACGAACATGGCAATGATGGTGCCGATGGCGGCCCAGACGATGGTGGTGGCGACCGCCTCGATCTGCACGAGCAGCTTCGGGCCGATGGCGTAATCCGCCGCACCCGGACCGCCCAGCGACGGCGCATAGACCACCGCGGTGCCGATCGCGCCGATCATGCCACCGATGCCGTGGACACCGAAGGCGTCGAGCGCATCGTCATAGCCGAGCTTGGGCTTGAGGACCGACACGGCATAGAAGCAGACCACGCTGGCGATGGCGCCCAGCACGATCGCACCGAACGGGCCCGAATTGCCCGCCGCCGGGGTGACCGCGACCAGACCCGCGACGATGCCCGAGCAGAAGCCCAGCGCCGAACCCTTGTGACCCGCGACACGCTCGGCCAGCATCCAGAACAGGCCGCCGCTGGCGGTCGCGACGAAGGTGTTGATCATCGCCAGACCCGCCGAGCCATTGGCCTCCAGCGCCGAACCGGCGTTGAACCCGAACCAGCCGACCCACAGCAGGCCGGTGCCGACACCCGTCAGCGTCAGCGAGTGCGGGGGCATCGGGGTCGTCGGATAGCCCATGCGCTTGCCCAGGATCAGCGCGGCGACCAGCGCCGAGACACCGGCGTTGATGTGCACCACCGTGCCGCCCGCAAAGTCGAGCGCGCCCGCCTTGAAGAACAGGCCCGACGATGCCCACACCATGTGCGCGATCGGGAAATAGACGATGGTCAGCCACACGGCGGTGAACGCCATGACCGCCGAGAACTTCATCCGCTCGACGACCGAGCCCAGCACCAGCGCGGCGGTGATCGCGGCGAAGGTCATCTGGAAGCAGATGAAGACATATTCGGGGATTTCGACGCCCGCGGTGAAGGTCGCCGCCTGGCTGGCGGGCGTGACACCCTTCAGGAACGCCTTGCCGAGGCCGGAGACGAAGTTGGACGCGAAGCCCGGCACGTCGGGACCGAAGGCGACGCTATAGCCGTACATCACCCAGATCAGCATCGCGAGGCAGGCCGCCGCGCCGATCTGCGTCATCGTCGACAGCATGTTCTTCGCGCGGGTCAGGCCGCCATAGAACAGCGCCAGGCCCGGCAGGATCATCATCATGACCAGCACGGTCGAGGTGAGCATCCAGGCGGTATCGCCCTTGTTCACGGTCGCGGCCGGAGCGGCGGCCGTCGGCGCCTGGAGCGCGGCGTCCTGGGCCCAGGCGGGCAGCGCGGCGAAGAGCGACAGGCCGAGGCCCGCCGCGCCGGTCGCCAATTTGGTGACGTGCTTCATCGAAATCCCCCCTCTCAGAGCGCCGAATCGTCGGTTTCGCCGGTGCGGATGCGCACGGCCTGGCCGACATCGAGCATGAAGATCTTGCCGTCGCCGATCGCGCCGGTGTTCGCGGCGGCCTGGATCGATTCGACGACGCGGTCGGCGATCTCGGACGCACAGACGACCTCGATCTTGATCTTTGGCACCATGTTGGTGCTGTACTCGGCGCCGCGATAGATTTCGGTCTGGCCCTTCTGCCGCCCGAAACCCTTCACCTCGGTCACCGTCATGCCCGCCACGCCCAAGGTGGTGAGCGCCTCGCGCACCTCGTCGAGCTTGAACGGCTTGATGATGGCAATGATCAGCTTCACCTACGCCCCCTTTGCGTTACCCTGGGAGCAGCCTAGCAAAGGACGTGCCAGTTTACGTTTTTGTGACTTTTCAGGTCTACCGTGGTGTGGCGAAGGCAATGCCGCGCCACGACCCCATCAATTTTTAGGCAGACTCTGCAGCCTGCCTATTTTTCAGGCAGCAAAGAGACGGGAATCGGGCGAGGTCGCCCGCCGGGGGCGGGACGGTCGGGTGGTTTGCGGGATCGCACTCCGGAAAATGCCCTGCCCCGCCTTGCTGGATCGCAAGTGTGACGCCACCCCCTGTCAGAACGCATCCGACGAAGATCCGGGGCATGAAGGCGTCCGCTTCGCGTAATGCGCGGAATTTTTCCTATCACGCGCCATGATACGGCCGGATTGTGCGACGCATCAATCTTGATACATCATAGGATGTCTTGATGATGAAAGAATGAAGCCTGAGTCAAACCGCCGGATATTCTTGGAATTCGAGATGACATCCATGTCACATCGCCGAACTTGCCCAAGATGATGTTCCAGACCCGACTCAGCCTCGTCCTGAATCGGCACAAGCGATACAGAAGCGTCCCGATCGAGGACTAGCGCGCCATGAACGGGTTTGACGGAAAATCGCCGAACAGGTAAGCTTGGCGTCAGGGAATAGACAAACCGCGGCATTTCAAGGGGTCTGAATATGAAGAAGCTGGTACTGATGACGGCGGCTTGCGCCTTTACCGCCTCCTCCGCGATGGCGACCACGGTGCGTCCGTCGATGGCTGGCCAGACCCAGACCGCCCCCGCCACGGCGGCTCCGGCCGATCAGGCCGCGACCCCGGTGCCGACCGCGGCCCGCCCGACCCCGAAGAAGAAGAGCTCGTTCTTCGGTCTGCCGCTCCTCGGCCTGCTGCTCGCGGGCGGCGCGGCCGGCGCTGCGGCGGCCGCGACGGGCGGCACGGCCAGCCCGCAATAAGAGCGGTCTGCACCCTTGCCGAAAAAAGCCCGCATCATGCGGGCTTTTTTTTGGCTTGAGGGTCAGCTGTGTGCGAGGGCCTGGCCGACGGATGCCGCGGCATTGCCCCGGCTGATCGCTGCCAGATCGACCGCGATCGGGATCGCGGTCGCCCAGGCCGGAGCAGACAAGGACAGCGCGCCCTCGCCTGCGCGGAAAGCGCCGCCATCCAGCGCCACCAGAAGGGCCGGTGCGGCAGGTTCGCACCGGGTCGTCGCCACCTCCGACCGGACGCCCAGGTTGAGGCTCGCCAGGCTGATCCGCCATGGGTCCGCCCCTTGGGACGTCGCAGCGCGTTCGCCAGGAGCGGCAGCGAACGATGCCTTGACCACCATTCCTGGCAAGACGGCCGGTGTCGCCCCATTCGGCGCCACGAAGCCCGCCAGCGACGCCGGCAGCGGGTCGAGCGCCCAGCGGGTGAGCACCGCCTGCCCGATCCGCACCCAGCCCGGTGCCAGCGCCGGGGCATTGCCCGGCACAGGCACGGTCTGCGGAGCGAGGCTCGCCAGTTCGGCGTCGACCAGCCGGATACGGGTGTTGAGCCCGGGATGCGAGATCGCCAGATCGCCGAAACGGAAGGATGCCGAATGGCGCAGGAAACGCTCCGGCGCGGCGCGATCGAAACCGGCGCTGGCGATCAGCCGGACGGCGAGCTGATCGGCGGCGATCTCGGTCGCCTTCACCTTGGCCGATCCGATCCCGAGTTCGGCGAAGAAGCCCGACTTGCCCGCCAATATCTCACTATGACGCAGGATGTTGTGCGCCATCTCGTGCGCCACGACAAAGGCCAGCTCGTCGTCATCGGGGATGGACGCCATCATGCGCGTGGTGACGGCGACATAATGACCGTCGGACCAGGCGTTGAAGGCGCGGCCGGGCTGGACCGTAAACTGGCCGCCGCACCCGGCATCGCCGGTCAGCGTCAGGTCCTGGGTCTGGCCGTCGCGGCGGATCGTCACCGTGGCGGGGCCGGCGCGCAGGGCGGTGTCCAGCAGCGCCAGAAATGCCTCGACCCGACGATAGCTCGCCCGGCGCGTGATGAGCGCGGTGCCGAAACTCTGCATGTCGGTGCCGTTGACCGCGACGATCTCATCCCCGCGACGCAGGCCGGACCGCGCGCCCGCCCCCTCGGGAAGGGTCGCCTGGATGCCGAACCCCTGAGTCAGGCCATGCGCCTTCAGCACCAGCGCCCGCGCGTCCGCGTCGTAACCGGCGATATCGTGAAAGGAGAGGCCGGTCATCATCTCGGGCCGCTCGCAACGATTGGCACTGGCCTCCGCCAGCCGATAGCCGATCGACGCCAGCCGGGCATCGGCCTGGGCCAGATCATCCACCGGTTTGACGGACTCGGCCTGTGCCGCCGACCCCATCACCGAAAGCATCAACGCACCTGTTGCCAGCATAAGCCGGGCAGAGTTGGAGCGACAATCCCTGTTCATGACCAATCATCCTGTTTGGGCACGAACTAGATACACGTGACAACTTAACCATTTTGCTGATCAACATGGTCAGCGCGAACCTTCCGGGGATGTTTAAGCGATCGTTAGCCATGATTGCGCCGCCGATACTTATTGGTTATCGGTGCGTTTACCGCTGCGATTAGGGTATATGGCGCGCCGACCTTGACGGCGGCGGAACCGCCGACTTAGCCGCCAATGCGGGCCGATCGGGGCAGCGCATGGCGGATTTGCGCCCCCGGCGATGCCGCTTGCCCATCGGAGACACGGCGCATCCTCCGCAGGACGGGCAATCCCGGCGGGAAAGGCGCGTTAAGTTTTGAGTGGGTTTATCGGGTCGAAAACCGGGCTGGCGCGGCGCCATCGGGTCGATCGGTGCTGCCAAGGCCCGCGAAAAGGGCCGCTTTGTGCAGGCATTTCGCCGGAGCGGCGCGCCCCTGATGCGCTATGGGCTTCGGCAAATTTATGGCCATTGCGCATGAACCGCATCGCCCGATTCGCCAAGAGACGCGACTCGGGGGAGGAAACAGCGGCGGCGGACGACGCCTGGCCATCCGCCGCTCGCGAACCCGTCGTTACTCGCCCTGATAATATTTGGAATATTGTTCCGAATAATAATAGGCGCCGATGCTGTTCGAGTTGGTGTCCACCATGGTGAAGATCGTGCCGACCAGATTGGCATTGTCGGCCTTCAGCGAGGCCGCCGCCGTCGCGACCGCATGTTTGGGCGTCGTGTTCCACCGGATCACCAGCGCCACGGCATCGGCCAGCGCCGCCAGGAAACGGCCATCGGCCAGGCCGATCAACGGCGGCAAGTCGAGGATGATCGCGTCATACCGCTCCGACAGCTTGTCGAGCAGGTCCGGCATCTGGTCGTTGCCGAACAAATTCTCCGAGGAGAAATAGGGCTCGGTGACCAGGATCTGGTCGAGATTGGGCGTACCGCTGGGCTCGATCGCATCCTCGATCGACCCTTCGCCGTGCAGATACTGAACCAGGCCGAAGCGCGGCATCGGCGTCTCGACGATGTTGCGCAGCTGGGCGCGGCGCACGTCGGTGTCGATCACGATCGTGCGGTCGCCGTTCATCGCCATGACCCGCGCGAGCGCGAAGGCGGTGGTCGTCTTGCCCTCGCCCGGCAGTGCGGAGGTCAGCGCGATCACCTTGGGCCGCGCCTGGCCCCGAACACCGATCAGCGAGGCGCGGGCGTTGCGCAACGCCTCCGCGAATTGCGAGGTCGGCTTTTCGACCACGATATCCGCCGGACGCTTGCCCCCGACCTGCGGGATGGCGGCGATCAGCGGCACGCCGACCTCTTCCTCGACATCGTCGACGCTGCGCAGGCCGGTGACCATCATTTCCTGGGTCACGATCACCGCGATACCGATGCCCAGACCCGCCATCAGCGACAGCGCATAGAGCAGCTTGCGGTTGGGCCAGCTGGGCGCGGTGGGCATATCCGCCTGGTCGACGATGCGCGCCTGGGCGATCGAGTTCTGCGCCGCCTGACGCGATTCGAGCGCTTGCGAGGCCATCTTGTCATAGGCGGCGTGCTTGCTGTCGGCATCGCGCTGCAGGCTGTCGGCGATCACCGAGGCGCGCGCATTGTCACCCTGCTTCTGCTCGAGCTTCGCGATCGCCCCGCGCAGGCTGCCCGCCTGTGCCTCGGCCGCATTGGCATTGGCCTTGAGCGAGCCGATCACACCCACCTCTTCGCTGCGCATCAGCTTCCTGATCGCCGACAGCTGCTCCTCGGTCTTGATGAAGTCGGGATGGCGCGGCCCGTACCGGCTGCGCATGTCTTCCATCGTCTGCTGGAGCATGGCCTCCTGGCGCTTCAGATCCTGAACCGTCACCGACTGGCGCACGTCGGAAATCGCGTCGAGTTGGCCGCGCCGGACCTGATCGCGTGCCGACTGTTCCTTCGACCGCGCCTCGGCCGCAGTCGCTTCGGCTGCGGCGAGCTGGAGCGACAACGGTGTGATCTGCTGGTCGACGATGGTGCCCTGCTGGCTGGCGGCGCCGCGCACGATGCCGCTCTGCGCCTGATATTGGGCAACCCGCTCGTCGGCCTGGCGAATCTCGTTAGCCAGCTCGTCCATCCGCTTCTGCAGCCATTGCGACTGGCGCTCGGCGGTGCCGATCTTGTCGCCGACCTTCTTGTCCAGATAGGCCTGGGCAAAGGTGTTGGCGACCAGCGCGGCCTTGCCCGGATCGCGCGAGCGGAAGCTGACGGTGATCACATAGGTCAGGCGTTCGCGCGATGCGTCGACCCGGCCGCGCACCGCGCCGATCGCGGCGGCCATCTTCTGCTCGGGGGTGAGCGGGGGCTTGCCGCTGGCCGGGGCCGGCACGAATTCGGGGTCGTTGGCCAGGTTCAGCCGCTTGACCACGTCGCGCACCAGGTCGCCCGACGACATGGCGGAGACTTCCGTCTCGATCGCCTCATTGGCCAGCTGCGCCTGCTCCTCGCTCTGTGCGCGCAGAAGCGGGTTGCGGCTGGGGTCGATCTGGACCCGCGCCGTGCCCTTGTAGATCGGCGTGATACGGGTGGTCAGCGCCACGCCGATGACGGTCACGACCGCCGCGATCGCCAGCAGCATCAGATACCGGCGGCGCAGCAGATCGCGCGCATCGCGGACCAGATCGCCGAGCCGGGTCTCATAGCCGGCCGTCTTCACCACTTTCATGTCAACGATCCCCCAACCGCCAGTCGGCGACCCATGCCAAGGTCATCACCTTGTCCCCCATCAACGTCGCAGGATTACCGAGACGCGCGCCCGCAACTCGTCGAAAGAATTGGCCAACCCCCGTGCCGGACGGCTGGAACCGTAGCCGATGGCCGCCTGGAAACCGAGGCCCCGTCTGGCCTGATAGCGCGCGCCAATCTCGCCTTGGTACACATTGGTCGCGAGCTGGCGCTGCGGATAATCGCGGCGCTCCGCCTCGACCATGCCGGTGAGGATCAGGTTGTAGAGCAGTTCATGGTCGACCGAGACATGCGCCCGGTTGGTCCACATCGCCCCGACATTGGTCAGTTCGGTATCGGACAGCACGCGCTGCAACTGGAAACTGACCGTGGTCAGCTCGCTGGGAAACCAGTCGCCCCGCGCCTCGGCCGAAAAGCCGCGCAGATTCTGGTAGAGATAGGACGCATCGAAATTGCGCACGCCATAACCGATGCCGATCGTCCCGCGCGCCACGCCCGCCAGGTCGAAATTGGCGCCCCCCAGCAGCCGATAGCCGTTCGAATCGCGGTTTGGCTGGCCAAAGGACAGGAAGGAATAGCGCAGTCGATCGGCCTCCGCCCGGGCATAGAGCGAGACGCTGGGCGAAAAGCCATATTCGTAGGTCAGCGACCCCTTATAGCCGACCCGGTCGCGATAATTCTGCTGCCGCACGGTGCCGTCCGCGAACACCAGGTCGTCGAAGCTATAGGCGTTGCGCTCCAGCGCCGTGCTGATCCGCGAGCGGCCCACGCCGTACACCGCCCGCGTCGCCAGGCTGCTGTGCAGGAACCGCGACGGGACGGTCAGATTGGCGATCACGTCCCCCGAAAAGGGCGATTCGTAACCACGCTCGACCTGCCCCTCGACCCGCACCTTGAGCGCGTCGGAGATATCGAGCCGCCCGGACGGTGCCAGCGACCAGGCATTCTGGTTGCGGATCGTGGTATTGGCATAGCGCCGCAGGTCGCCCGTCGCGACCAGTTGCGCCTGATGCGCCTTCCAGTCGGAATAGATGCCGACATAGGGCTGCAGGATCAGGAGGCTGTCCGCCCGGCGGTTGGTGTTATCGTTGAAGACGTTGCTGCTATAGGCCCAGGACGTCGACAACTGGGTGGTGGCGACGAAGCTGCCCAGGCGGATGCCCAGCGGATCATATTCGGGACGCGGACGCTCGGCCACGCTGATATTGTGGCCGCGATCATAGAGCGTGTTCGCGGTCTCGGACGGCAGCAGCAGCGTGTTCGCCTGGCCCCAGGCGATGCCGGGAATCACCACCCCGCCTGCGATCGCGCCCGCGACCAGCGTGCAGGCGATGGGCCTGGCCATGATCCGCCGACGCCGCACCGGGGCGACGCTCCGCCGATCACGAGCCGCCGCGACGGCGCGGCGCTGGATCAGAAGAGCCGCTCCTTCACGCGCACCGTATCACCGGGATAGATGCGCAGATTGGGCTTCACGACATATTCGCGCGCGAAGGTTTCGCCAGCACGCTGGATGACCACCCGCGACCCGCTCTTCAGGCTGGCGCGCGGCGTGGCGCCTTGCGCGGTCGCGATCGCGTTGAACAGCGTCAGGCAGTTCGAATAGGGATATTGCCCCGGCATCTTGACCTCGCCCATCACGAAGAACGGGCGATAGGTCTGCACCTCCATGCTGACCCGCGGATTGAGCAGATAGCCATCGGCCAGCCGGGCACGGACGTCGCGCACCACATCCTCGACCGTATGGCCCGCCACCGGCACGTCGCCGATCAACGGCAGCGACAATTTGCCGTCGCTGCTGACCGCGTAATCGCCGTTGAACTGCCCTTCGTTATAGACGGCGAGCCGGACCTTGTCGCCCGGCGCCAGCGGATAGCTTTCGTTGCAAGGCCCATCGGCGGCATAGCGCTCGCCGGTCGAGATCGGTGGCAATCCGCCATGCGAGCAACCTGCCAGCGTCGCGAGCACGCCCACCAGGACGACTGCTGTTTTCCTCACTTTGGTTGGCCCCCGCCCCAGGATGATTGCATCAGGGCTATCAGTCGTGCCGCACTGCATCAAGTTGGCCTGAAATCAGTTCCACGGGCCGACCTGCCCCGAAATAGTACTGCCCTGCCAAAGATTTCGTATTCGCCGAACCAGCGTGGGCGGCGACGGCGCCCGGACATGCGCCGCCAGATGCGCGACGAAATCGGCGGGCGCGCGTGGGGTCAGGCAGGGACAGCCCTGCAGGCTGTCGGCCCGGTCGAGCAAGTCGACCAACGTCGCCTCGTCCTCGGCCGGATAGACGCCCTGGCGCGTGCCGAATTCGCGCAACGTCGCCAGCTGATGGCCGTTGCGATGCTCGCCGCGCCGGTGATCGCGCGGCATGATGATGATGGGCTTGCCCAGTTCCATCGCCGCGATGATCGACCCCGTGCCCGCATGGCTGACCATCAGCGCGCATTCGGCCTGCAATTCGCGGAACCGGTCGTGATCGGCATGGGCGAAGGCCTGCAGCGCGCGCGGGCGGTAGGTGGTCGGCCCGATCTGGGCGACAACGTCGTCGCGTCCCCGCGCCTCGGCCCAGCGGTCGACCGCGCCGACCAGCCGGTCGAACGGCAACTGGGTTCCCACCGACAACAGGATCACAGGATCTGCCCCAGATAGCGCAGCCGGGGATGGCGCGCCGCCACTTCGGGCCACTGGGTGACGGTCAGGTCGGCGACCGGCCGCACCAGCGAACCGGACAGGGACAGCCGCTCGCTATTGGCGATGCTGTCGATCCAGATGGTGCGCGCGCCGAACAGACGCGCGACATAAAGCGCCAGCGCGCCCGGCGCCGCCCCGGTCGAGACGACCAGATCGGGATCGAACCGGCGAAAGGCGCCCCACAAGCCGCGGATCGCCCCCAGGATCGTGGCTTTCGCATCCCGCGCGGTGTCGGCGACCACAATCACCGGCCGCGTGCCCAGCGGCGGCGTCATGCCGCACGCGGTGCTGACGAACTGGCAATCGCATCCGGCAAAGGCATCGACCAGCCGGGTCAGCTCGATCCAATGCCCCCCGGCAGACGCGACCAGCAGGACGCGCAAGGGCCGCGCATCCAGACCATGCCCACCGTCGTGATCCGCCTGTCGGTCAGCCGCCATGGCCACATCCGCCACGAACGGCGTGCGCCAGCTGGCCATGCCGATCCGCGTCATGGTCGCGGCCGATACCGGCGGCCATGTCGCCATGTGCGCCGTCACCGGGCCAGAACCGGCATTCCTTCCCTTGCCGCATCCCCCGTGACCGCCCCAATGATCGCGCCCGGACCCAAGCCCCGGCCCGCATTCCGCTCCCGAAAATCGATCATCCGCCATGGAATGCCCGCCCATCCGATGCCACGATGGCGCAACCGGCGATTGATCGCCGCCAGCCCCCGCCGCTATGGTTCGAGCCGCCCCCACGCGCCCAATCGCTTGAAAACGCTATACTGGAGGATTTTCGTTGCCAAGCACGATTTCGGGCGAGCGAATCTATGCGATCGGCGACGTTCACGGGCGGCTGGACCTGCTCCAGAAGATGCTCGACCGGATCGGCGCGCATAGCGACGAACGCCCCGCGCCGCGCGCGCTGCACCTGGTATTCCTGGGCGATCTGGTCGATCGCGGACCCGACAGCGCGGGCGTTCTGGCGCTGGTCCACGACCTGCAACGCCGCAATGGCCAGGTGCTCGCCCTGATGGGCAATCACGAAGAGGCGATGGTCCAGGCGCTGGACGGCGACGAGGATATGCTGCGCACCTGGCTGGCGGTGGGCGGCATGGAGACGCTGGCGAGCTTCGACGTGGCGCCGCCACAGCCCGGCGAGCCCTCCCGCGCCTTTCTGCGCCGGGCGCGCCGGGCCATTCCGGCGCCGTGGTTGAGCTGGCTGGCGGGCCTGCCGCTGAGCGCGGAATCGGGGGATTATTTCTTCGCCCATGCCGGGGTCCGTCCCGGCATTCCGCTGCACCGCCAGGCGCGCCGGGACCTGCTCTGGATTCGCGAGGATTTCCTCGAGGACCCGCGCGATCATGGCGCGGTCGTCGTCCATGGCCACAGCGTGACGCGCACCGCAGACCGGCGCGCCAACCGGATCGGGATCGACACCGGAGCGTACCGAAGTGGAACACTGACCGCGATTTATTTGGAAGATGATCGGCAGGAAATCCTGTCGGTCAGCGCCGCACCCGCTCCATTTCGGGACGGTGCGGCCCGCCGCTGAGCAAAAGGGTCGCCGGGGATCGGCCACGAGCGTCGCCTTTCGCGCCGGAGGGGACGTGCGTCAGAGGCGCAGGATCGCCCCGAGGATCACACCCCACATCAGCATCGACAGCGGAATCGCCAGGACGATGCCCTGCACCACCGAGGAATGTTCGACGTGCGATTCCATAGCAGCCTCCCGCGGGAGACGCTTCTCCCGAACAGGTGCCCTTATGTCGAAAAAAAATGAACAGGCGGTAAACGGCCGGATCGGAGCGAATCAGTCGGCGATGCGGTCCCAGGCCTGCCCCTCGGGCCTGTAGGTCAACCGCTTGCGGCGATGACGCGCCCATAGCCATTCGTAGAGCCAGCCGTTCAGCCGCGCGTTGGCATCGCGGTCGATCCGTCTGCGCGCCCGCTGGCTTTGGCGACGATGACGCTGCTGGGCCGCGCCGCGAGCCACGATGGCCGCCGCGACCATCCCGGCGGCGATACCCGATAATGCGATCGCCCACATCATGTTCGTACCATCCCGCTCAAAGCCCCCGGACGGGCCGGGTGCGGACAATATGGTTAACCGATTCGGCCCTCCCTGTCCACTCGTTACGTTTGCGTTACGGATACACAAGACGGGACCGGCGGCGGCACCGTCGGTACCGGCAGGATCACCCGCCCGAGCAGCATCGCCACGAGCGCGAGGACGGGGAGGCCGATCGCCATCGCCCGGCGCCACCCGTCCCGCCGCAGGGCCCCGCGCGTCCCCGGATCGCCCCAGGCGAGGATCGCCGAGACCAGGGCGGCCAGATCGCTCGTCAGGAAATAGCGCAGGTCGGTCGCCACCCCGACCACCAGATAGGACGCGCCGTACAACAGGCTGGCCATCGCCAGCATCGGCGCGGCCTGCCCCAGGGCGGTATCACTGTCCCGCCGCCCGGCGGACACCCCGACCACCGCCAGCGCGATCGCCAGGAAAAACCCGGGCATGAAGACCGGCGCGGCGCGCAGCGCATAGAAGAGGCGCGATCCCCGGTAACGCCGCGCGGCGACATCCTCCTTGGGATTGTCGCGAACCGCGCGGACATGGCCTTCGGGGACGAAGAAATAGGTCTCGGAATTGAAATGGCGAAGCCGCACCCCGGCATAGGCGAACGGATGGCGCAGGATCGCGGCGATCCACAGGCGATCCAGACTGATCGGCGACCTGGTTTCCTGCCCCGCCCCGACCGACGCAGGCACCGGATCGCCCGCCTTGGCCGTGAACCAGGGGCATCGGCCCCAGGGCGACAGCGTATCCCACATCTCGACCGCGAAGCAGGAGCGCACGTCCCGCTCCGTCAATCGGGTGCCCGCTCCGAACACGCCTGTGTCGCCGGTTGCGGCGGCGATCCCGGCCAGGTCGAAATATTGCAGCGAGGCGATGGCCCGCGCATCCGCCGCACCCAGCAGCCGATGATTGACCCACCCCGCCACGGGCACGAGCGCCAGCCCCAGCAGGACCGAGCCGATCATCGTCCAGAACGGTCGCCGCAACGCCGCAGGCGCGACGGCATAGGCGATCAGCGGCCCCGCCACGAACAGCGCATTGTGCCGCATCAGCACCGCCAGCCCGAGCATCGCTGCCCCGCCCGCCAATGCCGCCCCCCGCCACCGGCGCACGGTCCGCGCCGCGATCAGCAGCGCCGCCCCCAGGAGGAACGCCCCGCAAAAACTCGCATCCTTGCCGATCGCGATGTTGAGCATCAGGAACAGCGGCACCGCCCCCGCCGCCAGCACCGCCGCCGCGTGGCCGAGCGGACGCCCGGCGCGAACCAGCAGCAGCGCGACGATCGCCAGCCCCGCCCAATAGGTGGCGAGGTCGAAGACCAGCATCGGCGCAGGGCCCGGCCCGAATATCAGGCCCAGCGCCTGCCACAGCCGGGTCATGGCGGGTGGATGCCAGTCGTGCAGCCGCCCGCTGGCGATCTGCGCCATCTGCCCCTGGCTGTCGGGGTTGAGTGCGCCCGGCCATTGATAGGCCAGATTGGCCGTCAGCAGCAGCGCGGCCATGGCTACCACCGCGATTGCCCGCATCCTGCCGCCCCGCCCGGTCGTCACCTCGGTCCGCCTTCCCCCATGCCCCGCGTCCGATCGTAAAGCCTTGGCGGCCTGCGCGACAGTCGGCAAACTGTCCCGCTCCGGGCTCGCCACCACCGGGACTTGCGCGTGAAATCGTAAACTTGCTGTGCCATGCCAAGCGCATGAGCGGTCGCAGCATCAGGCGTGGTTTCCATCGGTCCGAACGTCCGACGCCGATCCTGTCGATGGTGCTATTCGGTCGCGAGGCGCGGCTGCGGCTGTTCGCGCTTGCCCTGCTTCTCGCGCTGGGGATCGGCGGCGGCGCGGGGCGCAGCTATCCGCTGATCGCGATGATCGGCCAGTGGCTGGCGCTGATCGTCGCCGCCATCGCCGGTTCGCAACTGGCCCGCCAGGCGGAGACGGCGCGGGCGTTGCGCGCGCCGATCATCCTGTTCGGCGCGACCGTGCTGCTGATCCTGCTCCAGATCGTCCCCCTGCCCCCCGGCCTGTGGCACGCCTTGCCCGGCCGCGCGGTGGTCGTGGCGATCGACGCGCTGCTGGCCCAGGCGGCACCGTGGCGTCCGCTGAGCCTGACGCCCGATGCGACGTTGGCGATGCTGCCTGCGCTGGCGGTGCCCTTTGCGGCGATGACCGGCATGGCGCTGGTTTCCGCCGCCGACCGCATGGCCGCGCTGCGCCTGATCGTCATCATCGCCGCGATCGGGGCCGCGATCGGGATGGTGCAGGCGGGCCTCGGGGCGGGCGACGCGCCGCTTCTCTATGACAGCGCGCATCAGGGCGACGGCATCGGCCTGTTCGTCAATCGCAACCATCAGGCGACCTTCCTGCTGGCCGCCATCGCGATCGCGGCGATCCCGGACCTGTTCGGGCGGCGGCGCGCGATCGGCGCCGCGCTGATCGCCTTTCTGACGCTCGGCGTGTTGGCGACCCGGTCGCGCACGGCGCTCCTCCTGTTGCCGCTGGTCCTGCTGGCGGCGGGCTGGCTGATCGCGGGCGGGCGGCGCGCCGGGCGTTCGGCGCTGGGGTTGGCGCTGGGCTATGGCCTGGGCGCCCTCATTCTGTCGCGCACCGACCTGATGCAGCGGATCCTGGCGCGTTTCGCGGGGATCGGGACCGAGGCGCGCTACCAATATTGGGACAATAGCTGGTTCGTCGTGCGCGGCACCTTTCCCTGGGGGACCGGGCTGGGCAGCTTCGACCGCGTCTATCGCACCGTCGAGCCGCTGGCCGAGGTGGGGCCGCTGACCGTCAACCATGCGCATAACGACGCGCTGGAATGGCTGATGGAGGCGGGGCTGGCGGGCGCGCTGCTGATGATCGCCGGGCTGGTCGTCCTGATCGTCATGATCGCCCGGGCGTGGCGACGCACTGTGCGCGATACGGAGCGCAAGCCCCTGGTCGCCGCGGTCGCCGCTTTGGCGATGATCCTGCTATTCTCGCTGGTCGACTATCCGCTGCGCATGCCCGCCATCGCGGGACTCGCGGGCGCGATGGTCGCCGTCATCGCGATGACCGGACGCGCGCCGAGCGTGCGTGCGCAGGGCGGCCGGATCGCCCTCTATGCGAGCGGCGCGGTCGCGCTGCTGATCGGCCTGGTCGCGACCGGGGACGGCCTGGCCCAGGCGCTGGTCGCCCGTCGCCAGCCGCTGGCCGCCACCCGGGTCGCGCCCTGGTCGTCGGCGGCCTGGACCGCGCTGGCCGATGCGACGGGCGCGGGCCATGGCGGCACCGCAATGCGCGCCGCCGCCACCCGCGCGCTCGCCATTTCGCCGCTGGATGCCGGGGCGGTGCGGGCGCAGGGCTATGCCGATCTGCTGAACGGTGCGCCGAAGCGGGGCGCGGCGCTGCTGCGCATCGGGGCCGGGCTGGGCTGGCAGGATACGCTGATCGCGCGCTGGCTGGCGCAGACCGCGCTGACCAACGGCGATGCGACGCTGGCCGCGCAACAGATCGACGCGATGCTCCGGCGCCGCGAGTCGCCCGAGGCGGCGATGCAGGGCTTGCTCGCCGTCTATCGCCTGCCCGGCGGTCCGGCGGCGCTGGTCGAGCGGCTGGACGACCGGCCGGGCTGGCGCGGCGGATTCCTGGCGATGCTGGCCGATGACGGTGTCGCCGATCCTGCCCGCCTGACCGGCTTCCTGCGCGCACTGGCGAGCGCGGGCCTGGCCGCGACGCCCGCCGAGACCGCCCGCGCGCGCGCGAAGCTGGCCGAGCATGGCGATATGGCCGGCGCCCGCGCCGTCTGGCTCGCGAGCGGTGGGCGCGGCCTGATCGAGGATGGCGGGTTCGAGGCGCTGCCCGATCCCGTGCCCGACTATGCCATTCCCTATGGCTGGTCCGCGCCGCCGCTGGCCGGGGTGCATGTCACGTCCGACGAGCGCGGTACCGAGGGCAAGGGGGTACGAATCGCCGCCGATGGGCTGACGAGCGGCATGGCGCTTCAACAACCGCTGCTGCTGACGCCGGGACGCTACCGGATCGCGGTGCGGGTCCGGGGGGGTGGCGACATGACGGACGCGCCGATGGCGGACGGCACGGCCAACCGCGCCGCGCTCGTCCTGCTGTGCGCCGACGGGACGCCGGTCATGACCCTGCCCTTCCCCGGCGGCCGCGATTGGCGCGCTTTGTCGGGCGCGGTGATGGTGCCGCAGGGGTGCGTCGCACAGCGGATCGGGGTCGTGCTGACGGCGGGCGAGGGCCAGCCGGTGAAATGGTTTGTCGATACTGTTCGGATAGGACGCGTGCCGCAGGCTTGACGCTGTGCGAGCCGCGATGTGATGTGGGGGCTTCGGGGATGGGTGGGGAACGAGCGATGCGGAGCACCGACCGGGTGAGGGTCGTGCCATGGGTCCGATCGGCCCTGTTGGGGCCAGCCATGGCGGCGGCGGCCCTGTCGGGCTGCGCCGATTCCAATGTCGGCCCCAATCTTCGCACCGGGGATAAGGCCTATGCCCTGATCCCCGCGCCGCAGGGCGAGCCCAAGGTCGAGGATTACCGTATCGGTCCGCTCGATGCGCTGGACATCACCGTCTATCAGGAAGCCGATATCTCGACGCGCGGGGCGCAGGTGGATGCCGCCGGGCTGATCTCGATGCCGCTGATCGGGCGCGTGCAGGCGGCGGGGCGGACCACCACACAGCTCGCCGACGAACTCCGCGCCAAGCTGGCCGAGCGATTCTATGTCGACCCGCAGGTGACGGTGTCGATCGCACGGTCGGTGGCGCAGCGGATCACGGTCGAGGGCCAGGTGAAGGAGCCGGGCATCTATCCGATCTCGGGCCCCATGACGTTGCTCGATGCGGTGGCGCTGGCCAAGGGCGAGGACGAGAATGCCGCGCTGCGCCAGGTGATCGTGGTCCGCTACGTCAACGGCCAGCGTATGGGGGCGGTGTTCGACATGCGGCGGATCCGGCGCGGCGACGATCCCGACCCGGCGATCCTGCCGCGCGATTCGATCATCGTCGGCAATTCGTCGAGCAAGTCGGCCTGGCACGACCTGCTGCGCGCGGCACCGCTGCTCAACGTGTTTGGCGTCTTCACGCGATTCTGATCGGCCCGACGGCGGGGATAGGGGAATATGGGTATGGGCAACGGCATGATCGCCACGGCCGGGGGGCCGGTGGATCGTCCCGCTCCGGTCGGCATCGACGACCTGCGGGACGAAGAGGATGCGCCGGTCATCGACGTCCGCGCACTCTGGGCGACGCTCTATCGCAACCGGGTGATGATGGCGGCGATCATCGGCATATCGCTGCTGCTCGGCCTGGCCTCGGCGGTGCTGATGCCGCGCATCTATACCGCCCATGCCAGCGTCCAGATCGACCAGCAGGTCGCCCGCGTGCTGGGCACCGAGGATCGCGATCCGCAAGCGGGCAATCCCGATACCGACCGGTTCCTCCAGACCCAGATCGACGTCTTCACCAGCCGCGCGATGGCGCGCCGCGTGTCGGACAGCCTGGGCCTGACGGGCAATGACAGCTTCCTGCGCCGCATGACCGGCGCGCGCGAGATCAAGGTGAAGCCCGAGGATGGCGGGCTGGAAACGCTGGTGCTCGATACGCTGCAGCACAACCTCAGCGTCGAGTTGCGCCGCAATTCGCGTGTCGTGAACGTCAGCTTCGCCAGCCGCGACCCCGCGCTCGCCGCCGAGATCGCCAACAGCTATGCCGCGAATTTCATCGAGGGGAATATCCAGCGCAAATTCTCCACCTCCGCCTATTCGCGCCAGTTCCTCCAGAACCAGCTGGCGCTCGCCAAGACCCGGCTGGAGGGGTCGGAGCGGGACCTGATCGGCTATTCGCGCAGCGCCCGGCTGATCGACGCCAGCGCGGGCACACGGGCAGAGGGGACAGAGGGGCCGCGCTCGCTGGTCACGTCCCAACTGGTCCAGCTGAACGCCGATCTGTCCATCGCCGAGGCCAACCGACTGAAGGCGGGCGCACGCTGGGAACAGGCCCGGTCGACGCCGCTGATGGCCCTGCCCGAGGTCCAGGCGAACGAAGCGATCCAGCGGCTGATGCAGAAGCGATCCGAGGCGCGCGCCGAACTGGCCGAAACCCGCCGCCGCCTGAAGCCCGAGCATCCCGTCGTCATCCAGGCGATGGCCGAAATCGCCGGGCTCGACCAGGAAATACGCACCCAGGCCCTGGAGATCCGCAACGCGATCCGCAGCCAGTATGACACGGCCGCGCGCCAGGCGGGGGCGATCGCCGGGCAGGTCCAGCTGCTCAAGAGCTCGACGCTGGCCGAACAGGATCGCGGTATCCGCTACAACATCCTGAAGCGGGATGTGGATACCAATCGCCAGCTGTACGAAAGCCTGCTCCAGCGATTCAAGGAAGTCAGTGCCGAGGCGGGCGTCGCGTCCAACAACGTCACGATCGTCGACACCGCCGAACAGCCGCGCCGCCCCACCTCGCCCCGGCCGCTGCTCAACATGGTGATCGCGCTGGCCGGCGGTATCGCACTCGCCGCGCTCTACGCGATCGGCCGCGACTATATCGACGACTCGATCCGCGATCCGCAGGATGTCGAGGCCAAGCTGCACCTGCCGCTGCTGGGCGTGGTGCCCGATGCGGGGAGCGGCGACGCGGTCGGTGCGCTCGACGATCCCAAGTCGGAGATCGCCGAGGCCTATCACGCGATCCGCGCCGCGATCGAATTGTCGTCGAACCAGGGTCTGCTGCGCTCGATCCTGGTCACCGGCAGCAACAAGTCGGAGGGCAAGTCGACCACCTCGGTCGCGCTCGCCCGCGATTTCGCCAGCCTGGGGCGGCGGGTGCTGATCATCGACGCCGATCTGCGGCGCCCGTCGCTCCACCGCGTGTTCGGGGTGCCGTTGCCCGATCGGGGCCTGTCGACCGTCCTGGCCCAGCTGAACCCCGCCGAATCGGCGATCCAGCCGACCCAATTTACAGGGCTGAGCTTCCTGCCCGCCGGACGCCTGCCCCCCGATCCCGCCACCTTGTTCGCGGGCGATGCGATGCGCGCGCTGCTCGACCGGCTGGGCGAGGATTACGAGGTGATCGTGATCGACGCGCTGCCCGTGCTGGCGCTGGCCGACGCGACCCAGCTGACCGCGATCGCGCAGGCGACCGTCTTCGTCGCCCAGGCGGGCGGCGCGCTGTTCGGGCAGGTCCGCACCGCGGTGTCGCGCCTGACCCGGGCGGGCGGCAATGTCATCGGCGTGGTCATCACCAAATATAGCGCCAAGCGGGCGGGCTATAGCGGGTCGCAGGACTATTACCGCTATCGCTACGAGGATGCCTCAGCCTGAGAGCCATATGTCGAATGAGCCTTTCCCCTTCTCCCCTTCCTGAGGAGAGAGAGGGAAAGGAAACTATCGGGAACCGCGATCCGCGCTAACGGGCAGGCTCCGGCTTCGCGTCGGCCTCGCACGGGAAGCGCAGCTTGAACGCCACGACCACGACCGAGGCAGCCGCGGCCGGGCCGTTGCCCGGATGCTCGGTCAGATAGTCCAGAAAGGCGTGGCGCAGCTCGCCCTGCGGGATGCGCGGCGGCGCGCAGAATTCGCGCTTGCCGAGCCACACCTCATAGGCGCGCGCGCTGTCATGGACGCCGGTGACATAGGCGAAACAATAAGAGATGTCGGCGGCGCTGGAGGCATTGCACCGATCCCGCAGCTGATTGGCGGTGAACAGCCCGCCCGCCACCGACGACTCGGTCGCCTGAGCGGCGGCGGGCGCGGACTGGACCGGCATCGACACCAGGGACAACAGGATCGCGGCGGACGAAACCATGGTGTCCGCGTTACGCGCTGGTGGCCCGACCGGCAATCCATTATGGCTTGGCCAGCATTCGCCACCATGACGACGCAGCCCGCCCCATCCTCGCCTGATCGGATCGACCGTCGCCTGGCGGCGCGGGCCGTGGCGGACCGCGCGATCATCGTGGAGGCCCCGGCCCGGCGGTCCTGGCGGGTGGCGATTCCGGCGGCGCTGGTGCTGGTGTTTCTGATCGGGCTGGGCGCCGTGGCATTCCGGGTGCTGACCGCCCGGGATACCGATCCCGCTGCTCCGGGGCAGACGCATCCGACAGGGGCCCTGCCGCCCCGGATCGACGCCCCCTTTGCCCCCACGACGCTGCGCCCCTTGTCGCAGGAACAGGCGCGGGTCTGGAACCGGCGGGTCGCGATCAGCGCCGCGCCCACCGTCCCCGCCGCCATGTTCCTGCTGCAGGGCGCCCAGGGCAGCGACTATGCCCGCTCGCTGCAATGCCTGACCTCCGCCATCTATTACGAGGCGGCGAGCGAGAGCGACGATGGCGAGCGGGCGGTCGCGCAGGTCGTGCTGAACCGGCTGCGCCACCCCGCCTATCCCAAGACGGTGTGCGGCGTGGTGTTCGAGGGTGCGACCCGGCGCACCGGGTGCCAGTTCAGCTTCGCCTGCGACGGCTCGCTCGCCCGGCCGCCCTCCGCCACCGGGTGGCGGCGCGCCTCGCGGATCGCGGCCTCGGCGCTGGGCGGCGCTGTGTTCGCGCCGGTCGGCTGGGCGACCCATTATCATGCCGACTGGATCGTCCCCTATTGGGCGGCCCGCCTGTCGAAGGTCGCGACGATCGGCGCACATATCTTCTATCGCTGGCCCGGCGGCTGGGGCGAGGCGCAGGCCTTTCGCGGCCGCTATCGGGGCGGCGAACCCGCTTTGGGCTCGCTGATTGCGCAGGTCCCGGCGACCGAAGCAAAGCCGGACGAGAGCCGGAAAGAACCCGGCGCCTTGGTGGCGACGCCGGACCGTCCCATCCTACCGATGCGGCCCACCGCACCGCAAGCCGCAGCGCCGATCGTGGGCCTGGACGAGCGCCGGATCCTGCCGATGGCCGAGGCCCCGGCCGGGCATTAGATCAGGGCGCCACCGCCTCTGCCGGGTTTAGCCGCCGATGCCGCAGCGCATCGCTGATCGGCCGCTCGACCAGCCGCCAGACCAGCCATCCGGCCACGAAACAGATCAGGCTGGCGAGCAGCGCCATGGCGACCAGCGCCACGATCCCGCCCTTGACGATGAGCGGTGCCGACAGCGCTGCCAGCGCGCCGAGCAGGAAACTGTGGGTCAGATAGATGCTGTAGGAACTGTCGCCCAAGGCGCGCGACAGCCGCTCCAGCCACGGCGCGCCGCCGGGTCGCACGGTCGGGATCGTACAGAGCATCAGCCCCAGGGTGATTGCCGCCAATGTCGCGGGCTGGGCGCGGTCCATCTCCGACCCGCCGGGGCCACCCGGCCCGACCACCGCGATCGCCAGCGCGACCGCGGCGCCCAGCGCCATGACCCAGGCGGGCCATGCAGGCGTCCGCACCTTCAGCCGGTCGCAAAGCAGCGCGACCAGGATGCCGATCGCGAAATAGAGCATGACCGGCCGGGTATAGACATACGCCAGGACCGGCCAGCCGACCGCCTCGACCGGCGCGCGCCATCCCACGCCCATCGCGATCAGCACGGCGAGCAGCGCCAGCACCGCCCAGGCCCCTCGCCGCGCGCCCAGCATCAGGCCGCCCGCGAACAGCAGATAGAAGAACATCTCGTAATTCAGCGTCCAGCCCAGGCCATAGACCGGCTGGAGATTCCCCTCGGTCCCACGATGCGGCACGAAGGCGAAGGACAGGATCAGCTCGCGCACGCCCGGCGCCCGGTAATCGCCATGCGTGCCCAGCGAACGGGTCGCACCCGCGAACAGGATCATCAGCAGGGTCGTCAGATAATAAAGCGGTGCGACCCGCAGATAGCGGTTGCGCAGGAACCGCACGCCCGCGCGCCAGCCCCCGCCGCTTTCCGATCGCAGCGAGATATGGACCATGATGAAGCCGCTGATCGCGAAGAAGGCGAACACGCCCGTCTGGCCCATGCGCCCCGCGAAATCGGGGGTGTCTAGCGGCAGGATGCCCCGCCTGGCATAACGCTCGATCAGATGCTCGACGACGACGGCGCAGGCGGCCAGGCCGCGCAGCCATTGCAGGGGCACGATCTGCGCCGGATCGGCCGGCCCGCGCCACAGCCGGTCGCGCAGGCTCACGCGATGCGGAGCATCGTCAGGGTGGCGTTCAGCGCGAAGCCCAGCGCCACGCTCTTGATCAGCTCGCGCGGGGTGACCGGCAGATTGGCGTTGATGACCGCCGCGATCAGCGAGGTGACGCTGGCGAAAAGCAGCAGATACCACCAGGCGGGCCAGGTCGCATCGCGCACCTCGACCCAGTTGGTGATCAGCGGCAGGAGGACCATCAGGAAATGGCCGAAACAGGCGGCCAGCCAGTGCGACAGGAATCGCGGCAGGCTTTCGCCCAGTTCGAGATGCGGATTGTCGCTCATCCCTGCCCCCCGGCCCTGATGCCCGCCCCATCCGGCCCATCCGCCGCCTGGCGGACTAGCGTGCCGATCAGCAGTTCATAATATTCGGTCGAGGCCGGATCGACATCCTCGTCATGCGCCCCGTCGCCGATCCGCCGTCGAGCGGCGTGCACCTGCCATTCGGCCATGGCGCGCCAGGTCTGTGCGTCGCGCGCGGCGATCGCCTGCTGCGCCAGGCCGATCAGGATCACGAGCGCCCCCATCACCGCGACCACGACCGCCAGATAATAGCCATGCGCCCAGGTCGCACGCAGCCAGAAGCCATAGATGACGGTGCCGATCACCAGCAGCAACGCGCCCAGGCAGATCATGTCGATGGTCCGGCCGATCCATCCGGGCCATCGCGAACGGAACACGCCCTCGGGTCGGTGATCTGCCATGACGCGCGACAGTGTCAGAGATGCTGCAGGGTAGCAATCGGTCAGAAATGCCCCGCGCCCCTCGAGTCTGCCCCGCCTCTTTCATTTTGGGACGCAGGTGCAACACGGATACTGGACAAGGCCCGGCGAACCTGTTCGACCTTATGGCGGGGGAGCGGAGCAGCGGCGCGCGGATCGGATGGCCCGAACCGCGCCGATTGCGGGCATTGGTATCACGGGGATGATGCCATGCGCGCCTGCGATGTCGACGTGTGTGGGGGACGGTGACGATGACGGAGCGTAAGGTTGCACTCATTACCGGTGTGACGGGTCAGGACGGGGCCTATCTTTCCGAGCTGCTGCTCGAAAAGGGCTATGAGGTTCACGGCGTGAAGCGGCGTTCGTCGTCGTTCAACACGGGCCGTATCGAGAATATCTATCAGGATCCGCATACCGAAAATGCGCGCTTCCATCTTCATTATGGCGACCTGACCGACAGCACGAACCTGATCCGCCTCGTGCAGCAGGTGAAGCCGACCGAAATCTACAATCTGGCGGCGCAGAGCCATGTCGCGGTCAGCTTCGAGACGCCCGAATATACCGCCAATGCCGATGCGATCGGCACGCTGCGTCTGCTCGAGGCGATCCGGATCCTGGGCATGGAGAAGACCTGCCGCTTCTACCAGGCCTCGACCTCGGAGCTGTACGGCCTGGTCCAGGAAGTGCCGCAGCGCGAGACGACGCCCTTCTATCCGCGCTCGCCCTACGGCGTGGCCAAGCTCTACGGCTATTGGATCGTGGTGAACTATCGCGAGGCCTATGGCATGCACGCCTCGAACGGCATCCTGTTCAACCATGAAAGCCCGCTGCGCGGCGAGACCTTCGTGACGCGCAAGATCACCCGCGCGGTGGCGGCGATCAAGCTGGGCCGCCAGGAAAAGCTGTGGCTGGGCAATCTGGACGCCAAGCGCGACTGGGGCCATGCGCGCGAATATGTGCGCGGCATGTGGCTGATGCTGCAGCAGGACGAGGCGGACGACTATGTGCTGGCGACCGGCGAGACGACGCCGGTGCGCACCTTCGTCGAATGGGCGTTCGAGGATGTCGGCATCACCCTGCGCTGGGAAGGCGAGGGCGTCGACGAGAAGGGCTATTGCGCCGAGACGGGCAAGTGCCTGGTCGAGATCGACCCGCGCTATTTCCGCCCGACCGAGGTCGAGCTGCTGATCGGCGATCCGGCCAAGGCCAAGGCCAAGCTCGGCTGGAGCCATGAGACCTCGGTGCGCGACCTGGCGCGCGAGATGGTGCAGGCCGACCTGATCGTGATGGAAAACGCCCCCATCGCCAAGGACGCCTGAGATGATCGGACAGCCCTTCGATCTGACCGGCAAGCGGGTCTTCGTCGCGGGTCATCGCGGGATGGTCGGCTCGGCCATCGTGCGGCGCCTGGGCGGCGAGGGCTGCGAGATACTGACCGCGGGGCGGGCCGAACTCGATCTTAAGGACCAGGCGGCGACGCGGCGCTGGTTCGACGAACAGCGGCCCGACGCGGTGTTCCTGGCGGCGGCCAAGGTCGGCGGCATCCTGGCCAATGACAGCTATCCGGCCGATTTCCTCTACGACAATCTGATGATCGAGGCGAACATCATCGAGGCGGCGCACCGCAGCGATGTCGCCAAGCTGCTGTTCCTGGGATCGTCGTGCATCTATCCGAAGTTCGCCGAGCAGCCGATCGTCGAGGGCGCGCTGCTGACCGGCGCGCTCGAGCCGACCAACGAATGGTATGCCATCGCCAAGATCGCCGGGATCAAGCTGGCCCAGGCCTATCGCCGCCAGCATGGCCGCGACTTCATCTCGGCGATGCCGACCAACCTTTACGGCCCGGGCGACAATTTCGACCTGGCGTCCAGCCATGTGCTGCCTGCGCTGATCCGCAAGGCGCATGACGCCAAAAAGGCCGGCGCGCCCGCTATCGAGATCTGGGGCACGGGCACGCCGCGCCGCGAATTCCTGCATGTCGACGATCTCGCCGATGCCTGCGTCTTCCTGATGAAGACCTATTCCGACGACGAGCATGTCAATGCCGGCTCGGGCGAGGACATCGCGATCATCGACCTGGTCCGTCTGGTCGCCGAGGTGGTCGGTTTCGAGGGCGAGATCACCCATGACCTGACCAAGCCCGACGGCACGCCGCGCAAGCTGATGTCGGGCGACAAGCTCGCGGCCATGGGGTGGAAACCGCGCATCGCCCTGCGCGAGGGGGTGGAGGCGGTCTATCGGACCTTCCTCGACTCGCCCCTGGCCTGAGCGGGGGAGGACGGCCGTGAAAATCCTCATCCTCGGCATCAACTATGCCCCCGAGCCGGTCGGGATCGGCCCCTATACGACCGGGCTCGCCCAGTCGCTGGTCGAGGCGGGGCATGAGGTCCGGGTCGTCTGCGGCAAACCCTATTATCCGGCGTGGAAGGCGGACCCCGCCTTTGCCGGGGGCGGCGCGCGGCGCTCGGTCGAGGAGGGTGTCCAGGTCATCCGCCTGCCGCATTACGTGCCCGCGCATCCCAGCGGCGCGCGACGGCTGGTCCATCACGCCAGCTTCACCGCCTATGCGCTGCCGATGCTGCTGGGCGAGATCCTGCGCGACCGGCCCGACCTGATCATCGGCATCGCGCCCTCGCTGATCTCGCTGACCGCCGGGCGGATCGGCGCGGCGCTGTCGGGCGCACGCTACTGGATCCATCTCCAGGATTTCGAGGTGGAGGCCGCCTTCGCCACCGGCCTGCTCGCGCCCACGGGGGTCGTCGCGCGGCTGGCGCGCCGATTCGAGGGGTGGAATCTGAAGGCCGACCGGATCAGCACCATCTCGCCGCAAATGTGCCGCAAGCTGATCGAGCGCGGCATCTCGCCCGAGCGGGTGATCGAATTCCGCAACTGGGCCGATATCGACCGGGTGCGCCCACTCCAGCGCCCCTCGGTCCTGCGCGAACAATGGGGCATCGACCGGCCGCATGTCGCGCTTTATTCGGGCAATATCGCCAACAAGCAGGGCATCGAGATCATCGTCGAGGCGGCACGACTGCTGACGCATCGGCGCGACCTGATGTTCGCCATCTGCGGCGGCGGGCCCAATCGCGCCAACCTGATGGCGATGGCCGAGGGGCTGGACAATATCCGCTTCTTCGACCTGCAGCCCGTCGAACTGCTGCCCGAACTGGTCGGGCTGGCGACCGTCCATCTGCTCCCGCAGATCGCGGGCGCGGCCGACCTGCTGCTCCCGTCCAAGCTGACCAACATGCTCGCCTCGGGCCGTCCGGTGGTCGCGACCGCGACGGCGGGGACCAGCCTGGCGCAGGAGGTGGAGGGTTGTGGCCTGGCGACGCCGCCGGGCGATGCCGCGGCCTTTGCCGGGGCGATCGCGCAATTGATCGACGACGAACCCGCGCGGATCGCCTTCGGCGCTGCGGCGCGGGCCCGGGCCGAAGAACGGTGGAGCAAGCGCGCCATCCTGGCCAAGCTGGAACGCGACGTCGCCGCGCTGGCCCCGCGCCCCGCCGTCGCGATATCCTGACCGACCCATTTTCGCCGATGACCGCGCCGTCCCCCACCGAAGCCGACGCCCCGGACCGCACTATCGGTGCCGGGCCGGCGGGACGCCCGGTGCACGACCGGCTGGAAAAGATCCTGTTGCAGGTCGCGCTCGCGATCCTGTTCGGCCTGACGCTGACCCGCCCCCTGCTGACCCTGACCGGCGCGTTCGACCACGGCGTGACCAGTACCGCGCGGCAGATGGCCTATGCCGGATTGCTGGCGCTGACCGCGATTACCCTGTGGACCGGGCCGGGCAAGCGGCAATGGATGGTGTTGCCCCTGCCCATCCTCCTCACCATGGGCTGGGCAGGCCTGAGCCTGTTATGGTCGGTGACGCCCGCCACGTCGCTGGCCAAATGGGCGCTGACCGCCATCGTCGTGTGGACCTGTTTCCTGTGCACCGACCGGCTGGGCGCGCGGCGGTCGATCCGCCTGATCCAGGCGATGCTGCTGATCGCCCTGGTCGTCGATTACGCCACCGTCCTGGTCGATCCGTGGCTGGGCATCCACAATTACGGCGTCGACCAGAACAACCCCTGGCGCGGGATCATGGGGCACAAGAATATCGCGGGCACGGTATCGGGCATCACCGTGCTGATGTTCGCGCTGTACGGCACGGTCCGGACCCGCTGGCTGCGCTACGGCGTGGCGCTCGCCGCGCTGGTGTTCCTGGGGCTGACCAGCTCGCGCGCCTCGATGATCGGCACGGCCCTGGCCCTGATCCTCGCCTTCGTGCTGCACCGTCACGGCGATGCGATCGCGCGCAAGGGCGATCAAGACGAGGCGACATGGTTCCGGCGGATCGGTCCCCTCGCCTGGGCAACGACCGCGATCCTTCCGATCCTCCTCACCCTGCGCGGCGACTGGTTCGTACAGCTGGTCGCCAATCCCGCGCTCTGGTCGAACCGGGGCGAGATCTGGCAGCCGATGGTCCTGTCCTATCTGTCGCATCCCTGGTCGGGGGCGGGTTTCGGCGCCTTCTGGTCGTCGGCCGATCCCGGCGCGCCGGGCATGATCCGCGACGCCAGCCGGTGGAGCGGCGTGACCCAGGGGCATAACGGCTATCTGGACCTGGCGGTGCAGATCGGCCTGCCCGGCCTGTTGATCGCGCTGTTCGCGGTCATCGCCTGGCCGCTCGACCTGCTGGCCAAGGCGATGAAGGCGGACAAGAGGACGGGGGCACTATGCTTTGCCCTGCTGCTCTTCTTCCTCCTGAACAACATGGCCGAGACCAGCCTGTTCGATGGCGACCAGGTGCCGCAGGTCTTCGCGATGATGGCGCTGGGCCTGATCGCGGCGCTGTTGCGCCGCAACGGCATGTCGGCCCGCCCCCGGGCGGTGCGCCGGGACGAAACCGTCCCCACCATCGACCCAATCCTGCGCCGCCGTTCGCGCAACGGCCGGGCGACGCTTGACCGGCCCACGCGGCGCTGACGCACGGATCGTCGCCAGCACCGGTGCGGGGAGAGGTCATGCCGTGCCCGGCGCGCCCGCAATCCCCTCGACCAGGCGGTTCGCGGCATGGGCGATGCCCCAGTCGGTGGGATGACCGTCACCGCCCAGATACTGGTTCACATTGCTCATCAGCACGCCGCCGCCATTATTATAGCCGCGCGTGATGATCGGCGGGGTCGCGGCGCTGACGGGCACATAGCCATGCGGATAGGGATCGGTCGCGGCGAAGGCGTCATAGCCCGCCTTGATCGCCGCCTCGCACGCCGCGATGTCGGCGCTGTCTGCGATCGGCCACGCCCCGCCGCGAATGATCGGCGCGGTCGCGCCGCCGCTGCGAATCGCCTGCATCGTCGCGGTCACCTGCGCGCTCAGCGCCGCTCCCGTATAGCCATTGGCGCTGCGATCATTGCACGACCCCAGAATCAGCCACAGATCGGGCTTCAGCGCCATCGCCTCGGGCAGTCGCTGCACGAAGGTGGACAGCCCCGCCGCGCCGGGGTTCAACTCACCCGTGCCGCCAGCCGCGAAACCCCAGATGTCGGCGATGCCCAGGCCCAGCGCCAGTCGCGTGGCGATGTCGTTGCCCGCCAGGAACGGCCCGAAGCCCGATCCCGCCACGATACTGTCCGCAATCAGCACGGCGCGCAGCGGATCGGCGACCACGGGCGCCCAGACGGTCGCGCCATTATCGACCTGGACGCCCGCAAAGACATCGTAATTGGCCGTACTCAGAAAGACGACGTAACGACGCTTCTCCGCGGTCGCCCAGCCCAGCCGGATGAAGGGCGACGCGCTGAGCAGCGATCCCGGCGTCACGAGGCGAAGCCCCCGGCCGTCATATTGGTCGACCGCCACGCGGCAGAAGCTGGCGGCATTCGATCCGGCCAGACTGACCATCACGTTCGCGCCGTCCGAACAGAATTCGATCCGCCGCCCCGCCGCCGGTCCGGGCTGGCCCGGCTTCGCACCGAAGCCGTTCGGGATCAGCCGGTTTGCCCCGTCGAAACTCGAGCCATAGGCGCCGTAGAGCGCGAACGATTGCGGATAGGCCTTGTAGGTGATAGTGATGCCGAAGGCCGGGTCGGTCGCGCTCTGGGTCAGGGTCGGCGCAGCGGCGTCGTTCACGGTGATCCGCACCGGCCCGAAATAGGTCCAGAGCACACCGCCATCCGCGATCGCGCCGCCGCCATTGACCGTCCGGGCGGCGGGGCCGGCGCCGCTCGATGCGCTCGTCCCGGCCGTCACCGCGACATAGCAATTGCCGTTGGCGGCCACCATCTGCCCCTTGGCATAGGCGGTGGAGGCGCTCCAGGCAGGCGGTGCGATCAGCGGCGGCTGGGCGAAGACGGCGCCGTCCCGCGCCTGGCGCATCGCCCCGCGCAACCGGGTCAGCGCCAGGTCGGTCGCGGCGCTCTGTCGCGCCTGCGCCACCAGCCCGCGTGCGATGACGTCCGCGCTCATTGCGCCACCCGATAGGTCAGCGTGCCGCCGGTCAGCGCGACCGACAGATAATAGCTGGCGCCCGCAACCGTCTCCTCGACGGCGATCTCGTTGGCCGGCGCGGTATAGCTGGCCCAGGGCTGTCCCGCGACGGTCAGCGGCAGCTTCGTCGCACCGCCATCGACCGAACGCAGCAATTGTACCTGCCCCGTCCATGCGCCGGACAGGCTGACCCAGATCGGCCAGGACAGCGCGGGCAGAAACGGCCCCAGGATCGCCGCGCCGGTCGCCACGCCGGCCAGCGGTGTCGCCGGAGACGCCGTGCCCGCGACGCGTACGGGCAGCGGGTTGCCCGCATCCACCACGACGCCGGGCGTGCCGAGCGCCCCGAAGGCGAGCGCGTGAAGCGGTACATATTCCGCGGGTTGATCGATCAGGCCAGCCATATCGCGCCCCTTGTTCGCCATTTGTTCTAGCGCAACCATCTATAACCGGATTTCCAACACGACAAGCGCATGACCGTCTGGCCGATCCAACAAAATGACGAAGGCCGACCGGATGGGCAGGCCGCCTCATTCAGGGACAGCCGCGTCCTGCCGTCGGTTGACAGGGTCCGGCCCGCACGCGATCCCTTTCGTCACCGTGGAAACCGGGGGGTAGGGGCGGGCAGCGATCCGACGAAGGCGCAGGGCGTCTTCGGACCGGTACGCCGCCGCCCGGCCGCCCCCGGTCGCGGCCGGGAGCATCGCACGATCATGGTAGCCGGTACGCCGCTGGAAACGCGGGACAAGACCATCTGGGACGGCGGGGCCAGCTTTTCACGGCGCAATCGGCTCTACCGGCTGGCCTTCATCGTCACCTGGGGGTTGCTCGCCGCCTGGACGCCGCCGCCGCTGCGCGGCTGGCGCCGCCTGATCCTGCGTTTGTTCGGCGCCCGGATCGCGCCGACCGCGATCGTCTATGGCAGCGCGCGGATCTGGTCGCCCGCCAATCTGACCATGGAGGATCATTCGGTGATCGGGCCGCGCACGACCATCTATGCGATGGCGCCGATCCGGCTGGGCGCCTATGCGATCGTGTCGCAGGGCGCGCATCTGTGCGCGGGCACGCATGACGTCGAAAGCCCGGCCTTCCAGCTTCATACCCGCCCGATCGTCATCGGCACCCGCGCCTGGGTGGCGGCAGAGGCCTTTGTCGGCCCGGGCGTGACGATCGGCGACGGTGCGGTGCTGGGCGCGCGCGCGGTGGCGATGCGCGACATCGCCGCCTGGACCATCGCGGCGGGCAACCCGGCCCGGCCGCTCCGCCCGCGGCATATCCGGTTCGACGCCGCATGACCGCAACCTCCATCGCCCGGCCTGTCCGAGCCTTGGCAACCCGCCGGTCGGGACGGGCGTCTATGGCAGACAGGTGCCGGGATCGTCCCGAAATGGGGACAAGTCGCCTATTCCGTCCCGAACATGGCCCATCGCGTCATTGCGATGCCGTCTTCCCGACTTCAGAATATGCCCATGTCGGGGCGGAGGATGCGAGGATGCGGGTAGCGGTCATCTATCAGGTATGGCCCCATTACCGGCTGCCCGTCGCGCTCGAAATGGATGCCGACCCGGCCATCGCCTATAGCTTCTATGGAAGCGGCGAGCGGCTGGAGGGGATCGAGCATCTCGACATATCGCGCCTCGGCCGGTTCGTGATCGCGCGGTCGACGTCGATCGGTCGTCTGTTGTGGCAGGGAGGCGCGGTTCGGGCTGCGCTGACCGGACGCTATGACGCGATCGTCCTGCTGGCCAATCCCAATCACCTGTCGACATGGATCGCCGCCCCGCTGGCGCGGCTGCGCGGCATTCCCGTCCTGTTCTGGGGCCATGGCTGGCTGCGCCAGGACACAGGGCCGAAGCGCCTGTTCCGCCATGGTTTTTATCGCCTGGCCGATCACCTGCTGCTCTATGCCGAGCGCGGAAAGCGGCTGGGCATGGCGGCGGGGTGGAAGGACGAGGATATCACCGTCGTCTATAACAGCCTGTCGGTGGACCAGGCCGACGCCATCATCGCCCGGATCGAACGGGGCGAACTGGACGACCATATCCCGCAGCGCCGCTTCGCCGACCCCGATCGCCCGCTGATCGTATGCACCGCGCGGCTGACCGACAAATGCCGGTTCCACCTGCTGCTCGACGCCGCCGCGCGGCTGGCCGAGCGGGGCCGGCCGATCAACATCCTGCTGCTGGGCGACGGGCCCGAGCGGCAGGCGCTGGAGGACCAGGCGCGACGCCTTAGCATCGCGGCGATCTTCCACGGCGCCTGTTATGACGAGACGATCACCGGGCCGCTGCTCTATCATGCCGACCTGACCGTCTCGCCGGGCAAGATCGGGCTGACCGCGCTGCATTCGCTGATGTACGGCACGCCCGCCATCACCCACGGTACGCTGGACGACCAGATGCCGGAGGTGGAGGCGATCGAGCCGGGGCGGACCGGCGCCTTTTTCACCAACGGCGATGCGGGGAGCCTGGCCGATACGATCGCCGACTGGCTGGCGCAGGCGCCCGACCGCGCGACGGTGCGCGCGGCCTGTCGGGCGACGACCCGCGACCGGTGGAATCCCAAGGCGCAGGCGCGGATCCTGTCCGAGGCGCTGCACCGGGTCGTGAACGCCCGGCGCAGCGTGACCTAGGCGAGCCACAAAGGGGGGAATGATGCGGATCGGAATGGTCGCCCAGAGCATGAGCCGGGCCAATGGCGGCGTCAGCGAGGCCATGCATCGCTTCTGCGAGGCGATCGCCGATCGCGGCGAAGGCCATGCGCTTCACATCTTCGCCGCCGAGGACGCCTATTCGCGGGAGGACAGCCGCCGCTTCGACGGCCTGGCGACCGTCCATCTGGCCAAGGCCTATGGCGTGCGCCGCTTTCCCGTCGCACCGCGTCTGGCGGGCCTGATGGAGGCCGCGGATCTCGACGTCCTGCACGTCCATGGCATCTGGGCCGCGCATGGCTGGTCGGCGCTGCGCTGGCATCGGCGCACCGGCAAGCCGGTGGTCATCGCCCCCCATGGCATGGTCGAGCCCTGGATCCTGAAGCGGTCGCCCCGGCTGAAGCATTGGGTGTCGCGGCTGTTCCAGGACGATCTGTTCCGCCGGGCGGCAACGGTTCACGTCCTGACCGACAATGAAGGGCGCGACGTTCGCGCGCTATACCCGCAGGCGCGGCTGGACGAGGTGCCCAATCTGGTGCCCCCCGCACCGCCGCATGACGGGCAACATCCCGGCTGGTGGGCGGACAGCCATGCCGGTCGCAAGATCTTCCTGTTCTTCGGCCGGATCCACCGCAAGAAGGGCGTGGAGGAGTTGGTTCAGGCCTGGCGCCGGCTGGCGGCCGCGCGCAGCGGATGGCGGGACGAGGCGCTGCTGGTCTTTTGCGGCTGGGTCGATGATTTCCCCGAGTTCGAGGCGCTGGTGGCCGAGGCGCAATCCGAGACCGGCAGCGTTCTTTATGCCGGGCCGCAATATGGCGCGGACAAATGGCGATCCTTCGCCGCCGCCGATTACATGCTGCTGCCCTCGAAGAGCGAGGGCCTGCCGCTGGCGATCCTCGAGTCGTGGAGCGGCGGCGTACCGACGATCATGACGCAGGAATGCAACCTGCCGCTGGGCTTTTCGACCGGCGCGGCGATATGCTGCGATGTCTCCCCTGATGGGATCGCATCGGCCCTGGCACAGGCGGCGGACGAAGGCCCGGAACGCCATGCCGAACGTGCCGCGGCCAGTCGCCGATTGATTGCAGGGACTTATTCGTCCGAACGCGTCGGTCGGACGCTTTTGGCCATGTATGAAGGGACGCTTTAGAATATTTCGGTCGAAGTACCCACTTTGGTCACTTTCTCCTAATATGGATCAATCCCTCATGGTCGGGTCATCATGTGCCGATTAGGGCGGAGGCCAGTTATGCTGAAGGGGGCGACTGACATGCGGGCGGGGTCGGGGGGCGGCTGGACGTTCATCATCTGGGAACCCGAAGTATCGGCGCACATGATGCCGCTGGCGCTGGCCTTGTCCCGCGATCCGCGCGTGAACGCCATCCGGTCGATCGCGCAATGCGATCTGGCGCCGGAGCGGGTCGATCAGGGATGGCAGATACCGGATCATCAGGGCGTCGATGTCACGATCGCCCCGGATGCGGCCGCGATCGCCCATATCTTCGACACGGCGCCCGCCGATGCCATCCATATCATGATGGGGATGCGCCGCGTGCCCGTCATCGTCGCCGCCCTGGCCGAGGCGCAGAAGCGCGGCGCCCGCTATGGCCTGTTCTCCGAACCCCGCGTGCTGGAGGGGATTTCGGGCATGGCGCGCCTGGCCCAGACCTGGTTGACCGAGGGACGGCTGCGTCGCTCGGCCGATTTCGTGCTGGCGGTGGGGCGACACGGCCCGCGCTGGTTCCGGCTGGGGGGCTATTCCCGCGCCAGGATTTTCGACTTCGCCTATTTCGTCACCGGCCTTGTCCGCCGTCCCGACCGACAGGTGGATCCGGATCGCGTCCGCATCGGCTATGTCGGGCGGTTGACGCCGAGCAAGGGCATCGACGTCTTCCTGGCCGCGCTGCGCCGGCTGCCCGGCCGTTTCGCCGCACGCGTCGCGGGGCGCGGCGAACGGGAGCCGGCGGTCATGGCGGCGGCGGACCAGGGCCTGCTGGACTATGCGGGTGTCCTGCCGATGTCGGCGATCCCCGCCTTCCTGCACGCGCTCGACATATTGGTCGTGCCGTCGACGACCATGAACGACGGCTGGGCGGCGGTCGTCAGCGAGGGGCTGATGTCCGGCACGCTGGTGGTGGCGAGCGAGCGGGTCGGCGGGTCGATCTGCCTCGACGATCCGCTGCGCGGCGAAGTCGTGCCCGCAGGATCGCCGGGGGCGCTGGCCGATGCCATCGTCAGGGCGGGCCAGCCCGATCGCCTGACACCCGCGATGCGCGAACGCCGCCGCCAATGGGCGATGTCGCGTATCAGCGCCGAGGCGGGTGCGCATTATCTGTTGGACATCATGGCGCATGTCTATGCGCGTGGCCCCCGCCCCGCCCCCTTTCATCGCCATAGCGCCGCCTGAAGCGTGTCGAAACCGGACGGTGCGCCGGTTTTGCCGCCTTGCCGATCATCGCCGCCAGGTGCGACACAGCGATGATCCCGAGCACTGAAGACCATTTATGCGGCTGGCCAGCTTCAAGACGAACATGATCTGGGTGGTCGCGGAATTCGCCTCCGTGACCGCGATCCAGCTATTGGTCATGCGCTATATCGTCGGCACGCTGGGTACGGCGCAGATGGGGCTGTGGGCGGTGCTGATGGCCGCCGCGCAGGTGGCGGGGTTCTTCGATTTCGGGCTGACCGGCGGGATCAGCCGCTATCTGGCCCGCGCCCATGCCAAGGGCCTGCGCGACGATATCGAAAAGGTGATCGCGATCGTCGTGTTCGTCACCATCCCCTTCTATCTGCTGGTGTCCGCCGCGATCTATGCGATCATGTATGTCGCGCTGCCCGCGATCGTACAGGCCGACATGCTGGCCGAAGCACGCGCGATCCTGCCCTTTTCCTCCGCCTGCTATTTCCTGCTGGTCATCTCCCTGACCTGCTCGGGCTGCCTGACGGGCCTGCATCTGGGGTTCCGCAAGAGCCAGCTGGTGATGACCGGCATGGTGGTGCAGGGCATATTGTCGTGGATCTGGATCGGGCAAAGGGGGCTGGTCGGCCTCGCCCATGCCCAGATCGTCGGCTATTGCTTCGTGCTGGCGGGGACGTTCGTCCTGCTCAAATTCTCGGGCGGCGTGCGGCTGCGCCGGCTGTTCCGCTTCGACGCGACGCTGGCGCGCGAGGTCATACGGTTCGGCGCCGGGTTGCAGATTCCCTCCATCGCGTGGGCGGGCTTCGAAACCTCGATCCGGTTCCTGATGTCGCGCTTCGGCGGCGCCGCGCTGCTGGGACAGTATGAGATCGCCTATCGCCTGGCCAACCAGCCGCGTGTCCTGTTCGTCTATATCGCCCAGCCGCTGGGCCCGGCGCTCGTCAATCGCGCGGCGGAGGGGCGGGCGGCCTTCGCCGCCTTCTACCGGCTGACCTATGCCCGTTTCAGCCTGGGCGCGGCGGCGGTGGCGGTGGGCGTCATACTCACCTCGCCGCTCGCCGCCTGGATCATGCTCGGCGGCATCCATAGCCATTATCTGCTGTTCGCCGCGCTGACCGCGATCGGCGCCGCCATCCATATCTGGGCCATGCCGGTGGAAAATGCCGCCGTCGCGCAAGGGGTGCTGCGCTACAATGCGATCGGCACGATCTCGGCCCTGGTCGTCATGCTGGTCCTGGGCATCCCGGCCGGGTGGCTCTTCGGCGGGGAGGGCGTCGCGGTCAGCGTGCTGTGCGCATCGGCGACGGCGGGGCTGTTCCCGGTGCTGGCCAACAGCCGCAAGCTGCAACTCGACATCCTGCCCGACTGGCGGGCGGGACTCGCGGGCCTGATGCCCGTCATCTGGAGGCAAGGCCGTGCCTGAACCCCTTCGCGTCCTGATGTTCCCCGCCCAGGGCAATGCCAGCGAGAACCGCTATCTGGACGTGCTGGTCGACGGTCTGCGCGCGCTGGACGTCGAGGTCCGCCCCTGGAAAAAGGCGGTTCCCTCAGGGCCTGCCGACGTCTTCCACGTCCATTGGCCCGAGGTGCTGGGCCATATCCATGCCCGGCGCGGCCAGGGCCTGCGCGGCTGGTGGGCGGCGCAACTGCTCTGGTGGACGATCCGGCGGGTCAAGCGCGGCGGCGGCAAGCTCGTCTGGACCGCGCATGACATCACGCCCCACGAACAGCGGCTGCGCGACGATCCCTTCACCAGCCGCCTGCTCGCCCGTTTCCTGAACGAGGTGGACGCGGTCATCAGCCTGACCGAGGCGGGTATCGCCCCGGTAAAGGCCGCATTGCCCATGCTGCGCGACAAGCCGTTCCATCTGGGACGCCACCCGCATTATCGCACGGTCTATCCGCCGCAGCCCTTCGACACCGCCGGGCTGGCCCGCTACGGTGCGGCCGAGGGGCAGTTCGTCTATGCCTTTCTGGGCCGGATGCGCGCCAACAAGTCGCCCGAGATCCTGGCCGAGGCGTTTCGCGGCCTGGAGCAGGACGGCAATTTCCTGATCCTGGCGGGCGGCGCCACCGACGATATGCGCGAGCAATTGGAGGCCATACTGGCCGACAATCCCAACAGCCTGCGCCGCTATGACCGCATCCCCGAGGACGAGATGGCGCGGCTTCACGCCTGTTCGGACGTGCTCGTCTTTCCGGGGACCGATTATTTCAACTCGGGCACCATCTATACCGCGCTGTCGCTGAACGTGCCCGTCATCGCGGTGCGCAGCCCGGTGAACAGCGAGATACAGGCCCTGGTCGGCGAGGAATGGCTGTTCCTCTATGACGGTCCGCTGTCGACCGACATATTGCGGCGCGCGCGGACGGTCGTGGCGCGGCGGCGCGAGGGCGCGACCTGCGACCTGTCGGCCTTCGCGCCGGACCTGGCCGCCCGGCAGCATCTGGCGGCCTATCGCGACGGCCTGGCGAACGCCCGGCGGACACCGGCGTGACGACCGGCGGTTGACGGGGCGAACGCGTCTTCGCGCCGCGCCGCGCCGCGCCGTCACTTTCCTGAAGGATCATCGCGGCATGCTGCTCGCCATTTTGTCCTCATTCCTGACCCCGACCCCGGCGACGCCCTATCCCGAGCGGCCGGACCGCCCCGCGTCCCCCGGCATCTGCCCCAATGACTATAAGATGCAGACCTTCGCCACGGACCGCTTCGACACCACGTCGGTCGATCTGGCGAACAGCCACCGCCCCGGCTTTTCCTGGTATCGGTGGAACTGGTTCTCCGGCGGTCACGCGAGCGACACGCTGAGCCCGGCCAGCGACGGGACGATCGCGGTGTCGGGTCGCAGCGGCCCCAATGGCCAGATCGCGACCGCGGCCGCGATCCCGACCGCGCCCTATATGGTGGGCACCGCCTTTGGCGGCGGCTTCTGCGTCGAGGCCGATATGGCGTTCGATCCCGACGCGATCGACACCGCCAAGGGGTTTCCCGCCTTTTGGGCCATGGCGGTCGAACATCTCGACCAGCATGGCGCCCGCGCCCAGATGCCCGGACAACCCGCCGGGTTCGAGCATTTCATCGAGATGGACATCATGGAGGCGTTCAAACGTCCCCTGCCCGACTATCTGGGCACGATGCACGACTGGTACGGCCAGTATCGCCGGACATGTCCGGGCCGCTCCTTCTGCGACGTCGAGCGCTCGTTCGACACCATGCCGGGCATCGTGCCGAAAGACACCGACTGGCGCGACTGGCACCGGGTGGGCGCGGTGTGGCGCCCCGCGACGAATCGACGGCCGGGCCATGTGCAATATTTCTTCGACGGCAAACCGATCGCCGCCCCCTTCACTTGGGCGAAGGGCGACCCGACCCGCCTACCCCAGTTGGGAGGAGGGCAAGCGTTCGCGGCGCTGGACGACCAGCATCTGGTCCTGATCGCGGGCAGCAATTCGACGCCTATCCGACTGAAATCGGTCCGCGTTTTTCAACGCGACGACCGACACAACCTGCATTACTGAGGATGTCGAACCGGCTACCCTTTGGCGGCGATCGGCCACGATCCACACTAGTTACGAACAGGGGCGACCGATAAACGTCAGGCAACCACGCTTATGGGCCATTAACCTGTCCCGAGGATAATCACGGCGCGATGCCCTTTTTCTCCACCATCGTCTTCCTGATCTACCTGACCGCGCGGTCGGTGCAGCTGTCGATCGCGCCCGCGACCCAGTTCGAGGAAACGCCGGTGAAGACGGCGCTCCTCTTCGCCAGCTATGCCTTTGCCGCCGCGATGGCGGTCGTCCATTATCGCACGCTGGAACGCACCCTGCTGCGCCTGTGGCCCTTCGTGATGCTGTGCGTCATCGTCTTCGCTACCTCGTTCAACGGCGACAGCAGCGTCTCGCTGCTGCGCGGCGGCCATGTCCTGGGTCTCTTCCTGATGGCGGTATGCGCCGACCTGGCCTTTCGCGGGGATTATGACCGGTTCCTGCGCGTGATGCTCTGGTTCTGCCTGACCTGCATGGCGCTGTCGATCGTGACGGTCATCGTCCTGCCCGCCCGCGGCATGGTCAATCCGGCGTGGAACAATCTGCGCTGGGTCGGCGTGACGGGGCATCCCAATCTGCTGGGCGCGATCGGGATCGCGGGCATGTGGGCGCTGCTGTCGCTGGCGGCGCGCCACCGCTGGACCATGGGGAGCATGTTGCGCGGCGGGATAGCGGCGATCGTCATCCTGATCCCGACGGTCCTCAGCGACAGCCGCACCTCGCAGTTGACCATTGCGGTGATGGTCGCGCTGTTCTGGATCCTGGGCGGATCGCGACTGAGACCAGCGTCGATCGCCACCCGGCTCGTCATCGCCCTGTGCCTGGTCGGCTTCGGCGCGGTCACGCTGTCGGCGCTGGGCATGAACCTGCCCTTTTTCGGGGTTCGCGAGGGCGCGACCGATTCGCTATCGGGTCGACCGGAGATCTGGGCGGCGGGGATCGACACGATCCTGAACCACCCCTTCGGCATCTCCAACGACAATCTGACCGCCTATTGGGCGCGCAGCACGATCAATGCGCCCGAGAAATACACCCATTTCCACGACGGTTATCTCGACGTCACCGCCAAGGGCGGCGTCATCGCCGGGGTCGCGCTGCTGCTGATCCTGGGCAAGATGCTGCGTGATGTCGGGCGCACCGTGTCGGTCGATTACGGCCTGTTCCGCTCGGGCATGATGCTGACCGTCTCGCTGATGTTCTACAATCTGCAGGAGACCAGCTTCATGCGGGAGAATATCCTGTGGTCGCTGCAGATCATCGCCTGGCTGATGCTGATCGTCAGCTATCGCCGGACCATGGATGAGATGGTCGAGGACGCGGGTGACGAGGACGAGGGGGACGCGGCGGATGACGATAGGCTCGCCACCCTCGCCCCAGCTGTCCCAAAGGGGCGCAATTTGCGCGCATGACGCGCCCCCGGCGCCGGGATATAGCAGAAGGGTAACGTATCGGCGGCGATACGCCAGTTCGAGGTCCGACTTGCCCTCTTCTTCCGACCCCCTGCTCCCATCGGCCTTGGCCCGTCCGGCGCCCGGGGGTTCGGTGCGTGTCGATGAGTGGCTGCGTCGGCTGAGCGGCGCGTCGGCCGATGCGACCTATGCCGCCGCGCCGCCGCGCGACGGCGCCATCCGCGCCGCACTGGTCGCCCTGCTCGCCATGGTCATGCTCGGCCCGCTGATGACGATCAGCGGCGGCAATATTTCGGCGGAGGGCAATGCGGTGCGCCAGATCGGCTATCTGCTGATCCTGGCCTTCTCGCTCTACGCCACCTGGCCCACGCTGAACCGGCGCAACGCGATCGCGCTCAGCGGGCCGCTCCTGATCGCTTTCGGATGGTGCTGGCTCAGCATCGGCTGGGCGCTCGACCCCAGCATCGCCGTGCGCCGCCTGATCCTGACCAACCTGATCGCCTGGATGGTGTTCAACCTGGTCCGCGCGGGCGGCTATCGCACCACGACGGAGACGCTGCGCTATACGCTGCTGGCGACCGTCCTGATCTCCTACGGCGTCGTGGTCCTTCTGCCCGCGACCGGCATCCACCTGCTGGTCGACACGCAGATGCCGACCGCGCTGGTCGGCAACTGGCGCGGTTTCCTGGGCCACAAGAATTTCGCCGGCGCGGTCTGCGCGCTGTGCATCATCATGTTCCTGTTCGACGCCCGGCGCCTGCCGGGCCTGCTGCGGCTGTTCGTCGTGCTGGCGGCGGGCTATTTCCTCTATCGTTCGCAATCCAAGACCTCGATGGGCATGTTGGTCATGGCGGTGCTCGGCGGCTATGTGTTCGAGACGGTCAATTTTCGGCTGCGTGCCTATCTGATGCCGATCCTGGCGGTGGCGACCGCGGTGATCGGGGGGCTGACCAGCGCCTATCAGGACATGTTCGTGACCACCGTGCTCAACCCCTCGGCCTTTACCGGGCGGGGGCTGATCTGGTCGGCGCTGCTGAAATATGCGAGCGACCACCCGATGCTGGGCGCGGGATTCGGATCCTTCTGGAACATCGACGCGACCAGCCCGATCTTCCAATATGGCATCGGCTATGTCCGCCAGATCACGGTGGGCCATTCGGGCTATCTGGACCAGCTGGTCGCGGTGGGTGTGCCCGGCGTCGTCCTGATGGTGCTGGCGGTCGCCGCCTGGCCGCTCGCGCGGCTGCTGGCGAGCAACCGGCTGGCGCCGGGCCAGGGCGGGCTGATCGCGGCGATGCTGTTGTTCTGCATCGGCCACAACGTCACCGAGTCCGGCCTGTTCGAGCGCGACGGCATCGTCAGCACGATCCTGTTCCTTGTCGCCGCGCTGGCGCAATATGGCACCGACGGCACGACCGTCCTGTCCTTCCGCGCGCCTGCGACCGCGGCCCGGCAACGGACCGAAGGCGACGACGTCATGCGCACGATGCGCCGCCGCCAACGCGCCCGACAGGACAGCGAAACCGCGACGCCCGAGGTGTAGAGCCGGTTCGGGGTTGCCCGCGAAAGGTCTGGACGACTGGCCTATCGGATGCCTAACTTGCGCGCCTCTCCTTTCGCCGCAAAAGGCCCTCCATGCTCCTCACCGCGTTTCGTTCCGTGTTCGTCGCCGGGCTGCTCGCCTCCACCGCCGCCGCTATCGCACAGGTTCCACCGGGCAATTCGGCCCCGGCCGCGCAGGAACCCTTCGTCAACACCATTCCGGATGCGGTCGACACGCCCTATCCGGGCACGATCAAGCTGGTCGTCGACGCCACCGACACGCAACGCGGCATCTTCCGCGTGAAGGAGACGATCCCCGTCGCCAAGGCGGGGCCGATGGCGCTGCTCTTCCCCAAATGGCTGCCCGGCGCCCACTCCCCACGCGGCGAGATCGAGAAGCTCGCGGGCCTGGTCATCAAGGCGAATGGCCGCATCCTGCCCTGGACGCGCGACCCGGTGGACGTCTTCGCCTTCCATATCGACGTGCCCTCGGGCGCGAAGGCGCTCGACCTGGAGTTCCAGTTCCTGTCGGCGACCAAGCCCGACCAGGGCCGCATCGCCGTCACCCCGACGATGATCTCGCTGCAGCCCAATTCGGTCAGCCTGTATCCGGCGGGCTATTATACCCGCCAGATCCCGATCCAGATGACCGCGACCTTCCCCGCGGGCTGGACGGCGGCGGGCGCGGTCCCGGCCAAGGCCTCGGGATCGACCTACACCTATGACACGACCAATTACGAGGTCCTGGTCGACTCCCCCGTGCTGGCGGGCAAGTACGGCAAGGTCTTTCCGCTGACGCCCAATGTCGACCTGAACGTCTTTGCCGACAACGCCGCCGAGCTGAACGCCAAGCCCGAGCAGATCGCGGCACATAGCCGCCTGGTCGAGCAGGCCGAAAAGACCTTCGGCGCGCATCATTTCGACCGTTACGAGTTCCTGCTGTCGATCAGCGACCAGCTGGGCGGCATCGGCCTGGAACATCATCGCTCGTCCGAAAACGGCGTGACGCCGGGCTATTTCACCGAATGGGATGCCGGGCCGGGGCGCCGCAACCTGTTGCCGCACGAATTCACCCATAGCTGGGACGGCAAGTTCCGGCGCGGCGCCGACCTGTGGACGCCCGATTTCCGCACACCGATGCGCGACTCGCTGCTATGGGTCTATGAGGGGCAGACCCAGTTCTGGGGCTATGTGCTCCAGGCGCGGTCGGGCATGGTGTCCAAGCAGGATACGCTGGACCAATATGCCGCGATCCTCGCCATCTACGACACCGCGCCCGCGCGGCAGTGGCGCAATCTGCTCGACACCACCAACGATCCCGTCATCTCGTCCCGCAAGCCCAAGGGCTGGACCAGCTGGCAGCGGTCGGAGGATTATTACAACGAAGGCCTGATGGTGTGGATGGAGGTCGATGCGATGCTCCGCCAGAAGTCGGGCGGCACCAAGTCGATCGACGATTTCGCCAAGGCGTTCTTCGGCATCCGCAATGGCGACTGGGGCGAGGTGACGTACACCTTCCAGGATGTCGCCGACACGCTGAACAAGATCGTGCCCTATGACTGGGCGGGCTTCCTGCGCCAGCGGATCACCGAGACCGGCCAGCCCGCGCCGATCCAGGGCTTTGCCATGAACGGCTACAAGCTGGTCTATACCGACCAGCCGACCCCGACCTTCAAGCAGGGCGAGAAGGGCAGCACCAATGTCAGCTATTCGTTGGGCATGATCGTGTCGAACGGCGGCGACGTGACCAGCTCAATTTGGGACAGCCCCGCCTTCAAGGCCGGGATCGACGTCGGCACCCAGATTCAGGCGGTGAACGGCGAAGCCTATACCGGCGACCGGCTGAAGGCGGCGATCGTGGCGGCAAAGGATCCGAACAAGCCGGTCAAGTTGGTGATAAAGAACCAGGATGTGTTCCGCGACGTGACGCTGAACTATACCGGTGGCCCGCGTTACCCGCATCTGGAGAAGGTGGGCAGCGGCGAGACCGGCCTCGACCGTCTGCTGACGGCACGCTGAGCCCGTTCCAACCGACATCTATCGACACGACATGGCGGGTTGCGCTATCGCGCCCGCCATTGTTTTTTCACCGGAACTCTTCCGGCTTCTAGGCAAGAAAGACCGATTCGATGCGCATCGACCTCATTCCCGTCGGCAAGAGCCCGCCCGACGACATCAACGTCGTGATCGAAGTGCCGACCGGCGGCGAGCCCGTGAAGTACGAGTTCGACAAGGCGTCCGGCGCGCTGTTCGTCGACCGCATCCTGCACACGCCGATGCGCTATCCGGCCAATTACGGCTTCGTGCCGCACACGCTGAGCCCCGATGGCGACCCCCTGGACGCGCTGGTCGTGTCGCGCACCCCGTTCATTCCGGGCTGCGTCGTGCGCGCCCGCCCGATCGCCGTCCTGAACCTGGAAGACGAAGCCGGCGGCGACGAGAAGCTGGTCTGCGTGCCGGTCGACTCGACCTTCCCTTACTATTCGAATGTCGGCGGTCGCGACGACCTGCCCGAGATCGTGTTCCAGCAGATCGAGCACTTCTTCACCCATTACAAGGATCTGGAGAAGAAGAAGTGGGTGCGTATCGGCACCTGGGGCGACCGTGACGAAGCGCGTCGCATCGTCGTCGAGGCGATCGAGCGCTATGAAGAGGCCAAGGCCAAGGGCGAAGAGCCGCACGACCACGACGTGCCCGGCCGCGCCTGATCCTTTCCGGTTTCGGTTTGAGAAACGCCCCGGTGCCACCCGCACCGGGGCGTTTTTGTTTGCCCGTCGCGCGCCCCGAATACGCTCCCCCTCCTCCGTTCACGCTGAGCGAAGTCGAAGCGCACGGTCCATCATCGCGGCTTGGCGACAGGAATCCCTTGGCCTTCGACTTCGCTCAGGCCGAACGGAGCGGGGGTGTGCGGCGGCTCGGACGATCGGTTCGCACTGAGATGCAGAGGTGGCTCGCCCGCCGCCGACCTAGAGCGCAATGCGGATTCATCCGCCGAGGGAAAATGAATGCGGCACACCCGGAAGCCAGACACCTCCGCGCCTCCGTGCGAACCTCAAACCTACCGCCCCGCCAGCCGCTCCAACGCCGCGCCGGACACCCGCTGGACGGTCCATTCGTCCATCGCCTGCGCCCCCATCGCGCGGTAGAATTCCACCGCGGGCCTATTCCAGTCGAGCACCGACCATTCGAACCGTGCCCAGCCGCGATCGCGCGCGATGCCCGCCAGATGGATCAGCAAGGCCTTACCCACCCCGGCCCCGCGTGCGGCGGGCGTGACATACAGGTCCTCCAGATACAGGCCCTGCCGTCCCGTCCAGGTCGAGAAATTGGCGAAGAACAGCGCGAAGCCGACCGGCTCTCCATCCCGCTCGGCGATCACCGCTTCGGCCGCCGGACGGGTACCGAACAGGGCCTCGGCCAGCATCGGCACGGTGGCGACCACCGCATCGGGCTCGCGCTCGAAGGCGGCCAGTTCGCGGACGAAGCCCAATATGGTAGCGGTGTCGGCGGGCGCGGCCGCGCGGAGGGTGATGCTCATAATCCTGCCTCGCTCTGCGGCCCGGGGCCAGGCTGGCGGACCGCGACGACGCAGCCCCCGATAATCAGCGCCGCCCCGACCAGCGTGAAGGGCGACACATGCTCGCCGAACACCGCATAGCCCAGGCACGCCGCCCAGACGAAGGCGGTATATTCGACCGGCGCCAGCACTTGCGCCTCCGCCCGCGCATAGGCCCAGGCGAGGAGCAGCGCGGACAGGCTGCCCAGCGCGGCGGCGATGACGATGCTCGGCCATTGCTGCACGGCGGGCCAGCCGGATAGGAAGGGCGCGGCGGGCGTCATCAGCACCGCGATCACCAGCATGGTGAACAGCGCGACTTCGGCCGGGCCCGCCACCTGCGCCTGCCGCCGCAGCAGCACCAGGCTGACCGCGTAGAGGATCGAGGCGGCCAGGATGGCGAGCGACCCCAGCACCACCTGGGTAGAGGCCTGCGCCTGTACCTCCCCGGTCGCGATCACCAACACCCCCGCCCCCGCCACCAGCGAGCCCAGGATCGCCGCCCGCCGGATCGTCTCGCCCAGCGCGAAGGCCGCCAGGAACAGCGCGATCAGCGGCGCGAGAAAGGTCAGCGCGATGCTCTGCGCCATGGGCACGCGTGCCAGTCCCCAGAAGAACAGCAGCACCGACGCGCCGCCGGTCGCCCCGCGCGCGATATGCAGGGTCAGCGCGTGGCGTCCCGGCCAGCGCCCGCGCTGGGCGAGGAACAGTGCGCCCGTGATCGCGACCCCGACCCAGGACCGCCAGAGCACCGCGCTATAGGCGCCGCTGTCGATCGACAGCCGCTTCATCAGCGTGTCCATCACCGAATAGATCGCAATGCCGAGCGCGGCGGCGCCAAAGGCGATGACGGGGGACGGGCGCGCGGTCATGCCACGGGCGATACCGGGGCGGGGGGCGAAAGGCGAGCATTGCATTCCTCCCCGGTAAGGGGCGGTGGCGCGCGCAGCGCGACGGAGGGGTATCGCCCTTTCGATAGCGCCCTCCCCGTGCCGGGGCGGAATTTCCCGGGATTAAACCCCGTTTCGCATCCGTTGCCCCGTCGAACACGATACCGAGGGACAAAGGGTATGAAGACGCTTTTCGCCGCGACTGGCCTGACGCTGATGCTGGCGGCCCCTGCAACCGCGCAGGTCACGGCCTCGGTGGGCGCGGACTATGCCTCGGGCAAGTACGGCACGACCCAGGAGGTGCGCAGCGCCAGTTCCACCGCGTCGCTGCGCGCCAAGCACAAACGCGTGACGGTGTTCGCCGCGCTGCCCTATGTGCAGGTCGACGCACCGGGCAATGTCGTCGCGCCGGGCGGGCCGCTGGGCCTGCCCATCTTGGTCGACCCCACCCGCCCCGCCACGCGCGTGAAGCGCAGCGGGCTGGGCGATGCAGTCGTCGGCGCCTCGGTGCAGGTCGTACCGCCGCGCCGCCATCATCTGGCGCTGGCCCTGACCGGCAGCGCGAAGCTGCCCACCGCATCGGCCTCGCGCGGACTGGGCACGGGCAAGGCGGATTATTCGGTGGTGGCGGAGGCCGCGGTGCCCGGCAAGATCACGCCCTTTGCCGCGATCGGCCACACCTTTGTCGGCCAGCCCGACGGCTATCGTCTGCGCGACGTAACCAGCGCGCGCGGCGGCGTCGCGGTCGGCATCGGCAAGGCGAGCGAGGTCAGCGTGTCGTATAATTACGCCTCGCGGGTCAGCGACCAGGTGGCCGACCGGCAGGAGATCGGCGCCGGGCTGGACACCGCCCTGTCGCAGCGCCTGTCGCTGGGCCTGCAGGGCAGCGCCGGGGTCAGCAAGGGCGCGCCCGATGTCGGTGCAGGGTTGCGGCTGGGGGTGCGGCTCTAGGCCGGATCGGCATTCAATTCGGTCATTCATCCCTCTCCCCTGGACAGGGGAGAGGGTTAGCGGAGCTTGCCAGCTTTGCTGGCTAGCGCAGCTTGGGTGAGGGGTTGAGCGAGCCCGAAGGGCTCGCGCGCTCGCCCCCAGCGAGCGCCCACCCCTCACCCAGCTCCGACTAAGCCTTTGCTTTCGCAAAGCCTAAGTCTGCGCAACCCTCTCCCCTCTGCGAGGGGCGAGGGAAGAATAGGCCACCCTGAACGTCGATCGGGCCAAATAAAGACGAGGCAGGAACCCCTGGTCCCTGCCCCGATCCTCACCTCTTCGGCTTTTCCTGGCCCGACGCATCGGAAATGGCCGAGCCTGCCGAGCGAAGGTCGCGGCCCGCGCCGACGACGGTGTTGCAGGCCGTCAGCGTCAGCACGGCCAACAAGGTGGCACCCAGCGCGATCTTCCTGGTCATGACGATCTCCTCTTTTCGGAAAAAGGGGTGCAGCGGGCCCGATACGCCGGCCCGCCGCGGCTACTCAGCGCAGGCGGCGGCGCGTGGCCGACGTTGCGCCAAAGGCGGCGGCACCGGCGCCGACCAGCAGCGCGAGCACCAGGATGAAGGAGGTCTTGGACGCCGCGCCGGCAGCCGCATCCGCGGCCGTCTTGGCGGTCTGGACCGCGTCGGTCTTGGCCTTCACGAAGTCGGCCTTGGCCTGATTGACCTGGGCCTGAGCCTGGTCGCGGCTGATCTTGCGCTGTGCGGCGACGATATCGACTACCCGCGCCTCGGCCCGTGCGCCGTCCACGCCGCCGCGCGCCATGGCAGGCAGCTGCTTGGCGATTTCCTTCTGCGCCTGCTCGGGCGTCATCTGCGCCGGGTCGGCGGGGGTTTCGGTCAGATATTTCGCCGCTTCGGCCTGCACGTCATTCTGGTCGACACCCGCGACCTGCGCCACCTTCGGCGCAGCAGCACCCACGGTCGAACCGGCGGCGCTGGCGACCGCACCGACGGTGCGGAACGCGCCGCCGATGATCCCGCCGACCGCCGAGGTCAGCAAATACAGCGTCAGGATCAGGGTGACGCCCCACACGACCAGGCCGTGGACCAGCGCATCGAACTTTTCGGTCACGCCCGAGACGCGCGCCGCGGCACAGCCGCCGGCACCCAGCGACACGATCGTGGTGATCAGCCAGTAGAGCCCGGCCCCGATGCCGAAGCCGGTCGCCCCCGGCGTCGATCCCTGAACCGGATCGACCATCGACAGGCCGATGCCCGTGCCCAATATGCCCATCACCAGCTGGACCGCGACCGCGATCACCACACCGGCGAAGATCGCGCCCCAGGATATGCGACGGGCGGTGCGCAGGATCGCGCCCTCCTCTGCCGGTACGAAGCCGGGGGTTGCGTGCGTTGCCATATTCACTCCTGTTCTTTCGGTTCTTGGGCGGCATCGGTCGACGTCTTGCGACCGGCGGCCTCCTGTTGTTTCCGCCCCTGACGGATCTCGGCATCATCGCCGATGAGCTTGCCGATCGTCTCGCGCGCCGCCCCCTGGGCGTGGCGAACGCGGTCGATCGGAGTTCCGGAATTCTTCCTGGTCATGCGGCGACCTCCCGGCGGCCGACCACGCCCTCGCCGTCGAAACCGCGGGCATGGGCCCAGGCGGCCGCGGCGGTGCGACGGCTCACGCCGATCTTGGCATAGATGCGCGCGACATGGTTGCGCACGGTATTGCCCGACACGCCCAGCGTCCGCGCGATGCTCTTGTCGTCCAGCCCGCGGCAGATCAGGCCCAGCACCTCGCGCTCGCGCGCGGTCAGGTCGTCGAGACCCGCACCGCCCAGATCCTCCTGCGGGGCGCGCAGCCGGGCGAGTTTGTCCATGATCGAGCGGCTGAACCAGCTGGTGTCCTTCATCACCGCGTCGATCGCCTCGACCAGCTCCAGCTCGGTCGCCTTGCGCTGGGTGATGTCCTGGAACGCCCAGAGGACGCAGCTATCGTCGCCCAGCGTGATCAGCTCGGTCGACACCTGACAGTCGCTGCACCCGCCGTCCTTGGCGACGATCCGCGCCTCGACCCCGCGCAGGTCGCGGCCGTCATTGATCGCCGCCTCGATCTCGGCCCGGGCCGTGTCATTGGCCCACAGGCCGACATCGGCCAGCGACCGCCCGACGATCTCCGCCGGGCCATAGCCGGTCAGCGCGGTGAAGCTGGCATTGGCCTCGCACAGCACATGCCCGTCGCGCGCGCCGATCGCCATCGGCACCGGCGCCATCTGGAAGGTGCGGGTGAACCGCTCCTCGCTGTGGCGCAGGGCGGACTCGGCCTTTCGGCGCGGTTCCAGATCGGCGAAGGTGAACAACATGCAGGGCTGGTCGCCCATGTCGATCGGCTGGCCGGCGACGATGACCAGCTTGGTGCCGCCGCCGGGCAGCGTCAGCTCGGCCTCCATCTGCGGGATGGTCCGCCCCTCGGCCAGCCTTTCCTTGGCCAGTTCCTGGCGCTCGGCCCCGCGCAGCACGTTGATGTCATAGACGGTCCGGCACAGCACCTGGTCGCGTGGATAGCCGGTCATCTCGACGAAACCCTGGTTGACCTTGACGAAGCGCAGGTCGGCCAGGCGGCAGATGACGGCGGGCGCGGGATTGGCGTTGAACGACTGTTCGAACCGGTCCTCCGCCTCATAGCGGGTGGTGACGTCCTGGATGACGAGCACGACGCACGTCGGCGCGCCATCATCGCGGTCATTGAGCACCAGGCTGCGCACCTGATGGACCCAGCGCGGCGCCGTCTCGCCCGCCACCATCACCTCGACCACGACCTCGGAGAAGGACTCGCCCGCCGCCACCCGCTCGACGGGATAGTCGTCGGCCTCCAGCCGATGGTTGTTGCGATAGCGCAGGCGGAACCGGTCGCGATACTCGTCCACCGACCGGCCGAGCTGCTCCAGACGCTCGACGCCGTGCATCCGGAGCGCAGCCTCGTTCGCCCAGAGCAGGCTCTGGTCGGGATCGATCAGGATCACGCCCTCGTCCAGCCCCGCGACGATCTGTCGCAGGTGCCGGAAGTCGAGCGTATCCCGCAAGGTGGCGAGCGAGGGGGCCAAGGCGTTGGACTCAGTCCCGGCGCCCGTGGAGCAGCGCGGCGAGCGCATAGCCGCCCAGCGCCGCGACGACTGCCCAGACAACGCCGTTATTGCCGTTATTGGCGCGCACCGCCTTCAGCGCCTTGTCCGAGCCGCGACGGGCGGCAGCGACCGAGCGATCGGTGGCGTCGCCGATGCGTTCGCGTGCCTCCTCGATCAGGCTGGGGGTCGCGTCCGCCACCTCCCCAGCAACCGACTGGGCGCGGCCGAACAGATGCTCGGCGCTGCCCGCGACCTGGTCGGTGACGCCCGCCACCTTCCAGTCGCGGCTGTCGACCAGATCCCCGACGGCCTTCTCCACCTTGCCCCCCAGATGGCGCGCATTGCCATGCAGTTCATGCTTGTTCATCGTTCGTCTCCGTATGAAGAAGGAAGAGATTGCGGGGATCAGGGCGCAATGCCGCATCCCGCGGCGGCCTTGCCGACTTCCAGCGCGACCTTCGGATCCTTGATCTCGCCAGCAACCCGGATCAGGTCGCCGACGCTCAGTTGCGCGGGGTTCGGATCGTCACCGCGATAGGCCGCTGCGGCGTTGCCCAGCTGCTGCAACTGGCCGAGCGACAGGTTGCGCTCCAGCCGCTGGCCGACACAGGTCGAACGCTGGCTGTCCAGGCCATAACGCTCCAGCCCGGTGGCGATCCGCGTCGACGGCGGCGTGCAGGCCATCACCACAAGGGTGAGGCCGATGCTTGCGCCAGTCTTTGCGGCGGACTTGGCCACCCGGTGTCTCCCGTGCGACCGGCGGCGAAGATGCAACCGATCAGGCCGCATAAACCTATGATAGGTTAAGCCGTTCCTGGTATTTTTGCAGGTAGCCCTGGGTAGTCTTGTACCAAAATCGCCTCAATGCGCCCCGAGATGGAGTCATCGGGACCGATCACCGGCGGCGCGGGGTAGAAATGCACCATGTCCTTCCGGCGTTGAACGTGATGTTATTCCATGTCATTGGCGGATGCGATCATCTTGCTGGAGTCCCGCTTATGGCGAGCATCTCGACGGTGCCAGGCCGCCCCGCCACCCTCGCCCAAACGCCGTCCACCGTCCTCGCCCGGGCGACGTCGCGGGTGACGAGCATCGATGCGCTACGCGGCTTCGTCATGCTGCTGATGCTGCTCGACCATGTGCGCGAGACGTTCCTGCTATGGGTTCCCGTCGGCGATCCCGTCGACGCGCTGACCACCGGGCCCGTCTATTTCTTCACCCGGCTGACGAGCACCGTGTGCGCGCCGGTCTTCGTCGCGCTGACCGGGCTCAGCGCCTATCTCTACGCCCAGAAGCACAGCCGGGCGGAAACCAGCGCCTTCCTGCTGAAACGGGGCGCGTTCCTGGTGCTGCTCGAACTCACGCTGGTCAATTTCGTGTGGCGGGCACAGTTTCCGCCGACGATCCTGTATCTGCAGGTCATCTGGGCGATCGGGCTCAGCATGATCGTGCTGGCGGCGCTGATCCGGCTGCCCCATGCCATGGTCGCGGCGATCGGGCTGATCGTCGTGGCGGGCCATAACCTGCTCGATCCGATCGCCGTGTCGGCCGGCCATCCCCTCCATCTGCCATGGGCGCTGCTGCACGATCGCGACATCGTCCATTTCGGCGGCTTCCCCGTGCGGTTCAGCTATCCGGTGCTGCCCTGGTTCGGCGTCATCTGCCTGGGCTGGGCGGCCGGTCCCTGGTTCGTGTCGGGCGACGCCGCGATGCGCCGTCGGCGGCTGGTGCGGGCGGGATCGGCGATGCTGATCGCGTTCGTCATGCTGCGCGTGCTCAACATCTATGGCGACGCGCCATGGTTCGTGGTGCCGGGATCGCCCCTCCGTTCGGCCATGAGCTTCCTGGCACTGACCAAATATCCGCCGTCGCTGCTGTTCCTGTTGTCGACACTGGGAGTCGGGCTGCTGCTGCTGGCGTGGTTCGAGGGGATCGCCGGCGCGCGGCCGGTCGGTTGGCTGGCGGTGCTGGGCGGGGCGCCGATGTTCTTCTACCTGTTCCACCTCTATGTGCTGCGCGGGTTCTATCTGCTGTGCCTCGGCCTGTGGGGCGCCAATCACGGATCGGTCTTCGGCCTGCCCTCCATCCCCGCCGTCTGGCTTTTGTGGATCGCGCTGATCGTCCCGCTCTATCTGCCCACGCGCTGGTTCGCCGAACTGAAGGCGCGCCGCCGGGATATCGGCTGGCTCAAATATTTCTGATCCCTCGAGCGGTCTATCACCCGCTCAGCGCCCATTCCATCGCCGCGGCGGCGTGGAGCGCGGTCGTGTCGAAGATCGGCACCGGACTGTCCTCGGGTCGGACCAGCAGCATGATCTCGGTACAGCCCAGGATCACCGCTTGCGCGCCATCCTCGACCAGGCGGGCGATGATCGCCCGGTACGCATCGCGCGAGGCGGGCAGGACCTTTCCCGCGACCAGTTCCTCATAGATGATGCGATGGACGGTGGCCCGATCCTCTTGCCCGGGGACGATGACGTCCAGCCCGTGGCGGTCGGCCAGCCGCCCCTTGTAGAAGCCATGCTCCATCGTGAAGGCGGTGCCGAGCAACCCGACCCTGCCGAAACCGGCGGCCTTGATCCGCTCCGCCGTGGGATCGGCGATATGGAGCAAAGGCACGCCCACGGCCGCCTGAACGTCATCGGCCATGCGGTGCATGGTGTTGGTGCAGATCAGCAGCACCTCCGCCCCGCCCGCCTCCAGCCGCCGTGCCGCATCGACCATCCGCGCCGTCAGCCCCGCCCAGTCGCCCCGGTGCTGCAACGCCTCGATCTCGGCGAAGTCGAACGACCATAAGAGGCAGGGGGCCGATGCGGTCGGCCCCACCCGGTCCCGCACCCGCTGGTTGATGATGCGGTAATATTCGGCCGAACTTTCCCAGCTCATTCCGCCGATCAGGCCGATCATCTTCATGCTGCAGGTCGCTCCCGGCTTTTATCCTGCCATCAGATCATGGTGCGCGCGGGTTGGGAACCCCGTCAGGCGGCACACCGGGCGCCGCCGGGATCCACGACCCTCCCATCCACGTCGATCAGCCCGGGGCGGCCGAGCAGATACCCCTGCGCCTCGTTGCAGCCCTCGGCCCGGAGAAAGTCGAGCTGCGCGGTGGTCTCGACCCCCTCGGCCAGGATCGGGATCGACAGGCTTTCGCCCAGCGCCAGCACCGCCCGGATGATCGCGGCCGATTGCGGCGCAATGTCCAGTTCGGTCATGAACGAGCGGTCGAGCTTGATCTTGTCGAAGGGGAAGGAGCGCAGCGTCGACAGCGACGAATAGCCGGTGCCGAAATCATCCATCGCGATCGACACGCCGAGCGCCTTCAACTGGCGCAGCACATGCGTCGTACGCTCGGGGTCCGAAATCATCGCGGACTCGGTGATCTCCAGTTCCAGCCGAGTGGGCGCGATGCCGGTCTCGACCAGGATCTGATGGACCAGCCGGGGCAGATCGACATGGCCGAGCTGGACCGGCGACAGGTTCACCGCGATCTTCCACGGCTCCGGCCAGGCCGCCGCTTCCTGGCAGGCCCGTCGAAGCACCCATTCGCCGATCGGCAGGATCAGGCCGGTCTGCTCGGCGATCCCGATGAACTCGAACGGCGAAACCCGGGTACCGTCGGGCTTGGTCCAGCGCAGCAGCGCCTCGTAACCGGTGATCGCGCCGGTCTCGACCGATGTCTGCACCTGCCAGTGGAGCGCGAACTGCTCCTGGTCCAGCGCGTCGCGCAATTCGGTCGCGATCCGACGGCGGGCGCGGACCGCCTGGTCCATATCCTCCTCATAGAAGCAGAAGTCGGTCGCGATGCTCGATTTGGCCCGGTACATGGCCAGGTCGGCATTGTTGATCAGCGCCGATATCTCCCCGGCATCCTGCGGCCAGAGCGCGACGCCGACACTCATGCCGCAACTCAGCGACGAGTGATCGTAATCGACCGGCTGGGTGATCGCGCCGCGCAGGCGGTCGATCAGGTCGATCGCCTCTTCATGCTCGACGATGGGGATCAACGCCACGAACTCGTCCCCGCCCAGACGGGCGATGAACTCGCCGGGGCGCAGCAACTGCTTCATGCGCGTTCCGATGATCGTCAGCAGATGATCGCCGGCGGCATGGCCGTGCGTGTCGTTGACGTCCTTGAAGCGATCGAGGTCGATCGACAGCAGCGCCAGGCGCTGGCCGGGCCCGTCGGGCGCGGTCTGGCGATGGGACCATTCCAGGAAGGATGCGCGGTTGGGCAGTCCGGTCAGGCTGTCGTTGCGCGCGAGATGCGCGATGCGACGCTCCTGGGCCAGCCGCTGGCGCACGTCGCGAAGCGCATAGATCATATAGGCGGTGTCGTGCTCGCGGTCGACCTGCAAGGCGATCTCGACCGGTATGGCGGTGCCGTCGGGGGCCTGGAGCGTGCGCTGGGCCAGGGCACCCGGCTCGATCGCGGCGATGTCCCGCACCCAGCGGCCGAGCGACTGGCCCACGACATCGTCGTCGATGCCCAGAAGCTCGCCAAAGGCGCCGTTCGCGGCGACGATCGCACCGTCCTTCGCAACGATCATGGCGTCGACGCTGCCCTCCATCACCCGTGCCAGGCGGCGCTGCGACGTGACGCGCGCGGAGATGTCCAGGACATAGGTGGAAAAGCCCGTGCCGAGCACCAGCATGCCGACCCCCGCGACCGCCCATGCCATGATCATCGTCGCGCTATGGCTGTCCGGCTGCCCCAGTTCCGGCGACAGGGGCACGATCGCCAGCGCGGCCATGCCGGTGAAGTGAAGCAGGACGATGCTCGTCACCATCAGCGTGGTCGCGGACCACACATCGCCCTGCTCGCCGCTCGACAAGGCGCGAACAAAGGCCATCGCGCCAAAGATCATGGCGAACAGGACCGATGCCGCGACATAGGCGGTCGACCATTGGATCAACCCCTTGGCCGCAAAGGCCATCATGCCGGTATAGTGCATGGCGGTGACCGCCAGGCCGAAGAGCGCGCCCCCCAGCGCCGGCGCGGACGCCCGGGGCCGGACCGCCAGGGCCAGCGCGACCGAACTGCCCATAATGGCGATAAGCAGGGACAGACCGGTGATGAGCGGGTCATAGGCGACCGCCATCCCCGGCTGATACGCGATCATCGCGATGAAATGCGTGCACCAGATGGTCGCGCCGGTCGATACGCCACCCATGAACACCCAGGCCAGATGGGTTCCGGGATCGGCCGACTGCATCCGCTGGATAAGCCGTATCGTGACGACCGAGCCGATCAGACAGAATGCCGCAGCCAACAGCACCAGACGCAGATCATGGTCATGCGTCAGACAGGTCAAAAAACGCATCTCTCCTCCAAGACGCGGCATTTATAAACATACGTTAAACACGCCGCTAACGCAGTTGGTAAAAGCCTTTGGTTAAGATCCCCGGCCATGATCAACCCGGTCGCATCGCCGACGACGAAAAGGCTCGCTTTCCCGTCATGAAGGCGGCGCGTATCGAGGAATCTGAATCGAAGCACGGGCCTGCCAGATCGGGTCTTTTTGCGGCCTTGCCTTAACTTTTCGCCACTGCCCGAAATGGGCAGCTAGGCGATTCGCGCCCGTTCGGTTCATACCGATCCACGACAGGATTCGCAGCATCCCGCAAACGCTAATGCGAGCCTGTTGCAAAAACAGCGTCTACCTTCTATGCGCCCCGCCGAAGGGGAAGACCATGAAGATCGCAATCGGTATGATCGCCGCCGCCACCCTGTGGACGGGCAGCGCCAGCGCGCAGGACAGCCAGACCCGCGACGAGGCCGGGGACGCCAAGCGGGAAGACGTCGTCGTGACGGCCGCGCGGACGATCCTTCCCGCCAGCGCGCTGCCCCTGACGGTCGATGTGATCGACCGCGAGACCCTGTCGCGTCAGGTCGCCGTGTCCGGATCGGTGGTCGATGCGGTGTCCGCGCTCCTGCCCGCCTTTTCGCCCACGCGGGAGAAGATCACCGGCTTTGGCGAGACGCTTCGCGGCCGCTCGCCGCTTTATGCGATCAACGGCATTCCGCAGACGACGCCGATCCGCGACGGCGCGCGCGACGGCTATACGATCGACCCCTTCTTCATCGACCGGGTCGAGGTGATCTATGGCTCCAACGCCCTGCAGGGCATCGGTGCGACCGGCGGCGTGGTCAACCAGGTCACGGTCCAGGCGCCCAAGGAAAATGGCTGGAGCGGACGCACCCTGATTCAGGGCAATAGCGGCAATGATTTCTCCGGCGCGTCGCTCGGCGGCAAGGTCGCCGGGCTGGTCAGCCTTCGCAGCGGTCGGTTCGATGCCACCGGCGGCGTCGCCTTCGAGCGGCGCGGGGTCTTTCTCGACGGGCGGGACCGCCGCATCGGCCTGGACGGCAACCAGAGCGAGATCCAGGATACCGACAGCCTGTCCTTTTTCGGCCGGGTCGGAGTCGATCTGTCCGACACCGCCCGGTTCGAGGTGATCGCCAACCGCTTCCGGCTGGAGGGCAATAATCATTATGTCCCGGTGGACGGCAACCGGACGCTCGGCATTCCCGCGACCAGCCGTCCGGGCACGTCACCGGGGCAGCCGTCGACCGGCCTTGCCCAGATGGTCTCGGCCTCGCTGACCGATGGCGATCTGGCCGGGGGCGCCTTCACGCTGCAGGGTTTCTATAATCGCACCAGCGACACCTTTGGCGGCGGGATCATCGCGACCTTCCAGGACGCCCGGATCGCACCTGTCGGCACGCTGTTCGACCAGTCGCGCAACGTGTCCCGGAAACTGGGCGGCAAGATCAGCTATGAGCGCGCCGTGCCGGGCCTGGAGGCGCTGACGCTGACCGCCGGGTTCGACGCGCTGTTCGACCGCACGCGGCAGGAACTGGTGCAGACCGGGCGAGCCTGGGTTCCGCAGACCGATTTCCGCAGCCTGGCGCCGTTCGGGCAGGCCAATCTGAAGCTGTTCGACGGCCTGGTCCGGCTGGCCGGCGGTGTCCGGTACGAGAATGTACAGCTCGACATCCCCGACTATACCACGCTGGCCACCTCGGGCTCGCGCGCGGTGATCGGCGGCAAGCCTTCCTTCCGTCGGGCGCTGTGGAATGGCGGTGTCGTGTTCGAGCCGGTCAAGGGCATCCGCGCCTATGGCAGCTATGCCGAGGGCTATACGATTGCGGATATCGGGCGCGTCCTGCGCGGCATCAGCCAGCCCAACATCCGGATCGCCAATTTCCTCGATCTGACCCCGGTCATCTCGAACAATCGCGAGATCGGAGTGGAAGTGAACCGGGGCCCGCTGGAAGCCAGCGCCACCTATTACTGGTCGTCCAGCGATCTGGGCCAGCTTCTGGTGCGCAACAGCGACGGCTTTTTCAACGTCTCGCGCCAGCCGATCGACATTAGCGGCCTCGAGCTGAACCTAGCCGTCCGTACCCCGCTGCCGGGCCTGAAGGTCGGCACCGGCTTCAGCCATGTCACCGGCCGCACGGACACCAACGGGGACGGGATCATGGACGCCGACCTGGACGGGGCCAATATCTCGCCCGACCGGCTCAACCTCAATCTCGACTATAATCGCGGACGCTTCAGCGCGCGCGTGCAGGGCCGCTATTATCTGTCGCGCCGCTTCCAGGGACAGCCGATCGCCAATGATTTCGTCGGCTACCGGCTGTTCGACGCCTATATCGCCTATGACGTGTCGGGAGGCCGCGTAATGCTGAGCGTGCAGAATCTCGGTAATACCGATTATGTGACCTATTACAGCGATACCCAGGGGCCGACCGACAATGCCCGCTTCTATACCGGCCGGGGCCGCAACTTTACGCTGAGCTGGCAAGCCGGGTTCTGATGCGGCTGCTGTCGCTGCTGCATCGCTGGGTCGGCGCGATCGGCGGCCTGCTGCTCGCGCTGATCGGGGTGAGCGGCGCGCTGCTGGTCTGGCGGAACCAGCTCACCTTCGTGCCCCATGCGGGCGATCCCGTCCGCGCCGACCCGGCGATCCTCGCGCGGATCGCCGATCGGCTGGCGGACGGCCCGCAACCGGTCGATCGCATCACCTTTGCCGGCGACGGCCTGGGCGTGCATCAGCTCGTCTTCGCCGATGGCAGCGGCGCCTATATCAGCCAGGCGGGCGAGACCGTCGCGCGCTGGTCCACATCCTGGCAGCGGCCGGAACTCTGGCTGTTCGACCTTCATCACCATCTGCTGCTTGGCGATATGGGCGAGGCGATCACCGGTGTGGCGGGGCTGGTCGGCCTGGTCTTCGTGGCGACCGGCATCATCCTGTGGTGGCGAACCCGTACCCGCTTCCGGCTGCGGCTCTGGCCCGCCTCGATGAAGCCGGGCGCGATCGTGCATCACCATCGCGACCTGGGGGTGGGGGCCGCGCCCTTGCTGCTCGTGTCGCTGCTGACCGGGGTACTGATGGTCTTTCCGGCGCTGGGCGGATCATGGCTTGCCGAGACGGCGCCCCGCCCGCCCAAGCTCGCGGCCATTCGGGCCGAAGGGCCTCCCCGGGATGTGACGCCGCTCTTCCGCTATGCCGCCACCCGGTTTCCCGGCGCCGAAATTCGCCGCCTGCAATGGCCGCGCAAGGCCGGTCAGCCGATCACCTTGCGCCTTCGCCAGCCCTTTGAATGGACGCCGAACGGGCGGACCTTCCTCTATGTTGATCCGGCAACGCTGCGCGTGGTCGGCGTGGCCGACCCGGCGACGCGCGGCACCGCCGCCTCGATTCGCGAGAAACTGTACCCGGTTCATGCGGCGAAGACCGGCGGCTTGGTCTGGAAACTCGCGATAAGCCTGTCGGGCATTGCCATGGCCCTGCTCGGCAGCCTGTCGGTCTACGCCTTTTGGCGGACCCGGTCGAATATCCGCCGGGCCCGACGCCGGAAAGGCCGGCACTGAGACCAGCGGCCCGAATGCTCGGTCGCCTCTCCATGCGGCATATTGACAATTACTCGTCGCTGATACCGTATACCGAATAGGGCCGGTATGGGCGTTGGTGCGGCGCGTCAGGCGAAGGGGACAGCGCCGCGCCACCCGTCCCCGGTGGAAGTTCGGGACGACCCGATAGAGGTCGCCCAGGTCAGCAGCAGGAACGGGAGTCCAGGCAGACAGCAAACGGGGGAAGATCATGGCATATTCACCAGGCCTTATGCGGCGATGGGCGCTGACCGGCGTGGCCGTCAGCACGCTCATGCTGGCGGTGCAGGCGCAGGCACAGCAGGCCGAGCAGACGAACGCCACCGGTACGGCCGGAACCACGGTCGGCGACGATTCGAACACGACCGGCGACACCATCGTGGTGACCGGATCCCGCATCCGCCGCAATCCGCTGGATCAGACCGCGCCGCTGACCGCGATCGACAGCGCCGATATCGCGCGCACCGGCCTTTCCTCGATCGGCGACGTGCTCCAAAGGTTGCCGGGCGCCGCGGGCGGGCTCAATTCGCGCTTCAACCGTTCGGGCAATAACGGCAATCCGCCCGATGGCGGCGGCGTGGGCGCCGGATCGGCCGAGATCGACCTTCGCTATCTGGGCAGCCGCCGCACCCTGGTGCTGGTCGACGGCCTGCGCTTCATTAACGGCAGCGCGGCCAGCGGCATTCCCGGCGCGGTCGACCTGAACGCCATTCCCGACGGCATGATCGAGCGCGTCGACGTGCTGCGCGACGGTGCCTCCACCATCTATGGCTCGGACGCGATCGCGGGCGTCGTCAACATCATCACCAAGAAGCGCCAGAACGGCTTCCTCGCCACCGCCCAGCTCGGCGGCTATGACAAGGGCGACGGCGTTACCCAGAATTACCAGCTCAGCTGGGGCCATCGGACGCAGGACGGCCGCGTCTCGATCGTGGCGGGCGCGAACTATATCAATCAGGGTTCGGTCTTCGCGGGCGACCGCCCCTATTATGCCTTCCCCGATCCGGGTGCGACCGCCTGCACCACCAGCTGCAGCTCGGGCACGCCCAATGGCCGGTTCATCATCAACAACCCGGTCACGGGCGCGGCGATGAACCTGACGCTGAAGAGCAACCCGCTGACCCGGCCGCGCTTCGATCCCTCGGACCCGACCGGCGCGAACAGCGACTTCAAGGCGTTCACCGTCGCCGATCGCTTCAATTTCCGCCCGTACAACTATCTGCTGACGCCGCAGGAGCGGTTCGGCGCGTTCGTCAACTTCACCGGCGAGCTGGCCGACAATGTGCGGCTGAGCACCAAGATCATCTACAACCGCCGCACCTCGGACAATCAGGCCGCGCCGCTGCCGCTGTTCGTCGGACCCGATGCCGGCAACGGCAATCTGCTCGACACCATCTCGATCGACCGCACCAATCCGTTCAACCCGTTCGGCGCGACGCTCAGCGCGGGCAATAACGGCACGCCCGCCAATTACGGCTTTATCGGGCGGCGCTTCGTCGAAAATGGCCCGCGCCATTACAGCCAGCGCGTCGACACCATGTACATGTCCGGCACGCTGGACGGCCAGTTCGCGCTCGGCGAGGGCACCTGGTACTGGGACGCCAACCTGATCTATGCCGAAAACCATGCCAAGCAGGTCGCGCATGGCAATGTGAACGCCGCCAATCTCGCCCAGGCGCTCGGCCCGGTGGCGAACTGCACCGGCGCGTGCGTGCCGTTCAACATCTTCGGCGGGGCCGGGTCGATCACCCCGGCGATGATCAACTATGTCACCTTCACCCAGCGCGACCGGTCCGAACAGACCATGGCGGACGCGACGCTGAACCTGACCGGCACCCTGTTCCAGCTGCCCGCAGGACCGCTCGGCCTGGCCACCGGCTATGAGTTCCGACGCCAGACGGGCGCGTTCCAGCCCGACGCGATCGTCGCGGCGGGCCTGGGCTCGGACATTCCCGCACAGCCCAGCGCGGGCCGGTTCGACGTGAACGAGGTCTACGGCGAACTCAGCATCCCGGTGCTCAAGAACGTACCCTTCTTCCGCCTGCTCGAGGGATCGTTCGCGGCACGCTATTCGGACTATTCGACCAGCGGCAACCGTACCGTCATGAAGGGTGGGCTCAGCTGGAAACCGTTCGAGGACCTGCGCCTGCGCGGCACCTGGGCGCAAGGGTTCCGCGCACCCAGCATCGGCGAGCTGTTCGGCACGCCGTCGCGCTTCGACGGCAACGTCATCGACCCCTGTTCCGGCCTGGCCAGCCTGCCCGCCAACAGCACGGTGCGACAGAATTGCGTCGCGCTGGGCGTGCCGGTCAATTACGTCCAGAACGGGTTGCAGCTGCCGATCCTGACCGGCGGCAACCGCGCCCTGAAGCCCGAAAAGTCGGAAAGCTGGGTGCTGGGCGGCGTCTATAGCCCGAGCTGGGCGCGCGAGGCCGGGTTCGCCAGCCAGCTGAGCCTGGAGGTGGATTATTATACGATCAAGGTGGACGACGCGATCGCCTCGGTCGGGGCGGACGTGCTGCTGGCCAATTGCATCAACCAGCGCGATGCGGTCAGCTGCGGCGCGATCACCCGCTCGGCGACGGGCAGCGGCCAGATCACCCAGATTCGCGGCCTGCTCCAGAACATCGCCTCGCTGAAGAGCGAAGGGCTGGACATCACCCTCCTCTATCGCAGCCCGCGCGTGGGGGCGGGAACGTTCGGCCTGAACTGGGCGAGCAACGTCCTGTTCGAATATTCGACGACGCTGCCGACCGCGACGGGCAGCAGCACGCTGGCGCGCCAGGGCACCGAACGCGGCGACCAGGCCTATCCGCGCTTCAAGAGCACCGCGACGATCGACTGGTCGAGCGAGACGTTCCTCGCCTCGCTGACCGGCCGCTATATCGGCAAGGTCGTCGAGCCCGCCTATGACAATCGCGAGATGAAGCCGATCCTATATCTGGATGCGCAGGTCGGCTGGACGCTGCCCTGGTTGTCGCAGCGGCTGACCCTGACCATGGGCGTCAACAATATCCTAGGCCAGCGGGCGCCCGACTGCCTGAGCTGTGGCGGGTTCGACCCGACCACCTACGACCTTCCGGGCCAGTTCGGCTATGCCCGGCTGGGCTTCAAGTTCTGACACTGTGCGGCCGGGGGCTGTCCCCCGGCCGCATCAGCAGGCGGCGCGACGGGTGGGTCGGCGTCAGAACGCCGCGCGCAGGCCCACCGCCACCGCCCGTCCGGGCAAAGGTGCCCGTAGCCGGAGGAAGGAATTGTGCACCCGCGCCTCTGCGTCCGTCAGATTGGCGACATCGACAAACGCCTCGTAACGAGCCGCCGCGCCAAAGCGATAGGCGGCATGGGCGTCGACCAGCGTGAAGCCGTTCGAGATCGGCTCGCCCTTCGCCACATCGGCCTGCCGCAGATAGCGCACCGCGCCGATCGACGCGCGCAACGCACCATTTTCCCAACCGAGATCACCGCCGTAACGCGACATCGGCGTGCGGGGCAGGTAATCCCCGTCGAGCCGTTGCCGATAATATTGTCGGTCCAAGGCAGCCGTCGAACCGCTGTCGAACGGGCTATACCCGTCGGGCAGGGTGAAGATCGGGCGGACCTGCACGTAATCGCCGAAGCCGTGCAGCGCGAATTGCCCGAGCCGCGTCGTCGCCCGGAGCGTCGCCTCACCCTCGATACCGCGAAAATGCGTATCGCCCTGGCGCCATTCGCGTACCGGCAGGGTCCGCGACACGCCGGTATTGCCGAGATAGATATAGTCCACGAACCTGGTGCTGTAGGCGGACACCGAGGCCGACAGCCAGGATGTGTCGATCCCGCCGCCGACTTCGACCGTCTCGGCGCGCTCCTTGCGCAACCGGGCGTCGCCCTGCTCCTCGGTTAGGATCGAGAAATGGTTGCCGTTGGCGTAGAGTTCGTTGATCCCCGGCGCCCGCTCGGCATGCGACCAGCGCCCCCGCAGATAGAGCGATCGGAACAGCGACAGGCGCGCGCCGACATCCCCGCTCAGCAGATGGAATTCGGTATCGCGCACATAGGCCGCACCTTGTCCCCGACCGGCGCGCACGCTGGCTTCGTCAAGGTCGTAGCGCACCGCGTCATAGCGGATGCCCCCGCTGAGCGTCAGCGGTGCCAGCACCAGCCGTTCGGCCAGAAACGCCGACCGCTCTGCCGTGGCGACGCTGGGCAGATAAGAGGTCGTCTCGGCGGTGCGCAGGCTGCGATCGGCGATCTGCCCGCCGATCGTTCCGCTGAGGGGGCCGAGCGGACGGTGGGTGATCTCGACCCGCATCTCCTCGCCATGGCCGTCGAACCGGCTCCAGTCGCGATCGGGCAGGCGTTCGCGGTCGCGCGACCGGACATGCGCCGCGCGCAGCGTCACCGCCGCGATACCGGGTAGCGGATCGTACAGCGCGCCCTTCAGATCGAAGCGCGTCTGCCCCACGGTCACGCCGATCGGGCTGGCGCCGGTTCGCGATGCGGTGATGAGGGTGAGCCGGGCACGCCATAGCTGTTGTCGTAGCGGCTGATCGACAGGCCCAGAAAGCCGCCATCGACGATGATGCTGCCACCCGCCGTGACCGCCGTCGTGCGGAGCGCGCTGTTGGGCAGGCGTCCATCGGCATCGCCCATGGGGTCGAAGTTCGTGATGATCTGTCCCGAGAGCGGCGTCGCATCGACATAGCGCTTGATGGCGGGATCATAGGCATAGGTCGGTCGCGCCAATCGGACCTGGCACAAGGCCTGGAGCGGGACGTCCGATACAAGCGACGACCAGATCCGGCATGCGTCGGCCTTCGCCCGGCCCGGTATCGCCTGATCCCCCTGATAGCGATAGAGTCCGTCGAGGTGCCACGCGAATGCGCCGCGACCGCCATCGAGGCGCGCCATGGCCGTCACGCCGACATTGTCGCCGGTGCGGACTTCGGCCCGCCCCGTTGGCGCGCCGTCATGGCGCTGCGTGGGGATGCGACCATCGACCACATTCACCGCGCCACTGATCGCCCCACCGCCATAGGGTATCGCCGCGCTGCCCTTGAGCACTTCGATCCGGTCGGCAAGGAATGGTTCGACCGCCGCGGCATGCTCCGCGCCCAGGCCCGATGCGTCCTGCGTCGGCAGGCCGTCGATCAGGACCGCGACCCGGCCGCCGGTCTGCCCCCGGATCGTCGGACGCCCCACCGCCGGTCCGAAATAGTCATTCTGTATGCCCGGTACCCGCGCCAGCGTCTCGCCCAGCGTCGGTGCCTTGCGCCGGTCGAATTCCACACCGTCGACCGTGGCGCCCGAAGCGCTCGACAGTTGCTGGACAGTGGAGGAATGATCCCGCTGTCCTTCGACCACGATCGTCGATGGCGACGTGGCAGGCTCGGGCGGTACGGCAGTCGGTCCTGCGGCAACCGCCAGCAGGATGAGATTCGGTAGCATCGGTGTCTTGTCCCCCTGAAACGAAGGCGCCATTTGCGGTGTTATACCATATCAGTCATCCATTGCATCGTCGTAAGCGTGTTCGGCAGGCCGCCTTGCGGTGGCGCCGGTAGCGGGGATGCTTGTCGCCTTTGACGAGGGCGCGGGCG
>NZ_CAJXWX010000022.1 GCF_913062585.1 uncultured Sphingomonas sp. | reverse complement strand
TTTTTCAAGCAGAAGACGGCATACGAGATCTAGTACGGTCTCGTGGGCTCGGAGATGTGTATAAGAGACAGGGGTTGGGGGAGGGCAGGCGGCTTAGGCCGCACCTCCGAGACTTACTCCCCCGCAACCCCCAACTGCGACAACATGAACGCCTGCCACTCGGCATTCTGCCGGATTCGCTCGAAGCGGCCGGACTTGCCGCCATGCCCGGCCTCCATATTCACCCGGAAGATCAGCGGGTTGGTATCTGTCTTCCGCTCGCGCAGCTTGGCGACCCATTTGGCGGGCTCGTAATATTGCACCTGGCTGTCCCACAGGCCGGTGCCGACATAGAGCGCCGGATACGCCTTGGCCGCGACATTGTCGTAGGGCGAATAGCTGAGCATATAGTCGTAATAGGGCTTGTTCGCCGGATTGCCCCATTCGTCATATTCGAAGGTCGTCAGCGGGATCGAGGCGTCGAGCATCGTCGTCACCACATCGACGAAAGGCACCTGCGCGATGATGACCTTGTAATCCTGCGGCGCCATGTTCGCGACGCCACCCATCAGCAGCCCGCCCGCACTGCCGCCCATCGCCGCCACCCGGCCGGGCGCGGCATATTTCTGCGCGACGAGGTAGCGGGTGACGTCGATGAAGTCGGTAAAGCTGTTCTTCTTGTGGAGCAGATGGCCGTCATCATACCAGCCGCGCCCCATTTCCTGCCCACCCCGGATATGCGCGATCGCATAGACCACGCCCCGGTCGAGCAGCCCGATCCGCCCCGCATCGACCGACGGATCGGTCGAGATGCCATAGCTGCCATAGGCATATTGGAAGAGCGGCGCGGTGCCGTCGCGCTTGACGCCCTTGCGGTACACGATCGAGACGGGGATGCGCGTCCCGTCGCGCGCCGGAGCCCAGAGCCGTTCGGTCACGTAGAGCGCGGGATCATAGCCGGGCACCGGCGTGACCTTCAGCGTGCGCCGCTCGCCGGTGCGGGCGTTGATCTCATAGGTCGTGGTCGGCGTGACCAGCGAGCCATAGGTATAGCGGACCCAGGCCGTGTCCGGCTCTTCGTTGGTGGACAGGCCCATGCGATAGGCGGGCTCGTCCGCCTTGACGGGAATGGACTTGCCCGCGTCGGTCAGCAGGCGGATCATCCGGTTGCCGCCCTCGCGCTGGTCGATGGCGACGAAGCCGTTGAAGGGCTTGAAATCCTCGATGAAAACCGTGTCGCTGCCGGGCACCAGATCGCGCCAGGCGGCAACGCCCTTGGCCGCATCGGCATCGGCGAGCGTCGCCAGCTTGTAATTCTTGGCCCCCCTATTGGTGCGGATGATCCAGCGGCCCCCGAGATGGTCGGCGCCGTAGCGGAATTCACGCTCGCGCGGGGCGATGACCGCGAAGGCGGTCGGCTGGGTCGCGGGGGCGCAGCGTTGCTCGTCGCTGACCGTGCTCTGGACGCTGATGCAGATATAGCGGTCATCGGTCGTCCGCCCGACCCCCATGTTGAACGTGTCGTCCTTCTCCTCGTACAGCATCCGGTCGGCGCTGACCGGCGTGCCGAGCACATGCGCCATCACCCGGTAGCCGCGCAGCGTCACCGGGTCCTTGGCGATATAGAGGATGGTGCGGTTGTCGGCGGCCCACACCACATTGGGCTCGATATTGGCGATGCTGTCCTCCAGCACCCGGCCGGTCGCGATATCCTTGACCCGCAGCACATATTGCCGCCGGCCGACCGTGTCCTCGGCCCAGGCGACGAGCGTGTTGTCCGGGCTGACCGACCAGTCGGACAGGGCGAAGAAATTATGGCCCTTGGCCATGGCGGGCTGGTCGAACAGGATTTGCGCAGGCGCGGTCGCGGACCCTGCACGGCGCTCGATCAGCGGATAGTCGGCGCCCGTCGCGAAGCGCGACGAATACCAATATCCGTTCTTGCCGTACGGGACGCTGCTGTCGTCCTGTTTGATATGCGCGACCGTCTCGTCATAGAGCCGCGCCTGAAGCGGCTTGAGCGACGCCAGCTGCGTATCGGCATAGGCGTTCTCGGCATTCAGATAGGCGAGCATCTCCGGATTTTTCCGCGTGTCGTCGCGCAGCCAGTAATAGTCGTCCTCGCGCGTGCCGTTGGGCGAGGGGACCTGATAGGGCTTCTTGGCGGCAATCGGCGGCGTCGCCTGCTGGGCCAGGGCCGGCATGGCCAGTGCGATCAATCCCGTTGCCGCCAACCACCGCATCGCCGTCCCCCGTCTATTCTCCGATGGGCAGGATGGCCGTCCGCAAGGGTCGGTGCAAGGGCCTATCGGGCGGCGCGGCACAGAATGGCGAAGCCCGGCAATCCCAAGAGGCGCGAGCCCCGTGGCGGCCCGATCGGCGAAAGATCATGGCAGACCTTGATCGGATGCACCTAAATCGCGTTCTAGGGCAGGGCACATGAGCAGACGAATGGAACGACATGCGGTGGAGACGACGTAACCTGGCCTCGATGAGTGCGGACGTGAATGACGGGCTGGCCCCCGCCGTGGAAGCGATGACCAGCGGCGCGGGGACCACGGAGCCCGCCCAGACGCGCGGCTACCGCGTGATCGCGCTCGTCGTCGCGTCCGCGCTGTTCATGCAGCAGCTAGACGGCACCGTCCTGACCGTCGCGCTGCCCACCATGGCGCGTGACCTGGGCACGCCCGCCACCAGCCTCAGCCTGGCGCTGACCAGCTATCTGCTCGCGCTCGCCCTGTTCATCCCGGCGAGCGGGACGCTGGCCGACAAGTTCGGATCGCGCACCATCTTCTGCTCGGCGATCGGCATCTTCCTGCTGGGTTCGATCCTGTGCGCGCAATCGGGGTCGCTTCAAACTCTGGTCGCCGCGCGCTTCCTGCAGGGGATCGGCGGCGCGATGATGGTGCCGGTCGGGCGGCTCGTCCTGCTGCGCAGCGTCGCCAAGGCGGACATGGTGCAGGCGCTGTCCTGGCTGGTCATGCCGGCGCTGATCGGCCCGATCCTGGGGCCGCCGCTGGGCGGGTTCATCGTGACCTGGCTCGACTGGCGCTGGATCTTCTATCTCAACATCCCGATCGGCATCCTCGGCATGGTCGGCGCGTGGATGTTGGTGCCAGAGATACGCGGCGATGCGCGGTTGCGGTTCGACACATCGGGGTTCGTGCTGTCCGGCGTATCGCTCGGCGGCCTGTTGTTCGGCTTCGAGCTGGCGAGCCGACCGGGCACGGGCTGGATCGCGCTCGGCCTGCTGGTCATGGGGGCCGCGTTCGGCTGGTTCTATATCCGCCATGCGCGCCATACCCACGACCCGATCCTCGATCCCACGCTGATGCGCGTGCCGACCTTTCGCCTGTCGGTCATCGGGGGCTCGCTGACCCGGATTACCCAAGGGGCGCAGCCCTTTCTGCTGCCGTTGATGTTCCAGCTCGGCTTTGGACTGACCGCGGCGAAGACGGGGACGATCACCATGGCGGGCGCGGTTGGCGCGCTGGCGATGAAGGCGCTCGCCCCGCGCGTCCTGCGCCGCTGGGGCTTTCGCCGCAGCCTGATCGTGTCGGGGCTGGTCAGCAGCGCAGGGTACGCGACCTGCGCCCTGTTCCGGCCCGACTGGTCGATCCCGGTCATCACGCTGATCCTGGCGCTGTCGGGCTTCTTCACCTCATTCCAGTTCACCGGGTTCAACGCTATCGCCTATGCCGATGTGGAAAAGGACCGGATGAGCGCGGCGACCAGCTTCTATGCGACCTTCCAGCAGCTGACCCTGTCGCTGGGCATCTGTACGGCGGCGACGGTGCTGGAACTGGGAACGCTGATCCAGGGGCAGACGACGCCGACGCTGGCCAGCTTCTCGGCGGCGTTCATCGTGGTGGCGATCATCTCGGCCTCGGCGGTCATCTGGAACCGGCGCTTCGCACCCGACGCGGGTGCGGCGATGAGCGGCCATCATGACAATGGGACGGACGCCGAATGACGGAATGGTCATGTCGTTGCCGATCAGCAACAATCCAGGATAAGGATCGTTACCCGGCCTGATCCAAACGACGGAGCAGGTCGGTAGCCATGCAGACGGTAATCGTAACGGGAGCGGAGTCGGGCATCGGCGCCGCCTGTGCCGAGGCGTTCGGTGCGACGGGGGCCAGGGTCGCGGTCCTGTTCCACAACGACCAGGAGGCCGCCGACACCACGGCGCAAGCGATCCGCAAGGCGGGTGGCGAGGCGATGACCGTCCAGGCCGAGGTGAATGACGAAGCCTCGGTCGACAAGGCCTTCGCCGCCGTCGAGGCGGTATGGGGACCGGCCGATGTGCTGGTGAACTCGGCCGGGGTGAACATGTCGGGCGTGACGGTGCGCGCCATGGCGCTCGCCCAGTGGCAGCGGATGATCGCGACCGACCTGACCGGCGCCTTCTTGACCTCGCGCCGTTTCCTGACCGGGTGGGGCGAGGGGAAGGGGGATGCGACGATCCTGCACATCTCCTCGATCCACGCCTATGCGGTGCGCGCGGGCGGCGCGGATTATTGCGCGGCCAAGGGCGGGCTGACCAACCTGGTCGAGACGCTGGCGATCGAGGAGGCTCCGCGCGGCATCCGGGTCAATGCGATCGAACCGGGCATGATCCTGACCCCGATGAACGCCAAGGCGCAGGAAGATGCGACCTATCGCGCCAGCCTGGAGCGGAACATCCCGATGGGCCGCGCGGGGCAGGCCTCCGAAGTGGCGGACCTCGCGGTCTTCCTCGCCTCCGACAAGGCGAAATATATCACCGGCGCGCGGATCGTCATCGACGGCGGCCTGTCGCTGATGCAGGCGCTGGGCGCATGATGGGCCCCGCTACCGACGCCTCGGTCGCCGATCCGCATCGCAAGGATCGGGTCGCCGACGCCCCGCTCGACCTGGATTTCAACGTCAAGCGGATCGAGGACGTGACACTCGAAGGGCCGCCCGAACTGATGGCCCGCGACCTGATGAGCCCCTATGTCTGGCGCGAGGCGGATGGCCGCTGGGGCATGATGGTGCGCGCCGTCGTGCCGCAGGGCCAAGCGTTGACCGACACCGGCGTCATCTGGGCGGGATGGAGCGAGGATGGGCGGCATTTCACGATGCTCGACGCCCCCTCCATCGCGCCGGGCCCCGACGCGCATGATGCGGGCGGGGTCGAGGACCCGACGGTCGTGCGCCGCGAGGACGGCTATGTCGTCTATTATTCGGGCGTGCTGGCCGACCATGCGCATGGCGAACTGTCCTATGCCACCGGCCCCTCGGTCGACCGGCTGGTGAAAAGCGGCGTCGCGCTCGCCTCGTCCAAGTCGGAGGGCAATACCAAGGAGGCGACCGTCGACCGCACGGCGGACGGCCGCTGGCGGCTGTTCTACGAATATGCCGCCGACGACGCATCGCGCATCGGCGTGGCGATCGGGGAGGATGTCGCGGGCCCCTGGACCGAGCAGCCGACGCCCTTCATGCCGCGCGAGGACAGTTGGGACGACTGGCATTTGTCGACCGGGCCGCTGCTGACAGACGACAAGACATGCCCGGTCATGTTCTACAATGGCGCGACGCGGGATGCGCGCTGGCGGATCGGCTGGGTCGCGTTCGACGAGCATTATACCCGCGTCGTCGCGCGGGGGATCGAGCCGCTGATCCTGCCGCCACCCGCCGACGATCGCGGCGCGACCGATATCGCCTTTGCCGCCTCGGTCGTGGTCGCGGAGGATGGTATCTGGCTTTACTATTCGCTTGAAGATCGGCGATTGTCGCGGGCCCTTATTCGGCGCAGTTGAGCCGATCCTTCTCGTTCCTGGTCCAGAAAGCGTGTCGATGTCCGCAGATACCGAAGTCTCCGTCGCGCCGAGCATCCATGCCTCGATCGCTCCGGCTCCGGCATTGCGGCCCGATCGCCCCTATGCCCGCGACGAGCTGTTGCACGAGTTGTTCGATGCGACCTGTCGTACGCGCGGCTGGACCACCGCGCTGAGCCTGATCGGCGCGGATGAGGAATATGGCCGGGTCACGCAGTGGACCTACGACATGCTGGCACATCGCAGCCTGTCGCTCGCCCACCGGCTTCGCGCGCTGGGGGTGGGGAAGGGCGACCGGGTGGTCCTGTGCCTGCCGCGCGGGCTCGACCAGTATATGGCGATCCTGGGCGTGCTGCGGACCGGCGCGGCCTATGTCCCCGTCGACTGGGGATATCCGCAGGATCGCATCGCCTTCATCATCGAGGATAGCGGCGCGGCGCTGACCATTACGACCGGCGCGCGGGCGGGGGAAATACCGGGCGCGACGCTGGCGCTCGACGCCGAACTGGGCGATCTGGCCGCCGAACCGCCCCTGCCGATGGGCCGCGAGGTGACGGGATCGGACCCGCAGGACCTGGCCTATATCATCTATACCTCGGGCACGACCGGACGGCCCAAGGGGGTGATGATCACCCATGCCAATGCCTGCCATCTGGTGCGCTCCGAAAGCGCGATCCTGGCGCTGGAGCCGACCGACATCGTGTTCGGCGGGTTCAGCCTGGCGTTCGACATGTCGGTCGAGACGATGTGGAGCGCCTTCTTCGTCGGCGCGAAGCTGCTCGTCGCGACCGAGGCGCTGGCGGCGAGCGGCCCCGACGTCGCCATCGCGCTGGCCGAGGAAAAGGCGACGATCTGGCACGTCGTCCCCTCGCTGATCGCGCTGGTCGAGCATCCGGTGCCGACGCTGCGCCTGATAAACATGGGCGGCGAGGCGTGCCCGGCAGACCTGCCCCGCCGTCTGGCGGGGCCCGGCCTGCGCCTGCTCAACACCTATGGCCCGACCGAAACCTCGGTGACGGCGACCTGGACCGAGGTGCAGCCCGGCAAGCGCATCACCATCGGCAAGCCGCTGCCCGGCTATACCGCCTGGATCGTCGACGAGTCGTTGCATCCGGTCGAGGCGGGGCAGGAGGGCGAGCTGGTCATCGGTGGCCCCGGCGTCGGCGTCGGTTACGTCAACCGCCCCGACCTCACGTCCGAGAAATTCACCATGACCCCGTTCGACACCGTGTCGGGCGGGCCGGAGCGCATCTATCGCTCGGGCGATCTGGTCCGGCTGGACGCGGCGGGGGACATCGACTTTGTCGGGCGGATCGACACCCAGGTGAAGATTCGCGGCTTTCGCGTCGAACTCGCCGAGATCGAGGCGGTGATCGGCGAGGCACCGGGCGTCGCGCAGGCGGTGGTGCATCTGTTCACCGATGCCGACGGCTCCGAATTCCTTGCCGCCTTCCTGGTCGCGCGTTCGGGCGAGACGATCGATACGGCGGACATCAAGGCGCGGGTCACCGAGCGTCTGCCCAATTACATGCGCCCCGCCGCCTATCAGGTGCTGGCCGCGCTGCCGACCTTGCCCGCCTCGGGCAAAGTCGATCGCAAGGCGTTGGTAAAGCCAGAGATCACCGTCGATACGGGGCGCCAGCTCGAAGCGCCGGCAACGCCGATGGAGGAAAAGCTCCACGCCATCTGGACCGAGGCGTTCGCGCCACAGCCGGTGTCGGTCACCGATGATCTGTTCGAGGACCTTGGCGGCCACTCGCTGAAGGCCGCGCGGCTGGTGTCGGCGGCGCGCAAGGTGGCGGGGCTGGAGGGCCTGTCGCTGGAGGATCTGTACGCCGCGCCGACCATCCGCGCGCTGGCGACCCGGATCGGCGGCACCGCGCCGGTCACCGTCGCGACCGAAGAGAGTTTCCGCCGCGTCCCCGAATGGAAGCGGATGCTGTGCGTCGCGGCGCAGACCGTGGCGCTGCTGCCCATCTATACCATTGCCGGGCTGCAATGGTTCTTCCCCTATGTCGCCTATACGCACCTTGCGGGGCGGATGAGCCGGATCGACGCTCTGATCCTGAGCGCCTTGTTCTTCACCATCGTGCCGGTCGCCTCGATGCTGTTCTCGATCGCCGCCAAGTGGCTGATCGCGGGGCGGTTCAAGGTGGGGGACTATCCGCTATGGGGCGGCACCTATTTCCGCTGGTGGCTGGTGCGGCGGATCATCGCGGTGACGGCAACGCCCTATCTGGCGGGCACGCCGATGATCCGGGGCTATTACCGGATGCTGGGCGCGAAGATCGGCAAGCGCGCCTATATCGGCAACGGCGTGATTGACACCGCCGACCTGTTCACCTGCGGCGACGATGCCATCGTCAGCGACCAGGCGGTGATGGCGACCAGCTCGGTCGAGCGCGGGCTGTTGCGGCTGGGCAGGGTGACGCTCGGCGCGCGGTCTTTTGTCGGGGGGCAGGCGGTGGTCGGCCGCGATTGCACCCTGGGTGAGGATGCGATCCTGGACGATATGGCCGCGCTGCCGGCCGAGACGGTGATTCCGCCACGCCAGCGCTGGACCGGCTCGCCCGCCGCCTTCGACCGGATGGTCGAGCCCGGCGAGGTCATCACGACCGGTAAACGGGCGGGGCCGTCGCTGGCGATCTTCATCGGCGCGCTGCTGTTGCCGATCATCGCCATCCTGCCGATCGCGCCGGGCCTGATCGCGCTGATCGAGTTGGACTGGGCGACGACCGGCTATGGTTACATGCTCGTCTCGCCGTTGCTCGCCGCCACCTATATCGTGATGATGTGCGTGCTGACGGTGCTGGCCAAGCGGCTGGTGCTGGGGCGGGTGAAGCCGGGCGTGTACCGGCTCGATAGCTGGTTCTATGTCCGTTACTGGATGGTGCGGCAGATCAACGACCTGGCGCTGCGCCTGCTGCATCCCATCTTCGCCACGCTCTACGTCATCCCTTGGTACCGGGCGCTGGGCGTGAAGGTCGGGCGGCGGGCGGAAATCTCCACCGCCAGTGCGATCGTCCCCGACCTGGTCGAGATCGGGCCGGAGAGTTTCATCGCGGACTCGGTCATCTTTGGCGCGGCCAAGATCGGCCATGGCACCATCGAGCTGGCGCATACGAAGATCGGCCGTCGCAGCTTCATCGGCAATTCGGCGCTGTTGCCGACCGGCGCGCAGATCGGCGACGAGGTGCTGATCGGCGTCCTGTCCAAGCCGCCCGAGAGCCCCGAACTGGCGACCGAGGCGGGCAGCACCTGGTTCGGCTCGCCTGCAATCAAGCTGCCGGTGCGGCAGGTCGCGACGATGTTCGACGAGGGCGCCCGCTTCAACCCGTCCAAGGGGCTGATCGCGACGCGCCTGTCGATCGAGGCGATCCGCACCACCTTGTCGCTGACCGCCTTCCTGGTGTTCTTCAGTGCTTTGCTGTCGATCGTCGGCGATCTGGACGATCTGGAGCGCGGCGGGCTGGTCATCATCTCGGCCTTCCCGTTCCTGTATGTCGGCTTCTGCCTGGCCTGCGGCGCGTTCGTGCTGGCGCTGAAATGGCTGGTCGTTGGGCGGTACAAGGTGACGACCGCGCCGCTCTGGAGCACCTTTGTCTGGCGGACCGAGCTGGTCACCGCGACCTATGAGAATCTGGCGGTCGCCAATCTGCTCGAGCCGCTGCGCGGCACGCCCTGGATCGGCCTGTACCTGCGCCTGATGGGGGCGAAGGTCGGCAAGCGCTGTTACATCGACACGACCGACCTGACCGAGCACGACCTGGTCACGATCGGCGACGATGTCGCGCTGAACGACTATGCCGGGCTCCAGACGCATCTGTTCGAGGACCGGGTGATGAAGGTCGGCGCGATCACGGTCGGCGACCGCGCGACGATCGGCTCGCTGGCGATCGTTCTGTACGACGCAGAGGTCGGGGCGGACGCGCAGCTGGGCGACCTGTCGGTGGTGATGAAGGGCGAGAGCCTGCCCGCCGGGACCAATTGGGAAGGCAGCCCGGCGCGGATCGTCACCGGGGCATGACCCCGCTCTGGCATGACGGGCCGCTCGACGCCCTGCACTGGGACGGCGTGTCGCCGGTCGTGTGGCGCGTCGCCGATCCGGGCGCGGGGGAGCGAGGGCCCCTGGCGACGGCGCTGCTGGGCCATCTGTCCGCCGGGGCGGTACGGCTGGCGCGCAATCCTGAGGGCAAGCCCGAAGTTCTCTTTCCAAATGGCTGGCATATCAGCCTGTCGGGGCGTGGCGGCTGGTGCCTCGTGGCCGCCGCCCCTTATGCGGTGGCGGTCGACCGCGAGGCTGTGGACGATATGGCCCCGCTCTGGGACATGATGACCGTGCAGGAGGCGAACGCGGTCCGTGCCGCACCTCTGGCAGAACGGTCGCGCCAATGGCTGCGGCGCTGGACGATCAAGGAAGCGCACGCCAAGCTGATCGGCACTCCCCGCCGCATCGCGCCCGAGGCGATCGACACCAGGCTGATCGACCCGGTCCGGGCGACCGCGCATTGTGGCGGGACCTCGCATTGCTGGACCCGCGAAGACGGGCGCGGGATCGAAACGCTCGCCATCTGGGCAGAGGCCGCATGAGCGCGGACCAGGTCCGGCCTTACGCGGAAGGCGACCGCGACGCCGTGCTGGCGATCTTCGACAGCAATCTGCCCGAATATTTCGGGGCCGGGGACCGCGAATGGCTGGAGGAGACGCTGGACGATCCCGACGGTCCGGCTTTCGTCGTCACGGTGGACGATGCGGTCGCGGCGTTCGGCGGTTACGAGCTTTGGGAGCATTATAACAAGGCGCTGCTCTATTGGGGCATGGCTGCGCGGGCGCATCATGGCAGCGGGCTGGGCCGGTTGCTGCTGTTCGAGCGCTTGCTGCATGTCGCGCAGCATGCCGAGCCGCCGACCCGCTATGTCACGGTCGACACCTCGCCCGGCGTGGCGCCCTTCTTCCGCCATTGCGGGTTCGAGGGAATGGCGGTCTGGCCCGAGGGCTATCGGTCGGGCATGACGATGCACGAATTGCGTTTCGACCTGGCGGCCGTGTCCGTTGAAGAACTGGCCCGACGGCGCGATGCGGCGCTCGCTGCGGCCATCGCCCGGCTGGAGCGTCCCCGGTGATCCGCGAGCCGTTGAGCGCGGCGGCGCATGTCATCCAGCTGGCGTTGACCCCGATCTTCCTGCTGACGGCGGTGGGGGCGCTGCTGAATGTCTTTTCGACGCGGCTGGGGCGGATCAGCGACCGCATCCATGTGCTGAAGAAGGAAAACGGGGTCAGCCGGGTCGAGATGGATCGGCTGCGGCTGCGGTCGCGTTTTCTGGACGTGGCGGTCACGCTCGGGGCGGCGGCCGGGGTGATGACCTGTTGCGCGGCGATCACCCTGTTCTTCGGCGTGCTGCGCGCCTCGGGCCATTCGTCGATCCTGTTCCTATTCTTCGGCGGCGGTCTGGTCTGCGCGGTCGGCGGCCTCGTCTGTTTCGTCGCCGAGATCATCCTGGCCGGGCGGACCTTGCGCGACGAGGACGATCCGGGCTGACGCGCAAGGGCACGACATGGACGAATTGTCATCTCGCCCCGCTTGCATGGATGATGCGGGCTGGGGCAGCCTTGATCCCGGGTAGTGGGGACAAGACCGCATCATGATTTTTGGTAAGACGTCGACGGCCATCCTGTTGGTTCTGGCCGCGCCGGTCGTTGCGCAGACCGCCGCGCCGATGGCCACGAAGCCACAGGCGCCGGTGGTATCGGCATCGTGGCAGAGCGCGGGCAGCGATCTTCCGGCCGATCCGGCCTGGCGGACGGGCACGTTGCCCAACGGGCTGCGCTATGCCGTGCGGCGGGGGACGCAGCCGCCGGGCACGATCGCGGTGCGCATCCGGATCGACGCGGGCGGCCTGATGGAAACCGACGAGCAGCAGGGCTGGAGCCACCTGCTCGAACATATGGTCTTTCGCGGCACCCGGAAGCTGGCGGACGGCGAGGGGGTGAAGATCTGGCAGCGGCTGGGCGCGAGCTTCGGCAGCGATACCAACGCCTTTACCGGCCTGACCGCGACCACCTATGTCCTCGACCTGCCGCGCAACGACGAAGCCTCCTATGCCCAGGCGATGGAGGTGCTGTCGGAAATGATGAGCAGCGCGACGATCGCCCCGGCCGCGCTGGAGACGGAGCGCAAGGTGGTGTTGGCCGAGCGCGCGATGCGCCTGACCCCGCTCGCGCAGAAGGTCCAGGCGGTCGCCAACCCCATCATGCTGGCGGGCACCAAGGCGGCGGTGCGCAACATCATCGGCAGCGAGGCGACCCTGTCGGGGGCGAGCGCCGATCGCCTGCGCGCTTATTACAAGAGCTGGTATCGGCCGTCGCGAGCGCAGGTGATCGTGGTCGGCGATGCCGATCCCGCCATGCTGGAAGCGCAGATCCGCCGTAACTTCAGCGGCTGGCGCGCGGTGGGGGCGGAGCCTGCGGCGCCCGATTTCGGTGCGCCGACCAAGCCCCCGCGCGATTCCGCGGCGGTGGTCGATCCGCAAATGCCCAACAGCCTCCAGATGGCCTATGTCACGCCGCATGACGAGCGGCCCTGGACCATCGCCCGGCAGCAGCGGCAATATCAGGACTGGGTCGCACTGGGCGTGCTCAACCAGCGGCTGTCGACCGAGGCGCAGAAGGGCGGCGCGCTGATCGGCGGGCAGCTGACCAACACCGCCAACCGCCATATCCAGGACCAGCTGACCCTGGCGCTGGGGTTCAAGCCGGGCAATTGGAAGGCGGCGTTCGACCAGGCCGCAGGCGTGCTGAACGGCGCGCTGGCCGAGCCGCCGTCGCAGGAGGAAATCGACACCCAGGTCAAGCAGATGGCCATCTATCTGGACCGGCAGGTGGCCGAGGAGCCGACGGCCTCGTCGTCCGGGCTGGCCAATGGCTATGTCAACGATGTCGAGCAGGGCGATGTCACCGCGCCCAACGCCTTTTATCGCGACCTGTTCGCCGCGCAGCGCAAGAGCTTCGATCCGGCCTCGGTCCAGGCGACGATCCGCCGTCTGCTCGCGCCCGAGCCGCGCCTGATGCTCTATTCCTCGGTGCCCGTGTCGGGCGGCGACGCGGCGGTGGCGACGGCCCTGGCGGACGTCAAAAAGGTCGCGGCGGTGCGCGAGGCGAAGATCCGCGCGGTCTCGATGGACGAGCTGAAGCTGCCGGGCACGCCCGCCACCGTCGCCTCGACCGCCACCATTCCCGATCTGGGCATCGAGCGGGTCCGGTTCTCCAACGGAATCGAGCTGGACCTGAAGCAGACCGATTTCGAAAAGGATCGCATCCGCGTCAACGTTCGGATCGGCCATGGCCTGTTGGGCGAGGCGCGCAGCGATCCGGGGCTCAGCTGGACCAGCAGCATGGTCATGGGCAGCGGCTTCGGCCCGTTCCGCCCCGACGAGCTGACCCGGTTGCTGGCGGGGCGCAATATCGGCTTTCGCGCGGGGCAGGCGCTCGATGCGATCAGCGTCGACGGGGCCAGCGACGGGCAGAATGTCGCCGACATGCTGAAACTGATGGCCGTGGGGGTGAGCCAGAACCAGTATCGCCCGGTGACCGTCTCGCGCCTGCGCGACAGCATGATCGCCAGCTATCAGGCAACCTATAGCCAGCCGTCATCGGTCCTGCGCGCCTTTTCGGGGCCTTATCTTTATGGCGGCGATACGCGGTTTCGCGGCCTGCCGCCGATGAACGAGATCGCCGCGCTGACGCTGCCCGCCTTTCGCAGCTATTGGGAGCCGCGGCTGGCGGCTGGGCCGATCCAGATCTCCGTGGTCGGCGATTTCGACCGGGCCGCCGTCGTTGACGCGGTCGCGCGCAGCTTCGGCACGCTGCCTCCGCGCAAGGACATTCGCCCCGATCCCGAGCGCAGCGATGTGCGGGCGACGATCCCGGCGGCATCGCCCATCACACTGTTCCACAAGGGTGACGCAGGGCAGGCCATGGTCGTGCGCGCCTGGCCGACCCTGGGCCTGCTCGACGACATCACGGAGGTTCGCGCGCTGGACGTCGCCAGCCAGATTATCGAAACCCGCCTGATCGAAGGGTTCCGCGAGACGCAGGGCGGCAGCTATTCGCCCTTTGCCAGCCACCCCGGTTATGTCGAAATGCCGCATTACGGCATCCTGCAGGTGGGGGCGCAGCTGGGCGTGAACCGGATCGAGGATTTCGAGAAGGCGCTGTCGGCGATCATGACCGATCTGGCGACGAACGGGCCGAAACCCGACGAGTTCGCGCGGGCGAAAGCGACGATCCTAGGCAATGCCAAGCGCGCGCGCAGCAACAACGCCTATTGGACGAGCGTGCTGGGCAATGATTTCGACGATCCGCGCATCATGACCCTGATCCGCCAGGGTATCGCCACCCGCGAGGCCGTCACGATCGACCAGGTTCGCGCCGCCCTGGCGCGCTATGCCGGGCCGTCGCGACCCGGTTTCGAGATCCGGGTCCTGCCCGAAGCGCCGGTGGCCACGCCCTCCGCCGCTGTTCGCTCCACTCAATCAGACTGACGAAGATAGTCGGTTTTACTCTCCGGGAAATCTGGCCCCTTATGGTCGACAGACGGGCGGCGCACGATGCTTTGCGCTGCCCCACGGGTTGAACCGAGGAGTGGAATATGGCGTCCCAGGTCGAAGACAATCAGGGCCAGAGCGCGGGCGGTTGCCCGGTCGCGCATGGCGGCGGTGGCAATGGACCCGGCAAGCGCGGTGGCGGCCGTGGCGGTCCCGGCAACAAGGACTGGTGGCCCGAGCGGCTCCGCCTGGAAGGGCTGAACCAGCATAACCCGCGCTCGAACCCGCTGGGCGAGAATTTCAACTATGCCGAGGAGTTCGCCAAGCTCGATCTCGACGCGCTGATCGCCGATCTGCACGCGCTGATGACCGACAGCCAGGATTGGTGGCCCGCCGATTTCGGTCATTATGGCGGCCTGTTCATCCGCATGGCGTGGCACTCGGCGGGCACCTATCGTGTCACCGACGGTCGCGGCGGTGCTGGTGGCGGGCAGCAGCGCTTCGCGCCGCTCAACAGCTGGCCGGATAACGCCAATCTCGACAAGGCGCGTCGCCTGCTCTGGCCGATCAAGCAGAAGTACGGCGCGCAGATCAGCTGGGCGGACCTGTACGTCCTGACCGGCAATGTCGCGCTGGAATCAATGGGTTTCAAGACCTTCGGTTTCGCGGGCGGCCGTGCCGACACCTGGGAGCCGGAAGAGCTGTACTGGGGCCCCGAGGGCAGCTGGCTGGGCGACGAGCGTTACTCGGGCGAGCGACAGTTGCACCCGGCGCTGGGCGCGGTGCAGATGGGCCTCATCTACGTCAATCCGGAAGGCCCGAACGGCACGCCGGATCCGGTCGCCTCGGCCCGCGACATCCGCGCGACCTTCGCGCGCATGGCGATGAACGACGAGGAAACCGTCGCGCTGAACGCTGGCGGCCACACCTTCGGCAAGACGCACGGTGCGGGCGATCCGTCCTTCGTCGGCGCTGAGCCCGAAGGCGCGGTGATCGAGGATCAGGGCCTGGGCTGGCGCTCCAAGCACGCGTCGGGCATGGCCGGTGACGCGATCACCTCTGGCCTGGAAGTCACCTGGAGCCAGACGCCGACTCGCTGGTCGAACAACTATTTCAAGAACCTGTTCGAATATGAGGACCAGTTCGAGCTGGTGAAGAGCCCGGGCGGCGCCTGGCAGTGGGAGGCCAAGTCCGCCCCCGCCGACGTGCCGCACGCGCACGACCCGTCGAAGAAGCAGCATCCGCGTATGCTGACCTCCGACCTGGCGATGATCAAGGACCCGGAATATCGCAAGATTTCCGAGCGCTTCTACAAGGACCCGGAATATTTCGCCGAGACCTTCGCGCGTGCCTGGTTCAAGCTGACCCACCGCGACATGGGGCCGGTCGAGGGCTATCTGGGCCCGCTCGTGCCGCAGGAGCCGCTGATCTGGCAGGACCGGGTCGATCCGCTCGATCATCCGGTCGTCGATGAGGCGGACATCGCGTCGCTGAAGGACAAGATCCTCGCCTCGGGTGTGTCGGTCCCGGCGCTGGTCGGTGCGGCCTGGGCTTCGGCCTCGACCTATCGCCGGTCGGACAAGCGTGGCGGCTCGAACGGTGCGCGTGTCCGCCTGGCGCCGCAGAAGGACTGGGAGGTCAACAACCCGGCGCAGTTGGCCGAAGTGCTGACCACGCTGGAGGCGATCCAGGCCGAGTTCAACGGCTCGGCGACGGGCGGCAAGAAGGTGTCGATCGCCGACCTGATCGTGCTGGGCGGTTGCGCGGCGGTCGAGAAGGCGGCGAAGGATGGCGGCGTCGAGGTGACGGTGCCCTTCACCCCGGGCCGGATGGATGCGCGTGAGGACCAGACCGACGTCGAGTCCTTCACGGTGCTCGAGCCCATGGCCGATGGTTTCCGCAACTATCGCCAGGGCATCCAGTTCATGGCGCCCGAGGAAGCGCTGGTCGACCGTGCCCAGCTGCTGAACCTCAGCGGGCCGGAGATGACGGTGCTGGTCGGTGGCCTGCGCGTCCTGGGCGGCAACGCGCCGGGCGTGACCGAGGGGGTGTTCACCGATCGGGTCGGCACGCTGTCGAACGACTTCTTTGTCAACCTGCTCGACATGAACACCGAGTGGGAGCCGAGCGCGGACGAGAATCTGTTCCACGGTCGCGATCGCCGCACCAAGGAGCACACCAAGACGGCGACGCGTGTCGACCTGATCTTCGGTGGCCATTCCGAACTGCGCGCGTTGGCGGAGGCCTATGCCTGCTCGGACTCGAACGCGCCGTTCGTCCGCGACTTCGTGAAGGCGTGGGACAAGGTGATGAACGCCGGTCGCATGGACATCTGATCCGGGCGGACATCCAAAGGAAAGGGGGCCGTGCCGTGAGGTACGGCCCCTTTTTCATGGGCTCTACCCTCGCCCTATCTGGTGCTGCGCACCTCCCTCCCTCTCCCATTGGGAGAGGGAAGGGGCCCAGCCGCGATAGCGGGTGGGAAGGGTGAGGGTGGGGTTAGCCGATCACTCTTCGTCCTCGTCCATTTCGCGGTCGATCGTGTCCATGAAGTCGCGCGCCGCTTCCTTGTCGGCTTCGTCCTCGAACGCGTCGTCCAGGTCGGGGGCGACGCCCAGCATGTACGCCAGGCACCAGAGCGCAAAGCGACGGCCGCTGTCGCGCTCCAGCCCGAACTGGACCCGCAACCGGTCGATCCCGGCGGAAAGCTGGTCGGGCGACAGGTCGCCGATATCCTCGGTGCCGAAGAAGCGGATGAGCAGTTGATCGAAATCCATGCCCGTTCTTAGCGGAGCCGGTCCGCGCACCCAAGCGTCAATGGACGGGAGGCAGTCCATTCCTCCCCTGGAAGGGGAGGTGGCGCGCATCGCGCGTCGGAGGGGTGTCCCGCTCTGGATAGGGCGACACCCCTCCGTCAGGCCTTTCGGCTTGCCACCTCCCCTTACAGGGGAGGAATTGGTAGAGCGGGCTCACCCCATGCGCAGCGGGCCATTGGCCACCGGCTCGCCGAAATCGGGCGTGCCGTCGGGGCGATAGCGGAAATATTGCATCCGGGTGTCGCGATTGGGATCGAACAGCGGATCGCCCTTGATCGCGGCATAGTCGCGCGCGTGATAAACGAGCACGTCGCGCCCGCGTTCGTCGACGGTGAAGCTGTTGTGGCCGGGCCCATAGACCTTGTGCGCCTCCGAGGTCTTGAAGACCGGCACCGGCGATTTCGACCAGTTGGCCGCGTTCATCAGGTCGGCCTTCGCGTCGCAGGTCAACATGCCCATGCAGTAACGTGCATCGGTGGCGCTCGCCGAATAGGTCATGAACAGCTTGCCGTTGCGGGCGAGCAGGGCGGGTGCCTCGTTGACCTTGTAACCCTGGATTTCCCAGGGAAGCGTCGGCACCGACAGGCGAACGGGCTTGGCCGCCAGCGTCAGCGCCGTCTTGAGCGGGGCGAGATACAGGTTGGAATTGGTCTCGATCCCCGGCTCGCGCTGTGCCCAGACGAGGTAGCGCCGGCCCTGGTGCACGAAGCTGGTGGAATCGAGCGTGAACGTATCCCACTCGGTCTGAAGCTGGCCCAGCACCGACCAGTTGCCCGTCATCGGGTCCGGGCCGTCGCACATGACCGCATAGGTGCGGATGCGAAACACGTCCTCGCCACCGCCGCTGGGCCCCGCCGCGAAATACATGGTCCATCGGTCGTCGACGAGGTGCAGTTCGGGCGCCCAGATGAAGCCCGACATGGGACCGCTCTTCAGGTGTCGCCAAAGGACCTTTTCGGGCGCGGTCGAGAGCCCGGCGAGCGTCCTGGACCGACGCAGGACCAGCCGGTCATATTCGGGCACCGATCCGGTCATGTAATACCAGCCATCGGTGTGTCGGAACACCTGCGCATCGGCGCGCTGGCGGACGACCGGGTTGACGATGGTGGGCGCAGGCCGCGCGGCGAGGAGAGAGGGCGTCGCCACGGCAGTCGTCGCCCCGGCCAGGAATGTACGTCGGCTCAGCATGTCCATCCTCCCATCGGGCCGTCATCTCCCGCGCGGACGGGGCGGCGGCGCCTTATCGTTCCGGTCGTCCCGCTGACGCCGATCGCATGGTCTTAACGGATAACTCCGACATTAAAAAGCCGTTCGCCGGAATCCCCGGCGCTTGCGCAAGCTCCAATCCACCAAGCCGTGCAGCACCGTCGCGACCGCCGCGCCGAGCAGCACCTCGCTGCCGCGCTCGATGGCGGTATGAACGATGCCGCGATCGGGCAGGGCGGTCATCAGCACGATCGGGGCGGTCCACATGCACACGCGCAGCTCGGGCCGGATCCGGGCGACCGTCGCGCAGATGGCGATGGCGACGACCAGTTGCAGCGGATGGCCCGGGCTGGGGTCGTGGACCGCGCTGGCCACGCCGATCGCCACCACCAGCCCGATCGCTGTCGCCATCACGCGCCATACAAAAGCGCGTCGCGTGTCGGTCGCGCTGTCCTGCGACACCACCAGCGCCGACACGACCGCCCAGATGGGATGGCCCAGGCCGACGGCCGCGGCCAGCAGCGAGGCCAGCATGGCCGACCCCGTGCACCGCGCGACGAACGCCGCCGACCCTATCCAGGCGGGCGGCGCGCCCCTTGCCGTCATCGTCACCGGAAGAGATTGGCCTTGGCAAGCGCGATGACCTCGTTCCCCCGGCCACTGAGCACGGCGCGGGCCGCGTACAGGCTAAAGCCCTTGGCCTGCTCGGCCTGGATCTTGGGCGGCACGATCAGTTCCAGGCCCTCGGTCACGACATCGACCAGCGCGGGGCCGTCATGCGCAAAGGCCTCGCGCAGGGCCGCCTCCAGCGCGTCCGACCGGGTGACACGGACCCCGAAATAGCCGATCTCGCGCGCGATCGCGGCAAAGTCCGGATTGGTCAGCGAGACATTGGTGTCGACATAACCCGCCGCCTTCTGCTCCAACTCGACAAAGCCGAGGGTCGAGTTGTTGAAGACGACGATCTTGATCGGCAGGCGCATCTGCACCGCGGTCAGCATGTCGCCCATCAGCATGGCCAGCCCGCCATCCCCCGACAGCGACACGACCTGCCGTCCCGGAAACGCGCCCTGCACGCCCAAGGCCTGGGGCAGGGCGTTGGCCATCGAGCCATGGTTGAACGACCCGATCAGTCGCCGCTTGCCGTTCATCGTCAGATAGCGTGCCGCCCAGACGGCAGGGGTGCCGACATCGGCGGTGAAGACCGTGTCCTCATCGGCGATCCGGTCGACCATCGCCGCGACATATTGCGGATGCAGCGGCGCGTCGCCGTCGCGCGGGGTGGCGAGGTCGTCCAGGCCTTTGCGCGCATCGCGGTAATGCGCGCGGGCCTTATCCAGAAAGGCCTGGTCGCGATCCGCGCCGATCAGCGGACGCAGCGCATCGGCGAACGCCTTCACATCGGCCACCACGCCCAGGTCGAGCGGCACGCGCCGCCCCAGCGCGCCGGGGTCACGATCGACCTGCACCACCTTCGCCTTTTCCGGGTAGAAATTGCGATAGGGAAAATCGGTGCCCAGCATCAGCAGCGTGTCGCATTCCATCATGGCGTGATAGCCCGACGAAAAGCCGATCAGCCCGGTCATCCCGACATCGTAGGGATTGTCATATTCGATCCATTCCTTGCCGCGATAGGCATGGACGATCGGCGCCTTCAGCGCCGCGGCGAGCGCGACGACTTCGTCATGCGCGCCCGCCGTGCCCGATCCGCAGAGCAGCGTCACCGCCTTCGACCCGTTCACCAGATCGGCGACCTGCCGGAGCGCCGCCTCGTCGGGGAGCAACCGGGGCGCGGCGAGGGCGGGGAAGGGGACGCTGCGCGTCTCGGGCGCTTGCTGGAGCGCGACGTCGCCGGGGATGACCAGCACCGCGACCCCCCGCTGGCCGATGGCGGTGCGGATCGCGCGGTGGAGCAGTTCGGGCATCTGACGGGCATCCTGCACCATCTCGCAGAAATGGCTGCACTCGCGGAACAGCTCGGTCGGGTGCGTTTCCTGGAAATAATTCAGGCCGATCTCGCTCGACGGGATATGCGCCGCGATCGCCAGGACCGGCACGTGGTTGCGGTGGCAATCGTACAGACCGTTGATGAGGTGCAGGTTGCCCGGCCCGCAACTGCCCGCGCACACCGCCAGTTCGCCGGTCGCCGCCGCCTCCGCCCCGGCCGCGAAGGCGCCCGCCTCCTCGTTGCGGACATGCATCCAGGCGAGCTTGCCAGAGCGGCGCATACTGTCGTTAAAGGCGTTCAGGCTGTCGCCGGTGACACCCCAGATGCGCTGGACGCCCGCCTCGATCAGGGTGTCGTTCAACAGGTCGGCGATCGTCTTGGTCATGTGCGTCAGGTCCCTATGCGCGGCAGGCCGGTTGGCCGGGGCTGGGGAGAGAACGCGCGCGACGCCGTTCGCTTCCGATGAAACTCGGCAAACGCGATTGCAGATTTTGCAGCCTTTGGGGCGAGCCGCGATTTCCGATCAGCGGTGCTGGCGATCCATTTCTGTCAGGATCGCCGTGTGGATGGCGATCCGCGCTTCAAAGATACGCTTGTTGTCGCGCGTGGGGTTCACGCGATTGGTCAGCAGGACGATGAAGGCATCCCGCTTCCGGTCGATATAGAGAGACGTGCCGGTAAAGCCGGTATGGATCAGCGCATCGGGCGCGGCGCGCGGGCCGGCAAAGCTGCCCGACGGATCGGGCATGTCCCATCCCAGCGCGCGCGAGGTGCCCGGCGGCTCGGCCTGGCGGGTGGTGAAGGCGGCGATGGTCGAAGGCTTCAACAGGCCCCTGCCGTCGCGAAGATAGAGTTCGGCCAGTTTGGCGAGGTCGCGCGCGGTCGAGAAGAGCCCGGCATGGCCGGCGACCCCGCCCAGCACATAGGCATTTTCGTCGTGCACCTCGCCCCGGATCAGCCGGTGCCGGAACACATCGTCCTGCTCGGTCGGCGCGATCCTGTCCCTTCGCCGGGCAGGCGGGTTGAAGCCGGTATCCTTCATCCCGAGCGGCCCGAATGCCTTGTCTTGCAGGAAGCGGTCCAAGGGCTTGCCCGACAGGCGTTCGACGATCTCGCCCATCAGGATCAAATTCTCGTCGCGATATTGATAGTGCGAGCCGGGCGCCCAGGCGACCGGCATATGGTCGATCAGGGCGAGCAACTCCTGCCGGTTGCGGCTGTGCTGCCAGAGCAGATCGGTGGTGAACAGGCCCGAGCTGTGACTGAGCAGGTGGCGCACGGTGATCCGGTCATGGCCGGGCGCAGCGGCAAAGGCGGGGAGATAGGCGACCACCGGGCGGTCGAGGTCCAGCAGCCCCCGGTCATAGAGCAGCTCGGCCGCGGTCGTCGTGCCGACGACCTTGGTCAGCGAGGCGAGATCGAAGATCGCGTCGCGCGGCATGGGCGGCGCATCGGGCGTGGACGACATCCGCCCGAAGCTGCGCAGCGCCACCAATCGGCCCTTCACGCCGATCGCGACGACGGCGCCCGGAAAGGCCCTGCCGACCCAGGATTGGATCTCGTCAAAGGCGCCGGCGAAGCGGGGCGGCCGTGCCGCGACCGATGGGGCGAATAGGGCCGCCGCCGTCATTCCCTGCACGAAGCGCCGCCGGTCGATCGTCATGGATGAAGCTCCGTCACCTGGCGAATATGCGCATCGACCGCCGCCCTGCCAAAGGGAAAGGGGCGCGCCCGACCGGCCAGCCACGCGGCATAGCCGTCGCGATAATAAGGCGAACGCGGGTCGATCGACTGGCCGGGCAGGGTCAGCACGCAGCTGGCATCCCAATCGCCGACATCGCAGACTATCAGGAAACTCGCACCATGGCTGACATGATAGTCGCGGGCCGCGACATAGCCGCGCGCCATCACCGTGAAGGCGTCACCCCCGGACCGGCCACTCTCGATGGCGGGCAACGCGGCGTCGATCGCGGGCCGGCCCGACAAGGGATGGCGAAGGACGACGCGGTGGACGTCGCCCCAGCGCCAGGTCGCCGGATCGGCGCCGAACGTCTCCGACGCTCTCTCCCAGGCGCGGCCGAGCGCGGCCGCCAGCAGCGCATCGCGCGCCGCGTCGGGATCGGGGCCGAGCCGCGTATCGGGATGAGTGAGCAGCGCGAGCATCGGTCGCGGGTCGATCGACGTCACCAGCTCGCGCACCGCATCGGGCACGATCGCGGCGAGGCAGGCCTTGCCGAGTTCGGTCCACAGCATCTCGAACAGGGCGGCGGGGGCGCTGTCGGCGCCTAGCCGGGCGTCCCAGTCCCGCAGCATCGCCGCCGCCTGTTCCGCCACGCCGTCGAGCCCCTTCGGCAGCAGTGGCAGCAGCGCCCGGGCGGGCAGGGACAAGTCGTCATGCTGCAACGCCACGCTGTCGGCGATGCCGTGGCTGTCCGCTTCGCCGAGCACCTGCACGATCCGGTCGTAGCGATAGGGCGCGTTCCAGGTGAAGCTCGTCAGGCCCTTGGCCGACGACCAGTCCGGCGGCAGGTTGAACTGGTTGGCCGAGGCGAACCAGCCCTGTGCCGGATCGAGAAGCTTCGGCATCTGCTCCGCGGGAAGAATGCCCTGCCAGTCGAACCGTCCGTCGCCGGGCACGGGCATCAGCCCGTCGCTCTGCGGGCGGACCGGCACATGGCCCAGCAACCGCCAGCCGATATGACCGTCGACATCGGCATAATGGAGGTTGGTCGGCGCGACGTGCAGCCGTGCCGCCTGGGCCAGCTCGTCCCAGTTCTTCGCGAGGTTGAGCGCGATGATGGCGAAGGTCATGTTCGCGCCGGGCCGCAGTGACACCGATGCCATCGCCGTCGCGCGCCCGTGGGACGAATCGTGAAACAGCACCGGCCCCTGTTCGGCATGGCGGAGCGTCACCACCACGTCGTCGCCGTCCTTCACGCGGATCGTCTCGGTCACTTGTGCGAACCGCTTCCACTGCCCCCGATGGCGATAGCATTCGGGATCGTCGGGCTTCAGCGCCAGGACGTACAGATCCTCCTGATCGATATGCGAATTGGTCCGCCCGAACGCATAATGGTCGGTATGGCCCTGCATGATGCCGGGCATACCGGGGCTGCCCGCGCCGATCACGTCGAAACCCGGCGCGGAGAGGTGCGCGAGGTGACGCGGCGAGAAGCCGCCAATCCCCAAGTGCGGATCATTGGCCAGGATCGGGCGACCGGTGGCCGACCGCGCGGGCGCGATCGTCCAGGCATTGCTGCCATGCGCGTCGCGGTCGAGGCGATCCTCGACCGGATCGTAACCGGCGAGCGCCGTATCGCTCCACGGCAGGGGCCCTTCGGTCTTGCCCAGGATACCCAGATCGGCCTCGGAGATCGCCGCCAGGTCGAGGCCCTCGGGCACTTGTGGCGTCCAGTCCCCGGCCAGCGGCGCCATCAATGCGTCGAGGTCGAGCAGGCCGATCGCCGCGAGCCGTGCGCGGCGAACCTCGTCGGACACGCTGCCCATATCGCCGCTGCGGATGTGCACCAGATCGGCGATGTCCCATCGCAGCGGTCGCAGCGACAACAGGCCATATTCGGGCGGCAACAGGGCCGGATCCCCCTCCAGCTCGGCGATGCGGGCGTTGATCCCGTCGACATAGGCACGGGCGCAGGCGACGACATCGGTAGGCAGCCCGGCCAGCTCGGCATCGACGTCGCCGCGATAGAGCAGCAGGCGCGCGGCATGGTCGTGGGGCACGAACCGCGCGCCGAACGCCTCCGCCAGTCGTCCGAGATCGCGCCGCAGCTGGAGGTCGATCTGGAACAGCCGGTCGCGGGCGACGACATAGCCTTGCCCGAAATAGGCATCGGGAATGGAGGCGGCGCGGATATGCGGCACGCCCCATTCGTCGTCGGCGATGGTCACGGAGGCCCGCAGCGGCACGGCGTTACCCCTTGGCGGAATGGGTTCTGGCCGTGCCGCTGCCCAGGCTCAGCGGGTTTGGAACCGGACGCCGACCCGGAAGGCGCGGCCGAGCAGATCCGAATAGGTGCTGTTCGCCGCCAGCCCGGTTTCCGGCAACAGGATCGGATCGCGATCCAGCAGGTTCGTGATGTTCACGAACAGCTCGGCCCGGCCGCCGCCCCGCGTCTCGATCTTGGTGGTCAGGTTCAGGTCGAGATACATCGCGCCTGCGATCGAGTTGTTGTCGATCGTCGGGAATTGCGAAACGGTCGCGGCGGGGCGCCCGGTGGGGCAGTTGCCGTCGCAGACGATATAGCTGTTGCCATAGGTCCCGCTGCTCACCCCGCGTGCGGTGCCGGTGATCGAGAAGCGGTCATTCTCATAGGCCAGGTTGAAGCGATAGATCCACTTGGGCGGGCTGGTGCCGCTCAGCTGGCCGACAATGTCGATCGGCACCACGTTGGGCACGCCGCTGTCGGTGATATTGTGGATATAGCGCGTCGCCAGCCCGTGGAGCGTGACCGCACCCGGGGCCTGTGGGAAGATTTCGGTCAGCGGCAGGCGGTAGCTGGCGTCGAAGTCGATGCCGCGCACCCATTGCCGGGCGAAGTTGAACGGGCTGGCGCGGAAGAACAGCTCGCGGTCGCCCGACGGATCGGGGCCATAGGCGGCGCAGAAGTCCTTGCGCCCCTCATAGCAGCGATTGATGATGTCCTGCGCGAAGAACTGCCCGATCGCGTCCCGCAGCTTGATGTCGAAGCCGTCGACCGAGGCCGAGAAGCCCGGCAGGAAGCGCGGCTGGAGCACGACGCCGATCGAGATCGAATCCGCCTTTTCGGGGCGTAGATTGGGGTTGCCGGTCGTGAGTTCGCGGAAGGTGACGGTGGTCCGCCCGGTCGCCGGATCGGTCAGCGTGTTGGTCCGCGACGTACCCGACGCGTACAGCTCGCTGAGATTGGGCGCGCGGATGTCGCGCGAACGGGTGGCGCGGAAACGGATGTCGGGAATGGGCTGCCACGTCGCGCCCAGCTTCCAGGTGGTGACATAGCCCGAGGTGGAATAGTCGGTCCCGCGAACCGCGCCGTTGAACTCCAGGCCCAGGCCCAGCGGCACCACCGTTTCGAGATAGGCTTCCTTGACGTGATAGCTGCCAAAGGTGGGCAGGAAATTGCCGACCGACCAGCCGGTCTGGAACTGGCTGGGCACGAAGCCCGACACCGACTCCCGGCGATATTCGCCGCCGACCGCGACGCTGACGTCACCCGCCCAGGTGGCGAAGGGGGTCAGCGACAGGTTGGCGCCCGCGACCGTCTGCTTCAGCTTCTGGTCGCGATAGGGATCGCCCAGGACATAGTCGATCGCGGCCGGATTGGCGACGCCGATGCCCAGCCGGTTGAGCGGCACGCAGCCATTGGTCGGCGCGGTCAGCGAGGATCGGCACACGATCGTGCCGGCCGCCACGCCCAGCGCATTGCCCGCCGGCGCGGCGACCGCGTCGGTGGCATTGGCCATGGCGGCGGTGTTCATGATGTCGCGCAGCTGTTCGTGCGCGTTCGTCTCGCCATATTGGCCATAGACGTTCCAGAACGCCTTGTGGCCGAACGCCTGGAACTCGCCCTCGCCGCCGATCGCGTAACGCTGCACGTCGCGGCTGCTGTTGTTCTTGCGATAGGGCAGGTCGACGGCGGTGCTGCCGACCGTGACCGAGGTGACGGCGGAGCGCTCGGCGGGGGTGATGAGCCCGGCGGACACGGCATTGGCCAGTGCGGCCTGGAGGTACGGGTTGGCCGCCGTCAGCGTGATGCCGGTCGTCGATTGCGGCCCGGCGTTGAACAGCGTCTTCTGCCAGTTATAGGATGCCTCGGCGAACAAGGTCACGCCGGTGGCGACCTCGTAGCTGACCCGGCCGAACGCGCCACGCCGGTCGTCATCGGCATCCAGGCCGATATTGCGGCCCTGATCGTTGACGCGCCAGTCGCCGCCCTGGGTCAGCGAGGGGGCGGTCGCCCCGCCCAGCGCCGGGAAGCTGAGCGCGCCATATTGATACTGGTTCGCCGCGCCGCCTTGCCCGAAATAGATGCCGCGCAGCCGGTTGGCGACACCGCCGCTGGAATTCAGGATGATGCCGCCGGGGGTGGTGTTGGAGACGCCGACCGGCTGGCGGATCAGATACTGCGCCTGGCCATTGGTGTTGGTGTAGTTGGGATTGGTGATCCGCACCACGCCGCGCGCATTCCAGTCGCGATCGACCTGGAAGATGCCGTCGCGATGCGCCCATTCGCCGCTCAGCAGCAGGTGGCCGCGATCGTCGCTGCCGAAGGCCGTGCCGACGGCGGCGCTGAACGAATAATTGGCGCCGTCGCCGCGTTCGGTGATCCCGTTGTCGGCCAGGATCTTGATGCCCTGATATTTCTTGTCGAGCACGAAGTTGACGACACCGGCGACCGCGTCCGAGCCATAGGCGGCGGAGGCGCCGCCGGTGACGATCTCGACGCTCTTCACCAGCGCCTGGGGAAAGGTGTTGACGTCGACCAGGCCGGTGACGCTGGACGACACCGTCCGCCGTCCGTCGAGCAGCACCAGCGTACGGATCTCGCCCAGCCCGCGCAGATTGAGCGCGTTGATGCCCGCCAGGCCCGAGCTGATCGCCAGCCGCGAATTGGAGGGGCGGGTGGACCCTGCCAGCGCGGGCAGCTGGTTGACGAAATCGGCGATGTTGTTGGTCGGCGAGGTGTTGAGGATATCCTCCTGCGTCGCCACGGTCAGCGGCGTCGGCGACTGGAATCCGTTGCGGATGATCCGCGTGCCGGTGACGGTGATGTCGTCCGGGTCGATCTGCGTGCCGTTGATATCCTGCGGAGCCGGCGTCGCGCCGGGCTGCTCGGTCGTCTGGGCAAAGGCCGGAGCGGCAAGCGCCATCGACAAGGCTGTCAGGCCCGTACCGGCCCTCATCAGGCGGCGCCAAGATCCGTCGGTCATCTGCAATCCCCCTATTCACGATCTTTGGAGCGTGATCTCCCTGCGGCCGGTCATGATCTTGTCGCTGATCCGTGCATCCGGGATGGTGCAGGCGAGACGCGACCCAGGTCAAGGGTCGTGCGACTACCGATCGTTCGGTGGGCCATAGCCTTGGATTATGGCGGCATTGCACACCGGTCTTGCCGCCTTATGCTTCGGGACCGGCCGCCCTGTCGGCATGGGCATCCTCCGGTTTTGCAGGATGCGCGACGGGGTAGGCGGACCCACGGGATGGTTCGAAAAGGGGGAAACCATGGTCTCTCGCCGTACATTCCTGCTCGGCGCCACGGCATTGGGCGCGCTCGCGCCCTGGCGCGGGATCGCCCGGCCGGTCGCCACGACCGCCTATGCGGCGGTGCCCGGCCTGTCGCGACCGATCGAGATCGTCGACGATGGCTGGGGCGTTCCGCATATCCGGGCGCAGACCAAGGCGGATGCCTTTTTCGGCCAGGGCTATGTCGTCGCGCGCGACCGGCTGTTCCAGATCGACTTCGCCCATCGGCGGGAGATGGGGCGGATGGCCGAGGCCTATGGCGCGGCGTTCGCGCCCTACGACGCCAAGGCGCGACTGTTCCATTATCGCGGCGATCTCGATGCGGAGCTGGCCCGTATCCCGTCGCCGGTGCGGGACTGCGTGCGGGGTTATGTCGCCGGGATCAACGCCCGGATCGCCGAGGTGGAGCGCGATCCGACTCTGCTACCGCCGGAATATCGCATCCTGGGCGTGATGCCGCTGCGCTGGGAATTGCGCGATCTGGTTTTGGCGCGCGGCGGCGCGGTCGGCAATGTCGATGACGAGATCCGCCGTGCGATGCTGGCGGCGCTGGGGCGGCTCGATCTCGACCGGTTGGTGGCCCCGCTGCGCCCCGTGGTCGCCATGACCGTGCCGGAGGGGCTGGACCCCGCCCAGGTCGGCGAGGCGGACATGGGGGTGCTGCAGATGGGCCCCTTGCCGTTCGGACGCGAAACACCGACCCGCGAGCGGGACGAGATGTTGAGCGCCACCAATGCCGGGTCGAACGCCTGGACGGTGGCGGGCAGCCGTACCGTGACCGGTCGTCCGATCCTGGCCAATGATCCGCATCTGGGCATTGGCGGCTTCGGCCCGCGCCACGTCGCCCATCTCACCGCGCCCGGCCTGGACGTGATCGGCGGCGGCGCGCCGGGGCTGGCGGGTATCATGCAGGGGCATACCGACCGCTTCGCCTTCGGCCGCACCAATTTCCATATCGACCAGGAAGACCTGTTCGTCCTGGAACTGCATCCGAACGATCCCGAACGCTACCGCCATGACGGCGGCTGGAAGCGGTTCGCGCGGCAGGTGGTCGAGATTCCGGTGAAGGATGCGCCGCCGCACCGGGCGGTGCTGCGCCATGCGGTGCAGGGGCCGGTGGTGTCGCACGATCCGGCCCGTTCGCGCGCGACCGCCATCGCCTCGGTGGGGATGCAGCCGGGTGGATCGGGCGCCTTTTCGATGGTCGCGATCAACCTTGCACAGGATTGGGCAGGGCTGCGCGAGGCGTTCAAGCTTCACCCGTCGCCCACCAATTTCCATTATGCCGATGTCGACGGGCATCATGCGTGGCAGGCCATCGGCTTCTGGCCGGAGCGCAAGCGCGGCGACGGCCTGCTGCCGGTGCCGGGCGATGGTCGTTACGATTGGGTGGGGGTGCGCGACTTCCGTGCCTTGCCCGGCGTGTTCGATCCCCCCGCAGGCTGGTTCGCCTCCGCCAACCAGAACAACCTGCCGCCCGGCTGGCCCATCGAGCGGAGCCCGGCCTTCTCCTTCCGCGATCCCGCCCGCTATGATCGCATCGCCGAAGTGTTGTCGAAACAGACCCGGCACAGCCTGGCGGACAGCGTGGCCTTGCAGCACGATACGCTGTCATCGCTGGCCCGGCGTTTCCAGGCGATGTTGCCGCGCCAGCCTTCGCCCGGAGCGACGGCGGCGGTCGCGATGCTCGCCCGCTGGGATGCGCGGATCGACGGTGCGAGCGGGGCGGCGGCCTTGTACGAGATCGTGCTGCGCGCGTTGAACGCACGGATGGTCGCCGCGCTGGTCCCCGAAAACGCGCGCAGCCTGATATCGTCGATCGAGCCGCCCGAATTGCTGCGTGTCGCCGCCGACCGGCCCGACCTGATCGACGAGGCGCTCGCCACCGGCTGGACGGATGCGACCACGCTGCTGGGCCCCGATCCCGCGACATGGCGATGGGATGCACTCCACCGGGTCCGGATCGCGCATCCCCTGGCCCGGATCCCGGCGATCGCCGCGGCCTTCCCCCCGATCGAGGTCGGGGGTTCCGGCGGCGATGGCTTTACCGTGATGGCGCGCTGGCTGGGCAACGGGCCGGACTGGCGGGTCGGCGGCGGCGCGAGCTATCTCGAGGTGATCGACGTCGGCGATTGGGATCGGTCGCTTATGCTTAACCTGCCGGGCGAGTCGAACGACCCGCGCTCGCCGCACCGCCAAGACCAGGTCGGCCCGTGGAGCGCGGGCCGGATGCTGCCCATGCCGTTCAGCCGGGCCGCCGTCGATGCGGTCGCCGCAACCGTCACCCGCCTGCAACCCGAGAGGAGCCCGAAATGAAGCGCCTTGCCCTGATGGCCCTTGTCTGGTGCGTCGCCACGTCGGCGAGCGCACCGCGCGTCGATGTCCTGATCCGGGGCGGCACCATCTATACGGGGGGCGAAACGCCACCCTTTGTCGGCGATGTCGAACTGGCGGGCGATCGCATCGTCTATGTCGGCGCGCCGCGCGGTACGGCGGCGCGGGAGGAGGTCGACGCGCGCGGCCTGATCGTCGCGCCCGGCCTGATCGACGCGCATACCCATCCGGACAGCTATATCCGCTCGGCCGATCCCAAGGCGCGGCTCAATCTGCCCTGGCTGGCGCAGGGCGTCTCGACCGTGGTGATCGGCGTCGACGGCTATGGCAGTTTCGAGGTGGCCAAGGACGCACGCGCGCTGGAGGCCAGCGGGATCGGCACCAATGTCGTGCCGTTCGTCGGCTTCGGGGCGATCCGCAAACAGGTGCTGGGACAGGATGCCCGCGCGCCGACGCCCGCCGAACTGGCGGAGGAGAAGCGCCTCGCGGCCCGTGCCATGTGCGAGGGCGCCTATGGCCTGTCCACCGGACTATTCTATGCGCCGCAGAGTTTCGCGAAGACGGACGAAGTGGCGGCGGTCGCCAGCGAGGCGGGCAAACGCGGTGGGATGTACGACACGCACCAGCGCGACGAGGCGAATTACTCGATCGGCCTGCTCGCCTCGACCCGCGAAGCGATCGAGATCGGGCGCATTGCGGGGACGCCGGTCCATTTTGCGCATCTGAAGGCGCTAGGCGTCGATGTGCAGGGTCAGGCACCCGCGCTGATCGCCACGATCGAGGCGGCGCGGCGCAAGGGCCAGGCCGTCACCGCCGATCAATATCCCTGGCTGGCCTCGGGTTCGAGCGTCGATGCCGCGCTGGTGCCCGGCTGGGCGATGGACGGTGGCTATCGCAAGCTGCTCGCGCGGTTCGACGATCCGACGACGCTGGCGCGGTTGAAGACCGAGATGGCGGAAAATCTGCGTCGGCGGGGCGGGGCGGATTCGTTGTTGCTCACCGCGCAGGGCCAGCCTTGGAGCGGCAAGACACTGGCCGCGATGGCGGCGCAGTGGGGGCTCTCGCCGATCGACGCGGCGATCCGCATCCTGCGCACGCCCAATGCCACCGGCACCGGCCCGGCGGGCAGCAGCGTGGCGAGCTTCAACATGGCCGATCGCGACGTCGACCTGATCATGAAGCAGCCCTGGGTCGTGACGTCGTCGGACGGATCGGATGGCCATCCTCGCCAATATGGGACCTTCCCGCAGCTCTATCGCACCTATGTCGTCGATCGGAAGGTAATCACCCTGCCGCAATTCATCCGCCGTTCGACCGGCGCGACGGCCGACATGTATCGCATCGCGCAGCGTGGGTATCTGCGGCGTGGCTATTATGCGGATGTCGTGGTGCTCGATCCCCAAAGCTATGCACCGCGTGCCGACTATATGCATCCGCGCGTGCCCAGCGTCGGCGTGACGGCGCTGTTCGTCAACGGGCGACGGGCCCTGTCCGACGGGGCGGCGACCGGCGTGGCGGCGGGACGGGCGCTGCTGCGGCCCCGGCCCGGCGGCTGCGGCCAATAGCCGGACGTTATAGGCGGCGATAGGAGCGCGATTGGCGGCCCGTATGGCATTGCTCCTATCATCTCCGCATCATGACCATTCCCGCACCCTACCTCCTCTATCTCGGCCATTCCGATGACGAGATCGGCCTGAAGACATCGCGCGGCCTTGCCGCCTTTCGCGGCGACGATTGTGTGGGCGAGTGGCGGCACGACGACTGTCCGTTCACGCTGGGCCTGCCCCGTATGGATGCGGCTGCGGCGCGCGCCGCCGGGGCGCGGACGGTGGTGCTGGGCATCGCCAATCCGGGGGGGCGTTTCCCCGACTGGATGATCGGCGATGCGCTGGCCGCGATCCGCGCCGGGCTGAACATCGCCTGTGGACTGCACGAGCGGCTGCGCGACGTGCCCGAACTGGTCGCGGCGGCGGCGGAGGCGGGCGTCACCCTGTTCGACGTGCGCGACGCGCCCGAGACGCTGCCGGTCGGCAATGGTCGGCGGCGTGCGGGCAAGCGGCTGCTGACCGTCGGCACCGATTGTTCGGTCGGCAAGATGTACGCCACGCTCTGCCTGCGCGATGCGCTGCGCGCGCGGGGGCTGGTCGCCGATTTCCGGGCGACGGGCCAGACCGGCATCCTGATCGCCGGCGAGGGCGTGCCGCTCGACGCGGTGGTCGCCGACTTCATCGCGGGTGCGATCGAGACGCTGGCCCCGGCGCGCACGGACGAGGGCTGGGACTTGGTCGAGGGGCAGGGGTCGCTGTTCCATCCCGCCTTTGCCGGGGTGTCGACCGGACTGCTCCACGGCGCGCAGCCGACCGCGCTGGTGATGTGCCACGATCCGCTGCGCCCGCATATGCGCGGCCTGCCGCATTTCCCGGTGCCGGGCCTGGCCGAGTGCCTGGACGCCAATCTGCGCGTTGCCCGGCTGACCAGCCCGGACGTCCGCGCGGTCGGCGTGGCGCTGAACACCGTCAAGCTCGACGAGGCCGCTGCCCGGCGTCTGTGTGCCGAGACCGAGGATGCGCTGGGCCTGCCCTGCACCGATCCCTATCGCTTCGGGGCCGAGGCGATCATCGACTTTCTGCTGGAGACGCCATGCGACGCATCCTCGCCGTTCGTCACGACCCTTTCCCGCTAAGGACGCCGTTCCGCATCGCACGCGGGGTGAAGACGACCGCCGATGTGGTGACGGTGACGATCCGCGAGGGCGACGCGCAAGGATGGGGCGAGGGCGTGCCCTATCCCCGCTATGGCGAGACGATCGCGGCGGGGATCGCGGCGATCGAGGCGGTCCGCGACCTGATCGAGGGCGGCGCGACGCGAGCGGACATCGCCCGCGCGATGCCGGCGGGGGCCGCGCGCAACGCGGTGGATTGCGCGCTCTGGGACCTGGAGGCGCGGCTGGCCGGGACCAGCGTCGCGGCGTTGGCGGGCGTCCCGCCGGTGGCGGCGCTGGCTTCCGCGATCACCATCGGTATCGACACGCCACAGGCCATGGCGGAGGTCGCCCGCACGGTGGCGCAGGTGCCGCTGCTCAAGATCAAGGTGGATCGCGAGGGCGCGGCCGAACAGATCGCGGCGGTCCGTGCGGTCGCGCCCACGCCCCGGCTGATCGTCGACCCCAATGAAAGCTGGCGGGTGGCGGACATCGCCGACCGCTTGCCCATGCTGCTGGCCCAGCGCGTCGATCTGCTGGAACAGCCGGTGCCCGCTGGCGAGGATGAGGGGCTGGCCGATCTGGCAGGCACGATCCCGATCTGCGCCGACGAGGCAATGCACACCCGCACCGATCTCGACCGGCTGGCCGGACGCTATAGCCATGTCAACGTCAAGCTCGACAAGACGGGCGGCTTGACCGAAGCATTGGCGCTGGCGGCAGAGGCAAGGGCGCGGGGGTTCGGCGTGATGGTGGGGTGCATGGTGTGTTCGTCGCTGGGGATCGCGCCCGCGATGCTGGTGGCGGGGGGCGCGGACTTTGTCGATCTGGACGGCCCGCTATGGCTGGCGGCCGATCGCCCCGGCGGCGCGCGGGACGATGGCGGCATCCTGACCGCGCCCGGTCCCGGCTTTTGGGGAACGCCCGCTTGCGCCTGATCCGGGGCTGGTTCGCCATTCCGTTGTGGCAGCGGGTGGTCGGCGGGTTGGTGCTGGGCATCGCGCTCGGGCTGTTCTGGCCCGAGGGGGCCGGGGCGATCCGGCTGGTCGGCGAGCTGTTCGTCCGCCTCATCAAGATGCTGGTGGTGCCGGTGGTGCTGGTCACCATCGCGGGCGGGATCGCGACGCTGGGCGATCCGCGGCGGCTGGGGTCGATCGGTCTGCGCACGGTGGGGTTGTTCGCCGCGACCACGCTGGTCGCCGTGTCGATCGGCATGGCGATGGGCCTGGCCTTGCACCCCGGCGCGGCGATGAAGCTGGCGGGCGTGGTGCCCCATCCGCTGGGGCCGCCGGTGACGCCCGCCGACCAGCTATTGTCGATCGTGCCGGTCAACATCGTCGAGGCGCTGGGGCGCGGCGACATGCTCGCCATCATCTTCGTCGCCGTGCTGCTCGGCACCGGCAGCGTGATGGCTGGCGAGCCGGGGCGGCCGGTCGTCGCCCTGCTCCAGGGACTGTCGGCGGTGCTGCTGCATATCGTGCGCGCCGTGATGGAGGTGACGCCGTTCGGCGTGCTGGCGCTGATCGCCCAGGCGGTGGCGGTCAATGGCGCGGCGGTGTTCGTCCATGTCGGCTGGCTGGCGCTGGCGGTCGTGCTGGCGTCGCTGGTGCAGATGCTGGTCGTCCATGCCGCGCTGGTCGGGCTGGTCGCACGATTGCCGGTAGTGCGGTTCTTTCGCGGCATTGTCGATGCGCTGGTCGTCGCCTTTTCGACGGCCTCGTCCTCGGCGACGCTGCCGGTCGCGCTCCGGGTGGCGCAGGACAATCTGGGCGTGTCGCGCGGTGTCGCATCGACCGTGCTGCCGCTGGGCGCGTCGATCGGCAAGGACGGCACGGCCATGTATGTCGGGCTGCTCGGCCAGTTCGCGTTGCAGGCGCTGGGCATCGTGCCCGATGCGACGATGCTCGTCACGATGCTGCTGACCGGCGCGCTGGCGGCCTTCGGCACGGCGCCGGTCCCGTCGGCCTCGCTGTTCATGCTGGCGGCGATGCTGTCGGCGGTAGGGGTGGGGGCTGAGCAGACCGCGCTGGTCGTTGGGCTGGTCCTGCCCTTCGACCGGTTGCTCGACATGACGCGTACCGTGCCGTCCGCCTCCGCCAATCTTGTGGTCGCCACGCTGGTCGCGCGCGGCGAGGGCGAGCTGGATGCGGCGCGCTTTCGCGGGGCGGTGGTGGAATAGGGGCGGGGGCGTTAGGCTGTATCGATGAACCTCCGCCATATCGAGATTTTCCACGCCGTCTATGTGAACGGTTCGGTCTCCGCCGCGGCCCGGGCGCTCAACGTGTCGCAGCCTTCGGTGTCCAAGACGCTCCGCCATGCCGAGAGCCTGTTGGGGTTCGAGCTGTTCCAGCGCTCGAACGGCCGGCTGCTGCCGACCGAGGACGCCCATGCGCTGTTCGCCGACGTCGCCGATATTCAGGAGCGGGTGCGCGCGCTGCGCGAGGCGGGGCGCAACCTGCGGCTGGGCACAGGCACGACGTTGCGCATCTCCGCCTTGCCTAGCCTTGCGCTCGGCGTGCTGCCCGATGCGGTGTCGCGGTTCCTGGCGAAGCGCCCCGATGTCCGCTTCGACCTGCAGACGGTGCATCACGACGATCTGCTGCGCAAACTCTATGAGCGCGAAAGCGACATCGCCATCGCCAGCGAGCCGCCGCGCGGCGTCGCGCTGACCCATGACTGGCTGGGCGAGGGCGAGATGGTCGTGCTCTACCGCGAACGCGACATGCCCGATGCGCCGCCACGGCTGGAATTGTCGCAACTGGTCGGGCGGCCGCTGATCTCGCTGAAGGGCAGCGGCCCGATCGGCAAGCTGCTGTCCGAAGAGATCGACCGGCACGACCTGGTGCTTGACGAGATCGTGGTGGCGCGCACCTTCTACATTGCCGCCGCGCTGGTCCGTGCAGGCGTGGGACTGGCGATCGTCGACAATTTCACGGCCGCGGCGTCGATGGTGCCGGGGCTGGCGATGCGGCCGCTTCGCCCGTCGATCACCTTCGACGTCCATGCCATCCACCTGCTTGACCGGCCGCCCTCGATGCTGGCCGCCGAGTTCCTGACCCTGCTGAGCGAAGAGATCGAACGCCGATGATGGGGAGCCTGTTGCTGCCGCTATTGCTGGCGGGCGCGCCGGTCGAGGCCCCGCTGCCGCCCGCCGTCGCGGAGGCGCTGGCCAAGGCACCGCCGGGCACCCGCATCGGGCTGGTGGTGGTCGATCCGGAGGGGCGCGAGATCGTCGCGCTGCGCCCCGACGAGCGCTTCATCCCCGCGTCCAACACCAAGCTGTTCACCACCGCCGCCGCCTTCGCGACGCTGGACGTGGCGAGCCCGGATATGCGGGGTGGGGCGACGGTGCGGCTGGAGGGGCAGGGGACGCCGACGGTGATCCTGGCCGGGCATGGCGATGCCCGCCTGTCCTCCGCCCCCGATTGCCGCGTCGATTGCCTGGGCGAGCTGGCGGCGGCGGTCGCCCGGCGGACGGGGGTCGTGGGCGATGTGGTCGGCGACGACACCGCCTTTCCCGACGAGCGATGGCCGCAGGGGATGAGCTGGAACAATATGGACGGCGCCTATGGCACCGGCATCTCGGCGCTGACGCTGGACGACAATGTCGCGACGCTGACCGTGACGCCCGCGACGCCGGGTGCGCCGCCACGGGTGGTCGGCGATGGCTATTACCGGATCGGCAATGCCGCAACGACCGGCGAGGCGGGGAGCGCCAAGACGCTGTCGGTCGAGCGTATGCCGGGTAGCGATCTGCTGCGCCTGACCGGCAGCCTCGCGGTCGGGGCGACGCCGGTCGTCCTGAAGCTCGGCGTCGACGATCCGGCGCACAGGGCGGCCTGGCGGTTCACGCAGTTGCTGCGGGCGGCGGGTGTGACGGTGAGGGGGCGGATCACCGTGCGTCACCGGCCGCTCAGCGAGGCGGACGATCCCGTGCGCCGTGGCGGCGTTCCGGTCGCGACGGCGGCACCCGTGCCGGTGCTGGCCAGCCTGACGCCGCCGCCCCTCGCCGAGGATCTGCACCAGACCAACAAGACGAGCCAGAATCTCCACGCAGAGCTGCTGCTGCGGCGACTGGGGGCGAGCGGCTCGGTCGCCGATGGCCATGCCGTCGTCGATGCGGTGCTGGCCCGCGCCGGCATTGCCCGCGTGACCTATGATTTTGCCGATGGCGCGGGCATGTCCAACTATAACCGGGTGACTCCGCGCACGACGGTGGCGCTGCTCCGCTGGGCCGAGACCCAGCCCTGGGGCGCGGGCTGGCGCGCGACTTTTCCCGTGGCTGCCACCGACGGCACGCTGGCGCGACGGTTCGTCGGCACCCCGCTGGCGGGGCGGCTGACGGCGAAGACCGGTACGCTCAACGCCGCCAATGCGCTGGCGGGAACGATGATCGCAGCGAGCGGTCGGACGCTGACCTTCGCGGCCTATGCCAACGACATGCCGGGTGACGCCAGCGCGACCCCGGCGATCGACGCGGCGCTGGTCGCCATCGCCGCTGCGAATTGAGCGCCCCTCCTTCGATCAGCCCCGCAGGAGCGCCAGCGAGTTGGAGGCGAGCAGGGGCGGAGCGGGCGGCTGAGCCGGGAGCGCCTTGACCAATGGTCCGGCGACCGGGCTCAGCGCGGCAAGTCCCGTGGCGGCGAGGAATCGGCGTCGCTCGATCATGGCAAGGTCTCCGCTGTCCGGGCGGGCAGGCCCGCGAGATAAAGCGCGCCGTCGAGCGCATCGCCCAGCGGTTCGCTAAGCCGGGCGACGGTGCGCGCACGCAGCCAGGGCCGCATCTTCGCCGACAGGCCGCCCAGCAGCGCGCAGCGGGGTGCGCCGCGTTCATAGATCGTCTCGATGAACCGCTCGATATGACCGGCCGCATCCTCGACGATCGAGCGGGCGATTGTATCGTCGGCTTCGGCATAGTCCATCACCAGCGGGGCGAAGCTGCCATAATCGCGCGGGGTCGCCTGATCCATCCAGGCGATGGCGCGGGCCGTGTCATGGTCGAACCGCTCGGTGACGGCGGTGCTGAGCGGCGTCGCGCGGGTCCGACCGTCCAGCGCCCGCAGCGCGTGGCGCATCGCGCTCAGGCCCAGCGCCGCGCCGCTGCCCTCGTCCGAAATGGGAAAGCCATAGCCGCCGATCCGGAAACTCTGCCCGCCCACCCGGACCTGCGCGATGCTGCCGGTGCCGATGATCAGCACGGCCCCATCGCCGCCGCCATGGGCCCCCAGATTGGCGATGACGGCATCGGTATCGAATAGCGTCGAGGCGAAGGGAAAGGCAAAGCCCTCCAGCGCCGCCCGCACGCCGGGCCGGGAGATGCCCGCAATGCCCATCGCCGCCCGGACGCTCGCCAACTGCGCCGCGTCCAGCCCGGCCGCGTGCACCGTGTCCTCCGTCAGCTGGCGGAGCGTCGCATGGAGCGCGTCCAGCCCCAGTCCGGCATTGGCGGGACCGGCCTGGGCACCGGCCAGCACCCGGCCCGTGCCGTCGACCAGACGGCAACGGCTGGTGCTGCCGCCCGCATCCACGCCCAGAAAGAACTGCGTCATTGCGTCTGCACCTCTTCCAGCGTGGTGCGGAAGCGGCCGTCCAGCCAGTCGGTGATCTCGCGCGCGGCGGGATGGTCGATCGCGCCATAGCGCTCGCGCAGCTCGGAGAAACGGGGGCCGAGATTGTCGAGCCCGGTATCCTGAAGCGGCAGGATGTCGCGGCGCAATATGGTCGCGAAGTCGGCGCCCAGCACCTGGGTCGCGGCCGCCAGGAATGCCTGGCCATAGGCATAACGCTCCCCCTCGCGATAGCTGGCGGCCAGCGTCAGCGCGGGGATGCAGGACAGGAGCGGTTGCGACGCCGGGTTGATCGCATGGCCGCTGACATGGTCGCGGATCGCGGCGGGGCGGCCGGTAAAGGCGCGCAGGTGCAGATATTGCGACATGCGCACGCCGTCATTGACCGGATAATTGTCCCACAGGCACACTTTGCGGCCAAGTTCCTGCTGCACCCGTTCCAGATGCGCGACGCCGATCTCACGTGAGATCACTTCCTCGCCGGTCCAATAGACGCGCACGCTACGGTCGAGATAGCGGCCCAGCTCGCTCAGATAGGCGGGCGGCCGCTTGCCCCAGGCGCGCTCGAGAATGGGATCGTCCGAATAGAAGCTGGGGCAGAAGAAGACCTGGGTCGCGTGGCTGTTGTGCGCGCAGAAATCGACCAGTTCGGCCTGGCTCCGGGCCAGATCAGGGAGTTCGGCGGGCAGGTCGTCGAACAGGATGGCGAGGTCGTCGATGCCTAGCGCGTCGAGCTGCCGCAGCTTCTGCTTCAGGGCGGCGCGCGATTCGTCGCTGAAGGGATGGGTGCTCCCCACCGGGGTGAGCGCCACGCCGAAGCGGACGCCCAGCCGCTTGCACTCGGCGGCGAAGGCGGTGAGGGCGGCGACCTGTTCGGGCGGATGCGGCTCGCGCCAGCGGCGGCGCAGGAACGGATCGGCCTTCGGCCCGTAATGATAGAAGCGATAGCCCGCGCCTGCCAGCGTCCGCAGCACGGTCGTTCGGTCCGGCCAGCTCCAGGGCTTGCCGAAAAATCCTTCGATCACGCCCAGGTTCAGCGCCATGTCTTTTCCTTTGTCCGATCGTCGCGCAACGCCGCCACCGCCTCCCGCAACACCGTCTCGCGCAGGGCGTCGAGCGCGGGATAGGCTTCGCCGTCCGGCCGGTGGACGCGGTTGGTCAGCAGGACGACGGTCATGTCCAGCTGGGGGGAGAAGGCGAACCAGGTGCCGGTGAACCCCGAATGCCCGTAAAAGGGGGCCGCGATCCCGGCGAGCTGCGTTTTGTGGAAACCCAGCGCCTGGTCGGCATCGAAGGGCGTCTGCTCGAAGGCGGCGATCGTCCGGGCGGGCGCGAGCCGCCAGCGACCGTAGCAGCCGCCGCCCAGCAGCGCCTGCGCATAGCGGGCCAGGTCGGTCGCGGTGGAGAACAGCCCGGCATGTCCCGCCACCCCGTGCCAGCCGAGCGCCGCATTGGCATCGTTCGCCTCGCCGACCAGCATCTGGGTCCGGTATCCGGCAAAGGGCTGGGCCGGCGGGAAGGGGGCGGCGGGATAGGGCTTGCCGGTCTCCGCCATGCGCCGCTGATAGGCGTCGCCCTGCGACGTGGCGGCTGCCTTCGGGCGGACCATCGGCGAGGGTAGGAAACCGGTATCGGTCATGCCCATCGGGCGGTAGAGTTGTTCGCGGACATAGCGGTCCAGCGGCACGCCCGTGACCCGCTCGACCACGGCACCCAGCAGCATGAAGCCCAGGTCCGAATAGGCGAAACGCGCGCCCACCGGATAGCGGAGCGGCAGCGCCGCCAGATAGGCCAGTGGCTGGCCCGAAGGATCGCGATGCAGCCAGGTCGGCTGCCACTCCCACAGGCCCGCCCGGTGGGTCAGCAGCTGACGGATGGTGATGTCGGCCTTGTCGGTCCCCGCAAACGCCCGGAGCAACGTCCCCAGCCGGTCGTCCAGCGACAGCCGGCCGGTACCGACGAGATGGAGAATCGCGGCCGTGGTCGCCTCGATCTTGGTGATCGAGGCCATGTCGAACGGCGTGTCGACCCGCATTGCGCGCGGCGTGGCGAGCGGGCGCTGCGTGCCGTCCGTTGCCGTGGTCAGCGTCTGGGCATGGCCGAACGCCGCTTCATGGACGATCCGCCCGCGATGGGTGACGAGCAGCACGGCACCGGGATAGAGCGTACCGACACCGCCGCGCACCGCCGCGTCGATCGGGGCGAAGCGCGGGTCATCGGCGCGTGTGGGGCTGGCGCGCAGGACCGGGCAGGCGGCAGGCGCGGCGGAAACGGGGCCCGAGCAGATGGCGAGCCACGCGAGACACGGGGCGATGCGGGTTCGCACGGCTCGGATTTTCATGCGCTCCATCGCTCCGCCATAGCATGTCGACCGGTGGCCACCCATTCCACCATGGCGGATTGCCATAACGGTTGGCCATGGCCTTCCGGTCGGAGGTCAGAGTGGATCTACATTCCGCTACGCCTTTCCTCCCCTCGCCCCTCTCTGAGGGGAGAGGGTTGCGCAGACTTAGGCTTTGCGAAGCAAAGGCTTAGTCGGAGCTGGGTGAGGGGTGGGCGCTCGCATCTGCGAGCGCGCGAGCCTGAAGGCTCGCTCGACCCCTCATCCAAGCTGCGCTAGCCAGCAAAGCTGGCAAGCTCCGCATGAATGTCGATCCGTCCTAATCGTTCGCGCTACTCCAATGCCGGGCGCGGGGCGTGTGGCCGATCCCGGGGTTGAGCTGGTTCCGCGGGTCGATCCGGCGGTAGAAATCCGCCAGTGCGGGCGGCGCGATATAGAGATGGCCGACATTATGCTCAGCCGGATATTGCGCCCCGCGCGCGTCGAGCAGCGCCCATAGCGCATGTTCGAACGCCACGGGATCGGTGCCTTTCCGCACGATATAATCCTGGTGGAAGACGTGGCAGAAGAAATGGCCGTAATAGAGCGCGTGGATGACCTGGGCTTCCAGTGCCGGCGGCAACGTCTCGGTCCATATGTCCGCGTTGCGGGGCAGCGCGACGTCGAGTGCGACGATATCGGCGACCTTATCGGCGTGGACCGCCCGGTAACGCACCGCCGCGCCCGCCGCGACGAACCGGTGGAGGAATGCCTTGGCGCTGTCCGCCGGGCTGCATTCGAGATGGTCGCCCGCCGCGTCGCCGGGAAACAGCCGGGCGAGCAGGGCGCGGGTCTCGTCGATCTGGTCGCCCGAGACTTTCAGCATCAGGTGATGCGCAAAGCGGTCGCGATAGTCGCGCATCCAGCCGGGCAGCGGATCCGGCAGGACCCGCCCGACCGCCTGGAGCAGGCGGTCGCTCAGCCCTCGGGACAGGCGATCGGCGAGTGCGTCGAAACGGGCCTTGGCGGCAAAGAGGGCCGGCAGGCGGTCGGTGCCGAGCCGCTCGATCGCGACGAAGGTGTCGCGTCCGTAAATATCCGCCACGTCGAAGGCGGTCCGGTGCATATATTCGCCCGCGATCGGCAGCCGGTCGAAATCGCGCAGCATCGTGCGGCGCAATTCGGTAAGCCGCTCGGGCGCGTTGGTGCCGATGTAGAAGGTGGCGGTGCCCTCTTCGCGCGCGAAGGTGTCGAGGCGCACGGCGAAGACGATCAGCTTGCCCGCGCTCCCCGCCGCCTCGAACAGGCAGCGCGGGTCGGCGTTGAAGCGGGCGGGGACATGGCTGTCGATCGCCCGGACATGCTCGGCATAGCGATGGTCATGCGCCCATCGGTCGGCGGCATCGTCGATATCGGCGTCGCTGAAATCGCCGCGGTCCAGGCGCGACAGGATCGTCTCCGGCGCGTCGCCCAGCGCGATGCCCAGGTGATTGACCAGGGTCAGGCGGCCATCGGGCGCGACCGCCGCAAACAGGGCCAGCTGGGTATAGGCTGGCCCGCGCCGGACGAGCGAACCGCCCGAATTGTTGCAGATGCCGCCGACGACCGACGCACCGAAACAGGATGACCCGATCACCGAATGCGGTTCTCGCCCATAAGGCCGCAGTGCCTGTTCCAGCGCGTACAGCGTCGCGCCGGGCAGGCACACCACCTGTTCGCCCCCGCGGATCACGTTCAGCCGCGACAATCGCGTCGTGCTGATGATGACCAGGCCGCCGGGATAATCGTCGCCATCGGGCGTCGATCCGCCGGTCAGGCCGGTATTGGACGCCTGTAGCAGGATCGAGACATCGGCGGCGACACAGGCCTGTGCGACACGCCACATCTCGACCAGGCTGCCTGGCCGGACCACCGCGATCGCCGGTCCCTCGCCGGTGCGATAGCCTTTGCGAAACCGTGCCGTGGCGCGCGGCGTGGTCAGGACGTGGCGGCCACCGACCGTCGCGCGCAGCCGGGCGAGCAGCGTTGCGGTGTCGGTCGTCACCATGGCGAACCGGCGGACGTCATAACCGGAGTAAATACGACTATGCCGAACGGTACAAGTGGCCTGCTATTGGTTTGCCTGCACGTCGGCACGGGGATAGCGTATCGCATCGCATGAGGGACCATGGGATGCTGAGGATCGACGTCGCGCTCTCCGATGCCGGGGGCATGGTGAATGAGGATGCCGTCGGCCATTTCGGCGACGCGGCCTGGGTGATCGACGGCGCCACCGGCGTCGGCTCCGCCTTGCTGGACGCGCCCAGCGACGCGGCATGGCTGGCGCAGACCGCGAACCGGCTGATCGCCGAAGCCCTTGCCGACGATCCGGAACGGTCCACGATCGAGATGCTGCGCGATGTCATGACGCGCTGTGCCGCCGCGCTCGCGGATGCGCAGGTCCGCGCCGCCGATGGCGCACATGAACTGCCCTCGGCGGCCTTTGCCATGGTTCGCCTGCGCGGCGATGTCGCCGAGATCACCGCGCTGGCCGACTGCCGCGTGGCGGCGGTGGACGAGACCGGGGACGCGCGGCTTTTCGGAACCTACGCGCTCGACGCCGTAGAGTCGCGGACGTTGGCCGCGGTGAAGGCGATCCGCGAAGAGGAGCCCGACATCGACGCCGAGGCGCTCAAGCGTCGCCTGTTGCCGGGGCTGAGCGCCAATCGCCATCTCAAGAATCGCGACGGCGGCTATTGGGTTCTGGGTGCCGAGCCCGCTGCCGCCGACCATGTCTGGCAGGCGAGCGTGCCGCTCCGTCCCGGCCAGCGCTTCGCCATCGCCAGCGACGGTTTCCTGCGGCTCGTCGAACTGTTCGGGACGGCGACGCCCGCCGACCTGCTGACGATCGCGACGCCGGAGGAGGGCGCCGCCTGGCTGGCGCAGTTGCGGGATCTCGAACGCCAGCCGGATTCGCTGCGGCGTCACAACCGCGTGAAGCGCCACGACGATGCCAGTCTGATCACCTGCTCCTGGGATCCGATCTGCTGATGCTCGCGAACCTGGGGATAGGACCAATGATGATACCAGATGGATCGGGGCGTGATGCGGTTCGGCGGGTCGTGCATCGGCTGATGCCCCGATGATGCTGCTCTTTTCCATGGCCGACTGGCTCGTCATCGCGGCCTATCTGCTGCTGCTGGTCGCGGGCGGATGGCTGTTGACGCCGCGCCAGACCGCATCGACGCGCGAATATTTCCTGGCGGGCGGCAACGTCCCGGCCTGGCTGGCGGCGCTGTCGGTCCTGTCCGCCACCCAGTCGGCGGCGACGTTCCTGGGCGGGCCGGACTATGGCTATCATGGCGACCTGACCTATCTCAGCGGCAATATCGGCGGCGGCCTGATCGGCGCGATCTTCGTCGCTCATGTGCTGATCCCGCGCTTCTATGCGATCCGCGCCACCACCGCCTACGAACTGCTGACCCTGCGCTTCAGCGAGCGGGCGACGCGCTGGGCGGGGGGCATGTTCCTGGTCGGGCGGGTCTTTGCCGGGGGCGCGCGCGTCTATCTCGCCGCCATCGCGCTGGCGATGGTCGTGACGGGCGGCGTCGGGGTGCAAGGCATCATGATCGCCGCCGCCGCGCTGGTGGTGGCGAGCGTGGCGTTCACCTTTGTCGGCGGCCTGAAGTCGGTGCTGTGGAACGACCTGATCCAGTTCATCGTCTATATCGGCTCGGCGGTCGCGGCGCTGGTGTTCCTGCGGCTGTCGATTCCGGCCTCGAATGCCCGGATCGTCCAGGCGCTGGCGCATACGCCGGAGGGCGTCGACAAGCTGCGGCTGTTCGACTTCTCGCTCGACCCGTCGCGGCCGTTTTCGATGCTGGCGATCGTCACCGGCCTTGCGCTGCTCTACATCGCCAATGCGGGCATGGACCAGGACACCACCCAGCGCCTGTTGTCGTGCAAGGACGCGAAGACGGGCGCGCGCAGCCTGTACCTCTCGGTGCTGGCGACGGTGCCGACCGTGGGGATGTTCATCGTCATCGGCCTGTTGCTGTACGTCTTTTATGACCGCCCCGACCTGATGGGCGGGGCCGGGGCCGTCGCGGCCAACAAGTTCGAGGGGCAGAAGATCAGCATCTTCATGCACTATATCCTGACCCAGTTGCCGGGCGGCCTGCGCGGCCTGGTGACGATCGGCATCTGCGCGGCTGCGGTGGCGACCACCAATTCCGCGCTCAACGCCATGTCGTCGGTGCTGGTGCAGGATTTCTATCGCCCCTGGCGCGATCGGCGGGGGCCGGTCGCGGAGCATCATTTCGTGCAGGCCGGGCGGGCGGGCATGGGGATCATCGGGTTCGCCATGTTCCTGATGGCGGTCCTGTCCTTCTATTGGCAGCGGCACAGCACGATGGGCCTGCTGGAGTTCGCGCTGCAAGTGATGGTGTTCAGCTATGCGGGCCTGCTGGGCGTGTATTTCACCGCCCTGTTCACCACGCGCGGCACGACCGGTTCGGCCATCGCCGCACTGCTGAGCGGCTTTCTGACGATCGTCCTTCTGCAACCGGCGATCGCGCGGGCCATCGGCCTGCCGCTGCCGCTGACCGGGCTTTCCTTTCCCTTCCAGCTTTGCCTGGGAACCGCCCTGGCGTTCCTGGTCTGCGCCGCGCCGCGAGGTGCAGGCCGCGCCGCATCGACGCTCCCATCGGAATCCATGCCATGATGAAAACCGAAACGCTCGACGCCCGGTATCTGGACCTCGACCAATGGCCGACGGAATCGGCCGTCCAGGCGATGCTGGAGGGGCAGATGGCCGCCATCGCCGCGATCCAGTCGCAGACCGCGGCGATCGCCCGGGCGGCGGAGGCGGCCGCGGCGCGGCTGGGCCAGGACGGGCGCCTGATCTATGTCGGCGCGGGCACCTCGGGCAGGCTGGCCGTGCAGGACGGCACCGAGCTGAACCCCACCTTCGGCTGGCCGACGAAGCGCCTGGTCTTCCTGATGGCGGGCGGCTTCGGGGCGCTGACCCAGGCCTTTGAGGGCGCGGAGGACGATCCCGACGCGGCGCGCGCCGATATCGAGGGCTGCGCGATCGCGCCGTGCGATGTCGTCATCGGCGTGGCGGCCAGCGGTTCGACGCCCTACACCGTGGCGGCGATCGAACATGCCCGAACGCTGGGCGCGCTGACCATCGGGATCGCCAACAATGCGGGCACGCCCCTGATCGCACGGGCCGAGCATCATGTGCTGGCCGATACGGGCAGCGAAGTGCTGGCGGGATCGACCCGGATGAAGGCGGGCACCGCGCAAAAGGCGGTGCTGAACCTGTTGTCCACCGCGCTGATGCTGCGCCTGGGCTTCGTCTATCGCGGGCGCATGGTGGCGATGCGCGTGTCCAACGCGAAACTCCTGCAACGCGGCCGCCGCATGGTCCAGGAGCTGGCGGGCGTGGAGGCCGAGGTGGCGATCTATGCGCTGGAGGTGGCGCAGAACGATATCCGCCGCGCCGTCCTCGTCGCCAGGGGGCTTCCCCTGGCCCAGGCCGATGCGCTGCTCGACGCGCAGCACGGCAGGCTGCGCGACGTGTTGCGGGCGCTGGAGGCGTGATGCGCGTCAGCGGGCGCCCTGCGGCACCTTGATCTGGAGTTCGGCCCTGGGAAAATCGACGCCATAGCCGGGGAACAGGTTCAGCAGGTCGTCGCCCAGAATGATCGACGGCCGGGGATCGTCGTCGCCGGAAATCATGACCGGGACGTTCGACAGGGCGATCTGGCCGATCGACAATTTGCCGATCCGTGCGATCCGAATTTTGCGACCCGTGGCGGAGGCGCCCCGGATCTCGCCGCCATCGGACAGGCGCGGGTCGTTCTCCGCCCAGCCGAGCAGGCGGAAGGCGGCGGCGTTGGCGATCGTCACCCCTGCGCCCGTGTCGATCAGCGCGGGGATACGCACGCCGTCCAGCGTCAGGGGAATCTCGACAAAGCCCCTATCATCGGCGTGGCCCGCGATCGTGATGAAGCCGGGGCCGGCAGCGGCGGAGGGCTCGGCGGCGATCCGCTGCGCGCTGCGGTCGATCACCAGCTTGCGCCCGGTGAAATGCTCCATCCCGATGATCCCGCGCGCATCGGTCACGCCGCCATTGGCCAGTTCGACCAGCGCGACCTGGCGCGCGTCGATCAGCGGATTGGCGATGCGCTCGACCGGGTAGAGACGGCTCTGCCCGGCGCCTGTCGCGCCCTCGACCGCGATGCCGCCCGCCAGCGGCTTGAGGGCCAGCTCCTCGGCCAGCGACCGGCTCATCAGGCTGGTCTGGGCAGCGGTGTCGATCACCATGGGAAAAGGCCCCTTGCCGTTGATCTCCACGGTCATGACCGGGCGCCCGCGCGAATCGTGAAGCAGGGGTGCCTGCTTCGACACGGACGGCGCGGCGGCGGCGGCGGGCTGGGCCTGTATCAGGGCGAGGGCGGCGATCAGCATCATCGGGTGTTCCTTCGGGGCAAAGCGGCGGGCTCAGCGCAGCGGGCGGCCATGCGCGTCCCAGACCTGCACGGGCGCCAGGCCGAGCGCACGGACCTGTGGTTCGATCACGCGCAGATCGCCGATCACGACCCAGGTCATGGCATCGGGCTGGAGAAGGCGGCGGGCGGTCGCCTGCGCATCCGCCAGGGTGACCGCGTCCAGCCGCTGGCCCAGCGTCGACGGGCGATCATAGGGCAGGGCATAGGGATCGGCGGTCTCCAGCCAGTCGAGAAAGGCCTCGTTCCGGGAGTAGCGCAGCGCGGTGGCCCGAAGCAGGCTGTCGCGCTGGCCGTTCAACTCGGCCTGGGTGATCGGTCGACTGGTTGCGAAATCGGTCAATTCACGCCGCAGCTCGGCCAGGCTGGCGGCGGTGCGATCGGCCTGCACCGTGCCCTGCGCGACGAACAGGCGGTCGCCCCTGGGCGCATCCTGAATGTTGCCGCCAAAGCCATAGCTCCACCCCTTGTCCTGGCGAAGATTGGCATTGAGCCGCCCCGATCCGATATCCGCCAGGGCCGAGACGACCAGGTTTTCGGTCGCGGAGCGGTCCTTGTCGAACGGGGAGAGGACCGTGCCCATGACGATGCTGCTCTGGGGGGCACCCGGCGCATCGACCAGAATGAGGCGCGGGCTGGACGCTTGCGAAGCGCCCAGCGGCGGCAGCGGAGGCGGCGGCGATGCCGGGCCGCCCCAGCCGCCGAAATAGCGGTCCGCCAGGGCCTTGGCGCGCTCCGGCGAGACGTCGCCGACGATGTAGAGGGTCGCCTGGCCCGGCGTCATATGGTTGGCATGGAACGCCGCCAGCGACGCACGCGACACCGCTTCGACATCGTCACGCGTGGCGATATGTCCGCGCGCCTCGCCATCGCCCCAGATCGCCCGCCGCAACAGGCCGACCCCGCTCGCAAAGGGATTGCGGTCGGCCGCGTCGATGTCGTGCAGGGCATTCGCCTTGGCCTCGTCCAAGGCGGCCTGCGGATAGGTCGGATGGCGGACCATGTCGGCGATGACCGCGAAGGATTCGTCCAGACGCGCGTTCGCCACGCTCCAGCGTATCGCCTCGTTCCACGGGTCTTGCTTCAACCCCATGCGAACGCCCAACCGTGAAAGCCGTTGTTGGACGTCATCGCCCGGCGCCGTGCCGGTCCCTGCGCTCAACAGGTCCAGCGCCCATGCCGCCGTCTGGGGCGACACGCGCGGATCGCTCAGCGCACCGCTGGCGAATTGCAGGCTCATATCGACCGTCGCCGTGCCCGGCCGCCGTGCCACCACCAGCTTCATCCCGTTGGGCAGCATGGACGTGGAGACCGGCGGAAAGGCGATCTGCGTCTTGAACGGGCCGGGCGTCGGCATTTGGCTTCGGTCGACGTCGTCGGGCGCGGGTGTCCGCGCGGGCGTGGGTAAAGTCACGAGTTCATAATAAGGGCGGCCGAGATACCGGGCGGCGACCGCGCGCACGTCGGCGGGGCTGACGCCGGTGATCCAGTCGCGCTGTCGCAGGAAATAGGTCGGGTCGCCGTGCGCGACCTCTCCTTCGCCCAATCGGTTGCCGACCGTGGCGGGATCGTCCAGCGAGCGGAGAACGGCGTCGTCGGTCGCCGCGACGATGCTCTGCAACCGCGCCGCGGGCGGCCCCTTGGCGGCGAAATCCGCCAGTGCCGCGTCGAGCGCCCGGTCCCCCTCTTCGGGCGAGACACCGGGGCGCAGGTCCATCGCGACGGTCAGCACGCTGCCCAGTTCGTTCTCGTTGACCATGGCGGACACGCCGGTCGCGACCTTCGCTTCGGTGACGAGGGCGTGGACCAGCGGTGCGTCCTTGGGACCGGTCATCGCGCGGGCGGCGAGCTGCAACATGGTCGTATCGCGTGGCGCGCCGTTCGGGATGGACCAGTTGCGCGACACATTGGCATGGGTGAAGCCGCCATAGAGGACGTCGCGGCGCGTCTCGGTCCAGGACGGGGCCCATTGCAGCGAGCGGCTGATGGGCGCGCCGGTGCGGATCGCACCGAAATAGCGAGCGACCTTCGCGCGCGCAGTGGCCATGTCGATATCGCCCGACAGGACCAGAACGGCATTGCCCGCGCCATAATGGCTCTGGAACCACGCCTTCACATCGTCCAGCGTCGCGCCTTCGATGTCCTGCGTCGATCCGATGGTGGGATGGGCATAGGGATGGTCGGGGGGATAGAAGGCGCCGAGGAAATGCCGCGACGCCATTTCCTCGGCTCGCAATTCGCCCTGTCGCTTTTCGTTCAGCACCACGCGGCGCTGTTCGTCGAGCAGTTGCTGGGTGATGCCGCCGTCGAGATAGCCCATGCGATCGGACTCCATCCACAGGATCGCATCGAGCGCGTTCGTCGGCACCGTTTCGAAATAGGCGGTGTTGTCCATCCGCGTGATGCCGTTGGCGTTGACTCCGCCGATTGCCTTGAGCGCCGCCATATATTCCTGCGGCCGGTGCGCCGTGCTCTGGAACATCAGATGCTCGAACAGATGGGCAAAGCCCGTCTTGCCCGGCGGTTCGTCGCGCGAGCCGGTGCGGTACCAGGTGCCGACGAAGATCGACGGGCTGCTATGGTCGGTATGGACCAGCACGGTCAGGCCGTTGGGCAGGCTGAAGCGCTCGAACGGGACGGACGCGGTCTGCTGGGCAGGGGCGGTGGAGCTTTCCCGTCCCAGCGCCATGCGGGGCAGGCCGATCACCGCACTGGCGAGCAACAGGGACAGAAGGGCGCGTTTGCCGGATGTCACGTGGGCGTTTCCATGGCGGCGCTATGCCGACAGGGGCGCAGGAACCATGTTTTGCTTGCATCAGCCTTGCAGCGGCCCGACGCGGAGCAGATGGGATCGCGCGATGCTTTTTACGGAGCCGTCCGACCGGTGCAGCAAGGTTGGTGCAAGCCAGCGGCGCTAGACCCCGACGCTGGCCTCAGGCGGAACGCATCGGGGCGGGGACACGGATGAACGCGGGATCGCACGGGCTGCTGGAACAGCGGCTCGACAGGCTGGAGGAGCGGGGACGCGCGGTACTGACCGCAGCGGCGCGCGATGCCGCTTGGCGTCGGGCGATCCATGTCGCCGCGCGGGCCTCGGTCGTGGTGCCTGTCCTGTGGCTGGTCGTGGCGCTGTTCCGGCCCGTGCCGCTCCTTTTCGCGATCCTGTCGGCCATTCTGGTTCCGATGGCCTTGCTGGCCCTGGTGTTCGCGCGACTGATGGCACGGCACCGCGTCGCGCGCGGCGAGGCGCTGGCGCTGGTCGATCGTTCGCTGGCGCTGAAAGACCGCTCGGTCATCGCCGCCGAGTTTTTGTCCGGCGATGCATCGGATGGCTTCAGGCAGGCTGCGTTGCAGGAAGCCGCGCCATGGCTCGATCGGGCGGTCTCGACCCCGGTCGCGGCGGTCGGTGGCGCGAAGGCAGCTTTCCGCCATGGCTGGGCATGGCCGCTGGCCGCCCTGGCGATCCTGGCGCTGGCCGTGGTCCTCCAGCCTGCGCGGCAGGGCGGCGAGGGCTCGGGCGAGCGACCCTATCTGGCCAGCGTCGCGGCGGCTCTGGGCGTGGGACCATCGGGTAGCAATGCCGTCGATCGGGGCAAGGCGGTTGCCGATCGGCAGGGCGCTGGCACGGCGGGGGCTGCCGCAGGTACGGGCGCGCGTGCGGGGCTGGCGGCCGGAGCGTCGGCGGGGCGCGCCGGGGAACCGGGCATGGCCGGTCCGACGACGGGCGCCGCCGGCCCGGCCGGCCCCCCCAAGACAGGCGGCGGCAGCGGACCCTCGCCGTCCTCGGCGGCCGGTGTGCAGAATATGGCGGCGGGCGGTCGCATGGATGGTGGCGCCCAGGGCGAGCCTTCGCCGCGCGATGCCAGCGATGGGCAGCGGGGCCTGCAAAAGGGCGAGGCGACGAATGCCGCCTCCGCCGCTGGCGAAACCCGTGCCACGTCACCGCGCGGCGCGCAGGGCGGCGCGGCGGCCCTGTCCTCGCCCAGCGCATCGCCGCCGCCCGGCACGCCCGGCGGAAATCAGGATCCGCAAGGGTCGGGCGCGCGTCATCGCCAGCCTTCGGGCGACCAGTCGCAAGGGTCGGGCAGTTCGGGGCGCGCCAGCAATAACGGGCAACAAGGCTCCAATCGCGGCGACGGCCAGGAAGGGACCAAGCGCGCGCGGGGCTCGTCCTCGCTCCTGCTGGCGGTGCCGATGGAAGACCGCGTGATCGGTACGGTCAATGCAGGGGCGGTCAGCAGCACGACGCGGACCGCGCCGCCGCGTGCCATGGCCTCGGGCGTGGTCGCGGCGGGCGGGCGCGGGACGGGGCAGGGCCCGGCCGCGCAACTGCCCCAGCGCACGCGCAGCGCGCAGGAGGACCGCCTGCTCGAGGCCTATTTCCGTCGTGCGGGGGTGGGCCGATGAACCCCGCCGCCGCACCCGGTTTCGAGGAGCTGTTCGATCCCGCCTTCCTGGCGCGGCTGAATGCCCTGACCCTGCGGATCGGGACCGCGCAGAAGGGCGGGCGACTGGCCGACCAGCGTACCCCGGCGCGCGGCCAGGGATCGGATTTCGCCGATTTCAAACCCTATGTCGCGGGCGACGATCTGCGCACGATCGACTGGAACATCTATCGCCGGCTGGGCAAGGCGTTCGTGCGGGTGTTCGAGGAGCGCCAGGACCTGCCGGTCCATATCCTGCTCGACGTGTCGCACAGCATGTTCGTCGAGACGCCGCCGCGTATCGGACCGGCGATGCGCACCGTGCTGGCGCTGGCGGCGGTCGCGCTGGCGCAGCAGGATGCGGTCAGCCTGATGACGGTCGGCGACGATATGGCGACCGTCATGAAGAACGTCTCGGGCAAGGGGGGTATCGCCCGCGTGGCGCAGGTGCTGGCCGATCAGGCGGCGGGGGGGCGGACCGGCCTGGCCGCCGCGCTCGACCGGCTGGCGGCGATGCCGCTCCGGCGCGGCCTGTTGATCCTGGTGTCGGACTTTTTCGACGATGCCGGGCTGGAAGGCGTGCTCGATGCGCTGGGGCGGCTGCCGCACCGGCTGCTGCTGGTGCAGATGACCCGCACGTCGGATGCGGACCCGGCCTTGCTTGCCGATCTCGACGGCGATCTGGTCATCGAGGATGGCGAGCATGACGGTGTGGCCGTGACCGTGACGCCCGAACTGATCGCGCGTTACCAGGTCGCGTACCGCGCCTTTTCCGATGGCCTGGAGCGCTTCGCCGCGCGGCGGGGCGCCACGCTGATCCGCATGGACGCCGATCGCGACGTGCTCGACCAGCTGATGCCGATCCTCGCGTCCGGGCGGGTCTTGCCATGAGTGTCACGCAATTCGGTTGGCCCGTGACCGTCGCGGGCATGATCGCGCTGGCCGGGATCGTCTATCTGCTGCAACGGCTGCGTACCGAGCGCCGGGTGCTGCGGCTGCCCACGGCGGGGCTGTGGGCGCAGGCGATGCGCGACAGCCCCGCCCGGGTTCTGGGAGGACGGTTCCGCTACTGGCTCGCCTATCTGCTGATCCTGGCTATCGTGCTGCTGCTCTGGCTGGCGGCCGCGCATCCGCAAGCGGCTTCGAGCGCGGCGGACGGGCGGATGCAGCTATTCTACCTGGACAATTCGGCGTTGATGACGCCCGGCCGCGATCTGGCACAGGCCAAGCGCGCGCTGCTGGCCGATGTCCGTGCGACACCGGCGGACCGGCGCGCGGTGGTGCTGGGCGATGCGGTCGGCACTCGCCTGCTGGCACCGGGCGAAAGCGCTTCGCTGCTGTCCCGGCGGCTCGACATGATCGCGGCAGAGGCGCGGCCTTCGCGCTTCGGGTCCTGGCTGCGGCAGGCGGGGCGGGGACCCGCGACGATCCGCTATTATGGCGGCTGGGGAGCGGCGCGCGAGGCGGTCGGAAGCGTTAGCCCGACACTATCGGTCCGTTATGGCTATCTGGCCGACGCCGTAGCTGACAATCGGGGGATCGTGGCGTTCGGCGTGACCCCGGCCGCGTCGGGCCAGGTCGGGAAGGCCGATGCCCTCGTCACGGTCGCCGCCGCCCATGGTCCGGCACCGACCGCATCGGACCTGCGCTGGACGATGGATGGGCGCGACGTCACCCCGGCCCGGATCGAGACGCTGGGGAGCGGGCGGTTCGTCGCCCGCGATCTGGACGCGGCGGGCGGGATGCTGGGAGTGGCACTGGCGCGAGGGGATGGGTTTGCGGCCGACGACAGTGCCCGGTTGCGGCTGGCCGACCGGCGACCGCTACGGGTCGCGTTGCTCGACGGGACGCCCGCTGCCGTCCGGGCGGTCGTCGCGGCGGACCCGTCGCTGGCGGTGGTGCCCGGCGCCCAGGCGCAGGTCGTGGTGGGAAGCCCAGGCGCGGTGCGCGGCATCGACCGCCCCGCGCTGATCCTGTCCGACCCCGCATCGCAGTCCCAGGCTTTTACTTTCGCGGGGCAGGGCGAAGCGGACGGGGGCGAGGTGTCCGGACGGCTGGAGGCGCTCGGCCTCGCCCGGCTGGATGCCGGGGCGCTGGCCGATGCGCTTCATCGCCCGATCGGCGTGGACGTGCGCGATGCCCGGCGGCGCTCGGTCGGCTTATGGGCCGGAATCGTCGGCCCGGCATCGCCTTTCACGCAGAGCCCGGTCATGCCGATCTTCATCAGCCGCAGCCTCCAATGGCTGGGCGGTCGGGAAAGCTGGACATCCGTCGACCCGGCAGGCGGTTTGACCGACCGGGCGACGACGCTGGCGGCGGCGGATGGCGCGCCGCGCCCGGCGGTCGAACCGCTGGGTGGCGCATGGCCGTCGGACCTGCCGTTCCTGTTGCTGCTACTGCTCGCGGGCATCCTGCTCGGTGTCGAATGGTGGCTGGTCCAACGGCGGGTCATGGCGTGAGGACCGGGCAGGCGTGAGCATCACCTTTCTCTATCCGGTCGCGGCCTGGCTGTTCCTGCTGCTGCCCCCGCTGCTGTGGTGGCCGATGAGGGCGCGCCCGCGCTGGCGGCAGGCGGCGCTCCGAGCCACCGTCTTCGCCGCTCTGATCGTCGCGATGATGCAGCCCAGTCTGGTGCGACGCGACGGGGCAGGGCATCAGGTCTATATTCTCGACCAGCGCGCGGTGCTGGGCGCGGAGGGGCAGGCGGCGGCCCGGCATATGCTGGACCGCGTCATGGCGAAAGCGCCCGCCGAAGCCCCTGCTACGATCATCGCGCTCGGTGGGGCCATAAATGGGGCCGCTGTGCTGAACGATGGTTCGCTGTCGCACGCCTTGCGGGATGCGGTGGCCGCCATTCCGCTGGGGTCGGGCGGCGCGGTGACGCTCATCGGCAGCGGCCTGTCGACCGACGACCACTGGCAGGACGGCATCGAGGCGCTGGTCGGCCGGGGGATTCAGGTCAACACCATCGCCATTCCCACCGCGCCCCGGCCCGCCTTCGTCGCCGATGTACAACTGACGCCCGCGCGCGTGGGCGAGACCGTGCAGGCGGATGTGACCGTCGAAGGCCAGGGTGGTCCCCACGAACTGGCGATCTTCAGCGGCGACCGGCGTTTGGCGGCGAGTGGGCCGTTCCGCGTCGATGGCGTGGCCCATGTCGCGCTGACCCTGCCGACCGAGCGGGCGGGTTTCCTGCCGCTGCGCGTGACGCTGGACGGGCAGGGCGGGTTCGAGACGCTGGCGGCGGTGCAGGATCCCCGCCACATGCTCTATCTGGGCGAGCGGCAACAGGGCGCGGCGGCGATGCTCCAGCGCCTGTTGGGGAGCAGTTTCGTCGTCGATACCGCCTCGCCTTCCGCGACCCTCGATCCCGCGCGCTGGCCGCTGGTGATGGTCGACGACCTGCCCGCCGCACGCCTGTCCGCGCCCCTGCAACAGCGGATCAACCGCGCCGTGGCACGCGAGGGCACCGGGCTGTTCGTGTCCGGGGGCATGGCGGCGTTCGGGGCGGGCGGCTATGCAGACGCGCCGCTGGGCGCTGCGCTGCCGGTCACCGCGCGGGCAGAGGACCGGCAGATCCGGCCCAGCATCGCGCTGGCGATCGTGATCGACAGTTCGGGTTCGATGCAGGGCGACCGGCTGGAACTCGCCAAGCAGGTCGCGCGGCAGACGGTGCGCAAGCTGACCCCCAATGACTGGGTCGGCGTCGTGGAATTCTATGGCGCGCGGCAATGGTCGGTGCCGATGCACCATGCGACCGATATTCCCGATGTCGAACGGGCGATCGGGCGGATGCAGGCCCAGGGCGCGAGCGTCCTCTTCCCCGCGCTGCAGGAGGCTTTTTACGGCCTGAAGGATTTGGACGCGCGCTACAAGCATATCCTGGTCATCTCGGACGGTGGGGTGGCGGAGGACCGGTATCAGCAGCTGATCCGTCATATCGCCGAGAATCGGATCAACCTGTCGACCGTCGCGGTCGGCGGACAGGTCGACGACGAGAAGAGCATGGCCGATTGGGCCAGGGTCGGGCGCGGGCGCTTCTATTCGGTGCCGGACGAGTTCAACCTGGTCGAACTCGATTTCAACCAGCCCCAGACCCGCCCCGATCCCGGCTATCGCAGCGGCCGGATCGGGGTGCGCAGCGTGGCCCGGTCCGGCGGGTGGGACGGCGTTCGCCTCGGCGCCCCGCCGCCGCTCTCGGGCTATGTGCCCACCCGCGCGCGCCATGAGGCGGAGACGCTGCTGCGCACCGATGGCGGCGATCCGATCCTGTCGAGCTGGCCGGTCGGCAGCGGGCGCGTGACCGCGATGATGACCGAGCCGCTCGGCGCAGGCACCGCGAACTGGCGGGGCTGGGCCGATTATGGCCGCTGGCTGGCACGGGTACTGGCGATGACGGCCCGGTCGCAGCCGGAACTGACGGCGCGGATCGCGCGGGATACCGGTCGGCTGACGATCACGGTCGAGCGTATCGGCACCGGCGGTGCGAGGCCGACCATCGCCCTGCTCGATGCGGACGGGCGACCGATCCGCCGGATCGACGACGTCGAGGAGCGTGCACCCGGCCTGTTCGTCGCCCGGCTCGCATGGCCGGAAGACCGGGCGGCGCGGGTCGAGGTCCGCGATCGCGATCAGGTCGCGCGAGCCGCCGATCGGGCCTCGTCCGATGTTCGTGTCCAGGCCGAAATGACCAGCGCCATGGCCCTGCCGATGGCGACGCTGTCGGCCCGGACGGGCGGCTGGCACCGGGATGCTCGGGGCGACGTTCTGGGCGACGATCCCGCCGACGGGCCGGGCGACCTTCCGCGCGGCGGCGGGCTGCGGGCGATCGACCTCTGGCCGTGGATCGCCCTGTTCGCCCTGGGGCTCTATCTGTTCGAGGTCGGCTATCGCCGCTGGCCGTCCGCGCGCCGTATCGCAGGAACCCGATGATCCGCTTCCCCGTCCGCCGTCGTGCTGTTCGATCGCTGGTGCTGGCGCTCTCCCTGACCAGCAGCCTGACCGGTCCGGTGCTGGCAAGCGCACAAGGCGGCATCCTGTCCGCCAAAGCCGACGCAGCCACGCTGTGGCGGAACGGGGATCGGGCCGGAGCGCTGGCGGCGGCGACGGGCGATGATCTGCTGAAAGCCGAGCTGCTCGACGCGCTCGGGCGGGTCGGGGAGGCGGTCCCGCTTTATACCAGGGCACGCGACGCCGCGCGCGATGCGTCGGTGAAGCGCCGGATCGGCCTTCGGCTGGCGATCATCGCGGCGGTCCGCCGACCCGAGGCGTTGCTGGATTACGCCCGGCAGGCACCGCCCGCCGAAGCGCGGCGACTGGCGGATATTCTGGCGTTGCTCGGTCGCCCCAAGGCGGCGCTGGCGCTGGCGGAGACAGGCGGCGGCGTGGTCGAGCGGCTGACGACCGCGCAATGGGCGCTGGCGGCTGGCGAGAATGCGCGCGCGCGTGACGCGGCCAGGGCCGCCCTGACGGCGGCGGTGACGCCGGACGACCGCCGTTACGCGATCGCTCTGCTGGTCGAGGCGTATCGCAACGACGGCGCGCTGGCGGGAGCCCTGACCGCGCTCGACGCCCTGCCGCCCGGCGAAGCGGTGGCTGGCGCCAAGGTCGACGTGCTGCTGGAACTCGGGCGACCCCAGGCCGCCATTGCGCTGATCGAGGAATCGAAAAGCCCCGAATTGCGGCGTCGCCTGACCGGCGTGCTCGACCTGTCGGGCGACCGCGCGGCGGCGGAGGCGGAATATCGCCGCCTGATCGCCGCCGATCCGCATCAGGCCGATCTCTATGCCCGGTTGGCGGGCCTTTACCTGACCCAGGGGGACGAGGCCAAGGCGGTGGCGACCTATGCCCAGCTGTTCGCCGCCAATCGCGGGCGGGCCGATGTCCTGACGGCGGGGGCGCGGGCGATGATCGGCATGGGGCTTCAGGACCAGGCGGTCGCGATGCTGGCGGGCAGCGCGGGCGATCCGGCGGTGGCGACGGCGACGCATCTGTTCCTGTTCGAGACCTATCTGGACCGTGGCGACACCGCCCACGCGCTGGCCGAATTGCAGGCGGTCGAGCGGGGCGACAATGGCGGGCTGCTGCTCGCCGATATCGCCGATGGCTATGAGCGGCTGTCGCGGCCCGACCAGGCGCTGGCGCTGCTGCGTCGATTGGAGGCCAAGGGCGCAGCGGGCTATGACATCCGCGTGCGCATCGCGCAGCTTGCCGCCGATACCGGCCATGACGAAGAGGCGCTGACCCGCTGGCGCGCCTTGTGGACGGAGACGACCCTACCGGCGCGGCGCAACCTCATCGAGCGGCAGATCGTCGCGCTGGCCAAGCGGATGAACCGGCTGGCGCCGCTGGCGCAGGGGATTTCGGCGCGGCTGGAGGCAGGCACGATCCGCCCGGGCGAGATCGACCTGCTGGTCGCGCTTCGGCTGGCGCAGGACAAGCCCGACATGGCGGCCGACGCGGTCCGCCGCTTCGCCGCGCGCAGCGGCCAGGGGGAGGCCGCCGTGCTGAACCAGCTGGCCCGGCTTTATGGTCGCGTACACGATTATGACCGGCTGGACGCTACGCTGGCCCGGCTGATCGCGATCGACCCCGGCCACCGCGATGCGAATATCCGGCAACTGATCCTGACCCGCCTGCGGCATGATGACGGGTCGGAGCCCGCCGGACAGCGTCAGGCCGAACTCGACCGGCTGATGGCGCAGCTGAGCGACACGGGCGAGGGCGGAGCCCATGCCTTTCGCGCGACCGTCTATGCGCAGGCGGACCTGAACGACCAGGCGATCCGCCAGCTGCGCGAGGGACTGGCCGCGCGGCCCGACGATCCCGACGCATTGTCGCGGCTGGCGACCGAGTTGAAGCGCCAGAACCGCCGGGACGAGGCCATCGGCCTGCTGCAATATGCCGTCGATCATGACGGCCCGGCGATGGCGCTGTCGGCGATCGACTCGCTGATCGACATGGCGGCGGGCGCCTCCGATGCGACGGATGCGGACACCGTTCTCGACTGGGCGAAACGCCGCGTGCTGGAGCGTATCGCGCAGGGTGGCCCGACGCCGCGCCTGCTGGCGCTGTTGGCCGATGTCGCGGCTGCCGATGCCGATCTGGACCTGCAGATCCGCGCGACCGAGGCGATGGTGCCCGGCGCGGGCGAGCAGCGTGGCTATGCCTTGCGCGAACTGGCGACGCTCAGCGGCGGCGGTGCGAGCGATGGCGGATCGGTGGCGATCATCGGCGATCCGCGCCGCAAGCTGGTCTATACCCGCCGCCTGCTGGCGCTGGGCAAGTCCTTCCCGCCCGATCTCTATGCCGATCTGGCGCGGACCCTGTTGACCCAGGGCGACGAGGCGGGGGCTGAGCGCGCCTTTGCGATGATGAACGGGCTGGGCGGGCTGGTGAATGTCGACGAGGCCAAGGGCGACGCCTATGCCGCCGCCGGACGGCCGGACCGCGCGCTGACCAACTATGCCCGCGCCTTGTTGCAGGACCAGTCGAATCTCGACCTGCTGATCAAAACCTCCATCCTTCAGGAACGCGCCGGGCAGGAGTCGCTGGCCGCGCGCTGGTATTGGCGCGGGTTGCGCGACCTGCTGGCCCGGCAACCGTTGACGCCCCTTTCGTCGGGGGACGAGCGCGGGCTGGATGTGCGGCGCTATTATCCGACCCTGACCGAAGGGTTGCTGCTGACCTGGCCGGATAACAAGGCGATAGCGGAGGCGATCCTGAACGACCTGAACGCGCGGTTCGCGGTCGAAATGGCGCGGGGTACGGGCGGCAAGCTGGAAGACCAGCCGCGCCTCGCGCTGATCGTCGATCTGGGCCATCGGATCGTCGACGCGGGCAGGGGCGATGCGCGCCTGGCGGGATGGGACGCGGCGCTGGAGACACGTTTTCAGGGCGATCCGGCGTATCGGCGGATGGCGGCCTTGCGTCGTCACCTGACCGGGCGAGGCGACATTGCCTTGCCATCCTCGTCCGACTGGCCGCTGGCGGCGTTGCAGGTGCAGGCGGCGGACACCGACAATGCCGAATTGTCCTTCGTGCTGGCGCTGTCGCGCGGCGACATGGCGGCGGCGCGGGGCGTGCTGGCCGCCGCGCTGGCCAGCGAAGCGGCAACCCATGAAGATGGCGCGGCGCCGGCCTTCGGGCGGGGTTCGTCCTATCTGCCCATGCTGGCCGATGCGATGGATCGCCTGTCGCCCGATGCGTTGCGCGATCTGGTGCTGACCCCGCTTCAGGCGTCGAAGGCGCGGGATGCGATCTTGTTCGACCTGTTCCGTGCGGCGCCGGACCGCTATCTGGCGCTGGAGAAGATCGCGGGCACGGCGCTTCTGTCCGCGGATGCGCTGGTCCAGCTGACCATCACGCGGGGCAATCGCCCCCTGATGGTGATGCTGCGCGTGTCGCGGCACGGGCATGGTGGGGGCGGCGGCATGGACTGGCTCGACCGGTTTTCGCCCGACCAGCTGATCGCATTGTACGACGGCCTCGTCACCCGGCTGACGCACGGCGAGGGCGATTCCGGGCTGAGCGATCTGGCGCTGAGCGCCGCGCTTCGCCGTCCGCTGAGCGCGACCCAGAAGGCGGCGCTGTCGGCGGTTCTGGAGCGCGACATCGCTGCGGTGCGCGATCCCCGCGCGCGCAGCGGCGCGCCGCTGGTCGGCCGGATGCTGCAATTCGATGCGCTGCCCGCCAATCGCGACGTGGTACTGCGTGCCACGCAGAGCGTGGCGGCACGCTATGCCGACAGCAAGGCACTGCCCCTGGTGCTGGAGCGCTGGTATGCGGGTGACAAGCAACAGGCCTATATTCAGCTGGCGACGATGGGCGAGGCGATGCGCGCCGCCGGGCAACAGGTGGGGTGGCTAGACCGCGACTTGGCCCGCTATTTCCCCGATACGCGCGAGCGGCAGATCGAGGCGTTCCTCGCCGATCCCAGCCCGGATCCGAAGGTCGCGGCCCTGATGTATCAGCGTTTTGCCGGTCCGGACGGGCAGGCGACGCCCGCGCAGCGACTGGCGCTGACCAGGAAGATGATCGCACTGGATCCCGGCAATCCGCTTTATCGCGAACGATTGCTGGCGCTCCATGTCGAACAGGCCGACTGGCCCGCGCTCGCACCCGTGCTGCGGGATCATGTCACGGCGCAGCCCGACGACCGGGCCGCCGCGACGATGCTGGCGATGGTGGATCGCCTGCTCGATCGGCCCGATCAGGCGATGGCGGTGGCGAAGGCGGCGGAGGTCGATCCCGACGATCCCGACTGGCTGGTCCAGCTGCTCAACCGTTCGCGCATGTTGCGCGCCCAGCGTGGCAGCGGTGTCGCAGCGCTATTCGGCCAGGTCTATGACGCCTATCTCGCCCATGATGCCAGGCGTCCGGCGGTCATCGCGGTCGAGGCGCGGCAGGGACGCGGAACGGGGCCGGTCCGCGCAGGGGACGACAGCACGCTCGGCCCGCTCCTGGCGCACGTCCCGCACGACGACGCGCATCCGGCGCAAATCCTTCGTGGGCTGTGGCGGCATTCCCTTTCGACCGCACCCGATGGCGATGCGGAGCGTGGACGCCGTGCGCTCGTCTATACCCTGTCGGCGGCGACCAGGGGGCAGGGCACGGGGGCCGCGCTGCTGGCCGAACCCGCGATGACCGCCGAGATGCAACGCTATCCGGGCGCCATGACAGCCGAGAACCAGGCGCGGCAGCAGATGCTGTACGACGTCATCGCTTATGGGCCGGCGCGGCGTGGCGAGGGGGCGGCGGTATTGGCCGCCCTGCTGGCGGATCTTCGCGCCGGACGGGGGGATGCCGATGCGGTGCATCGGCTGGTCGCGCTGGCCGACCGGATCGGGGCGACATTGTCGCCCGAGGATCTGGGCGCGCTCGACGCCCGTCTGCGGGCCATGCCGGTCACGGCGAGCGCGGGACGCGTCGCGCTCGCCCGGCTCTATGCCCGCAGCGCAAGCTGGCCACAGGCGGAGGCGTTGTTGCGCGCGTCCTTCCTGCAGATGCTCTATCCGGCCGGGCCGCTCGACAATGTCGACGATCTGGAGGTCGCGATGAAACGGGTCGTCGCGACGGTCGCGCTCTGGCCCACGGCGACGGAGCGCAACAGGGTCTATACGGCGCTTGCGCAGATCATGGAAAAGCGGAAGCTGGGTGCCAATGGCGGCGATCTGCCCGCTCTGCCGCCGCTGGGCGTGGCAGAGGCGCAGACGCCCTAGCGGGGAGCGATACGGGGTGGGGCTGTTCTTGCGGATTCTGGCCTGGCGAAAGTCGATGTTCGCCCAGATGCTGGTCCTGACCGCGATCTTTCTGGGCTGGGGCGCCTATGCCTTCGTCATCCGGCCGCTGGCCGATCTGCCGGTGCCCGCCATGACCCGGCCACCGCTCCAAGCGACCGAGGACGAACTGCGCAGCACGCTCTACCAATTCATGGTCGCCGCCCGGGACGACCCGACCGATACGCCCGATATCGCGCAGGATGATTTCATCCGCCAGATCGAGGAACGCAATCCCCGTTTCCGCTTCTATGTCCGGGTCGGCGACCGGGCCTTTGGCAATGGTGCGCCGGCCCTGTTCCGGCAATTCCGCTTCGATCAGTTCGAACGGCTTCACCGGTCTATCAACGACCCGGCGATTTGCAGCCAGAGCGAAAAGATCATCAAGCGTGGGCCGACCGACGATTTCGCCACCTTTCGCATGTGCGACCATCTGAGCTATTTCGAGTATCGCAATCTTCGCTATCCGGTCGTGATCGAACAGGGGGCGGGGCCCACGGTCCGACAGATATGGTTCTGGGCATTCAGCGGCAATTTCCTGCTCGCGGCGGGTGGCGTGTTCCTGATCTTCGCGGTGATTTTCGTCGCACACATGCTGTCGATCCGCCGTGTGGCCAAGCTGGCGCGGTCGATCGACCCGCAACGACTGGACTCGACCCTGCCCGAAAAGGGCGTCGCGACCGAGATCCTGCCGCTGGTCCGCGCGGTCAACCATCTGATCGGGCAGGTCAATGCGGAGCAGCGCCGTTCGACCTTCTTCCTTTCGGCGGCGGCGCATGAGATGCGCACGCCGCTGGCGGTACTCCGCACCCGACTGGAACTGATGGAGGACGGCCCCCAGAAGGACAAGCTGGTGGGCGACGTCCGGCGCCTGATCCGGCTGGTCAACCAGTTGCTGACCCTGATGAGCATCGGCAACCGGCGCGACGTGACGGGATTTACCGATCTGGTCGCCTCCACGACCAAAGTGATCGAGGACCGCTCGGTCCCGGCCGAGCAGTCGGACGTCACGCTGGTGATCGTCAGCGAGGTCGAAAGTTTCGAGATTCCCGGCGATGCCACGCTGATCGAGTCCGCGATCGCCAATCTGGTCGACAACGCCATTTCCTTTGCGCCGGCCGGTACGACGGTTCGGCTTTCCGTCGGGCGGGACGGCCGGATCACGGTGCGCGATCATGGTCCGGGACTGGGCGATATGGACCCGGAAGACCTGTTCGAGCCCTTTGCCCGGCCGGTCTCGGGCCGGCGCGGCTATGGGCTGGGGCTGGCGATCGTGGCGGCCATCGTGCGCCTCCACGGCGGAACCAGGGCGGCGCGCAACGTCGCGGACGGTGGTGCGGAATTCTCCGTCACCTTTGCGGCATAGGCCATTTTCCATCGCGGTGATGCCCGGCGCGATCGTAGTATTTCGCGGTTGCGGCATAAATCGACATTAGTGATCCCTTATTGCAAGGTTGGTGCAAGCCTCCGTCCGCATCCTGCCCCCATCACATCGTCGCACCTCGCAACCGGATGACCTGCGATAGACCAAGGCACCGGGGAGCGAAGCGCTGACGATCATAGTATCTATGGGGGGGTACGATCATGAAGAAGTCAGCCTTTCTGGGGGCATGTTCGCTCGTTGCCTATTTCGCCGCGACGGGTCCCGTCGTCGCACAGCAGACGCAGACGCCCAACCAGGCGGAAAGCCAGACCGGGGTGGTCCCGGTCCCGCAGAACAGCGATGCCGCCGACGAGGAGAAGGCGCGGAAGAACGCCGAGCAGGCCGAGGCGCCAGCCGCGAAAGCCGGCGATGCCGAGGCGCGCGCCGCCGAAAAGGAACTCCGCCGCTATCAGACGCCGGTGATCCACAAGACCAAGGGCAGCGACGACGTCCTAGTCACCGGCAGCCGCCTGCGCGACGGCGACAAGACCAGCCGCCTGATCGTGATCGACGCCAAGGAGATCCAGGATCGCGGCGTGACCAGCGTCGAGGATCTGATCCGCACGCTGCCCCAGAATGTCGCGACGATCGGCACGGTCACGAACAATCGTGGCAAGGGGCCGCTGGCGACCAATACGGGTGCCGGCGGTCAGCAGATCGTCTCCCCGGTCGGGGCGCTGGGCGTGTCGGCGGCCAATCTGGGCGGGGTCGGTGCGGGCAATACGCTGATCCTCATCAACGGTCGGCGCATCGCGGGGGCCGCGGGCTTCGAGGCCGGCTTCGCCAATCTGAATGGCATTCCGCTGAGCGCGATCGAGCGGGTCGAGATCAGCACCGGCGGACAGTCGGCCATTTACGGCGCCGATGCGATGGGTGGCGTCATCAACTTCATCCTGAAGAAGAATTATGTCGGCACCACCATCTCGGCGACGCGCAAGCAGACGAGTTCGGGGGCAGACGACACCCGCATCAGCCTCTATACCGGTCGCGCATGGGGAAGCGGCAACGTGGCCGCCAGCGTGGAGTTCGGTCGGGTCAATCCGATCGTCAACGCCCGCACCGGCTATGTTACCAACAATTACGCGCCCTATTTCGGCGGCAACTCGGCCTATGACAAGCGGACGTTCAGTGCGGGGACACAGCCTGGCACGGTCGTTCTGCCCGGCTATTACGACTCCGCTACCAACACCTTCGTCCAGACCGGCCTGACGGTTCCCAAGGGCTTTACCGGCGCGCCGAAGCGGTCGGACCTGATCGCCACGGATCTCAGCTCCAGCCGTGACTATGTGCCGGAGTTCGCGGGGCCGCGAACCCGGACTGTCAGCGGTACGCTGAATTTCGATCAGAAGATCACCGATCGTCTGCGCGTGTTCGCAACCGGCCTGTACACATGGTCGCAGAATATCCAGCAGAATGCGGCGTTTGGCGGCCTGAAGGTCAACTTGGCGCCAGGTCAATATTATAACCCGTTTCGGGCATTCGAATTCGGGCAGTTCAACTACGCAACCAGTGTCTATTATTTCCCGCAGAGCGAAATCAGCGACGGCACCCTGTCGCCGGGCGATATCCGCAACACGGTGCGCAACTGGAACGTCAATGGTGGCGTCAGTTACGACTTCGGCAAGGCCGCCAAGCTCCAGCTGATGTACACCAAGTCGAAGAGTTCGGCGAGCGGCACGGGTACGCAGCTCGGCAGTCTGGTGGACTTCCAGGCAAATCCCGCTTCGCCCACCGGCTATTCCTGCTACAATTTCATGCTGGCGAACAATCGTGTCCCGGCCAATCAGGTGGCGGCCTATAAGGCGGCGTTCGATCGGCAGTGTCTGGCCCTCACCAGCAGCGACCCCAATGTCGCCTTCAATCCGTGGAAGAGCACGACCAATGGCGGCGGGGCCAGCGTCGCCCAGTTCCTCTACCCCTATGTCGCCGAGGACCTGGGCAGTTCGCTCGACAATATCGAGGCACGGCTGAACGGCGAAATCCTGCGGTTGCCGGCCGGGTCGGTCAGCTATGCGGTCGGTGCGGAATATGCGCGCAACAGCGTCAACAGCACCTATATCGCCAATATCGCGGGCAATGATCCGACCACCGACCGGAAGGCGTTCTTCGGCGAGATCAACCTGCCGATCCTGGGTCGCGGCTATGACCTGCCGCTCGTCAAGCAACTGCTGTTCAACATCGCATTGCGCCGCGATATCACCAGCAGCACCGGCCCCATCGGCACGGTCGGCAAGGTGCCGGTCGATCAGGGCGGCCAGATCATCTATGGCAAGAACGAATTCGGACGCACCACGCCCGCCTGGGGCGTATTATGGTCGCCCACGCCGACGATCAACGTGCGGGCAAGGTTCACGCGCGGTTTCAAGGCGCCCCCGGCGACGCAACTCTATGCGCTGACCGGGACCCAAACCTACCTCACGACCATTTCGAACGACCCGTTATATACGTGTACGACGGACTGTGTGCGGGGCAGGCCGGGGGTGTATACTGCGACGGCCTACAACGCCCCCAATCCCAATCTGCGCCCGGAAACCTCCCGGCAGCAGGTCTATAGCATCACCTGGCAGCCCAATGGCTTCCTTTCGGGTCTGAACCTGGCGGCGACCTATAACCGCAATCGTATCCGCAACCAGTTCGCGACCATTTCCGATCTGGGCTATTATCTGCCTTCTGCCCAAATCCTGCAGCTGCCCCAATTCTATCAACGCAATGCAGCGGGCAAGATCACGCAGGTCAACAACATGCGGTACAACATCATTGGTTCGAACTACGAATCCATGACCTATGAGGCGAGCTACCTCTTCAGCACGGGCATCGGCACCTTCCAGCCCAAGATCGTCTATGTCGACAACATGACCGCCGAGACGACCGGGCTGACCGATGCGCAGAAAATAGACCAGCGCGGCCGTATCCTGGGCGTCGACCGGTATAAGATCGTCGGATCGCTGCAGTGGAATTACAGCACGGTCAGCACCAATATCTTCGTCTATCACACGCCCAGCTATATAAACGATTATGCGGGCTATTATGCGGCCGGGATCCAGCAGGCGCCCAAGCTCATTACGCCGGTCGCGCCGCTCACCACGGTCGATGCGTCCGTGTCGTGGGTGGTGAACAACCGGCTGAACCTGCAACTGGTCGGACGCAACATCTTCAAGGCGGCGGCGCCGTTCACGGTGGTCGATAACCTGCCCTACGACACGGCGCGCTACAATATCGAGGGTCGCTCGGTCGTGATGACCGCGCGCCTGACCTTCTGATGACAAACGGTCGGCGGCGACAGAATGGTTCGGCCGCCGACCTCGCCTCGCACGGCGCCGTCGTATAGGTTGGGCGCGATGAGACTGTTGCTCGTGGAAGATGACGGCGACGTGGCCGAGACCCTGACCGTGTATCTGGAGCGGCAGGGTTTCGTCGTCGATCGGGCCGATACGCTGGCGATGGCGCAGGATGCGCTGCTCGACAACGAGTTCGATCTGGTGCTGCTCGACCGATTATTGCCCGATGGCGATGGCGTGTCCCTGATCGGTTACGCCCAGGCGCAGAAACGGCCGCAGCGCTTCCTGCTGTTGTCGGCGCTGGCCGGCATCGACGACAAGGTGACGGGACTGGAGCTTGGTGCGCACGACTATATCGCCAAGCCGTTCGAGCCGCGCGAGCTGGTCGCGCGCATCCGCGTCGCGATGCGCCACAATCTCGACAAGACCCGCGAGATGCGCCGCTTCGGCCCGATCCTGCACGATGTCGAGGGCGGGGGCTTTTTCGTCAACGATGCGCCCATGTCGCTGCGCCGGTCGGAGGCGCTGGTGCTGGCCGCGCTGATGATGCGCGACGGCGCGCTCGTCCGGCGGGAGACGCTGGAGGCGCGGGTGTATGGCTATGACAAGTTCGTCAATACCAACTCGCTCGAGTCGATCATCTCGCGGCTGCGCAAGGCGCTGGCCACCCGGACCGATGCGGTGAAGATCCTGTCGGTGCGCGGCGTCGGCTATCAACTGGTCGAGGGCGACTGACATGCAAGGCTGGTGCAAGCCGGGCGTGCCATTCCTGTCCGACAATCCCTTCTTTCGAGCCCCTTATCCATGCAGATGATTGATCAGGCCCAGGTCGCGCGCGAACAGGCCGGGGCGTTCCGGGCGACCTTCCATGCGATCCGCGAGCAGGTCGGCCGGATGATGGTGGGGCAGGGGGAGGTGATCGACGGCGTCCTGACCGCGCTGATGGCGGGCGGGCACGTCCTGCTCGAAGGCGTGCCTGGGCTCGGCAAGACCATGCTGATCAACGCGATCAGCCGCGCCGTCGACCTGCCCTTTTCGCGCATTCAGTTCACGCCCGACATGATGCCCGCCGATATCGTCGGCACCACCATGCTGACCGAGGCGGAAGGGGGCGGCCATGAACTGACCTTCCAGCAGGGGCCGATCGTCGCCAATCTGGTCCTGGCCGACGAAATCAACCGCGCCACGCCCAAGACCCAGTCGGCCTTGCTGGAGGTGATGCAGGAGCGGCAGGTGACGGTCGGTCGCCGGACGCTGAAGATGCCCGAGCCTTTCTGCGTCATGGCGACCCAGAATCCGGTCGATCAGGAGGGTACCTATCCGCTGCCCGAGGCGCAGCTCGACCGCTTTCTCTTCAAGCTGCTCGTCGGTTATCCGACCGAGGCGGAATATCATGCGATCATCGACCGGACGACGGGCGGCGCGCCCGTCACGATCGACGCGGTGACGGACGCGGCGACGCTGTGCCGCCTGCGCGACGTGGTGCGTCAGGTGCCGGTGCCCGAGATCGCCAAGAGCTATGCCATCCGGCTGGTCATGGCGACCCAGCCGGGCAGCCCCTATGCCCCCGCCTCGGTCAATCGGGGCGTGGCGCTGGGCGCATCGCCACGCGGCATCCAGAGCCTGATCCTGGCCGCGAAGGTGCGCTGCCTGCTGGACGAACGTTTCGCGGTCAGCTGCGACGACATCGCCGCGATCGTGCGCCCGGCGCTACGCCACCGCATGATCGTCAATTACCAGGCCCTGGCGCGGGGCGAGGGCGTCGAGCAACTGATCGACGACATCATGCGCGCGCTACCGGCGGGGTAAGTCGCGGGGGGTGCCGATCCCCGTGCAGGGGACCGGCGCGCCCGGCGCTTATTTCGCCGCCGTCACCTCGATCTCGACCAGAAAGGCGGGGCCGGCGAGCGCCGCCACCTGCACGGTCGAGCGGGCGACGGTGTTCGGGTTCTCCGCCGTGCCGAAGAACTGCTTGAACCCCTCGTTCATGCCGGCAAAGTCCATCTTGCCGCCGAGTTTCGGGTCGCCCGCGACGAACACCGTCATCTTGATGATGTCCGACATGGCGAAGCCGCGCGCGGCGAGGATCGCCTTGATCTTGTTGAGGGTGCTGACCGTCTGCGTCTTGGTGTCGCCGAAATCGGCGATGGTCAGCTGGGCGGGCGGCGTCTTGGCGGCCGGGTCGATCGGCGAGGCGAGCTGGCCCGAGAGATAGAGCATCGTCGCGCCCGGCTTCACCGTCACCCCCTGAAGGATCAGCCCTGGGGGCGTGTTGGCGTGGCGGGTGACGGTGGCGCCCTGCGCGAAGGCGGCGGTCGTGCCACACAGGGCCAGCGCGACGAGGGGGGCAGCGAGCAGACGGAACGACATGGATGGTTCTCCGGTAAGCAAGGCTGGCGGGCGCCGGGTTGGCGCCCGCCGGAACATATCAGAAGCTGACGTTGATCCGCGCGTAATAATAGCCGCCATTGATGCCATAGGGGCTGAAGGTCAGCGGGGCATCGAGGACGTTGCCGCCATTGACCAGCGTCTGGTTGGTGGTGCCGGGCACCAGCGGGACCGTCGGCGGCTTCTTGTTGAATATGTTGTTGGCACCCAGCGCGAGGCCGAGCGACGGTGTGATGTCGTAGTTCAGCTCGACATCGCCGATGAACGTCGTGCCGATCTCCTGCTTGTAGAAGGTGCCGCCATCCGGGCTCAGCTGGGCCGAACTCTTGCCATAGACGGTGCCGCGCAGCGTCGCCGAGAATTTGTCGATGCTGTAGCGGACCGAGCTGATCACCTTCACCCGGGGTGATGCGGTTTCGATATTGGATTGCGCGCCCAGGTTGAACAGCGGAATGATCTGTCCATTGGCGGGGTTGGTCAGCGTGGCGGGTGCGGGGATCAGGCGTTGCAGCTTGGTCTCGTTGTAATTGCCTGCGATCGTCCAGAATGCCTTGCCCGCATCGCCGAAGTCGGAGGTGTAGCTGACCACCAGGTCGACGCCGCGCGTGCGGGTGTCCGCGCCGTTGGTGAAGATGTTGATGCCGGTCTGGCTGACCGTCGGATCGAGTATGTTGCCGTTGGCGATGATCGCCTGGCGCACGATGGCGAAATTGATCGCGCCGCCGCTGCCGAAGATCGAACCCGTGCCCAGGATGCGGTCACGGATCTTCACCTGATAGGCGTCGAGCGTGATCGTCAGGGCGGGCAGCGGCCGGATGACGGTGCCGAGCGAATAGTTGGTCGACTTTTCGGGCTTCAGGTTCTGGAAGCCGATCAGCTTTGCCGCCGCGGAATTGGCGGGCAGCTGCACGAAGGCCGCGGTCGGCGAGACGTTGGTCGCGGAATAATAGGATTCGGCCAGCGTCGGCGCGCGGAAGCCGGTCGAGAAGGTGCCGCGCAGCGCAAAGGCGTCGGAGAAGTCGTAACGGCCCGTGGCCTTGTAGATGAAACGGTCGCCGAAATCGGAATAGCTTTCGTAACGGCCGGCAATGTCGAGTTTCAGCGCCTCGACCGGGTTGGTCGCCAGATCGAGATAGAGCGACTTTGCGGTCCGCGTGTGGACGCCTGCGTCGGAAGGGCGGAAGCCCGGATAGGCCTGGCCACCCTCCTTGTAGATCGAGCCGGGATCGCCCGATCCGATCTCATAGACGTTGCGGCGATACTCCGCGCCAAAGGCGACGTTGATCGGCGTCGCCAGCCCGGCCTCGATCTCGCGCCGGGCGTCCGCGTTCACCGTGAACTCGGTCGACTTGAAAACGCCGTTGTAGAAGCTGGTCGGGGTGAAGCCGGTATCGGCATAAAGCGAGGCATTGGCCGAATCGATGGTAAAGATCTGGGCCTTGTCCTGGCCGAAGGTCGTCGACAGGTCGTACTCGAATCCGCTCGCGGTGCCGCGCACGCCGCCGGTAAAGGCCATGTCGTCCTCGCGGATCTTTTCACGCGGGGTGAAGCCGTTGACCGGGTTGTCGCCATCGGGATCGAAATAGGTCGTCACGCCCCCGACCGTACGCGACACGCGGGTCGGTACGCGGACATTCTGGCGCGCGCTGGCGATCCGCTTGGAATAGGTGCCGAAGCTGTAGACCTCGACATCGCCGAAGTTGAAGGCGGTATTATATTGCAGGTTCGTCAGCCAGGATTGCGCGTCGCCGTTGATCCGGTTGACGTAGGGAAAATTGTCCATCAGCGGAAAGAGTTGTCGCTGGACGGCGCTGAGCGAGGGATTGGTCGTCCCGGTCAGCAAATTGCCCTTGCTGTCGGTCACGCGCCGGTCGAGGCCGCCGACCTGCGTGAAATCGTGGAAGCGGTGGAAGGCGGTGACGTTGAAATAGCCCGTCTCGCCGACCTTGGTCGCCAAGTGCAAAGTGCCCGCCAGCGTGTCGCCGCCGACATCGTAATTCTTGCCCGCGGTAATATAGCCGTCACCCCCGGAGGCATCGTCCTTCAGGATGACGTTGATGACGCCCGCGATCGCGTCCGAGCCATATTGGGCGGCCGCGCCATCCTCCAGCACCTCGATCCGTTTGATCGAGGAGGGGCTGATCAGGTCGAGATCGGCGGTCGCCGCGCCCTGGAACGGCCCGCCCAGGACCGCGAGGTTCGAGGTGCCGTGCCGTCGCTTGCCGTTGATCAGCACCAGCGTGTGGTTGGGGCTCAGGCCGCGAAGTCGGGCCGACAGCGTCAGATTGGCGGTGTCGCCGCCGAATGCCTGGGCGACGAAGGAGGGCACGAGCTGGGTCAGCACCTGGTTGAGATTGGGCTGGCCGACATGGCTGAGCGTCTCTTCGCCCAGAACCTTGATCGGCGCGGCGCTCTCGGCGGCGGTGATGCCGGTCGCACGGGTGCCGGTGACGATGATCTCGTCCCCCTTTATGGATGGCTCGCCCCTTAACTGAGCGTTGTTGTCTCACGGCAGCGGTCGTTTGAGGAAGGAGCAAGGG
>NZ_CAJXWX010000021.1 GCF_913062585.1 uncultured Sphingomonas sp. | reverse complement strand
GAAGACGGCATACGAGATCTAGGACGGTCTCGTGGGCTCGGAGATGTGTATAAGAGACAGGGGAAACGGTGGCGTTCGGGGGGATAGAGAGCGAGAACATTGAGGCTTGGCACGCCCCTCCCGCAGGCGGGAGGGGATGGGGGAGGGAAGGCCGCAGGCGCTGGTCTCGGTGAGACCCTCTTTCCCTCCCCTCGGTCCCCTCCCGCTTGCGGGAGGGGAGGAAGAAGGTCAGGCGGTCGCTACATCCAGAATTTCCACCGCATCCGCTTTCCCCCCGAACGCCACCGTTTCCCCCGCCATCGCGCCCATCAGCGCACGCGCCAGCGGCGCGGCATAGGCGATGCGGTCATGCGCCGGGTCGGCTTCGTCATGGCCGACGATGGTCAGGGTCCTGGTCTGCCCGTTCAGCCGGATCGTCACCCTGCTGCCGATCCCCACTTCGTCCTCGGCGGGAGCGGGCGCTAGTTCGGCGGTGGCGGCGCGGGTGTTCCAATAGCGGAGTTCGCGCTGGAGCCGGGTCCGGTCCTCGTCCACCGTTGCCGCCGCAACTGCCGCCTCGACCTCTGTCACCTTGGCGCGGGTCAGCTCCAGCCCGCGCGGCGTGACCAGATTGGGGCCGGGCGGGATGGGCAGCTCGAATTTGGGTTCGAGATGTTCCTCATCGGATTCGCGGCGAAAGGCGACACTCATCGGGGATCAACGCTTGGGCTCATGACCCGGCTCCATGGCGGGCGGTTCGGTTCACCGCAAGCGCGGCTTGAGTTTTCGCTGCAATCGTGTAAAGGGCCACGCTTTCACGGAACGCAAACATTCACCCGTGCCGCATGGGTGTATCCGCCAACTAAGAGGGATGGGTCCCTTGGTTCGGCGGTACGCGCTCCTTTTTCTGTTGGAGTCCCCATGCCTTTTTCTGCCTTGCCGCCGGTATTGTCGGCTGCCCTTTCCGCGCGTGGCTATACCGCGCCGACCCCGGTCCAGGCCGCCGTCATCGAGGATGACGCCCAGGGCCGCGACCTGATCGTCTCCGCCCAGACCGGCTCGGGCAAGACCGTCGCCTTCGGCCTCGCCATGGCGAGCGAGCTGCTGGCCGGTGGCGATCACCTGCCCCAGCCGGGTGCGCCGATGGCGCTGGTCATCGCGCCGACGCGCGAGCTGGCGCTGCAGGTCAGCCGCGAGCTGGAATGGCTCTATGCCGGTGCCCGCGCCCGTATCGCGACCTGCGTCGGCGGCATGGACGCCTCGCGCGAGCGTCGTGCGCTCAGCCATGGCACGCATATCGTCGTCGGCACGCCCGGCCGTCTGCGCGACCATCTGGAGCGCGGCGCGCTCGACCTGTCGTCGCTGAAGTTCGTCGTCCTCGACGAAGCCGACGAGATGCTCGACATGGGCTTCCGCGAGGATCTGGAGCAGATTCTCGACGGCACGCCCTCCGAGCGCCGCACGCTGCTGTTCTCGGCCACCATGCCGCGCCCGATCGTCCAGCTCGCCAAGCGGTATCAGAACAACGCCAAGCGGATCGAGACGATCAGCGAGGACAAGGGCCATGCCGACATCGCCTATCAGGCGGTGACGGTGGCCCCGGCCGATATCGAGGCGGCGGTGGTCAACCTGCTTCGCCTGCACGAGGCGGAGGTGGCGATCCTGTTCTGCGCCACCCGCGACAATGTCCGCCATCTGCATTCCAGCCTGGTCGAGCGTGGCTTCTCGGCGGTCGCGCTGTCGGGCGAGCATTCGCAGAATGAGCGCAACCATGCGCTCCAGGCGCTGCGCGACGGCCGTGCCCGCGTCTGCGTCGCGACCGACGTGGCGGCGCGCGGTATCGACCTTCCGGGCCTGACGCTCGTGATCCATGTCGAAATCCCCCGCGATGCCGAAGCGCTTCAGCACCGTTCGGGCCGCACCGGCCGCGCGGGTCGCAAGGGCACCGCGATCCTGATCGTGCCCTATCCGCGCCGTCGCCGGGTCGAGGGGATGCTGCGCGGCGCCCGCATCGACGCCGAATGGCGTCGTGCGCCGACGCTGGAGGAAATCCGCGAGCAGGATCGCGAGCGTCTGCTGGCCGCACTGCTGGCGCCGGTCGAGGTGGATGAGGGCGATCGCGAGCTGGCCACCCGCCTGCTCGCCGAGAAGTCGGCCGAGGACATCGCCGCCGCCCTGGTCCGCGCGCACCGGGCCGCACTGCCCCAGGCCGAGGAACTGGTCGAGGGCGACGCCCCGGCGCCGCGCGAGCGTCGCGAAGGGTTCGACGACACCGCCTGGTTCCGGATGAGCGTCGGGCGCAGCCAGAATGCCGATCCGCGCTGGTTGCTGCCGCTGATCTGCCGTCGGGGGCACATCACCCGCAACGAGATCGGGGCGATCCGTATCCAGCCCAATGAGACGCTGTTCGAGATCCCGTCGGCGCTGGCATCGCGCTTCGTCGCCGCGCTGAAGCGGACTGCGGCGGACCATGCCGAGGACGATATCGCGATCGAGCAGGCCGATGGTCCGCCCGCCGGCGGTTCGGGCCATGGCGGTCCGCGACGCGGTCCGGGCGGCAACCGTCCGATGGGCGGTCGCCCGGCCGGTGGCCCCGGCGGCCCGCGTCGTTACTCGCCACGCCCCACCCAGGGCGGCCCGCGCGGCCCGCGTCGCGGCTGAGCCGATAGCGGTTAAACAAAAAGCCCTCCCCGAGACGCCTCGGGGAGGGCTTTTTTATTCCTCCCCAAGCTCGGCTTGGGGATGGGGACCGCCGGACGTGAGCCCGGTGGTGGAGAGGCAGGGTCCCTCGCTGGCGTTGCCGGCCCCACCACCACGCCCCGCGGGCGCGGTCCCCCTCCCCATCAGAGATGGGGAGGATTAAGTCAGGCGATTTCCCGCCCGGCCTTCCACAGGCGCAGCGCGCGGCCCTGGACGGGGAAGCCGTCGAACGGCGTATTGCCTGCCGAGGCGAAGGCGTCGCCCGAGACCATCCACGGCGTCTCTGCATCGAACAGCATCAGGTCGGCGGGCTTGCCCGGCTCCAGCGTGCCGGTGTCGAGGCCCAGCACCTTCGCAGGATTGCTCGCCAGCATGGTGAACAGCCGGGGCAGGGTGATCCGCTCGTCCCGCACCAGCATCAGCGCGAGCGGCAGGAGCGTCTCCGCCCCCGCCATGCCCGCTTCGGCATCGACGAAGGGCAGACGCTTGGACTCCGGCCCGTGCGGGTCGTGGCCCGATCCGATGACGTCGACCGTCCCGTCCGCCACCGCCGCCAGCGCCGCCTGCCGGTCGCTTTCGTCGCGCAGAGGGGGCGAGAGGCGAGCAAAGGTGCGGAAATCGGTGATCGCGATGTCGGACAGGTGGAGATGCGCGGGCGTGATGCCGCACGTCACCTTCACGCCGCGCCGCTTGGCCGCGCGGATCAAGTCGAAGCCCGCCGCCGTCGTGACTTGGCGGATGTGCAGCTTCGCGCCCGTCTCCTCGGCCAGCATCAGGTCGCGCGCGATCGCCAGCGCTTCGGCGATGGCAGGCGCGGAGGGCAGGCCCAGGCGGCTCGCCGTCTCGCCTTCGGTCGCGACCGCATCGGCGGTCAGGCCGCCATCCTCGGCATGGACGATGACGGTCAGGCCCAGATCGCCGGCATAGGCCAGCACGCGGTGCATCACGCCCGAATCGGCGATCCAGCCGCGCCCGGTGCCCACCGCCCTGGCCCCGGCCGACACGCACACCGCCATCTCCGCCAGGTCGGTGCCCGCCAGCGAGCGGGTCGCCGCCGCGATGGGGTGAATCCAGAGGTCGGGCCGTCCGATCAGTGCGGCACGCTGCACCACGCCCGGATCGTCGAGCACCGGTGACTGGTCGGGCATCAGGCCGATGCGCACGATCCCGCCCGCGCGGAAGGCGGCATTGTCGACCTTGAAGACGCCCAGATCGACGATGCCGGGGGCGAGCATCTTGCCGCCGCAGTCGATCACGGTCGCGCCATCGGGCACGTTTCCGGTGCCGGTGATGACTCCGTCCTCGACCAGCAAAGCCTGGCCCCTGGTCTCGCCGCCAACCGGGCAGACCAGCACGGCGTTGGTGAAGGCGGTGACGCTCATGCCCAGCCCTCCAGCTTGCGGGCTCGGCGGGTCAGCACGTCCAGACAGGCCATGCGGACCGCGACGCCCATCGCCACCTGCTCGGTGATCGCCGATTGCGGGCCGTCCGCCACCTCCGAGTCGATCTCGACCCCGCGGTTCATCGGGCCGGGATGCATGACCAGCGCACCCGGTTTGGCGCGCTTGAGGCGTTCAGGCGTAAGGCCGTAGCGCAGGCGGTATTCGCGGGTGGAGGGAATATAGCCGCCCGCCATCCGTTCATTCTGGACGCGCAGCATCATGACGACATCGGCATCCTCGATCGCTTCGTCGAAATCGGTGAAGGGGGTGACGAACATGCGCTCAATGCCCTTGGGCATCAGCGTGGAGGGCGCACACACCCGCACCTCGGCCGCCAGCGCGGTGAGCGCGAGGATGTCCGAGCGCGCGACCCGGCTGTGCAATATGTCGCCGCAGATGACGACCTTCTGCCCCGCCACGCTGCCTCGGCGGCGGCGGATGGTCAGCATGTCGAGCAGCGCCTGGGTCGGATGCTCGTGCCGCCCGTCGCCTGCGTTCAGGACGGGACAGTCGACCTTGTCGGCGATCAGGCGGACGGCTCCGCTCGCCATGTGGCGGATGACGATGACGTCGGCGCGCATCGCGTTCAGCGTCATCGCCGTGTCGATCAGCGTCTCGCCCTTCTTCACGCTCGACTGGGCGGCGTGCATGTTGACCACGTCCGCGCCCAGGCGTTTCCCTGCAATCTCGAACGACAGGAGCGTCCGCGTCGAGTTCTCGAAAAAGGCGTTGATCTGGGTCAGGCCCGCCAGCCTGGTGTCGGGCGTGTCGGTCGCGCCGCGATCGAGCCAATGTTCCGCCTCGTCGAGCAGGAACATGATCTCATGCGGTTGAAGGCCGTCGATTCCGGTCAGATGCCGGTGCGGGAAAACGGCGCCACCCTGAATGAGCGTGCCGGGGCGATGATCCGATGTCTGCATTAAAGCCGCCGGGTAGCGGGCGCGGCGGCGTTCGGCAAGGCTCGTCTGCGCGACAGGTTCAGCGCGTCGGGCTGGTGATCAGGATATAGCCGTTGCCGATCCGCACCAGCTTGGCGGGGCCGATGGGAAAGCCCTTCGCCCGCAGGGCGGCGACCAGGCTGTCCCTGTTGCCCGACTGGCCCGCGATATGCTCGGTCCAGAACAGTGTCGGGCAGTCGTGCGGCATGAAATGGTCGCTTTCCGGGGTAAGAGGAAAGCCGAAATGCCTGGCGACGATGTCATAGGCGAAGGGAAAGACGGCCCGATTCTCGAAGGGCGGGGCGGCCATGGTCGACAGATTGCCCGTCCAGTCGATATGGACCCGCGTCGAGGGGCAGCGCTGCCGGATCGCCGCAATGGCTCCGCCGGTGCCGTACCAGCTCGCCTGGACCCAGGTCTGTGCCATGTTCGTCCGGATCGCCGACAATGCCGCCAAGGCCATGGCGGCCGACACCAGGACCGCGAATAGGGGACGAATCCGGTCGAGCAAGGCCGCGACACCCAGCGCCATGATCATTGCGAAGACCGGGTGCAGCGTCACCAGATAGCGGCCGATGATGAAGGGCCGCCACAGATGGATGGCGATCATCACCGTGCAACCGATGACCAAGCCGACACCCAGCGTCACCGCCAGATCGGCTTTCGGGGCGAGGCGACGGGCGCGCCAGCTTTGATGGGCGAGCAGGGCGAAGCCGATCGCCGCCAGGAGGGTGATCGCTGGATTGGCGGTCAGCGCACGCTCGACCTCGGTTTCGATCGCCCAGCGCGCGGCGTTGAAGCCGCCCTGGATCCAGAAATTGCGGGTATTGGCCTCGATCCGCCCGAACGACCCGAGGATGTTGATGAGCATCGGGATACCGGCCAGCGTCGCGGCCGCGAGCAGCCGGAGCGCGCTGCCCATGTCGCGGGCGAGCAGGCGGCGCAGGATCATCGTGGCGGCGAGCGAGCCCACCACGATGCTGGCGGCCAGATGGACGTTGAACGCGATCAGCAGGGCGAGGGTCAGCATCGCCCATTCCGCCCGGCGATGCGCGCGATAGCCCCGACCGAAGGCGATCAGCGCGGCGACCGCGACGGCGGCGGAGGCGAAGGCGAGATAGTTGGAACGCAGCTCCGCCGCGCGGTCGATCGCGGGCCAGGCGCAGGCAAGGGCCATGACATAGACCCAGCCGATCCGCCGCAGTCCCTGCGGGATCAGCCACCAGGCGAGCTGGATCGCGGCGGCGGCCAGGATGAAGAGGTTGACCGCGCGGCGCTCCTCGATCGTCGGGCCCAGCCAGGTGGTGGCATGGGCGAGTGCGTAGAAGAGCGGCGGATGATTGTCCGCCAGCCAGCGGTCGAACGCATAGTGCAGGGGCAGGCCCGGCCGGGTGACGTAGAGCGTGTAGAACTCGTCATACCAGGGCCCGCGCAATTGCATGGCCCAGACCATGGCCTCGACCAGCGTGACATAGACGATCGCCAGCATCGCACCCGTCCACAGGGACGGCTGGCCCAGGAGGCGATGGCCCAAGGAGCGGGGGCGCGGCGGGACGGCGGGGCGATCCGGGGTCATGGGCCAGGATGTGCCGCACCCGGCCCATGGCGGCAAGCGGTGCGGGCAGGCCCATCGACCCGCGCCTCCCAATCTGGAACGTCCTAGGGCCGATCGACATTCATAACGCATCGTTCTTCCCCCTCCCCTGGACAGGGCAGAGGGTTAGCGAAGCGTGCTGGCTAGCGCAGCTTGGGTTAGGGGGCGAGCGAGCCCTCACCCAGCTCCGACTAAGCCTTTGCTACGCAAAGACCAAGTCTGCGCAACCCTCTCCCCTTGATGAGGGGGAGGGAAGAATGGGCATGGCTGAATGTCGATCCGGCCTGGTTTGACGGAGCCCGATCTACGCCATCACCAGCGCGTCGATCGCGGCCTGCAGGATGTGTGCGGCGGCCAGATTGTCGATCCGCTCGGCGCGCTTGGCGCGGCTCATGTCCTGTTCGATCATCGTGCGTTCGACCGCGACCGTCGACCAGCGTTCGTCCCACAGCAATATGGGGCCGAGATCGGCGCAGTTGCGGGCAAAGGCGCGGGTGGATTGCGAGCGCGGACTCTCGCTGCCGTCCAGGTTGAGGGGCAGGCCGATGACCAGGCCCTTGCACCCCTGCTGCGCGATCATCGCGATCAGCAGTTCCTTGTCCTTGGTGAACTTGGTCCGGCGGATCAGGGTGGCTGGGCTGGCGAAGCTCCACCCGGCGTCGCACAGCGCGGTGCCCACGGTCTTGGTGCCGACGTCCAGCCCGATCAGCCGACCGCCCGAGGGGAGGACGTTGTGGAATTCGGTACGGTCGGTGGTGATCAGGCTCATCGAAAGGCTTTCAAACGGCGCTCCGCATCGGCGCGGACATTCGCCCAGAACAGGCTATAGTCATAGACGTGGTAGTTGTTGCCCGGCAGCACATAGGGGCCGACGCTCGGCCCTTCGCCGATGGTCAGGATACCGCGCCCTTCGCACTTCGCGGGCACCTTGCCCGCCGCGATGGCGGCGGTCTTCAGATCGGCGGAAGGGAAGAGCGTGCCCAGATTGGCGGTCGCGGGGGCCGCGATGTCCGGCGTGCCGGTCAGCGGGTTGGTGCACAGCATCTGAGTGTCCTTGCGCGGTGCCCCGGTATAGCCGTTGGTCTTGTCGAACACGTCGAGGATCAGCGACGGGTCGGCGGGCTCGCCGAAGCTCTGCCAGCTGAGGATGCAGCCGGTCTGCTCGGCGCGCGCGCAGGCCGGCAAGCCCATGGCGGGCAGGTCGGCGGTCAGCGAGATCGGCCATCCGACGACATAGGCCGCGACGATCCGGCGTTTCAGCGCGGGGTCCTTCGCCACCCGGTCGGTCAGCAGCCGCGAGAGGTGCAGCGCGCCCTGGCTATGCCCCGCCAGGATCAACGGGCGTTTGGGATCGACCTGTTCCAGAAAGGCGGTGAAGGCCGCGTCCACATCGCGGTACGCCAGGTCGAGCGCGCGCTCGGCATCCGCGACGCTGGTCAGGAAGGCGCCGAACGTCGCCTGGCGATAGCGCGGCGCCCAGATGTCGCCCGCTCCGTTGAACGCACTCGCCTGGCCGCGCAGGAACAGCTCGGCGCGGGTATTGGTCTCGGGATCGTCGATCGGCGCGTTCCAGTGCGCCTTGTTGATGTAGGAGGTGGGGTGGATGAAGAACACCGCCGCGCCCTGGCCCGGCTGGCCGGGCGTATAGCCGGTCGGCGTCCACAGCGCCGGGTTGTTCGGAATGTCCGGCCGCGCGAGCCACATCACGCGCCGTTTGTAGAGTTCGGCCGGGGGCGCGGCCTGCGCGCGGAACGATTCGCTGGGCACGGTGGACCAGCGCAGCAACTGGTTGCCGAACATCCGATAGGCAAAGGCGGCCGCGATCGTCAGCACGATGAGCGCCGCCACGACATAGAGGAATTTGCGCGCCAAATCATCACTCCGTTGTGCGGTGCAGCAAAATTGGGCGAGCCGCAATTGCTATCCATGATGCCCCACTTGCCCCCATTGCAATCGCCGAGACGGCAAAAGCGTTGCGCGAAGCCGCGCGGCGATGCTAGCCGCAAATCCATGTCCGTAGATACCGCAACCGTGAAGAAGATCGCGAGCCTTGCCCGCATCGCGATCACCGAGGAGGACGCGACGCGCCTCGCCCCCGAACTGGGGAATATCCTGGGCTGGATCGAGCAGCTGGGCGAGGTCGATACCCAAGGTATCGAGCCGATGACCGCGGTGATCGCCAACCAGCTTCGCCTGCGCGACGACGTCGTCAATGACGGCGGCATCCGCGACCTCCTCATGCAGAACGCGCCGCAGGCCGAACATGGCTTCTTCACGGTGCCCAAGGTGATCGAATGATGACCGGGACCGGGCATCTTTCGATCATCCCGGCGAAGGCCGGGATCTCCATCCCCAAGGGAAACCTCGCGTCATGACCGACCTGACCACACTCGGCATCGCCGCCATCCGCGACGGCGTGCGCGACGGCCAGTTCAAGGCGCGCGAAGTCGTCGAGGCCTTCAACGCCAAGGTCGCAGGCGCCCGTGCGCTCAACGCCTTCCTGGTCGAAACCCCCGACCATGCGCTCGCCGCCGCCGACGCGGCCGACGCGGCGCGCGCGGCGGGCGAGACGCTCAAGCCGCTGGCGGGCGTGCCGATCGGCATGAAGGATCTGTTCGCGACCAAGGGCGTCGCGACCACCGCCGCCAGCAGGATCCTGGAAGGCTTCGTGCCGCCCTATGAGTCCACCGTTTCGCAGAATCTGTGGAATGCGGGCGCAGGGATGCTCGGCAAGCTGAACCTCGACCAGTTCGCCATGGGCTCGTCCAACGAGACCAGCGCCTTCGGCAACGTCATCTCGCCCTGGCGTCGCCCGAACGACACCGCCGCGCTCGCCCCCGGCGGGTCGTCGGGCGGTTCGTCGACGGCGGTGTCGGCGGGGCTGGCGCCGGGCGCGACCGGCACCGACACCGGCGGCTCGATCCGCCAGCCCGCCGCCTTTACCGGCATTTCGGGCATCAAGCCGACCTATGGCCGCTGCTCGCGCTGGGGCACGATCGCCTTCGCCTCCTCGCTCGACCAGGCGGGGCCGATGGCGCGCGATGTACGCGATTGCGCGATCATGCTGGAGGCGATGGCGGGCTTCGACGCCAAGGACGCGACCTCGCTGAAGCTCGACGTGCCGAACTGGGAAGCCGCGCTGTCGGCGGACCTGAAGGGCAAGCGCATCGGCGTGCCCAAGGAATACCGGGTCGACGGCATGCCCGCCGAGATCGAGGCGCTGTGGCAGCAGGGCATCGACTGGCTGGGCGATGCAGGCGCCGAGATCGTCGAGGTCTCGCTGCCGCATACCAAATATGCGCTGCCTGCTTACTACATCATCGCACCGGCCGAGGCGTCGTCCAACCTCGCCCGCTATGACGGCGTGCGCTACGGCCTGCGCGACCTGCCCGAAGGGGCGGGGCTTCAGGACATGTACGCCGCCACCCGCGCGGCCGGTTTCGGCGACGAGGTGAAGCGCCGCATCCTGATCGGCACCTATGTGCTGTCGGCGGGCTTCTACGACGCCTATTACACCCAGGCGCAGAAGGTCCGCACGCTGATCGCCCGAGATTTCGAGCGCGCGTTCGAGCAGTGCGACGTGCTGCTCACCCCGACCGCGCCCTCGGCGGCGTTCGCGCTGGGCGAGAAGCAGGCCGATCCGCTGGCCATGTACCTCAACGACGTGTTCACGGTGCCCGCCTCGCTGGCCGGGCTGCCCGCCATGTCGGTGCCGGGTGGTCTGGACAAGGACGGGCTGCCGCTCGGCCTGCAGATCATCGGCAAGCCGCTGGACGAGCAGGGCGTGCTGAACGCCGGGCTGGCCATCGAGCACCGCGCGGGCTTCACCGCCCGTCCGCAGGCCTGGTGGTAAGCGACCGCGCCTTCACGGCCCGCAACATCGCCGTGTTGCGGGAGGCGCAGGGCGCCCTGAACGTCGCGTTCGGGGCGATCCTGAGCGCCTATGTCGGCGTATCGCTGAGCCATATGGAAAGCCAGCCCTTCGACCATCACACGCTGGCGCGGTTCTTCCTGGGTGTGGCGGGCTTCATCCTGTGCCTGTGCGTCGGCAACAGCGTGATCCTGCGCGGCGAGATCCGGCTGGGCGCCCTGTTCCTCGTGCTAGGCGCGGGCGCGGCCTATATCGGGTTGCGGGAGGCGCGGCATCTCGGTTTCGAGACGTCGGTCCTGCGCATCCTGTCGACCTGCTGGATCGTCGCCCTGCTGGGCAGCAACGCCGTCCTGACGGCGATCAACTATCTTCATCATCGAGATCGAACATGAGCGAATATCGCATCCAGGGCGCGAGCGGAGAATGGGAGGTCGTGATCGGCCTGGAAGTCCATGCCCAGGTCACCTCCAACGCCAAGCTGTTTTCCGGCGCGGCGACCGCCTTCGGTGCGGAGCCGAACACGCAGGTGTCGCTGGTCGACGCCGCGATGCCCGGCATGCTGCCCGTGCCGAACATGGAGTGCATCCGCCAGGCGGTGCGCACCGGCATGGCGATCGACGCGCAGATCAACAAATGGTCGCGCTTCGACCGGAAGAATTACTTCTACGCCGATCTGCCGCAGGGCTATCAGATCAGCCAGCTCTACCACCCGCTGGTGGGTGAGGGCGCGATCGAGATCAGCCTGGACGAGAAGAACCCCGACGGCCCGACCAAGTCGATCGGCGTCGAGCGCATCCATGTCGAGCAGGATGCGGGCAAGCTGATGCACGATCAGCATCCGACCCGCTCCTATGTCGACCTCAACCGTTCGGGCGTGGCGCTGATGGAGATCGTCAGCCGCCCCGACATGCGTTCGCCCGCCGAAGCAGGGGCTTATCTGCGCAAGCTGCGCGCGATCCTACGGTACGTGGGCAGCTGCGACGGCAATATGGAAGAAGGGTCGATGCGCGCCGACGTGAACGTGTCGGTCCGCAAGCCCGGCGATGAATTCGGCACGCGTACCGAGACGAAGAACGTCAACTCGGTCCGCTTCGTCATGGCCGCGATCGAATATGAGGCCAAGCGCCAGGTCGCGGTGCTGGAGGATGGCGGCAAGATCGTCCAGGAAACCCGCCTCTTCAATGTCGAGAGCGGCACCACGCGCTCGATGCGGTCGAAGGAAGATGCGCATGATTACCGCTACTTCCCCGATCCCGATTTGCTGCCGCTGGAACTGACCGACGCGTTCGTCGAGGAATGCCGCGCCAGCCTGCCCGAACTGCCCGACGCCAAGCGTCGTCGCTATGAGGCGCTGGGGCTGACCCCGTATAATGCGGGCGTGCTGACCGCCGAGGTCGAGACGGCGCGTTGGTTCGACGGGCTGCTGGAGGCGCTGGAAGGCACGAGCGCCAAGCCGGCCCAGGCGGCCAACTGGGTCGCGGCCGAGCTGTTCGGTGCGCTCAACCGGCTCGACAAGGACATTACCGAGAGCCCGGTGTCGCCTGCGCAGGCGGCCGAGTTGCTGGCGCTGGTCGCCGACGGCACGCTGTCGGGCAGCCTGTCCAAGCAGGTGTTCGAGATCATGCTGGAGACGGGTGACGGCCCGAGCAAGATCGTCGAGGAGCGTGGGCTCAAGCAGACGAGCGATACCGGCGCAATCGAGGCGGTGATCGCCGAGGTTCTGGAAAAAAATCCGAACCAGCTGGGTCAGTATCGCGCTGGAAAGGAAGCGCTGTTCGGCTTCTTCGTCGGGCAGACGATGAAGGCGATGGGTGGCAAGGCCAACCCGGCGGTGGTCAACGACCTGCTGAAGAAGGCTTTGGCGGGGTGATGTATTGCTCCCCCTCCCGCAAGCGGGAGGGGGCCGGGGGGAGGGTAGGGAGCCTCGCAGAGGGCATCGCCTGTGGCTTTCCCTCCCCCATCCCCTCCCGCCTGCGGGAGGGGCGTGCCCTTGGCGAGCGACATGCGCTGTCGTGAGGTTCGAATCTAGCGAACGGCCTTCGATAATCTTCTCGCCTTCCCGCAAGCGTCTCCCCTCCCGCATGGGGGAGGGCAAAGGTGTCTCACCGAGACTGGCGCCCTGTTATTGCGCGTCCAGATCCTGGTTCCGCACGACACCGCCGGTCCCGCCGACGCCGTCATGCTCCCCGGTATCGGTAAACGTCACCGGCTCCTCGCCGCCTTCACCACGCTTGACCGCATCGGACCGTGCCTCGACCGCCTGCTCGATATCGCTCCGCTCATCCTCTCGCGGCGGGCTGTCGGGGTTGTTCTCCGGCGCCTCGCTGGGCGGGCTGTCGGGATGGTTTTCGGGATTCGTCGCCATCGTCTTCCTCAAATCTGCAAGGGCTGTTGCGTACCCGGATCACCCGGACCGACGCCGGGGGCAGGCTGGTCGATATCGGGACCGGGCGGCACAATTTCGGGCGGGGGCGCGTCGGGCTGCGCGGGCTGGGTCGGCTGCGGGCTTTCGGGCGGGGGCTGGGTGGCCATTCTCGCTCTCCTGTCGGGGTAGGAAGGGCATAAACGCACCGGACACGCCGATGTTGCCTGTTGTCCCTTGTGCAGGCCGCCCATGGTGATATAGACGCGCGCCCATCGGCGGTGTCCTCGTGCGGGCGTGGCGGAACTGGTAGACGCGCTGGATTTAGGTTCCAGTATCGTGAGATGTGGGGGTTCGAGTCCCTTCGCCCGCACCAGTCCCCGGTCAAAACGGGGCGACAGCCACACGGAATTTCTCCAGATTGAAGGCCTTTAGATGCAGACTGTCGAGACGCTGAACGAGGGGCTGAAGCGCGCCTACACGCTCACCATCACTGCCCAGGACATCGAGGGCAAGGTCGATGCCGAGCTGAAGCGCATCGCTCCGCAGATGAAGATGCCCGGCTTCCGTCCCGGCAAGGTGCCCGCGAATCTGGTTCGCAAGATGCACGGCCCGGCGCTGCTGCAGGACGCGCTGAACACCGCGCTGCAGGAAGGCGTCCAGTCGCTGATCGCCGAGCAGGGCCTTCGCCCCGCGATGCAGCCGCAGGTCGAACTGGCCGAGGGTTATGAGCAGGGCCAGGATGCCAAGCTGACCGTCACGCTCGAGGTGCTGCCGTCCGTCCCGACGCCTGCGATCGACGCGCTGAAGCTTGAGCGCCTGACCGTGCCGGTCGCCGACGAGGCGGTGGACGAGCAGCTGCAGAAGTTCGCCGACCAGCAGAAGCGCTGGGACGATGCGGGCGACAAGGCCGCCGCGGACGGCGACCAGGTCACCGTCGACTTTGTCGGCAAGACCATGGACGGCGTCGCCTTCGAGGGCGGTTCGGGCGAGGACATGGCCGTCGAGATCGGCGGCGGTCGCCTGATCCCCGGTTTCGAGGAGCAGCTGGTCGGCGTGAAGGCCGGTGAAGAGAAGCAGATCTCGGTCACCTTCCCCGAGGACTATCCCGCCAAGGACCTGGCCGGTCAGCCCGCGACCTTCGACCTGGTGATCAAGTCGGTGAAGACCGCCGGCGAAGCCAAGGTCGATGACGAGATGGCGAAGAATCTGGGCCTCGAGAGCCTGGAGCAGCTGCGCGGCCTGCTGAAGGGGCAGATCGAGCAGGAGCATAACGGCCTGACCCGCACCTACATGAAGCGCAAGCTGCTCGACCAGCTGGCCGATGGTCATGACTTCGAAGTGCCGCCGTCGATGGTCGAGGCCGAGTTCTCGCAGATCTGGGCGCAGCTCGAGCATGAAGCGACCCATGAGGAAGACCCCGAGGCCGCCAAGGCCGAGATGGAGAAGGAGCGCGACGATTATAAGAAGATCGCCGAGCGCCGCGTCCGTCTGGGCCTGCTCCTCTCGGAGATCGGTCAGGCCAACGGCGTCGAAGTGACCGCACAGGAAATGAACCGCCTGATCGCGCAGGCCGCGCAGCAGTACGGTCCGGAAGATCGTCAGCGCTTCATCCAGTATGTCCAGCAGGAGCCGATGGCCGCCGCCCAGCTGCGCGCCCCGCTCTATGAGGACAAGGTCGTCGACTTCCTGTTCGGCAAGGCCGAGATCACCGACCGCGAGACCACCCGCGAGGAGCTGGAAGCCGCGATCGAGAGCGAGGACGGTTTCGCGACCGGCACGCACGTCCACAATCATGACCACGACCATGATCATGACCATGGCGCGAAGAAGCCCGCCAAGGCGAAGGCCAAGAAGGCCGATGACGTGACCGAGGATGCGGCAACCGAGGAGGCTCCGAAGGCCAAGACGACCCGCGCCAAGAAGGCGGCTCCGGCCGAGGCAGAGGCGGAAGCGCCTGCCGAGACCGAGGAAGCTGCTCCGGCGAAGAAGCCGCGCGCCAAGAAGGCCGCTGCTCCGGCCGAGGGCGAGGCGGAAGCCGCCGAGGCCGCGCCTGCCAAGAAGCCGCGTGCCAAGAAGGCCGCGCCGACCGAATAAGGTCGGCGTCGCCGGGCTTCGGCTCGTGACGAACGGAAAGGGCGGCCGCGCGAGCGGTCGCCCTTTTGTCGTTTGATCCTGACAATTTTATCGGATCGCCATATCCTCCCTCGCCCCTCTCTGAGGGGAGAGGGTTCCGCAGACTTGGTCTTTGCGAGAGCAAAGGCCTTAGTCGGAGCTGGGTGAGGGGTGAGCGCTCGAAGAGCGCGCGAGCCGGAGGCTCGCTCGACCCCTCACCCAAGCTACGCTAGCCAGCACGCTGGCAAGCTCCGCTAACTCTCTCCCCTATCCAGGGGAGCGATGCGCGATGCTACCCAGCGATCGACCTTGGCCTTTGCCGCCACGCAACGATAAAACAGGCGGCGAGCAGGGGGAGCAGCCACAGCACCCGGCTCTGATAGCGGTCATCCGGCCCGGACAGATCGCCGGTGATCGCCGCATTGAGCAAGACCGTCGCAACGACGAGCCCGGCCAGCCCCAGCACGCGCCAATCCCGCCTGCGCGCCGCCCAGAACAGCATCGGCGGAAGCAGCAGCACGACTAGAACCGCGACCGCCACGTCTGGCGCGAATTTCAGTGCGTCGAGTGTCCCGCGCTGCTGGCGCGAATGGGCAAAGGCCTGGAAAGCGTGCGGCATCCGCGTGGACAGGATGCGCGAGACCTGCATCTCGGCCGGATAGGGGGGCAGCACGCCTTTGCGGAGGGTGACCAGCTGCTCGGTAAAGCCGTGCCAGGCCAGTGCCGCGACACCGGCGGGATCGTCGTGCAGGACCGCGGCGATGATCCGCCGCTGCTCGGCGATGGTCCCCGGCCGGTCGCGGTGGAGCATCGCGCCCAGCGGCGAGCGCGCGTCCCAGAGATAGGCCTGGCCCGGCTTGGCGATCGTCGGATCGTCGACCAGCGGGCGGACCGCGCAATGCGCCATCGCCTGCGTCTGGCAGAGCCGCGCCAGGGCCGGCTGGGCGAGATGGCCGTCGAACAGCCGCCCGACCAGGAACATGTCGGACGACAGGGCGGGCTTGAAATCATAGCCGGCTGCGCGGTTCAGCGTGCTGAGCCCGAACAGGGCAAGCAGAATGGCGAGGGCGGGCGGCAGGGCCCGCCGCAGCACCGCGCGTGCGGCCATGCCCTTCGCCAGCATTGCCACTACCGCCAGACCCAACAGCCCCGTCACCAGCGGGACATGGCTGAGATGCACTGCGATCAGCGCCGTCAGCACCAGGGTCAGTCCGGCCCGTTGCCAGAGGGCGGCGGGACTGGCGAGCAGGGCGAACAGGACGAGCGGCACGAAGCCGGTGGCGAGATCGGGCATGATCTGCCCGACGAACCAGGGCAGGCTGCTTCCCAGCGCCAGAAAGGCACAGGTCGCGAGCAATTCGACCGGCTGCAGGCGGCGCCCGACGATGCCAAGCGTCATCGCTACAATCAGCGTGGCCCCGATCGCCTGGATCGCCACGATGCCCCAGGGCCCCGCGATCATCAGGGGCAGCCCGATGGCCAGGCCATAGATGGCCGGTCGATCGGTCGGGAAATACAGCTCCAGCGGAATGCGGAAATAGGTCCCCGAATCGGCGAAGACCAACGGAAAACCGTTGGCGATCGCGACCCAGGCGAGCAGCGCGGCGCCCAGCAGTATCGCGCCGCCCATCGGCCATATCGGCCATCGTGATGATCCCGGCGGGTGCCGCTTGGTATCCTGCATCCCCTGAGCCTAGGATGGCGACTGATCCGGGAGCAAGGTCGCGCGCGACCGCTTTCGTCCCGCATCGGCCATGGGGTCTCTCGCTTTACCCCGCGATCCTCCATAGAAGGCACCGCCAATGGGCCGCAGCTATGGCCCCACGAGGGAAGAATGATGGATCACCAGGGGGCCGCGCCACGGATCGCGGTGCTGTTACCGTGCTATAACGAGGAAGCCGCGATCGCACAGACGATTGCCGGGTTCCAGGCGGCGCTGCCGACCGCGACCATCCATGTCTATGATAATAACAGCCGCGACCGCACGATGGAGGTCGCGCGGGCGGCGGGGGCGGTCGTCCGGTCGGAGCGGATCCAGGGCAAGGGCGCGGTCGTCCGCCGGATGTTCGCCGATATCGACGCCGACATCTATGTCATGGCCGATGGCGACGCGACCTATGACGCGGCGTCCGCGCCCGCGCTCGTCGCCCGCATGGTCGAGGAACAGCTCGACATGGTGGTCGGCCAGCGGGTGAGCGAGGCGGAACTCGCCTATCGCCGTGGCCACCGGTTCGGCAATGCGATGCTGACGGGGATGCTCGCCAAGCTGTTCGGGCGCAGCTTCACCGATATCCTGTCGGGCTACCGCGTCTTTTCGCGCCGTTTCGTGAAGAGCTTCCCGGTCCTGTCGGTCGGCTTCGAGATCGAGACCGAGATCAGCGTCCATGCGCTCGAACTCAAAATGCCCTGTGCCGAGATCGCGACGCCCTATTATGCGCGGCCCGAGGGGTCGACGTCGAAGCTGAGCACCTATTCGGACGGCTGGCGCATCCTGCGGACCATCATCAAGCTCTATCGGATCGAGCGTCCGTTGTGGTTCTTCGGGGCGATTGCGGGCCTGTTCGCCGCGCTGGCCGTGCTGCTCGCGGTGCCGTTGATCTTTACCTATCTGGAAACGCACCAGGTGCCGCGCTTCCCGACTGCGATCCTGTCGACGGGGCTGATGCTGCTGGCCGGGCTTAATCTGTTCACCGGGCTGATCCTCGACACCGTCGTGCGCGGGCGACAGGAGGTTCGGCGGCTGGCCTATCTGGCGCTGCCCGCGCCGGGGAATGACCGCTAATCGGATTTTCACCCCTGAACGGGATAAACGCTGCACGGCAGCATCCTTGGATGTTGCCGGGGCTTGAATATGCGCGGGCATCACGCGACATAGGGGCTCTTCTGGGCATAAGAGAGAATTCCATGCACAATCCGTTCGAGACCGGCGATTTCGCGAGCCCGCTGGCGCATGCTGGCGTCGGGCTTCGGCAGACGCAGGCCGGGCTGGTTCCGATCGTCATCGAACAGTCGAACCGCGGCGAACGGTCGTTCGATATCTTCAGCCGCCTGCTCCGCGAGCGCATCATCTTCGTCACCGGCGGTGTCGAGGACGGCATGGCCTCGCTGATCTGCGCGCAGTTGCTGTTCCTTGAGTCGGAAAATCCGAAGAAGGACATCTACATGTACATCAACTCGCCGGGCGGTGTCGTCACGGCGGGCATGGCGATCCATGACACGATGCAGTATATCCGTCCGCGCGTCGGCACGCTGTGCATCGGCCAGGCCGCCTCGATGGGCAGCTTCCTGCTGGCCGCCGGTGAACCGGGCATGCGCTTTGCGACGACGAACAGCCGCATCATGATCCACCAGCCTTCGGGCGGGGCGCAGGGCATGGCGGCCGATATCGAGATCCAGGCGCGCGAAATCCTGCGTATGCGGCATTTCCTGAACTCGCTCTATGCGAAGTACACGGGCAAGCCGCTTGAGGAGATCGAGCGCGCGATGGACCGCGACAAGTTCATGAGCGCGGAGGAAGCCAAGGAGTTCGGCCTGATCGATCAGGTGTTCGACAAGCGTCCGGTTCCGGCCGAAGACGCATCGGCCGCCGCATAAGGCGGGTCGTTCAGCATGAACGGTTTATTTCGATTGTGACTTTATCGGGGTGCGGTACGATGCGCACCCCGGCAACGGTAGCGCACCAGTATCGGGTGCGAGAGGTGATTGATGGACAAGGTGAGCGGTGGCAACTCGAAAAGCACCCTCTATTGCTCGTTCTGCGGGAAGTCGCAGCACGAGGTGCGCAAGCTGATCGCGGGGCCAACCGTCTTCATTTGCGACGAGTGCGTGGAGCTGTGCAACGACATCATCCGTGAGGAGACCAAGTCCGCGCTGGTTTCCAAGAAGGATGGTGGCGTGCCGACGCCGCAGGAAATCTGCAATGTGCTCGACGATTATGTCATCGGGCAGAAACAGGCCAAGCGCGTTCTGTCGGTCGCGGTGCACAACCACTATAAGCGGTTGAACCACGGCGCGAAGGGCGCCGACGTCGAACTCGCCAAGTCGAACATCCTGCTCGTCGGCCCGACCGGCTGCGGCAAGACGCTGCTCGCGCAGACGCTGGCGCGCATTCTCGACGTGCCGTTCACCATGGCGGACGCGACGACGCTGACCGAAGCCGGTTATGTCGGCGAGGATGTCGAGAACATCATCCTCAAGCTGCTCCAGGCGTCGGATTACAATGTCGAGCGGGCGCAGCGCGGCATCGTCTATATCGACGAGATCGACAAGATCAGCCGCAAGGCCGAGAATCCCTCGATCACCCGCGACGTGTCGGGCGAGGGCGTTCAGCAGGCGCTGCTGAAGCTGATGGAAGGCACGACCGCCAGCGTTCCGCCGCAGGGTGGCCGCAAGCATCCGCAGCAGGAGTTCCTGCAGGTCGATACGACGAACATCCTGTTCATCTGCGGCGGCGCGTTTGCAGGGCTGGAGAAGATCATCGGCGACCGTCTGCAGGGTAAGTCGATCGGCTTCGGCGCCTATGTGGCGGCTCCCGAGGAGAAGCGGACCGGCGAATATCTGCGCCAGACCGAGCCGGAGGATCTGCTCAAGTTCGGCCTGATCCCCGAATTCGTCGGCCGTCTGCCGGTCATCGCGACGCTGGAAGACCTCGACATCGCGGCTTTGGTCAAGATCCTGTCCGAGCCGAAGAATGCTTTGGTCAAGCAGTATCAGAAGCTGTTCGAGATGGAGAATGTCGAACTCGACTTCACCGACGATGCGCTGACCACGGTCGCCAAGAAGGCGATCGAGCGCAAGACCGGCGCACGCGGGCTTCGTTCGATCCTGGAGGGCATTTTGCTCGACACCATGTTCGACCTGCCCGGCATGGACGGCGTCGACGAGGTGATGGTCGACAAGGACGTGGTCGAGGGCCGCAAGGAACCGATCCGCGTCTATGCCGAAAAGGCGAAGAAGACGGACGGCGCGGCGGCCTGAACGGCCCCGTGATCCGGTGGAATTGATAGCGGGCGCTTCCCCCTGGGGAGGCGCCCGTTTTCACATGGGGAATGCCATGGTGACGATCCGTGAGGCGGGGGCTGGCGACCGGGCGGCGGTGGCGACGATGCTGGGCCGCGCCTTTGCCGACGATCCGGCCATGTCCTATATCTTTCCCGACGCCGCCGACCGGGCGAAGCGGCTGCCGCGTCTGTTCGCCTTGTTGTTCGACAGAGATGCGGTGGGGATGCGGCTGGTCAGCCAGGCGGCGGATGCGGGAACCTTCTGGCGTCCGCCGGGGCAGGCGCATGTGCCGACCATGGCCTTTGTCCGGCGGCTGATCCCGGTGCTCCACGCGCTGGGGGCATCGCTGCCCCGCGCGATGCGGCTGGGCGATGCGGTCGAGGCGCATTTCCCGGCCGAGCCCTTCTGGTATCTGCACATCGCGGGTGTCGATCCGGCGCGACAGGGGCAGGGACTGGGCGGCGCGTCGATCCGGGCTGGGCTGGCCCGGTGCGATGCCGACGGCGTGCCCGCCTATCTGGAGACGGCGACCGGGAGCAATGTCGCGCTTTACGGTCGGCTGGGCTTCGAGCTGATCGGGGAATGGTCGGTGCCTAAAGGCGGTCCGCGCTTCTGGTCGATGATCCGGCGGGTCGGCGGGCGCTGAATTTCCTCCCCTGCAAGGGGAGGTGGCGCGCGTAGCGGGTCGGAGGGGTGTCACGCCATCGAGAGGGTTATACCCCTCCGTCAAGGCTTCGCCCTGCCACCTCCCCTTGCAGGGGAGGAATGAAACAGGCGTGCGAACCCTCTGCGTGACCGCGCGTTGCCGCTCCGAATAGGAGACGCACCGATGAAGCCCCATATGATCTGCCACATGATCTGCAGCCTCGACGGGCGCATCCTGCAAAGCCGCTGGCGCCCCGACAGCTACAAGCCCGGCGATTTGTTCGAGGACCTGCACGACAGGCTCAGCGGCGATGCGTGGATCGTCGGGCGGGTGACGGGGCAGGAGTTCGCCAAGGGCGAGCACTATCCCGACAGCGACCAGGTTTTCCCGCGCGAACATTGGTTCGCCCGCCGCGAGGCCGACGCGTTCGGCGTGGTGCTGGACGAACAGGCCAAGATCGTCTGGGGCCGGGGCGATATCGGCGGCGATCCGATCGTGGTCGTGCTGACCCGGGCAGTGTCGGACTCGCATCTGGCCGGACTGCGAAGCGATGGGGTGTCCTATATCTTTGCCGGACAGGACCGGATCGACCTGCGCGCCGTGCCCGAGATTCTCGCCGAGGAACTGGGGGTGAAGACCCTGCTGGTCGAGGGCGGGGGAACGGCCAATGGCGAATTCCTGCGCGCCGGGTTGATCGACGAGATCAGCATGGCGTTTTGCCCGGCGATCGACGGCGCGGCGGGAGCGCCGAGCCTGTTTCATTCGGGCGAGGAGGATGCAGAGGCGTCGGCGCCGCTGGCCGGGCTGGCATTGACGCATCATGAGGTGCTGCCGGGCGGTGAGGTGTGGCTTCGGTACAAGGTGGAGAATGTGGGGGGCGCTTAACGGCCCTCACCCTTCCGCCGCTTCGCGCCTCCCTCCCTCTCCCAATGGGAGAGGGAGGGAGGGAGGGGCGTTATTGCCCTGTCGCAACGAATTTGATCGCGTCGGGAGCCACTAGGGTGGTTGGCGCATTGGCATGACAGGGATGTCATCACCCCATGCCGAGAAGGAGACCAGACCCGCCATGAGCGAGCCCGACGCCATCGTCACCACCGGACAGAAACGCCCGCTGCTCCAGCGTCTGTTGATGCCCTGGTGGACCCTGGTGTTCCCGATATTGGGGCTGATCGCCATTGCGGTGTCGCTCTACAGGATGGGGACGGTCGGCGTCGTTGCCGCGGCGATCATTCTGTTCGGATGCGTGCTGTCCGCCGTGCATCAGGCCGAGGTCGTCGCGCACCGGGTCGGCGAGCCCTTCGGCACGCTGGTCCTGGCGGTCGCGGTGACGGTGATCGAAGTCTCGCTGATCGTCAGCCTGATGCTGTCCGATGCGGGCGATGCCTCCAGCCTTGCGCGCGACACGGTGTTCGCGGCGATCATGATCATACTGAACGGGATCGTCGGTCTCTGCCTGTTGGCGGGCGGTGTCACGCATGGCGAGCAGCGCTTCTCGTTGCGGGGGGCGAGTACCTCGCTGAACGTGCTGACCGCCATGGTGGTCTTGTCGCTGGTGCTGCCCAATTACGTTTCGTCCGCGCCCGGGCCGACCTATGCGCCGTCGCAACTGATCTTCGTCGCGCTGGTCAGCGTCATTCTCTACGGGACCTTCGTGATGGTGCAGACGGTCCGCCACCGCGACTATTTCCTGCCCGCCGACGACGACATGCCCGCCGACGCCCATGCCGAGCCGCCGACCAATGCGGCGGCCTGGGCGGCGCTGGGGATGCTGCTGGTCGCGCTGGTCGGCGTGGTGCTGCTCGCCAAGGGGCTGTCGGGGATCGTCGAGGCGGCGATCCTGGGGGCAGGCTTGCCGCTGGCGATCGTCGGCGTCGTGATCGCGGCGCTCGTGTTGGCGCCGGAGAGCCTGGCGGCCTACCGCGCGGCCAAGCGGAACCGGCTCCAGACCAGTCTGAACCTCGCGCTGGGTTCGGCGCTGGCGACGATCGGGCTGACCATTCCGGCGGTGGCGATCGTGTCGCTGATGCTCGGCCTGCCCTTGGCGCTGGGGATCGGAGCGAAGGAGATGACTTTGCTGGTCCTGTCGCTGTTCACTATCACGCTGACGCTGGGCAATGGCCGCACCACCGTGCTGGGCGGTGCGGTGCATCTGGTGATTTTTGCGGCGTATCTGTTCGTGACGGTGGTGCCGTAGGGTCGAGGAATTCCCCCCAGCCGTTCAGCCTGAGCGAAGTCGAAGGCCACGCTACAGCGGTAGCCAAAGGGAGATCGGCGAAGGGATTACCTTGGCCTTCGACTTCGCTCAGGCTGAACGGAGGGTGTGTTTTAGTTCGTCTTTTTCTTCGCCGCCTGCTCGCCCTTCCACGCCCGGAACTGCTCGATCGCGACCGAGCGCTTCAGGATTTTGGCCCAGGGATCGACCACGACATGCGCGCCCGCCGCCACGGTCAGCGTGCCCGTGCCGTCCGTCATCGGCAGGGTCTCGACCTTGTCGTCGACCTGCACTTCGACCGGCAGCGGGAAACGCCCGCCCCCCGGCACCTTCCAGCTCAGCGTCAATTGGTCGCCGACCCGCGTCTCGACGATCTCGGGCAGGGCCGCCTGGCGCAGATAGACGTCGAAGAACCAGCCATAATCCTTGCCCGTCACCTGTTTGACGAAGCCCTCATATTCCTTGGTCGAGCCATAGCGAGGGCTGAAATTCCCAGGCTTTGGATCGGTCCGCCCATAGACGGCCAGCCGCGTTACGTCCCAGAAGGCCTTGTCGCCGATCAGATTGTGGAGCGTGTGCAGCATCCACGATCCCTTCATATAGATGTCGAGGCCGGGACCGCCCTTGGCCTCTTCATAGACATCCTGCTCCGTCATGCTGCGGTCGTGGACGATGGGGGCCTTGTTCGCGATCTGCCCGCGCTGCGCGTCCATCATCACCGCATAGCGGGCCTCGCCCTCACGCCAGCGGCCGTAAGAGGGCTGCATATAGCTGCCATAACCCTCGTGCAGCCAGAAATCGTCCCAGTCGACATTGGTCAGCTGGTTGCCGAACCATTCATGGCTGAACTCATGCTGAAACAGCCAGTCGAACCCTTCCGGCGCCTTGGCATATTCATTGCCATAGGCGTTGATCGTCTGGTGCTCCATGCCCTTGTGCGGGGTTTCGACCACGCCGAGCTTTTCGTCGCCGAAGGGGAAGGGGCCGACGGTCGACTCGAAGAAATCCAGCGTCGGCGCGAACTCGGCGAACAGCCCTTCGGCCTTTTCCTTCTCGCCGGGCAGATACCAGTAGAACATCGGGATCGTATTGCCGAAGCGGCTCTTGTAGCTGCCCTGCACCACCTCATAGGGCCCGACGTTCAGCGCGATGGCGTAGGTGTTGGGGTGCTTCGCCCGCCAGTTCCACCGGGTCCGCCCATCGGGCAGCGTATCGACGCCCAGCAGCACGCCGTTGGACGGCGCCTTCAGCCCCTTGGGCACCGTGATGTGGAGCGTGACCACGCCCGGCTCACCCATCGGATAGTCCAGGCACGGCCAGAGCAGGTCGCAGCCATAGCCCTGGTCGGTGGTCGCGAACCAGGGGCGGCCGTCCGGCGTCTTGGCCCAGACGACGCCGGTATCCCAGGGGGCGCGCACCGCGACATGCGGCGTGCCGCCATAGGTGATCTTGGCGCTGACCTTCTGTCCTGTGCGAAGCGGGCGGGGCAGGGTGATGACCAGCTGCCCTTGCGGATTGCTCCACTGGGCAGGCGACAGGGCCTTGCCGTCGATCGCGATCGCCTTGACCGGCAGGTTCTTGTCGAGGTCGATCACCAGCCGTGCCAGCGGCGCCTTAGCGGTAAAGCCCAGCACCGCGATGCCGTTCAATTCCTCGGTATCGGGCAGCACCTCGAACGACAGGTCGGCGCTGTCGAAACGCACCGCGAGCTGTTCGGGGGGACGGACCCCGCCCGATATCATGGTCTGCGCAGTCAGCGGCGGCTCACCCTTGCCGGGCAGGGGCTTGGGCGTCTGGGCTGGAAGCGGCGTGACCGACAGCAGCGAGGAGGCGAGCAGCGCGGCGGCAATTCGTATACGATCCATCGCTATGGTGTTGCGCAACTGTCCGGACTTGGCAAGCACCGTATCGCCTCGTCGCACCGGTGATTGATGGATCGGCAACCCTCCCCATATAGTGAGGCGAAGAGGCCCCGCTGGGGGCCGACCGGAGTTTGCATGAACCAGTCCTATCCCGTCCTTCCGCTGCGTGACATCGTCGTCTTCCCGCACATGATCGTGCCTTTGTTCGTCGGCCGCGACAAATCGGTCGCGGCACTGGAAGCGGCGATGGCAGCGGATAAGGAAATTTTCCTGGTGGCTCAGTTGGATCCGGCCGAGGACGACCCCTCGCGCGAGGATCTGTACGAGATCGGCGTGACCGCCACCGTCCTGCAATTGCTGAAGCTGCCCGACGGCACGGTGCGCGTGCTGGTCGAAGGCAAGACGCGCGGTCGCCTGTCCGAGCTGGACGAATCGGGGGCGTTCCTGACCGCCACGATCGACGCGACGCCGGTCGATGGTGACGAGGCCGCGCTGGAGGCGCAGGACCATGACATGAAGGCGCAGATCGCCGCCCTGATGCGCTCGGTGGTCGACCAGTTCGAGAATTACGCCAAGCTCAACCGCAAGCTGCCGGCCGAGACGGCGGTCCAGCTGGCCGAGATCGAGGATGCCTCGCAACTTGCCGATGCGGTCGCCGCCAACATCTCGGTGAAGGTCGCCGACAAGCAGGCGCTTTTGGTGGAGACCGATCCGGCCAAGCGGCTGGAGATGGCCTATGCCCTGATGGAGGGCGAACTCGGCGTCCTTCAGGTCGAGAAGAAGATCAAGAGCCGCGTCAAGCGCCAGATGGAGAAGACGCAGCGCGAATATTATCTCAACGAACAGCTCAAGGCGATCCAGCGCGAGCTGGGCAATGAGGGCGAGGACGGCGATGGCGACGAGATCGCCGAGCTGACCCAGAAGATCGCGACGCTGAAGCTGTCGAAGGAGGCGCGCACCAAGGCGACCGCCGAGCTCAAGAAGCTGAAGACCATGGCGCCGATGAGCGCCGAGGCGACTGTCGTGCGCAATTATCTGGACGTGCTGCTGGGCCTGCCCTGGGGCAAGAAGTCCAAGGTCAAGAAGGACATCGCGGCGGCACAGGCGATCCTCGACCAGGACCATTATGCGCTGGAGAAGGTGAAGGACCGGATCGTCGAATATCTTGGTGTCCAGGCGCGCACCAACAAGCTGAAGGGGCCGATCCTGTGCCTCGTCGGCCCGCCCGGCGTCGGCAAGACCTCGCTGGGCCAGTCGATCGCCAAGGCGTGCGGGCGCGAGTTCATCCGCCAGTCGCTGGGCGGCGTGCGCGACGAGGCCGAGATTCGCGGCCACCGTCGCACCTATATCGGCTCGCTGCCGGGCAAGATCGTGACCAACCTGAAAAAGGCCGGCACGTCGAACCCGCTGTTCCTGCTCGACGAGATCGACAAGCTGGGCCAGGATTTCCGCGGCGACCCCGCCTCGGCGCTGCTGGAGGTGCTCGACCCCGAACAGAATGCCAAGTTCAACGATCACTATCTGGAGATCGACATCGACCTCTCGGACGTGATGTTCGTGTGCACCGCGAACACGCTGAACCTGCCGCAGCCTTTGCTCGACCGCATGGAGATCATCCGTCTGGAGGGCTATACCGAGGACGAGAAGGTCGAGATCGCCGAGCGTCACCTGATCGCCAAGCAGGTCGAGACGCATGGCCTGAAGGACGGCGAGTTCACGCTGACCCAGGACGGCCTGCGCGCCCTGATCCAGCGCTACACCCGCGAGGCGGGCGTGCGCACCCTGGAGCGGGAGATCGCGCGCCTCGCCCGCAAGGCGCTGCGCCAGATCCTGGAGGGTAAGGCGACGTCGGTCACGATCACGCCGGACAACCTCCACGAGTTTGCGGGCGTGCAGAAATATCGCCACGGCCTGTCCGAGCAGGAGGACCAGATCGGTGCGGTCACGGGCCTCGCCTGGACCGAAGTCGGCGGTGAGCTGCTGACCATCGAATCGGTGACGGTGCCGGGCAAGGGTCAGGTGAAGACCACCGGCAAGCTGGGCGATGTGATGAAGGAATCGGTGCAGGCCGCCTTCAGCTTCGTCCAGGCGCGCAGCCCGAGCTTCGGGATCAAGCCGTCGCTGTTCCACCGCAAGGACATTCATATCCACCTGCCCGAGGGCGCGGTGCCCAAGGATGGTCCGTCGGCGGGCATTGGCCTGGTCACGTCGATCGTCTCGACGTTGACCGGCATAGCGGTGCGCAAGGATGTGGCGATGACCGGCGAGGTGACGCTGCGCGGCCGCGTACTGCCGATCGGGGGCTTGAAGGAAAAGCTGCTGGCGGCGCTGCGTGGCGGCATCACCACCGTGCTGATCCCGCAGGAGAATGAGAAGGATCTGGCGGATATCCCCGCCAACATCCTGAACGGCCTGAAGATCGTGCCGGTCGCCCATGTCGATGAGGTGCTTCGCCTGGCGCTGGTCGGGCCGCTGGAGGCGATCGACTGGACCGATGCGGACGAGCTGGCGGCGCTGCCGCCCGCACCGATCCCGGCGGTGGGCGGCGAACGCCACCACTGATCGTCGCAGGCCAGAGGCCGCCGGTCGAGCGACCGGCGGCCTTTGTCATCAAACTGCAACCGGCATCTGTTTGCGTGCCGCCTCGTTTTCAATCGATGTCGGGGTTTGACAGCTTCGACAGCCTTGTCATTATCGGTCCTTTAATATTTGAGCGGCACCGAGTCCCAGGTCGCTTATCGTTGAAATCATAGGGGGTTATGGAATGAACAAGCAGGAGCTGATCGCTACCGTCGCCGATTCCTCGGGCCTCGCGCGCGGCGATGCGGTCAAGGCGGTCGACGCCGTGTTTGAATCGATCACCGCCGCTCTGAAAAAGGGCGATGAAGTCCGCCTGGTCGGCTTCGGCACCTTCTCGGTTTCCAAGCGCAAGGCGTCGACCGGCCGCAACCCGCGCACCGGCGAGCCGATGACCATCAAGGCGTCGTCGCAGCCCAAGTTCAAGCCGGGCAAGCTCCTGAAGGACTCGGTCAACTAAATCCGAAAATTGGGGCTGGACAGGCGGCGGATCGCCGCCTAAAGGCCCGTCCTCCGGTTACCGGGCGCGTAGCTCAGCGGTAGAGCACACCCTTCACACGGGTGGGGTCACAGGTTCAATCCCTGTCGCGCCCACCATTTTTTCAACGACTTGGCGGTCGTGAAAAAATGGCTTCCGATGCGATCATGTCCTGATGATCGCCTGTCCGGCAGGATTTTGCCGGTTTCCGGCAAAGATGTGCCGGTTGCATGACGCATTAAGGTGCCTTTAGCGGCTGTTTCCTATGCTGTTTGGCGAAGGAGATCGTCATGCAGCAGGGGTATCGCAGCTTTCGTCCCGAGCATCCGGCCATTGCGATCGCAATGGCCTTCCAGCCGGTTCTGGACGTCGAGACCGGGCGCGCCGTCATCTATGAGGCGCTGGTTCGCGGCCCCAAGGGAGAGGGCTCTGCCGATATCCTGGCGCGCGTCACGCCCGAGACGCGCTTTGCCTTTGACCCGCAATGCCGGGTGATGGCGATCGAAGGCGCGGTGGCGGCGGGCATCCTGAACACCGACGCCCGGCTGGCGATCAACTTCTTTCCCGACACCGTCCAGTCACCGCTCGCTGGCCTGGAGCAGACGCTGGCAACCGCCCGGTGGCTCAACGTGCCGCACGAACGGCTGATCTTCGAATTTTCGGAAGAGGCGCACGTCGGTGAGCCTGAGCATCTGGAGACCATTCTCGATACCTATCACCATATGGGCTTCGGCACCGCAATCGACGATTTCGGGGCGGGCCATGCGGGCCTGACGCTGCTGGCGCGGGTGAAGACCGATTATATCAAGCTCGACATGGCGCTGATCCGCGGGATCGATACGGCCATGCCCCGCCGGATGATCGTGGAGGGCGTCATCCGGATCGCGGACAAGATGGGCATCGCGGTCATCGCCGAGGGGGTCGAGACGATCGGTGAATATGACGCGCTGCGCGCGCTCGGCGTCCGCTATATGCAGGGTTACCTGCTAGCGCGTCCGGGCTTTCGCTGCCTGCCGCCGGGGCAGCTGCCCGAGGAACCAGCCTGGGCAAAGATGGCGTGACCGGGGATTCTTCCTCCCCGTGCGGGGAGGATGGATCCTCTATCGCTTGGCACCTGCATTCCCCTCCAGATAGCGGGCAATGGGGTCGATCATGTCCTTCGGGATACGGCGCGCGATGACCGGCATGGTCGCGTGGCTCTTGCGCGCGTCGACCATGTTCTTGTCGCCCTGCCAATGGCGCAGGCGCGCGGCGATATAGCTGGCCCGCTGTCCGGCAAGGACCGGATAGGGCTTGCCCGGCGCGTGACAGCTGGCGCAGGCGGGCAGTTGCTGGTCGGGCAGGCCGCGCTCGACGATCTTTGCGGCGGCATCATCGCCCGCAGGCTTGGCGCCCAGTCCCGGCATGGCCGCGAAGCGTCGCGCGGCGGCTTCCATCGCGGCGGGGTCCATGCGCATCGCCACTTGCTGCATGACCGCGCTCGACCGGGTGCCGTTCGCATAGCCCCGCAGCGCGGCAAGCAGATAGTCCGGGCTCTGGCCGCCCAGGATCGGGATGTCGGGGCTGCCGCGCCCGCCCCCGTCGGTGCCATGGCATCCGGTGCAATTGTCGGGGTCGATCGCGGGGGAGGCCTGGGCGACCAGCGCGCGATATTGCGCCGGGCTCATGCCGGGCAGGCGACGGACAAAGGCGACCATGCGCCGCACTTCGTCCGGCCGGTCCTGCACCGCCCAAGCGGGCATGCCGGTATATTTCACGCCATGCTGCAGGATCCAGAAGAGCTGCTTGTCGCTCCATTCGCGCGCGTTGATCGCCAGGTTCGGCGCGGGCGGGGTGGCGGCCTGCATCACCGGTGCGGGCTTCTGGCCCGGGGCGCCGTGACACACGGCACAGGCATTGGCGAAATGGCCCGCAGCGCTGACCAGGCCGCTGGCATCGGCCGGATCCTCGGGCGTAGTCAAGGCGGCATGGGTGCGCACCGAATTGCGCATCGCCCAGTGCAGGAACCAGTCGGTGATCGCCCAATGCCCGCTCGACGCGGCAAGGCTGATCACGCCCGACCAGGCCACCGCCAGCCCGAGCGCCGCCAGCCCGACCAGCGTCGCGAGTACCCGCTTCCATGTGATGCGGATCGTCATGCGCGTGCCTCCTCTGGCGTGCGGAGCAGGCGGCCGAGCATAGCGAGCCCGCCGCACAGATAGGCGATGCCGCCGACGAGCAGCATTACGACCCCCGCCAGCTGCTGGTCGGCCAGCGCCTCCGTACCGTGATGGGTGTAGAGCGGGCGCGGGGCCAGGCCGATCAGCGCGCCGAGCAGGGTCATGTGCATCGAGGTCACGAGCAGCGCCGCCACCCCCGCCGCATGGTGGCGCGGGGCCAGCACCGCCGCCCAGAGGAGCAGCCCGGCGGCCAGGAAGCTCGCCTGTTCCACTGCCAGCCACAGGGGCATGTGATCCGCCAGGCGACGCAGTGCGGGGACGTGCCAGCCCCACACGATCACCGCCTCGACCAGTGCGGCGGCCAGTGGCGTGGCGAGGCGCGGCCAGCGCTCGGCGGGATCGAAGCGGGTGCCCTGTACCCCGATCGCGAGACAGGGCGCGGCGACCGCGACGGCGATCATATGTGCGACCATATGGCCGGTCATGCCCCAGCCGCTTAACGCCCAGCCCAGGGGCAGCAGCGCCAGTCCGACGGTCAACGCCCCCCGCTTCATCGGCAATCGTTCAGCATGAGCACGGGCAGCGCGGTGAAGATTACCGCGACGAAGCTCAAGGCGGCCAGCAACATGGTCGAATAGGCCAGGAAGCGCAGGCGGTCGATGTCGGTGCCCTCATTATGCGGGGGCGGGTCGCCGGGCGTGCGCGACTGCTGCCACGCGATCACGCCGGACATGACGATCACGACAAGGGCGATGACCGTCCCGATCGCAAAGGCGGTGGGGAAGAGCGCCCATTCGCCGATCTTCTCGCAACTGATCGCGGCCCAGAGATAGGAGAACAGGAAATGCACCGCCCAAGCGGTCGGCGGTACGATCAGCGTCCACAGGGTGACGCGCAACCGGTGCGCGCGCTTCAGCCAGCGCCTCATAGCCCGGTCTCCGGAAACAGGCCGACGGTCAGATAGGTGACGATCGCGGTCAGCGCGAAGAAATGCGCATAGACAGTGATGTTGCGGATATCGGCGTCATGCGTCGGCTTCATCCGCCCCGCGATGCTGCGCGCCAGCGTATAGAACTGCATGATCGCGGCGACGGCCGCGTGGGCCACCGTCCAGACGACCAGCACCCATATGATCGCCGGATAGACATTGGCGGTCGGGTCCAGCCCGTCCAGGCAGGCGAGCCCGGCGAACAGGCTGGCGATCGCGGTCGCTGCGCCCGCGATCAGCAGCGCGCGTGCCGCCGTCACCGAGCCCCAGCCATGCATCTCGCGCGCCGCCAGCGTCGCCGCCCAGCTGGCGAGCGACAGGGCCAGCGCCATCATCGGTCCGGTGCTGCCCGGCCCGTCAAAGCCCGCGCCGAAATCGGGATGGACGGTCCAGTAGAAATAATAGCCGAAGACGAGGCCGGAAAAGGCGGTGGCGTCCGCCATCATGGTGATGAACATCGCCCACCATCCGGGCGCCGCCGGGCCGGAGATGTAGAGCGGCAGCTTCATACCATGACCGATCGGCTTTTCGGGCTTTTCGGGAATTTCGGCGGTGTCCCACAGCCACCATAATATGCAGGCCAGCGTCACCACGCCGCCCAGCGCCGCCATGATATAGAGGTGATAGGTGGTCAGGATGAATACGCTGCCCAGCGCAATGGCGGTCAGCATCGGCTTGACGCTGGGGGTGCCCAGTCGGATCACCGATACGGGCTTGGCATCCAGGACCGAGGTGATGATCGTCTCGCGCCGTCCTTCCTCGGCGTCGGGCAGGAAGAAGCGGCCTTCGTCCACCTTCGCGACGAAATTCTTCTGGTCCCAGATCGGATAGCGACTTTCGACCAGGGGAACCGATCGGATGCCCCAATCCTCGTCATCCGGATGAGCCAGCCATTCCAGCGTGCCCGCGTTCCAAGGGTTGCGCGGCGATTTCGGCCGCGTCGGCGAGAGGGCGAGGTCGACGACCAGCACCAGCACGCCGACCGCGAACATATAGGAACCCAGCGTCGAAGCGAGGTTCAGCCAGCCGATATTGAGTTCGGCCGGATAGGTGAAGACACGGCGCGGCATCCCTTCCAATCCCGACAGGTGCATCGGGAAGAAGGTCAGGTTCACGCCGACGAACATGATCCAGAAGGCGATGCGCCCCAGCCGGTCGGACAGTTTCTTGCCGGTGATCAGCGGCCAGTAATAATAAAGCCCGCCGAACAGCGGCAGCAGCGTGCCGCCGATCAGCACATAATGGAGGTGCGCGACGATGAAATAGGTGTCGTGCGCCTGCCAGTCGAACGGTGCGACGGCGACCATCACGCCGGTCAGCCCGCCGATGACGAAGATGGCGAGGCTCCCCGACGCGTAGAGCAAAGGCGTCGACCATTTGACCTTGCCCGCCCAGAGCGTGGCGATGAAGGCGAAGATTTGAACGCCGGTCGGGATGGCGACGGCTTCGGATGCGGCGGAGAAGAAAGCCAGGCTGATCTTCGGCAGGCCGGTCGCGAACATGTGATGGACCCACAGGCCGAACGACAGGAAGGCGGTGCCGACCGCCGCCAGCACGATCCACGGATAGCCGAGCAGGTGCCGTTGCGCGAAGGTCGGGATCATCATCGCGAACAGCGCGATGGAGGGCAGGAAGACGATATAGACTTCCGGATGGCCGAAGATCCAGAACAGGTGCTGCCACAGCAGGGGATCGCCACCGCGCGCCGCATCGAAGAACGGCCAGTTCAGCAGCCGCTCCATCTCGAACAACAAATCGCCCGCGATCAGCGGCGGGAAGGCGAACAGGATCATCACCGCCACGACCAAGATGTACCAGGCGTAAAGCGGCATCAGGTTCAGCCGCATCCCCGGCGGGCGGCATTTGAGCACGCCGACGATCAGCTCGACCGCGGCGGCCACCGACGACACCTCGATGAAGGACAGGCCCAGCATCCAGATGTCCGCGCCCAGACCCGACAGGTCGGTGCGGGTGGTCAGCGGCGGATACATGAACCAGCCGCCATCGGGCGCGGCGTTGAAGAAGATCGAGCCGCCGACGAACACGCCGCCCAGCAGGAAGCTCCAGTAACCAAAGGCCGACAGGCGCGGAAAGGGCAGGTCGCGCGCGCCCAGCAGCTGGGGCAGCAGGATGATCGACACGGCCTCGAACATCGGCACGGCGAACAGGAACATCATCATCGAGCCGTGCAGCGTGAACAGCTGGTTGAAGGTGTTTGCCGAGACCAGGTCGTTGTCCGGCACCGCCAGCTGGGTGCGCATGATGAGCGCCAGGACGCCGGCGAACAGCATGAAGCCGAACGCGGTCAGCGTGTACCAGACGCCGACGCGGTTGTTGTTCGTATCGGTCCAGCGCAGGAACAGGCCGCTGGGTGGCTTCCACACCGCACGCAGTCGCTCTTCCTGCGCGGCGCGGAGGGCCGGATCGTCCTGGGCGTGGAGGCTCATTTCAGGCCCTGCAGATAGCGGGCGAGGGCGCGGGCCTCGTCATCCGACAATTGGGGGAAGGAGGGCATACGAACGCCCGGCTTGGTCTTTTCCGGATGGCGGATGAAGGCGGCGACATTGGCCGGGGTCATCGGCAATATGCCCGCCGCCAGCGTCCGGCGGGCGCCGAAATGCGTCAGGTCGGGGCCGATCCGGCTGGGCGCTGTTACGCCCGCCACGGTGTGACATCCGCCGCAGCCATTTTCGGCGAACAGGCGCGCACCGGTCCGGTCGCTCGACCGGGCGGGCCGTGCTTCGTTGGCCAGCCAGGCGTCGAAGGCGGCGGGCGGCATTGCGATGACGTCGAACGCCATCAGCGCATGGGACAGGCCGCAAAACTCGGCGCATTGTCCGCGATAGCGGCCGGGCTTGTCCGCGCGCACGACCAGGGTGTTGGTGCGGCCGGGGATCATGTCCATCTTGCCGGCCAGCCCCGGGATCCAGAAACTGTGCACCACGTCGCCCGCGCTCAGCTGGAACGCGACGGTGCGGCCGGTGGGAATCCGGATCTCGTTGGCGCTGCTCACGGCGGGACGACCGGTGGGCTGGTAGGCGACGCGCCACCAGAATTGCTCGCCATCGACCGCGATGGTCAGGTCGGTGGGGGACACCGGGCGGGGCTTCATATAGGGTAGCGAATAGGCGAGCAGCCCGAGCAGCACGGTCGTCGGGATCACCCCGCCCAGCCACAGCACGATCCGCATCCCGCGATGATGGTCGATCGCCCCTTCCGGCGCGCGTACGGCATGGCGCATCAGCATCGCCACGCCGCCCGCGATCACGACCGCACCGACCAGCATGATGATGAAAAGATGCCGGATATCGGCCGCATCGGCTCCGAATGGCGCCAATGTGGACTGATGCGTGTTGCATCCCGCCAGCAGGCCGGCGGTCATGATCGAGATGGCGATGCTTGTCCCCCGCATCGCCCCCGAACGTTTCGCTGGTGGATTAGTTCATGTTAGCTTCATCTAAACTTCATGTTGCGGGCGTCACTCGTCATTGCGACGCCACACCGCCCCGGCCAGCACGGTCGCAAAGCCCAGCCATGCCGCCAGCGGCATCACGCTGACCGAAGCCGGGCGATCGACCTTCCAGGCGGTGGCGGCCAGCGCCGTCGTGCCCAGCGCCATCGCACCCGCCGCCGCCGTGCTGGCGCCGGTACGACGCTCGCGGAAGAACAGCTCAGTCCAGCCGCCGATCATCGCGGCGTTGCCCAGCCACAAAGCGACCGACGCGTTGCGGGCGGGCGAGGGTGGGCGTAGCAACAGGCGATAGCCGCCCACCGCCGCCAGCGTCTCCAGCACCGGCCAGACCGCGCCGAACACCGCATCGGGCGGGGTAAAGCCCGGCTTGTCGAGCCGTCGATACCAGCGCCGGATCCGCGGGTGCGCGGCATCGGGGGCGTTGCGCCGTCCGACCAACGCACTCAGCCCCAGCACGCCCGCCGCGATGCCGCCCGCCATCAGCGGCGAAAGTCCCTTGTCCTTCATGACCGTCATCCTTTCCGTTCGGCGGGACAACGACTGCCGGTCATCCATGTTCAACGGCCAGCTGGCGGCGGCCCCAGACGCAGAGCCGGTCGAGCAGCCCGATGGCCAGCAGCGACGCGCCGAACAGCGGCAGGACGATGCCCGCCAGGATCAGCGCGGTAACCAGCCCGCCGACCCGTGCACCGGACAGGGGCGGCGGTGCGCCGATCCGTCCCGCCGGGCGGCGCTTCCACCACATCGCGACTCCGCTGATCGTCAGTACCCAGATCGCCAGACAGGGGATCAGCATCACCAGCTGGTTCGCCCGGCCGAAATAATGGCCCATGTGAAGCTGCACGCCGGACTCCACCGCGCGGCCGACCACGCCATAATCGGCATAGCGGACCTCCGGCCCGATGGCGCGGAAGCTGTAGCGGTCGACATAGAGCGTCTTCTGCCCCCAAGGCCGATCGGGATAGGTGAACACCGTATAGACGCCGCGCGGCCCATTGGGCAGGAACAGCCGGTATCCGCCGCGCCAGCCCCGTCGGTCGAGCAGGGTCGTGACCCGGTCGGTGCCGCGAATGACGGCGGGATCGCGGGTGGCGCCGGGGCTTTCGGGGCCGTGACCGGCATGGTCGTTCGGCATCGACGAATGCGGCATCGGGGCATCCTCCAGCGTCCAGGGCGTGTCGCCCAATGCCGTCTTCATGGGCGTGCTGTGGGGGATGTTGTACTGGCGGAAGGAGGGTGGATAGCCTACCCCCAGCGTGGCGCTGACCCGGTGGAGTAGGGGCCCGCTGATCCCTGCCCAGGGCAGGCCGGTGACGATCAGAAAGCCGATCAGCACGACGCTCCACAGCCCGACCGGCCCATGAAGATCGCGCCAGAACCGTCGCCCGCGTCCTGACAGCCGGGGCCAGAGCGTGCCGCCCGCGCGAAAGCCCCCGCGCGGCCACCACAAGATCAGGCCGGTGACGAGCAGCACCAGCGCCCAGCAGACCGCCAGTTCGACCAGCCGCTCGCCGAACACGCCCATCAGCATCGACCGGTGCATCGCATCCGCCCAGCCGACGAGCGTGCGGTCATAGACGACGCTGCCCAGCACCCGCCCGCTGCCCGGATCGACCGCGACGCGGCGCGGCGGCCCGGACGCGGGCTGCACGAAGATCACGGCCGAACGGGTATCGGCATCGGGCATGTCGACCCGCGACGCCGCGCCCGGATAGGCCGCCAGTGCCGCGTCGATCATCCGGGACATCGGCACCACGTTGCGGTGCTGGGGCACGAGGCGAAGCTGCGGATACAGCGCGTCGTTCAGTTCCCGGTCGAACAGATAGATGCCGCCGGTCAGGCTGAGCATCAGTACGATCGGCGCGACCAGCAGCCCGGCCCAGAAATGCCAGCGCCAGATGGTCCGATGGAACGCCATGCGGGGGGAGTGCTTGGTCATGGCGATGCTCACAGCCGGGCGGCCAGCGCGATGTCGAAGGATCGCGGGGCGCCGATATAGATGTTGGTGGTCGGATAGCCCGAAAATTCGCCATAGAAGCGGTCGGTCAGGTTGCGTCCGCGCAGCGTCAGCGTCACGCGCTGGGCGACCGGCACCGACAGGCTGGCGTCGAACAGCATATGCCCGGCGACATGGATGCTGTTCGCGGTGTCGGTATAGAAGCCGCCCGCTTGGTGCATCAGGCCACCCAGCGTCACCGACCGGGCGATGGTGTAGAAGGCCGAGGCGAACAGCGTGGTGGCGGGTACGTTGATCGGCCGGTTGCCGCTGCGGTCCACCCGCACCCCGCCGACCAGTTCGGACAGGGCGTCGTAACGGGCATCGGTATAGGACGCGCCGGCGCTCAGCTTCAGCGGCGGCACCGGCGTGATCGCGCCCGACAGCTCGACCCCGCGCGAGGATTGGCGGCCGCCCTGGACGCTTAAGCTGGGGTTAGTGGGATCGCGGGTCAGGATGTCGGACTGTTCGATGCGATAGACCGCGCCGGTCAGACTGGCCTTGCCCGCCCAGCCACTGGCCTTGAACCCCGCCTCGACCGAGCGGCCATGGGTCAGGCGGAAGCGGCTGTTCGTGATCGAGGCGAGCAGGATCGAGGACACCGGCGAGACGGCGGTGGTATATTGCGCATAGAAAGTCAGGCCCGGCGTCGCCGCCCAGGACGTCCCCGCCCGCCACGACACGGGATCGAAACGGGGGGTGTTGCGATCGATGGCGCCCCCGACATTCTGGATCGTCATCCGGTCGAGCGCGATATGGTCCCAGCGGACCCCGCCGACGACCAGCCAGCGCGGCGTCAGATTGACTGCCTCCTCGGCAAAGGCCGATGCCTGCTTCAGTTTGGACACGAAGGTGACGTTGCCGCTGGTGAAGATCGCGGGCGAAGTCGGCGCGGCGATCGGTGCCGGGGCGCGGACATCGACATCGGGCAGGCTGCCGGGCGGGGCCTGCCGGCGCAGGCTGGTGAAGTCGGTATCGTTATACTCGCCCCCCAGGGTGAAGCGATGCCGCAGGCCCAGGATCGTCCCGTCGCGTCCCACCGCCGCGCGGGCGTTCCAGAAATGGTGGTCGTGGCGAAAATCCTGATAGCTTTGCCGGATCGCACCGTTCGGAAAGGCCGGGCTGGGCGCGACGAAGCTCTGCGTGTCGGCGAGCAGAAAGGCGCGCTTGGCGGTATAGCCGGTCAGATCGACCGCCAGCGTCCAGCCATCGCCCATCACCCAGTCGGTGCGCGAGCGGATTGTCGTCTCGTCCGCGCCCGACCATGCGCCCAGCGGATTATAGTTGCGCCGCCGCAGCGCCCGGTCGGCGACCAGGCCGTTCGTCGTCGTGACCGCATCGCTGGGGTCCAGCGCATAGCGGGCCGGGATCAGCGCCAGGCCCTGATAGCTGGCGTCGTAGCGATCCTCGAAATGATCGACCGCGATCAGCACCGACAGCCGGTCGTTGGGCTTGTAGAGCGCGCTGGCGGTCAGCCCGGTGGAGACGGTCGCATTATGGTCGACGTCATACAGGCTGTCCGAGCGCTGATAGCTCGCATCGGCGCGCACCGCGACGGCGGGCGAGACGGGCAGGTTGACGCCCGCGCCCGCAAAGACCGTATCGAAACTGCCGCCCGACAGCAGCAGGTCCATCGTCCATTCGCTCAGGACAGGCTTGCGCGTGACCTTGTTGATGGCCCCGGCCAGCGCGCCCTCGCCATAGAGGACGGAGGCGGGGCCCTTCAGCACCTCGATCCGGTCATAATGCCACATATCGGTGTCGCGCTGGGTGATGGTGGAGGCGGCGATGCGTACGCCGTCCTGCAGGATCGACACGGTGTTGCCCGCAAAGCCGCGCATCGACACGGTGGCGGGATTGCCCGGTACGTTGCCGGAGATCGCACCGACGATCTGGTCGAACGCCTCGCGCGCGGTACGGACGCCGCGTCGCTGGAGTTCGTCCTGGCTCAACACCTCGACCGTGGCCGGGGTTTCGCGGATCGACAGGTCCAGGCGGCTCGCCGTCAGGGTCGGTTCGTCTAGCGTGTCGCGGGGACGCTCGCCGGTCACGACGACCAGCGGCGACGTGGCCTGTGGGCCGGAGGCGATCGCATCCGGTGGCATGAAAAGGAACATGGAATAGGCTTTCGACCGACCCCCGCAGCGATGCGGGGGCAAGGATCATGGGGGCGTCACCATCGGCGACGCCGGATGAGGATCGGTCAGGAAAGCGATGGAGGTCCGCGAAGCGGCGGTCGCAGATAAGGCGCGGCGCATGGCGGGGGCGGCGTCGCCCGTGCGACGCCCAATGCCAGGATGAAGACGAGGAGCAGGGCGAGCTGGATCGGATCGACCGCGGCCAGGCCGGGGGCCGCGAGCCCGGCAAAGGCGCAGGGCAGGTCGCGCCCATGCGTGTCGTCGGAATGGTCCGGATGATCGCCCATGCCATGATGCATGGCCGCATGCCCCGGCATCGCCATCGCTTCATGGGGCGCGACCAGCGCCGGCGGCACCGGCCCGCTGCCCGGGCACAGGATGATCGCGGTATGACCATCGACCTGGCCGACCATGAACCCGGCGGGCACGATCAGCTTCAGGAGCAACGCCGCCGCGCAGATCAGCACGGTTAGATGGCGTTGCGCGAACAGGGTGCGGATCGCCGTCACGCATAGCGGGGTAGGGGCGGGGGCGACCCCTGTCACTCGGACAGATCGGCCCAGGGTCGCTTTTTTGCGATGCTTGCGCCATCGCAATGACAATCGGTTGAAAACCCGGCATCTCGCGTCCTGAAACAGCGCGTTAACCGCCGCTGGCGCATGGGCACACTCTGCTGCAAAAGATGATCATGGCTCTATCCTCCGCTTTCGCATTTCTCGATGGTGTGTCGGGACAGGTCGTCGACGAGATCGCCGCCTGCGACTGGACACGGACGAGCCTGGGCTGTCCGCAGACTTGGCCGGCCGCGCTGAAATGCCAGTTGGCGACGATGCTCGCCTGTCCGGTGCCGATGTATATGGTCTGGGGACCGGACCTGATCTCCTTCTACAACGACGCCTATCGCCCGATCCTGGGCTATCGCGCCGAAACCGCGATGGGCACGCCGTTTCGCATCCTGTGGGGCAGCATCTGGGACGAGATTTCGCCGCTCGTCGACCGCGCGCTGTCGGGTCACGTCGCGCAGATGACGGACATGCGGCTGGACCTGGCGCGCGAGGGGCGGCCTGAGGAAAGCTACTGGACCTTTTCCTATTCGCCGGTCTTCGACGATCAGGGTGCCATTGCGGGCATGTTGTGCATCACCGGAGAGACGACCGCGCGGGTGCTGGCCGAGCGACGCCAGCGTGAAGCCGATGAGCGGCTGGAGCTGGCGCTCGATTCCGGTGCGCATGTCGGCATGTGGGACTGGGACGTGCTGAACGACTCGATCCGGTCCGATCGCCGGTTCGCGGCCATGTACGGCGTCGATCCGGAGGCGGCCGAGGCGGGCGTGCCGATCGCGGAGTTCTTCCACGGCATCCACCCCGAGGACCGCGCCCGTGTCGAGGGCGAGATCGCACAGGTGATGGCGGCTGCCGAAAAGGGCGGCGGGGCGGAGCGGTTCGTCTCAGAATACCGATTGGTCCAGGCCGATGGCCGCGTCCACTGGGTGTCGGCGCGCGGGCGCTGCATGATCGACGAGAGCGGCCGCTGCGTCCGCTTCCCCGGGGTTAGCTTCGACATTACCGACCGTATCCGGATCGAGCAGCAACTGCGCGAGAGCGAGGCGCGGGCGCGGCTGAACGGCGAACGCGCCCAGCTGGCGTTGGAGGCCGGCGCGATCATCGGCACCTGGTTCTGGGACCTGCCGACCGACCATTTCACGGTGGACGAGCCGTTCGCGCGCCATTTCGGGCTCGATCCGCGGCTCGCTCAGGACGGGCTGAACGTGTTGGACGTGGCGGACAGGGTGCATCGCGATGACCGCCCTGGATTGTCGGAGGCGGTCCGCGAGGCCATTGCGCGGGGCGGTGCCTATACGCACCAGTATCGCGTGCGCCGACATGACGGGCGCTATCACTGGGTAGAGGCCATCGGCCGGGTCGATCACGCGCCTGACGGCACCCCCTTGCACTTTCCGGGCGTGCTGATCGACGTCGGAGGGCGCCGCGCGCTGGAGGCCGAGCGCGATACCGCGATCGCCGAGCTGCGTGCGCTGACCGAGCAGCTGGAACAGCGGGTGGCGGACCGCACCGCCGAGCTGATGCGCGCCGAGGAGGCGCTTCGTCAGAGCCAGAAGATGGAGGCGGTGGGCCAGCTGACCGGCGGCCTGGCGCATGACTTCAACAATCTGCTCGCCGGGATTTCGGGCTCGCTGGAGCTGATGGCGCTGCGGCTGGCACAGGGGCGGGCGGCGGATGTCGACCGCTATATGGATGCGGCGCAGGGGGCGACGCGGCGCGCGGCGGCGCTGACCCACCGGCTGCTCGCCTTTTCCCGGCGGCAGACGCTGGCGCCCCGGCCGACCGACATCGCCGCGCTGGTCAGCGGCATGACCGATTTGATCCAGCGCACGGTAGGACCCGCCATCACGCTGGAGACGCGCGGGGCGGACGATCCATGGACCATCCTGGTCGACGCGCCGCAGCTGGAAAACGCGCTGTTGAACCTGTGCATCAACGCCCGCGACGCGATGCCCGATGGCGGGCGGATCACGATCGAGATGAGCAACCGGCGCCTCGACGAGGACAATGCGCGCTTCGCCGACATTCCGGACGGCGAATATCTGGTGCTGTGCGTGACCGACACCGGCACCGGCATGACGCCCGATGTGATCGAAAAGGCGTTCGACCCCTTCTTCACCACCAAGCCGCTGGGGCAGGGGACGGGGCTGGGGCTCAGCATGATCTACGGCTTTGCCAAACAGTCGGGCGGGCAGGTGCGTATCCAGTCGACGCCGGGCGAAGGCACGACCGTCTATCTCTATCTGCCGCGCCACCATGGCCCGGCGGACGCGCAACCGGACGATCGCTCGACCCTGCCCGAGGGGGCGTCGGGTTCGGGCGAGACGGTGTTGGTCGTCGATGACGAAGCGACCGTCCGCCTGCTGATCGCCGACGTGCTGCGCGACATGGGATACCGGGTGGTCGAGGCGGCCGATAGCGCCGCCGGGCTGGCCCTGCTTCGTTCGGACCAGCGGATCGACCTGCTGGTCACCGATGTCGGCCTGCCCGGCGGCATGAACGGGCGCCAGCTGGCCGAGGCGGCGCGCGAATTGCGCCCCGGATTGAACGTCATGTTCATCACGGGCTATGCGGAAAGCGCGGTGCTGAACAGCGGGCATCTGTCGCCGGGGATGCAGTTGCTGACCAAGCCCTTCACGGTGGATGCGCTGGTCACGGGAATCCAGGCGGCGATGGGCGCGGGCGCGCGGCGCTACGAACCCCTCGCCTGATCCGATCGGGGCTTGCGCATCCATGCCCCGTTATGATCTCAGGTCCCGCGAGCTGAGGGAGACCATGCATGACCATCGAGCTGATCTGCCTGGATGCGGACGACACGCTCTGGCACAATATGCGCCATTTCGCCGCGACGGAGGAAGCGCTGGTCGGCCTGCTCGCCCCCTTTGCCGAGGCGCGGATGGCCCGCGCCACGCTGGAGGCGTGCGAGGCGCGCAACCTGCGGCTCTACGGCTATGGCGCGAAGGGCTTCACCCTGTCGATGATCGAGACGGCGGTGGAGCTGGCCGGGGACACGCTGCCCACCGACCTGATCGCGCGGGTGCTGGACGCGGGGCGGCAGTTGCTGGCGCACCCGGTCGAGCTGCTCGACGGCATCGGCGAGACGATCGAGGCGCTGAAGACGCGCGGGCGCCTGGTCCTGGTGACGAAGGGCGACCTGTTGCATCAGGAGGCCAAGCTCGCGGCGTCCGGCCTGGGCGCGCATTTCGCCGATGTCGCGATCGTGAGCGACAAGACGCCCGACACCTTTCGCCAGATTTTCGCGCGCCACGGTGTTTCGCCCGAGCGGGCGGTGATGGCGGGGGATTCGATGCGCTCCGACGTGCTGCCCGCGCTGAAGGCGGGGGCCTGGGCGGCGTTCATCCCGCAGCCGCTCGCCTGGAGCCATGAGGCGGGCGAAACGCCGGTCGACCATCCGCGCTTCCGCCAGCTGGAGCGGCTGGGCGCTCTTCCCGACTGGATCGACGCGATCGGCTAAACCCCTCGGTCAGCCCGGATCGCTTTCTTCGCCGACGATCACGCCCTTCGCCACATCGGCGCCGTCATGCGGAACGCCGTTGCGGTGGATGCGGACGCCCGCTGTCGCGACGGGCGCGCTGACGGCGGCTAGGGGGGCAGGGTCTTCGCTCTGCCGCTCGCCGCGATGGATGACGACGCCGTGCACCGTCTCGGCCAGCGCGGTGACGGCGGGGGTCAGAAGCGGCGCACGTACCGGGATGGCAGGCTCGACCCCGGCATAGGTCTGGCGGAAGGACAGGTCGCGTTCCAGCGCGCCCCTCCAGCGGTAGAAGATGTGGCTGCCGACCGCGCCGATCCGGTTCAGGCTGCTCGCCCACCAAGGCAGGACGTAATTGGCGTGGTAGAAGGTCGCGGCCCCCACGGGGGCATAGACCAGCCCGGCCAGCGCGCCCTGCGCGACGGCGGCGGCACGGGCCCAGGCGGCGGGCTCGCGCGGGTGGAGCATGGACCCGTCGCAGGTGAAGCTGAACTGGCATCCCGTCTGCCGCCCGGAACCCTGATAGACCACGCCGCAGATGCTTTTCGGAAAGGCGCGGTCGCGGACGCGGTTCAGCACGACCTGCGCCACCGCGCGCTGGCCGTCGATCGGTTCGGAGCGGGCCTCGTAATAGATGGCGGCGGTCAGGCACTCGGCGGCGCGCTGTGCATCGGTCGCGGTGCGGGCGATGCCGCTGAAGGCGGGGGCTGCGGCCATCTCGATCGGCGTGCTGGCATCCGGCGTGTCGGGCAGATCTTCGTCCGGGACGTCGAGCGCCAGTTGCCGCAACAGCGTCCGCGCGGTCGGCGGCGGCACGTCCAGCGTCAGATGCGCGGCGCGATGCCGGGCGGGCGTGCACGAGGTCGCGATCGCCAGCGTCGCCACCAACATCAACCAGCGCAACACGTTATCCGCTTTCCAACCCGTGGCCCCATGCGGGCTTTGTACGGAGAAGGGGGTTAGGAAGGGGTTAAGTCTGGCCAACCATGCCATTGAGGGAGGCTGCAATTCCTCCCCTGCAAGGGGAGGTGGCAGGCCGAAGGCCTGACGGAGGGGTGTCGCGCTCTCGGTAGGGGGACACCCTTCCACGACCGCTTCGCGGCGGTTCCTCCCCTTGCAGGGGAGGAACCGGGGACGATCAGAACCGTGCGCCCAGTTCCACGCCGTAGAAGCGCGGCTCGCCCGCGATATAGGTCGGCGTGCCGAAGGTGGCGCCGGTATTGCCTGCATCGATCAGATAACGCTTGCCGGTCAGGTTGCGGGCGAAGCCCCCGACATGGAACCGGCCCTGATCGCCGAACGCCAGGCCCGCGCGCAGGTTGACCAGCATATAGCCACCCTGCGAGATCGCCTCGCTGTTGGGCAGCTCGAAATACACCTTCGAGCGGTAATTGGCGCTGGGCGTCGCATAGAAGGTCGCGGACGACCCTACCGGCACGCGCAGCGTCGCGCCGCCCGAGGCGGTGGTATCGGGTTGCAGGCGGAAGCGGTTGCCCGCGAACACGCCGTTCGCCGGATCGTCGGCGATCCCGCCATCGAGATAGGCGAAGGTGCCGAACAGGCTCAGCCAGCGATGGACGGCCAGGCTGCCCTCCAACTCGACGCCGATATTATTGGCCGACCCCGCACTGCGCGTGACCGCCAGCCCGTTTTCATAGGTCGAGACCTGAAAACCGCGATAGCGCTGATAGAAGACCGAGGCGGCGCCGGTGAACGGACCGACCCGTCCCTTGATGCCGCCCTCGTAATTCCAGACATCCTCTTCGGGTATGATCTGAAGCCGGGGAATGGCGCCCGAATTCGCGACCGACAGCGGCACGATACGCTGCGCGTCGAGCTGCACGACCGGCGAGCGGCGGCCCTTGCTGACCGTCGCATAGAGGTTCACCTCGCCGCTCAGGCGATAGAGCGCATTGAAGCGCGGCAGGATGGCGGCATAGCTGCGCTCCGCCTCGAACATCTGCCCCTTGGTATTGGCGGCGGCGAGCAGGCTGGTGAAGATGCCCGCGCCCGCCAGCAACCGGCTGTCCGGCATGACCGAGCTGTAGCGCGAGACGCGATCCTCGATCAGCACGCGCGCGCCCGCGGTCAGTTCCAGCGCGGGGATCGGGATCCAGGTCGCATCGGCGAAGACCGAATAGCTGTCGTTCCGGCCGTCATTGGCGAAGCTGGCGCTATAGGGCAGCACGGTCGCGGCACCGCGCGACAGGATCGCGGTGGCGCGGGTCGCCGGGATGGTCCCGTTTGCGGCGACGCAGGCGGTGCCGGTCGGAATCCCCGCACCGTTCAGGATCTGGCGGATCGGCGCGAAATCGGGCGCGACCGAGCACGCCAGATAGGTGCCTTCCTCGGTCGAGAAGGGCACGCGCTGCTCGCCATTCTCGAAAAAGGCGTTCCAGCCGAACGCGGCGCGATAATGTGCCCCGTCAAAGGCGAAGCGGCCCTCATGGCTCCACTGGTCGCCCTTGGCATCCTCGCCGAATTCCAGATACCAGGCCGGGCCGCCATCCGCGTCGAAAATCTCGCGCGCATCGAACCGGCGATAGCCGTTGACGGTGGTGAAGCTGATCCCCGGCGCGACATCGACCGCGATCGTCAGGTTCGCGTCATAGACGTTGCGGGTCAGCCCCAGCTTGCGAGCGCCCAGTACCTGTGCGGAATAGGGCGAGCCCGACAGCTCGGCAGCGCCATAGTCGCCGGTCTGCCCGCCGGTGGGAGCGAAGACGCGGCTCTTGAAGGCGGTACCGGGATTGCGCTGTCCGTCATAGGTCAGGATCAGGTCGGCGGTCACCGACGAACCGGGCGTCCAGCGCAGCGAGCCGCGAACGCCGCGCTGGTCCTGGCCGTTCAGATCGTCCTGGTCGACGCGACCCTGATTCTGGTTCGGCACGTTCGGATCGCCCGCGATGTTGCGGACATAGCCGTCGCGATATTTATAGGCGAAGGCGATGCGCCCGGCGAGCGTGTCGCTGCCCGCGTTCAGATAGCCCGACACCTGGGTCCGGTCGAAATTGCCGTAAGAAGCCAGGACGCCGCCCTCGGTCCCGGCATGGGGCCGCGCCGAGATGATGCTGATCGCACCCACCGCGGCGGCCGTGCCGAACAGCGTCGCCTGCGGGCCCTTCACCACCTCGATCCGCTCGATATCGTACAGGTCCTGATACGCGCCCTGCTTCCGGCTGATGTCGATGCCGTTGTAATAGACGGTGACGCGCGCGCCCTGCTGCGCCGAGCCGGAGTCCGAGGTGATGCCCCGGATCACGAAGCCGGGACTGTTGGCGCTCTGCTCCTGGATCTGCAGCCCGGGGATATATTGCGCCACCTCGGACAGCGAATTGACGCCCAGATCGGCCATGCGCGCGCCGGACACGCTGCTGACGGTCAGCGGCACGTCCTCGATCCGCTGTTCGCGCTTCTGCGCGGTGACGATGACGTCCGGGTTGTCGTTGGTGCTGGTCGTGTCGCCCCGTGGCTGGATCATCGCCTGCGCCGTCGCGGCCTGGGTCATCGCGCCCTGCGACAGACCCGCCAGCAAGGTCACCAGCGTCGCGCGCCCTATCATCGAACTCGTCATATATCCCCCGGGATTATCCCCTTTTCCGTGCCGCTTAAGGGGAATGCCTTACCAGTTGGTATCCGCGGCATGGTATTTTCCGGACAGCGTGGCGGGTGTCGCCGAACCGTCACACCTCCGCCATCGGCGTGTCGTGTGCGGAGCCTAGCCGGGAGCCCGAAAGGACCTGCAAGATGACGATGATGAACCGACGCCGGGCGATCGCCCTGATGGGAAGCGGCGCGACGCTGGCTCTGCCGACGGGCATGGCGGAGGCGGCAACCCCTGCGGTTCGCTTCGATCATGGCGTGGCGAGCGGCGATCCTTCGCCGGTCGGCGCGATCCTGTGGACCCGCGCGACCCCGGCCGCCGACCAGGCGGGCGACGTCGCGCTGACCTGGCATGTCGCGGCGATGGACGGGCGAGATGCGGTCGGCCTGCGCACCGGCCGTGTCCTGGCCCGCGCGGCGCGCGACTTCACCGCCAAGGTCGAGGTGACCGGCCTGCAACCAGGCCGCGACTATCGTTACTGGTTCGAGGCGGCGGACGGACAGCGTTCGGCCGAGGGGCGGTTCTGCACCCTGCCGCGCGGCGCGGTCGCCGAGGTCGCGCTGGCGGTCGTCTCGTGCCAGCTCTATCCGGGCGGCCTCTTCAATGCCTATGACGCGATCGCCCATGCCGAACGGCTCGATGCCGTGCTGCACCTGGGCGACTATATCTATGAATATGGCGCGGACGGTTACGGGACGGAGAGCGGCCACAAGCTGGGCCGCCTGCCCGAACCCGCGCATGAGATCGTGACGCTCGCCGATTATCGCCAGCGCCATGCCCAGGTGAAGCGCGATCCCGATATGCAGGCCGCGCATGCCTGCGCCGCCTTCATCTGCGTGTGGGACGATCACGAGGTCGCCAATGACGACTGGATCGGCGGCGCGGAAAACCATGATCCCAAGACCGAGGGCGATTGGGGCAAGCGCAAGGCCGCGGCGATGCAGGCCTATTTCGAATGGATGCCGATCCGCGACCCGCTGCCCGGCAAGCCCTGGGAAGCGATCAATCGCAGCTTCGAGTTCGGCGACCTGGCGACCCTGGTGATGGTGGAGACGCGCCTCCTCGCCCGCTCCAAGCAGGTCCGGGCGAAGGGCGATGCGCCCGAGCCCGACGAATATGCCGCGATGATGGCCGAACGCGCGCGACCCGATCGCGAGTTGCTGGGGGCGGGGCAGCTCGACTGGATCGAACGGACGCTGACCCGCTCGGTCAAGGCGGGCACGCCGTGGCAGGTGATCGGCAACCAGGTCGTCATGGCGCGGATCGACGGTCCCGACCTGGAAAAGCAGATGGGGCCGGAGGGCTATGCCAAGCTGACCGCCCGTCTGTCGGAGGCGGAGCGGACCCATTTGGGCGAGGCACAGGCCTCGTACCGCGCAGGCCTGCCGCTCAATTTCGACAGCTGGGACGGGTATCCGGCGGCGCGCGAACGGCTCTATGCCGCGTTCCGGCGCGCGGGCAGCCGTCCGGTCGTGGTGTCGGGCGACAGCCACGCGGCCTGGGCCAACGATTTGTACGACGCGAACGGCCATCTGGTCGCGGCGGAGTTTGCGGGGACGTCGATCACCAGCCCGTCCTGGGGCGATCTGATGCCCGGTATCGGCCGAGAGATCGCCGCCGCCAATCCCAAGGTCGTCCGCTTCTGCGATCAGGATGCCAAGGGCTGGCTGCACCTGACGCTGACCCGCGACCGTGCGACGGCGCGCTACATGACGGTCTCGACGGTGATGGCCAAGCCCTATGCCTCGGGCTGCGCGGCCATCTGGCGGACCAGCGCGGGCGGTGCGGCGGCCCCGATAGAGCCCGTTACCGCCTGAGCGCTCTGCCTCTCCCGCTATCGCGCGGCGGGGGAGGGGACGTGACGAACGGCGGCCAGGACATGGGCGACCAGCGCAGCGTCGTCATGGTTCATGTAATGGCCGCCCGGCATCGCCTGGACACGGACGTTCGGCTGCTTCAGCAGCGGGCACAGGCTATCCGGCTCGCGCACGCCATAGATACAGGTCAGCGGCGCCCAGTCGATCCGCCGTGCGGTGGTCAGCGCGATGCTGTCCGGGCGGCCCATATAGGCCAGGCCCGAGGGATCGGAGCGGAAAAAGGCCGTCTCGCCCGGCACGACCAGGATGATCGACGCGACGTGCGCACGCAGATCGGCGGGGAGGGTCGACAGCCCGGTCTGGAGCATGTCGGCGCCGTAAGACTGGCCGATCAGCACCAATGTCCTGTCGCCCGCTTCGCGGACCGCGCGGCGCACCAGGTCCGCGATCAGCGCGTCGACCTGCGCCCGCGTACGCTTCTGGCGGAACAGGACCGGCGAATTGACACCCAGCACGGCGATGCCGTTGGCGCTCAACGCCCGCGCGATCACCCCGCCCATGCCGTAACGCAGCCCCATGTCCCCCGACAGCGACAGAGCCAGGACCGGCTTGGTCCGGCCCTGGGCGGGGAAGCGGGTAAACGGGTCCTTGTCGAAATAACTACCCGAATAGAGCAGGATAGCGAAAGCTGCGACAAGCAGCGCGACGACTGCCCCCAGTAAAAGGCGCCAGTGTCGGCGCAGACGGGCAAGACGTTCGGCCATGCCCTGTCCTAACGCCGACTTTGCGGGCTTGTCACGCGACGTCGCAAAGAACGGTGGGCGTTCATGAAAAAACTGTAATGTTGCGATCACCCCCTCTATGTCCGTGATCTGCCATCGGCAGGACGATAAAGGCATCGAAAAACAAACGAGCGGGGGCGGCGGAATGCCGTGTCCCCGTCCGCATAATGCACCGGGGACCGACAGCGTGACCAAGCCGATCTTCTTTGACCCGACCGGGCGCCGGGGCGCATGGGCGCGGCGCGGTGTCGCGGTGCTGATCCTGTCGGTGGTGATCGCGGCGATCGCCTTTGCGACGACCCTGGTCGCGGTGCCCAATTCGGGCGTCCTGCCGCTGCCCTTCGCCCGGCGCCAGGCGATGACGCTGGAGCCGACCGCGCAGCTGAAGGGGCGGCGCGGCCAATGGCTGCCGCGCAAGGCGGTGGCGCAGGGCCATACGCCGCTGACCATCGCCTTCTACACGCCGGGCAACGACTCCGCGCTGGCCTCGGTCCATGCTCATATGGGCCAGATCGACTGGCTGGTGCCCTCGCTGATGAACGTGGCGGGGCCCAAGGGGCAGTTGCAGATCGGCAACGACCCCAAGCTGGCCAGCCTGCTCTCGCGCGCGGCAAAGCCGCCGCGTCTGTTGCCGATGGTGCAGAATCTCGGCGCCGACGAATGGGACGGCCAGGCGATCGCCCGGATCATCGCCAGCCCGGCGGCATCCGAGGCACTGGCGACGCAGCTGGGCGATTCGATCGCCGCGAACCGCCAGTCGGGCCTGGTCGTCGACTTCGAGAATCTGCCCGCCAGCGCGATGCCGGGCTATCCGCGCCTGCTCCAGCGGATCAAGGCGCATCTGCCCAAGGGCACCGTGCTGGCCGTCACCGTGCCCGCCGAGGACGAGGCGTGGCAGCTGGCGTCGCTCGCCAAGGTCGTCGACCGGGTCATGCTGATGGCCTATGACGAGCATTGGCAGAGCGGCACGCCGGGGCCGATCGCGTCGCAGCCCTGGTTCCTGCAGGCGACCGAAAAGGCACTGCGCGAGGTGGGGCGCGACAAGCTGATCGTCGCGCTGGGCAGCTATGGCTATGACTGGCCCACCAAGGGCGATGGCAAGGATGCCGGTCCGCCGGAGCCCGCCGAGGCCAAGTCGATCGAAGAAGCCTGGCTGATGGCGCATGACAGCCAGGCCCGGGTGACGTTCGATCCGGCCAGCGGCAATTCGGGCTTCGCCTATGACGAGAATGGCCAGCATCATATCGTTTGGATGCTCGACGCGGCGACCAGCTGGAACCAGCTCCAGGCGCTCAAGCGGTTGGGCATCGACGACGTCGCCTTCTGGCAGATCGGCAGCGAGGACCCCGGATTATGGGCCGATTTCGCCGCCTTTCGCAGCACCGCGCGCGGCGTCTTGCCGCGCCTGGGCACCATCACCTCGCCGCTGAACACCGATGTCGAGGGGCCGGGCGAGATCCTGCGCATCACCGCCCAGCCGACCGAGGGCAAGCGCCTGCTGCAATTCGACAAGGACGGGGTCATCCGGAACGAGGTCTATCAGGCCTATCCGACCCCCTATGTCGTGCAGCGCGCGGGCGCGGTGCCCAAGACGATCGCGTTGACCTTCGACGACGGTCCCGACGCGACCTGGACGCCCAAGATCCTGGACGTGCTGGAACGCGAGAGGGTGCCCGCGACCTTCTTCGTCATCGGCGAGAATGCGTTGCAGCATCCCCAGCTGCTCCGCCGGATCGTCGCCGATGGCAGCGAGCTGGGCAATCACAGCTACACCCATCCCAATATGGCGACGACCAGCGACCGGACGATCAAGCTGGAGCTGAACGCGACCCAGCGGCTGATCCAGGCCTATACCGGCCGGTCGACCACGCTGTTCCGTGCGCCCTATTTTGGCGACGCCGAGCCGACCACGGCGGACGAGATCGGTCCGGCGCTGGTCGCGCAGAATCTGGGCTATACGGTGGTCGGCCTGCACGTCGACCCGAACGACTGGCAACGGCCCGGCGTCGACCAGATCGTCCAGCAGACGATCGACCAGGTGCACGGTGCGACCGAGGATAATTCGGCCAATGTCGTGCTGCTCCACGACGGCGGCGGCGACCGCGAGCAGACGGTCGAGGCGCTGCCGCGCATCATCGACACGCTACGCGCCCAGGGCTATCGCTTCGTGCCCGCCTCGCAACTGGTCGGGATCAGCCGCGACCAGGCGATGCCGCGCGTCGAGGGCAAGGATCTGCTGGCGGTGCGGACCGACGTGGCGATCTTCGTGGTCCTGGCGTTCCTGTCGGCGGCGCTCGCCTGGCTGTTCTACCTCGCCATTGCGCTCGGCATCGCGCGCGCCGTGGTGATGGCCGCGCTCGCCTGGTTCCAGGGGCGCAAGTCGAAGCCGTCGCCGCCCGAATTCACCCCCAGCGTCTCGGTCATCATCCCGGCCTATAACGAGGAGCGGGTGATCGTTCAGTCGGTGACGCGCGTGCTGGCCAGCAACTATCCGGGCCTGCAGGTCATCGTCGTCGATGACGGGTCGAAGGACGCGACCAGCGCGGTCGTGCGCGACGCCTTTGCCGACGAAGCGCGGGTGCAGCTCCTGACCCTGCCCAATGGCGGCAAGGCGGCGGCGTTGAACCGCGCGCTGAAGGACGCGACCGGCGAGGTGCTGATCGCACTGGACGCCGATACCCAGTTCGAGCCGGAGACGATTGCCAAGCTCGCGCGCTGGTTCGCCGATCCCAAGCTGGGTGCGGTGGCGGGCGATGCGCGGGTCGGTAACCGGGTGAACCTGGTCACCCGCTGGCAGGCGGTCGAATATATCACCGCACAGAATCTCGAACGCCGGGCGCTCGCCGGGTTCGACGCGATGACGGTCGTGCCGGGTGCGGTCGGGGCATGGCGTCGCGCGGCGCTCGACGGCGTGGGCGGTTACCCCGAGGATACGCTGGCGGAGGATCAGGATCTGACCATCGCGATCCAGCGGGCGGGGTGGCGCGTCACCTATGATCCGCGCGCCGTCGCCTGGACCGAAGCGCCCGAGAGCTTCAAGGCGTTGGCCAAGCAGCGGTATCGCTGGGCGTTCGGGACGCTGCAATGCCTGTGGAAGCATCGCCGCGTGATCCGCACCGGCCAGCCCGCCGGGCTCGCGCGGATCGGCCTGCCCCAGGCCTGGCTGTTCCAGATCATCTTCGCCGCGATCTCGCCGCTGATCGACCTGGCGCTGGTCCTGTCGATCATCGGCACGGCGGTGCGCGTCAGCCAGCATGGCTGGGCGCAGACCCACACCGACGTGTTCCAGATGGCGGCTTATTGGACGGCCTTCACCGCGATCGACGTGCTGTGCGGCTGGTTGGCCTATCGGCTGGACGGCAACCGGGTGCGTTACCCCGCGCATCTGCTGGTCGCGCAGCGGCTGGTCTATCGCCAGATCATGTACTGGGTCGTGATCCGCGCCATCGCCTCGGCGATCGGTGGGTGGATTGTCGGCTGGGGCAAGCTGGAGCGGACCGGCAACGTCGGGGCGTAGCTCCCAATCCTCCCCAAGCTTGCTTGGGGAGGGGGACCATCGCGTCAGCGATGATGGAGGGGCCGACAACGCCTGTGATGCCCATTGCCCCTCCACCACCGGGCTATCGCCCGGCGGTCCCCCTCCCCATCGAAGATGGGGAGGACTGGTTTATCCCAGCGTCAGCCGCACCCGCAGGCCCGGCGCATTGTCCTCCAGGGCCACCGTGCCACCGTGGAGATGCGCCACCGCCGTGGCCAGCGACAGGCCCAGCCCCGCGCCGCTTTCGGTCCGGGCCGCATCCAGCCGGCCGAAGCGTTTCAGCGCCTCCTCGCGGCGTTCCTCGGGGATGCCGGGTCCGTCATCGGCGACGGTCAGCACGGGGCCGGGCTCGACCCGCACGATGATGGTGCCCGCGCCATATTTCAGGCCATTGTCGACCAGATTGGCCAGCGCCTGACCCAGCAACTCGCGGTGGACCCGCGCGACCAGCGTCTCGGGTGCTTCGGCGCGGATCGTCATGCCGCGATCCTCGGCCAGCGGCTCGAACATGTCGGCGACGTCGTGGACCATCGCGGCGAGGTCGGCCTCGACAAAGGCGTCGCGACCCAGCCCAGCCTCGGCCCGGCTGATGCGCAGTGCGGTGTCGAGCATGGCGAGCAGCCGGTCGCCTTCCTCCAGCGCGCGACCGACCGCGACCCGCGCATTCTCGTCATGGCTCTCGGCCAATGCCCGATCCAGCGTGGCACGCAGCCGGGTCAGCGGCGAACGCAGGTCGTGCGCCAGGCCGTCCGTCGCGACCTTCAGCTCGGTCATCAGCATCGCGATCCGGTCGAGCATCGCGTTGACCGCCTGAGCAAGCGCGTCGAAGGCGTCGTCCCCGCCCTTGGACAAGACGCGGCGCGACAGGTCGCCCGCCGCGACGGCATGGGCGGTGGCGACCGTGTCCTCCAGACGCCGCTCGATCATCCGCGCCGCGGCCCAGGCGGCGAGTGCGGCGAGCACGATCGCCGCCGCCATGCCGACTGCCATCGCCTCTTCCATCGCCAGCGCGACGCGCAATTCGCTCTCGACGACATGTCCCGCCAGCATCCGCGATCCATCGGGCAGGCGGGTGGCGAGCACGCGCATCCGTTCGGGCTGGGAATGGCCGATGCGGAAGATCTCGATCGTCGCCGCGCCGGGGGCGGGGACGTTGGGCGGCCAGTCGGCGATGTTGCCCGTGACGAAGCGGCCGTGCGGATCGGTCAGCAGGATCACCGACTGGGGCAGCCGGTCGGTATTCATCCGCCGGTCGACCGCCGCGCGTATCGCCGCCTGTCCGCCCGTGCGCCACGTGCCGACCAGTTCGTCGCGCAGGTCGCTCGCGGCATCCTCGGCCTGGGCCGCGATCTCGCCGCGGGTCAGGTGGCGTATGGTGACGACCATCGCCCCCGCGCCGACCAACTGCAGCGCAAAGACCAGCAATGCGAAGCGCAGCGTGGTCGAGCGGAGCACGCCCGGCGCTATTTCTCGACCCCTAGCTTATAGCCCGAGCCGCGCACCGTGTGGAGCAGCGGCCGGGCAAAACCTTCGTCGATCTTCTTGCGCAACCGGCTGATATGCACGTCGGTGACGTTGGTGTTGGGGTCGAAATGGAAATCCCATACCCCCTCCAGCAACATGGTGCGGGTCACCACCTGGTCGACATGCTGGAGCAGATATTCGAGCAGCCGGTATTCGCGCGGTTGCAGGTCGATCGGCTTGCCCGCGCGGCGGACGCGGTGGGCCAGCAGGTCCATCTCCAGATCGTCGCAGACCAGCTTGGTCTGGGGCGCATTGGCCGTGGTGCCGCCGCGCCGGATCAGCAGGCGGACCCGCGCCAGCAGCTCGGCAAAGACGAAGGGCTTGGTCAGATAATCGTCCGAGCCCGAGGTCAGGCCCGTCACCCGGTCTTCGGGCGAGGACAGGGCGGACAGGATCATGACCGGCGATTCGATCCCCGCCGCCCGGATCGCGGCCAGCACCGACATGCCGTCCATGCCGGGCAGCATCCGGTCGAGGATGATGCAGTCATAGGTGCCGTCGGTAGCGTGGAACAGGCCATCGCGCCCGTTCGCGGCATGATCGATCAGAAAACCTTCTTCTCTCAACCCATTGGCGATATAGTCCGCCGTCGAGCGATCATCTTCGATCAGCAAAATCCTGTTGGCCACGCTGTCCTCCCGGCCCGCTCCTTAGCAGTGTGATCGTCAGGAGGCCATGGTCGCGCGCGACCTGAAGGCTGACCGGCATATTGCCGCGCCGCGCAGCTTCCTCGCGCAGCATCGTGAAGGAGGTCGCGGGGCGGCCGTCGACCGTCATGACCGTGTCGCCGACATGCAACGGCGGGTCGACCATCGGGGTCGGGGCCACGGCCACGTCGCTGCGCAGGCTGGTGACGACCAGCCCCGGCCGGTCCTCGCCAATGGGGGCGAAGGTCGCACCGTACAGGGTCGAGGGTATGCGAGGACCGGCATGAAGCGGCATGTGCCCGACGAGCAGCGCGACCGCTGCGCCGCCGACCAGCGCCGCCAGTCCGGCCCCCCAGCCCACGATCCGCAGCCCCTTCATGGCCGGCGGGTGGAGGACCCGGGGGAGGGCGCGCGACGCGCCGTCACCGTGACGATCACGATGGTGGGGGCGGCAAGGGGGCTCGATCCTTTCACGCCGTCCTTCTAGTCCCGGCGACATAAGCTAAGCGTGGGCGGAGCATGACGCTTCTGTCATTTCCGTTGCCGGGAATGCGTGACGAACTTGTCATGCATCCGTAAGGCAGGCGGGGCGGGCGGCGCTCTATGCCGCGCGGCACCGCGATAGATGGACATAATGACCAAGTGATTTGCGCGTGAACGGGGATGGGGCGGTGACGGGGCCGGCGAGCCAATCGGGCAGGGTGGGGAGGGTGTCGTGACATCGTCGTCCCGGCTGTCGTCGATGATCGAGCGCGTCGCCGATTTCGGCCGGGCGCGGCGCGGCTATCTGGCGGTGGGGGCGGTCGTGCTGCTCGTGGCGCTGGGCCTGTCGGCGCTTCGCCACCTGACCCGCTCGGTCCGGCTGGCCGATGTCCAGGCCGCCTTCTACGCGATCGACCCGCGCCAGATCATGCTGTCGGTCGGTTTCACCATCGCGAGCTATATCGCGCTGACCTTCTACGACGTCATCGCGCTGCGCGTCATTGGCAAGCCGCTGCGCTGGCGGACGGCGGCCACGGCATCGTTCACCAGCTATACGCTCAGCCATAATCTGGGGCTGGCGCTGCTGACCGGCGGGTCGGCGCGTTACCGCGTCTATGCCGCCGCCGGGCTGGACGGGCCCGATATCGCGCGGGTGATCGCGATCGCCAGTGCGACCTTCTGGTTCGGGGTGTTCACCGTCACCGGGCTGGGCCTGTTGTTCCATGACGGGCCGATCACGGTCGAGCAACTGGTGCTGGGCCAGACACCGGTGCGCTGGCTGGGCGGGGCCGTGGTCGCGGGTGCCGTGGCGCTGATCGGGCTATGTGCGCTTCGCCCCGGCCAGCGGATCGGATGGCGCGCCTGGAGCGTGCCGCTGCCCACACCCGCCCAGGCGGTCGCGCAGATCGGCATCGCCTCGCTCGACATGGCCTGTGCCAGTGCTGCGCTGTTCGTCCTGCTGCCCGGCGCCTCGATCGACCTGGCGCCCGCTTTCCTGCTCGCCTATGCGCTGGCGATCATCGTCGCGCTGGTCAGCCATGTGCCCGGCGGCATCGGCGTGTTCGAGGCCGTGGTGCTGGCGACCGTGCCGGTCAACCGGACCGAGCTGTTCGCCGCGCTGATCGTGTACCGCGTCCTTTATTATATTGCCCCCCTGGCGCTGGGCATCGCGCTGCTGGCCTGGGACGAGGCGCGGCGGCGGCCGGTCAAGGCGCTGCGCGATATCCGTCGCGTGCTGTTGGGGGTCGCGCCGACCTTGCTGAGTGCGGCCTGTTTCGGCGGCGGGGCTATCCTGCTGCTGTCGGGGTCGCTGCCCGCCATTCCGCAGCGCGTGCATCAGCTTGTCCATATCGTGCCACTGCCCTTTATCGAGGCATCGCATTTCGCGGCCAGCCTGGTCGGCACCGGTCTCCTCCTGCTGGCGCCGGGCCTCTATCGGCGACTCGACGGGGCGAGCCTGGCGGCGCGCGCGCTGCTGGTCGCGGGGGCGGTCTTCTCGCTGGCCAAGGGCATAGATTATGAGGAGGCGGCGGTCTGCCTGACCATCGCGCTGCTGCTCCAGATCAGCCGCAAGGCATTCTATCGGCGCACCTCGCTGGTCGCGCGGCCGCTGTCGCCCGCCTGGCTGTTCAGTGTGGCGGTGGTGATTGTCGGCACCGCCTGGATCGGCTTCTTCGCGTACAAGCATGTCGATTACCGGGAGTCGCTCTGGTGGCGCTTTGCGCTGTCCGACGACGCCTCGCGGTTCCTGCGTGCTGGACTGGGCGTGGCGGTGATGCTGGCGGGTGCGGGGCTGTGGCGCCTGTTCCTCGCGGCCCCGCCCGGCGAGGCCGATCATCCGGCGATGGAGCAGGTGCGCGGCATCGTCGAACAGGCCGAGCGGACCGATGCTGCGCTGGCGCTGCTGGGCGACAAGCGTTTCCTGTTCTCGCCGGAGGGCGACGCGTTCGTCATGTATCAGGTGCGCGGGACCAGCTGGATCGCGATGGGCGATCCGGTCGGCCCGCGCGCCGCCTGGGCCGATCTGCTCTGGCAGCTGCGGACCATGGCCGATGCGGCGCAGGGGCGGCTGATGCTGTACCAGATCACCCCCGATGCCTTGGAAATCGCGATCGAGATGGGGCGCCAGATCGTCAAATATGGCGAAGAGGCGCTGATCGACCTGGCCGCCTTCACCCTGGAGGGGGGCAAGATGCGCGGACTCCGCCAGACGCTCAACCGCTTCCGCACGCGCGAGAATGCCAGCTTCGCGATCGTCCCCGCCGCCGGGGTGCCCGCGATCATGCCTGCGCTGAAGGCGGTGTCCGAGGAATGGCTGCTGGAAAAGGGGCATGGCGAAAAGGGATTCAGCCTGGGTCGCTTCGATCCCGACTATCTTGCCATGACCGATTGTGCGGTGGTGCGGGTGGAGGGGCGGATCGTCGCCTTCGCCAATATCTGGAAGGCGGGCGAGAAACGCGAGCTGTCGGTCGACCTGATGCGCCATGTCGAGGATGCCCCCGGCGGGGTGATGGATTACCTGTTCGTCGAGCTGATGCTGTGGGGCCAGGCCGAGGGCTATGGCCGCTTCGCGCTGGGTCTGGCGCCGCTGTCGGGCGTGGGCGGGCGGCGTATGGCGCCCACCTGGGCCAAGATCGCCGCGCTCGTCTTTCGGCATGGCGAGCGCTTCTACGGTTTTCGCGGGCTTCGGGCGTATAAGGAGAAGTTCCAGCCGGAATGGGCCCCGCGCTATATCGCGGGGCCGCACGGGCTGGGGTTGGTCAAGGCCCTGCGCGACCTGAACGCGCTGATCGCCGATGGGGGCGAGGGCGGCTAAATCCTCCCCGGTACGGGGAGGGGGGCCGCCGCGAAGCGGTGGTGGAGGGGGCTCTTCGCAAAGGACGTCCAGCGTGGAAGCCCCCCTCCGTCAGGCCTTCGGCCTGCCACCTCCCCGTGCTGGGGAGGATTTTTTATGCCTTGAACAGCGACGGAGCCTTTTCCACGCGCGTCTTTCCGGCGGCGTCTGTCACCGCATAGGTGAAGCCCGGTAGCAGGCAGTACGCCCCGACCCGCCCGGCCGTATCCATCGCCAGAAAGCCGACCTGCACCCCCTTGATCGCATCGCCGCGCAAGGCCGCGATATGCTTGGCCGCTTCCTCGCAGGCCGCCTGCGGGCTCAGCCCGTGCCGCATCGAGGCGACGACGCGCGCGGTGCCGACGGTGCGGGTCACTTCCTCGCCCAGCCCGGTCGAGGTCGCGCCGCCCACGCCGCGCTCGACATAGAGGCCAGACCCGACTTGCGGCGAATCCCCGAGCCGCCCGCGCATCTTGAACGCCATGCCCGAGGTCGTGCACGCGCCCGCCATCCGCCCGCCCGCATCGCGCGCCAGCATCCCGATCGTGTCATGGTCCAGCGCGCCGCCGGGCGTGCCGGGGCGCCCCGCGCCGTAAGTGCCGGTTTCGCTATTGGCGACGGGCTTGTAGTTTTGCGTCTTCAGCCAGTCGCGCCAGGCCTTTTCCGCCTCGGGGGTCAGCAGGTTTACGCGCGGAAAGCCCCGGTCGCGCGCGAAGCGGGTCGCGCCTTCACCGACCAGAAACGTGTGCGGGGTATGTTCCATCACCGCGCGCGCGACCGAGATGGCGTGGACCGTATCCTCCAGCGCGCCGACCGCGCCGACGCCGCCGGCATCGTCCATGATGACCGCGTCCAGCGTCACATGCCCGTCGCGATCGGGATAGCCGCCATAGCCGACCGAGTGGTTGTTGGGATCGGCCTCGGGCACCATCACGCCCGCCTCGACCATGTCGATCAGCGTGCCGCCGCTGCGTCCCTTGGCAAAGGCCGCGTCATTGGCGGGCGCACCGAAATCCCAGGTCGACACGATCATGGCACGCGGCGCGGCGGCCTGTGCGAAGCTGCGAACCGGGGCCGCCAGTGCGGCTGCCACGCCGGCCAGCCCCATTCCGCCCAGAAATACGCGCCGTTCGTCCTGCATCTGTCTGCTCCATCCCCTTGGGCGATAGCGCCCCGCTCAGGCCGCAATAGTGCGGGGGGAATGGCCGGGCCGCAAGTGGGCAGCGGACCGATATGGAACCACGTTCGCATGATTCGGCGGCGGCGCGAAAGGTTTGGACCTGGGCCTGCATCGGGCCTTGTGTCGAAAGATTGCTGATTTGTAACCTAAGATATTGAAATCGTTTTACATTGTGGCTTTCTGGTGACAGTTTCTTCATAATGTTGCGATGGGTGCTGCATAGGTATGCATTAGGTATTGACCGTCCCAAGGCAAAAGTATTGGCCTGTCCTTCGAACCCGGCATCCCATCGGCCGGGGTGAAGGGGAGATTTCATGAGAATTCAACCGTCTGCATCATGGCTGGCGCTTTCCGCCGCCTCGCTGATGCTCGCCGCGCCCGCCGCTGCGCAACAGGTCGGATCGACCGCCGCGCCCGACGACACCGCCGCCCAGCAGGACGCCGACGCCTCGCTCAGCGCCCAGGCCGCGCAGACCCGTTCCAACGCGATTACCGGCACGCCCCAGGCGTCGAGCAGCGGTGAGGTCATCGTGACGGGCACGCGCATCACCCGCCCCAATCTGGCATCGGCCGCGCCGATCACCTCGGTCACGCGCCAGGACATCCAGGCACAGGCGCCGCTCAACGTCGAGGAAGTGCTGAACCGCCTGCCGCAGGTCGCGCCCGACGCCCAGTCCAACTATGCGGATTCGGACGGTCGCCAGCGGATCAAGCTGCGCAATCTGGGGTTCGAGCGGACGCTGGTGCTGGTCGACGGCAAGCGCCTGGGCACCCAGAACGGCCAGGATACCGGCATCATCCCGGCGAGCCTGCTGGAGCGGGTCGATGTGTTGTCGGGCGGTGCTTCCTCGGTCTATGGCTCGGACGCGATTTCGGGCGTTGTGAACTTCATCCTGCGCAAGGATTTCGACGGCATCCGCGTCGATGCGAACTATAATTTCTACAACCATCTGAACAAGGACACGCTGGTCACGCCGATCGCCAATGCGGCGGGATTTCCGTCGGCGCGGGGGCTGGCCAATGACGGTGGCCGTGCGGACCTGACGCTGACGGCGGGCAAGAAGTTGTTCGACGACCGGCTGAACGTGTCGGGCTTCTTCAACTATCGCCAGGCCGATCTCGTCCAAAATGGTGCGCGCTCCTATGCCGCGTGCCCGGTGGCGCAGCTGACCAAGGACTCGGCGCTGTCCTGTTCGCCGCTGTCGACCTATTCGCGCAGTGGCTTCGTATCGCCGGTGTCGGGGCCCAATGCGAACGCGCAATATGTCAACAACCCGGACGGCTCGCGGACGTTCGTGCCCTGGGGACCGGGTGCGGGCAATGCCGCCAATCCCTATGACGACGTGTCCTTCCAGCGCGCCAATGAGCGCTACACGGCGGGTGGTTTCGTCAATCTCAAGATCGCGCCCGAAGTCGAGATCTATGGCGACGGCATCTGGTTCCGCGACACGTCCGAAAACCCGACGCCGCGCCGCGTCTATGCTTACTCGGTGCAGGGCACGACGCCCTATCAGGTGAATTGCGACAATCCCTTCCTGTCGGCGGGGCAGGCGGGTGCGCTGGGCTGTACGCCGGGCAGCACCGGCTATGTACCGCTCGACGTGCGTTATCGCTTCGACGGACAGCCCGCCCAGTCCGACCGCTTCGTCAATATGGGCTTCCGTGCGAGCGGCGGCGTCCGCGGCAAGATCGGCGAGGCCTGGTCCTATGACGTCGGCGGCGTCTATGCCCGCAACCAGCAGGACTGGTATCTCGGGCCGACGTCGCAGAACGACCGGGTCAACCGTTCGCTGGACGTCGTCAACGTCAATGGCGTGGCCACCTGCCGCTCGGTGGTGAACGGCACCGATCCGGCTTGCATCCCCTTCGACGCATTCCGGGCCGGTTCGGGCAGCAATGCGCTGACCAACTATCTGTTCTCCAGCGGCGCGACGGGCCAGCGGCGGACGATCACCCAGTTGTTCGACGCGATCGCGGTCGTGAACGGCGACCTGACGACCTATGGCATAAAGACCCCCTGGGCCGATGAGGGCCTGGCCGTGTCGCTGGGCACCGAATATCGCAAGGACCGGCTGCTCTCGACGGCCGATGCGGGCTTTGTCGACCAGTTCGGCGACCAGGATGCGCGCCTGTCCCAGGACGTCTGGGAATCCAATATCGAGGTTCAGGCCCCGATCATCCAGAACAAGCCCTTTGCCCATCTGCTGCAGACCAATGGCGGCTTCCGCGTGTCGAAGTACAGCTCCAACCCCAAGAGCTTCTCGACCTGGAAGATCGAGGGGCTGTACGCGCCGGTCGCCGATATCACCTTCCGCGCCTCGTACAACAAGGCGCAGCGCGCGCCGACCGTGATCGAGATCCGCCAGGCGACGCAGATCAACTATGGCCGCAATTCGACGCTGACCGACTTCTGCGCCCCCGTCGCGCGGACGCTGCCGGACGGCACCGTGACCACCGCGCCGCTGGCCTCGCGCGAGCTGTGCAGCAGGACGGGACTGGCCGACAATCTGTACGGCAGTGCCTCGCTGCTCTGCCCGACCGAGGGGTGCACGACGCGCACCGGCGGCTTCACCGCCGATCCGGAAACCGCCTATACCCTGACCTATGGCCTGGTCGTGAAGCCCAGCTTCATCCCGGGGCTGGTCTTCTCGGCCGACCGTTATCAGATCCGGCTGGTCGACTCGCTGGGGTATAACGGCGCGGACTATTATCTGCAGGGCTGTCTGGCCTCGAACGGCGATCCCTTCTTCTGCAACGGCATCGTGCGTGATCCGACGACCGGCTCGATCGGCAATGCGCCCGCAGGCAATCCGTCGGCGGGCTTCGTGCGCCAGGGGACGACCAACTATTACCGGTCGCTCGCCTATGGCTGGGATTTCCAGGGGCAATATTCACTGGACCTCAGCCGGGCCGGGCGGATCGACTGGGGTTTCAACGGCTCGCTTTCGACGCTGGCCGGCGGACAGGATTCGCCGCTGCGCAGCCAGTATAATTGCGCGGGCTATTTCTCGAACGGCATTTCCTGCGGCCAGCTGATCCCCAAGTGGATGCACACCCTGCGCACCACCTGGACCTCGGCGGACAAGGTGTTCAACGTGTCGTTCAACTGGCGCTACACCGGCTCGCTGACGACCGCGAACAATTCGGGCAATCCGGACATTGGCGGCACGCCGGAGCGGTTCCAGAATAGCTTCGCGCGTATCGCGCCGCAGAGCTTCTTCGACCTGGCGCTGAGCTGGAATATCGCGCGCAAGTTCGCGTTCCGGATCATCGCGAACAATGTGTTCGACAAGTCGCCGCCGATCATCCCCAACTCGTACCAGGTCGCCCTGTCGCGCTCCAACACCGCGCCGCAGCGTTACGACGCGCTGGGCCGCCAGATCGCGATCGGGACGACGATCAACTTCTGATCGCTCCCTTCCCCCAAGCCTCGGAACGGGCCGATTCTCTTATGAGAATCGGCCCCTTTTTTGTGAGTGACAATCAGGAGGCCGGACGCTCTGGTCTGGCAGATCGGCCGAAAGGTTCGAAACTGGTATGGCACGTCCATTCGGCGCCGAGCCTCATGGTCTTTTCAAGTGGCATTCGGGCGGGCGCGTCAGCGCGCATGGCCGCGCTTTTCCGCAAAAATCATTAAGTGCATGTAAAATGGGAGTAATATAATATTCTTCAAATTCTTTTTTCTAATTGGCGCGTTTAATTTCAAGGGGTTAGCGTTTTGTGACATTGTTGCATCATGGTCACAATCGCGGACCAAAGTGAAATTGATCCTATATCGGTATGGCCCGACATATTGACCGCCCCCTGCAACTGTATTGTTTGTGCGGCACGCCGCTGAGCGCAACGACGCCAGCGGTTGAAAAGGGGGTTATGAAATGAAGTTGCTTCACCCGATCTCGTGGTTGGCCTTGTCGGCGGGCGCGCTGGTCGCCACGCCTGTACTGGCGCAGCAGTCCGGCGCGACCGCGCAGACTGACGCCGAAGATAACGCATCGTCCAGCGCGAAAGCCGCGCAGACCCGCACCGCCGCGATCACCGGCACGCCGCAGTCCGACAACAACGGTGACGTGATCGTGACGGGCACCCGTATCGTGCGTCCGAACCTCGCCTCGGCCTCGCCGATTACCTCGGTGACCGCACAGGATATCCAGGCGCAGGCGCCGCTGAACGTCGAGGAAGTGCTGAACCGCCTTCCGCAGATCGCACCCGACGCCCAGCAGAATTATCAGGACTCGGACGGCCGCCAGCGGATCAAGCTGCGCAGCCTGGGTTTCGAGCGGACGTTGACCCTGCTCGACGGCAAGCGCCTGGGCACGATGAATGCGGTGGATGTGGGGATCATCCCCGCTTCACTGCTCCAACGCATCGACATCCTCTCGGGCGGCGCGTCGTCGGTCTATGGTTCGGACGCGGTCTCGGGCGTCGTCAACTTCATCCTGCGCAAGGATTTCGACGGCATCCGGGTCGACGCCAATTACAATTTCTACAACCATCTGAACAAGAGCAACATCGTCACCCCGCTCGCGCAGGGCGTCGGCTTCAGCACGCCGCTCGGCTGGACCAATGATGGCGGCCGCGCCGACGTCACGCTGACCGCGGGCAAGAAGCTGTTCGACGATCGGCTGAAGGTGTCGGGCTTCGTCAACTACCGCAACGCGGAACTGGTCCGCACGGGTGACCGCTCGATCGCGGCGTGTCCGCTTGCGCAGACCAGCAAGGATGGACCGCTTTCCTGCTCGCCGGTGTCGACCTATTCGCCCTCCGGCTATATCTCGCCACGTTCGGGCCCGAATTCCGGCACGGCCTATGTCAACAACCCGGATGGCACGCGCAGCTTCGTGGCCTATGGCCCGCGCCCCGGCGTTGCAGCCAACCCTTATGACGACTTTTCTTTCCAGCGTCAGGGCGAGCGTTACACGGCGGGCGGTTTCCTGAGCTTCGAGATCGCGCCGGAATTCGAACTCTATGGCGACGCCATCTGGTTCCGCGACAAGTCGATCAACCCCAGCCCGCTGCGCGTCTACAGCTACACCGTCTATGGCTCGACGCCGTATCAGGTGAACTGCAACAATCCGTTCCTGTCGGCCGGGCAGGCGGGGGCGCTGGGTTGCGCATCGGGCGCGACCAACTCGGTTCCGATCGAAGTCCGCTATCGCTTCGACGGCCAGCCCTATCTGGTCGACACCTATATCAACCAGGGCATCCGCGCGACGGGCGGCCTGCGCGGCAAGGTGGGCGACGCCTGGACCTATGACATTGGCGGTGTCTATGCGCGCAACCAGCAGGACCGGCGCGGCTCGCCTTATGCGGATCCCGATCGGGTCAACCGTTCGCTGAACGTCGTCAACGTAAACGGCACGCCGACCTGCGTATCGAACCTGACCGGCGGCGACAGCGCCTGCGTGCCCTTCGACGCCTTCCGCGCCGGATCGGGCAACGACGCGCTGACCAACTATCTGTTCAACGGCCCGGGCAGCCAGAGCGGCGTCAACGGCCAGATCGGCATCCTGTACGACGTCATCAGCACGGTGACCGGGGACCTTGGCAAATATGGCATCAAGACGCCTTGGGCGAGCGATGGTCTCGCGATCGCGTTGGGGGCGGAGTACCGTAAGGACCGTTACATCTCGACTGCGAACGACGTGTACCTCAGCCAGAATAGCGACAGGCGGGTGAACCTGCGTCAGGACGTTCTGGAATCGAATATCGAACTTCAGGCGCCGCTGATCCAGGACAAGCCGTTCGCGCATCTGCTCCAGACCAATGGCGGTTACCGGGTTTCGAAGTACAGTGCGAATTCCAAGTACTTCTCGACGTGGAAGATCGAAGGCATTTACGCGCCGGTGAGTGATATCACCTTCCGTGCATCCTATAATAAGGCGCAGCGGGCTCCAACGGTTACGCAGATCGATTCCGCGACAACGATCCGCTATGCCAGCAACACCACGCTCAGCGATTTCTGTGCGCCGGTTCAGCGGACCTTGCCGGACGGGACTGTGACAACGGCTCCGCTGGCGTCGCGTGACCTGTGCCGCAAGACGGGGCTGGCGGATAACCTCTATGGAAGCCAATCCCTGCTGACGAATGTCTGCTGCACCGTCCGTTCGGGTGGAAACGAGGTCGATCCGGAAACGGCCTATACGCTGACCTATGGCCTGGTTGTGAAGCCGAGCTTTGTTCGTGGTCTGGTGTTCTCGGTCGATCACTACCGCATTCGGATACTCAACTCGATCGGCACCAACCTTGCCGATTACTTCCTGAACGGCTGCCTGGCGTCGAATGGCGATCCCTATTTCTGCCGTGGTATCGTGCGCGATCCGACGACGGGGTCGCTGGCCAATCCCCTCACAGGCCGGCCCTCAGCCGGATTCATCCTCCAAGGCACGACCAATTATTATCGGTCGATCTCTTCGGGCTGGGATTTCCAGGGCCAGTATACACTGGGTCTGGGAGGTGCTGGTCGTCTGGACTGGAACTTCAACGGCTCGCTCACCACGCTGGCGGGCGCTCAGGACTCGCCGTTGCGCAGCCAGTATAACTGCGCGGGCTATTTCTCGAACGGCATTGCCTGCGGTCAGTTGATCCCGAAATGGTCGCACGGCCTGCGCAGCACCTGGACGACGGCGGACAACACGTTCAACGCCTCGTTCAACTGGCGCTACAATAGTTCGCTCACCACGGCCTATAATTCGGGCAATGCGGATATCGGCGGCACCGCCGCCAATTTCCGCAACACCTATGCCCGGATCGCGCCGCAGAGCTATTTCGACCTGGCGCTGACCTGGAATATCGCGCGGCGGTTCGCATTCCGCATCATCGCGAACAACCTGCTCGACAAGAACCCGCCGATCATCCCGAACTCGTACACCGTGGCCCTGTCGCGCGCGAACACCGCGCCGCAGCGTTACGATGCACTGGGTCGCCAGATCTCGGTCGGGACGACGATCAACTTCTGATGACGGAGGCGGGGTGCTTCGGCATCCCGCCTTTGTCCCTATGGAAAAGGCCGACCGCCCGGTGGGGCAGTCGGCCTTTTTTGTGTCACGCCTCCGACTGTCCGCGTCGGGTCTTATTCCACGAAGTCTTCCACCTCGCGCCGCTTGCCACGCATGAAGGCGTCGGCGACGTGGCGCAGCGGGGCGATGTCGACGTCCGAACGCCCGCCCTGCACCAATTCGGCGAAGCGCGCATACAGCCCCGGATATTCGCCGTGCAGCCCTTCCTCGTGATGCGGGGTCGAGCCGTCGGGCAGGGTCAGCACCGCACCGCCCTCGGCAAGCTTCAACGTGCCCTCGCTCGTCTCGACGACGATGTCCCAGCTCTGATGCCCTTCCTGCCGCCAGTCGAGGTCGAGCGTCACCGGCGTGCCCTCGGTGGTGCGGAACGCCACCTCGGCGGCGATCGGCGCGTCGCGATTGGCGGGGAAGTCTAGGGTAGCGCGCTCGATGAAGAACGGCTCGGGCAGGATATGCGTCGCGATCGACAGCGCGTTGATGCCGGGATCGAACACGCCGAAGCCGCCCGCTTCCCAGATCCAGGCCTGGCCCGGATGCCATTGGCGCACATCCTCGCGCCAGGTGATCGCCGCCGATAGGGCCTGGCGGCTCGACAGCCATTCACGCGCAGGCTCGACGCCCAGCGCGTAACGCGAATGCCAGCTGGCGAACAGGGTCACGTTCGCCTCAGCCGCCAACTCCTCGAGCACCGCCACCTCGGCCAGCGTCGCGCCCGGCGGCTTTTCGAGGAAGACGTGCCAGTTATTGGCCAGCGCGGCGGCGGCGATCGCGTGGCGGACCTGCGGCGGGGTGCAGAGCGCCACCGCATCGACCTTTACGTCGCTCTGGGCGAGTTCGGCGATGTCGTGGAAATGCGGCACGCCCTCGACGCCGTTGGGCGAGCGGCTGACGGTCGCGACCAGTTGAAAGGCCGGGTTCCCTGCAATGGCGGGGACATGCTGGTCATGGGCGATCTTGCCCATGCCGACCAGCGCGAGGCAGATCGTGTCGGTCATCGGTGTCAGCGTGCCTTTTCGACATAGGCGCGCGCCGACACGGCGACATCCGCCGCCGGCTTGCCCGCGCGATAGAGGTTGGAGCCCAGACCAAAGCCGTCCGCGCCGTGCGCGCGCCATTCGGCCATGTTGTCGGGGGTGATGCCGCCGACCGCCAGCACCGCGACGTCGCGCGGCAGGACCGCGCGCTGCGCCTTGAGGAAGGTCGGCGAGGCGCCCTCCGCCGGAAACAGCTTCAGGCCATGTGCGCCCGCCTTCAGCGCGGCGAAGGCTTCGGACGGCGTGAAATAGCCGGGCAGAGAGATCAGGCCCTGCGCCACGCTGTGCGCAATGACCTCGACATCGGTGTTGGGCGAGACGATCAGCGTACCGCCCGCTGCCTTCACCCGGTCGACCTGTTCGGTGGTCAGGACGGTCCCTGCGCCGACGATCGCCTTGTCCCCGACATGCGCCGCGATCGCCGCGATGCTGTCATACGGGGAGGGCGAGTTTAGCGGCACCTCGATCAGGGTGAAGCCTGCGTCCACCAGCGCATCGGCGACCGGGATCGCCTCGTCCGGCGTCAGGCCGCGCAGGATGGCGACCATCGGACAGGCGGCGAAGGCGGCGGCGAACCGTGCGGCGGGGTCGGTCATGACAAATGCTCCCGAATGGTGTGAAGTCCGGCGAGGAAACCGGCATGGCTGTCGAGGGCGACGACGGTGCCGCCGCGTTCCTCGATCCCGATGGTGTAGAGGTCGGCGAGCAGGCCGCTCGACAGCAGGTGGACGGTGCCGCCCGCCAGGTCGGGCACCGCGCCGATGTCGCTGCCGATCAGCAGCCCGCTGGCATAGGCGGCGGCATCCTCAGCCGCGATCCGGCCGAGCAGGACCGAGGCGCGAACCCCGAACAGCGCCGCCGCCAGGTCGCACGCGCCGCTGCCGCGCGACAGGCCATCGCGAAAGGCGGGGCCATCCGCAACCGGGCCGTCGAGCATCCCGGCCAGGATGCCATGCCCCTTGACCAGCGCGAACAGCTCGCCGGTCATGGTGGTGGCGAAGTCGGTGATCCGGCTGCCGGCGACATACACCCATTTGTTATGCGTGCCGGGCTGTGCGAACAGCGCATCGGCGGGGGCGAGGCCGGCGGCGATCGCACCCAGGACCTGCACCTCTTCGCCACGCATCACATCGGCACGGGTGTCGGTCAGCAGCGAGACGCCGGGCACGATGGTGACATCCCATTCGGCGATCCGCATGGCGGCGCGAGCCAGGGCCGCAATATCGGCGGGGGCAGGAACATAGGCGGCCTCTCGCCAGCCACGCGTCGAGCCAACCATGCCCGCCGCGATGATCGGCAGATTGCCGAACCGCACCCGGATCGCCGCGATCTCATTGGGATACTCGTCCGCCGCCATCGCCAGCACGCCACGATCGTCGCGTACCGTGGCGAGCATGGTGCCGTCATCCGCGAGGACATAGATTCGGCGATTGGTGGTGCCCCAGTCGATCGCGATATAAGCGGGCATCACATCTGATGGCACGGCGGGCACGGCCTCTCCTGGCTTTTATTCGGCCGATTTGTAGGACAATAAAAGGGGCGGCGCAAGCGCGGGCGTTGGGCCGGAACCCGGTGGGCGTCCAAGCAGCGAAGGGGATGACGCGGGCCATGCACTGGCCTACATCACGGCCTATGTACGAGTTCGACATCACCGCCGGATCGAAGGCGGAGCTATACCGCGACCTCCACGCCGCGCTCGACGCGCTGACGGCGGGCGAGCAGGATGCGGTCGCCAACATGGCCAATGCCGCCGCGCTGATCTGGCAATATCTGCCCGATCTCAACTGGTCGGGCTTCTACCGCATGGTGGGCGGCGAGCTGGTGCTCGGGCCGTTTCAGGGCAAGGCCGCGTGCATCCGCATTCCGGTGGGCAAGGGGGTTTGCGGCGCAGCGGTCGCTGAGGCGCGGACCCAGCGCGTCGCCGACGTCCATGCCTTTCCGGGCCATATCGCGTGTGATGCCGCCAGCCGTTCCGAACTGGTCGTGCCCATCCTCCATGACGGCATCGTCCTTGGGGTCCTCGACCTCGACAGCCCGGAACCCGGTCGCTTCGACGAGGAGGATCAGGCGGGATGCGAGGCGCTGATGACGCTGCTCGCCCCCCGTCTGGCCGCCATGGGCGACCGATCCGGCTGACCCGATTCGGGACGGGCCACGGCGCTATCGGTCGGGGTGGCGCGCTGGTATCAAACCTTGTTCCGGTTGCGGCGTTTGGGGAAGCGCAACAGCCTTGATACAGGGGAATATTGATCCATCATGCGAAGCCCGTCGCAGCTGACCGTCCTGACCCTGGCCCTGATGTCGAGCGCCCCCGCGTTCGGCCAGGCAGGCGCGCGCTATCCGCGTCCCCATTTCGATGAAGCGCCGCCGCCGTCCGCGCCCGTGGTGACGACGACCAGCACCCTCGGGATCGGCACGGGCGGCCAGACGCCCGCCGGGCCCCAGCGCTGGGGCAGTCGGGTCGGCGGCCGCTGGTGGGGCGGGGGGAATGCGCCGGGCGGCTGGCGCGCCTATCGCCGTCCGGTGCGCGGCATGGTCATGCCTTCTTACTGGAACGACCGGCGTTTCGGGGTCGAGGATTGGGCGGTCTATACGTTGCCGCGGCCGCCCGTCGGCTATCGCTGGTCGCGTTATTATGACGACGCGGTCCTGATCGACCCGCGCGGTACGGTCTATGACAGCGTCTATAGCGTGGACTGGGACGGGGCTGGGCCGTCCGGCTATGCGGGCGGGCCCTACGTGCCGCCGCCGGTTCGGCGCGACGACGGTCTGGGCGGTGCGGCGATCGGCGCGGTGGCGGGCGGCGTCGCGGGCAATCTGATCGCTGGACGCGGCAATCGCCTGGGCGGAACGCTGATCGGCGCGGGCGTTGGGGCGGCGGCGGGCTATGCCATCGACCGGACCGAGGATCGGCATCGGCACATGGCCCCCGGCTATGACGATTATGGCCAGCCGGGCTATGACGATCGCGGTGCCTATGCCCCGCCCCCACCGCCACCGGCCATGGGGAGGCGGATCGTGACACGCGACGGCACCACCGTCACGACGACGACCACCGTCGGCACGCTGGCCGATGGAAGTTCCGGTTATTTTGAGGGCGGTTATTATTATCCTGCTCCCACGACGACGACAGTTGTGTTACAAGGTGCTCCGATAACGACGACGACGGTTGCCACGACTACCGAAGTGGTTCGTTCGGGTCGCCGCCGCGTACGCGGTCACAGCAAGCTGGTTCGTCGTTAAAGCCGTCCCCCAGGGGGGATTCGACCCGAGGAGACGCCGGGTCGATCATGAGGATGCCGCCCCGTCTCACTCCCTCGGGGCGGCATCTTTCCTTGTGCCTGGCGGGACTCGGTTCAGCGACCGCCGAAGGTGATCAGGCTCTCCGAACCATCCGCCGCGATCGCCGAGACGCCGACGAAATGATCGTCCACCGGCACCTGGGTCAGGACCGTCTTCGTCTCCGTCACGTCCTTCGCCTGGGTCCAGTCGGCCGTATCGTTCCGCCGCCAGTGGACGCGGTAGCGCACCGCTCCGGGCACCACTGCCCATTCCACCTGCGTATCGCGCGACAGGGCGCCGCTGATCGTCACCTTGTCGGGCGCGGACGGCGCGGCGGCCAGGCGGGCGAGGGTGGCGATGTTGATCGCCGTCACCTTGGCCAGATAGGGAAAGTCCATCTTGTCGATGGTGTCGCCGTAAGCGACCGTCCCTTCCTTGCGCACGTCCTGGTGCTGCGCATCCCAATCCTCGTTCGCGACCGAGAAGCGTATGGCGGGATAGCCGAGCTTCAGGAACGGTTCGTGATCGCCGCCGCGTCCGAAGCGATCCGGGCGGCGGTCGACGAAGACGTCGAGCCCGCCCAGCTTGTCGGCGATGCCGTCGATCGCCTTGGCCAGCGCGCGGCTGGGGCCGTCATCCTCGCCGCCATTGCCGCGTCGCTGCATCTGTTGGGGCAGGTCCTCGGAGGCGCGAATGCCTTCGGAAAAGACGCGGACCCAGCGGGCCTCGCGCACGCCGCCCTGGCCGACCGTGTTGCCGACGATGTCGTTGTTCAGCATCGCCGAGACGCGCCAGTTGCGGGCCTTCGCGGTGTCGGCCAGCAGGGTCGAGCCCCACAGCCCCTGTTCCTCGCCGGAAAAGACCGCATAGATGATGGTCGCGTCGAACTGGCGTTTGGACAGTTGCCGCGCCGCTTCCAGCACCAGCGCCACGCCCGAGGCGTCGTCATTGGCACCGGGCGCGTCGGCGGTGGCATTCATCACATCGGTCACGCGGCTGTCGATATGCGCGCCGACGATGACGACACGGGTCGGATCGCGCCCGCGCTGGATGCCCAGCACATCCTCGACCATCACCCCGTTCGGCGCACGCGGACCGGTGAAGCGGCGGTTGATCCGCTCGACGCTGATACAGCCGTTACAGCCTTGTGCGATCGTCTCGAACTGGCGGGCGGCCCAGTCACGCGCGGCGCCGATGCCGCGCTTGGGATCGGTGGTGGTCGAGGCGGTGTGGCGCGTGCCGAAGCCGACCAGCGCCTCGACATCGGCCTTCAGCCGGGCGGGGGAGGGGGTGGCGG
>NZ_CAJXWX010000020.1 GCF_913062585.1 uncultured Sphingomonas sp. | reverse complement strand
ACGAGATCTAGTACGGTCTCGTGGGCTCGGAGATGTGTATAAGAGACAGCCCCCACGCCCGCGCCGTTCGTCGTTCGCCGCATCCTCGACCTGAAACAGCCGCTTCGTCACGGCGATTTCGTCTGGGATGAAAGCGGCGCGCCCAAGGGGCCGATCGTCATTACCGTCGACCTGACGGCACAGGTCGTGTCGATCTTTCGGGACGGCTATGAGATCGGGACCGCCGCGATCATCTATGGCGCGGACAATATGCCGACCCCGCTCGGCGTATTTCCGATCCTGGAGAAGGACGCCGAGCACATCTCCAACCTGTATGACGCGCCGATGCCCTATATGCTGCGACTGACGCGCGATGGCGTGGCCATCCATGGCAGCGACGTCCGCTATGGCTATGCCACCCATGGCTGTGTCGGCGTACCGACCGCCTTTGCCCGCAAGCTCTTCGCCGCGACCCGGATCGGCGATCAGGTCATCGTCACCAACGGCAAGCGCTTGAGCATGGGGCAGAGCATCGTCGGCTGATCGCCGTCACAACGGCAATCGCAACGTCACGACCAGCCCACCGCTCGGCGCATCGTCCAGGGTGAGTTCGCCGCCCTCCCGCTTGGCGAAGCCGCTCACGATGCTGAGGCCCAGACCGACTCCGCCCGTATCGCGGCTGCGTGAGGCTTCGCCGCGCTCGAACGGGCGGAGCAGACGTTCGCGATCCTCCCGGGCGATGCCGGGACCGGCGTCGATCACCCGGATGACGGCGGCTTGCGCCTCCTTCGCGACGTCGATCACGCCGCCACCGGCATAGTCGATGGCGTTGCGGACGAGATTTTCGACGGCTCGCCGCAAATCGGGTTCGACGCTGTCGACCGTCACATCCGGCCCGTCGCGCAGAACGACCTGCGGGTGGTCGGCCAGGATGTCGGCGATCAGCGGCCGGACCGCGATAGATTGCCGCCCCGCGCCGATGGTTCTGGCGAAGTCGAGCACATCGGCGATCATCGCCTGCATCCGATCGGCATCGGCGATCATCCGCGTTCGTTGCGGCTCGGGCGCGGCTTCGATTCGCAGCTTCAGGCTGGTCAGCGGCGTGCGCAGGTCATGCGCGACGGCCGTCAGCATCCGCATCCGCTCCTCGCTTTCGGCCGCCAGCCGGTTGCGCAGTTGCAGGATCGCTCCCGCCGCCTCCTGAAGTTCCCGCGGCCCCTGTGCCTGGGGCGGATCGCGCCCCTCGTCGATCGCGGTCGCCAGCGCCCGGAACGGCCGGGTCAGGCGGCGCGCGAACAGCCACACCAGCGGCGCCAGCACGCCCAGGCTCGCGGCCAGCGCGGCCAGCACCTTCAGCCGCCAGCCGCCGAGAAGCGGCTGGTGCGGCGCGACCGACAGCCAACGACCGTCCGCGCCCAATATCGCCGCGGCAAAGGCGGGTTGCGGCAGTTTCAGGACCAACGCGCTCATGATCGCTTCGGTCTGCTGGCCCGGCAGGACCATCCGCATCGGCATCACCCCCTGACGCCGAACCAGCACCGCACCCGCCGGAGCAGCGGGAACAGGCAAGGGTTTGCCGGGCGAAAAAGCGCCCCGCGACGTATAAATTACCATCCCGCCATCGAGCCGCTTGCCCGGTATGCGGTCCAGCCAAACCACCCGGACGGCGGAGAGGGGCCGATGCAGTTCGCGAGCCAGCGCCTTTTGCAACAGCGGGGCGGGTGGTCCCTCCGGCGGCCTTCCGACGCGGCGGTCCAGCACCAGGCTTCCCGCCTCTCCGCCTCGCAGCGCCGCTGCCACGTCCGCGACGGTCATTCTTATCGCGGGCGGATCGGGCATCAACAGGACGATGCTGGCGGTGATGACGACGCTCAGGACCGCGATCGCCACGCTGAACCCGCCAATCGCGGTCAGGGCGCTGGGTGGCCGCCAGAGCGCCCGGATCATGCCGCCCGCACCGATGGCAGAAAGCGATACCCTGCCCCACGCACCGTCTCGATCAGCGGCTCCGGGTCCGCCTCGGCCAGCTTGCGCCGCAGGCGGCTGATCGCAATGTCGATCGCCCGGTCATAGGAGGCCGCATCGTCACCACGCGCGATATCGAGCAACGTATCGCGGCTGAGCACCCGGCCAGCGCGTCGGACAAACGCCGTCAGGAGCGCATATTCGCCCTCGCTCAGCGATACCGGGCGCCCCTGCGGATCGCGCAGGCGACGCTCGCCGGGGCTATACCACCATCCCGCGAAACGGAGGGCATCCCCAGTCGCTGCCGCTGAGACCTCCGCGCGCGGTCGCCGCAAAAGCGCCCGTACGCGGGCGAGCAGTTCGCGCGGCTCGAACGGCTTGGGCAGATAATCCCAGGCCCCGACCTCAAGCCCCACGATCCGGTCTGTCACGGCGTCGAGCGCGCTGAGCATCAAGATCGGCGTCCCCCCAGGTGCCAGACGTCGGCACAGCGACAGCCCGTCCTCGCCGGGCATCATCACGTCGATTACGATCAGATCGACAGGCCCCTCCGCCAATAACCGGTCGCAGGCCATCGCCCCAGCGGCCGTGCGTACGGCATAGCCATGGCCGCCCAGATAATCCGCCAGTGCGTCGCGGATACTGGTGTCGTCGTCGACCACGACGATCCGCTCCGCGCCAAGTGTGTCCGTCTGCATGTCCGAGCGGATAGCACGGCTTTGTAGCATCTTCGTATCGCCCGTCGATACGAAGACGGCATCATCGGGTTACGATGCTCTGCTTCCCTGGGATCCTGTCAACCGGGGGATACAGGTGATCGCCGCCCTTCTGCTCATGCTCGCCACGCCCGCTCCGTCCGCAGAGGCGGAGCTGCCCTGTGCTTCGTCCCAGCCGGCCGAGCGGCTGGCCGGGCAGTGGACCGGCCCTTTTGCCGGTGCGGACTGGACGTTCGAGTTGACCCGCAACGAAAAAGGCTGGAGCGGGCGTTACCGCACCACCCGTGGGCCGAACTGGCATCCGCTGGAGAGGCTCTCCGTGTCGGGCGGATGCGTCTCGTTCGGGCTTCCCTCCCAACCGCCGGTGAGCTTCCACCTCACCCTGGGTAGCGACGGCCGAACATTGGCGGGACAGATCGCAATGGCCGGCCATCTTTCGCTGCCCTTCTCTGCCGTGCGGGGATCGTGACCGTCATGGCGATCGGCCTGGCGCTGCGCATGGCATGGCTGGCAAGCGCGCAAGTCAGCGGCGCGCCACCGCTTGAGTTTCGTGGGCCGGACGGCAAGCCACTCCCCCCGGACGTCCAGCAGCAATTGCGAGAGAAATATAAAAGCGGGTTGCCAGAGCCAAACAAGATGGGCGGCAACAGCGACGTGGTCGTCACGGGCGGTCGCCCGCGCGGTGCGGTGCTGGGCGACATCCCGCCCGAGCGCACCCTGTCGCCGATCGACATTCGCTCCTATGGCGCCGGCACCGTGGCGGACCTGATCGACGCGCTGGGCGCGCAGGTGAAGAGCGGTCGAGGCGATGGGAACGCCTCGCCTGTCGTGTTGCTCAACGGTCGGCGTGTCTCGAGTTTCAACGAGATTGCCCGCATCCCGACCGAGGCGATCGAGCGGACCGACATCCTGCCCGAAGAGGTAGCCCTGAAATATGGCTATCCCGCCGATCAGAAGGTCGTCAACGTCGTTACGTTCGAACGCTTCTCCTCGCGCGTCGGCGTGGCGAATGCCGGGGCCCCGACCGATGGTGGCCAAGCGAGCTGGGGCGGCACCGCCAGCAAGCTGCGCATTACCGGCAATACCCGTGTGCTGCTGGATGCGCAGATCAGCCGCTCGAGCGCGCTGCTGGAGAGCGAGCGTGATCTCCGCCAGATCTCCGGCGATCCCCGACTGGGCGACGTCCGGACCCTGCTGCCCGAGACCAACAGCGTTTCGCTCGGCGCGACGATCGCGGGAACGCTATCGGATGCACTGTCGGCCACGCTGGACGGCCGGTTCGACACGGTCCAGACGCGTGCGCTGGTCGGCCTGAGCCCCGATGGCCGGTTGCACCGGGATGGTGATACGCAGACCGTCCACCTGGGTACGACGCTCGGCGGACATGCGGGACAATGGCTATGGACGGCAACCGGCAATTGGGACCGGGTGACGATTAGCAGCACGACCGATATCGGCGTTACGGCCGCTCCGCGCAACGATGCCCGCGCGGTCAACACCACCGCCAATGCCGACCTGCTGGTCAGTGGTTCGCCCTTCAAACTGCCCGCCGGCGCGGCGTCGGCCAGTCTTCGCGCGGGGCTCGCGACGCGCGATTTCGACAGCGTATCGCGCTGGGGGGCGCTGACCCGCACCAGCGATCTGGGCCGCGACACTGCCTCGCTACAGGGCAATATCGACCTGCCCATCACAGGGGGCGATACGCCAAGCCTGGCATGGCTGGGCAGGCTTTCGGCCAATGCGACGCTGGGGGCCGAGCATCTGTCGGACCGTGGAACGCTGCGCACGATCGGCTATGGTTTCGCCTGGGCACCGAAAGACAGGATATCCGTGCTCGCCTCGATCCAGCATCGCCAGGCGGCCCCCTCGATCGAGCAGCTCGGATCGCCGCTGCTGGTCGTGCCCAATGCGCGCATTTTCGACTTCGTCCAGGGCCAAACCGTAGACGTAACGCGGATCACGGGCAGCAATCCCGGCCTTCGCACCGAGGATCGCCGCGTGATGAGCCTAGGTACCACGATCAAGCCGTTCGCGAAGACCGATTTCGTGTTCAACATCGACTATGCCGACACACGGATCGACAGGCCGATCATGCCCCTGCCCCTGGCGATCGCGCCGGTCGAGGCGGCCTTCCCCGACCGTTTCACCCGAGACGCCGCCGGACTGTTGCAGCGGATCGACGCGACGCCGCTCAACCTTTTCCGTGCGCACCAGCGCCAACTGCGTTGGGGGTTCAGCTATATGAAGCCGCTGGGACGGCTGCCGCCCGGCCTGGCCAACACACAGGTCCGCGTCTTTTCCAGCGAGGCGGAGGCCAAGCGCCGCCTGCCCCCAAACGCTCAGTTCATTCCCGTCGAAGCCGGAAGTGCGGCGGCCCGACGCGTGGAAAACCTCACCAGCCGGTTGATGGTCAGCGTCGAGCATAGCTGGCGGCTGGAGGATGTCGCGTATCTGCGGCCCGGTGCTGCGCCGCTTGACCTCCTCGACGGCGATGCCATCGACCCGCGCGGCGGGCGACCGCGCCACGAGGTCGAGGCGCAGATCGGGGTCTTCAAACGCGGCCTCGGTGCCCGGATCAGCGCCGATTGGCAAAGCGCCACCTATGTGCGCGGCCTCGGTGGCACGGCGGGCGACCTGCATTTTGCCAGCCTGATGACGGTCGACTTGAACCTGTTCGCGAATATCGGCGAGCAGCTCGGCCGCGCGAAGACGCCGTCGCTCTTGCGTGGCACGCGCCTGAGCCTGAGCGTGGCGAATATCCTCAACGCCAGGCAGCAGGTCCGGGACGGCGTGGGTAGCACGCCGATCATCTATCAACCGGCCTATCTCAATCCCTTGGGCCGCAATGTGACGCTCAGCCTAAGGAAAGCGATTTAACATACTGATAACATTACCTTCCTAACGATTCATTGACCCGAGGTGTGGGAATCCATCGGACATGCCCGCTGCCCCTTATAACCGATTCCCGAACACCCCCCATGAAACACTAATGACACTCATTCGCATTTTATAGTTGCCGCCGATAAGCGCTGGAGTTAATGCGATTGCGAATGATTATTAGATAAGGGGTGGGTCATGTTTCTGACTCTAGCTGCGTTGGCGGCGCTCGGGACGCCGGCGAACGACGATAAGGAGCCGGGGGAGCAGCACGACATCGTCGTCACCGCAACGCGCGCGCCGATCCAAGCAAAGGACGCGCCGGTAACCGTCTCGGTCAAGGACGCCGACGACATCGCCGACGAACTGGCGACGGACATCAAGGATCTGGTCCGCTTCGAGCCGGGGATCAGCGTCCGGCGCGCGCCCACCCGGTTCGGTGCGGCGATGGGCACGACTGGGCGGGCGGGCAATGAGGGCTTTGTCGTCCGCGGGATCGGCGGCAATCGCGTGCTGATCCAGGTCGATGGCGTGCGCGTGCCTTACGGCTTCAGCTTCGGCGCGCAGGATGTCGGGCGCGGCGACTATGTCGACCTGGGCCTGGTCAAGTCGGTCGAGTTCCTGCGCGGCCCCGCCTCGGCCCTGTACGGCAGCGACGGGCTGGCGGGTGCGGTAAGCTTCACGACCAGCGATCCGGCTGATATTCTGGGGACCAAATCGGTCGGTGGATCGCTGCGCACCCAATATAATTCGGCGGACACGGAATATACCCAATCGGGCGTGGTCGCGGGTCGATCGGGTGCCGTGTCGGCGATGCTTGCCTATACCCGCCGCGACTTTTCCGAGTTGAAGAACCGGGGCACGGTCGAAGGCACGGGCGTTACCCGGACCGCGCCCAACCCGCAGGACGGCCAATCGAACGCCCTGATGGGCAAGCTGGTCTGGGACGTGGCGCCCGGCCATCGCCTGCGACTGACGGGAGAGTATCTCGACAATCGGATCGCCACCGACGTGCTGACCGGCATCAACACGTCGGTCGCCGGGTTGCAGGCGCTCGATACCGCCACGCGGTGGCGCGGCGGGCTCGACTGGAGCTATGACGGAACGGGCCTGGTCCAGTTCGCGCGGGCGGCCGTCTATCTCCAGGATGCCGATAATCGCCAGTTCAGCGCCGAGGATCGCCGGACGCTCGCCGATCGTGCCCGGCTCAACACGCTGGAGAACCGGGTCTATGGCGGCTCGGGTGAGGTGCGGTTGGGCTTTGCCACCGGCGGGATCACCCACCGGCTCGTGACGGGCGCCGACATCAGCGTGCTGCGCCAGCGGGGCCTGCGTGACGGCACGGTGCCGCCAGCGGGCGAGACCTTCCCGACGCGGGCCTTTCCGACCACCGATTTCACCTTGGCGGGCGCTTTCATCGGCGATGAGATCGGTCTCGGGCCGCTGACCCTGCATCCCGCCCTGCGCTATGACTGGTATCGCCTGTCACCCGACAAGGACCCGCTGCTGCCGCAATTCACCGGAGCAAGCCAATCGGCCGACCGGGTCAGCCCGCGCATCGGTGCGGTGCTCACGCTCGCCCCGACGGTGCGGCTGTTCGCCAGCTATGCCCGCGGCTTCCGTGCACCGGAGCCGGGGCAGATCAACCAGTTCTTCTCCAACCTCGCCTTCGGCTACACCTCGGTCCCCAACCCGAATCTGCGCCCCGAGACCAGCGAGGCGATCGAGGCAGGCCTGCGGCTGAACAGCGAGGCCGTCGACCTGTCGGCCAGCGTGTTTCGCGCCGATTACCACGACTTCATCAGCCAGGAGGTGGTGCGCGGCGCCTTCACCCCGACCAATCCGGCGGTGTATCAGTTCATCAATCTCGACCGCGCCAAGGTGAAGGGTGCCGAGGGGCGGCTAGATGCCCGCGCGGGCAACGGCCTCACAGGGCAGCTTGCCATCTCCTATGCCGAGGGGGACCAGATCGCACCCGATGGCACGGCCCGGCCGCTGTCCACCGTCGATCCGTTGAAGCTGGTCATGGGGGTGGGCTGGCGCGAGCCGGGCCGCAGCCGGTTCGGCGGGCAGCTGACGATGACGCACAGCGCGCGCAAGGCGGCCCAGGACACGATCGGCCTGTGCAGCAGCGAATGCTTCCGCCCTGCCGCCTTCACGATCCTGGACGCCACGCTGTTCGCTCGGCTGACCGATGCGCTGACGCTGCGGGCCGGTGTCTTCAACTTGACCAACGCCACCTATGCCTGGTGGTCGGACGTTCGCGGCCTGTCGGTGCCGCGCCCCCTGCCCGCCGGTGCCGCCGATGTGCCCCCGGTCGCCTTCACTCAGCCTGGTCGCAATGCCAGCGCCTCGCTCACCTTCCGCTTCTGACAAGGACAATCGCCATGAAGAACCCCTCGATGCTGATCGTCGCGGCGCTGGCGCTGCTGCCCGCCCCTGCCCTGGCCGATGGTCCGGTAAAGCAGAACGCGATCGAAGCCCTGGCCGCCAAGGCCGCCGACCGCGCAGAAATCCTGGCCATGGCGGGCAATTACAGGGTGCGTTTCGACATGCAGGAAACGACGCCCTGGACCGCGGGCTACACGCCGCTGGAGCGCAAGATTTCCGGCGGGAACGAGGTGGTGCGCGTGATCGAGGACACGCCCGACCATATCGCGCTCCAGCACCTGCTGGTCGTCGAGCATGATGGCAAGACCCATGTCATCAAGCATTGGCGCCAGGACTGGGATTATCAGCCGTCACGCGTGCTCGTCTATGCGGGCCAGGGCAAATGGGTGTGGGAGGTGGTGCCCGAGCGGATGCGCGCCGGACGCTGGTCGCAGACCGTCTATCAGGTCGATGACAGCCCACGCTATGCGGGCTGGGGCCAGTTCGAAACACAGGCCGGTGTCCGCCGCTGGCGCTCCAACTGGACCTGGCGCCCGCTGGCCCGGCGTGATGCCGTCCGCCATCCGGTCTATGACCGCTATTACTCCATCAACCGCCATCAGCCGACCCCGACCGGCTGGATCCACTGGCAGGACAACACCAAGATGGGCCTGAAGGACGGCAAGCTCGTGCCCATCGTCCAGGAATCGGTCCTCAACACCTATGAGCGGTTCGACGGCTATGACGTGAAGGCCGCCGACGAATATTGGGCCAGGACCAGGGACTATTGGGCGACGGTGCGCGCCGCCTGGACGCGCGTCGCCGATACCAAGGGCGGGATCGCCATCCCGGAAGAGGCCGAAACCGGCACGGTGATCAGCGCCCGCCTGCTCGCCATCGCCGACGACATCCAGTCGGGCAAGATGACCACTGCGGCTGGATCGGCCGAGGCAAAGACGCTGATCGACGAGCACACCCACCCAATCGGTTGATGCGTGGGAGCGCTTCTATGCGAAAGAGCGGAATAGAGCGGATGCGATACCGCCCGGTTGGAATTGAACGCCGTCGAAGCGGATTATCGCCGCGAAGTGGAGAACCTGCACAGGCTGCTGAAAGACCGTATCATCCTCATCCAGGCCAAAGCCGGGCGCGGCGTCAAAATCACGGTGCAGAGCTGGCTCGCCGCCATCATCGGAATAGCGACCGGACGGCTCGTGATGCAGGAATATACGCTTGTGATGGAGCGGGTGAAGGGAATCGAACCCTCGTATTCAGCTTGGGAAGCTGCTGCTCTACCATTGAGCTACACCCGCAAACACAAGCACGCCTGCGGCTTTGCGCGTGAGGCTGTGTCGTTGTTTGGCACCGCGTTTTGCGATGCGCGTGCCGATTGCCACCGCGACCTGGGCTCCGTCAACATGTTTTCTGCGAATTGATGCGACCCGCTTGTCCGATCACGCCATAATCTCGGCGGCCCGTCGGTCAATCGGTTCGCATTCCGCCAGCAGCGTCGCCATGTGTGGATCGTCATCGGACGGCCGCGGCGCATGATACGCCGCGGCCCATATTTCAGATGTCGACGGACAGCGTCAGCTGAACGGTACGCGGGCTGAGCGGCCGGAACAGGCCGTCGCCGGTGAGCGCGGACGAGATGTATGACAGCACGTCCTTATCGAACAGATTGTCGACGTTGACGCGAATGCGCGCATTGCGCACCGGCCCGATCGAAAAGCCGTCGCCGATATCGGCATAGGCGGAAAAGACCGTAAAGCCGGGCAGCGACGATCCGGGCGTATTCTCGAACGTCGATTGGCGGCGGCTGGTGTATTTCCCGGTGATATTGGCGACGAACCACGGTGCCGGTTCGACGGTCAGGCCACCCGACACGATCCATTTCGCGCTATCGGGCAGATATTTACCCGCGATCAGATAGGTACGCGCCGCCGCGGCGATGTTATCCTGAAACTGCGCATGGTTGTAGGTGACGTTCGCGTTGACATACGCAGCGCCGTGCAGGAACGCTGGCTTGTAATTGGCGAGCAGTTCCGCGCCGTAAGCCTTCACCGCGCCGACATTCTGGTAAAAGGTTTCGGTGACGTTGGTCGTGCCTGGCAGGATCGAGGCGATCGACTGAATCCGATTGTCGAACTTGGTGTAATAGCCGGTCAGCGAGGCGAAGAATTCCGGCCGCGTCGTGCGCAGGCCAACTTCGATATTCTTCGACCGCTCCGGCGCGGGTGCACCGACCACCGCCGGGGAATTGGCGTAGGCGACCGAGAAGATGTCGTCCATGCCCTTGGGCAGCGCCATATTTTCGGCATAGGAAGCGAAGAGCTGCGTGCGCGGATCGGCGAAGCGATACAATATGCCGACGGTCGGCAGGAAGAAATCGCGGTAGTGCGCGCGATTATATTTCGGGCCCCAGCCGGCGACGTTCACGCTGGCGACCGTCCGCGCATAATCCGCATAGTCGCGATAGCCGCGCTGCTGATAGTCGAGGTCGAGCGCCTTGATGCCCATGTCGATGCTGAAGGCAGGCGTCAGCTCGATACGGTCGCGAATAAAGAGCTGCGTCGTTGCGCGCTTCGACCGGTAATCGCGGCGGCCATAGACCAGTTCATTGTAATTGGGGGCGCTGGCGGGCGAACCGTCGAGCGTGTTCTGACGCCGCTGGTAGCGGCGATAGCGGTCGTCCTCCGCCCAGATGCCCATGTCGATCGCATGTATCCCGATCTTCGCATGCAGGCTTTGCAGGATGCCCTGACGATAGCCGCCCAGGCTCGACACGCCGAACTGCGTCCCCCGCGGCGCCGTCAGCGCGAGGCCGGACACCAGCCGCTGGCGGTTATAATAGGTCAGCGTGTTGGCGTAGCTGTCGGGCGAGCTGCCCCAGCCGTCCTTATCCTCGTAATAGATCGTCGTTTCGGCGTCGACGCCATCGGCGATGCCGAAGTGGAAGGTGCCGGCGTACAGCCTGTCCTTGCGGACGTTGATCGCCTGTCCATAATAATAGGTATAGTTGGAGTTGGAGTAAGGCACCCCCGCCACCGTCGGCGCATAGGTCGGCAAGGGATCGCCATAATAGCCACGATAGCGGCCGACATGCCCGGCCAGATCGGGCGTCTTGCTGTAATATTCGGTCCGCGACAGCGTCGGCGAGTCATAGTCGAAGAAATCGTTCGACACGAACTTGAACCGCGCCCAGCTGCTGTCGTTGATGTCGACCAGCGCCATCGCCTCCCAATGCTCGCGATCGACGGTGCCGGCCCCACGCCACAGATCGGTGTTGAGCTTGGTACGGCTGACATAGGCTTTCAGCGGTCCCACTTTGCCGGTGCTGACCCGGACGAAGGTACGCTTCATGTCGAAATCGCCGAAGCTCTGCGAAACGAAGGCGCCAAGCTCGTTCTGCGGTACGATCGATCGGTACGACACGACCGGACCAAGTGACGAATAGGTCGGCATCGTCACGCCGCCGGCACCGGGCGACGCCTCGACCACTCCGAGATTCTCGTTGTCGACATAGCGGAATACCGGGCTGCCGCCAAAGGCGTCGCTGCGCCCCATCGGCACGCCGTCGACGACGAAGCCGATCTGGTCGAGGTTGAAGGCGCGCGCCTGCACGCTGTTGCCGAATTCATACAGGCCGAGCGCGCCATCGGTCTGCACGTTGAAGCCCGGCAGCGATTCCAGCATCTTGAGGCCCGAAATGCCCGATGGCGCGGACAACAGGGCATCGCGCGTCACCGCGACGGTGCTGGTGATCCTGTCCTCGCCCACCGCCTCGCTCGCCTGGCTGATGCGGCGGCCGCTGACGACCACGTCCTGGCCCTGTTCAGGCTCGTCGCTGCGCTGCGTGCCCGTGTCCGCGTTCTCCGCGGCGGTCGCCTGCGCGGCCGCAGCCTGCCCCGTCAGCAGCATCGCCGCCGCGCCAAGGACAAGGCCCAGCGCCGTGCCGACGGGGGATGGAACGCGGATTCGGGACATGCACAATCTCCTGATCTGGTCGGCGCACCGACGGACATATTGCCATTCAGATCATCCCCCCCGGGACATATCGGCGGCCGGCTGTACCGGTCCGCTCACAAGGTCAGCCGCGCATCGCGGGCATCATGAGGTTATGGGGATCGTCGGACGCATCCCCGGATCGGCAGCCGCCTGTGCCGCGTCGAGCACACGCAGCGCGTTGCCGCCCCACACTTTGGCGACGTCGGCCGCGCCGTAACCCCGGGCGAGCAGAGCTGCGGTGATCTTGGGGAAAGCCGTGATGTCGTCGAACCCTTCGACTCCGCCGCCGCCGTCGAAATCGCCACTGATCCCGACATGGTCGATACCCGCCACCTCGATCGCGTGGAGCAGATGCTTCATCACGTCGTCGAAGGTCGCGCGCGGTACGGGCCAGCGGGCATCGATCGCTTTGCGTGCCGACAGATAGGCCTTGCGGTCCGCCTCGGTCATCGTCGCGCGCGGTGGCTGCTTCGCCGCCAGTTCGGCCAGAGCCGCCTCGCGTGCAGGGATCTTGGGCTGCGCGATCATATAGCCGTCGAAGGCGTTGATCTGCACGACGCCCCCCTTGGCGGCGAGCGCGCGAAGATCCGCGTCGGTGACGTTGCGCGGATGGTCGAAGATCGCGCGCACGCCCGAATGCGACAGGATGATCGGCGCCCGCGACTGCGCGATCGTCTGGCGCAGCACGTCGTCGGAGGCGTGGCTGCAATCGATCAGGATGCCGAGCCGGTTCGCCTCCGCCACGAACGCCTTGCCCTTCGGGCTGAGGCCGTTCCATTCAGGCTTGTCGGTCGCACTGTCGGCGAGGTCGTTGGTCTTGAAATGGACCGGGCTCATCATCGTGACGCCCAGCCGCTGGAAGGTGCGCACCAGCGACAGATCGCCTTCGAACGGATAGCCGTTCTCCATGCTGATGAAGACGAACCGCTTCTTCGCGGCGACCGCGGCACGCGCTTCGGCAGCCGTCGTTACCAGCCGAAACGCGTCCGGGTGGCGCGCGACCATCTCGCGGATCTGCACCGCGCGGACCAGACCGGCGTCACGGGCGTCGCGATCGCCCTCCGGCGTGCGCAGGCCCTGCGCGGTGAAGATCGCGAAGAAGCCGCCGTCGATCCCGCCTTCGACCATACGCGGATAGTCGACCTGGTCGCCACTCTCTGCGCGGCTGTGGCGATCCATGATGCTCCAGCCGGGGCGGCCGAGATTGGCGGGCGTGTCGAAATGCGTGTCGAGCACGATCGTCGCATCATGCACCCGCCGCGCCTCCTGCGGGATGGCAGATGTGGTTGGGGACGTCTGCGCCGCGAGCGGCACCGCTGCCAGCGCGGTCAGCAGCGCGCCGCGCGTCAAAGCAGATACGGATGTCATACTCGTCAGCCCCCAGCCGTGATATTCACTGACCTGCAAGACGGTTGTCGGGACACAATCTGCTATCACGGATGTCATTTTTATTTCATGATGGCTGGACAGCCGCCCCGAACGCTGATGGTATCGGGGTAACGACATGCCTTGGGAGAGGATCGCCTGCACTGCGTTCGGGGGTCCGAGGTGGGTATATTCAGCGATAACGAGTCGGTCAGAGCCCGGCTCGATTGGTACAAACAGGCGATCCTGCCGCATGAGGGGGCGCTGCGGTCACGATTGCGGCGCTTGTTGCCCGATGGCGCCGATGTCGACGACGTCGTTGCGGAGGCGATGAGCCGGGCTTATGCGACCGGCGACGTCGAACGTGTACAATCGGGGCGCGCCTATCTGTATCAGATCGCTCGCAATCTGGTGGTTGACGCCGTGCGACGCGCCAAGATCGTGTCGTTCGAGACGATCGCCGATCTCGACACGATCGGCGTCGACGACCGCGCCGAAGCCGGACTGGAGGCGCGCGACGCACTGCGGCACCTGCAGGCCATTCTCGAGACCCTGCCCGCGCAATGCCGCCGCGCCTTCGTCCTGCGGCGGGTGTATGATTGGCCGACGCACGCGATAGCAGAAATGATGGGCTTGTCCGTTTCCACGGTAGACAAGCATCTGTCACGCGCCGCACTGAAGATCACGCAGGCGATCAGCGCGTATGGCGGCAGCGAGTATGAGGGCTCTGGCTTTGGATGGTCCCTGCACAAGCGCAACGAGGCGACAGGCGATCGCGGCGGAAGCGGCGCGGCTGTTCTTGGCGGCGCACGCCAGCGGGGCTGAGACCGACTGGAACGCTGCCTATCGCTGGATCGCGGAGGATCCCGCGCATGGCTGCGCCTTCGCCAAGATTGAGGCAGGGTGGGCGCTGTTGGCCGGGTTGCGTGATGTGGCGACCGAACAATGCCACGAAGGCGTGGTTACGATCGCGCCACCCCGTCCGGCGTCGGGAGCCCGGGTTACGCGCAAACTCGCAATAGGCGCGATCGCCGCCTGTTTGATAGGTGCGGGCACGACTGCCTTGTGCCTGGAACTCACGAGCGCCCGATATGTGCAGCCCTGTCGAAACGCGCATGTCGGGCCCGAGTTTTTCCCGCATACCGGTTCAGCCCCACGGCTTTAGCGCAGGGCTTGCCGCGGCATGGGAGCGACCGGAAAAACTCCACCATGTGTCGTTCGCCGAGCAGGATCGCAATCACTTCACCGCTGCACCTCCGACTGTCCGGGCCCATGAGCCAGGCCAGCAGGCCGATGGTACCGGTGCTTTCGGGCCGCCACAGCTCCGTCAGCCGCGACCGGCAAACCGCCAGGGCCTTGCCAGGGATGATCGCGCCGTTGATCGGATCTGCCGAGGTGCCGACGATCCAATCCCGCGCGATGCCGGCCTAATGCTGCGCCGCATAGCCCCCCGGCCTTATAGGCGTTCAGGACCAAGGCCGTGCGAAGATCGGGGGACGTGTGGTGGGGGGGGCATGGCGAACAAACCCAGAAGTGCCGGGATGGCGACGCGACGGATTCGGTAATATCCTTAAGACCCAATAATATGGACCAGCCCTTTGGGTTGTCGATGGCAACCGGCACCGGGAACGGGAGCTTGCCCCGGTACCCCTGACCCTGGACCCGCAAGCGCGATTTGCAGCCGCTCGTCGTCGGTGCAGGCTAGGTCGCGTTGCTGGCGGGCGAAAGCGTGATGCCGTCCGACACCATCCTGCTTTTTTGGCGTCATGCCCCGCCGGACGAGCGCGCGATATTCGACCCACGTCTTGCAAGCACACGCCTTTACCGCAACTATGCGACCGTCCTGCTTTTGGACAAGGCGCCGGTCCGCCGGGCGCACCGGCACGGTATCCGACATGGGTAGATCCGAGCGGCCCGGGCGGACGGTCAGGGCTGGCTCGATCGACGATGCTCGCTGGCATCCAGACCATAACGCTGGAGCCGGTCATAGAGGCTGCGCTTCGACATCGACAGCGCTTCCGCCGCGATGCCGACGTCGCCCGCCGCCCTCTGCAGGGCCTCGGCAATGACGGCGGCTTCGAAGCGGGCCACCCGGTCAGCCAGCGGCAGGCTGGCCTCGTCATTCTCGGCGTGGGGCAGGGCCAGAACGGTCTGAACCGCGAAGTTGCGCAGCGCCCGGACGTTGCCGCGCCAGGGATCGGTCATCAACCTGGCCTCGACCGTGGCGGTCAGCGGCGGGACCGGACGACCGAAACGCTCCGCCGCCTCCTGCAGGAAGTAGCTGAACAACAGCGGCACGTCGGCGCGGCGTTCGCGCAAAGGGGGAATGCGGATGCGGACGGTCTCCAGCCGATAGAGCAGATCCTCGCGGAACCGCCCCTCGGCACAGGCCTGGGACAGGTCGCCCTTGGCCGCGGCGACGATGCGCAGATCGACGCTGCGCGGCGATCCGCTGCCGATCGGGGGCAGTTCGCGTTCCTCGATCACGCGCAGCAGCTTGCCCTGCACCGCACTCGACATGCTATCGATCTCGTCGAGGAACAGGGTGCCGCGATTGGCGTCTTCGATGCGGCCGCCCTGGGCTCGCCCGCCGAACAGCGCTTCGTCGGCAAGCTGGTCGGGCAGCGCGGCGCAGTCGATCGCCACGAATTCCCGCCCGCGCCGCTTGCTCCAGCGATGGAGCATCCGCGCCACCAGTTCCTTGCCGGTGCCGGTTTCCCCCTCGATCAAAACGTCGACTTCGACTTGCGCCAGTTGCCGCACCGCGTCGCGCAAGGACGACATGGCCGGCGTGGTGCCGATCAGGGGAAAATCCTCCTCGGCCGCCGGGAGCGCCGCGCGAAGCCGACGGTTTTCAAGGACCAGCCGACGCGTGTCCAGCGCGCGGCGGACGCTGGCCACCAGATGGTCGGTCGCGAAGGGTTTGGCGATGAAGTCGAAGGCGCCCCTGCTCATCGCGGCCACCGCCATCGCGATGTCGCCATGCCCGGTCATCAACAGAACGGGCAGTTCGGCGTCACGCGCCCGGACCGCGTCGAACATCGCATGGCCGTCCATGCCCGGCATCCGGATATCGGTGACGACGATTCCGGCAAAGTCGACGTCGATCGCCGCAAGCGCGCTCCGTGCCTCGGCATGGGCCTCCACCTCGACGCCTGCGATGACGAAAGTATCGGCGATGGCGGCACGAAGCGCGTCATCATCGTCGATCAGCAGGACTTTCATGGCGTTACTTCCCTTGCCCGCGCGACCGTCATCCGGAAGGCCGCCCCGCCCAGCGGCGACGGGACCACCGCCACCGTGCCGTCAAACGCCTCGATGATGTCGCGCACAATACCCAGCCCCAGTCCCAGCCCGTCGGGCTTGCCAGTGACGAAGGGCTCGAAGATGTGATCCGCAATGGCCGGGTCGATGCCGGGGCCATTATCGGCGACGATCAGCGCGACGCGGTCGTCCTCGACCTCGATGGTCAGCGCCACCAGCGCCTCCGCGCGCTCCTTCACCGCGTCGAGCGCATTCTGGAGCAGATTGACCAGCACCTGCTCCAGCCGCACCCGCCCCGCGATCACACTCGACTGTCCGGGCGGCGGCCATTCCAGCGCGACACCGGCGGTGCGGAACCGGTCGCCGATCAGCAGGCGCGTGCCCGCGATCACCGCGTCTAGCGGCACCGGTTCGATCGTCCCGGTGCCGCGCCGGGCGAAGCGCCGCATCTCCTGCGTGATCGCGCCGATCCTGGCGGTCAGGCCGATGGCGGTGTCGAGATTGGCGGCGACCCGGTCGAGCCTGCCGCTGGCCAAATGCGCGCGGGCATTTTCCGACAGGGTGCGAATGGTCGCCACCGGCTGATTGATCTCATGCGCCAACCCCGCCGTGATCGATCCCAGCGATCCCAGACGATTGGCCTGGGCCAGCTCCTCGCGCGCTTCGCGAAACCGCTCGTCGACCCGCGTCCGCTCAGCGATCTCGGCGCGGAGTTCGGCGGTCCGGGTGGCGACGGCGGCTTCCAGCCGGGCCCGTTCGCGCGCGGCATCGGCGGCACGGGTGATGCGCCAGAGCAGGAAGGCCGCGACCAGCCCGCTGATGAGCGCCGCGACCAGGCCGATCAGCCGCGCCAGATTGGCCGCTTCGCGCAGCGCGGCGGCGACCGGCATGGCATGGAACAGCCTCCAGCCGGGCATCGGCATGGCGACCGCGCTGATCACGGATCGCACCCCTCCCGGCATTCGCGCCAAGCCGCGACCCGTCACCACATAGCGTCTGGGTTGCAGCGGGACGTAGCCGAACTGCGCGGCGCTGGCGATGTCAGTCAACTCCGCCCTGGTCAAAGGCCGGGTGGTGCGGAAACGTTCGGCGGGATCGGTCGCGAACAGGACTATACCCCGCCGATCCATCACCAGCGTCTGGCCTGGATCGCTGCGCCAGATGCGGATCAGCGAGTCAAACTCGACCTTCACGACGATCACGCCGGCCGGGTCGGCGGCCGGACCGATCCGGCGGGCAAGGAACAGGCCGGGGCGGCCGCTGACATTGCCGACCGCATAATATTCCGCCGGCCCCTGTTGCATGGCGCGCACGAAATAAGGGCGGAACCGGTAATTGCGCCCGACAAAGCTTTCCGCCGTCCCGGTATTGGAGGCGGACACGGTCTCACCCGAGCGGTCGATCAGATAGATCACCGGCGCGCCGGTCCGCTCGGCAAGCAGATGCAGCTTGGCATCCATTCGGCGCCGTGCGGCGGGATCGCCCTGGCGCAGCGCTTCACCAAGATCGTTATACTCGCCCAATACCAGGGGCAGCAGCCGGAACTGCGCCAGATCGCTGGAGAACAGCCGCACCTGCTGCAGGGCGACGCGCTCTGCCTCTCGGCGCAGATCGTCCTGTGCCGCGCGCCCGAGCCAAAACGATGCCGCAAGCCATGCCAACAGGCCGATGACGATGGAAAAACCACCGGCCAGAATCGGAGGAGGGATGCGGCGCGCGATCATCTTTGCAAGATGCTGCAATTTGCCATCCGACGCTATGCAGAAACTCGCACGAGCTTGGCATCACGAAGCTCGTTAATCACGCATAACCTATTGTATTTATGTATTTTCCTTAATTTTCACGCAGGTGATTTACCCCACTGCCTCTCGCACGCATGCTGACTCAGCATCCGAAAAATCGGGCGTGAGAGGACAGAATGGCGATTTCCCCGGATCACGACGGCCAACGTTCGATCTTGCGACTGGTCGCGCGCAGCGATGCGCCTGCCGGCCAGCCTCTCCATGCCCGACGGCAAAATCCCACGGCCGCGCCGACCGACGCGGTCACCGACTTTCCGGCGCTTTGAGCCCATTTTCGATACGGACCGTAATAATGAACCATAATGGGAGAGACGACATGGCGACGATGCCTATGACCCATGCGGCGGGCGCCGCCCCGCCCAGCACCAATTCCCGGCTGAAATCCATTATCGGCGGATCGACCGGCAATCTGGTCGAATGGTTCGACTGGTATGTCTATTCCGCCTTCACGCTCTATTTCGCGCCGCACTTCTTCCCCAGCGACAACCAGACCGCGCAGTTGCTGAGCGCCGCCGCCGTGTTCGCGGTCGGTTTCGTGATGCGGCCGATCGGGGCCTGGGTGATGGGCGTCTATTCCGACCGCCATGGTCGCAAGGCGGGCCTGACCCTGTCGGTCACGCTGATGTGCCTGGGCTCGCTGATCATCGCGCTGACCCCCGGTTACGCCACGATCGGCGTGCTCGCCCCCACGCTGCTCGTGCTCGCGCGCCTGATGCAGGGCCTGTCGGTCGGCGGCGAATATGGGGCCAGCGCGACCTATCTCTCCGAAATGGCGGGCAAGGACCGGCGCGGCTTCTTCTCGTCGTTCCAGTATGTCACGCTGATCTCGGGCCAGTTGCTCGCGATCCTGTTGCTGCTGCTGCTCCAGAACGTGATGGGCAAGCCCGAACTGGAGGAATGGGGCTGGCGTATTCCGTTCCTGGTCGGCGCGGTCCTGGCCGTCGTCGTGTTCCGCCTGCGCCGCGGCCTTGCCGAGACCGAGAGCTTCAAGAACGCCAAGGCGACGGACGCGCCCAAATCGGGCTTCCTGGCCCTGCTGCGCCACCATCCGAAGGAAACCGCGCTGGTCATGCTGCTGACCGCCGGCGGTACGCTCGCCTTCTATGCCTATTCAATCTACATGCAGAAGTTCCTGGTCAACACCAGCGGCTTCACCAAGGAAGCCGCGACCGAGATCAACGCGGTCACGCTGTTCATCTTCATGCTGCTCCAGCCCGTCGCCGGTGCGCTGAGCGACAAGATCGGGCGCAAGCCGCTGATGATCGCCTTCGGCGTCGCGGGCGTCCTGTTCACCTATCCGATCTTCACCGCGCTCCAGCATACCCAGGACAAGTTCACGGCCGGGCTGCTGGTGATGGCTGCCCTCATCATCGTGACCGGCTACACCTCGATCAACGCGGTCGTGAAGGCGGAGATGTTCCCGGCCCATATCCGCGCGCTGGGCGTCGCCCTGCCCTATGCGCTGGCCAATACCATCTTCGGCGGCACGGCGGAGTTCGTCGCGCTGAAATTCAAGGCGGCCGGGTGGGAGCATGGCTTCTACTGGTACGTCACGGTGATGATCGGCATCTCGCTGATCGTCTATCTGCGGATGCGCGACACGCGCCGCGACAGCCTGATCGCCGAGGACTGAGCCGCCACCGCCGCCGTTTCGGGGCGGATCATGCGACGCATGTCCGCTCCCCGGGGCGGCGGCCCCTACAGCATCTTGATCTGATGCAGCCACAGCTCGGCCAGATGCGGCCAGCGGCCGACGGGTTCGGTTCCATGGCGCAGCGCGAAGGCGTGACCGCCCTTGGCGAACAGATGCACCTCGGTCGACACCCCCGCCTTGTCCAACGCGGTGGCGTACATCAGGCTGTTGCAGACCGGATCGACCGGATCGTCCCAGGCCTGGACGATGAAGGTCGGCGGCGCGGCCTTGCTGATCGGCAGGCTCGGGTCGAACGCCCCCTTATCCCGGCAGATATGCCCCGGATACAGGGCGATGGCGAAGTCCGGGCGGCTGCTGACCCGGTCGACGGCATCGACGGAACGATAGGTCGGCGTCAGGATGTTGCTGGTCTGCGCGACGAGATAGCCGCCAGCGGACATGCCCAAGACGCCGATGCGATGCGGATCAATCCCCAGTTCCGGCGCCTTGGCCCGGACCAGCCTGATGGTGCGCTGTGCATCCTGGAGCGCGCGCGGGATCTTCGGGGTGATGTGCCGCCTGGTCACATCGTCCCAAAAGTCGTTGCCGCCTGGTGCGCGATATTTCGACACGATACAGGTCACGCCCTGGGCGGTCAGCCAGGCGCAAATCTCGGTGCCTTCCAGGTCGATGAAGACCTTCTGGAAACCGCCGCCGGGAAACACGATCACGGCCGTGCCATTCGGCCGCCCCTTGGCGGGCATGATCGTCATCGTCGGGACGGCGATGTTGAGGACAGCCTGCGACGTGCCGCCCGCAGCGGCCGGATCGTCATAGGTCTGGACGCTTTCGGGCGGCTGCGGGCGGAACGTGCCGTCGGGCGCCGCACCGGGCCAGATGGGAATTTGTTTCAGGCCAGCAGCAGGCTGCCATCGACTTTCCACCGGCACCGGGGCCCCTTTCCCCTCGCTCGCGCCGCCCGGCCCTCCACACGCCATCCCGACCAGACCAAGAAACGGCATAAGCATAGAGCGAGTGCGCATCGTGACATCCTTCGGTGAAGCGATGCACGCAGGCTTGTCATGGCCGCTCACGGCCCACAAAGTATCATATCTCGCCCCAGCCATGAGTTCCTCTCATGGCGAAGGCGTCAGGCGCAGTGATACTCCCGATACCACCGCACGAAGCGGCCGAGCCCCTCTTCCAGCCGGACCTTGGGTGCATAATCGGTCAGCGCATGGAGCCGCGATATATCAGCATAGGTCGCCGTCACGTCGCCGGGCTGCATGGGCTTCATGATCTTGACCGCTTCGCGACCGATCGCGCGTTCGAGCGTGCCGATCATATCCATCAGTCCGACAGGATGGCTGTCGCCGATATTGAGGACCCGGTGATCGCCGCGTTCGGGCGGACGGTCGAGCGCGCCCAATATGCCGTCGACGATGTCGTCGATATAGGTGAAGTCGCGCGCCATACGGCCTTCGCCGAACACCTCGATCGGCTCCCCCGCCAGAATCCGGCGGGTGAACGAATAATAGGCCATGTCCGGCCGCCCCCAGGGACCATAGACAGTGAAGAAACGCAGTCCGGTCAGCGGAAAGCCATAGAGAGTCGCATAGGACTGGCTCATCAATTCGCAGGCCCGCTTGGTCGCGGCATAGAGCGAAACGGGCGAGACCGAGGGCTCGTCCTCCCGGAAGCCCGCGCCGCCCATCGGCTTGTCGCCATAGACCGAACTGGACGAGGCATAGACCAGATGCTCGAACCCCGGCTGATGCCGGCAAGCCTCCATCACCGCCAGATGCCCGGCCAGATTGGAGCGTTCATAGGCGAAAGGATTTTCTAGGCTGTAGCGGACTCCGGCCTGCGCCGCGAGATGGACGACCCGGGTAATTCCCAGATCGCGGACGAGCGCGCCGACCGCTCCGGCATCGGCGATGTCCAGCCGATGAAAACTAAAGCCGTCCAGCCCGGCGAATGTGGCGAGCCGGGCGTCCTTCAAGGCCGGGTCGTAATAATCGTTGACGCTGTCGACACCGACCACCTGCTCGCCGCGCGCGAGCAGGCGATGCGCCGTGGCATGACCGATAAAACCGGCCACGCCGGTGACGAGAACCGGCGCTCGGGCCATCCTCAACTTCCTCTAATGATCGACATGCGTCGTATCGTAGGACTGCGGGCGGACACGCTATCCCGTAATCCCTAAAAATCCGTCGATCGGCCGGGTATCAGATACCGCCGGGCACTACCCGATGACCTGCCGCCTCCAGCGCTTCGGTCAGGTCGCGCAAACAGGTCTCGACCTGGGCGGGATCGGGGCTGCGCACGACGAAATTGGCGCCGGTGCGGCCTTCGCGGAAAAAGGGGTAGCTGCCGATCGCCACACCGTCATGCGCCTTTTCCACCCGGCGCAGCAGTTCTGCGACCTCGCTCTCGCCCACCCAGCAACCGATGGTGCCCGACACGACCGGACGGCCACCCTCCAGCGTGCCCGTCAGTGAATCGAGCATGCCCGCCGTGATGTGCGGCACCCCCGCCATGATGAAGATGTTGGCGACATGGATGCCGGGCGCTCCGGATACGCGGTTGACGATCAGCGATGCGCCTTCGGGCGTCCGGGCCATGCGCGCCCGCGCCTCGGTCACACCGCCGCGCGTCGCATAATAGTCGTCCAGTATCGCTCGTGCCTCGGCATGTTCGATCACCGGCACGCCCAGCGCCTCGGCGATCGCATCGACGGTGATGTCGTCATGAGTCGGCCCGATGCCACCCGTGGTGAACAGATAGTCGTTGCGCGCCCGAAGCGTGTTCACCGCCTCGACGATCGCCTCGGTCTGGTCGGCGACCACGCGCACCTCGGCCAGCCGGATGCCCTGCACGTTCAGCCAAGCGGCGATCTGTGCGACATTCTTATCCTGGGTACGGCCCGACAGGATTTCGTCGCCGATCACGACCAGCGCGGCGGTCCAGATACGCTCGGGGGAAGAGGCGGAAGTCATGGTCCGGACATAGCCTCGCAAAACCAGCCGCGCCACGCTATATCGCGCGAATGACCGATTATGTGACCGTTTCCGCCGAGGCCCCCCAGGGACGAACCGGCGCGATCAAGCTCTGGGGCCGCGAGGCGTTCGACGGGATGCACAAGGCGGGCCGTCTGGCCGCCGAGACGCTGGACATGCTGGTGCCGCACATGGTGCCCGGCGTCACCACCGCCGAGATCAACCGCCTGGTCCATCAGTTCATCGCCGATCGCGGCGGCGTGCCCGCGACCTTGGGCTATCGCGGCTATGCCCATTCGACCTGCATCTCGATCAACCATGTCGTCTGCCATGGCATTCCATCCGAAAAGGCGCTGAAGTCGGGCGACATCGTCAATGTCGACGTGACCCCGATCGTCGATGGCTGGCACGGTGATACCAGCCGCATGTACCTGATCGGCGACGTGCCGCTGAAGGCGCGCAAGTTGGTCGAGGTAACGTATGAGTGCCTGATGCTGGGCATCGAACAAGCCAAACCCGGTAATCACATGGGCGACGTCGCTCATGCGATCCAGCGCCACGCCGAAAAGCACCGCTATGGCGTGGTCCGCGATTTCTGCGGCCATGGCCTGGGCCTGTTGTTCCATGACGCACCCGAAGTCGTCCATGTCGGTCGCCCCGGCACCGGCCCCGAGCTGAAGCCCGGCATGATCTTCACCATCGAGCCGATGATCAATATCGGCCGCCCGGACGTGAAGCTGCTCGACGATGGCTGGACGGCGGTGACGCGCGACCGCTCGCTGTCGGCGCAGTTCGAGCATTCGATCGGCATCACCGAAGAGGGCTGCGAGATCTTCACGCTCAGCCCGGCGGGCTATACCCAGCCGCCCTACGCCTGAGGCCATGATGCTGGGCGCGATCCGTGTGGCGGCGCGCGACCGCGCCCGGCTGGCCGAGGTGATCGCGACCGCCTCCCGCTTCGGGCTCGACGTGCTGCTGGCACGGCTGGGCTTCGATCCGACGCGGGGCGATCCCGATGCCCTGCCCTTCGACCTGCCCGCCCGTACGCGGCAGGCGATGGAGGCGCTGGGGCCGGTCTGGGTCAAGCTGGGGCAGATACTCGCCACCCGCGCCGACCTGCTGCCGCCCGAATGGATCGTTGAACTGGAGCGGCTGCACAGCGAAGCGCCTCGCCTGCCCTTCGATCAACTGCGCCAACAGGTCGAGGCGGCGCTGGGCGAATCGCCCGAAACCGCCTTCGCCCGGTTCGACGCCGCGCCGCTCGCCGCTGCCTCCATCGCTCAGGTTCATCGCGCCGCACTGGCCGACGGGACCGAAGTCGTCCTGAAGATCCGGCGTCCCGGTATCCGTGCCGTCATGGAGGCGGACCTTCGTCTGCTGACCCAATTGGCGGCCATGATCGAGGCCACCAATGCCGAGGCCCGCCGCTACGGCGCGGTCCGCATGGTGCGCGAACTCGGCCGCGACATATTGGAGGAGCTGGACTTCACCAATGAGGGCCGCAACGCCGACCGGTTGCGAGAGGATTTTGCGGGCGATCCCCGGGTCGTCGTACCGGTGATCCACTGGGCGCACAGCTCCGAAACGCTGCTGGTCATGGATTTTGTCGACGGCGTGCCCCCGCGCAGCGCCGCCGTGCTGCGCGAAGCGGGGATTGATCCCGCCGCCATCGCCTCGGCGGGGGCCGACATCGTGCTGGACATGACGCTCATCAACGGACGGTTCCATGGCGACCCCCATCCGGGCAACCTGCTCTGCCTGGCGGGCAATCGCATCGCGATGCTCGACCTGGGGCTCATCGGCCATGTCAGCCCGCGCCGGCGCGAGGAGGTGATCGCCTTCACCCAGTCGATCGCCAATAGCGACCCCGTGCTGCTTGCGGAGACACTGAAGAACTGGTCGCAAACCGATGATATTTCGCCCGAACGGTTCCAGGCCGTGGCCAACCGACTGGTCGCGCGCCACGGCGGCGGTGCGCTGCGGCTGGCTGCGATCCTGGGCGACATCTTCCCGGTGCTGCGCGAGGAGCGGATCGTCCTTCAGCCCGACATGCTGCTGCTGTTCAAGGCGCTGATCACCATCGACGGCGTACTGAGCGGCATCCAGCCCGACTTCGACCTGTCCGCCGCGCTGAGCCGGGCCAGCGCACGGATCGTCCAGGCGCGGCTGTCGCCCGAACGCTGGACCCGCCGCGCCGCCGCATTGGGGCTGGAGCTGGACAGGCTGGGCGACGACCTGCCCCGCCTGATCCGTGCGACGACGCGCAAGCTGGAAAGCGAACAGGCCGCCATTTCGACCATCGGCATCGAAGCCGCGATCCGCACCGGCGCGGGTTGGATCGCGGGCGCGCTGGCCCTGTCGGGGCTGGCGATCGCGCTGGCGGTGCACTTCGGATAGCATCTTCGCGCGAGAGCCATAGTGACGAACCCACGACACCGCGTTAAAGGCGCGGGCCATGACCGAGATCACGCCCCAGATCGTCGCCGACCACGGCCTGTCCGAAGAAGAATATCAGCGCGTCCTGACCGCGCTGGGCCGCGAGCCGAACCTCGTCGAGCTTGGCATCTTCTCGGTCATGTGGTCCGAGCATTGCAGCTACAAGTCGAGCCGCATCCACCTGAAGAAGCTGCCCACCGAAGGGCCCCAGGTGATCTGCGGTCCCGGCGAGAATGCGGGCGTCATCGACATCGGCGACGGCCAGGCCGCCATCTTCAAGATGGAGAGCCACAACCACCCCTCGTACATCGAGCCCTATCAGGGCGCGGCGACGGGCGTGGGCGGCATCCTGCGCGACGTGTTCACCATGGGCGCGCGCCCGGTCGCGAACCTGAACGCGCTGCGGTTCGGGCGGCCCGATCACCCCAAGATGCGCCACCTGATCTCGGGCGTGGTGCACGGCATCGGCGGCTATGGCAATTGCGTCGGCGTGCCGACCGTCGGTGGCGAGGTGAACTTCCACCCAGCCTATGACGGCAACATCCTGGTCAATGCGATGACCGTCGGCGTCGCCGATCAGGACAAGATCTTCTATTCGGCCGCCAGCGGCGTCGGCAATCCGATCGTCTATGTCGGGTCGAAGACCGGCCGCGACGGCATCCACGGGGCGACCATGGCCTCGGCCGATTTCGGCGAGGATGCGGACGCCAAGCGCCCGACCGTGCAGGTCGGCGACCCCTTCACCGAAAAGCTGCTGATCGAGGCGTGTCTCGAACTCATGGCCTCGGACGCGATCGTCGCGATCCAGGACATGGGCGCGGCAGGCCTGACCTCTTCGTCGGTCGAGATGGCCTCCAAGGGCGGCGTCGGCATCGAGCTGATCATGGACGACGTGCCCCAGCGCGAAGAGGGCATGACGGCGTACGAAATGATGCTGTCGGAAAGCCAGGAGCGGATGCTCATGGTGCTGAAGCCCGGTCGCGAGGATTTCGCCGAGGCGATCTTCCGCAAGTGGGAGCTGGACTTCGCGGTCATCGGCCATGTCACCGAAACCGGCCGCATGGTTCTGCGCCACAAGGGCGAAGTGGTGTGCGACATTCCGCTCGCCCCGCTGGCCGATGACGCACCGCTCTACGACCGCCCCCATGTGCCCACGCAAGTCCCGGCCGCGATCACCTCGCCCGGTTGCCAGGACCCGGCGGCCGATCTGCTGAAGCTGATGGGCTCGCCCGATATCGCGTCGCGCCGGTGGATTTGGGAGCAGTATGACCATATGGTCGGCGGCGACACGGTGCAGCGCCCCGGTGGCGACGCCGCCGTGGTCCGCGTCCATGGCACGCAGAAGGGGCTCGCGATGAGCACCGACTGCACCCCGCGCTATTGCTATGCCGATCCGGTCACGGGCGGGATGCAGGCCGTGGTCGAGACGTGGCGCAACATCACGGCGGTCGGCGCCAAGCCGCTCGCCATCACCAACTGCCTCAACTTCGCCAATCCGCAGCGTCCCGAAATCATGGGCCAGATCGTCGGCTGCCTCGACGGCATGAGCCAGGCGTGCCGCGCGCTCGACTATCCGATCGTGTCGGGCAACGTGTCGCTCTATAACGAGTCGAAGGCGACCGGCGGCGGCTCGGCGATCCTGCCGACCCCGGCGATCGGCGGCGTCGGCCTGATGGCCGACTGGTCCAAGTCGGCGACCATCGCCTTCAAGGGCACCGGCGACGTCATCGTCCTGATCGGCACGCCGAAGGGCGAGATCGGCCAGTCGCTGTGGCTGCGCGAAGTGCATGGGATCGAAGGCCGCGACGCGGGCCCGCCCCCGTCGATCGACCTGAATGCCGAGCGCCGCACCGGCGACCTGGTCCGCGAATCGATCACCGCCGGGCACCTGACCGCCGTGCACGACGTCTCGGACGGCGGCATCGCCGTGACGGTCGCGGAGATGGCGCTGGCGGGCAATATCGGCGCGCTGATCCAGTTCCCGGAAACCGGCGAAGCCTGCCGCCAGCTCTTCGCCGAGGATCAGGGCCTGTATGTCGCCACGGTCGAGGACACCGCGCTGATCGACTTCCTCGCCAATGCGCATCAAGCCGGTGTCGAGGTCGAGCGCATCGGTCGCACGGCGGGCACGCGCCTGATCTTCGAGCGCGAAGACGGCGATTTCGTCGTGACGCTCGACGATCTGCGCCGGGCGCATGAAGGCTTCTTCCCCGCGCTGATGGGCGCCGACGCCGCGCTCGCCTAAGCCTGTGCCGGAGCCTCGGCCGCGTGCCGGGGCTCCGCGCAAAATCGCAGGATCGCATAGCCGATCGCGGCGGCCAGCATCGAGGCGATCAGGACGCCCAGCGACGCCGCCTCCCGCATCTCGCCCTCGCCAAAGGCCAAGCCGGCTATGAAGAGCGATATGGTGAAACCGATCCCGGCCAACGCGCCGATGCCTATCACCATCGACCAGCTGACCTGATCGGGCCGCCGCGCCACGCCCAGGGCGCTCGCGACCCAGGTGAAGCCCAGAAACCCGAGCGGCTTTCCCACTACCAGCCCCAGGATGACGCCGAGCACCAGCGGGCTGCCGATCATGCCCAGCAATTCGCCCGAGACATGGATGCGGACATTGGACAGCGCGAACAGCGGCAACACGACATAATTCACCCAAGGCGTCAGTATCTCGATCAGGCGGCTGCTCGCTTCTCGTGTGGCCGAGGCCATCTCCTGCAGATAGCCCAGCCGTTCCTCGGCCTGTTCACGAAGCGCCTCCTGCGTGCCATCATCCTCACTTCGCTCGGCCGCGCCATGCACGTCCTGGAATGCGTCGACCCGGGGCTGAACGCGCTCGGCAAAGGAGCGCTGGTCGAGCCTCGGCCGCACCGGCACGGTCAGCCCGATCAGGACGCCCGCGATCGTCGCATGGATGCCCGACTCCAGGACGCCGCCCCATATGATCAGCGCGAGCAAAACATAAGGCACCGACGAAACCCAGCCGACCCGCCGCAGCCCGACAATGGCCGCCAAAGCGGCGCCCGCCACGATCAATCCGTAAGGGTCGATCGCACCGCTATAGGCGAAGGCGATGACCAACAGCCCGCCGACATCGTCCACCGCCGCAAAGGCCAGCATCAACGCGCGGAGCCCAGCGGGCAAGCTGGTCGCGAACAATGCGATCAGGGCCAGGCCAAAGGCCGTGTCCGTGGTGATGACGCTGCCCCATCCCGCAGCCGCCGGGGTTCCGCCCGTTACGACCAGATAGAGCCCGACCGGCACGACCATGCCGCCCACCGCTCCGGCCAGGGGAAAGGCGGCGCTGCGCCACTGCGCCAGCGGTCCCATCACCATCTCGCGCTTCACGTCGGCGCCGACGATCACGAAGAACAGCGGCAGCAGGCCATGGTCGATCCACTCCGCCAGACTATGCGACACACGGCGCGCGCCGAACGCGACGCTGACCGGCGTGTCCCAAAACCCCTCGAACGCCCGCGCAAAGGGGCTGTTGGTCAGAACCAGTGCCAGGATGGTCGCTACCAGCAACGGCCCGCCCGTGACCTCGCGCCCAGCAAAGAAGGGCTCGATCTTGCGCAGAAAGGCCGACGCCACAGGCGAATGATGGGCGCGGGCGGTGGCGCGGCCGGTCAGGCGAGGTGATAATCCCATGGTCTGGCAATGCCTGGAGCCCCGGGGCGGTTGCATCGCGATCCTCACCCGCTAAGCCCCCGAGCCTGAACGGAGCTTTTCCTTGGCCCACGGTCCCCTTCCCGCCCCCGCCCCAATGGGCCGGCTCTTCACGCTCGATGCCCTGCGCGGGGTTGCGGTCATGGCCATTCTCCTGGCCAATCTGCCCGGCTTCGCCTTGCCCGATCCCGCCTATTCCAATCCACTGGCCTGGGGCGGCAGCGGCGCAGCGGATCTGACCGCCTGGGCGTTGACCGAGATTTTCGTCAACGGGCGGATGCGCGGCCTGTTCTCCCTCCTGTTCGGCGCGTCGACCCTGCTGATCCTGGAGCGCGCCGAAGAGAAGGGGCAGAACGGCGCTTCGCTGCACCTGCGTCGCATGGCCGTGCTCTTCCTGTTCGGCATGGTCCATCGCACCTTCATCTGGAGCGGCGATATCCTGGCGCATTACGCGCTGGTCGGCGTGGTCGCGCTGGGTTTTGTCGGGCTCAGCGCGCGTCGGCTGCTCGCGGCTGCCATCGCCATGGCCGGGCTGTCGATGGCAATGGGCTGGCTGGAATGCATGGGCCTGTCCTCCGCCGCCGCGCGCGATACGCCGCAGGCGGTTTCGCTGTGGCAGCTTTACCAGAACGCGTTCGGAGCGCCCGGCGTCGCGCGGCTGATGCCCGAGATCACCGCGATGCGGGGATCATGGGGCGATGCGACCGCCTTTCGCTGGGCCCATGAAGGCAATCCGCTGCTCGACCTGATACAGATCGGTCCCGATACGCTGAGCGCCATGCTGCTCGGCATGGCGGCGCTGAAGTCCGGCTTCCTGACCGGCGATTGGTCGACCCTCGCCTATCGTCGCTGTGCCGGGATCGGAATCGGCCTGTCGGTGGCGGCCTATGGCGCGATGACGGTTGCGATCATCGCCAGCGGCTTCGAGGTGCGCACGGTCGTGCTGGTGGAGTTGTTCCTCAACGTGCCGTTCCGGCTGATCGGGACGATCGGCTATGCCGCGCTGCTGCTGCTCGTCCTGCGGCCGGGTCGGTGGTGGACCGACCGGATCGCCGCGGCCGGGCGCATGGCCTTCACCAACTATCTGGGGACCAGCATCATCATGACGCTGATCTTCTATGGCCATGGCCTGAGCCAGTTCGCCCGCTGGGACCGGGCCCAGCTCTACTGGCTCGTCCTGCCGGTCTGGGCGTTGATGCTGCTCTGGTCGAAGCCTTGGCTCGACCGCTTCGGACAGGGGCCGCTGGAACGAGTCTGGCGGCTGGCGGCCCGCGGAAAAACGACCTGATATCTGCAAACGCCTCGCAAGAGCCTTGCGAGCCACTATCATTAGCGCTATGAGGGGCGGGCTTTTAATGGAGAGCCCCCTTGGTCGTGTGTGTATGCAATGCCATTCGGGAGTCGCAGGTTCGCGACGCCGCACGGGCCGGGTCGATGACCCCCTGCCAGATGTACCAGGCGCTGGGCCGTCAGCCCAAATGCGGGCAATGCGCCGTCCTGGCGCGTGCCATCATCGACGAGGAACGCGCCGCCGCCTGACGGTTTGCGGGCCCTCCATCACGCCGGTGGGGCGCGACGGCTGCCCATGGCGAGCAGCGCCAGGGCCAGGACACTTCCCAGGACCGGCAGGATCGTGGCGCTCAGCGGCACCAGTTCGACCTCGGTACCATTCTGGCCCGGCAGTCGAACCGTTCCCGCTGCGACGATGGCCCCGAACAACAGGTTCCCGGCCGCTGCTGCCCCCTTGAGCACCGCCAGGAACAGCCCGACCGGCGTCCCCTCCTCCTGCGTCCCCGCCGCCATCGACTGCTGCACCGTCTCGGTGAGCAGCGCCCAGATGGCCAGGTTCATGCCCCCCATCGACACGCCGAGCAGGGTCAGCATACCCGTTCCCCATAGGCCGATCGGCATGACGGTCATCCCGACCATCGCCAGGATGGTCATGCCATAGGCCGTCATGGCGATCCGTCGCGACGTCCACCGGCGCGCCAGCATCATCCACCCGGGCAGCGCCAGCGACTGGGCGATGGTCACGGTCAGCAACGCAGGCCCCGCCCAGCTGGCATCGGCCAGAACGGCCTGCCCGAAAAAGGGCAGCGCCCGCTGGAACAGGGGCACCAGGGCGGCCTGCACCGCGATGACGCACAGCAGGCGGCGAAAGGGCGCGTTCCGCCAATAGCTGCGCAGCGGCACGATCGCCCGTGGTCCGCCAGTCCCGACGGATGGCGGGGCCAGGTTGCGCGTCGCCAGCATCGCACCGAATAGGGTCCCGACATACAACAAGGCACCAAAGACCGCGCCGGACGCAAAGGCATGGCGCTGCGCCTCCGGTGCGGCCAGCGACAGGCTGCACCCGGATACCAGGGCAAGCAGGGCCACGCCGCCCGCGCTGAACAACAGCCTCAGGCCCGATACCCGCGCCGCATCGCCCGGCGCGCGCGCGACGCGGATCAGCAGCGTGTTGTGCCCGACATCGCACAGCGAATAGCCGACACGGCACGCGATGATCGCCGTCGCGATTGCGCCCGGTGCCTGAAACAGAAAGATGCACCAAAAGCCGATCCCTCACAGCGGCGCGCCGAACAGCACCAGCCTGGCCAGGCGGTTCCGATCGCCCCGCCGATCCGCCCAGCGCGCGACCTGAAGGTCGAACAGCGCGTCCCATGTCAACGCCGCGGCGAGTAAGGCCGCTGCCGACAATGGCCCGAATCCGGCGATCGAGACGAGGTAGAACAGCATGATGCTGTCGAAGCTGGTCCAAACCACGCTCTTGCCCAGATTGGCGGCGCTGTACGCCACCTGCATGGCCAGGGAATGCGAGGACGGGACGGGGATGTCGGAACCTAGCGAGGCCATGATCCGCCGCCTCTATCGCATATCGCTTTCATTTATTTGACATGGTGGAAATATATCGCCCGCCCATGTCCCGACCCCATCGCCCGCAAATCCTGTTGAGCGAGCCGCAGCGCCGCATCCTGATGCAGTTGCGGATCGAAGGCGGGGCCCCGCGCACCCGGCTGGCGCACCTGCTGGGCATGAACGGCGCGACGATGACGCGGCTGACCCAGTCGCTGCTCGCGCTCGATCTGGTCGAGGAGATGGACGCGCGCGACGCGCCGGCACGCGGTCGGCCGATGGTGCCGCTGACCGTGTCGGGCCAGGGCGGCTGGGCGATCGGCGCGACGCCCCATCCCGGCTGGCTGGAACTGGTGATCGTCGACTTTCGCGGGGTGCCGCTGGTGCATGACACGACGCCGTTCGACAGCCCCGATCCGCGTGTCTTCGCCCGAACCGTCGAGGCGCGGTTGCAGGCGATCGCCGCGACCCATGGCTTCATGCGCGGCAAGTTCCTGGGGCTGGGCGTCGCGGTGCCCGGCTATGCCCTGCCGGGCGACCGGACGCGGCGCGTGGTCGTCGACCGGGTGGCGGGCTGGAACGAGCTGCCGCTTGCCGAGACGCTGGGCGATGCGTTGAACATGCCCGTCTGGATCGAAAACGATGCCAGCGCGGCGACCCTCGCGGAATATTATCAGCCGGGCGTCATCGGTCGCTATCGGTCGGTGCTGACGCTGTTCCTCGGCCATGGGATCGGCGGGGGCATCATGACCGAGCGCGAACTGTTCCTGGGCGAATATGGCAATGCCGGAGAGGTCGGACGGCTCTTTCCCGGCCATCATGCCCGCCCCTCGGGGATCGACCTTCTCCATGTGCTGCGCGACGCCGGCATCGCGATCGACTCGCTGGCCGAGATCGAGGGATTGCTGGACAGCCAAGGCCCATTGATCGACGCCTGGACCGACCGGGTGATCGCGCAGCTGGACCTGGCCGTCATGAGCGGGACCGCTTGGTTCGACCCCGGCGCGATCGTGATATCCGGTGCGCTTCCCCTACCGCTCATCCAACGGATCGCCTCGGGCCTGGCGGAACGGTCGCGGCTTCGCCAGGACGGCTATCGCTCGACGCTGCCCGAAATCCTGGCCTCGTCTATCGGCAGCCGGGCGGTGGTCATCGGCGCCGCGATGATCCCGGTCCATGCTGTGACGTCCGCGCTCCATGCGATTTAATTACATGTAAGCAAATAAAATTGTCATCCTTCACGCCCAAGGGCCCCCTCATTCCGACCAATGGGGGTTACCATGAAGACCAAATTGCTGTTGAGCGCGGCCCTTGGCATCGCGCCGTTCGCCGCCCAGCCCGCTTTCGCACAGGATCAGGCCGCCGCCGCGTCGGGCGCGCCGGAAAGCACCGCGAAGGAAACCGACCATTCGGACATCATCGTCACCGGCTCCGCGCGCCAGCAGCGGCGTTTCGACGTGTCCTATGCCGTCAATTCGCTGTCGCAGAACGACATTCAGAAGCTGGCGCCCAAGAGCACGACCGACCTGATCGGCACGCTGCCCGGCATCCATGTCGAAGCGACCGGCGGCGAGGTGCAGAACATCACCCGCGTGCGCGGCATCCCGACCGATCGCGGTTTCCTCTATTACCAGCAGGACGGCCTGCCGTTGTTCCAGGAACTGGACGGCTGGTTCTTCAACCAGGGCGACGGCATGAACCGCCTGGACCTGATGACCGACCGGATCGAGGTGGTTCGCGGCGGTCCGGCGCCGATCTATGCCAGCACGGCGGCGGCGATCGCCAACGTCATCACCGTGACTGGCACCGACACCACGCGGGGCAAGGTGCAGGCGACGGTCGGCGACACCGGCTATTACCGGCTCGACGCCTATCAGGCGGGCCCGCTGAACCAGGACACCTATTATGCGGTCGGCGGCTTCATCCGCTATCATGACGGCTATCGCGACTCCGGCTTCCCCAGCGACCGCGGTGGCCAGATCCGCGCCAATATCAAGCATGACCTGCCCAACGGCTTCATCAAGCTTTCCGGCCAGTATACCGACGACCACAATGTCTTCTATCTGTCGATCCCGACCAACGACCCGCGCAATCCATCGGTCAGCCTCGACAAGTATCTCGACTATTTCAACGGCACGCTGAACACGCCCGACCTGCGCAACGTCGCGATCCGCTATCGCGATGCCTCGGGCACGATCCAGACCCAGCGCGGCGACCTGGCCAATGGCCGCCACATCCAGTTCGGCAATGTCGCCTTCGACTATGAGGGCGATCATGGCGACTGGCACGTCTCCGCCAAGGGCGGGCTGACCATGGGCAAGGTGCATTTCGACGCCTTCTACTCGACCTCGAACCCGGTCGACGGCGCAAGCTTCGCCAATGGCTATCTGGCGGCGGCGACCAGCGCGTTCGGCCCCGGCGTCGCGCGCATGGGCTATAGCATCGCAGGGACCAACGGCCTGACCGCCTATGATCCCTCGACCGACTCCGGACTGGTGATGCAGGCGCAATATCGCTCGATCCAGACCGACTTCTATTCGACGCAGGGCGACCTGTCGGTCACGCGCAAGTTCGAGACCGGCATCGGCACCCATGACATCCGTATCGGCACCTATGCCTCGGCCTGGGGCCAGAAGATGTTCACCGCCTATCAGAACTATCTGATCCAGGTGAAGTCGCAGCCCAAGGTGCTCGACCTCGCCGCCTATTCGGCGAACGGCGCGGTCCAGGGTTATGTGACCGATCGCGGCTCGCTGAACGATGCCGTGTCGCTCAATGCGGGCAGCGTCGAGGGACAGGTGATCGCGCTCTACGGCACCGATACGTGGGACATCACCGACCGGCTGCGCTTCGACGCCGGGATCCGGCATGAATGGTACAGCTATGGCGGCTATGCCCGCCTAACCGGCTCGTACAATCTGGGTGACGCGACCACGCTGGCCGACAACAGCACGCGCGGCTTCACCGGCGGCATCGGCACGCTGAAGCTGAAGCAGCAGGCGACCAACTGGACCGTCGGCGCCAATTTCGACGTCAGCCGCCATATCGGCATGTATCTGCGCGCGTCGCAGCTGGAGGTGCCGCCGAACACGACACTCGCCTTCAACTATCCGACGCCCGCCATCGTCTCGACCAAGGCCAAGCTGTACGAAGCGGGTGTGAAGCTCGCCTCGGGCCGGTCCTATCTCTACGTCACGGGCTTCTACACCAAGTTCGATCCGCTCAACGCGAGCTTTGCGGGCTTCAACCCGGCGACCGGCCGCGCCGACGTGACAACCAACTTCATCGGCACCGCGGAGACCAAGGGCATGGAGGCCGATGGTCGCCTGAAGCTGGCCGGACCCTTCTCGCTCGCCGGGTCGGTCACGGTCCAGAACCCGCGTTACCTGAACTTCAGCAGCAATACCGGCCTCGACGGCAGCCGCGCCAACGGCAAGCAGATCGTCCGCGAGCCCAAGTTGTTCCTGAACGTCCGGCCGACCGCCGACTTCCAGGTCGGGGGCGCGGATGTCAGCATCTACGGCCGCTACGACTATGTCAGCCAGCGCTATACCGACTTCTTCAACACGACCGCGCTGCCCGCTTATGGGTCGTTCGGGCTGGGCGGGATCGTGTCGTCGGGGCCGTGGCAGTTCCAGGTCGTGGGCGACAACGTCACCAACGCGCACGGCTTTACCGAGGGGAACACGGCGGGCGACCGCTTCGGCCAGGGCGTGCCGACCGCGATCTTCGGTCGTCCGCTGTTCGGCCGGAATGTCCGCTTCATCGTCAGCCGCAAGTGGTGAGCGTCCGCTGACCTGTTGACCGGGGCGGCCCGTCGGTCGCCCCGCCCTGCTCCCTATTCCGAAAGCCCGCCATGTTCCGTCCGCTTTTCGTCGCCGCGCTCGCTTTGTGCGCCTGTTCCGCCGCCCATGCCGACCCCGTCGAAACCCTGCGACGCCTCCACGACCCCAAGGGCGGGCTGATCGTGATCGCGCATCGCGGCTGCCACGAGGCCGCGCCGCGCCATGGCTTCGGCACCGCGCCGGAAAACTCGCCCGCCGCGCTGATGCAATGTGCGAAGCTCGGCGCCGACGTCATGGAAACGGACGTACGACGCACGCGCGACGGCTATCTGGTCATCATGCACGACGACAGCGTGGACCGGACCACCGACGGCACCGGCAAGGTCGCCGACCTCTCGCTCGCCCGGATCAAGGCGCTGCACCTGCGCCAGGACGAAGGCGGGGCATCGACGCCCCTCACCGATCAGCGGGTGCCCACGCTCGACGAAATCCTGGCACTGGCCAAGGACCGCATCGTCCTGAACCTGGACGTGAAGGACGCCGTCTATGGCGAGGTGGTCGACGCCGTGCACCGGGCGGGTGCGCAGGACCGGGTGATCGTGAAGACCTTTGCCGGGATCGCCTCGGTACCGCTCGCCTCGATCGCCCCCTATGATCGCGTGCCGTTCGCCGTGATCCCGATCACGACCGACCGCCAGGCCGGTGACGTGCCGCAGATCATCGCCGACCAGATGCGCGGGCCGGTCAAGCCGATTGCGATCGAATTGCCGGTCCTGCCCGTGACCACCCTGCCTGCCGTCATGACCCAGGCTCGGGCGCTGGGCGTGCCGGTCTGGATCAATACGCTGTTCAAGGGCTTCGTCACCGGCATGGGCGGCGACCCCGAGGCCCGTCACGATCCCGAGAGCGTCTGGGGCCGCCTGGCCGACCAGGGCGTTCGCCTGCTTCAGACCGATGCGGTCGAGGACCTGCTCCGCTACCGCGCCGATCGGACCGTCCGGGCGAAGTGATCGGGCGCCACCGGCCGACCAGGGCCCGAACCTATTGATCGAAAGCCGATTTTGCGCTTTGCCCCGATCCGGCAACGGGGGGACAACATCATGGGTGCGGCGCAAGGCTTTGAACTGATCATCGCGATGTTCCTGGTCGTGGTGGTGCTGCACTATCTCGCCCAGCGGCTATCGTTGCCGCCCGCCGCCGCGCTGATCGTCGGGGGCGGCGCGCTGGCCTTCATGCCGGGGCTCCCCAGCATCGCGATCGACCCGGAACTGGTCCTCGTCCTGTTCCTGCCGCCGCTGTTGATGGACGGCGCTTGGTTCACCGCCATCGCGCCGTTCCGCCGTCATATGGTCGGCATATTGTCGCTGGCGATCGGTGCGGTGTTCTTTACCACCGCCGTCGTCGCCATCGTCACCAAGCTGCTGGTGCCCACCCTGCCCTGGGCCGCCTGCGTCGCCCTGGGGGCGATCCTGTCGCCGCCCGATGCGGTGTCGGCACGCGCCGCCCTGCAACAGGTCCGCCTGCCGCGCCGCCTGTCCGCCCTGCTGGAGGGCGAAAGCCTGTTGAACGATGCCGCCGGGCTGGTGCTGTTCCGCTTCGCCGTCGCCGCCGTGCTGACCGGCAGTTTCTCCCTGGGCGCCGCGACGGGCAGCTTCTTCCTGCTGGTCCTGGGCGGCATCGCGGTGGGCGCGGCGATCGGGACCTTGTGGGTCGTCGCGCTCCGGCGACTGGGCGACGACACGCTGATGATCGCCGCCACGCTGCTGGTCTCGTGGAGTGCCTATATCGTCGGCGAAATGCTGCATGTCTCCGGCGTGATCGCGGTCGTCACTGCGGGCCTGACCTGCGGCTGGCACCAGCATGTCGTGTATAGCGCCAGCGTCCGCATCCGCGCGCTGGCTTTCTGGCATGTGCTCGTCTTCCTGCTGGAGGCCGCCGTCTTCACGTTGATCGGGCTGTCGCTACGCGGCCTGCTGGAGCGGGTGGGCGACCTGCGCGTCGTCTTCGACACCATGGCGTGGCCCGTGTCGATGATCGTCCTGGCGGTGATCGTCGCGCGCTTTGCATGGGTCTTCGGCACCGATGGCCTGGTCGCGGTCCTCCGCCGTCTCGGATGGCACCAGGCCCGACCGCTCGGCCCGCGCGCGGCGCTCGTCATGAGCTGGGCCGGGATGCGTGGCGTGGTCACGCTGGCGGTCGCGCTGTCCTTGCCGGAGGCGATGCCCGCGCGCGACCTGATGCTCGTGACCGCCTTTATCGTGATCCTCGTCACCGTCCTGTTGCAGGGAACCTCGCTCGGCTGGATCATCCGTCACGCCGACCCCGCCGAGGACCCGGCCGCCCTGCCCCCGCTGGATTTGCAGGCGGCCGAACAGGCGATGTTCCGGGCCCAACTGGCGGCGGTCGAGCGCATCGCCCATGACGAGGCCGGGCAGCTGATCCACCCACAGCTGCTGAAACGCTACCAGACGCGGGCCCGAGCGGGCCAGAGCTTCGAGGGCACCGCCGAGGAACTGAAGGCGGCGATCGCGAGCCATTTCGACGTCATCATCGCCGCGGTCGCGGCCGGGCGCGTCGAGCTGGTCCGACTTCACCGCGCCGGTCGCATCGACGACGAGACGCTCCATGATCTGGAGCATGATCTCGACCTGGAAGAACTGGGCGCCGTCGCCGCCAAGGGGTGAGATCACTTCGCTCCGGGCTACGCGCCCGACCCTGACGGCGGCCGTTCGTCCAGCGGGTTGCTGCCGAAATAGAAGCCGGAAATCGCCCCTTCATTCCCAATATGTCACTTGACTCGATCGCCCCGCTGCATATTCAGTATACGAAATACTTAAGGGGGCTAGAGACATGATTGTTCGCAAAAGTGCGTTTCGCACGACCTTGATGCTCGGCTGCGCTTTCTATGCACAGCAATTGTGCGCGCAGACCGAGAAGCGTGAGACAACCCAAACCCAGGCCTCGACCGACGATGCGGGTAACGGCGGCGAAGTGCTGGTGACCGGGTCGCGCATCCGCCGCGATGCGAAGGACAGCCCCTCGCCCGTCGCGGTCGTGACCGCCGCCGACATCCGGACGGTCGGGTCGCAGCAGATCACCGACGTCGTCAACCAGCTGCCCGCACTGGCGATCACCCAGACGAACCAGACCAGCAATCTGGCGGGCAATGCCGGCATCAACGCGCTCGACCTGCGTGGCATGGGTACGCAGCGCACGCTGGTGCTGGTCGACGGCCATCGCCAGGTGCCCGCGATCCCGGGCACCTCGGCGGTCGATCTCAGCAACATCCCCTCCAGCCTGGTCGAGCGGGTCGAGGTCGTGACCGGCGGCGCCTCCGCGCTCTATGGCGCGGACGCGGTCGCGGGCGTCGCCAACTTCATCCTGAAGAAGAACTTCCAGGGACTGGAGTCCAATTTCCGCTACAATGCGTCGACCCGCGACGACATGAACCAATATGGCTTCGACCTGCTGGCGGGCAGCAACTTTGCCGATAGTCGCGGCAATGTCACCTTCTACGCCTTTTACGACAACCAGCCGGGTCTGGTCAGCGGTGCGGACCGCCCCTGGACGGCGCAGGGCTATCCCTATTACGGCAAGACCAAGGAGGCGACGAAATACTCCATCTATGATGGAAACTATAACATCTATTCGTCCGACTCGGCGCAGGTCATCCTCAACAAGCAGCTCTATGCCGTCGCGGCCAATGGCAGCTTGCGCGCGCCCAATCTGGGTCCGGCGGGCTTCCTGAACCCGCAGTCGGTCAATATGGCCAATACCAGCGAAGCGCTCGGCACGCTGCTGGCGGGTGACGGCAGCGAATATCATGGCCGCTATGACGGCTGGCTGTTGTCGGTGCCCTCGGAGCGTTTCTCGACCCGCGTCGCCAGCCATTACGACTTCAGCGATGCGTTCAAGCTGTTCGGCAATGTCAGCTTCGCCCGCAACTATTCCACCGCGGCCTATGCGCCGTTGACCGGCTTCGGCTATGACGCCGTCCCGGCTGACAGCCCCTATATCACCGACCAGATGCGCCAGGCGGCGGGCGGCACCGTGCCCGCCGGCGGCGTCAACTTCGCCCGGCGCGTGATGGAGGTCGGCACGCCCGAAACCCAGTATCGCCGCAAGACCATTCAGGCGGTCGCCGGGGCCGAGGGCGATTTCCGCCTGCTCGCACATAACTGGAACTACACCGCCTATTATTCCTATGGGCGGTCCGAGCAGCAGGTGCGCGACTTCAACGCCACCTCCTATGCCCGCTGGTATCAGGGCCTGGATTCGACGACCGACGCGCGCGGCAATGCGATCTGCCGCAGCACGCTGACCAGCCCGAACGACGGATGCGTGCCGATCAATCCGTTCGTCACGCTGACCCAGCCGATGATCAACTATATCCAGTACACGTCGAGCTGGGCCAAGTCGACCATGACGCAGCAGGTCGCCTCGGGCTATGTCTCGGGCGGGCTGTTCGACCTGCCAGGTGGTGCGGTCCAGGCGGTGATCGGCGCCGAATATCGCAAGGAGCGCAACGACATCGGCGTATCGGCGGAATACAACGCCGACAGCCCGAAATACGACCCGACCCTGGGCGTGACGCAGATGCCGCTGATCGGCAATTATAGCGTCAAGGAAGCCTATGGCGAACTCCATGCGCCGATCCTGCGCGACACGCCCTTCTTCAACAGCCTGTCGATCGACGGCGCGGTGCGCCTGTCGGACTATAGTACGGCGGGCCGGACCACGACGTGGAAGGCGGGCGGCGAATGGGCGCCGATCCGCGATATCCGTTTCCGCGCCACCTATGGCCAAGCGGTCCGCGCGCCCAATATCGGCGAGCTGTTCACCGCCAGCAGCGTCGGCGGCATGTGGGTGACCGATCCCTGCAATGCCTATAATCTCGCCAACCGGATCACCCGGACGCAATATACCGCGCCGAACTGCAAGGCGATCAACCCCAGCGACCTGAGCAACTACTGGATCTATCGCGACATCATCTCGAAGGGCAATCTGGCGCTGAAGCCCGAGACCGCCCGGACGCTGACCGTCGGCACGGTGATCGAGCCGCGCTTCATCCGCGGGCTGTCGCTGACCGTCGACTATTACGACATCGACCTGCGCAACGCGATCGACGCCTTCGGCGCGCAGACGATCATCAACAAGTGCGTCGACCAGCCGAGCCTGACCAACGTATTCTGCGCGCTCGTCACCCGTGACGCGGGCAACAACATCAAGTCGGTGGTCACGCAGAAGCTGAACCTGGCGCAGTATCTGACGCGCGGCATCGACTTCGGCCTGGCCTATGCCACCGATCTGGAGCGGTTCGGCCTGGGCGCGGGGGCGGGCAATCTGTCGATCAACGCCAACTATACCCGGCTGCTCAACCGCCGCTACACGCTCGACCCCAGCGATCCGAACACGATCACCGAATATCGCGGCGTCTTCGGCAGCCCGACCTGGAAGGGCGTGATCCGCACCACCTATTCGCAGCCGACCTGGGGCACGACCTGGACGCTGCGCCACTTCTCGCCGATGAAGGCGGCGACCACGATCACGGCGGCGAAGTACGACCCGGTCTTCACGCCGAACGTCTTCTACAACGACTTTTTCGGCTGGGTGCGCCTGACCAAGAATATGGAGCTGTCGGGCGGCCTGAACAACGCCTTCGACCGCAAGCCCCCGCGTATTCCGGGTGCCGAGGCGGGCGGCGCCAATTTCGAGCTGAGCTATCAGGCTGGCGTCTATGACGTGATCGGCCGCACCTTCTTCGTGGGGCTGCGCTTCACGCGGTAAGGATGGCGGGTGGGTGGCTATGGCAGATATGATACGACCATAGCCGCCCGCCGATTGTCACGAACCGGTAACCGACCCTTCCCCATTTTGTCGCCAATCTGTCGTAGCGCCCCCGACAAAGCCGGATATGCGGCGATGGGGGATTTGAGACATGAAGAGCTTCGCGCTGCTCGCGGGTGTTTCCGCGCTCGGCATGCTGTCGGCGAACACCGCCCAGGCGCAGATGGTGGCGAGCACCGCCAGCACCACGTCCCCTGCGGCCGAACCCGATGCGAAGGACGGCCAGGAAATCGTCGTCGTCGGCACCGCCCAGGGTGAGAAAAAGGCCATCGAGGCGAAGCGCCAGGCCGATAACGTCGTCGAGGCGCTCTACGCCAATGATGTCGGCAAGTTGCCCGACCAGAATGTCGCCGAGGCGGTACGCCGCCTGCCCGGCCTGTCGGTCGCCAACGACCAGGGCGAGGGCCGCTATGTCATCATCCGCGGCGTCAATCCGAACCTGGTCAACGTCACGCTCAACGGCCTGACGCTGCCCGCGCCCGAGCCGGACGGCCGCCAGGTGAAGCTGGACGACATCCCCTCCGCGCTCATCAACTCGGTGATCGTCACCAAGTCGCTGACCCCCGATCAGGATGCCAATGCGATCGGCGGCGAGGTCAATATCCGCACCCTGACCGCCTTTGATCGCAAGGCACCTCTGTTCGCCGACGCACGCGCACAATATGGCGCCTATCACCTGAACGGCGGTCATCCCTATGAGGGCGATGTCCAGGTCGGCGGACGCTTCGGCCGGGACCAGCAATTCGGTGCGGTCCTGTCGGTCAATTACTCGCACCGCCCGATCGAGTCCGAGAATTTCCAGGGCTCGACCAACTGGCGTTCGGTCACCACCGCTGCCGGATCGTCGGTGCCCAGCGTCGTCCTGCCCGATCAGGCGGGCCTGCGCGACTATAACCTGGTCCGTACCCGGCAGGGCGTCGTCCTCAATCTCGACTGGCGTCCGACCGATGCGGTCAAGCTGTTCCTGCGCGGCACGCTTTCGCGGTTCGACGATAACGAGACGCGCGACCAGCTCATCATCGACAACCAGTCGAACGTGCTGGCGACCAGCGCGACGACCGGCACCTTTCGAGGCCGGGGCAGCGAGCGCGTGCGGCGGCGGCAGGAGACGGACAATACCAAGTCCGTCCAGGGCGGCGGCAGCTTTGAGCTCGGCGACGCCGCGCTCGACCTGGCGGGCGGATGGACGCGGGCGCAGAAGCGCGATCCGCTGCGCTCCGAATATAATTTCCGCACCGGCGGCAGCGCGCTGACCGTCAATTATGACGTGTCGGATACCCCCTATAACTTCATCCCGACGGTCCAGCCCAACGCCAACCAGACCGCCTATTCGCTCAACAGCGTCAATTACGACCACCGCAACGCCGTTGAGACGCTGTGGCAGGGCCGCGCCGACCTGACCCTGCCCTTCGCGATCGGCCACGACAGCAGCATCAAGCTGGGCGTCAAATATCTCGACCGGCACAAGACCAACGACCGCGACTATCTGACCTATGGGCTGACCAGCGGCCGGACCTTCACGCTGGCCAATGTCGCCTATCTGGGCGACACCAGCTTCTACGACCGGTATGTCTTCCCCGTGCGGGTCGGATATGATGCGGGCCAGGCCTATATCGCCGCCAATCCGGGCATCATCACCGCCAATATCGGGTCGAGCCGCGCCAATAGCCTGGCCAACGACTATGACGTGCAGGAGCGGATCTGGGCGGGCTATGCGATGGCGACGGCGCATTTCAGCGCCTTTACCATCGTGCCGGGCGTCCGCGTCGAGCATACGAGCGACCGGAGCAAGGGCAAGCTGATCACCGCCACGACCGCGCTCAACAGCGGCTATAACGCGTTCGGGTCGAAGGATTACACGAACATCTTCCCCGGGGTGAACGCCAAGTGGGAAGTGACCGAGGGCCTGATCGTCCGGGCCGCGGCGACCACCGCGCTCGGCCGGCCCAACTATCCCGATCTCGCCCCCTATGTGCTGGTCGACCAGACGACGTCGCCCAACAGCGTCACCCTCGGCAATCCGAACCTGAAGCCCTACAAGGCGATCAATCTGGACAGCGCGATCGAATATTATCTGCCCGGACAGGGGCTGATCTCGCTCGGCTATTTCTACAAGCATATCGACGATCCAATCTATACCGGCGCGACACTGAACGTGAACGGCACCTTTGCCGGGCAGGCGCTGACCGGCGTGACCGTGACGCAGGCGACCAATGTCGACCAGGCGGTGCTGCAGGGCATCGAGGCGAATATGCAGGTGCGCTTCACCTTCCTGCCCGGCGTGCTGGACGGGTTCGGCGTGTCGGCCAATTATGCGCACATCACCGGACACGGCGAGGGCAATATCCCCGGCGGGCGCAGCGGGCGCTTCCCGCTGTTCCTCCAGTCGCGCGACGTCGGCACGGCGCAGGTCTTTTACGAAAAATATGGCCTGGCGGTCCGGGCGGCCTATTCGTTGCGATCGAAATATCTCGACACGCTGGGTGCGACGGCGGCGGCCGACCAATATACCGACCGCAACGGCCAGCTCGACGTCAACCTGTCCTATGAAGTCACGCCGCAGCTGACCTTCTTCGGCCAGGCGCTGAACCTCACCGATGCGCCGTGGCGGCGTTATATCGGCACACGCGCGCAACTGGTCGAGCGTGAACGTTACGGATACAGCTTCCGCTGGGGCGCCCAGCTCCATTTCTAGAGGATCAGCCCAGTCGTGATGAAGTCCATCCTCCTCGGCGCCGCGCTGGTCGTCGCCGCTCCGGTCGCTGCCCAGGAACCGGCCTTGCCTGCGGGTATGAAGCTCGACCGCGTCGTGCTGGTGATGCGCCACGGCGTACGGCCGCCGACCAAGGCGACGCCGATGCCCGCCGGCACCGCCAGCGCGCCCTGGCCCAGCTGGTCGGTCAAGCCCGGCTATCTGACCGAACATGGTCGCGCAGGGGTGGCGCTGCTCGGCACGGACGACAGGGCCCGCTGGATCCAGGCGGGTGTGTTGCCGCGCAGTGGCTGCACGAAGGTGCGGATCGTCGCCGATAGCGACGAGCGCACGATCGAGACGGCGCGGGCCTATGCCGCCGCCCTCGCCCCCGGCTGCCCGATTGCGATCGAGGCCAAGCCGCAGGACGAGCCCGATCCTCTATTCTCCCCGCTCGATCAGCCGGGCGTCGCCTTCGATCCGGCGACCGCGCGGGCGGCGGTGCTGTCCGAGGCAGGCGGCGAAGGCGGGATCGCGGCCGAGGAAGCCCGGCTCCGCCCGCTGCTTACCCGGCTCGATACCATTCTCTGCGCACCGGTGACGCCGTCCTGCGGCGTATCGCATCTGCCCAGCGGCCTGGCCCCCGTCGAACCCGGCAAGCGGCCCAAATTGACAGGCGCCCTCGACCGTGCCTCGACCGCCGCGCAGATCCTGCTGCTGGAATATGCCGAGGGCAAATCCATGGCGGAGGTCGGCTGGGGTCGCGCCACGCCCGCCGACATCGGACGCATCGCCGAATTTCATGCCACCGAGTTCCGGCTGCTCGCGCGGCCGCATTATATCGCCAAGGCCAATCTGGCGCTGCTGACGCCCCTGATCGCCGATGCGCTCACCGCCGAGAAGGGCCCGGTGGTGACGATGATTTCGGGCCACGACACCAATGTCGCCAATCTGGGCGGGCTGCTGGACCTACATTGGCAGGTGCCGCGCCTGGCCGCCGACGATCCCCTTCCCGGCGGTGCGATCATCTTCGAACGATTGGTCAATACGAAGGGCCAGCGCTATGTGCGCGCGCTCTACCGCTCGCAGACGCTCGATCAGCTACGCAGCCTTGCGCCGGGGGCCGGATATGTCGCCGTACTGCCGGTGCCGGGTTGCGGCGCCGTCTGTCCGGAATCGAAGTTCGTGGCACTGCTCAAGCGATAGCCCGGCCAGATACCAATCGCTGTCGCGTCGCCGACGCGGCAGCGAAATCCAGCAATCTTTCGTTACTTTCGGCCTTGGTCGGCGTTATCCCAGGATAATCCGAACGAGGCCCCATCATCCATGCCCCTGCCCGCCGAGCGTCGCGACCTTCTCACGACCAAACGCAATCTCAAAATGGCCCGATCGGCCCATGCCTATGTTCGGGGGAATACGGCGAAATTCTACGACTGGCTGGCGGAGTCGGCCGCCGCGCGCCGCGTGCCGGAGGGGCCCGCCATCTGGATTTGCGGCGACTGTCACCTCGGCAATCTGGGGCCGCTCGCCAACGGAAAGGGCGCGGTCGAGATCCAGATCCGCGATCTGGACCAGGCGGTCATCGGCAATCCGGCGCATGACCTGATCCGGCTCGGCCTCTCGCTGGCGACGGCGGCGCGGGGATCGGACCTGCCCGGCGTGGTGACGATGCGGATGATGGAGGAAATGGTCGACGGCTATGCCGCCGCCATCGCCGATCCGGGCGGCGAGGATAACGGCCCCGATTCCGATATCGTGCGCAGCGTCGAGCGGGAGGCTCTGGGGCGGCGTTGGCGGCACCTTGCCAAGGAGCGGCTGGACGCGGTCGAGCCGCGCATTCCACTGGGCAAAAAATTCTGGGAGCTGGCACCGGACGAACGCGATGCCCTGACCGCGCTGTTCGCCGACCAGCATGTCGCCGCCATGATCCTGTCGCTGAAGGGCAAGCCGCAGGACCGCGAGGTCCGGCTGGTCGATGCGGCCTATTGGATGAAGGGATGCAGCTCGCTGGGCCTGTTGCGCTATGCCGCGATCGTCGCGCTGAAGACCGGCAAGGGTCGCTGGTCCTATGCGCTGGTCGACCTGAAGGAAGCGACTGATCCCATCGCCCCCGCCGCGCCCGGCGTAAAGATGCCCAAGGACAATGCCGAGCGCGTCGTCGCGGCCGCCCGTGCGCTGTCCCCCCATCTCGGCACGCGGATGATGCCCGTCCGGATGTGCGGCCGGTCGCTTTTCATCCGCGAGCTGACCCCGCAAGACCTGAAGCTGGAGGTCGATCAGTTCAGCCATAGCGAGGCGGTCCGTGCTGCGCGCCACCTGGCCTTTGTGGTAGGCAAGGCCCATGCCCGGCAGATGGACGACAAGAGCCGCATGGAATGGCTGGACATACTGGAGGCGGACCGCCGCGCCGCGCTCGATACCCCCAATTGGCTATGGGAAAGCGTCGTGGCACTCGCAGGGCGGCATGAGGTCGGCTATCTCGATCATTGCCGCCGCTACGCGCTGGCGGCCTGACGACCGGGAAAGGCCGCGCACCGCCAGACCCGCAACCGTCGCTCGTGCGGCAGGATATGACGGCCGATCGGGAACGCCCCGACCGGCCCGTCATCTCAACGTGCCAGCCAGCCGCCGTCGACGGCCAGGATATGCCCCTGGACATAGGCCGCCGCGTCGGAGGCCAGGAAGACCGCCGCCCCGCCCAGGTCCGCCGGATTGCCCCAGCGCGCGGCGGGGATGCGGTCCAGGATCGCTGTGTTGCGGACCGGGTCGGCCTGCAGGGCGGCGGTGTTGTTGGTCGCGATGTAACCCGGCGCGATCGCATTCACCGTGACGCCGTGTTTGGCCCATTCATTGGCGAGCAGCTTGGTCAGGCCGCCGATTCCCGACTTGGACGCGGTATAGCTCGGCACGCGGATCCCGCCCTGAAAGGTCAGCATCGAGGCGATGTTGATGATCCGCCCCGACCCTTGCGCGATCATGTGCCGCCCCGCCGCCTGGCACAGGAAGAACACCGACTTCAAATTGGTGTCGACCACCGCGTCCCAGTCTTCCTCGGTAAAGTCGACCGCATCGGCGCGGCGGATGATGCCCGCATTGTTGACCAGGATGTCGAGGCGACCGAGCCGCTCCAGTGTCTCGGTGACGACCCGGTCGACGGGCTCGATCGTCGACAGGTCGGCGGAGATGATCTCCGCCCGGCGGCCGAGTGCCCGGATCGAGGCGACCGTTTCCTCGGCGGGGGTCCGGCCGACGCAGGCGATATCGGCACCCGCCTGGGCGAGCGCGACCGCAATCGCCTGGCCGATGCCGGTATTCGCGCCGGTGACGACCGCGACGCGCCCCGAAAGATCGAAGGGATGGGTCATCGCGCTCAGGCCAGCTGGCAGATGTCGAGCACGTTCATGTCGGTATAGTCCTGGTTCTCACCGGCCATCGCCCAGATAAAGGCATAGGCCTTGGTGCCCGCACCCATATGGATCGACCAGGGCGGCGAGATGACCGCTTCCTCGTTCTTCACCACCAGATGCCGGGTCGCCTCGCCCTCACCCATGAAGTGCATGACGCGGTCGGTGTCGAGATTGTCGAGCTCGAAATAGAAATAGATCTCGCTGCGACGCTCATGGATGTGCGGGGGCATCGTGTTCCACACGCTGCCCGGCTTCAGGACGGTCAGGCCCATCACCAGCTGCGCGCTATCGCAGACACCAGGGATGACCAGCTGATAGATGGTCCGCTCGTTGGATTCCTCCAGGCTTCCGCGATCCAGCGCATTGGCGTCGGCGATGCCCAGCTTGCGGGTCTGGAACGCCTTGTGGGCCGGGCAGGAGGCGAGATAGAAACGCGCGCCCTGCCCGTCGAAGAAGACTTCCCGTGCGCCCATCGTCACATAGAGGCAGTCCTTGTTGCCCAATGTGAAGATTTCGCCGTCCACCGTCACCCGGCCCTCGACCGCGCCGACATTGACGATGGCCAGCTCGCGGCGTTCCAGGAAAGGGTGCCCGGCGGCCGATTTCGGCTCGGTCTGGTCGGGCAGCTTCACGGGCGCATCGCCCACCGCCACGCCGCCGATCACGAAACGCTCGGCATGGGTGTAGTTCAGCACGCATTCGCCCGTGCGGAACAAGTCCGGGATCAGATAGCGGTCGCGCAGCTCGTCATTGGAGACGCACTCCATCATGTCCGGGTGGGTGGCGTAGTAAGTGCGATCGTACATGCGGTTCACTCCCAAATCCTGTCTCTTAAACGGGCGCGGTCAGCAGCCCAGTCCCATGCGATAGATGCGGTCGGCGTTACGCCCGAACAGCGCGCGGCGATCCTCTTCGCTGAAGTCCATAACGGCGGCATGACAGGCCTCCATCTGTGCGTCGATGCTGCCGAACAGGCGGTCGGTCGGCAGGTCGCTGGCGAACATCGCGCGATCCATGCCGAACAGGTCGATGACGGTGCGGACCGTGTCGCGCACGAAAGCAGGAGTCCAGTCGCGCCGGGCAAAACCAAAGCCCGACAGCTTGACCGAGACGTTCGGACAGGCCGCCAGCGCCGCCAGTCCCCATCGCCATTCGCCGATGCCGTCAGGATCGCCGGGCACCGCCATGCCCGCATGGTTCAGGATCACCGGAATGTCCGGATGCCGTGCAATCAAATTGGCGAGCCCCGGCATCTGCGCGGGATAGCATTGCAGGTCGAAGGACAAGCCATAAGCGGCCAGCCGGGCAAAGCCCCGCTGCCACGCTTCATCGCGCGTCACGTCATGGGGCATGTAGCTGCGCTGCGGATCGGGATGCCAGTTGACGATATGGCGAATCCCCCGGACGCGACCGTGCCGGACATGCGCCGCCAGCGTCGCATCGAGATCGGGATCGTCAAGCGCGGCAAAGGCGACGATGGCGGTCGGCAGTCCGTCATCCTTGGCCAGCCCCTCCAGCCATTCGGTCTCCGCCAGCGCGTCCCCGGGATGCGCGCCTGCATCGACATGCACCGCGCCGACGACATTCCACCGCGCCATCTCCGCCCGGTAATCGGCGGGCTGATAGGTCCGCGCGATCGCCTCGACCGAGCCGTTCGGCCCGTCATCGACGAAGGGCGGGGTCAGCCACGGATAGCGCAGCCGCCCCAAATCCCATAAATGGATATGCGCGTCGACGAACGGGATCATCAATAGGTCGTCCGTCCACCGGACGTGTCGAAGGTCGAGGCGGTGGTGAAGCTGCACTCCTCCGACGCCATGAAGCAGACCATCGCCGCCGTCTCGCTCACCTGTCCCAGCCGCCCCATCGGGATCTTGCCGCGCATGTAATCGACCTGGCTTTGCGGCAGCTGGGCGAGGATCGGGCTCTCGAAGGTCGCCGGGGTGATCGCATTGGCGATGACGCCCTTGGCCGCCAGTTCCTTGCCCAGCGACTTGGTAAAGCCGATCACCCCCGCCTTGGTCGCCGAATAGGCCGAGGCATTGGGATTGCCCTCCTTGCCCGCGACCGAGGCGACGTTGACGATCCGGCCATAGCCGTTCGCCAGCAGATGCGGCACCACCGAGCGACAGCAGTAGAAGACGCCGTTCAGGTTGATGTCCACCACCCGCTGCCAGCTGTCGAGCGGATAGTCCTGCACGCTGGCCGTCGCGCCGGTGATCCCGGCCGAGCAGACCAGAATGTCGACCTTGCCCAGCACCGACACGCTGGTGGCGGTCGCCCGCTCGACCGCCGCGACATCGGCGATGTCGAAGGCCTCGTAATGGATTGCGCCGATCACATCGGCCGCCACCGCCAGCTTGTCGCGATCGACATCCCAGAGCACGACCGTGCCGCCCTCTGCGACGATGCGGCGCGCGACCTCGCAACCCAGGCCCGAGGCCGCCCCGGTCACGATCGCGGACCGCCCCGCAAAGCGCCCCCCGTAGATCGTCACTGGGGAAGCTCCATCGCGAAAGGGATGCAGGTCTGGCGCTGTTCGCCCAGCTTGGCGATGCCCAAATGCATGGTGTCGCCCGGCTTCAGGAAGATCTTGTCGGGCTTCTGCCCCTCGCCCACGCCGGGCGGGGTGCCGGTGATGAGCAGATCGCCGGGATGCAGCGTGATGAAGCGGCTGACATAGGCGATGCATTCCGCCACCGGGAAGATCATGGTCCGGGTATTGCCCGTCTGCATCCGCCGCCCGTTGACGTCGAGGAACATGTCGAGGTCCTGGCAGTCGCCCAGCTCGTCCGGCGTCACCAGCCACGGTCCCACGGGCCCGAAGGTGTCGCACCCCTTGCCCTTGTCCCACTGGCTGCCCAGCTCCTTCTGGTACGCCCGCTCGGACACGTCATTGGCCAGCACATAGCCCGCCACATGATCCAGCGCGTCGGCTTCCTCGACATAGCGACAGGTCTTGCCGATCACGACGCCCAGCTCGACCTCCCAGTCGGTCTTTTCCGCGCCCTTGGGGATCATGACCGGGTCGTTGGGGCCGGTCAGGCAGGAAATCGCCTTGGTGAAGAAGATCGGCTCGGGCGGCGGCTCCAGCCCGGATTCCTTGGCGTGGTCGGCATAGTTGAGGCCGATCGCGATGAACTTGCCGATACCGGCGACCGGCACGCCGTAGCGCGGCTCGCCCTCGACCAGCGGCAGGGTTTCGGGGTCCACGCTGCGCAGGCGATCCAGCGCCTCGGGCGTGACCATGGCGGGCGTGACATCGTCGATCATGCCGGACAGGTCGCGGATGCGCCCCTGGGCATCGACCATACCGGGCTTTTCCACGCCCTTTTGACCATAACGGCAGAGTTTCATGGGAAAATCCTCAATGGGTGTAAGGGCGGTGGAGCGGCACGTCGGCGTTCAGCTCGACCCCGAAACCGGGCTTGTCGAGTTCGCTCGCCCGGATGCGACCATTCTGCGGCACCGGCTCGCCCAGCAGCTGCGGCGCGAACATCGGCACCACCTCGGTCGGGCCGGGGTGCATCATCAGGAATTCGGCGAAGGGCGAATTGTGCCGGGTGATGACGAAGTGATAGCTATAGACGCTCGATCCGTGCGGGATCATCATCACCCCGCGGCTGTCGGCATAGTTGGCGATCTTGATGAGCTCGGTGACGCCGCCGCACCACCCGACATCGGGCTGGATGATGTCGCAGCAGCCCATGTCGATCAGCATCCGAAAGCCCCAGCGGGTCGCCTCATGCTCGCCGGTGGTGACGAGCAGGCCCGGCGGGGCCTTCTTGCGCAGTTCGGCATAGGCCCAGTAATCGTCGGGGCTCAGCGCCTCCTCGATCCATTTCAGCCCGCATTCGTTCCAGGCGCGGTGCGCGAGCCGGGTGGCGTAATCCAGGTCGAGCGCCATCCAGCAATCGTACATCAGCCAGAAATCGTCACCGCATTTGGCGCGCATGTCGGCGAGCAGCGCGATGTTCTTCTCCATCCCTTCCAGCCCCTCGGCCGGACCGTGATGGAGCGGCAGCTTGCCGCCGATGAAGCCCAGCTCCTTGGCGATGTCGGGCCGCGCGCCGGTGGCGTAGAATTGCAGCTCGTCACGGACCGCGCCGCCCAGCATGTGATAGACCGGCTCGCCGCGCAGCTTGCCGAGCAGATCCCATAGCGCCAGGTCGACGCCGGAGATCGCGTTCACGACCAACCCCTTGCGACCATAATATTGGGTCGAGAAATACACCTGGTCCCAGATCTTCTCGACCTCGACCGGCGAGCGGCCTTCGAGGAAGCGCGCGAGATGCTTCTCGACGATATAGGCGGCGGGCTCGCCGCCAGTCGTCACCGCGAAGCCGATCGTGCCGTCCTCGGCCTCGATCTCGACCACGAGCGTGCCGAGCACGTTGATGCCGAAGCTCTGCCGCGACTGGCGATATTCGGGATAGCGGCTCATCGGCGTGGCGATGTGATCGTCGATCCAGTGGCCGGCGCCCTGGTCATGATAATCGGCCCCTGCCCCGCGCGCGACGAAGGCGCGGACATGCTTGATCCGCGACAGGCTCATCGCCCGCCCTCGCTGGCCTGCGTCCTTTGGCAACCGCCCCGCATCCGATCCTCCCGGCTTTACTTTCTCACTTTATGGAATAGGATGCTAATTGTTGAGACTCTGAAGGTCAATCGGTTGTTTTGCAAAAACCGGTCGGCCAAGTGAGCAGACGAACAGGATGAGGAGCAAGGCCGTGAAGCTGCTGGAAGGAAAAACCGTCGTCGTCACCGGCGCCTCGACGGGCATCGGCCGGGCGATCGCCATCGGCGCGGCCGAACATGGCGCGGATGTCGCGATCAACTATGCGCGCGACTCGGACGGCGCGGCGCAGTGCGTCGCGGGCATAGAGGCGCATGGCCGCCGCGCGGTGGCGATCCAGGGCGACGTCGCCGATCCTGCGACCGCCACCGACTTCATCGCCCGCGCGGTCGAGGCGTTCGGCAAGGTCGATGTGATGGTGTCGAACGCGGGCATCTGCCCCTTCCACAGCTTCCTCGACATGCCGGTCGAGACGTTCGAGCGGACGATGCAGGTCAACCTGCATGGCGGCTATTATATGTGCCAGGCGGCGGCGCGGCAGATGGTCGAACAGGGCCATGGCGGGTCGATCATCGCCGTCTCCTCTATCTCCGCGCTCGTCGGCGGGGAGTATCAGACGCACTATACCCCGACCAAGGCAGGACTGCATTCGCTGATGCAGTCGGCGGCCATCGCGCTCGGCCGTCACAATATCCGCTGCAACTCGCTGCTCCCCGGCACCATCCTGACCGAGATCAACAAGGACGACCTCGCCGACGAGGCCAAGCGCAAATATATGGAAGGCCGCGTGCCACTGGGGCGGCTGGGCGTGCCGGAGGATATGGCGGGGCCCGCCGTCTTCCTCGCCTCCGACATGGCGCGCTATGTCACCGGCGCGGCGCTGCTGGTCGATGGCGGCGCTTATGTGAACCTGCAATGAGGCTTGGGGCAGCGATGCTGCTGGCGCTGGCGGCCCCATCCGTCGCGCTCGCGGCGGACACCGCGCCACCGCGCGAGTGGGTCGATCCCGATACCGGCCACCGCATCGTCCGCCTGTCGGACGAGCCGGGCAGTGCCAGCCTCTATTTCAACTTCAACGGCTATACGCCGCAGGGCGACAAGCTGCTGATCTCGACGCCCAGGGGCATCGCTTCGGTCGACCTGAAGACCCGCGTGTTGAAGACCATCGTGCCGATCGCGGGGCCGTTCCGCCTCCTCTTCACCGGCCACCGGACGCGGACCGTCTATTACCAGACGCAAAGCGCCGACGGTCAGGGGCCCAAGACCATCTGGGCCGCCGATATCGACAGCGGTAAAGCCCGCAAGATTGCCACGATCGCGCAGGGCGACATCCAGACGATCAACGCCGACGAAACGCTGCTGGGCGGGGTCGAGACCGATCCCAAGGCATCGTCCGACACGCTGGCCCTCTTCGCCAAGAAGGATGCCCGCTACGATCAGGCCGATTACCGGGCGACCGGGCCAGACGGCAAACGGCTGACCTATGCCGAGGCCAAGGAAGTGCGGATGAACGAGCGGCTGGAGGCGCGGGTGCCCATGGCGATGTTCGTCATCGACACGCGCACCGGCCAGAAGCGCATCGTCCACCGCGCGACCGACTGGCTCAATCATCTACAATTCTCGCCGACCGATACGGGCCTGTTGATGTTCTGTCACGAGGGGCCTTGGCACAAGGTCGACCGGCTCTGGCTGATGCGCGTCGATCGGCCCAATGACAGCCCGCGCAAGATCCACACCCGCACCATGAACATGGAGATTGCCGGGCACGAATGGTTCTCGCATGACGGACGGACAATCTGGTACGACCTGCAAACCCCGCGCGGCGAGGATTTCTGGGTCGCTGGCTATGAGATCGCGAGCGGCAAGCGGACCCGCTATCACCTGAACCGCAATGAATGGTCGGTGCATTTCCACAGCTCGCCCGACGGCACGCTCTTTTCCGGCGATGGTGGCGATAGCGAGATGGTCGCCCATGCGCCCGACGGCAAATGGCTCTACCTTCTCCGCCCGCGCGCCATTCCCGATGTCGCGGGCATCCGCGCACCCGATGCCGACACGCTGATCCAGCCCGGCGTGTTCGAGGCGGAAAAGCTCGTCAACATGAAAGCGCAGGATTACCGGCTGGAGCCCAATGCCAATTTCACGCCCGACGGCAAATGGCTGGTCTTCCGTTCCAACATGCAGGGCGCGAGCCACGTCTATTCAGTCGAGGTCGCAAAGACGCGGCCCTGACGATGGACTTCGCCGCGCCGGTCCATGCCCGGCAATGGCTGGACGTGCGCGAGGCCGGGGCGCGGGGCGACGGGCGGACGCTGGACCATCATGCCATCAACCGCGCCATCGCCCATGTCGCACGCACCGGCGGCGGGACGGTGGCGCTGCCCGCCGGACGCTATCTCTGTTTCTCCATCCGGCTGGCGAGCGGCGTCGCGCTCCGGCTGGCCGAGGGGGCGGTGATCGAAGCCGCCGATCCCGCACGCCATCCTGGCCGCTATGACGATCCCGAACCGCGCGGGGAACAGCTCTACCAGGATTTCGGGCATAGCCACTGGCACAATAGCCTGATCTGGGGCGACGGATTGCGCGATGTCGCCATCGGCGGGCCGGGCCGGATCAAGGGACGCGGGCTGACCCGAAACGGCCCCGGCTCGCGCTGGCGCGCCCAGCTGGGCGAACGCCCCTTGTCGATGCGCGACATGAGCCCCGCCGCCATCGCCGCGCTCGAGCCCGACTTCGAGGCCATGCACGGGCAAGGCAACAAGGCGATCGGCCTGCGCGATTGCCACGGCGTCACGATCGAGGGGCTGACCATCGACGGTGGCGGTCACATCGCGGTGCTGCTGACCGGATGCACCCATGTGACGCTCGACCGGCTGACCATCGACAGCGAGCGCGACGGCATCGACCTGGACGGCGTGTGCGATGCCAGGGTCACACGGTGCCGGGTGAACACGCCCAATGACGACGCCATCGTCATCAAGAGCAGCCTCGCGATGGGCAATCCGATGCCGGTCGAGGACATCGTCATCCGCGATTGCGCGGTGTCGGGGTACGATCGCGGCACGATGCTGGACGGTCGGTTGGCCACGACGCAGTTGCTGGCCCCCGACCGGGACGGGCCGACCGGCCGGATCAAGATCGGCACCGAGAGCAATGGCGATTTTCGCGACATCCTGATCGAGGATTGCCGCTTCTACCATAGCCGCGGCCTGGCGCTGGAGACCGTGGACGGCGGCGTCATGAAGGGCGTCACTGCACGACGGCTGACGATGGACGATGTGACCAGCGCGCCGATCTTCCTGCGACTCGGCCAGCGCGGACGTGGACCGGCCGGCACAACCATCGGCGCGATGCAGGGTATCACCCTGGCCGACATCACCGCGACGGGGATCGACCATCGCTATCCCCTGATCCTGGCCGGCCTGCGCGGCCATCCCATTCGCGACGTGACGCTGGCCCGCATCAGGCTGCGGTATCGCGGCGGGGGCACGGAAGCGGATCGCCGGCATGTGCCCGAAGCCTTGCCCGAAGCCTATCCGGAACCGAGCATGTTCGGCACGCTGCCAAGCTGGGGCCTGTGGGCGCGGCATGTCGCGGGCTTGCACGTCGATCGGCTGACGCTGTCGCATGACGGAGTGGACGCCCGGCCACCCGTCATTCTCGACGATGTGGTCTTGGGCAAAGTGCGGGAAACACCATTCTGGCCTGAATCCCGCTGATTACCCTCGACAGCGCCCCACACTACAGGCAAACACTTCCACAATATGGTACGCGCCAGCAGAGTCTGCGGCGCGACAGGAGAGATTTTCCGATGCCCGCATCCGCCAAATCCGCCAAGTCCGACGCCGGAGAGACCAAGGGCCCGACCGGCAGCCAGACGCTGCTGCGCGGCCTGGACCTGATCGACGAGGTCGCCGACCGGCCGATCGCTCTGGCCGAACTGGCCGACCGGCTGGGCCTCACGCGCAGCACCACGCACCGTCTGGCAAGCGCGCTGATCGACCGGCGCTTCCTGATCTTCACCCCGCGCCAGGGCTATCGCCTCGGCCCCAAGCTGCTGGAACTGGGCTTCCTCGCGCAGCGGCAGGCGGACGTGGTGCAGATCGGCCGCGACCATATCGAGGCGCTGGCGGCCGCATCGGAGGATACCGTCCATCTGGGCGTGCGCGATGGCGACAAGGCGCTCTATCTCGACAAGATTCCCGGCCGCCGGCGGGTCGACATCTCCAGCCGGGTGGGTGACCGCCAGCCCATGACCTCAACCGGCCTAGGCAAGGCGCTGATGCTCGACGACGAGGCCCGGCACTGGCGGCAACGCTTCGAAGAGGAGCGCGCGGGCGATCCCAACGCCCCCGATTACGATGTCTGGCTGGAGCGGATGCGCGGCTATGTCGGCTTGGGCTGCGCCTATGACCTTGAGGAGAACGAGGATCAGATACGCTGCGTCGCGGCCCCGATCCGCGATGCGAGCGGCCGCATCGTTGCCGCGATCAGCGTGTCGAGCGCGGCGCAATATATGTCCGACGAACGGATGACCGCGCTGACCGGCGACGTGCTGGGTACCGCCCATGCGATCAGCCGCGATCTCGGCTGGCGGGAAAAGGATCGCCGCTGAATCTATCCCAAATGCCAAAGTCCACTTGCACTATGTGGGATATACGCGCATAGTCTTGGAAAGCGGATCGCAAAGAGGTTCGCGAGGCAGGACTAGGGAGCGGATGCATGGCGCGGCGTCATCGGGCGACTGTCGGACTCTTGGTGGCGTCCCTGCCGCTATGGCTCGCCGGGGCCGCCCCGCACGACCTGCCCCCCGCCCGCGTGTTCATCGCCAGCGATTCGACGGCACAGGACTATAAGCCCGAGAAATATCCCCTCTCGGGCTGGGGCTCGATGCTCCGCTGCGCCTTCGGACCGGAAGTCACGATCGCCAACCATGCCATGGCGGGGCGCAGCACCAAGAGCTTCATGGCCGAGGGGCGGCTGGACGCCATCGCCCGCGACCTGAAGCCGGGCGACACTCTCCTCATCCAGTTCGGGCATAACGACGCCAATCAGGCCAAGCCCGAACGCTATGCCCCGATCCCCGAATATGAAGCCAATCTGAAACGCTTCATCGCGGTGGCCCGCGCCGCCAAGGCGCAGCCGGTACTGCTGACCCCGGTCACGCGGCGCGTGTTCAAGGACGGCCATGTCATCCCCAGCTTTCCGACCTATTCGGATGCGGCAAAGCGCGTCGCCGCCGAAGAACAGGTTCCGTTGATCGACCTCGCGGCCCTGTCCGAACGCTGGATCGACCAGCTGGGGCTGGACGGCTCGCGTGTCTATTATCTCCATTACGCCAAGGGCGAAGGGCTGCCCGGCTATACCGACGCGGTCGATGACGACACGCATTTCAGCGAGCTGGGCGCGCGCAGGATCGCCGATCTGGTCGCGAACGGCCTGGTCCAGACCCATTTGCCCATCGCCCGCCATATCCTGAAGGATCGCCCCGCGCTGACCCGCACGACGCCTGCGGGCGGGCCGTCATGCGCCGGTTGATCGTGATCGCGGCGCTGGGCATGGCCATGAACGCCTCCGCCCAGTCGCAGTCCGTAACGCATCGGTTCGTTCTCTCGCCCGGCGTGCAGGATGCGGACGGTATCACGGTCGCGGCCGATCGGCGGTTCGACCGGGATTATGGCTATGAGGCCGATCGCCATCTTTTCTCGGTCGCGGTGCCGCCGGGCAATTATGCCATAACGGTGACGCTGGGCGATCCTGCCCGTGCGACCGATACGACGATCAAGGCCGAGAATCGCCGCCTGATGCTGGACGCGGTACGCACCCGGCCGGGCGAGATCGTCACGCGACGCTTCATCGTGAATGTCCGCGACTCACGACTGGCCATGCCACCGGCCAATGCGCCGGGCGGCGACGCTGTGCGCTTGAAGCCCCGCGAGCTTGGGTCGTTCAACTGGGACGATCGGCTGACGCTGGAAATCCTCGGCCCCGCACCCGCCCTGCGCACCGTGGCGGTCGCGCCGGTCGAGGTGCCGACGCTCTTCCTGCTGGGCGACTCGACCGTCACCGACCAGCCCGCCGAACCCGCGGCGAGCTGGGGCCAGATGCTGCCCCTGTTCCTTGCCCCCGACATAGCGGTCGCCAACCACGCGGAGTCGGGCGAGACGCTGAAATCCTTCCTAACCGAGCTGCGGCTCGACAAGGTGCTGGCGAGTGCGAAGCCCGGCGACTTTGCGATGATCCAGTTCGGCCATAACGACCAGAAGGCGCAGTGGCCGCAAACCTATGCCGAGGCCGCGACGACCTATCGCGCATATTTGCGCACCTATATCGCCGAGCTGAGGCGGCGCGGCGTGACGCCGATCCTGGTCACATCGCCCGAGCGGCGGCAATGGACGGCGGACGGGCATATCCGGCCGACCCTCGGCGATTATCCGCAAACCGTCCGCGCGGTCGGTGCGGAAGAGCATGTGCCGGTGATCGACCTGAATGCGGACTCGATCCGTTTCTACGAGGCGCTGGGCCAGGCGCGTGCGCCGCTGGCCTTCAACGACGGCGGGCGCGATGCGACGCATCACGACAATTACGGTGCCTGGGTGCTGGCCCGCGATATTGCCGAGCGGATGCGGGCGATGCCCGCGCTCGCGCGATTCGTGCGCAGCGAACTGCCTTCCTTCGACCCCGGCCAGCCGCCCGCACCAGAGAGTGTCAGGCTGGCGGCCAGCACCATGCGCAGCAGCGAACGACCGGCTGGAAACTGACCATGACGCTAGACCCCTTGATACTTGGCAGGCGCACCCTGATCGCCGCCGGGCTGTCGCTGGCCGCGACACCGCGCGCGGCGGTGGCGGCGCCCGCGCCCAGCCGCTTTCCGATCTGGCCCGCCACGCCGCCGGGGATGCCGAACCCGCCGGTGGCCGACAGCTTCGTCAAGCGGTCGCCCAATGGCGCGGCCGACGACATTGCTTGGCCACATGTCGCGACGCCGATGCTGACCGTCTGCCCGGCCGCCAAGCCGACCGGCGCGGCGGTCCTGCTGATCCCCGGCGGCGGCTATGCGCGGGTCGCGGTCGGTCGCGAACCCTCCCCCGTCGCGCGCTGGTTCGCGAGCCTGGGCGTGACGGCCTTCGACCTGCTCTACCGTCTGCCCCACGACGGCTGGGCAGCCGGCCCCGATGCGCCGCTCCAGGATGCCCAGCGCGCGTTGCGCGTGATCCGGGCGCGGGCCGGGGAATGGGGCATCGACCCGGCCAATGTGGCGGCGATGGGCTTTTCCGCAGGGGGACATCTCGCGGCACGGCTCGCCGCCCGATCGGCGCTCAAGACCTATGACCCGATCGACGCGGCGGACAGCCAACCGACGACGCTGAGGGTGGTCGGACTGCTCTTTCCGGTCATCACCATGACGGAAAGCTTCGCCCATGGCCAATCCAAGCGCGAGCTGCTGGGCCGGAACGCGGATGCCGCCCTGGCCGCGCGCTATTCCGCCGAGTTGGACCTGCCCGCCGACATGCCTCCGACCTTCCTAGGCCATGCCGCCGACGATCCGGTCGTGCCGGTCGCCAACAGCATCGCGATGTTCCAGGCGGTCCACGCTCTGCCCCGCCCGGCCGAACTCCATATCGTCGAGACGGGCGGCCACGGCCCGCGCCTGATCGGCCCGGACGGAAAGCCGCATAGCTGGCTCTCGCGCTTCGCGACCTTCGCCCATCGCCATGGCCTGCCCATTCCCGGAGACGATTCATGACCCGCCCCATCGCCTTTCGCATGATGCTGAAGCCCGGCATGGCGGAGGAATATCGCCGCCGCCACGACGCGATCTGGCCCGACCTGGCCGAGGCGCTGCGCAACGCCGGGATCTACGACTATTCGATCTTCCTCGACGAAGAGACGAACGCGCTGTTCGCCGTTCTCCGGCTGCGCCCGGACGACAAGCGCGAGGACCTGCCCGGCCAGCCGGTCATGCAGCGCTGGTGGGATTATATGGCCGACCTGATGGAGGTCCAGCCGGGCAACCGCCCGGTCGAGGCGCCCTTGACCCCGATGTTCCATTTCGCATGAGCCTGGCCGCTGCCCTGTTGCTGGCGAGTGGGGCGACGGTGCAGGCCGCGCCGCCCGCGCCGCGCGTCAGCTACGACCGCTATTCGCTGCGCATCGACGGCAAGCCGACCCTGATCTGGTCGAGCGAGTTCCACCCCTTCCGCCTGCCCTCGCCCGATTTGTGGCGGGACATATTGCAAAAGATGAAGGCCAGCGGTTTCAACACCGTCGCCATCTATATCGACTGGGGCTTTCACAGCCCGAAAAAGGGCGTCTACGATTTCAGCGGCATCCGCGACATCGACCGGCTGCTGACCATGGCGCAGGAGGAAGGGCTCTACGTCATCACCCGCGCCGGGCCCTATGTGAACGCCGAGCTGTCGCGTGGCGGCTTTCCGGGCTGGCTGGTCAACCAGCCGGGCAAGGCGCGCACCGACGATCCCGAATATCTCGCCGCCATCGACGAATGGCTCGACCGGATCAACCCGATCATCGCGCGGCATCAGCTGGGACGCGGCGGTAGCGTCATCCTGCACCAGATCGAGAACGAGCTGGCGCTGACCACACCCGCACAGGGCCGCTACATGCAGCACCTGTACCACAAGGCGCGCGCCGACGGCATCACCGTGCCGATGTTCCACAACGACCAGGGCCGCAACGGCTATTGGGTCCCCAAAAGCTCGGACGTGCCGCTGACCGTGCCTGGCCCGCAAGAGCTGTACGCCTTCGACGGCTATCCCGGCGGCGTGTGCGGTGTCGACAACAAGCCGACCAAGGGTGCCCCCGCTCCCGACTGGGGTCTGTACGGTCCTGGCGGGGCGAAGGGGGGCGCGAGTGCCTCGCCCAGGACTCCCGGCTTCATCGCGGAGTTCGGCGGCGGCTGGTTCGACTATTGGGGGTCGAACGGCATGTATCCGTGCAACGCGATCCAGCGCGGGTCGGGCTATCAGCGCGTCTTCTACGGCACCAACATCGCCAACGGCATCGCGATCCAGAGCATCTATATGGGCTATGGCGGCACCAGCTGGGGCTGGCTGCCCGCACCGGTGGTCTACACCTCCTACGACTATGGCTCGGCGATCGACGAGGCGCGCAACCTGCGGCCCAAGGCGCTGGAGCTGAAGCAGATCGGCCAATTCCTTAGCGCGGTGCCCGATCTCGCCCGGCTGGAAAAGGCGCCGCCGGTCACCATCACCGGCAGCGACGCGGTGCAGGTCTATCACGACCGCAATCCCGATACCGACGCGCGCCTGCTGTTCGTCGCGCCCAAGCCGTCCAACGCGACCGGCGATGCACGCTTCACCATCACCGCGGACCTGCCGGACGGGCGATACAGCTTCGCCAGCGAACTTCATGGCCGCGATGCCAAGCTGCTGGTGGCGGGGGTAGACCTCGAACGGCAGCGGCTGGTCTATTCCACCTCGGAACTCCAGACGACGATCCGCCACGGTGTGGAGGACGTTGTGCTGTTCTACGGTCGAGCGGACGAGCCGGGCGAGACCGTGCTGCGCTATGCCAGCGCGCCCAAGGTCACCGTGATTGCGGGCCAGGTCGCGAATGCCTTCGATCCAGCCAAGGGCGACCTTCGCCTGACGTATACGCACCAAGGGCTTGCCCGCGTGCGGATAGAAGGCGGCGGCCGCGCACCGCTGCTGTTGCTGATCGGCGACGTGGCAGCGGGGCAGAGCTTCTTCCGGCAGGACGGCCTGCTGGAACGTGGCCCCACGCTGGTCCGCCATGCGACGGTGCGTGGCGGCACGCTCGACCTGACCGGCGATACCGAGACGGCCGCACCGCTGGAGGTCTGGGGCGCCGTCCGTTCGATCCGCTGGAACGGTCAGGCGGTGGCCGTTACCCGCTCGACCAGCGGCAGCCTGATCGCCAAGCGCCCCCTGCCCGCGCTGCAAACCCTGGCCTTGCCCGACCTGATGGCAGCACGCTGGCGCTATGCCGAGGGTTCGCCCGAAGCCCGCCCCGATTTCGACGACTCCGGCTGGACAGCCGCAGGCACGGCGCGCAATGTCGCGACCATTCGGCCGCCCACCGGCCAGCCCAATCTCGGCGCCGATGCGTACGGCTTCCATGACGGCGATGTCTGGTATCGCGGGCGCTTCACCGGCTCGGCACAGGCGAAGACCGCGACGATCCATTACGGCGCGGGCGGCGCGGGGATGCTGCAGCTCTTCCTCGACGGGAAACTGATCGGCCAGCACGAACTGGCGGGCGGCCTGCCCCGGCCTATCACCACCGGGGTCGCGGAATTTGCGCTTCCCCCCGAGGCGCAGGCGCCCGGCGAACATGTGCTCGCCGCGATGGTGCGGGTGAACGGCCATAACTGGGACCTCGACGTCGACGACGCGCACAAGGAGCCGCGCGGGCTGATCTCCGTATCGCTGGCGAAAGCGGGCGGCGACAGCTTCGCCGTGCCGATCGCCTGGAAGATCCAGGGGCGCGCGGGCGGCGAAGAGTTGAGGGACGTCGCGCGCGGCCCCAGCAACAATGGCGGGCTTTACGGCGAGCGCATGGGCTGGACGCTGCCGGGCTTCCCCGACAGCGCGTGGCAGGCGGTCAGGCTGTCCGACGCCAAGTCCTATGCCGGCACCAGCTGGTATCGCACCGACTTCGACCTGTCCGTCCCCAAGAACGACGACGCGACGATCGGCCTCCAGATCGGCGATTCGAAGACCCCGCGCTCGCCCGGCCGATACCGCATCCTGATCTTCGTCAATGGCTGGAACATGGGCCAGTTCGTCGCGAATGTCGGGCCGCAGCGCGTCTTCCCGATCCCAGAGGGCATCCTGCACCATCGCGGCCGCAATACGCTGGCTCTCGCCGTCACCAGCGACGGCGCGCCCGGCAACGCCATCGAGCCGGTCAAGCTCGTCACCCTGCATCACGCGCGCGGCGGCGTGGGCGTCACCGACGTGACCGCACCCACCTATCGCGACCTTTTTCCATCCCATTGATCTTCGGAGACGATTTCCCGTGGCAGCCCTGACACACGACATCCCCCGCGCCGAGGTGACGGCGCAGATCGCCAAGCTGATCGACAATCTCGTCAACATCAAGGACGAGACCGGCGAGTTCCTGCTCCGGCTGGAGGACGGCCGGGTCATCGACACCAAGGGGTGGAACGACTGGGAATGGACGCACGGCATCGGCCTGTTCGGCCTGTATCGCTATTGGGAGCAGACCGGCGACGCGGCCGCCTGGGACGTGATGCTGAAATGGTTCGAGGACCGCTTCGCCGCGGGCACGCCGACCAAGAACATCAACACCATGTCGCCCTTCCTGACGCTCGCCAACCTCTACGAGCAGACTGGCGACCAGACGTACCTGCCCTATCTCGACATCTGGGCCGAATGGCTGATGGCCGATGACGGCCTGCCCAAGACCGAGGAAGGCGGATTCCAGCATATCGTCTTCAACGACGAGAACCCGCAGGAGATGTGGGACGACACGCTGATGATGAGCGTGCTGCCCTTGGCGCGCATCGGCCAGATTTTGGATCGCCCGCACTATATCGAGGAGGCCAAGCGCCAGTTTCTCATCCACATCAAATATCTGTTCGATCGCCAGACCGGGCTTTGGTATCATGGCTGGACCTTCGACGGGCGGCACAATTTCGCGGGCGCGCTCTGGGCGCGCGGCAATTGCTGGGTCACGATCGCGATCCCCGAGATCATCGAGATGCTCGACCTTCCGCCGGGCGATGCCTTCCGCACCTTCCTGATCGACACGCTGGCCGCGCAGGTGAAGACGCTGGCCGCGCATCAGGACGAGAGCGGGCTTTGGCATACGCTGATCGTCGATCCGACCAGCTATCTGGAGGCCTCGGCCACCGCAGGCTTCGCCTATGGCATCCTGAAGGCCGTGCGGAAGGGGTATTTGCCGCGTCACTATGAGGCGGTCGGAATCAAGGCGATCCGCGCGGTTCTCGCCAATATCGACGACAAGGGCGAGTTGAAGCAGGTCAGCTTCGGCACCGCGATGGGCGACACGATGCAATTCTACAAGGACATCGCGCTCACCTCGATGCCGTACGGCCAGAGCCTGGCGATCTGTGCGCTCGGCGAATTTCTGCGGACCTATATCTGATGTCCGCCGCCATCGCCCCCGCCCGTCCGGTCCGCTGGTATAATTTCGCCGCCTATGGATCGAACGACATCCTCGGCGCCGGGTCGATGGCGGTCATCAGCACCTGGGTGCTGTTCTTCTACACCAGCTTTTGCGGCCTGTCGGCGGCGCAGGCGACGCTGATCTTCGGCATCGCCCGCGTGCTCGACGCGGTGGCCAGCCCGACCATCGGCTATGTCTCCGACCGGTTCGGTAACACATGGGCCGGGCGCAAGTTCGGGCGGCGGCGCGCCTTCGTGCTGGCCGCCATTCCGCTGCTCCCCTCCTTCGCCATCATGTGGGTCGCGGGGCAAAGCTTCTGGTATTATCTCGTCACCTATGTCCTGTTCGAGCTGGTCTATGCGCTCGAGATCATCCCGTTCGAGACGCTCGCTGCCGAGATGGCCAGCGACTACCGGACCAAGGCGAAGTTCGCCGGCTGGCGGATCATGTGCGGCCAGATCTCGGCGATCCTCGCCGCCATCCTGCCCGGCCGCCTGATCGAGCATCTCGGCAAGGATTCGCCCGACACCTACCTCTATATGGGCATCCTGTTCTCCGTACTGTTCATGGCGTCGGCGACGATGCTGTACCTGTTCAGCTGGGAACGCCCGCGTTCGGCCGAAACCATGGCGCTGGCCCGCGAGCGGATGACGCCGCTGGCGGCGATCCGCGACCTCTATCGCAACCTGTTCTCGACACTGCGCATCCGCGCGTTCCGGCTGCATCTGGGCATGTATCTGGGTGGTTATATCAGCCAGGACATCTTCAACGCCGCCTTCGCCTATTTCGTCGTCTTCGCGCTCGGCGGCACGACGCTGGCCGTGTCGAACCTGGCGGGCCTCACCTATGCGGTGCAGACGCTGGCGGTGTTGCTGGCGATCAACTTCGCGCTGCGCGCCTCGCCCGCCCGCGCTTACCGGATCGCGGTAGGCAGCTTCGCGCTAGGCGTATTGCTGTTCCTCGGACTGTGGTGGACCGGACAGGGGGCCAGCGGCTGGGTCTTCGTGCTGCCCGTCGCCTTTGCCGGGCTGGGGCGCGGCGCGCTCAACTATATCCCCTGGGCGACCTATAATTACATGGCCGATGTCGACGAGATCGTCACCGGCCGCCGCCGCGAGGGCGCCTTTGCCGGGGTCATGACCTTCGTGCGCAAGATGTCGCAGGCCGCCGCCCTCATCATGGTCGGCCAGATCCTGCAGGCCTCGGGCTTCGTCACCGGCGCGGCCAGCCAGTCGGCGCAGACCGTCCAGGCGATCGTCATCGTCATGGTCGGCGGCACGCTGGCGCTGCTCGCCTTCGGCCTGTGGGTGTCGCTGCGGTTCCGGCTCGACCCCGCATCTCATGCGGTGCTGATGGACGAGATCGAGCGGCTGCGCGCGGGCGAACGCGACCCCGCCAGCCCGCTGACCCGCGAAGTGGTCGAGGACCTGTCGGGCTGGCGCTACGACCAGCTTTGGGGGCGTAACCCGGTCCTCTGACCGGGTTATTCCGCCTTATCGGACGGCTTGATCATGCCCAGGTAAAAGCCGGTATGCGGCGGCTGGTTATAGGCTGTGTTCTGCCATGCGATGCCCGCGCGATAGACCGGGTCCTGCAACAGCGTCGTAATCCGGTGCGTGGTCTGCCAGGGCGTGGTGTAGATGCGCAGTTCGCGATTGTCCGCGCTGCGCCATACCACCTCCTCGCGCCAGTCGCCGATCAGGTCGGCCTGAAGCGCCGGGTTCGCCTTGGTCCCGTTGTTCGACGCTGCGCCCTCGGCCACCAGCAGCGGCTCGGCCTTGCCCGTCTTCCAGTTCCATTTGGAGATGGTCGTGCCGTCGAGCAGTTCGCGCAAAAGATCGCCGTCCCACCAGATGGCGAAATTGGTCTGCCGGGGATGCGGGCCGATGGCCTTGCCGTGCACTTCGTACAGGTCGGGCTGGTTCGATCCCCACATCTCTTCGCCAACATGGCGCGGGTCGATATCGGCCGACAGGCCGCGCCCGGTATCGTGTTCGGCGGGCTTGGTCCAAAGAATCTCCCCCGTCCGCGCATCGAGCAGCGCCGAGCCGATGCCGCCATTATGCGCGATCTGCTCATGCACGCCGAACTTCTCCAGTCCCGGCCGCGATGGATCGAGATCGCCGACATGCATCGTGTCGCCGTGATAGAGCGGCTGCGTCCATAGCCCCTTCCCATCGGCACTGACCGCCATCGAGCCATAGATCACCTCGTCGCGCCCATCGCCGTTCACATCGGCGATGCTCAGCTGGTGATTGCCGCGATCGGCATAGTCCTGATTGCCCGGCTGGTCGGTGTCGAACAGCCAGCGCTCGGTCAGCTTGCCGTCCCGGTAATCCCAGGCGGCGATCGCGGTGCGGGCATAATAGCCCCGCCCAAAGATCATGCTGGGATGCCCCCCGTCGAGATAGGCGACGCCCGCCAGGAAACGGTCGACCCGGTTGCCATAGCCGTCGCCCCACAGCTTGGCCATCTGGGCAAAGCCCGGATCGTTGCGGGGCCCGCGCGGCGGATCATAGGGCGCGGTCGCCAGCGCCTTGCCGCTCCGCCCGTCGAACACCGTCAGATATTCCGGCCCGGTCAGGATGCGCCCGGCGAGTTTCGCCACCATCCGGCCGTCGGCGGTGAGGTGTGCGCCCGTCTTGTCCGCCTGTGGCACCTCTCCGCCATGTTCGCGCCAGTCGGCCTTGGCATCGCCGACCATCTGTCCCGTCCCGTCGATCGTGCCGTCGGCGGTCTTGATCGCCACCTCGGCACGGCCGTCGCCATCGAAATCCTGAACCAGGAACTGGGTGTAATGCGCGCCCGCCCGGATATTGGAGCCCAGGTCGATCCGCCACAGCCTTTTGCCCGCCAGCGTATAACCGTCCAGATAGACCGGCCCGGTATAGCCTGCCTGGCTGTTGTCGTGGCTATTGGTCGGATCCCATTTCAGCACCAGATCGGGCTGGCCATCGCCGTCCAGATCGCCCAGCCCCACGTCATTGGCGGTATAGCTATAGGCCTCGCCATCCGGGGTGACGCCGCTCGGGGGCGGATCGAGCGGAATCGAAGTATAGCCCTTCGCCCAGACCGGTACGGCCGGACTGAGCGCCCCCGCCGGGCCCGTCGCGATCATGCGCACGGCATAGCGGCTGGCGGCGGTCCCGGCGGCATCGCGGAAATTGGTGGAGTCGGTGACCGGGCGAGTCGTGATCTTCTGCCCGTCACGATACACCGCGAAGCCCGCATCCTTCGCATCGCTCGCCAGCGAGCGCCAACTGACCAGAATACCGCCACCCTGGGCCGGGACCGCAACGACGCCCCGGTCCCATCGCTCCGCCTGCCGCTCCCCCGTCGGCGTGGCCGCGCATAATGGTGCGGCCGCCGCGAGCGACACCCATGATGCGATGCCGCCCCTCAAGCCCCGTGCGCCCTTCATGTCCATCCTCCAGACCCAAATGCCGCCATTCCAGTCGTTTATCGACCCTTTGGCGCGACGCAGACCAGAATAGCGCCGCTCAAGAAAATTCCAATCTATATGATTGCATTCCACATTGTGGTCATATACACCGGTGTCACATATCAGGGGCCCCCGTAATCGTCAGCCGAGAAACATCGGCGGCATCCGGGGCAAGAGGGAGGATGCCATGACTGGTTCCATCGCAATCACCGGGTCGCACGACACGAACGGCCGGCACGTCATGCGCACGATGCTGCGTACGTCGGCCTGGAGCGTGCTGGCCGCCGGGCTGGTGCTGGGCGCGCCCGCGCTCGCCCAGAACGCCCGGGCGAACGGCCAGACGAGCACGGGCGGCACCCGTGCCCAATCGTCGGACTCGCTGGATGGCGCGAGCCCCGAGGACATCATCGTCGTCGGCACCCGCGCATCGCTGCAATCCGCCATCGCCCGCAAGCGCAACGCGGGCACGGTGGTCGACTCGATCGTCGCCGACGACATCGCCAGCTTCCCCGACAAGAATATCGGCGACAGCCTGGCCCGCATCACCGGCGTCCAGCTCAGCCGTGAATTCGGCGAGGGCAACCAGATTTCGATCCGCGGCGTCGAGCCCGACCTCAACCGCGTGGAGATCAACGGCGTCGGCCAGTCCTCGGCGCTGGGCGCCCGCGCCGGCGACTTCCGGGAATTCGCCTCCGAACTCGTCAAGTCGATCGACGTCTATAAGGGCTATCAGGCCAAGCTGACCGAAGGCGGCCTGGGCGGCACCGTCCTGATCGAAACGCGCAAGCCGCTGGAGATCAAGAAGGCGCTCGGCACGATCAACCTGTCCGAACAGCATCTGGACACGACCCGGGACTGGAAACCGCGTGCGACGGTGGTGGTCGGCACGCCCCATTTCCTGATCGACGGCCTGGGCGTCCTGGCCAACGTCACCTATAGCGACGTGTCGACGCGGCAGGATTACGCCAGCAACACCGGCTATAGCCGCCTCGCCGATTTCGATCATTCGGATCAGAAGACGGTCGCCAACGACGCCTATTCGGCGTTCAACACCTATGCCAGCTGCGCCGGGGTGGGCGCGACCGCCAGCCAGACCTTCGCCACCCGACGCGCGGCCTGCGAAAACCAGTTCTTCGACTGGGCCCCGACCTCGCCGCGCTATCGCAACCTCGTGCGTCGCGACAAGCGCCTGTCGGGCGACATCACGGTCCAGTACGAGTTCGCGCACAATTTCCGCGCCTTCGCCGAACTCCAGTTCAACAGCCGCAACCAGCGGTTGCAGGATGTGAACTACGCGCTCGATATGAGCCGTATCCAGCGCTATCAGCTCGACCCGTCGCTGGGGACCAGCTCGACGCCACAGGTGAAGCTGGGCACGTCGACGGTCGATGCCAACCATGTCGTCACCAGCTACACGACGGCCCTGTCCGCCGTGAACATCGGGTCGGCGGCCGCCCCGAACTATAATGGCTCGGCCAATATCCTGGGCGTTCAGCGGCGCGACTTTCAATACAACCAGAATTCGCGCTATTATATCACCGGCTTCGACTGGAACGTCGATCGCTTCCGGTTGAAGGGCCTGGCGTCGCGCAGCGAGTCGCGCACGCTCCAGAACACCAATCTCATTTCGGTCAGCACCGGCATCGCCGGGATGCAGGTCGACCGCCGCAACGACCTGGGCGTGCCGGTCCTTATCTATCCCAGCTCGGTCAATCCGGCCGATCCCGCGACCTATACCGACTATACCCGCGCCGGAAACACAGCGCCGGCCGGGCCGAACATCCAGTATCGCCCCGGCGACTCTGGCAATTCCGAGAACCAGCTGAAACTGGACGGCGTCTTCGATGCCGATTTCGGCCCGCTGAAGAGTGTCGAGTTCGGCGGCCAGTTCCGCTGGGCGGACTATTACACCTATATGGGTGGCGGCACGCGGATGCTGACGCCCGCTTCGGGCTCGACCCCGGCCGTCTATCAGACGAGCGCCAACGTCTCGTTCACGACACAGGTCGTCAATGCCGATACCGTGCCGCAACGAGTGAATGGCAATACCTATTATCTGACGCGCACCGAATATGCCAACCTGATCAACGTGCTGGGCACGACGACCGGCGGCGCGCCTATGTTCACAGGGCAGCAGGGCATCCCCTCTGCGGTCCCGAACCGCCTCGCCTATGCGAACTTCAATCCGAAGGTGCTGGGGCTGTTCTACGACCTGTCTGGCTTCGATCAGGACCTCGTCCGTCAGGCCAATGGCCTGGCCCAGATCCCGCAGGTCAAGATCGACGAGACGATCGCGGCGGGCTATGTTCAGGGCAATCTGGAATCCCGGATCTTCGGCATGCGGATCAGCGGCAATGCCGGTGTCCGCTACATCTTTACCAAGGATGTCGGCACGGGCACGAACATCCGCCGCCAGACCCGCTTCACCGCGACTGGCGGCACCGAGACGGTGACGCTGGGCGCACAGCAATTGTCGCTCAACAATACCTATGTCGATATCCTGCCCGCGTTCAACGCGGCGCTGGAGTTCACGCCGAACCTGGTGCTGCGCGCCAACTGGGCCAAGAACATGGCGCGCCCCCGGCCGACCGACCTGGTCCCCAACATCAACTGTCTGGACGACGCGACCGTCGCGGCCGCCGACGATGTCTGCACTGCGGGCAACCCGGCGCTCCAGCCCTATCGCGCCGACCAGTGGGAAGTGAACCTGGCCTGGTATCCCAACAAGGATACGCTGGTCAGCCTGGGCTATTACAAGAAATACGAGAACAGCTTCGTCATCCAGAACATCGTGCGCTCCGGCGTCGACCTGTTCAACGACGGCATAACCTATACCGTGCGCCAGCCCGCCAACGGCTTCGGCGCGCTGCTGGACGGGATCGAGGCGAACGCGCAGACCGCCTTCACCTTCCTGCCCGCCCCGTTCGACGGTTTGGGTGCCAGCGCCAACATGACCTTCGCCCGCGCGATCCGGACCAACCTGACCAATGTCGCGACCGGCCAGCCGCTGAACGACTATCCCGGCCTGTCCAAATGGACCTGGAACGCCAGCATCTTCTACGACAAGGGCTGGCTGAACGCGCGCCTGGCCTATAATTACCGTTCCGACTGGCTGCAGACCGTCGCCGACTCCACAAACAGCAACCTGCCGCTCTATCGCAAGGCGGAAGGCTATCTGGACGCGAAGGTCATCTTCCGCTTCCCGGACTGGCACTACAGCCTGTTCATGGAGATGCAGAACATCAACAAGGAATATGGCAAAACCTTCATCAAGAATATCGGCACGTCCGAGGTCTTCTATCCCGGTCAGCGTTTCTTCGCGGGCCTGACGTTGAAGTTCTAAAAGGCGGCGGGGCCGGATCGACGATGATCCGGCCCCGTTTTATCGGGTCAGCGTCGTGATCCTGAGCGACCGGACCCGCAAATGGCTGCGCGTGGTGCGCAGGCCGAACCATCCCCGGCGATAGGGCGCGGCATCGTCCAGCGTGAAGAGCCGGACACCGTCCCGCTCCACGGCGATCTCTCGCCCGCTTGCGATCAGTCGGATATGGGTCCAGCGATTGGGGACCAGCATCGCGGCGGGATCGCGACGGTCATGCTGCGGCAGGAGCGGGCGATCGCCTGCACGCCCGACATAGCGCCGCATCCGCGTGGTCGTGTTCCGGTTGCCACCGATCCCGACATAATAGGTCTCAAGACCGTCATAACTGGCAAAGCGACCATCCCGCGGCCGGGCGAGGACGGAGCCGCCGGGCACCGCAGGGTCATGCGCCATCCAGAAGGCGTTGACGTCACTGACCGCATCATGCGGCCCGCTCGCCTGAACGGCCATAACGTCATAGTCGATCGCCACCGGCCCGGTCAGCGGGCGGGTGTACCACAGCGTCACGCCATCCGCCGCGTCGATGTCCAGAACCCCCTTTATGGATGGCTCGCCCCTTAACTGAGCGTTGTTGTCTCACGGCAGCGGTCGTTTGAGGAAGGAGCAAGGG
>NZ_CAJXWX010000019.1 GCF_913062585.1 uncultured Sphingomonas sp. | reverse complement strand
TTTTTTCAAGCAGAAGACGGCATACGAGATCTAGTACGGTCTCGTGGGCTCGGAGATGTGTATAAGAGACAGCCCCCTCCCCATCCTCGCGTACACACGTAAGGGACGTAGTTTTACCACTCATGCAGCTTGTCATCGTCGAATCGCCCGCCAAGGCGAAGACCATCGAGAAATATCTGGGGTCGGACTACCGCGTCCTGGCAAGCTATGGTCACGTCCGCGACCTGCCGCCCAAGGACGGCTCGGTCGACCCGGACCAGAATTTCGCGATGGAGTGGGAAAATTACGCGGACAAGGCGCGCCAGCTCAAGGCGATCGCCGACGAGGCCAAGAAGGCCGACCGCCTGATCCTGGCCACCGACCCTGATCGCGAGGGCGAGGCGATTTCCTGGCACGTGCAGGAGGTGCTGAAGAACCGCAAGGCGCTGCCCGACAAGGTGGAGCGCGTCACCTTCAATGCGATCACCAAGCCCGCCATCCTGCACGCGATGCAGAATCCGCGCGAGCTGGATACCGACCTGATCGACGCATACCGGGCACGCCGCGCGCTCGACTATCTGGTGGGCTTCACCCTGTCGCCGGTGCTGTGGCGCAAGCTGCCCGGCGCCAAGTCGGCGGGCCGCGTCCAGTCGGTGGCGCTGCGCCTGATCGTCGGCCGTGAGCGCGAGATCGAGGCGTTCAAGCCCCAGGAATATTGGTCGGTCACCGCCGATATGGAGCAGGACGGCACGCCCTTCGTTGCACGCCTGGTCCAGTGGGAGGGCAGGAAGCTCGACCGCCTGTCGATCGGCAATGAGGGCGACGCGACCCGCGCCAAGGCCGATGTCGAGGCGGGCCGGTTCCAGGTCCAGTCGGTCGAGACCAAGCCCGCGACGCGCAACCCGCCGCCGCCCTTCACGACCTCGACCCTGCAACAGGAGGCCGCGCGCAAGCTGGGCTTCTCGGCCGATCACACCATGCGGATCGCGCAGCAGCTCTACGAGGATGGCGCGATCACGTACATGCGTACCGATGGCGTCCAGATGGACGGATCGGCCATTTCGGCGGCGCGCAAGGCGGTGGCCGACCGCTATGACGCCTCCTACGTCCCCGACAAGCCGCGCATGTATCAGTCCAAGGCGAAGAACGCCCAGGAAGCGCACGAGGCGATCCGCCCGACCGACTTCTCGCGCGATCGTGCGGGATCGGGCGATCATGGCCGCCTGTACGACCTGATCTGGAAGCGCGCGCTTGCCTCGCAAATGGCGTCGGCGCGGATGGAGCGGACCACCATCGACATGGCCGACGGCACCGGCCGCCATATCCTGCGTGCGACCGGCCAGGTCGTGCTCTTCCCCGGCTATCTGGCGCTGTACGAGGAAGGCCAGGACGACAGCCAGGACGAAGAGGCCCGCCGCCTCCCCCGCCTGCGTGAGGGCAATGCCCCCGCCAAGAAGGAGGTCAAGGCCGAGCAGCACTTCACCCAGCCGCCGCCGCGCTTCTCGGAAGCCTCGCTGGTCAAGCGGATGGAGGAACTCGGCATCGGGCGCCCGTCGACCTATGCCTCGATCATCAAGACGCTGAAGGACCGCGCCTATGTCCGCGTCGAGAAGAACCGCTTCTTCGCCGAGGAGAGCGGGCGGCTGGTGACGGCGTTCCTCGAACGCTTCTTCGAGAAATATGTCGGCTATGACTATACCGCCGAGCTGGAAGAGGAGCTGGACGATGTGTCCGGCGGCCGCGCCCAGTGGCAGGCGGTGCTCGACGCCTTTTGGCGCGACTTCAAGCCGCGCACGTCCGAAGTCATGGAGCAGCAGCCCTCGGCGATCACCGCCGAGCTGGACCAGTTCTTGGCGCCTTATTTGTTCCCCGAAAAGGCGGACGGCTCGGACCCGCGCCTGTGCCCCAATTGCGGCGAGGGCAAGCTCGCCCTTCGGGGTGGCCGGTTCGGCGCGTTCATCGCCTGCTCCAACTATCCGGAGTGCAAATATACCCGTCGCTTCGCCCAGGGCGGCGAAGGCGCGGGCGAGGACACCGGGCCGGAAACGCTGGGCCAGGATCCCGAAACCGGGCTGCCGGTCGAGCGCAAGTCGGGGCGCTTCGGTCCCTATATCCAGCTCGGCGAGGGCAAGGACGCCAAGCGCGCCTCCATCCCCAAGGATATCGACCTCGACCTGGAATGGGCGCTGAAACTGCTCCACCTGCCGCGCACCATCGGCAACCACCCGGAGACGGGCGAGCCGATCACCGCGTCGATCGGGCGCTATGGCCCCTATCTGGCGCATAGCGGCAAATATGCGCGCCTGACCTCGACGGCAGAAGTGTTCGAAACGGGCATGAACGCCGCCGTGGTCAAGCTGGCCGAGGCGGCGGCGGGCGGCGGGCGCGCCGCGCGGGGTACCGCGTCGCGCGAACCGCTGAAGGTGCTGGGCAAGCATCCGCGCACCGAGGCGGAGATCAAGCTGATGGAGGGGCGCTATGGCCCTTACGTCACCGATGGCGAGACGAATGCTACCATCCCCAAGACAGTCGACAAGGACCAGCTGACGCTGGAGGAAGCCGCACAGCTGATCGATGCGCGGGCCGCAGCGGCGCCGGCGCGCAAGAAACCGGCAAAGAAGGCAGCCGCCAAGAAGGCGCCTGCCAAGGCGGCCGGGGACAAGAAGACGCCTGCCAAAAAGGCCGCACCGAAAAAGGCGGCGTCGAAAAAGACCGAAGGTTGAGCGCGACCCGATAGGACCGGGCTCATAGAGGTGGGGTAGCGTCTCGCCGATCAGGCTGGCGGACGGGCGGTGCATGGTCTCATGCGCCGTTCCGATCAATGGGCCGGATCGCGCGCGGCGAATTCGGCGATGTAACGGGGCGACGTTACGGGGCGATGTTACGGACGGTCCGACGTCCGCTGCCCGCTTCTTTTCGGCTGAGGCAAAACCCTGCCGAGCATCCGTTGCGCCAGAAGGCCGAGCGACAGTCCGATCAACCAGACGAATGATCGGTGATGCGAGTCCTTGGCCAGCATCCAGTTGGGCAAATGACCATATCGCTCCAACATGGCGGTCACGCCCATCGCGACTGCGGCAGTCGTCCCGATATGGATGGCCAGATAGCCGAGGCCGACCGTTACCGGGCCGTCATCGTCCTTAACCATCGCTTCCGCCGGATCGAATACGCCATCGTCGATCCATCGCCGCGATTGGCAAGTCCGGTCAAGCGGCGCGCATCTGCACCGAATTGCCATACAGGAAGGCGCGGGCCTGGCGCTGGGCCTCGGCGATCTCGCGCGCCGTCATGTCCTCGGCCACTTCGGCGCGGGCGATCTGTGCGGGCAGGAAACCGGCGACCGCGGCAAGATTGAACCATTTATGCGCCTCGATCAGATCCAGGCACTTGCCGGCCGTACCGGTCGAATAGGCGACGCCCAGATCGTACATCGTCGCGCCGTCGTCGGTCACCACCCGTTCGGCGAGCCGACTTTCCATCAGGAACCGGGCACTCTTGCTGCTATTGGCCATATCCTACCCCTTTGTTCGGACTCCCTCTGTCCAAGCATAGGTGTATGACCATAACGGTCACAAATTGGTTAACTCATTAACCCTTTGTGATAGCGATATTATCGATCAGTCTGGTCGACCCCATGCGTGCGGCGGCCAGCAATCGGCGGGGCCGGTCGGCCGCGGGATCGGGGGCCAGCGACTCGGCATCGGCCAGTTCGACATAGTCGACCTCGAATCCGGCGGCGGTCAGGGTGGCGCGCGCATCGGCCAGCACCGTCGCCACATCCTCGCCCCGGCCGATCGCACGCGCCGCAACGCCCAGCGCGCGCGGCAGGGCCACGGCCTTGGCCCGCTGCTCCTCGTCGAGATAGATGTTGCGCGACGACAGGGCCAGGCCGTCATCGTCGCGCTGGGTCGGCACGCCGACGATCTCGATGGGGAAGTCCAGATCGGCGACCATGCGGCGGATCACCGCCAACTGCTGGAAATCCTTCTCGCCGAAATAGGCGGCATCGGGGCCGACCTGGTGGAACAGCTTGGCGACGACGGTGGCGACCCCGTCGAAATGGCCGGGCCGCGACCCGCCCTCCAGCCCTTCGCTGACGCCGTCGACGCGGATCGTCGTGGCATGGCCGTGCGGATACATCACCTCCACGCTCGGCAGCCAGAGCAGGTCGCAGCCCGCCTCGGTCAGCATACGGATGTCCGCCAGTTCGCGCCGGGGATAGCGGCTCAGATCCTCGTTCGCGCCGAACTGCTTGGGGTTGACGAAGATCGACGCCACGATCTTGGTGCCCGGCCGCTTCGCCGCTTCGATCAGCGCGATATGGCCCGTATGGAGCGCGCCCATGGTCGGCACGAACGCGATACGCGCGCCTTCGGCACGCAACGCGGCGAGCGCCTCGACCAAGGCTTCGCGATCCCGAATGACTTGCACTGATTTTACCCCTCGTTCCCCAGGCCCAGGGCTTCTATGTAGGGTGGCAACGGGGATCAATAAGGAAGCGACGAGTTGCCGGAGCGGCTATCTTCAACGCACGTGATTGTCTTTGCCAATGAAAAAGGTGGCACGGGCAAATCTACGACGGCGGTTCATGTGGCGATCGCGCTGGCCGCGAAGGGCGCGCGCGTCGCGTGCCTCGATCTCGATCATCGCCAGCGCACCGTCGGTCGTTATCTCGACAATCGGGCCGAGACGATCAAGCGGACCGGGCACAAACTGCCCATGCCCGTCCATGCCACGCTGAGCAGCCAGACCGAGGAGGGATTCGAGGATCTCTGGTTCGGCCTGTCACAGGACGCCGATTTCCTGATCGTCGACACGCCCGGCCGCGACGACCATTTCGCACGGACGGCCGCTGCCCTGTCCCACACCCTCGTCACGCCGATGAACGACAGCTTCGTCGACTTCGACCTGATCGGCCAGGTCGATCCCGAAAGCTTTCAGGTGACGCGCCCCAGCTTCTATTCCGAGCTGATCTGGGACGCGCGCAAGCAGCGGGCGCGCGCCGACGGGACCACGATCGACTGGGTCGTGCTGCGCAACCGGCTTCAGCATATCGAGGCGCGCAACATGCGCCGCGTATCCGACGCGCTGACCGACCTGTCGCGCCGGGTCGGCTTCCGGGTCATTCCGGGGCTGGGCGAGCGCGTCATCTATCGCGAGATGTTCCCCAACGGCCTGACCATGATCGACGCCAAGGAGTTCGGCGCGATGGGCCTGGGCCATGTCGCCGCGCGGCAGGAACTGCGCGAGATGATGGCGGCGCTGCAACTGCCCGAGGCGGGGGCCGAGGCGATCGCGGCGGGCACGAACGAGGCAGACGCCGCCGCATGAAGTGGCTGATCGCGCTGGCGGTCATCTGGCTGGTGTGGCGCTATATGCCGCGCCCGACCAAGCCCAGGCTCGCCCCGCGCCTGCCCCGTGACGAGGCGGATGCGCTCGCCATCCTCGACCTGCCGCCAGGATCGGACGCGGAGGCGATCCGCCAGGCGCATCGCCGGCTGATCGGACAGGTCCATCCCGATCGCGGCGGCTCGGCCGACCTGACGCGGCGGGTGAATGCGGCGCGCGACCTGTTGCTGGCCCGCCGCGATGCCTGATCCCGGGGCTGAGCGCATCGCCGCGATCCACCCCAGCGCCTGCCGCGAATATGACGTGCGCGGCACCGTGCCCGACACGCTGGACGAAGGGGCGGCCTATGCGGTGGGGCGCGGTTTCGCCACGCGGGTCCGCCGCGCGGGCGGCACCCGTGTCGCGGTGGGCCGCGACGGACGCCTCAGCTCGCCCATGCTGGCGGCCGCGCTGGTCGAGGGACTGACCGACAGCGGCGTCGATGTCGTGCGCCTGGGGATAGGCCCCACGCCGATGGTCTATTTCGCCGAGGCGACCCTAGAGGTGGACGGCGCCGTACAGGTAACGGGCAGCCACAATCCCCGCGACGACAATGGCTTCAAGATGGTGCTTCAGCATCGCCCCTTTTTCGGCGAGGACGTGCAGGACCTGGCACGGATGGCGGCGGCGCGCGACTGGACCCAGGGCCGAGGCCGGGTGGAGGATCACGACATCCTCGACGCCTATGTCGACCGGCTGATGGCGGGCTATGCCGGGGGCACGTATCGCATCGGCTGGGACTGCGGCTCCGGTGCGGCGGGCCCGGTCGTCGAGAAGCTGGTCCAGCGCCTGCCGGGTGAGCACCATACGCTGTTCACCGATGTGGACGGTCATTTCCCGCATCATCACCCCGATCCGACGGTCGAGCGCAATCTAGACGCGCTGAAGGCGCTGGTGGCGGACAGACAGCTCGATTTCGGATTCGCTTTCGACGGCGATGGCGACCGTATCGGCGCGATCGACGGTCAGGGGCGCGTCATCTGGGGCGACCAGATATTGATGCTGCTCGCAGGCCCCGCGCTGGCCGAGCATCCCGGCGCGCCGATCGTGGCGGACGTAAAGGCCAGCCAGACGCTGTTCGACCAGATCGAACTGCTCGGCGGTCAGCCCGTCATGTGGAAGACCGGCCACAGCCTGATGAAGACCAAGATGGTCGAAACCGGCGCACCGCTGGGCGGCGAGATGTCGGGCCATATGTTCTTCGCGGGCGAATGGTACGGCTTCGACGACGCGCATTATGCCGCGATCCGCCTGATCCGGGCCGTTCATCTGGCGGGTCGCTCGATGACCGAGCTGCGCGGCACGATGCCCGCGATGGTCGACATCCCCGAGACGCGGATCACGGTCGCAGAGGCGGACAAGTTCGCGATCGTCGACCGGGTTGCGACGGCGCTCGCGCGGGACGGCGCGGTGGTCAACGATACCGACGGTGTGCGGGTCAGGACGGCGGATGGCTGGTGGCTGCTTCGCGCATCCAACACGCAAGCCGCGCTGACCGTGCGCGCCGAGTCCGGGGATACCGCCGGATTGGAGCGGGTTCTGGCCGAGCTGGACCGTTATCTCGCGATGGAGGGGGTGCGGCGATAGCGTCGAAGGCCAAGGGACTCCCTGCCCGGGAGCCCCCTCCCCGATCAAATCTCCCCGATCATCTCCGACAGCACCTCCAGGCATGCCACGCCCAGCTTGGCCGAGCGTTCGCCCGACCAGCCATGCACGGCGTCGGGGTTCGGGTCATGGTCCTTGAACGGCATTTCCAGCGTCACCGACACCGCGCCGAACCGCTCGGCGAGCTGGTTGGTCGACATGGCCAGATTCGCGCGGCCCGGCGCGGACTTCTCATAGCCCATCTGGGTCTGGAAATCGGGCGTGTGCGCGGCGAGGCGGCGGCCGAATTCATAGAATCTGGCGCCATGCTCCTCGGTCCAGCTGGGAATCCCCTCGAACCCGGCGATGAAGTTCGCCGGGATCGCCTCGTCGCCATGGGCGTCGATCGCGAAGTCGACGCCGGTCTGGTCCATGCGGTTGCGGACACACAACACTTCCGGGCTGCGCTCCGGCGTGGGGTCGTGCCATTCGCGGTTGAGGTTCACGCCGGCCGCATTGGTGCGCAGATGACCGCGCCGCGTGCCGTCCGGGTTCATGTTGGGCACGACATGGACCGTCGCCGCCGCCAGCAGCGACTCGGCCGCCGGACTGGTCAGCCAGTCGAGCGCACCCTCCATCCACCATTCGGCCATGGATTCGCCCGGATGCTGGCGGGCATAGAGCCACACCTGCTTCGCGCCCGAGCCGAGGCGGAAATAGTCGATCGGCTGGCCGTCCAGCGTGACGCCGATCTCTTCGTGATGGACACCGCGCGTGGCGATACGCGCGACCAGGTCGTGGTGCCGCTCCATCGTATAGGGCTCGAAATAGGCGAACCAGGCGACGTCGCTGCCCCCCGTCCACTGCCATTCGATCACGCCATCGGCGTAAGCGGTCGGCGTCATCCGCCATTCCTGCCGGTCTGTCGAGGCACGGACATGATAATGGGGCCAGCCACCGGGAAAGGCCGAATCCGCGCCGTTCAGGATGCGGAAGGTGAGCGTCCGCCCCTTCGCGCCGCCGACCCGGAAATAGAACCACTGGTAGAAGTCGGAGTCCTTGTCCTTCACGATCTCCAGGTCGACCCGGTCGCCCTCGATCCCGACGACGCGGATATTGCCGCCGTCGAAGGACGCATTGATGGTCAGGGTCATGGCGCTCACTTCACCTCGATGGTGCGGCCCGATTCGCCCGGGAATTTGGTGAACAGCGCATCCGCCAGCTTGGCGGCCTGCGCCTGCGCATTGATCTTGGCGACGGCCTGCACCGGCGCGATGTTGCGGGCGCTCCCCTCCCAGATGGGCGACTGGTCGACCCGGCGCTTGATCTGCACCGACAGTTCGGTGCCGATGATCTCCTGCGGACGGCTCTTGCCGATCGGGAAGCTCACGCCGCCGCCCAGGCCGACACCGCCGCCGCCACCGCCCGAAAAGCCGCCGCCGCCCAGGCCGATCGAGAAGGGCGAACGGCGCGGCGGGCCCAGCCGGTTGGCGCGGGTGAAGGACACGGTCGCGATATAATCGGGCTGCGCTTCACCCTGGGGCAGCGCATAGCCGTTGCGGAGCAGCGCGGTCTCGACCGCGGCGGCATAGGTCTTGAACTCGATGCTGGCGGGCCCGGTGTTCGACAAGGGCTCGACCCGGATGGTGCCGCGCGCGATCGGCTCGCCCAGATGATAGCGGATCACCTCGGTCGGCGGCAGGCCCCCGCCCGTGGTGGAACAGGCGGCCAGCGTTCCGGCGGCGGCCGCGAGGATCAGGAGCGAGCGGGCTTTCATGCGTTGAAGACACCTTCGAGGATGTTACGGATGGGCAACGCATGACATATGGCGGTTGATCCGGCGGCGGAAGGGGGCGCATGAATCCTGACCGACATGTCATGGCCCAACCTTGACTTGCCCAACCTTGACTTGGGAGCCCATTGCCACTAGGCGGCGACGCTTTCCAGATCACCCTCCAGTTCAAAAGAAGCGAATCGATCATGAAGATCCGCAATTCCCTGAAGTCGCTCAAGGATCGCCACCGGGACAACCGCGTGATCCGCCGTCGCGGCCGCACCTATGTCATCAACAAGACCAACCGTCGTTTCAAGGCGCGCCAGGGCTAATCACCCCTGATGCCGATCGAATCGAACGGGACGGACGCCTTGTCCGACCTGCGCGCCGATCGGCCGACCGCCGTCATCTTCGACGTCGGTCGCGTCCTTTACGACTGGGATCCGCGGATCCTGTATCGGCGCCTGATCGCGGACGATCGGGCGCTCGATGCGTTTCTGCGCGATGTCGTCACGACCGAATGGCATTTCCAGCATGATGCGGGCCGCGACTTCGCCGACACTTCGGCGGAGCTGATCGCGCTATACCCGCAGCATCGCGACCTGATCGCCGCCTGGGGCCCGCGTTTCCGCGAGAGCATCGGCGACCCGATCCCGGGAATGCACGACCTAGTCGCCGAACTCGATTCGGCGGGTGTGCCGCTGTTCGCGATCACGAACTTCAGCCATGAATTCTGGCCGCCCTTCCGGGTGCGGGAAAGCGCGCTATTCGACCGGTTCCGCGACGTGGTGGTGTCGGGCAACGAAAAGCTGGTGAAGCCCGATCCCGCCATCTACGCCCTAGCGCTCGCCCGATTCGGGCTGGAGCCGGGGCAGGCAGTGTTCATCGACGACAATCGGGCGAATATCGACGCAGCGGCGACGATGGGTATCCATGCGCTGCACTTTACCGATGAGGCGACGCTTCGGCCGCAGCTTCGGGCATTGGGGTTGGTCGCCTAGCTGCAATTTCAGCCCGTGTGCTTCGACTTCGCTCAGCATGAACGGCTTGGTGGGATCGTTCCAAAACTCCGTTCAGCCTGAGCGAAGTCGAAGGCCACGCTTCACCATCTCAACCTCACCGCGCCAACGACGCCAACTGCGCCTGATTCGCCTGGCTCGCTTCCGTTTCCATCAGCGTCGGATCGAATTGATCGCCGACCATCTGGTCGGTGACGATCACGTTCGTCCCTACCGAGGTGATCGAGAACAGCTTCTTGGCAAAGGCGGCGGGCAGGCGGATGCAGCCGTGCGAATCGGGAAAGCCCGGATTTTTGCCCGCGTGCAGCGCGACGCCGTCCCAGGTCAGGCGCTGCATATAGGGCATCGGCGCACTGTCATACAGGTTGCTGCGGTGCATCTCGCGCTTCTGCAGGATGGGGAAGATGCCGGTCGGCGTGTCCTTGCCGTCCTTGCCGGTCGAAACCGAGGCCGCCGCGATCATCGCGTCGCCGCGATAGACATAGGCGCGTTGCATCGGAATGCTGACCACCACCGTCACGGGCTGGGTCACCGGATCGACGGCGACCATCTGCGGATCGGCCCAGACGAAGCGGTTGGGAGCCAGTGCGGCGGCGGCCTGTGCCACCGTGGCGGTGGCAGGCCCTTCCTCGGCGGCGAGCGCGGGAGCGACGAAACCTGGCGACGCAAGCCCCAGCAGGGCGGCAAAAGCGAAAGCCTTCATATCCCTTTTCCTTGGCGAGTTCACGAATTTTTAAACACGTCAACCTGAAAATAGTGCCAAGCGAAAATTTTTGCGCTGCGACGGAACTTACGCCGAGTCGATGGAACCAAGCGATCAACGGATAGCGGAGCGGGCAGAAAAATGGCCCTTCATCTGCTATTTGGGAGTCGCGGGATTTCTGGGGTTGAAGGACCATAATGCACGATAATCTGGACGCGGCGCCGGGTCGGCGCGCGCTGTTGAAGAACGCGCTGGTGCTGGCCGGGGCACTGGCGGTTCCGGGGGCAGTCAATGCCCGGGGAAGGCTGACGGCGAATGATCTTCGCCCGTTGCGCCAGCCGCCGCTGCCGCCGCGCCCGACCATGGCGTCACCCATCCCGGCCCAGCCCATCCTGGCCTCGTCACGCGTCGTCCGTCCGGACCTGCTGCGTCAGGCAATGGCTTCGCTCCAGCGGCACGGATCGCAGGTGCATCGGCGCGACCGGATGGCGATCGTCGATTTCGCCGTCGGCTCGTCCGAACCCCGCCTCCATCTGGTCGATCTGGTTAGCGGCCGCAGCACCTCGCTGCTCGTATCGCACGGCAGCGGCTCGGACCCGTCGCATAGCGGCTATCTTCAGCGCTTCTCCAACGCGTTCAATTCGAACGCCAGCTCGGAAGGCGCCTTCCTGACCGACGATTATTATGTCGGCAAGCATGGCCGGTCGCAGCGTCTGGTCGGCCTCGATCCGACCAACGACAATGCGCTGGGCCGCGCGATCGTGATCCATTCGGCCTGGTACGCCAATCGCGACATGATCAAGACCCACGGGATGCTCGGCCGCAGCCAGGGCTGCTTCGCGGTCGGCGAGAGCGACCTGGACCAGGTATTCGCGAACCTCGGCCCCGGCCGGATGATCTACGCCGCAAAGGTGTAAACCCCGATCCTCCCCAAGCTGTGCTTGGGGAGGGGGACCGCCGCGAAGCGGTGGTGGAGGGGCATGGGCGCTCTCGATAGGGTGACACTCCTCCGTCAGTCCTGCGGACTGCCACCTCCCCTTGCAGGGGAGGAATTCCTACGCCGACATTGCGATCCCCGGTGGCGGGGGTTAAGTCCCCGATCCTCATGGTCCAGCCGCTCATCATCGCCGTCCCCAAGGGACGCATCCTGGCCGAGGCGCTGCCGCTGCTCGCCGCCGCCGGCATCCGGCCCGAACCGGCCTTCACCGACAAGGACAGCCGCGCGTTGCGTTTCGCGACCGATGTCCCCGGCATCGAGCTGATCCGCGTCCGCGCCTTCGACGTCGCCACCTTCGTCGCCCACGGCGCGGCGCAGCTGGGCATCGTGGGGTCCGACGTGCTGTCCGAATTCGGCTATTCCGAACTCTATGCACCCGTCGACCTGAAGATCGGCCATTGCCGCATCTCGGTCGCCGAGCCCGCCGCCATGGCCGAGAGCGACGATCCGCGCGGGTGGAGTCATGTCCGTGTCGCGACCAAATATCCGCACATCACCAGCCGCCACTTCGCGGCGCGGGGCGTGCAGGCCGAGTGCGTCAAGCTGAACGGCGCGATGGAGCTGGCTCCCACGCTGGGCCTGGCGCCGCGCATCGTCGATCTGGTGTCCTCGGGACGGACGCTCAAGGAAAACGGGCTGGTCGAGGTCGAGGTGATCGAGGAAGTCACCTCGCGCCTCGTCGTCAACCGCGCCGCGATGAAGACGCGGGGGCAGGTCGTGCCGCTGGTCGAGGCGTTCCGCCGCGCCGTCGCCGAAAGGGAAGCGGCATGATCCGGCTGAATACGAGCGACGCAGGCTTCGCCGCCGCGTTCGACGAGCTGGTCGACGCCCGGCGCGAGAGCGATGCCGATGTCGCGCGCGACGTGCAGGTCATCCTGCGCGCGGTCCGCGACGATGGCGAAGCGGCGGTGGCGGCCTTCACCAAGCAGTTCGACGGTCATGACCTTGCCGAGACCGGCTGGCGGATCGAACCGGCCGATTGCCGTGCGGCTTATGAGGCGCTGGAGCCCGAATTGCGTGCCGCGCTCGACCTCGCCGCCGCGCGCATCCGCGCCTATCACGAAAAGCAGAAGCCGACCGACACCGACTATGTCGATGCGCAGGGCGTGCGGCTGGGCGCACGCTGGACGGCGGTGGATGCGGCCGGGATCTACGTCCCCGGCGGGCGGGCGGCCTATCCCTCCTCGCTGCTGATGAACGCGATTCCGGCCAAGGTGGCCGGGGTCGAGCGGCTGGTGATGGTCACGCCGACGCCCAAGGGCGAGATCAACCATCTGGTCCTCGCCGCCGCGCATCTGGCGGGCGTGGACGAGGTATGGCGGGTCGGCGGCGCCCAGGCCGTGGGCGCGCTGGCTTATGGTGCGGGTCGTATCCAGCGGGTCGACGTCGTCACCGGGCCCGGCAATGCCTGGGTCGCGGAGGCCAAGCGGCAGGTTTACGGCATGGTCGGCATCGACATGGTGGCGGGCCCCTCCGAGATCGTCGTGGTCGCCGACGGCAGGAACGATCCCGACTGGATCGCCGCCGACCTGCTGAGCCAGGCTGAGCACGACACCGTCACCCAGTCGATCCTGTTCACCGACGACGCCGATTTCGCCGAGCGGGTGGCCGAGGCGGTCGACCGGCAGATCCCCGAACTGGCCACCGCCAGCGTCGCGCGCACCGCCTGGGACGCGAACGGCGCGATCATCGTGGTCGATTCGCTGGAGGCCGCCATGCCGCTGGTCGACCGGCTCGCGCCCGAGCATCTCGAACTGGCGGTGGACGATCCGCAGAGCCTGTTCGACCGGTTGCGCCATGCCGGGTCGGTATTCCTGGGCCGCCATACGCCCGAGGCGATCGGCGATTATGTCGCGGGTCCGAATCACGTGCTGCCCACCGGCCGCCGGGCGCGCTTCGCCAGCGGGCTGTCCGTGCTCGACTTCATGAAGCGGACGAGCTTTTTAGGCCTGACCGAGACGGCGCTGAACGAACTCGGCCCCGCGACGGTGGCGCTCGCCCATGCCGAGGGGCTTCCGGCGCATGCCAAGTCGGTGGCTTTGCGGCTGCGCCTCAACCGATGATCGTCACGCCCGCCGCGCCGGAGCATCGGGAAGGATGGCTGGCGTTGCGGGCGGCGCTTTGGGGCGAGGACGCGGGCGATCCGGCGGACTTGCCCGAGGGCGACGGGAATTTCGTCGCTCTGGCGGACGGCCGGGTGATCGGCTTTGCCGAGGCGGCGGTGCGGCATGATTACGTCAATGGCTGCGACGGCTCGCCGGTGCTGTTTCTGGAAGGGCTGTATGTCGATCCGGCGTGGCGGCGGCAGGGGGTCGCCGGGGCGCTGGTCGCGACAGTGGCGGATTGGGGGCGGGCGCTGGGGTGCTCGGAGTTTGCCTCCGATGCCGAGCTGGACAATCTCGACTCCCATGCGATGCACCGGGCGCTGGGGTTCGCCGAGACCGAGCGGGTGGTGTATTTCCGTCGGGAATTGTGATTCCTGTTATCCCGTGGCCTTCGACTTCGCTCAGGCTGAACGGCGGTTGGAAACGGGGCTGGATACCAAACCCCGTTCAGCCTGAGCGAAGTCGAAGGCCACGCCCCCCACCCCGTCCCACCCCCTTCTCCCAAAATACGTGACGAATTGGCGACAGCCCGGTAAAGGCCCGCCAATGACTCGTCCCACCGCCCGTACCCAGGCGCGCGCCGCCGCGCGCCTTGCCGCCGTTCAGGCGCTTTACCAGCATGACATGGAACAGACCCCGCTGGCGGCGCTGCTCCACGAATTCCACAACCACCGCATCGGCGCGACCATCGAAGATGTCGAATATGCCGATGCCGACACCGATTTCTTCGATGACATCGTCAAGGGCGTCCATGCCCGGCTGGGCGAGATCGACCGGATGATCGAGGGCAAGCTGGCCACGGGCTGGACGCTGAACCGGCTCGATCGGCCGATGAAGGCGATCCTGCGCGCCGGGACCTATGAACTGCTGGCCCGCCACGACGTGCCGGTCGGCGCGGTCATCAGCGAATATGTCGATGTCGCCCACGCCTTTTACGAGAAGCGCGAATCGGGCTTCGTCAACGGCCTGCTCGACGCGATCGCCAAGGTCGCGCGCGCCTGATCCCCGCCGCCGCCCGATGACCGAGGCGGAGTTCATCACCGCGCTGCGCCGGATGCCGCTGCATCCCGGTGCGCGCGGCCTGATCGACGATAGTGCCGTGCTGACCGCCGCGCCGCTGGTCGTCACCAGCGACACGCTGGTCGAGGGCGTGCATTTCCTGCCCGACGATCCACCCGCCGATGTCGCGTGGAAGCTCGTCGCCACCAACCTGTCCGACCTGGCCGCCAAGGGCGCGCTGGTCGAGGGGGTGATGCTCAACTATCCGCTGGGCGACGCCGCCTGGGACCGCGCCTTTCTGGATGGATTGGCGGTGGTGCTCACCCGCTTCGACGCAAGGCTGATCGGCGGCGACACCGTGTCGCTGCGCGGTGCGCGGACGCTGACCCTGACCGCCTTTGGCCGCGATGCCGCTGCGCCCGCGCGGGACGGGGCGAGAGCCGGGGATGGCTTGTGGGTGACGGGCACGATCGGCGATGCGGGGCTGGGGCTGGCCATCGCCCGGCAGGGCCATGGCCCGGTCGCGCTGCGTGACGCCTATCGCCGTCCCCAGCCCCGGCTGACCGAGGGCCGCGCGCTGGGGCCGGTCGTCCATGCGATGATGGACGTGTCCGACGGCGTGTTGATCGACGCCGCGCGGATGGCACGGGCCAGCGGCCTGGGCGTCACCATCGACCTCGATTCGCTGCCCCTGTCGGCCGAGGCCCGCGGCTTTGGCGGCGAGGATCGTGCCGCGCGCCTGGTCGCGGCGACGGCGGGCGACGATTACGAACTGCTCTTCGCCCTGCCGCCGCACATGCTCCCACCGATCCCGGCGACTCGAATCGGGGGCTTCGCCGCTGGCGAAGGACTGTCGCTGGTCGACGCGCAAGGCACGGTTCCCCTGCCCTCGCGATGGGGGTTCGAGCACGGCACCGACCGTTGAAAGCCTCTTTCCCCGCCCATCTGCACTGCTAATCTAAAGCAAGTCGTACGCTGGGGAGCGCGTCGGCGGTTGGGGGATGATGATGAAGACGACGGGGTTGAGGATGCTGGGCGCGTCGGCGATGGCGCTCGCCCTGATGACGCTGACCGGCATGACGCAGGATGCGAGCAAGCCGACCGGCGCCCCCGCCGCGCCGCCGACCGTCACCCCGCCTCAGCCGGTCGAGGCCTTTGCCGCGCTGCCCGAATTCGAAGGCCCTGCCCTGTCGCCCGACGGCACCCGGATCGCGGGCAAGCGGGCGCTGAACGGCAAGCAATATCTGATGGTCGCCCCGCTGCTGAAGGACATGGGCAAGCCGGTACTCGCCGGGCTGGACGACGATGTCGACATCAACTGGTGGCGCTGGGTCAATGACGAATGGCTGATCGCGGGTCTGGGCAGCAAGCAGATCATCCAGGGCGAGGAATATTATGTCACCCGAATCATCGGCATCCGCGCCGACATGCAGAAGAGGGTGAAGCTCGACTGGGACAATTCGGGCTTTCGCGCCGATGAAGTGCTATGGACCGCGCGCGACGGCACGCCGCGAATCCTGTTCGCCAAGCAGACCGGCATCTACTCGATGGCCGATGTCTATCCTTCCGTCTATGAAGCCGACGTCTCGACCGGGCGGGTGAAGCGCATCGCGTCGGGCCAGACCGATGTCTGGGACTGGTATGCCGATAGCCAGGGCCAGCTGCGCATGGGCGTCCGCTACAGCGACGACACGCGCAGGACGAGCCTGCTCTATCGCCAGTCCAATGCCGAGTCTTTTCGGATCATCGCGCGCGCCGATGGCCGCAAGGCCGAATCGGTTCTGGTCCCCAGCATCTTCCGCGCCGATGGCACCGCGCTCGCGATCGACGACAGCGACGGCTATGACGCATTGTACGAGGTGTCGCTGCCCGACTTGAAGCTGGGTCGCAAGATCAGCACCGTCGCCGGTTATGACATTGACGGGGTCATCGCCAATGCGGCGGGCAACGACATCGCCGCGATCCGCTACACCGACCAATCTTATCACGACGCCTGGCTCGATCCCCGGATCAAGGAATTGCAGGACGCCGTGGACAAGGCGGTGGCACCCCGCCGCGCCGAGATCGTGTCCTGGAACCGGGCCCGCACCCGCTTCCTGATCGAGGTGGGCGGCCCCTCGACACCGGGCGCCCTCTATTACTGGGACACCGACTATGGCACCATGCAGTTCCTGTCCTGGCACAATCCCCAGCTGAAGGGGCGTATGCTGTCACCGGTGCGCAGCATCCGCTACACCGCGCGCGACGGTACGGTGATCGAAGCGCTGCTGACCATGCCGCGCGGCAAGGGCAGCCGGAACCTGCCGCTGATCGTCATGCCGCATGGCGGCCCCTTTGCCCGGGACTCCGAAAGCTGGGACTGGTGGAGCCAGTATCTGGCCGAGCTGGGCTATGCGGTGATCCAGCCAAATTATCGCGGCTCCTCGGGCTATGGCACCGCCTTCGCCAAGAAGGGCGAGGGCGAATGGGGCCTGAAGATGCAGGACGATCTGAACGATGCGGTCGGCTGGGCCGCCAAGGAAGGGATTGCGGACCCCAAGCGCGTCTGCATGATCGGCGCCTCCTATGGCGGCTATGCCGCGATGCGCGCGGCGCAACGCGACGGGGCGGTGTATCGCTGTGCCATATCCTATGCGGGCGTGTCCGATCTGGCGGCGATACAGCGCTACGACTCGCGCTTCCTGTTTGCCAAGACGCGCTCCGACTGGCTGCACAAACAGGCGCCCGACTATCGCAGCGTGTCGCCGCGTTTCGGGGCGGGCAGCGTGTCGATCCCGCTGCTGATCGTCCATGGCAAGGCCGACAAGCGCGTGCCGGTCAGCCAGTCGCGGATGATGGTCGCGGCGTTGAAGGCAGCGGGCAAGCCGGTGAATTATATCGAACAGCCGCTGGGCGACCACCACTTCACCCGCGCCGAGGACCGGCTGGAATTCCTGAAAGCGATGACCGCGTTCCTGGCGCAGCATAATCCGGCGTGATGGTCCCCTGTTTCCTCCCCTGCAAGGGGAGGTGGCAGGCCGCAGGCCTGACGGAGGGGTATCCCGTGCGGTGAGGGAGAACCGCATTCACCACGCGGGACACCCCTCCACCAGCTTCGCTGGTCCCCCTCCCCTTGCAGGGGAGGAATCGACGGCTGTCTGACCTTGCCGAACCCCGTCCGCGACCCCATATCCGGGTCCGATCCGGCGCGCCTTTCCTTTTGGCGCCTTTGCGGCTATGGCGGCGCCTCTTCGACATACCCTAAAACAAGACGAACCGAGGTATTTTTTGGCCAAGGAAGAACTGCTCGAGATGCGCGGCCGCGTGGTGGAACTGCTCCCCAACGCGATGTTCCGCGTCCAGCTCGAGAATGATCACGAGATCCTGGGGCATACGGCGGGCAAGATGCGCAAGAACCGCATCCGCGTGCTGGTCGGCGACGAGGTGCTCGTCGAGCTGACGCCGTACGACCTGACCAAGGGCCGGATCACCTACCGCTTCAAGTGAGCGACCGGCCAACCATGCCGCTCGTCCTTGCATCCTCCTCCCCGCGCCGCCGCGATCTGCTGGCGCGGCTGGGAGTCGTGCCCGACCGCACCGCCTCGCCCGATATCGACGAAGCGCCGCGCCCCGCCGAGCTGCCGCGTGTCTATGCGCTGCGGCTGGCGGTGGAAAAGGCGCACGCGGTCGCCCGTGCCGAGGATGAGGTGGTCGTCGCGGGCGACACCACCATCGCGCTCGGCCGCCGCATCCTGCCGCCTGCCGATACGCAAGACGTCCAGCGCAAGCTGCTGCGCCTGTTGTCCGGGCGGCGGCATCATGCGCTGTCGGCGGTGTGCGTCATCGACACCACCGGCAAGGCGCGCACCCGGCTGGCCGACACCATCGTCGCGTTCAAGCCGCTCTCCGAGGACGAGATCGACGCCTATATCGCCTGCGGCGAAGGGCTGGGCAAGGCGGGCGGCTATGCCATCCAGGGCCGCGCCGAGGCGTTCGTCCGCTTCCTGCAAGGGTCGCATTCGGGCGTGATCGGCCTGCCACTGTTCGAAACCCGCGCGTTGTTGAAAGCCGCCGGGCTCCCGCTTGTCTGAATGGCTCTATGAGGCCGGGATCGGCGAGGCGCGCGCTGCGCTGGTCGAGGATGGCCGGATCGTCCAGGCCGCGATCGAGCTGACGGGCACGCTGACCGTCGGTACGGTGGCGGCGGGGCGGCTGGTGGAGCTGCTCCCCGGTCGACAGGGTCGGGTGACGCTGGCGCAAGGTGGCGACGTGCTGCTGGCGCCGGTGCCCAAGGGGATGACGCAAGGGGCGGCGCTGACCATCCTCGTGACGCGCGAAGCCATTCCCGAACGCGGCCGGTCCAAGCTGCCCAAGGCGGTCGTCGCCCCCGAGGACGCCGTGCATGCCGCCGGTCCCGATCTGCGCGCGCGAATCGCCGCGACGGGCATTCCCGTCCGCGAATTGCTGCCGCACCAGCCCGATGATCTGGAGGCGGCGGGCTGGTCCGAACTGCTCGACGAGGCGGTGACGGGTGAGATCGGTTTCGGCGCAGGCGTGCTGCGCATGACGCCGACCCCAGCGATGACGCTGTTCGACGTCGACGGCTCGCCCCCGCACGAGCCCTTGTCCATCGCCGCGGCCCGCGCGGTCGCGGAGGCGATCCTGCGCCACGGTATCGGCGGGTCGATCGGCATCGACTTCCCCACGCTGGAGGGCAAGGGCCCGCGCCAGGCGGTGGCGGAGGCGCTGGACGCCGCGCTTCCCCTCCCCTTCGAGCGGACGGCGGTCAACGGTTTCGGCTTCTTGCAAATCGTGCGCCCACGCCCCCGCGCCTCGATTCCCGAGCGGCTGGGGATCGACCCCGTCGGCGCTCGCGCCCGTGCGCTGCTTCGCCAATGGGAACGCGAGCCGCCCGGCCCTGCCCCGACCTATCGCCTGTCCGGCCCCGTTTACGACCGCTTGATGGCGACCCCGGACTGGCGCGAGACGCTGGAGCGCCGCACCGGCCGCCCCCTCACCCTGGAACGCTCATGACCACCTGCCCGATCTGCGACAAGCCGACCGCCCCCGAACACGCCCCCTTCTGCTCGCGCGGATGCAAGGACCGCGACCTGCTGCAGTGGCTGGGCGATGGTTATCGCATTCCGGTCAAGGAAAGTGACGAAGAAGGGCTGGACAGCGGCGGAAACCACCCCTAAAGGCACGCCTCCAATCGCAATCGCGGTGTGGGCCCAAGTAGCTCAGTTGGTAGAGCATGCGACTGAAAATCGCAGTGTCGGTGGTTCGATCCCGCCCTTGGGCACCATTTTTCTGACATTGATGGTGTAGCGGTTCGCTGACTGGCGACGCGGTTTCCCGCGGCTGGCGTCGACCCGTGGCCTCCGACTTCGCTCTGGATGAACGGATGTTGGGAAACGGGGCTGGATACCAGACCCCGTTCGGCCTGAGCGAAGTCGAAGGCCACGTCCAAACCCCTCACCCTGCCGGGAGAGGGGCTTAAGACGGATTACGGATAGCTGACGGTCTTCGGAATCTCCGGAATCTCGATCCGCTCGACGTCATCGCCCGGCACGGTCGGAAACTCCCGCGCCTTCCACGCCCGCTTGGCCTCCTCGATCCGCTCGCGGCGGGAGGAGACGAAATTCCACCACACATGCCGGGGCGTCGTGAAGGCATCGCCGCCGCACAGCATCACCCGCCCGCCCGACTCGGAGCGCAACGTCGCGGCGATCCCCGGCTTCAGGATATAAAGCCGCTGCGGCTCCAGCGTCATGCCCTCCAGGCTCGCCTCGCCCAGCGCGCAATAGACCGCGCGTTCCTCGGCGGACGCGTCGATCGGGATAGCGCCGCCCGGCTCCAGCGCGATGTCGGCATAGATGGTGCCCGCATAGGTCGTCGTCGGCGACCGCTGGCCCCACAGCTCGCCCATGATGACCCGCGCGGTCGCGCCCTGCCCCTCGATCTCGGGCAGCGCGCTGGCGGGGACATGTTCGAAGGCCGGGTCCATCTCCTCCTGCGCTTCGGGGAGCGCGAGCCAAGTCTGGATACCCGACAGCGCGGGCCCCTGCGGTCGGACGTCATCCGGCGAGCGTTCGGAATGAACGATGCCGTGGCCCGCCGTCATCAGGTTCACCGCGCCCGGCTCGATCACCAGATCGCTGCCCAGCGAATCGCGGTGGCCGATCGCGCCGTCGAACAGATAGGTGACGGTCGCCAGGTTGATATGCGGATGCGGCCGCACGTCGATGCCGGAGCCGGGCTGCAGCTGCGCCGGGCCCATCTGGTCGAAGAACAGGAAGGGGCCGACCATCGTCCGCTCCTTGTTGGGCAGCGTCCGGTGCACCTTGAACCCGCCCAGGTCATGGGTGGAGGGCTGCAGGGTGCGCAGCAGGAAATCGTCAAACATACCGTTGCTCCATGGGGGTGGGCTCCGTGGCGTCGAGCAGCTCGATCAGGTCGGTCGGGAAATAGGGTTCGGCATGCGCGGCCAGCTCGTCGCGGGTGAACCAGCGCCAGCTTTGCATGACGCGCTGTTCCAGCACGGTGTGGCCCGCGCCGTTCACCTCATGCGCGTCGATGTCGACGCGGAAATAGCGTTCGTCGGCCTCGACCTCGACCCCCTCGATGGTGCGGAATTCGACCTGCCGCCGCGCCACCTGCGGCCCGCAATCGCGGTCGAGCCCGGTTTCCTCCCACAGCTCGCGGCGGGCGGCATCCTCGTAGCTTTCGCCCGGATCGACCGCGCCGCCGGGCGTGCACCAGAAGGGCGGGCGGTCATCGGGGGTGAAGCGGAACATCAGGGTCCGCCCGGCCGCATCGACCAGCAAGATGCGGGCGGCAGGGCGGGGTATACGGGTCATGCGGCATCAAGCTCCGGGTAATGGCGGAAAATTCCGTCTTCGTTGAACGCCTGTCGGCGGTCGCTGTCCAGATAGGCGGCGATGCCGGGCAGCGTCTTTACCCGGTGGTGCAAGCCGATCAGCCCGGGATAATCCCCCTCGACCGCCGCCATCCGCTTGGGGAACATGTAGCGCAGGCCCGCCACCAGCTGGAACAGCGAGGTATCGACCGGCGACCAGCGCCCGCCTACCATCCAGTCGCGGTTCCCAAGCGCATCCTCGAAATAGCCTAGGAATTTGGGGAGCCGCTCCTCGCGGAACTGCGCGGCGGCGCGGGCGGCCTCGGGCTTCTGCTCGTGATAATAGGCGCCGGTCGCGACCGGGTGATGGACGTTGTGGACCTCGGCCACCATGTCGGTGATCGTCAGTTGCAGCTGGTGGAGCCAGACGCGCTCGCCCTCGGGCGCCAGGTCGTGCCGCTCGGTCAGCCAGTGGAGGATATTGGCGACCTGCGCGATCGCCTGTCCCCCGGCGCGCAAATAAGGCGGCGCGAAGGGCGGGCGGCTGCCCTTGCGCATGTCGGTGAGCAGTGCCTCCGCCCCCTCCTCCACGCCCCGGTCACGGTAAGGCAGACCTGCGGCCTCCAGCACCAGCCGGACGAACTCGCCGCGTCCCGGCAGGCCGGGCCAGTACCAGAGGTCATAGGGCATGGGCTTATTCTCCGGGCGCCTTCGCGCTGATCGCCAGCGCGTGGATACGCTCCGACAACAGATCGGCGAGCGCGTGGTTCACCATGCGCTGGCGGGCGACGCGCGACTGACCGGCGAAAGCGGGCGATTCGACGATCACGCGGAAATGGCTCTCGCCGGTGCCGTCATCGCCCAGATGCCCCCGGTGCATCGCGCTTTCGTTGATGACGTCGAGATGGGTGGGCGACAACGCCGCGGTCAGGCGGGCGGCGATCTGGTCGGCGATCGGGGCGGTGGTGATATCGGTCATGCCCCCTATATAGACGGTTTTTCGGGACAAGCGGATACAGTGACTCGTCGGTCGAGCAGCGACACCTCCAAGGACAAGCCCGGCGCGCGTTTCCATGGCCGCGTCGAGAATACGGGCCGCGCTTGCGATCATGCCGGGTGCGCCGAGGCGGGCGAGTTCCGCGCGCCCCCGCCCGAAGGGGCGCGCAGCGGCGACGGGCCGGGCCAGTTCCGCTGGTTCTGCCTGGAACATGTCCGCGCGTTCAACAGCCGCTATAATTTCTTCGACGGCATGAGCGCGGACGAGATCCACCGCGCCCAACGCCCCTATGCGGGCTGGGAGCGCGAGACGCGGGCCTTTGCGCAAGGCGGCACCGATCCGGGTCCGCGCTGGGCCGATTTCTCCGATCCCCTCGACGCGATCGCCGCCCGCTATCGCCGCGAGGCCGCGCCGGAGCGTTCGGATGGCAAGCCGCTGTCGGGGCAGGATCGCGAAAGCCTGAAGGTGCTGGGGCTGGAGGCGAACGCCGATCGCGGCGCGCTGCGGCGGCGCTATAGCGAACTGGTGCGGCGCTATCACCCTGACCGCAATGGCGGCGACCGGAGCCAGGAGGTGCGGCTACAGAAGGTGATCGCGGCGTATCAGCAACTGCGTCAGGCGCCGGCATTTGCGTAACTCCCATTCCTCCCCTGCAAGGGGAGGAATCTGGTTACTTCCGCGGACCCACCAATCCGAATCGCGCACCCTGCGGGTCCAGCGCCGACAGCGAGTAGTCGCCGCCTGGAATTTCCATCGGCCCGAACTCGACCGTGCCGCCATGCTCGGCCACCCGCGCCGCCGCCACGTCGATGTCATCCACCGCGAAATAGAAGCGCCACCCCGGCGTTCCCCCCGGCGGACAGCCCATCAGCGCGCCCAGCACCACCGGACCATCGGCCAGGAAGCGATATTCGCCCAGCTCGCCCATCGGCATGCCGCCCTGATGCGCCCAGCCGAAATGCCGCCCGAAAAAGGCCAGCGCGCGGTCGGGATCGCTGGCGATCCGCTCGTTCCACACGACATGGCCGACCGCGGTGCCGGTGCCATGCTCGACAAAGGCGCGCGACGGCTGGTCGCCCTCCGTCGCCATGATGTAGAAGGGCGCGCCCGGCGGATCGGTGACCAGCGCCATCCGCCCCACCCCTTCCACGCTCCAGGCGGGCATCAGGACCGATCCGCCATCCTCGACGATGGTGGCGATCGATTCGTCGACATCGACGACCGGCAGATAGCCGAGCCAGACCGGCCCGCCCGGCGAGCCCTCGGGCCGCTGGATCAGGCCGCCGATCGTCTCGCCTTCCGGAGTCGCCAGGATGCGATAGTCGATGCCGGGCATCCCGCTGTCGCCGATCTGCCAGCCAATCAGCCGCGCGTAAAAATCCTGCGCCGCCACGGCATCGTCGGTCAGCAATTCATACCAGATGAAATTCGCCATGTCGCCCATCCCCCGTGACGCGGCGCGGCCGTTCAGGGCGGGGGACCGCCTCTTGCCCACCGATTCGCAACGGGCAGGATGACCCCGAAACACGGCCGCCGCAATCGCGTGAACCGATGCTTCCTGACGATCACCGCCATTGAGTAGGGAGCCGCGCTTGGCTTAAGGCGTTGAGCGACGAGACGAGGGCCTGATGACCAACATCCCGAATACGCTTCCCGACAGCCGCGACACGACGATTCTCGATGCACCCGACAAGATGGTGTCGGTGCGCGACCTGTTCGGCATCGACACCGATATGGAGGTGCCCGCCTTCTCCGAAGCCGATGAGCGCGTCCCCGATCTCGATCCCGCCTATGTGTTCGATCCCGACACGACGCTGGCGATCCTGGCCGGTTTCGCGCACAACCGCCGCGTGATGGTGCAGGGCTATCACGGCACCGGCAAGTCGAGCCATATCGAACAGGTGGCCGCGCGGCTGAACTGGCCGTGCATCCGCATCAACCTGGACGCGCATATCAGCCGGATCGACCTGATCGGCCGCGACGCGATCGTCCTGAAGGACGGGCAGCAGGTGACCGAGTTCCGCGAGGGGCTCCTGCCCTGGGCGCTGCAGACGCCGACCGCGCTGGTCTTCGACGAATATGATGCGGGTCGCCCCGACGTGATGTTCGTGATCCAGCGCGTGCTGGAGACTGAGGGCAAGCTGACCCTGCTCGACCAGAATCGCGTCATCCGCCCGAACAAGTGGTTCCGCCTGTTCGCTACCGCCAACACGGTGGGTCTCGGCGACACGAGCGGGCTGTATCATGGCACGCAGCAGATCAACCAGGGCCAGATGGACCGCTGGAACATCGTGGTCACGCTCAACTATCTGCCCGCCGCGACCGAGGCGCAGATCGTGCTCGCCAAGTCGGGCGAGTATGACAAGCCCGACGGCAAGCAACTGGTCGAGAACATGGTCCGCGTCGCCGACATGACCCGCAAGGGTTTCATCAACGGCGACATCTCGACCGTCATGAGCCCGCGCACGGTCATCACCTGGGCGCAGAACACGCTGATCTTCAACAACGATCCGGGCTTCGCCTTCCGCCTGTCGTTCCTCAACAAGTGCGACGAGAATGAGCGCGCGCTGGTCGCGGAATATTATCAGCGCGTGTTCGGCAAGGACCTGCCCGAAAGCGTCGTCGGCCGCGCCTGATCCCGATGGCGAACGACACACCCCTCGACCGGTTCAAGGCGGTTCTCGGCGGCACGGCGCGCACCATCGCGCAGGAGCCGGAGGTGGAGCTGGCCTTCACCGCCGATGCGCCCGCGCAATCGGGCAAGCATATCCGCGTGCCGATGCCCGGCCGCGCGCTGCCGCCCGAGCAGGTGGCGGAGGCGCGCGGCTTTGCCGACGCCTTCGCGCTGCGGCTGAAGCTGCACGACACCGCGCTCCATGCGAAGGCCGCGCCGGTCGAGGCAGTGGCGCGTGCCGTGTACGACGCGGTCGAGACGGCGCGGATCGAGGCGCTAGGCGCGCGCGGCTATGCCGGGATCGGCGACAATCTGGCCCATGCGCTCGACGTCCGGCTGCGCTCCGACCCGTTGACGCGGGCGCGCAACCGGGACGAGGTACCGTTGTCGACCGCGCTCGGCCTGATCCTGCGCGAGCGGATGACGGGACGTCCCTCGCCTGCCGAAACCGCGCCCGCCTTGGCGCTGGTCCGCGACTGGCTGGAGGGCGCGACCGATCTCGACGCGCTGGCGGGCGCAATGGACGACCAGAAGACGTTCCAGTCGCTGACCGCCAAGATGCTCGCCGATCTCGAACTCGCCGAGCCCCCCGCCGAACCCGATCAGGCCGATGAGGGCGGCGACGATGAGCAGGGCGAGGACGAGCAGCAGCAGGACGAGAGCGACGAGGATAACGACGAACAGGGCCAGGGCGAAGGCGAGGTCGAGGCGCGCGCCGAGAAGCGCGACTCGGACAATGAGGACGGCGAGTCGCAGGAGCAGAGCCAGGAAGCCTTTGACGATCTCGACGGCGAACCCGGCGAGGATGGCGACGAGGGCAGCCAGCCGACCCGCCCCAACCGCCAGCTGAACGATCTGGCATCGCAATTCGACTATAAGCCCTGGACCACCCAGTTCGATGAAGTCGTCGCCGCGGGCGAGCTGTGCGACGCGGACGAACTGGCGCGGCTTCGCGGCTATCTCGACCAGCAGCTCGCGCATCTGCAATCGGCGGTGTCGAAGCTCGCCAACCGGCTGCAACGCCGGCTGATGGCGCAGCAGTCGCGTTCCTGGGACTTCGACCAGGAAGAGGGCATTCTCGACGCCGCAAGGCTGGCGCGCGTGGTGGTCAATCCCGGCCTGTCGCTGTCCTACAAGATCGAGCGGGACACCGATTTCCGCGATACCGTCGTCACCCTTCTGATCGACAATTCGGGGTCGATGCGCGGGCGGCCGATCGGGATCGCGGCCATCTCCGCCGACATCCTCGCCCGCACGCTGGAGCGGTGCGGGGTGAAGACCGAGATCCTGGGCTTCACCACCCGCGCCTGGAAGGGCGGGCAGAGCCGCGAAACCTGGCTCGCCGCCGGACGCCCGCCGCAGCCCGGACGGCTGAACGACATCCGCCATATCGTCTATAAACAGGCCGACGAGCCGTGGCGGCGCGCGCGCAACAATCTCGGCCTGATGATGCGCGAAGGGCTGCTCAAGGAGAATATCGACGGCGAGGCGCTGATGTGGGCGCATAGCCGGTTGATCGCGCGGCCCGAGGAGCGGCGCATCCTGATGGTCATCTCCGACGGCGCGCCGGTCGACGATTCCACCCTGTCGGTCAATTCGGGCAGCTATCTGGAACGGCACCTGCGCCAGGTGATCGGCTGGATCGAGAGCAAGAGCCCGGTCGAGCTGATCGCGATCGGCATCGGCCATGACGTGACGCGCTATTATGCCCGCGCGGTGACGATCATGGATGCCGAGCAGCTGGGCGGCACGATCATCGAGCAGCTGGCCAGCCTGTTCGACACCGAATGAGCCGGATCGCGGCCCCGGCGGAGGGCTTTGTCGGCCCGGTCAAACGGTCGATCACGATCGCGGGCCATGCGACCTCGATCAGCCTGGAGCCGGTATTCTGGACCGCGCTGGAGGATGCGGCGGTGGCGCACGCCCTGCCGCTGTCGGCGCTGGTGGCGGAGATCGACGCGCTACGGATCGTGGCGGAGGATCCGCCCAATCTGGCGAGTGCGATCCGGTCCTGGCTGTTCCTGCGGCGCTAACTGCGGTTGCGCAGAGGCGCGTACAAGTCACCTCCCCCCCCCTCCGTTCAGCCTGAGCGCAGTCGAAGGCCAAGGGATGACTATTGTCCTTGGGGCGAAGGCAGGGCGTGGGCTTCGACTTCGCTCAGCCTGAACGGAGGGGGGGCAAGACGCCCCTCCCCGATTGACGCCGCCGCCCAGCTCCGGCACGGCACCCCGTCTGTTCGGGGTTTGTGTGGCCGGAATTTCGCATCGCGACCGGGGATTGCGGGTCCATCGCTGGCTGGGGCTGGCGATCGGGCTGTTCGCCGTCCTGCTGGCGCTGTCGGGCATGATCCTCGCCTGTGCGCCGCTGATCGAGCGGATCGCCGCTCCGGCGCGCTACCGGGTCAGCGGCGATGGCAGGATCGCCGCGAGCGCCTATGTCGAGGCCGCGCATCGCCGCCTGCGCCCCGGCGAGCGGATCGCGACGCTCTCGCTGGAGCAAGGCGCGTCGCCCGTCATGGTCACGCTGGACCGTGGCGGCGATCATGCCCGGCGACTGTTGTTCCTGGACCCGCCGACCGCCCGCGTGCTGGCGAGCGGATGGCGTGACGGCGGCGTGATCGGCGCGGTCCGGCGGGTGCATGACGGGCTGTTTCTGGGCGGACACGGCCGCTGGATCGTCGGCGTCGCAGGACTGGGCGTGATGCTCGCCAGCCTGACCGGGTTCTGGCCGCTTATGAAGCGCCGACCTCCCAAGGCCAAAACCAGGCGTCCCACGCACAAGGGGGAGCGAGCGGCGACATGGCATCGGCGCGTCGGGCTGTGGTCCGCCATTCCGGTGCTGGCGATGATGGGGAGTGGCGTGGCGCTGGCCTTTTCCGGCGGCCCGACAATCACCGCCGCCGCCCCGCCGCTTGCCCGGCCCGCCCTGTCGGTGGAGCGCGTCGTGACCAGTGCACGCCCCTGGTCGCGCGGCACGCTGATGGTGATCGACTGGCCGACCGAGCGGTCGCCCGACTGGACGCTGCACTATAGGGGCGCGAACCCGATGCTGGTGAAGGTCGCCGACGACAGCGCCACCGCACTCGCAGCACCCGGTCAGGCTGCGCCGGCGATGCTCTCCTGGGCCCGGCGCCTGCATGACGGGCCGGCCATCACTGGGCCCTGGCGGGTGCTTGTCGGGCTGATCGGTCTGCTGGCGCTATGGACGGCGGGCGGCGGGCTGATCGCTTACGCTGTCCGCCCGGCGGTCAGACGCGCTCGGCGTTGAGCAGATCGGCCGCGTCCAGGCCCAGCAGGTCGATATGGTCGCGGATGCGCGGCCACTGCGCCGTCAGGAACGTCTCCCGCTCGGCCGCGCGCAGGCGATCGGCGGCGCCCGGCATCACGAACATGCCGACCCCGCGCCGCACCTCGACATAGCCATCGTCCTGAAAGCTCTGATAGGCCTTGGCGACGGTCAGCGGGTTCGCGCCCTGCTCGGCGGCTAGCGCGCGGACCGAGGGCAGCTGGTCCCCCGTCCGATAGGTGCCGTTGAGGATGCCGGCCGCGATCGTGCCGCGCAGGCGGATGTAAACCGGGCTGTCGTCGCCGCTAAGAGCTGTCATGCCGAGTTAATACAGCATGGGCAGCGCGATGTCGAGCCGCTATCGCGATAACGTTTGCAGCATTGTCGCGCGCAACGCTCGCCTCATCCGTTCCAGGTCGACACGATCCGATCCATATCGGGACGCGGCCGCTCGTCGAGCGGACGGCCGGGCGTGCCGAGGAAGACGAAGCCCACGATCCGCTCCGGCGCGGCGCCGAACGCGTCGCGCACGGCATCCGAAAAGGCGGGCCAGCCGGTCAGCCAGCCGCCCGCATAGCCCATCGCATGGGCGGCATGGAGCAGGTTCATGCACGCCGCGCCCGCCGACAATTCCTGTTCCCACAGCGGAATATGGCTGTCGGTGCGGGGGGAAGACAGGACGACGACCAGCGACGGCGCCTGATGCGCGAACTGCTCCAGCGCGGCGATCTCGGTGGCACCCGCCTGCGGCCGCTCGGCGCGGTAGGCGGTGGTGATGACCTCCGCCAGTCGGCCGCGTGCCTCGGCGGACACGATCACGAAGCGCCACGGGGCCAGCTTGCCATGGTCGGGCGTACGCGCTGCGATCGTCAGCATCTCCGCCAGTTCGGCGGCATCCGGGCCCGGCGCGATCAGGTCGCGCGGCTTGCCCGAACGGCGGGTCGTCAGCAGCGAAAGCGGGGTCGAGCGGTCGTTGAAAGCCATGTCGGTCATGGCTTCGATCCTTACGTCGTCGCGCATGATATTTACAGTCGCGGCTTTGGCGTTAGGTTACTGAACCATTACGCCCCCGCGTGCGCCGTCCGGTCGCACCGGGGGCGATCCCGATGGAGTGAACGCCAATATGGCGAGTGCGTATGAGGCCGCCGCGCGCGGCAAGACGGTTTTGGGGCATCCCCGAGGCCTGTTCCTGTTGTTCTTCACCGAGATGTGGGAGCGTTTTTCCTTCTATGGAATGCGCGCCATCCTGGTCTTCTACCTGACCAAGCATTTCCTGTTCACCGACGAACCGGCCTTCGGCATCTACGCCGCCTATATGTCGCTGGTGTATTTCACACCGGTGATCGGCGGCTATCTGGCCGATCGTTATCTGGGGGCAAGGCGCGCGGTGCTGGCGGGCGGGGTCTTCATCGCCTTCGGCCATTTGCTGATTGCCGCGATGGAAGGGCCGAAGGGCACGCAAGGTGTCTACCTCGAAGGCTTCTATCTCGCACTGGCCGCGATCGTAATCGGCACCGGCTTTTTGAAGGCTAATATCTCGGTACTGGTGGGACAGCTTTACGCGCGCGACGACATGCGCCGCGATCCCGCCTTCTCAATCTTCTACATGGGGATCAACGGCGGCGGCGCGCTGGGTCCGATCGTGTGCGGCGTGCTGGGGGAAACCGTCGGCTGGGCCTACGGCTTCGGCGCGGCGGGCGTCGGCATGTTGCTCGGTCTGGTCGCCTTTATCGGGCTGAAGCGCGAACTGCACGGAGCCGGCGAAGCGCCCTCGCTGCCCGCCCTGCGCGCGCCGGTCGTGGCCGGTCTGTCGCGCGAATGGCTCATTTATCTGGGCGGAATCGCCGCGACGCTCGTGACGTGGCAGCTGATCCGGTATCAGGACGCGGTCGGCACGCTGTTGATCGTGTTCGGCATTGGCACCGTGGGCTTCATCCTGTGGCGCGCGGTCTTCACGCTGGAGAAGGTCGACCGGGATCGCATTCTGGCCGCCCTCTTCCTGATCGCGCTCTGCCCGCTCTTCTGGGCCTTGTTCGAGCAGGCGGGTTCGTCGCTCAACGTCTATACCGACCGTTCGGTCGACCGCAGCCTGCTGGGCTGGACGATCCCGGCCTCGGCATTCCAGTCGGTGAATTCGATCTTCATCATCGCGCTGGCACCCGTCTTCGCCGCCGTCTGGACCTTCCTGGCCAAGCGCGGCTGGGAACCGAGTGCGCCGTTCAAGTTCGGCATCGGCCTGGTCGGCGTGGGCGCGGGCTTCCTCGTGCTGGTCGCGGGTGCCGCCCTTTACGCCGGGGCGCCGACGCCGGTGATCTTCGTCATCCTCGTCTATCTGATCCACACCATGGCCGAACTGTGCTTCTCGCCGGTCGGCCTGTCGGCGATGACGCGGCTGTCGCTGCCCAGCATGACGGGCCTCATGATGGGCACCTGGTTCCTGGCGACGGCGGCGGGCAATTTCATCGCCGGGCTGATCGCACAGGCGACCGGCGGCGAGGGCGCGGGGCCGGAAAAGGTGCTCGACGTCTATACCCGGATCGGCTGGTTCTCGATCGGGATCGGCGTGGTCGTGCTGGTTGTGTCGCCCTTCATCGCCAAGCTGATGCATCTCGACCTGCTGAAGGCGGATGCGGCGCTGGCGGGGACCAAGGAACTTGCCGAACCGGCGGCCGCGGGGGTCGATACCCGGCTGGAGCAGAAGCCGCTTTGATGAGTGTGGGGCGGCTGGGAAAATTCCCAACCGCCCCCATCTCCCACCGCCGTTCAGGCTGAGCGAAGTAGAAGCCCACGCCTCAACCTATCCGCGAGCGGAATCCCGTGCACTTCGACTTCGCTCAGTGCGAACGGAGGGTGGGAGTGCGGAAGCCCTCAGAGCCGCGTCATCGCCATCGCCCGCTCGCCGTAACGCGGCCCGGCCGTACCACCGAGCGGGGCGGCTTCGTCCAGCTTGGCCAGTTCCTCCGCCGACAGCGTCAATTCCGCCGCCTTCATCGAATCCTCCAGCGTCGCGCGCCGCTTGGAGCCGGGGATCGGCACGATGTCGTCGCCTTGCGCCAACAGCCAGGCCAGCGCGACCTGCGCCGCGCTGGCCCCATGCGCGGCGGCGATGGTCTTCACTACCTCGACCAGCTTCATATTGCGGTCGAAATTCTCCTCCGAGTAGCGGGGATCGTTCAGCCGATAATCCCCCTCGGGCAGGTCGTCGCGCGAGGTGATCTGCCCGGTCAGGAACCCGCGCCCCAGCGGGCTGTAGGGCACGAAGCCGATGCCCAGCTCGCGTACCACCGGCAGGATGTCCGCCTCGACATCGCGTTCCCACAGCGAATATTCGGACTGGACGGCCGCGATCGGATGGACGGCGGCGGCGCGACGGATCGTCTCGGCGCTCGCCTCCGACAGGCCGAGCCGCCGGACCTTGCCTTGTTCGACCAGGCGGCCCATCGCGCCGATCGTCTCCTCGATCGGCACATTGGGATCGACGCGGTGCTGATAGAAGAGGTCGATCGTCTCGACGCCCAGCCGCTTGAGCGAGCCTTCGCACGAACGCTGGACATTGGCGGGGGTGGAATCGACGCCCGTCATGCCGTTCTCGTCATAACGAAAGCCGAATTTGGTCGCGATGACGACGGCGTCGCGCTTGCCGCGAATGGCGCGGCCGACCAGTTCCTCATTGACCAGCGGGCCATAGATTTCCGCGGTGTCGAACAGGGTCACGCCCAGCTCGATCGCGCGGTGGATGGTCGCGATGCTCTCCGCCTCGTCCGCCTGGCCGTACATGTTCCGGCCGACGCCCGCCATCGGCATACAGCCCAGGCCCAGCGCGGAGACCTCGAATGCGGGGCCGAGAGTGCGATATTTCATGGGATGTCCTTGTCGATCGTGCCGCTCCACCGCGAAACGGTCGCCGTCGCGGCAAGGTCCATGCTGACATTGCCCAGCGTCCGGAAAATGTCCGGAATCGTCTCGACCGCGATGAGCAGCCCCAAAGGCGCGGCGGGCACGCCCAACGCGACGCACACCGGCGCGATCGAGGCGAAGAAGGTGATCTGCGCCGGCAGGCTGGCCGAGCCCAGCGAACACAGGATCGCCGCCACCATCGCCGCGACCACCGCCGCCGGGCCGGGCACGATCCCGAACCAGTCGGCGATATAGAGCGACACGGCCACGTTCATCGCGGGCTGGGTGGCGCGGAACATGGCGACCGCCATGGGCAGGACGAGGCTGGACGTGGCGGGGTCGACGCGCAGGGTTTTTGCCCCCTCGACCATGGCGGGCAGGCTGGCGAGCGAGCTTTGCGTCGAGATGGCGACCGCCTGGGCCGGGGCGAGCGCGCGGGCGAAGCGCGCCAGCGGCACCCGCGCGACCAGCCCGGCCATGGCATAGGCCATCAGCATGACGAGGAAGCCGATGCTGGCGATCGTCACGATATAATGGACCAGCGCGCCGAACGCCGACCCGCCCGCGCTCGCCCCGACGACGAAGGCGAGCGCGAAGACGCCGATCGGGGCCAGCCACAGGACCCAGCCGATCAGGATCAGCATCGCATCGCGAATCGCCGCGAAGAAGCCCAGCAGCTGCGCCCGCCCTGCGTCCTCGATCCGGGTCATGGCAAAGGCGAAGGCCAGGGTGAACAGGATCAGCGACAACAGCGCGTTGTTGGTCGCGGCGGCGAAGATGTTGGTCGGGACGATCCCCGCCAGGCTCTCGCCGATCGGCGGGGTCGGCCCGACCGGCGCGGCATGGGCGAGCGCGGTCTTCAGCGCCTCGGCCGCGCCGCGCGGGATCGGCACGGCATGAAGCAGCACGGGCGTGACGAACGCCGCCATGGTCGCGGTGAGCGTAACGATGGTCAGGAAGGTCGCGATCGCCCGCCCCGCGATCCGCCCGGCCTGCGCCGCCTCCGCGGTCGCCACCACGCCGGTGATCAGCAGCGTGACGACCAGCGGGATGACCGTCATCTGCAACCCGTTCAGCCACAGGGTTCCGACCGGCGCCGCCACCCCGATCCCCCATCCGGCCGCCTGCGGCGACACCGCCGCCACACCGACACCGGCCAGCAGACCGGCGGCCAGACACAATAGGATCAGGGTGGCGCGCGACATGGAAGTTCTTTCGAGCGTTTTGAGCTTTATGAAAGGTCGCGCTAAACGGGGCGCGATCACAAGCGATTTCCGCTTCTAGACCGGCAGGGACTGGGCCGTATGGCAAGAAAATATTTCGGCACCGATGGCATTCGCGGCGCCACCAACGGCGCGGTCATGACGGCCGAGATGGCGATGAAGGTCGGCATGGCCGCCGGCGCCTATTTCCAGCGCGGCGACCACCGCCACCGCGTGGTGATCGGCAAGGATACGCGCCTGTCGGGCTATATGCTCGAATCGGCGCTGGTCGCCGGCTTTACCAGCGTGGGCATGGACGTGGTGATGCTCGGGCCGCTGCCCACGCCCGCGGTCGCGATGCTGACCCATTCGATGCGCGCCGATATCGGCGTGATGATCTCGGCCAGCCACAATCCCTTTGCCGATAACGGCATCAAGCTGTTCGGCCCGGACGGCTACAAGCTGTCCGACGAGGCGGAGGAGTCGATCGAAGCGCTGATCGAGCAGGATGTGCCGCTCGTCCCCTCAGGGAAAATCGGGCGCGCGCGGCGGGTCGACGACGCGGCGGGCCGTTACATCCACTTCGCCAAGTCGACCTTCCCGCAGGCGCTGCGCCTGGACGGCCTGCGCGTCGTGATCGACTGCGCCAACGGGGCCGCCTACAAGGTCGCGCCTGCCGCGCTGTGGGAATTGGGCGCGGACGTGGTCGCGATCGGCGTGACCCCCAACGGCACCAACATCAATGACGGCGTCGGCTCGACCGCGCCGCAGACGCTGGCCGAGACGGTGGTGGCGAGCGGTGCGGACATCGGCATCGCGCTGGACGGCGATGCCGACCGCCTAATCATCGTCGACGAAACCGGCCAGATCGTCGATGGCGACCAGCTGATGGCGATGATCGCGACCAGCTATGCTCGCGAAGGGCGGCTGGCGGGCGGTGGCCTGGTCGCCACCGTCATGTCCAATCTGGGGCTGGAGCGGCATCTGGCCGCGCAAGGGCTTGGCCTGATCCGCACCAAGGTCGGCGACCGCCATGTGCTGGAGGCGATGCGGACGCGCGGTTACAATGTCGGCGGCGAGCAGTCGGGCCATATCATCCTGTCCGACTATGCGCGCACCGGCGACGGGCTGGTCGCCGCCCTCCAGGTGCTGGCCGAGCTGAAGCGCGCGGGCGCCCCCGCCAGCGAGGTGCTGCACCGGTTCGATCCGCTGCCCCAGCTGCTGAAGAATGTCCGCTTCGCAGGCGGCAAGCCGCTGGAGCATGAAAAGGTACAGGGCGTCATCGCCGCCGCCGAGGCGGAACTCGCCGGGCGCGGTCGCCTGGTCATCCGCCCCTCGGGCACCGAGCCGGTGATCCGCGTGATGGCCGAGGGCGAGGACAAGCGCCAGGTCGAAACCCTGGTCGACCGCATCTGCGACGTGGTGCGCGAGGTGGCCGCCTGATGCTGGAGATGCGCCCCGATTGCGAGCGCTGCGGCGCGGACCTGCCGCCGTCACAGGGCGGCGCGTTCATCTGCTCGCTGGAGACGACCTTCTGCGCCGAATGCGCCGACGAACTGGACGAGATCTGCCCCGATTGCGGCGGCGAGCTGCTCGACCGGCCGACCCGCATGGGCCGCGTGCTGAAGGCCAATCCCGCCTCGACGCAAGGCCGTTTTCGCGGCTGATCTCGACCCCGCGTGCCCGCCGCTCTATGCGGGCATCATCACTTTGAAGGAGTTTCCATGCCCCAGCTCGTCCTGATCCGCCACGGCCAGTCCGCCTGGAATCTCGAGAACCGCTTCACCGGCTGGTGGGATGTCGACGTCACCGCGCAGGGCGCGGCCGAGGCGCGCGCGGCGGGTGCGATGATGGCCGAGAAGGGCCTCGACTTCGATCTGACCTTCACCAGCCTTCAGACCCGCGCGATCAAGACGCTGAACCTGGCGCTGGAGACGATGGGCCGCCTCTGGCTGCCGACCGAGAAGCACTGGCGGCTGAACGAGCGCCATTATGGCGGGCTGACCGGCCTGGACAAGGCCGAGACGGCGGCCAAGCATGGCGACGAGCAGGTCAAGATCTGGCGCCGCAGCTTCGACGTGCCCCCGCCCCCGGCGGACGCGGGCGGCGAGTTCGACGTGTCGGGCGACCGCCGCTATGCGGGTATCGACGTGCCCCGGACCGAGAGCCTGAAGGACACGATCGCGCGCGTCCTGCCCTATTGGGAAGAGCGCATCGCCCCCGCGCTGCGCGACGGCAACCGCGTGCTGATCTCGGCGCACGGCAACTCGCTGCGCGCGCTGGTCAAGCATCTGTCGAACATCCCCGACGACGAGATCACGAGCCTGGAAATCCCGACCGCGCAGCCGATCGTCTACGAACTGGCCGACGACCTGACGCCGACGGATCGCTACTATCTGTCGGAACGCTGATGGGGTCTCGGGGTGGTCGGACGCACGGCCACCCCGGGTTTTGCTGCACGCGAAGCGTGTCGCCGTGCTGGGCAGACGTCATCCCTTGGCCTTCGACTTCGCTCAGGCTGAACGGGGTTGGGTGGTTTTGCTCGTTTCCAACCTCCGCGCGTGCTTTCAAATGCGCACAAGTCATTCCCAACGTCCGTTCGGGCTGAGCGAAGTCGAAGCCCACGCCCCACGCTTCGCCAAAAATCGCACAGCCCCTGCCCGAACGCATACGGAAACTTGCCCCCCTCGCCCCGTCCCGCTAGTCACCCGCTTCCCCAAGGCACCGGGGCCAGAGGGGCGAAGGCGGAACAGCGGATATGATGTCGGTCGGGATCATCATGGGGTCCACATCGGACTGGGAAACCATGCGGCACGCCGCCGAGACACTGGAGGCGCTGGGCGTCGCGCACGAAACCCGTGTCGTCTCCGCGCATCGCACGCCGCAGCGTCTGTATGATTATGCCACCACCGCCGCCGATCGCGGGATCAAGGTCATCATCGCGGGCGCGGGCGGGGCGGCGCATCTGCCGGGCATGGCCGCGTCGATGACGCATCTGCCGGTGCTGGGCGTGCCGGTCGAATCCAAGGCGCTGAAGGGCATGGATAGCCTGCTCTCGATCGTCCAGATGCCCGGCGGCATCCCGGTCGGCACGCTCGCCATCGGCAAGGCGGGTGCGATCAATGCCGGTCTTCTCGCCGCGTCGATCCTGTCGCTGTCCGACGAAGACCTCGCCGAGCGGCTGAAGGCGTGGCGCCAGCGCCAGACCGACAGCGTCGCCAACGATCCGCAAGGGTAAGACCAGAATGCTGAAGCCGGGTTCGACGATCGGGATTTTGGGTGGCGGCCAGCTGGGCCGGATGCTGGCGGTGGCCGCCGCGCAGCTGGGCTATCGCACCCATGTGCTGGCCCCCGATGAAGAGAGCGTGGCGGCGCAGACCGCCTCCTCGCTGACCCGTGCCGATTATCACAACACGGTCGTGCTCGCCGATTTCGCCGCCGCCTGCGACGTGGTGACGTACGAGTTCGAGAATGTCGACGTGACGCCGGTCGAATGGTTGGCGGAGCGCCTGCCGGTCCACCCCGCGCCCACCGCCTTGCGCGTCGCGCAGGACCGGATCGCCGAGAAGAGCTTTGTCGAGAAGGTCGGTGGCCGCCCCGCCCCCTGGGCGTCGGTGAACTGCGCCGCCGACCTGACCGCCGCGCTGGAGCGGATCGGCTGCCCCGCGATCCTGAAGACCACCCGCTTCGGCTATGACGGCAAGGGTCAGGCGCTGATCCGCGACATGGCCGACGCGCCCGCCGCCTGGGAGGCGATCGGGGGCCCGGCGGTGTTGGAGGGCTTCATCCATTTCAGCCACGAATTCTCGATCCTGGTGGCGCGCGGGATCGACGGGACGACGGTCCGCTACGACCCGCCGCACAATGTCCACCGCGACGCGATCCTGCGCACCTCCACCCTGCCCGCGCCCGCCGAGATCGCTACCCAGGCCGAGGAGGCGACCGCGCTCGCCATCCGCATCGCCGAGGAGCTGGGCTATGTCGGCGTGCTGGCCTGCGAGTTCTTCGCGACCGAGAACGGCCCCGTCTTCAACGAGATGGCACCCCGCGTCCATAATTCGGGGCATTGGACGATCGAGGGCGCCGAAACCTCGCAGTTCGAGAATCATATCCGCGCGATCTGCGGTCTGCCGCTCGGCGACACGTCGCTGACTGGCGCGCGGGTCGCGATGGAGAACCTGATCGGCGACGACGTCTGGGAAGGCGCGCTGACCGAAAAGGGAACGCACCTCCATCTGTACGGCAAGGCGGAGTCGCGGCCCGGCCGCAAGATGGGGCACATCACGCGGGTGGTGCGCTGATCGGCTGATCCGCGCACCCCGGCCGGACCGTCACGCCCGCGCCCATTCCTCACCTACCCGGCGCAGCACGTCGAGCGGTACGCGGCCGTGGCGCAGGACGGCGGTGTGGAACGCCTTCAGGTCGAACGCCGCGCCCTTCTGCTTCTTCGCCAGATCGCGAATGCCGACGAACACCGAGTGGCCCAGCTTGTAGCTGGCCGCCTGGCCGGGATTGACGCAGTAACGCTCCACCTCGCGCGTGGCGAAGCCCTCCGCCTCGCCCTCGGCCTCGGCGAAATGGCGGATCGCCTGTTCGCGGGTCCAGCGCAGATGGTGGATGCCGGTATCGACGACGCAGCGATTGGCGCGGAACAGCAGGAACTTCAGATAACCCAGCTGCCCGAGCGGATCGTCGTCATACATGCCGATCTCGTCCGCCAACTGCTCGGCATAGAGCGCCCAGCCCTCGCCATAGCCCGAAAAGCCGTTAATCTTGCGGATGAGCGGCAGCCGCGTGTTGGACAGCGCCAGCCCGCCCTCCAGCTGATGGCCCGGCAGCCCTTCGTGATAGACGGTCGTCGCGAGGCAAAATTTGGGCCAGTCGGCGCTGTCCTTCAGGTTGAAATAGACGAGACCCGGACGCGAGCCGTCGATCGCGGGCCCCTGCGCAAAGGCCGCCGCCGCGCCCGCCTCGGTCTGTGGGGGCACGCGGCGCACCTCGAAGCTATAGGGTGGTGTCCGCTCGAACACCTGGGGCAGGCGGGTGCGGATCGCATCCAGCCGTGCATTGCAATAGGCGATGGCGGCGCGCTTGCCCTCGTCGGTATTGGGATAGAGCTGGTCCGGGTTCTTGTAGAGCGCGGCCATGCGCTCGCCCACCGTCCCCCTGCTATATCCCTGTTTCTTCAGCAGCGCGTCGAGCCGCGCGGACAGCATCGCCGCCTGTTCGCGGCCGAAGCGGTGCACTTCGTCGGGCGAGAAGCTGGTGGTCGTGTTCGCCTTCAACGCGACCGGATAATATGCCGGGCCCTGGGGCAGTTTCCACACGCCCGCGTCATGCGTGGCCTTGCTCCGCAGCGTCTTGGCATAGGCGATCTGGCGGTCGAGTGCGGGCAGTATCTCCGCTTCGTAGATCGTCGCCGCTTGCCGAGCATAGCGATCGCCGAGCCGCTTGTCCTTGGTACGGCGGGCAATCGACTGGACGACCAGCGCCTGATCGGCGGGCTGGCGGGTGTTGACCATCTGTTCGAGTGCGAGGTCGAGGATGAAGTCGGGTGGCACCACGCCCTGCCCCGCGTCATGGCGCATCCGGTCGGTCTGCGCGTCCATCTGGCTGGCGAAGGCGCGCAGCCGCATCAGATAGGCATCGGCGTTCCCGGCGGTCGCGATCTTGTGCTTGGTGTCGAGAAAGTCGGGAACCGACTGGTACGCGCCCGACAGCTGCGACACGACATAGGGGCTGGGACCATAGGAACTGCCGCCAAAATCGAACGCCTGCACGGCCTCGGCCGAGCGACGGGTGTAGAGTACCGATTCCAGGTCGATCCGCTCTTCGGGCGACAGGGTCGCGGGGTCGATCGCCGCCAATCGGGTCAGATCGGCCTTGGTCGCCGCCTTCGCCGCGGCGATTCCCGCTGGCGACTGGTCGGAAAGCTTGCTGCGCAGATCGGCATTGGCGCCGGTGTCGAGGCCGAGATTGGTCGCCGCCTCGGGACTGCGGCGGAGCTGTTCCTGGACCAGCGTGTCGAACAGCGCGGTCAGGCGGGTCGCGGGCGTGTTCTGGGCGACGACGCCCTCGCTGCCCGCCGCCACGGCGAGCGCGGCCGAGCCTCCCAGGAAATGCCGCCGGTCAATCATGCTGGTCCCCTTTTTCGGTTTTCGGGGGGCAGCGTAACGGAATCGGACGGGAATTGAAGCGGTTATGTCGTGGGGTTCAGCCCTTGGGCTTCGACTTCGCTCAGCCTGAACGGCGGTTGGGGTGTGGGGCATTTCACCACAGCCGTTCAGGCTGAGCGAAGTCGAAGCCCACGCCTCCCCCCCACGAAAAAGGGCGGTCCGCCATTCGACGCACCGCCCTTCTCCAAACGCACAGCGGGAAATTACCCCGCCCGCGTCCCCGACAACGGGAAGCTGCCGAACGCCCCCGCGCCGACCGAACCGGTCAGTGCGTCGCCATCGGCGGTCGCCTCGCAGTCCAGCGTCATCGGCATGGGCGAGGAGATCGACATCTTCCAGCTGATCGTGTTGCCGGATACGTCGCCTTCGATCTCCATCGACCCCATCTGGCCGCCGCCCGAACCGGTGAAGCGATCGCCCTCGGTCGTGACGGTCAGCGTCATCTCCTGATCGCCCAGCGGCGACTTCACGATGCAGTTCCAGGTCCCGTCGATATCGGCCATCGTCACTCTCCCTTACTGTGCCGCCGGGGCGGGTGCGACGACCGCCGCCGGTTCGATCACCTCGACGGGCAGGCCCAGCGTATCCAGCTGCGGCTTGACCGTCTTGGCATCGCCGACCACCACCCAGACGAACTGCTTCGGGTTCAACGCCGCCTGGATCGACTTGTTCAGCTCCGGCAGGGTCATCGCCTGATAACGCCGGGTGATCGTCGCATAGTAATTGTCCGGACGGTGCAGCAGGTCGTTGGTCTGCATCGCCGACAGGACCGCGTCAGAGGTCTCGAAATTGCCCGACAGCGAACGGATCGCACCGGTGATCGCACGGTCGAACTCGACCTGATCCATCGGCTTGGCGGTCAGGAATTCGGTCACGTCGCTGCGCAGCGCGTCGATCGACGGGCCGGTCTTGTCCGCCTGCACCGGCGCCGACATGATATAGGGCGCCGCGAATTCGGACGTCTGGAACCCGCCGCGCACGCCGTAGGACCAGTGCTTGGTTTCGCGGATGTCGGTGTTGATCCGGCTGAGGAAGCTGCCGCCCAGCGCGTCGTTGGCGGTGTTGACCAGCAACATGTCGTCGGTGCCCTTCAGCGGCGTCGGGGCGCCCGCCATGATCATCGACTGCGGGCTGTCCGGCCGGTCGACCAGCACGATCTTCGGCGCGGACGGCTGGCCCGCGGCGAAATTCTTCACGCCCGCGGTGCCGGTCCCCTTCCAGTCGCCGAAGACGCGGTCGAGCGCCGCCTTCACCTCGGCCAGCGGACGGTCCGAGGTGACAAAGATCTTCGCCTTGTCGGGGCGCAGCCACGCCTGCTGGAATGCGACCAGCTGGTCGCGGGTCATCGCCGCCACCGCATTCGGATCCCCCGCGCCTTGCGCCTTCGCATAAGGGCTGGTCGGACCATAGACGAGCGGCGGCAGGACGCGACCCGCCAGCCCCTGCGGGCTGGTCAGTTCCTGCTTGATGCCCGCCAGCGTCTGCGTCTTCACCCGCGCCAGTTCGGGATCGGGGAAGGCCGGATTACGGACGATATCGGCATAGAGGTCGAGCGCGGGGGCCAGATTGGCGCTGGGCACGTCCAGCCCGACGACCGTGCGGTCGTTCGTCGCGCTCGACCCGATCGAGGCGCCCAGCCGCTCCTGCTCCTCGGCGATCGCGATGGTGTTGCGGTGGGTCGTGCCCTCGTCCAGCATCGACAGGGTCATGCGCTGCGTGCCCAACTTGCCGGGCACGTCGGCGGCGACACCGGCGTCGAACGACATCGCGATCTGCGTCACGGGCACGGCGGTGCGCTGCGCGTAGACCAGCTCGATGCCATTGGCCAGGCGGCTGCGCGCGACGGTCGGGAAGCTCAGCAGCTTGACCTGCCCGACCTCGGGCAGCGCCCCGCGCGTGCCCTTGGCGGGCTGGTCGGGGGCGGCGGGCACGGCGGCGCGCGGCGGCACCTTGGCCTCTTCATAGGCATCGCGCGCACCCGGCACGACGGTCAGCGTATAGGTCGGGCGCGACAGCCACTTGTCGGCCGCCGCCTTCACGGTTGCGGGCGTCTGGGCCGCGATCGCCTCCAGCTGCTTCTTATACTTGCCCGGATCGTTCGAGTAGAGCGCGCCCTCGGCCAGGGCGACGGCCTTGCCGCCGAAGCCGCCGACCGATTCCAGCCCCTGGACGCGGCTCGACACGAAGCGGGTCACGGCACGCTGCACTTCGTCGGCGGTCGGGCCGTTCTTCAGGAAGTCGGCCAGGATCTCCTGCATCCGCTTGTCGACCACCGCCGGGTCGACGCCGGGACGCACGATCGCCATCATGTTGAACATGCCGACCTGCGAGAAGGGCCGGTCGCCCGCCGACACCTGCACCGCCAGCTTCTCCTGCTTGACCAGGATATTGTCGAGCCGCGACGAGGCGAGGCCACCCAGGATCGAGCCCGCCACGACCAGCGAGGCGCTTTCGGGATCGTTCAGCCCGGGCACCGCCCAGTTGCGGCTGATCATGACGGCGGCGACGCGGTCCTTCATCACCTCGTTCACCGGCGCCGGCAGGGTCGGGATGGTGACGGTCGGCAGGAGGCTCTTCGGCCCCGGCTTGATCGCGCCGAAATACTTCTCGACGAGCGGCTTGGCGGTGGCGGCGTCGATGTCGCCCGCCAGCACCAGCACGGCGTTGTTCGGGCCGTAATGGCTCCGGAACCAGTCCTTCACCGTGTCGAGCGACGCGGCGTCCAGATCGGCCATCGAACCGATCGTGGTGTGGCCATAGGGGTGATCGGCCGGGAACAGGCCCTGGATGACCTTATACTGGGTCAGACCGTAAGGCTGGTTGTCGCCCTGGCGCTTCTCGTTCTGGACGACGCCACGCTGTTCATCCAGAACGCCTTGCGTCACCGCGCCGAGCAGATAGCCCATGCGGTCCGACTCCAGGAACAGCGCGCGGTCGAGCGCGGCGGTCGGCACCGTCTCGAAATAATTGGTCCGGTCGAAATAGGTGGTGCCGTTATAGTCGGTCGCACCCACCGACTTGAGCGGCGCGAAGAAGTCGCCCGGCGCATTCTCCGATCCGTTGAACATCAGATGTTCGAAGAGGTGCGCGAAACCGGTCTTGCCCTTGGGCTCATGCTTCGACCCGACATCGTACCACACGCTGACCGCGACGACCGGCGCCTTGCGGTCGGTATGGACGACGACGCGCAGGCCGTTCTTCAGGGTGAAGGTCTGATAGGGGATGTCGACCGCCTTCACGAGGGTCGATACGGGCGCGGGCTTGGCCTGAGAGCTTTGGGGGGCCTTCGGAGCTGCCTGGGCCCAAAGCGCCTGCCCCGGCGCGACGACCGCAAGGGCGGCGGCGCCGGTCAGCGCCACGGACTTGATACGCATATCTCTTGAGTCTCCCCACTCGGTGTATCGCCGGACCATAGCGGGCGCGCGGCGGACTGCAATCCGCGATGACGAACGGAATTCACTCGAAAAATCGCCGAACCCTTTCGCTATCGAAACAGCCATCCCATGTTGCGGATACGAAATTCTACCAGCACCTTGTGTTGCCGAAATGCAACACCATCTGACCTGGAAAGCGACAGGAACCCCAGATGAACCTCGAAAAATTCACCGACCGCGCCAAAGGCTTTCTGCAAGCCGCGCAGACCGTGGCCATCCGCAACAGCCATCAGCGTATCGCCCCCGAACATCTCCTCAAGGCGCTGATCGAGGACGATCAGGGCATGGCGGCCGGCCTGATCCAGGCGGCGGGCGGCGACGCCAAGCGTGTCGAGCGTGAAACCGATACGGCCTTGGCCAAAATCCCGGCCGTCTCCGGCTCGGGCGCGCAGAGCTCGCCCGGCCTCGACAATGATCTGGTCCGCGTGCTCGATCAGGCCGAACAAGTCGCACAGAAAGCGGGCGACAGCTTCGTCACCGTCGAACGTCTGCTGCTCGCCCTCACCCTGGCCTCGACCAATGCGGCGGGCAAGGCGCTGGCGGCGGGCGGTGTGACCCCGCAAGCGCTCAACGGCGCGATCGAGCAACTGCGTCAGGGCCGCACCGCCGATACGGCGGGGGCGGAGGACCGATACGACGCGCTCAAGAAATTCGCCCGCGACCTGACCCAGGTGGCGCGCGACGGCAAGCTCGACCCCGTGATCGGCCGCGACGAGGAAATCCGCCGCACCATCCAGATCCTCGCGCGTCGGACCAAGAACAACCCCGCACTGATCGGTGAGCCCGGCGTCGGCAAGACCGCGATCGCCGAAGGCCTGGCGCTGCGCATCGCCAATGGCGACGTGCCCGACACGCTGAAGGACCGCAAGCTGATGGCGCTCGACATGGGCGCGCTGATCGCAGGTGCGAAATATCGCGGCGAGTTCGAGGAGCGGCTGAAGGGCGTGCTCGACGAGGTGAAGGCCGCCGAGGGCGACATCATCCTGTTCATCGACGAGATGCACACGCTGATCGGCGCAGGGAAAGGCGACGGGGCGATGGACGCCTCCAACCTGCTAAAGCCTGCCCTGGCCCGCGGCGAGTTGCACTGCGTCGGCGCGACCACGCTCGACGAGTATCGCAAGTACGTCGAAAAGGATCCCGCCCTCCAGCGGCGGTTCCAGCCGGTGTTCGTCGGCGAGCCGACGGTCGAGGACACCATCTCGATCCTGCGTGGCCTCAAGGAAAAGTACGAACTCCATCACGGCGTGCGCATCACCGACGGCGCGCTGGTGGCGGCGGCGACCCTGTCGAACCGCTACATCACCGACCGCTTCCTGCCCGACAAGGCGATCGACCTGATGGACGAGGCCGCCAGCCGCATCCGCATGGAGGTGGAGTCCAAGCCCGAGGAGATCGAGACGCTCGACCGCCGCATCCTGCGCCTGAAGATCGAGCGCGAGGGGCTGCGCCGTGAGAGCGACGCCGCCAGCATCGACCGGCTGGAGCATCTGGAGGAGGAACTCGCCAATCTGGAGGAGCAGTCGCACGCGCTGACCCAGCGCTGGCAGGCCGAGAAGGACAAGATCGCGGGCGAGGCCCGCTTAAAGGAACAACTCGACCAGGCGCGGATCGAACTCGACCAGGCGCAGCGTAGCGGTGACCTCGCCAAGGCGGGTGAGCTGTCCTACGGCCGCATCCCGCAGTTGGAGAAGCAACTGGCCGAAGCCCAGTCCGCGACCGAGGGCGCGATGCTGCGCGAGGAAGTCACCGCCGACGATATCGCGGGCGTGGTCAGCCGCTGGACCGGCGTGCCCGTCGACCGGATGATGCAGGGCGAGCGCGAAAAGCTGCTCCGCATGGAGGAGGTGATCGGCAAGCGCGTCATCGGACAGGAGGATGCGGTCCGCGCCGTCTCCACCGCCGTCCGCCGCGCGCGGGCGGGGCTACAGGATCCGAACCGGCCGCTCGGGTCGTTCCTGTTCCTCGGGCCGACGGGTGTGGGCAAGACCGAGTTGACCAAGGCGCTCGCCGAATTCCTGTTCGACGATCCCTCCGCCATGGTGCGCATCGACATGAGCGAGTTCATGGAGAAGCACAGCGTCGCCCGGCTGATCGGCGCCCCTCCCGGCTATGTCGGCTATGAGGAAGGCGGCGTCCTGACCGAGGCGGTGCGGCGGCGGCCCTATCAGGTCGTGCTGTTCGACGAGGTCGAGAAGGCGCATGGCGACGTGTTCAACGTGCTGCTCCAGGTGCTGGACGACGGTCGCCTAACCGATGGCCAGGGGCGGACGGTCGACTTCTCAAACACGCTGATCATCCTGACCTCGAACCTGGGCAGCCAGTATCTGGCCAATGTCGAGGACGGGCAGAGCGTCGAGAGTGTCGAGCCACAGGTGATGGAGATCGTACGCGGCCATTTCCGCCCCGAATTCCTCAACCGGCTGGACGAGATCATCCTGTTCCACCGGCTGGGCCAGAGCCATATGGGGCCGATCGTCGACATCCAGGTCGACCGCGTCGCCAAGCTGCTCAGCGATCGCAAGATCACCCTACACCTGACCGAGGCGGCACGCGAGTGGCTGGGCCGGGTGGGGTACGACCCGGTCTATGGCGCGCGTCCCTTGCGCCGCGCGGTGCAACGCCACCTGCAGGATCCGCTGGCCGAGGAAATCCTGCGCGGGCATGTGAAGGACGGGTCGACCGTCACCGTGGACGAAGGCGACGGCAAGCTGGCGCTGTCGGTCTCCTAACGCCCCCCCTTCCCTCTCCCCTCATGGAGGGGAGAGGGTTGCGCAGACTTGGTCTTTGCAAAAGCAAAGACTTAGTCGGAGCTGGGTGAGGGGTGGGCGCGCGAAGCGCGCGCGAGCCCTTGGGCTCGCTCGCCCCCTCACCCAAGCTGCGCTAGCCAGCAAGCTGGCAAGCTGGCAAGCTGGCAAGCTGGCAAGCTGGCAAGCTGGCAAGCTCCGCTAACCCTCTCCCCTATCCAAGGGAGAGGGAAAGAATAAGCCATCATGAATAGCGATGGGGCGAACGCGACCACGCAGTCTTCGGACATGAAAAAACGGCGGGCATCGCTGCCCGCCGTTTCTTTCGTGTCTGCAACCAGCCTTACAGGTCGATGGTGAAGCTGGTGAAGATATACCGCCCCGCCGCATCATAGATGCCCGGATAGGTGTTGCCGTTGCCGAACGAACCGATCGGCGCAGCCGTCGAGCTGAGGATCGGCGGCGTCTTGTCGAGCAGGTTGTTGGCACCGATGCGCAGCGTGTACTTGTTCTCGATCCGCGCCGAGACGGCGAGGTCGAAATAGTTCTGCGCGGGCACGCGGGCGTCGCGGGCGTAGAAGGAGCCCGCCAGGTCGCTGTCGCCGCTGGTCCGCTCGAAGCGGGTCGGCGACAGGTGACGCCAGGTGCCGGAGATGCCGATACCGTTCGAGTTGTTCCACGACAGCACGGCGCGGTGACGCCACTTGGACTGCGGGAAACCGCACTGCGCGCCGTAGAGACCGGCGCAGTCGAACTCCGCACCGACCTTCGAGGAGGTCAGTTCGTCGACATAGGTGCCGCTGATGCCCGCGCTGAACGTGCCCGCCGTGGCGGTGCGCAGCGTGTAGTTCGCCGACACGTCGATACCGCGGGTCTTGAGCGTCCCGGCATTGACGTTGGTGTCGACGACATAGCCCTGCGGCGTCTGCCACAGCGTGCCGTTGGCGTCGCGACGGATCGCACCGCACAGCGTCGGGTTGCCGGTCTGCAGGCACTGGTTGAGGATCGTGTCGGCACCGATGACGCCGATGATGTCCTTCACCTTGATGCTGAACAAATCGACCGTGGCGGTGAAGCCGCGCAGGAAGCTCGGCTGGAGCACCGCACCGACGGTGAAGGTGTCGGCCGTTTCCGGACGCAGGTTCGGGTTGCCGCCGACCAGGCCGTTATACTGTTCCGACGGATTCGCCGAGATCAGGCCGAAGCGGTTGGCGGGCACGCCGATACGGGCGCACTGGGCGGCGGTGTTGCCGTTGACCAGCCCGTTGACCGCCGCGCCTGCGCAGGGGTCGGTGGCGCCGTCGATCTGGACCGACTGGGCGACGAACAGTTCCTGGATGTTCGGCGCGCGGACGGCGCGGTTGTAACCGCCGCGGAAGGTCAGGTCGCGCACCGGCGCCCAGGTCAGCTGGCCCTTATACGAGCTGACCGAACCGGCCGTGCTGTAGTGCGAGAAGCGATAGCCGCCCTCAAGCGTCAGTTCGTGGAAGAACGGACGATCGGTGACCAGCGGGATCTGGATTTCGCCGAACACTTCCTTGACGTCATACTGACCCGAATTGGGCAGGGTCGGACCGCCCTGACCGGCCAGGTCGCCGCTCTGGAAGGCCTGATCGACTTCGAGGCTCAGCTGCTCCTTGCGATATTCCGCGCCGATCGACAGGCCGATGCCCTCGTCCGACCAGGGCGACTGGATGCCATATTCGCCGCCACGGAAGTTGACCGCGCCGCTGACCACGGTTTCCTTGGTCTGGCCCTGCTGGAAGCCCGCCTGCTGCACATAGTTCAGCGCGGCGGCCGTGATGGGCTGCGCACCGAAGATGTTGAGCGGCACGCAATTGGGGTCCGAACCATCGACCACCGAACGGCAGACCGGGTTGGCGGCCGTGCCGATCACGTCGAGCGCGCGGGTCGTCTTCGACACCGAGAACTCGTTGCGATAGATCAGGTTGTACTTGGTCGTGCCATATTGGCCGTAAGCGTCGTACGAGATGCCGCGATCCAGGTCGCCGCGCACGCCCAGCACGAAGCGGTACGACGTGTGCGTGATGTCCGCCTGGCGACCGCCGCCCTCGACGTTGCGGCGCCCGATCAGGACATTGGCCTTGTTATAGGTCGTGCCGTCCGGGTTGGTGAACGCGATCGGGTTGCCGTTCGCATCCGACACCAGGTTGGTCGCGCGACAGAAGGTCGCGACCTGCAGCGCCGACAGCAACGGGTTGTTGCAGTTCAGCGTCTGGGTGTTGCTGAAGTCGCCCGACGGCGCGATCTGGGCGACCGTGCGGTCGTCCATGAAGTTGAACTCGGCATAGGGCTTCAGCGCGTCGCTGACGTCGTAATGCGCCATGAACCCGGCGGTGAAGCGCTTGTCCGGCCGCTGGTAATAGTTGAGCGGGTTGGCGTTGTAGAGCGTGGTGCCCGGAACCAGCTGGCCTGCCGAGTTCAGCGTGTAGCTGGTCGGCGGTCCGCCCTGGACGGCATCGCCCAGCGTGAAGTTCGCAGGCGCAGCGGTCGCCGAACCGCCGCAGCGATAATCGGCGCCGGTGTTGCCGGCGGGCGCGTTCAGGCTGCAGGCGCTATAGTCGCGGCGGCCCTGGGTGATCGCCTGGATCTCGCGATAGCCCATGTAACCGACGATATGGCCCTTGCCGTCTTCGGTGCCGGTGCCGAGCTTCAGGTTGACGTCGAACTGCTGGCCGTCGGCCACCACGCCGCTGGGCGAGGGATAGCCCGCCGCCGCCGCCAGGCCCTGGAACCGGGCGCTGTCGTTATTGTGGTTGTACAGGCCATAGGACGAGGTGAGGCTGAGGCCCTTATAGTCCGTGTCGAGCACGAAGTTCACGACGCCCGCGACGGCGTCCGAACCATAGACCGACGAGGCACCGCCGGTCAGCACGTCGACGCGCTTGATCAGCGCCTGCGGGATGACGTTGACGTCGGCGGCCGAGCTCTTCGACACCGGATCGCCCGGCATCAGGCGACGGCCGTTGACCAGGACCAGGGTGCGCTGGTCGCCCAGGTTGCGCAGGTTCAGCGTCGCCGTACCGGTCGAGCCGTTCGACACCGACGAGGTCTGGGTCGCGAAGGACTGCGGCAGGGTGTTCAGCACGTCCTCGATACGCGATCCGCCGCGGATCTGGATGTCCTCGGCGGTGACGACCGAGATCGGGCTGGCCGAGGTCAGGTTGGGGTTGGAGATGCGCGAACCGGTGACGACGATGTCGCCGCCCGCGCTGGCCGGCGCCGCGCTCTGGTCGGCGGCCTGATCGGCACCCTGGGTCGCGGGCACGGTGGTCCCGGCATTCTGGTTGGCGGTCGTCTGGTCCTGCGCGAGCGCGGGCGCGCTCAGCAGCATCGACAGCGGCGCCACGGTCGCCATCAAGGCGACACGGCGCTGGCCGATCCACGAATTGGTCATGAACATTACCCCTTTTCCATCTTCCGTGCAGCACGTGGGCCGAACGGGACTCCGTGATCATGAAACATTTTTGTGTTTCATTCCGGAATGTTGCCTGATTGGGGCGAACAGGGACCACTGTAAAGACAGGAAAAACCCTAAAACCCACGACAGGTGCACACCTGTCGCAAAAATGACACTATGTTCAACATATCGGGTTACGAAGTGCCAAAATCACGGCCAGTGACAGGAACCATCATAGGTTATAAACACAACAAATGACATTGTTGCTGTCACAATCGAGTTCACTGCAAGATTGTTACAAGCGCCGTTGGTCCGCACCGCTCGCCGCATGAGAGACCGGGATCTTGATCTCCATTATAAGTGCGCGATGGGACGACCCGCGACGAATTCGATCGGATCGTGCCCGGTCGGCCAGGGGACGTGCCGCTCGGGTATTGACGGAAACCGGGCCGCGATCGCCCGGCAAGGTTTAGGGCATCGGCCCCGTCACCAGCAGCGGGTCGAGCTTGCGCCCACGCCATTGCAGGCTCCAGTGGAGATGCGGCCCCGTCGCGCGGCCGGTGGCGCCGACCGCGCCGATCGGCTGGCCCTGGCGGACATGGTCGCCGACGCGGACGTCGATGCGCGACAGATGCAGGAAGGCGCTGTTCAGCCCCTGCCCATGGTCGAGCATCAGCAAATGGCCTTCCAGCGTGAAGGGGGTTTCGGCCGCCAGGATCACGACGCCATCGGCGGGCGCGCGGACGATGGTACCGGTCGCAGCGGCGATGTCGGTGCCCGAATGATAGCTGCCCGGCTCGCCGCGATAGATACGCTGCGCGCCGAACAGGCCCGAGATGCGGCCCGTCACCGGCCATGTCGGCGCCTGACGCCAGCCGGTCGCATCGGTCGTTAGCGCGCGGGCGGCGCGGATCTGCTCCAGCTCGGATGGGCGCAACCGCTGGAACTCGGGGTCGGGCACGGGATATTTGGGCAGCCGGTCCAGCCGCTCGATCCGCCAGGCGCGCAGCGCGATGGTCAGCAGTTGGCGAAACCGACGGCCATCGGCGAAATTCGCCACCAGTTCGGCCGAGGGCCCGGCATCGCGATCGAACCCGGCAAGAAAGCTGCCGTCCGGGGCCAGCGGCAATGCCTCTCCGTCCAGCGTCACCGACACCGCGCCGGTCGGGGCCTGCCCCCGGATCAATCCGCCCTGGCTCAGCTGGCCGGTCCAGCGAAAGGACGAGGATGGTGGCGCGACCGGCGCTTGAAGGGGAAGCGTCGCCTGTCCGACGGACGAGGCGCAGAGGGTCAGCAGTAGCGCGACGCCGCCCCCGACCCTCATTGCGGGCTCAGCACCTGCGCGGTGGCTTGGGCATCGACATAGGCTTCCTGCCGCTCGGCGCTCCAATATTTCAGGTCTTCCAGCGGAATGCGCCGTCCGGTCACCGCACAGACGACATGATCGCCCGGCGACAGGACGCGAAAACCATTGGCCAGATAATGAAGCCGCGCGGGGCGATCGGTGTTCGTCATCAACATGGGTCTGCCTTGGATGAAAGAAGCCTGGGGATCAAAGAAGCGTGGGCTGGTTCGGCGTGCCCGATTTGGGCTGGGACTGGTCGGCCTTGGGCTCCCGCTTGGGCTTGTCATAGGTTTTGGCGGCGGGGCGCTCAAGTCCACCTCCGTCCACCGCCACGTCCACGGTCCCGTCGCGGAAACGCAGGGTCAGCGTGTCGGCCGCTCGTGCCGCCTCCGCTGAAGACAGCGTCTCGCCGCCCGGCCGTGCGGTGATCCGAGCATAGCCGCGCTCCAGGATACGGTCGGGGTTGAGCGACTGGACCAGCCGCCAGGTCGAGGCCAGCCGGTCGCGCCCACGCTCCACCTGCCGCTCCAGGATGGCGGGGCGCAGCGCGGCGCCTGCGCGGTCCAGCCCGCCGCGCGCCAGCGTCACCCGCCGCTCCAGTCCCCGATCGAGCCGCGCCCCCGCCTCGTCCGCGCGCTGGCGCTGCGGGCCCAGCAGCTGGTCGCGCTTGGGCAGCAGCCGCGCCATGGCGTCCAGCCGCTCGCGCCCGCGCTCGACATAGCGCCGCGCGCAGCGTTCGGCGCGCTGGCCATGCGCGGCGACGGTCAGGCGGATATCGGCGAGCACCGGCACCGCGATCTCGGCCGCCGCCGTGGGGGTGGGGGCGCGGAGGTCGGCGGCATAGTCGCACAAAGTCGTATCGGTCTCATGCCCCACCGCCGAGATGATCGGGATCGAGCATTCGGCCACCGCGCGGACGACGATCTCCTCGTTGAACGACCAGAGATCCTCGATCGAGCCGCCGCCACGTGCGACGATCACCAGATCGGGGCGCGGCACCGGGCCGCCGGGCTGGATCGCATCGAAGCCCCGGATCGCGGCCGCGACCTCCTTCGCTGAGCCCTCGCCCTGCACCTTGACCGGCCAGACGATGACATGGGTGGGGCAGCGATCCTCCAGCCGGTGCAGAATGTCGCGGATCACCGCGCCCGTGGGCGAGGTAACGACGCCGATCACCGGCGGCATGAAGGGCAGTGGCTTCTTGCGATCCCGGTCGAACAACCCCTCGCCCGCCAGTTTCGCCTTCAGCTTTTCGAGCAGCGCCATCAGCGCGCCCGCGCCCGCCAGCTCCATCCGCTCGACGACGATCTGGTATTTGGACCGGCCGGGGAAGGTGGTCAGGCGGCCGGTGGCGATCACCTCCACCCCGTCCTGCGGCTGGAACGGCAAGCTGTTCGCCGCCCCCTTCCACATCACCGCGTCGATGACGGCATTCTCGTCCTTCAGGCTCATATAGACATGGCCCGAGGTGGCGCGCTTATAGCCCGAAATCTCGCCACGCAGGCGGACATGACCGAACTCGCCCTCCACCATCCGCTTCAGCTTCAGGCTGAGTTCGCCGACCGATAGCGCGAGCGCGTTGTCGCCGGCGATCTCCTCGGCTACCAGCCTTGCACTTTCGTCATAGGGATAAGGATCGGGCATGAACGTCCTGCTGCTGGGATCGGGTGGCCGCGAACATGCGCTGGCATGGAAGCTGGCACAGTCGAACGGGTTAGATACGCTCTACGCCGCGCCCGGCAACCCCGGTATCGCGCAGCATGCGACCTGCGTCGCGCTGAACGCGACCGATCACGCCGCCGTGGTGGCGTTCGTGAAGGAGCATGGCATCGGCCTGGTCGTGGTCGGCCCGGAAGCGCCGTTGGTCGACGGCCTGGCCGATTCGCTGCGTGCGGCGGGCGTGCCGGTGTTCGGGCCGAGCAAGGCCGCCGCGCAGCTGGAGGGGTCGAAGGGCTTCACCAAGGATCTGTGCCGCCGCGCCGACATCCCGACCGCCGGCTATGTCCGGGTGAACACGCTGGCTGAGGCGCAAGCCGCGCTCGCCACGACCTTCGGCCTGCCGGTCGTCATCAAGGCCGATGGCCTGGCGGCGGGCAAGGGCGTGACCGTCGCCTTCACCAAGGCCGAGGCCGAGGGCGCGATCACCGACCTGTTCTCGGTGCCCGGCGCCGAAGTGGTGATCGAGGAATTTCTGGAGGGCGAGGAGGCCAGCCTCTTCGTCCTGACCGATGGCGAGGCTTTGCTCCCCTTCGGCTCGGCGCAGGATCACAAGCGCGTCGGCGACGGCGATACCGGCCCCAATACCGGCGGCATGGGCGCCTATAGCCCCGCGCGGGTCCTGACGCCCGAACTGGAGCAACAGGCGATCGACCGGATCGTGCGGCCCACCGTCGATACGCTGCGCGCGGAGGGGACGCCCTTTTCGGGCGTGCTCTATGCCGGGCTGATGCTGACCGAGCAGGGGCCCAAGCTGATCGAATATAATGCCCGTTTCGGCGATCCAGAGTGCCAGGTGCTGATGCTGCGCTTCCAGGGCGATCTGCTGGCGGTGATGCTGGCGGTGGCCGAAGGGCGGCTGGCCGAGCTGCCCGCGCCAGCCTTCTCGGCCGATCCCGCGCTGACCGTGGTGATGGCGGCGTCCGGCTATCCCGGCACGCCCAAGGCGGGCGGCGCGATCGAGGCGATCGACGCGGCCGAGGCGACCGGCGCATTGGTGTTTCAGGCGGGCACGAAGATGGACGGCGAGCAGCTGGTCGCGAGCGGCGGCCGCGTACTTGCCGTCACCGCCAGCGCCCCTACGGTCGGCGAGGCGCAGGCCGCCGCATACCGCGCGGTCGATGCGATCCGCTTCCCCGATGGCTTTTGCCGCCGTGACATCGGCTGGCGCGAGGTCGCGCGCGAAGCCGACGCTACGGGAACCGGGCAGTAACTCCGTCGATTGGGGCCCGACAGTTACGGGCGATCACGGGCAAGGGACAATAGGGTGAAGCGATGAACGATACGACGGCCGCACCGGCGACAAGCCTGATCCCCGATGGCGTGGCGGCGATCACGACCATCCATTTCGTCCTGATCGCCATCGTGGCGATCGCCGCGATCGCGATGATCGTGATCGGCATCGGCCTGAAGCGCCGCCGCACCCATGCCGCCCGGCGGGTGGAGGAGAATGCGCAGGAAGCCGGGATGGCGGTGCGCGAACCCGATGCGGCACCAATCGGCGAGGCGGCGCTGACCGAACCCAAGCCAGCACCCGCCCCGACTCCCGCGCCGAGCCCGGCCCCGACGCCCGTCCCGGCCCCCGTGATGCCGACACCCACGGCGCCCGAGGCGCCGGTCGTCACCGACGAGCCCCTGAACGACGAACCCGTCGCCGCCGCTGCACCGATGACCGCCAGCCCGGCGGCCGAAGCCTCGGCCGCGCCGGTCGATACCGCCCGGCCGGAAGACCAGCCGATCACGCTGCTCAAGGGCCTGGGGCCCAAGCTGACCCAAAAGCTGGCCGAGCATGGCATCACCACGGTCGGTGACCTGGCGGGGTTGAGCGACGCGCAAGCCCAGGCGCTGGATGCGCAGCTCGGGGCCTTTTCGGGCCGCATGGCGCGCGACCGCTGGCTGGAACAGGCGCGGCTCCTGGCGGCGGGGGACCGTGCTGGGTTCGAGGCGGTGTTCGGGCGGCTCTGAGGGAACGCCCGGTCCGCTGGCCGGTTGACGCGGCATGACGACGCTCGATCCCCGAACCACCGCGCTGATCCTGATCGACCTGCAACGGGGTATCCTGCCCTATGCCGGTGGCCCACGCTCGGGCGAAGAGGTGGTCGCGACGGCCAAGACACTGGCCGACCGCTTCCGCGCAAGCGGCGCGCCGGTGGTGCTGGTCCATGTCGGCTTCACGCCGGAGACGATGCCCAGCCAGACTGTCGACCGCCCCAGCCTGCCGGCCGAGGGCACGCCGCCCGCATTCAGCGAACTGGTCCCCGACCTGCGCCAGCCGGGCGATATCGTCGTGCTGAAACATCATTGGGGCGCCTTCACCGGAACCGACATGGACCTGCAACTGCGCCGGCGCGGTGTACGCACCGTGGTGATCGCGGGCATCTCGACCAATATGGGCGTCGAATCGACCGCGCGTTCGGCCTGGGAGTTGTCCTACGACGTGGTCATCGCCGAGGACGCCTGCGCCTCGCGCTCGACCGAGCTGCACGCCTTTGCGATCGAACACATCTTCCCGCTGTTTTCGCGGGTCGTGGCGTCGGGGGATATCGAACTGCCGGCTTGAGTTTACTCACCGCGCCATTCCAGGATCGATAGACATGCCTGCGCGCCCTTCCCTCTCCCCTGGAAAGGGGAGAGGGTTAGCGGAGCTAGCCAGCTCGCTGGCTAGCGTAGCTTGGGTGAGGGGTTGAGCGAGCCGAACGGCTCGCGCGCCCGCAAACGCGGGCGCTTCACCCCTCACCCAGCTTCGACTTGGCCTTTGCTTTCGCAAAGACCAAGTCTGCGCAACCCTCTTCCCTCTATGAGGGGCGAGGGAGGGAAAAGTGTATGCCTCAATATCGCTCGGCCCTATCCTCGCTCCCATCACGATGAAGTCGAGGGCGGCGTGGAGTTCCTATTCGAAGTCCTGATCCAATACGGTGGCGAACTTCTACTACAATTGCTGTTTGAAACGGCGGCCGAAGCGGGCTTGCACAGCATGGCCGAAACGTTCCAGCGGCCCAAAAATCCGCTGATCGCCACCATCGGATTCGCCTTTTGGGGCCTGGTCGCTGGCGGGATCAGCCTGTTGCTATTACCGCATTCGCCCATCGCCGATCCGCAATGGAGGCGCATCAATCTGATCGTCACGCCGATCGTCGCGGCTGGCGCCATGGCCGTGATTGGCTATGTCCGGCGGCGCAAGGGAAGCCGCCTCGTCCGGCTCGACCGGTTTGGCTATGCCTATGTCTTCGCACTCGTCATGGCGCTGGTCCGGTATCGCTGGGCGGGATAACGCTCCCGCCTCGGCCTCAAGCCTCGCTGACCAACAGCTTGTCGATCCGCCGCCCGTCGAGGTCGACCACCTCGAAGCGCCAGCCCTGTTCGACGAAGCTCTCGCCCTCGCCCGGCAGGTGGCGGAACACCGCCAGCGCGAGCCCTGCGACGGTCGCGTAGTCGCGGTCGTCCGGCAGGTCGATGCCCAGCCGATCGGCCAGCGCGTCCGCCGCCATGGTGCCCGCCACCAGCAGCGAGCCGTCGTCGCGCTCGACGACCGAGGGCGCCTCGCCGGGATCGGCGTCGGAGGCGAATTCGCCCGCGATCGCGGCCAGCAGGTCGGCCGGGGTCACGATCCCCTCGAAATGGCCATATTCGTCATGGATCAGCGCCATCGGCACCTCGGCCTGGCGCAGCGCCAGCAACACGTCCATCGCGTCGATCCGGTCGATCACGACGGGGGCCTTGCGCATCAGATGCTTCAGGTCGAGCGGCTCGCCCCGGAACAGCGCCATGGCGATGTCGCGCGCCTGAACTACGCCGACCACCGCATCGATCGAGCCCTCCCCCACCGGCAGGCGGGTGCGCGGGCTTTCCAGCAGCTTGGCGCGGATCGCTTCGTCGTCCAGCGTGCAGTCGAGCCAGTCGATCTCGGTGCGCGGCGTCATCACCTCGCGCACCGGCCGGTCGGCCAGCCGCACGACGCCCGAGATGATCGAGCGTTCATGCTCCTCGATCACGCCCGACTTCGACGCCTCGGCGACGATCAGGTGCAGTTCCTCGGCCGTCACCTGATCCTCATTGTCGCGGTTCAGGCCGAGCAGCTTGAAGATCACGCCGCTGGTCGAATCGAGCACCCAGACGATGGGCGCCGTGCCGATCGCCAGCCAGCGCATCGGCACCGCGACGAACGCCGCGATCGGCTCGGGCTTGCGCAGCGCGAATTGCTTGGGCACCAGTTCGCCCAGGATCAGCGAGGCATAGGTGGTCAGGCCTATGACCAGCGCGAAGCCGAGCGTCGCGGCGGTCGAGGACGAGACGCCCAGCGCCTCCAGCCGCGCCGCCGTCGGCGTGCCCAAGCTGGCGCCCGAATAGGCCCCCGCGATGATGCCGGTCAGGGTGATGCCGATCTGGACGGTCGACAGGAACTTGCCGGGATCGGCGGCGAGGGTCAGCGCGGCCTGCGCGCCCTTGCGCCCGCTGCGCGCCATCGCCTCCAGCCGGGCCCGCCGGGACGACACGATCGCCAGCTCGCTCATCGCGAACGCCCCGTTCAACGCGACGAGCGCGAGGATGATGAGGACGTCGATCCACGGAAAGGGGGGCAGCGTTGCCATCGTTGTGCGGTGCTCATAGCGGGGCGGGAGGGCCTTCGACAACTCCCGTCGTCATCTTCCGTTCAGATCGCTTGCGGAACAAGCGCCATCGGGTTCGCGTTTCGGGGTGTGAGACGCGACAATTTAACAAGGGTTATGTCCATGACGATGTCCGCCAAGTTCCTCGCCGCCGCCGCGCTATCCGCGCTGGTCGCCACCTCGGCCTGCACCACCGATCCCGAAACCGGGCAGCAGCGCCTGTCCAAGGCGGCGATCGGCGGCATCGGCGGCGCGGTCGGCGGCTATCTGCTGGGCGACCTGGTCGGCGGACGGCATGACCGGACCGAGAAGATCCTGGGCGCGGGCATTGGCGGCCTCGCGGGGGCTGGCATCGGCGCGTATATGGACAAGCAGGAGCGCGACCTGCGCGCACGCACCGCGGGCACCGATGTGCAGGTGGTCCGCCAGGGCGACGACCTGTTGCTGAACCTGCCCTCGGGCATCACCTTCGCCTATAATTCGGCGACGGTGCAGCCGCAGTTCCGCCAGACGCTGGATCAGGTCGCCGACATCCTGTCGCAGTATAAGCAGACCTATATCGACGTGTATGGCCACACCGATTCGACCGGCAGCGACGCGTATAACCAGCGCCTGTCCGAACAGCGCGCGGTGTCGGTGGCCGACTATCTGGCCTCGCGCGGGGTGCAGCCCGCCCGCATCGGCACCCGCGGCTTCGGCAAGACCCAGCCGATCGCCTCGAACGACACCGAGGAAGGCCGCGCCGCCAACCGCCGCGTCGAGATCAAGATCGTGCCGATCCGCGAGGGCGACCTGCGCTGATCATAGTATCGAGCAAGGCTATCCTGACCTTCCCTCTCCCAATGGAGAGGGAGGGTCGTTGCCTCCCCCCTTGCCACTGAATCAGTCCGTCACGGGCTCCGCGCGGTATTTGCTATGGGGCAGCACCGCCGCGAAGACCGGCTCCATGCAGGGCCGGACCTCCTCGACTTTCTGCACCTTTGCCGCGCAGTCCAGCATCCCCGCACAGATATAGTCGTCGAGCTGCGCATCACCGCTGCGCCGCTTGAAGATGCAGCGACGGATGCCGGTCTTGCGGTCGGTCTTGGTCATGATCCGCAACGCCTTTAATCGCCGTCCGGTGACGACGACATCGTCCGACGCGGGCGGAGCTGGCGTCGCCTGCACCGGCACCATTGCGGCGAGCAACAGTGCCAGCATCACCGTCCCAGCGTCCGAACCAGTCGAATCCCCAGATTGTCGATCCCGGGATTCTGCTCGGAAAACCATTGGTGGTGGCTGTAATGCTCCCAGGCCAGTTCCGCTGCCCAGCGCCGGTTCAACCGCACGCCGATCGACGCATTGGGGTTGAGCTGGAAACGCGATCCGAACGCGGTCCGGTTGCGATAGATGTCATAGCGCCGCCACGCCTCCGCATCGGAAATGCCGGGCGCGAATGGATCGGGGGTATAGCGATAGCCGTCATGGACGGTCAGGCCGATACCGATCTGACCATAGACCCGGTCGTGGAACGCATGTTGACGCCACTCCGCCCCGATACTGAAAAAGCTGGTCCGCCCGGCGGTGTTGACCTGCGCCTTGGCCGCGATCCGGGGCTTCAGCGCCCAGCGGATCGGCAGCGGCGCGGTGCGATAGGCGAGCTGGACGTCGACCGTGCCATCCTCTTCCATCCCCTCATAGAACATTCCAGGCGGCGGATCGGGAAAGACCAGCCGGCTGCCCAGCGGGTGGAAATTCGAACCATGCTCGAACACTCCGACCGCCACTTCCGAATCCGTCCAGCGCGATCGCCCCGCTCCGGTCGGCGCACTATCCTGCGCCATCGCCGATGCGGAGACGAACGCCATCGCCACGCCAAGCGCGTGTTTCTTCCATCCCATGATCCCACCCCTGACAGAACCGGCCGTCGCATGGCCGATGATTATCGCGTATGATGGCAAGAAATTTCTGTCAAACAGAAAGAAAATGGTGAAAGACGAATATTCTCTGCCGCCTCGTAAGTCGTTGATCTGTCGATGGACGGGTACGATCTTCCTGTTGTGCGCCGCAGCGCTGGGCATCGGCACATTGTTGTCGGGCGTCTTTCCGGGACCGAAATCGCATTGCGGCGAATCGGGATGCACATGGTCGCTGCGCCCCTCGATGCTGCTGGAGGAAGAGGCGATGAAGGCTGTTCAGGCCTCCCCCGCCACCGAGCGTCGGTTCGACGCCTATGCGGCCCGGCCGCTGGTCCGCGCCGGGATCGCGGGCGTGACCGCGCTGGACGATGGACCGTTCGCGTTGATCCTGCTCTGCGTCGGCCTGGCCCTGCGCCGCCTGGGGGGCAAAGATGGCGAGCCGCTGGCGGCGGCGCTGCCGTGGCTGCGGCGGGCGGCGCTCATGGCGGTGATCTGGGCGATCGGGCGGCCGGTGTCGGACAGCCTGATGGTCATGCTATTGTCGCCGGGCACACCCGAGGGCGGGCAATGGGCGATCACCATCGACCTGCTCGACATCGGCAGCGCGCTGATGCTGGGCATCGCCGCCTTCGCCACCGTCTGGGCAATCGAGGCGGGGCTGAAGGCGCAGCGCGATCTGGACCGGTTCGTCTGATGCCGGTGATCGTCCATCTCGACGTGATGCTGGCCAGGCGAAAGGTCCGCTCGAAGGAATTGGCCGAGGCGATCGGCATCACCGAATCGAACCTGTCGCTGCTGAAATCGGGCAAGGTGAAGGGCGTGCGTTTCGCGACGCTGGCGGCAATCTGCCGCTATCTGGAGTGCGAGCCGGGCGACCTGCTCGGCTATGAGCCCTCGGACGACGATCTGCACCCGGACGCCGACTGAGCCCCCTATCGCCGGGCCGCAAAGAAATCCCGGAGCAGAGTCGCCGCCTCGCCTTCGCCGATGCCGGTATAGACCTCCGGCCGGTGGTGGCAGGTCGGTTGCGCGAAGAAGCGGGGGCCGTGTTCCACCGCGCCGCCCTTCGGGTCGCTCGCGCCGTAATAGAGCCGGGCGATGCGGGCATGGGCGATGGCGCCCGCGCACATGGCGCAGGGCTCCAGCGTGACCCACAGGTCGCAATCCTCCAGCCGGTCGCGCCCCAGCACGGACGCGGCGGCGCGAATCGCCTGGATTTCGGCATGGGCGGTGGGGTCGTGCAGGCGGCGCGGCGCGTTGGCGCCGGTGGCGATGATGGCCCCGCCCTGCACGATCACCGCACCGACCGGCACCTCGCCCCCCCGCCCTGCTTCGGCAGCGGCATCGAGCGCGGCGCGCATGGGGGCGGGGAGCGGGAACATCGCCCCTCCCTGCCCCGCGTCGCCAGCGGGGGCAAGAGGGACGGATCGGGGCGTTTACTGGGCGTTGTCGGCGGGCTTCTCGACCGTCACCGTCGGCACCTCGACCGTCTTCTGCGTCGTGCCGACCGACACTTTGGGTCCTTCGGCGCGGAAGGCCGGGGCCTGGACCACGGCGGCGCGGGTCTGGTCGATATTGATCCAGCCCATCGCCATGGCGCCCGCCGCCAGCAGAAGGACGATGCCGAGTAGGACGAGAAAGGCGCGCATGGCTCTGGCTCCCAAAGGTTCGTTGCCGTAACAACGCCGCAGGCGGGAGCCGGGTTGCACGTCCCGGAACCGGCCCGAACCGGGAATCGGTTGACGCAGGCGCCAGTACGGGTTATCCGCGCGGCCTTTCCGGGCATTGCCTGAAACCAGGATAACGATCATGTCGCGCATTTGCGAGCTGACCGGCAAGGGCCGGCAGGTGGGTAACAACGTTTCCCACGCCAACAACAAGACCAAGCGCACGTTCCTGCCGAACCTGCAGAACGTCACGCTGATTTCCGATTCGCTGGAGAAGAGCGTGCGTCTGCGCGTCTCGACCCACGGCCTGCGTTCGGTCGAGCACAATGGCGGCCTCGACAACTGGCTGGTCAAGACCTCGGACGACCAGCTGTCGCTGCGCGTGCGTCGCCTGAAGCGCGACGTCGTGAAGAAGCTGGCCGCCGCCAAGACCGAAGCCGCCGCCGCGTAATCACGCGAAGGTCGGTTGACGGGTTGAAGCCCGCCGCTCCCCGGAGTGGCGGGTTTTCGTCGTTGGGGCTTATCGCGTGGCCTTTGACTTCGCTCAGGCCGAGCGGGGTTCAGTACAACGCTCCGTTCAGCCTGAGCGAAGTCGAAGGCCACGCCCCACCCACGCGAATCACCGGTCCAGCCGGAACTTCAGCAGATAGCTGTGCTGCAGCCACATCTGGTTGTCGTCGGACACCAGCCACAGGATCGTCGCCCCGGCTTCCCGGGTGATCGCGACCCCTTCGAAATTGTCGTGGATCAGCGGCGAGTCCAGCTCGGCGAGCAACCGTCCCCGCGCCACGCGACCGGGGGCGACCTCGGCCGCGGGGACCAGCATGATCCGATTCGAGAAATGATAGGGCAGGCGGAATCGCCGCTCGACCACGATCAGCGACCCGTCGGGCAGCGCGGCGATGTCGGCGACGTCGTGATCGGGTGACGTCCGATAGGCGAAATGCCGGGGTCGCATCCGCAGCGGATCGCCCGCAAAGATCAGGCCCTGGCGGCTGTCCTGCCGCGACTCCGCGCTGCCGCGCCACCGTGCGCGCGACACCATCGCCTGTTCCGAGACGGTGACGAACCGACCGTCCGGCAACCGCGCAAGCGATTCGGGTCCGCCATTGACCGGCCATTCCTTCATGGCGGGGGGCGCGACATGCCCCTCGACCCGCGCGAAGTCGGGCGCATAGCGCCAGATCTGGTTATAGCTTTCGAAGCCGACCCAGATATGCCCGGTCCAGGGATCGACCGCCATCGATTCGCTATCACGATCGGACTTGAGCCACCCCGTGCCGGGACCCGCGGGCAGATTGTCGAAGCGAAGGCCATGCGGCCGCCAGTCCGCGTCCATGGCGAAGCGGATGAGCGTCCCACCATCGCTCAGCAGGGTAAACCGATCCCCCGCGACCGACAGCGACGAATAGCCGCCAAAGGCCGGGTCGCTGCTGGTCAGCGCGATCCCGCCGAGATAGGTGAGCGCCCCGACCCGGCGGCGCGCCGGATCATGCGGGTCAAGCGGCACCGCCCGCACCTCCATCCGCGCCGGCCCATCGAACAGCGCCAGCCGTTCGCGCCCCGCCCATCCCGGCACAAGCGCCAGCATCAGCAGCGATAACAGAAGGACGCGACGCATGGCGCCCTCATAGGCGCTGCGGCGCAACACGACAGCCTTATTCGCGGGCGAGGGCCTTGGCCCGGGTTCCGGATTCGGACAGGAAGGCAGCATGACGCGCCGCCTGTCCCGGACCGCCCTGCTGGTGGCGGATTATGACGAAGCCATCGCCTTCTTCGTCGACATGCTGGGCTTCGTGCTGTGCGAGGATACGCGTCTGCCGGAGGACAAGCGATGGGTGGTCGTGGCGCCCGACGCCACGTCCTCGGGGCTGCTGCTGGCGCGCGCGATCGACGGGCGACAGGTTGATGCGATCGGCAACCAGAGCGGCGGCCGGGTCTTCCTGTTCCTCGAAACCGATGACTTCGCCCGCGATCACCGGCTCTACACAGAGCGCGGCGTACGCTTCGTCGAACCGCCGCGCCACGAACCCTATGGCATCGTCGCGGTGTTCGAGGATCTGTACGGCAATCGCTGGGACCTGATCCAGCCCCGCACCTGAACGGCGGATAACCGCGACATTCAGGAAAGGCTCAATCCGAATCGCGCAGAAGCGGGTCAACGACGACGGACGGGACCGTCGATCGCGATGAATTCGGGAGTGAGACCATGATGAAGACCCTGACCCTGGCGACCACGGCCCTGGCGATGCTCGGCGGCGCCGTCCTGCCCGCCAGCGCGGCCGATGCGCATCGCTATCGCCGGGCCTATCATTCCGATCGCTATTACCGGGGCTATTCGGACGGCGCACGCGCCGAATATCAGGCGAGCAAGTGCCGCCGCTCGGGCACGACCGGCACCATCGTCGGCGCGGTGGCGGGCGGCCTGCTGGGCCGGACCATCGACACCGATGGCGACCGCACGCTGGGCACGCTGATCGGCGGCGGCGCGGGTGCGCTGGCCGGCCGCGCGATCGAGCGCTCGGGCCGCCCCGGCTATTGCCGCTAAACACAGTTTGGGCGGACGGGCCTGTATCCTGCCCATCCGCCCCAGTTTTCCTCGCGTAGCGTATCGAGGACGGAACGCCGATCTCCCCCACCGGAGGTCGGCGTTCTTGCTTCATCACCTATTCCTCCCCTGCAAGGGGAGGGGGACCATCCGAAGGATGGTGGAGGGGTGTCCCCCTATCGAGAGCGCGACACCCCTCCGTCAGCGCTGCGCGCTGCCACCTCCCCTGCAAGGGGAGGAAAGCAGGCCCGCCTCAATACATATGCTGGCCGCCGTTGATCGACAGGGTCGAGCCCGTCACGAAGCCCGCCTCGTCCGAGCAGAGGAAGGCGACGCCGCGCGCGATCTCATGTGCCTGGCCCAGGCGGCCGACCGGGATCTTGGCGACGATCTTCTCCAGCACGTCGGCGGGGACCGCGGCGACCATGTCGGTGTCGATATAGCCCGGTGCGATCGCGTTGACGGTCACGCCGAACCGCGCGCCTTCCTGCGCCAGCGCCTTGGTGAAGCCATGGATGCCCGACTTGGCAGCGGCATAGTTGACTTGGCCATATTGACCGGCCTGGCCGTTGATCGAACCGATATTGACGATACGGCCCCATTTCCGGTCGCGCATGCCGGGGAACACCGCCTTGGCCATGTTGAAGCAACCGCCGAGGTTGGTGTCCATGACCTCCTTCCACATCTGGTAGGTCATCTTGAGCAGCGTGCCGTCGCGGGTGATGCCCGCATTGTTGACGACGATGTCGACCGGGCCCAGCTCTTCGGCGACCTGCGCGACGCCCGCCTGGACCGCGTCATAGTCGGCGACGTCCCACTTATACGCCTTGATCCCGGTCCGCTCGGAGAATTCGCGGGCGCGCTCGTCATTGCCCGCATAATTGGCGGCGACGGTCACGCCCGCCTCTTTCAGCGCCAGGCTGATCGCCTCGCCAATACCGCGCGTACCACCCGTCACAATCGCGACCCGTGCCATTCAACCTCTCCCATTTGAGATTGTGGCTTAAAAGGGGCACGCGCCATCCGCAATGGCGAAGACGGCGGGCAACGCAATATTACGCTACGGCAACCAGCCCTGAAGCTCGCGTTCGATCAAACCACGCAACATCGCGATCCCGATCTCCCCGTCATTAAGGCACGGAAGATAGGCGAAATGGGTGCCGCCCGCGCCCTCGAAACTCTCGCGCCCGCGGATCGCCAGTTCCTCCAGCGTCTCGATGCAGTCCGCCGAGAAACCGGGCGCCAGGATCGCCACCTTGTGGATGCCGCGCCCCGGCAGCGCCTCCAGCACGGTGTCGGTGGCGGGCTCCAGCCACTTGGCGCGGCCGAATCGCGACTGGAACGCGACGAGCAGCTCGCGGCCCGCCAGCGTGTCCTTCATCGCCTCGGCCAGCAGCCGCGCGGTCTTGCGGCAATGACAGTGATAGGGATCGCCCAGTTCCAGCGTCCGCTGCGGCATGCCGTGGAAGCTCGCGAGGATCGCCTCGGGCTCGAAATCCAGCGCGGCGAGCTGGGCCTCCAGCTGGGTCTTCAGCGCGTCGATATAGAGCGCATCGTCATAATAAGGCGGCAGGGTGCGGATCGCGGGTTGCCAGCGCATCGTCGCCAGATGCGCGAACGCCTTGTCATTGGCGGTGGCGGTCGTCGCTGCGCAATATTGCGGATAGAGCGGCGCCAGCAGGATACGCTCGCACCCGGCATCCTTCATCGCCTGTATCTGGTCGGCGATGGCGGGGCGACCATAGCGCATTGCCCAGTCGACCATGACGCCGGGCCCGAACGCGTCCTTCAACGCCACTGCCTGCGCCTTGGTGATCGCGGCCAGCGGCGAGCCGTCGTCGCGCCAGACCAGCGAATAGGCATGGGCCGATTTCTTCGGCCGGGTGTTCAGGATGATGCCGCGCAGGATCGGCTGCCACAGCAGCGCGGGGATTTCGATGACGCGGCGATCCGACAGGAATTCGCCCAGATAGCGCTTCACCGACTTCGCGTCGGGGGCGTCGGGGGTGCCCAGGTTCATCAGGAGCACGCCGATCTTGGGGCGCGGGACGGGGGGATGGTCGGGCGGCAGCATCAGGCGGACAACTCCATCGGCAGGCTTCGTATCCGTGGGAAGCCGGGCAGGGTGGCAAGCGCATTGGCGATGGCGGGTGCGACCGGCGGCACCGCCAGCTCGCCCACGCCGCCGGGATCCTCGTCGGATCGGATCAGCTCGACCGTGATGTCGGGCGTATCGGCCAGGCGCGGCAGGTTCAGCGCGCCCAGCCGCGACGGCATGGCCCAGCCGTCCTGGAACCCGACCGCACCGCCGCGCAGGGCCGCGAGCCCGAAGATCAGCCCACCCTCCACCTGCTGGCGCACGATGTCGGGGTTCATCACGCGACCGCAATCGACGGCGGCGACCAGCCGGTCGACGATCGGTCGCCCGGCTTCGTCGCGGTGCGCCTCCGCCATGACCGCGACATAGCTACCGCGAAAGCCGTGCGCCGCGACGCCCTGCCCGCTATTCGCGCCGCCGCCTTCCCAACCGCCGAGCGACGCGGCGGTCGAGAGGCAGCGTGCCAGCCGGGGCGCCTCCCCCAGCATCCGGATCCGCCAGGCCAGCGGATCGACACCCGCTGCGCGGGCGCACTCGTCCAGGAAGGACTCGCCGATGAAGCAATTGGCGACATGCGCTCCGCCCCGGACATGACCGGTCGGGATTGGCAGGTCGGCGACATGGTGATGCAGCGCCAGCGCCGGGATCGCATAGGGCGGCACCGCGCCGCCCATCGCATAGGCATCGCCCTTGCCCTCGCCGCGCAGGTCGAAGCGGACCAGCCCGGCGGGCATGACCCGTTCGGCCAGCGCCCGGCCGGTCGCGGGCGTGGCGATCCGCGCGTGCCAGGCGGTCAGCACCGCCTTGTCGAGACGCGCGGTCATCCGGGCCAGCGCGGGCGCGCGGTAAGCGTCGCGGCGCAGATCCTCAGTGCGCGACCATAGCAGATTGACCGGCCGCTTCAGCGCTGCCGCGATCGTCGCGGCCTGCACCACCGCGTCCGCCTCCAGGCCGATGCCGAAGCCGCCGCCGATCGGCATGGGATGGACGACCACCCGGTCGACCGACATGCCCGCCGCCTTCGCCGCCACGCCACGCGCATTGTCCGGCACCAGGGTCGGCAGCCAGAGTTCGAGGCCATCGTCCCGCCATGCCGCCACCGCCGCGCTCGGCTCGATCGCGGCATGGACGCCGACGCCGACGCGATATTCGGCCTCGACCAGTCCCGATCCTTCGAGCGGGGCGAGGTCGCCGCGGCGGAGGACCGTGCGCCCTTCGTCCTTCAGCGCGGCATCCAGCGCCTGGGCGATGTTCCCGCTGTTCGGCAGCACTCCGGCGGTCGCGGCACGCGGAGCCAGCGCGTCGAGCCCCTTCTGCGCGATCCACCAGCTGGCGGCGGCGACCGCGACCCAGTCGCCGCCCTCGATCACCTCGACCACGCCCGGCACCTTCATCGCCGCCGCGCGGTCGATCCGGATCGCGTGCACTTCGCCCAGCGGCGCGTGGCGGACGGCGACATGGACCATGTCGGGCAGGCGGATATCGGCGGTGAAATTGGCCGAGCCATCGACCTTGGCGGGCGAATCGAGCCGGGCCACGTCCGTCCCCGCCAGCTTGCCCGCCCCGCCGCTGCCCAGCGGCAGGGGTTCGGGCACCGTCTCGCCCGCCGCCGCCTCGGCCAGTTCGGCGAAGCGCAGCCGCCGGTCGCCATGGGTGATGAAGCCGTCCTTGGCCTCGCACTGGCTCCAATCGACGCCCCAGCGCCGGGCGGCGGCCTGCGCCATCAGTGCGCGGGCGGTCGCGGCGGCGGCGCGCGCGGGCCCCTCGAACATGCGCAGCGAACTGGACCCGGCGGTCAGCATCACCCGGTCGCGGCGCAGCCATTCGTCGCGCGCGCCCTGTGGCAGCCGGTCGAACGCGCCCTCGAACAGCGAATCGACCGCGATCGGGTTGGCGTAGAGCGGGCTCAGGGGAGCGGGCTCGACCGCAATCGTCCGCCAGTCCGCGCCCAGTTCGTCGGCGACCACCTGGGCCAGCGCGGTCACGATCCCCTGGCCATGCTCGGCCTGCGGCACCGCGACGGTGACGATGCCGTCCCGCCCGATCTTCAGCCACGCGCCGAACGCCTGCTCGCCCGGCCCGACGGTTAGATTGGGTGCATAGACACGCGGCCACAGGCCCCAGGCGACCAGTAACCCGGCCCCCGCGCCCCCGCCGATAAGGATGTTGCGCCTGCTGAACTCCATCCCGACCGAGCCTTACCGGACACGCACGGGCAGGCAAGTCGGGGGTTTCGCTGTCTCAAAGCGACGCTGTCGATTGTTCGTGCGAAGGCGTGAATCCCTTGGGGCTCGCGCTGTAGCATGGCCTTCGACTTCGCTCAGGCAGAACGGGCGTTTGAAGCGCATCCCAACCTTCGTTCTGCCTGAGCGAAGTCGAAGGCCACGCCCCGCCATCCGCCACAGCCCTCATGGCACCCAACCCATGGTCTTGGTGTTGTCCCACGACCGCTCTATGGAAGCGGACCAGAAAGGGAAACGCGCTTGATCCTCTCCATGCTTGCCGCCGCGAGTGGCCATATCCGGTTCGAGGATCTGGGGCTGCACCCGGACATCTTCTCGATCGGCTTCTTCACGCTGCGCTGGTACAGCCTGGCCTATATCGCGGGCATCCTGTTCGGCTGGTGGTATCTGGGCAAGATGCTCGACCGCCCCGGCGCGCCGATGTCGCGGGCCCATGCCGACGATCTGGTCTTCTATGCGACGCTGGGCATCATCGTTGGCGGGCGGCTGGGCTATGTGATCTTCTACGCGCCCGAGATGTTCCTGCATCCGCTGCGCCTGCTCCAGCTATGGGAAGGCGGGATGAGCTTTCACGGCGGCGCGGTGGGCACCGGGATCGGCGTCATCCTGTTCGCGCGCAAGCACAAGCTCAGCTGGCTGCGTATCCTGGACTATCTGGTCTGCACCGCGCCGGTCGGGCTGTTCCTGGGCCGCCTGGCCAATTTCGTGAACGGCGAGCTGTGGGGCAAGCCGTCCGACGTGCCCTGGGCGATCGTCTTTCCGCGCACCGTGCCCTTCGGCCTGGTCGATCCGGCACGCCACCCCAGCCAGCTCTACGAAGCGGGTCTGGAGGGGCTGGTCCTGTTCGCGCTGATGAGCTTCGCCTTCTGGCGGACCAAGGCACGCTATGATCCGGGCAAGCTGTCGGGCCTGTTCCTGCTCGGCTATGGCATTGCGCGCTTCATCGTCGAGTTCTTCCGCGAACCCGACCAGCAGCTGCGCGCCTTTGCGCAGGTCACGGGTCTGCACATGGGCCAGTGGCTGTGCGTGCCGATGATCCTGGGCGGGCTGTACCTGATGACCTCCGCCAAGGCGCGCCGCGTCCGGGTCGAGCCGATCGCCGGGCCCGACAGCGTTTCCTGATCCCCTTGCGGGCGAGCGTGCCGGGCGGCAGAGCGGGGGCATGACCAACCCGCTGATCCCGCCCGCCGATCACAAGCCCGCGCCCGAGGACGCACTGCCCGAGCGGCTCGCCCGCGCCATCGCGCTCGCCGGGCCGATCCCGGTGGCGCAGTTCATGGCCGCCGCCAATGCGCAGTATTACGGCACCCGCGATCCGCTGGGCGCGGGCGGCGATTTCACCACCAGTCCCGAGATCAGCCAGATGTTCGGCGAGCTGGTCGGCCTGTGGTGCGCCGACCTGTGGCACCGCGCCGGACGGCCCGAGGCGCACTGGGTCGAACTGGGGCCGGGGCGCGGCACGCTGGCCGCCGACGCCAGGCGGGCGATGGCCAAGGCGGGCTTTTCGCCGACCATCCATTTCGTCGAGACCAGCGCCACCCTCCGCATCGCGCAAGGCGAGCGCGTGGCCGATGCGCAGTGGCACGACACGGTCGACACGCTGCCGACCGACCGGCCGCTGATCGTCGTCGCCAACGAGTTCTTCGACGCGCTGCCCATCCGCCAGCTGGTCCGCCGGGGCGATGGCTGGCACGAGCGGCTGGTCGCGGCGCAGGATCTGCTCTTCCTGCCGATCGCCGGGCCACCGGTGCCGGGCGAGATCATCCCCGAGCCGCTGCGCGAGGCGGAAGCCGGTTCGGTCATCGAGGTTTCCCCCGCCAGCGTCGCGGTGATGCGCGCGCTGTCCGCCCGGATCGCCGCGCAGGGCGGGGCCGCGCTGATCGTCGATTATGGCTATGAAGGCCCGGCCATCGCCGACACGCTGCAGGCGGTGCGCGGCCATGCCTATGCCAACCCCTTCGAGCGACCGGGCGAACAGGATCTGAGCGCGCATGTCGATTTCACGACGCTCGCCGCCGCCGCGCAAAGTACGGGCCTCGCCGCCTTCGGCCCCGTTACCCAGCGCGATCTGCTGGGCGCGCTGGGCATCGACCAGCGGACCGCATCGCTCGCCCGCGCCCACCCTGAGCGCGCCGACGCGCTGCTCGCCGACCGCAACCGGTTGATGCAGGATATGGGCACGCTGTTCCGCGCGCTGGCGGTGGCGCGGCCCGACTGGCCGGTGCCTGCGGGATATGGCGAATGATCGTCTATCGCGACGCGAAGGCCGACGACGGTGAGAAGCTGGCCGCGATGGCGAAGGCGGCCTTTACCGAGACCTTCGGCCATCTCTATCCGGCCGCCGACCTGAACGCCTTTCTGGACGAGGCGTTCGGACCGGAGGGCCTGCCCGCCCAGATCGGCGATCCCGCCTTCACCATCCTGGTCGCGACCGAGCATGACGCCATCATCGGCTTCGCCAAGCTCGGCCCGGTCGGCTTTCCGGGCGAATGGCCCGAGGATGCGGTCGAACTCTATCAGCTCTACGTCCTGTCGAGCCATCTGGGCGCCGGGATCGGCCCCGCGCTGATGGACTGGGCGATCGCCACCGCCCGCGCGGGCGGCGCGAGCCAGCTGATCCTCTCGGTCTATGTCGACAATCACCGGGCCAAGGCCTTTTACGCGCGCTATGGCTTTGTCGATGTCGGCCGCTACGACTTTCCCGTCGGCGACACGATCGACGAGGACCGGATCATGAGACTGTCGCTATGACCATCGAAACGCTGCGCACGCCCCTGCTCGACCCCATCGCGCACGGCTTTCTCGGGCGGCGCGGCGGCGTGTCGGCGGGGATTCACGGCGGACTGAATGTCGGGCTGGGCTCGGAGGACGATCGCGATTCGGTCGCGGAGAATCGCCGCCGCGCGCGCGGCGCGGTGCTGCCGGGTGCGCAGCTCGTCACCTGCTACCAGATTCACTCGGCCGAAGCGGTGACGGTGCTCGTCCCGCCCGAGGAGGGCGTGCGCCCGCATGGCGATGCGCTGGTCACGAACCAGCCGGGGTTGCTGCTCGGCATCCTGACCGCCGACTGCGCGCCGGTGCTGTTCGCCGATGCCGAGGCCGGGGTGATCGGCGCCGCCCATGCCGGATGGAAGGGCGCGTTCGGCGGCATCACCGACGCCACGCTGCTCGCCATGGAGGCGCTGGGCGCCCGCCGCGACCGTATCGCCGCCGCGATCGGCCCGTGCATCGCGCGCGCCAGCTACGAGGTCGACGCCGCCTTCCTGCGCCGCTTCGTCGCGCAGGCGCCCGAAAACGAACGATTCTTCGCAGACGGCACCCGGCCCGACCATTATCAGTTCGACCTGGAGGCCTATGTCGCCCATCGCCTCGCCGCCGCCGGGGTCGCCCGCGTTGCCGCGCTGGGCGAGGACACCTATGGGCAGGAGGACCGCTTCTTCAGCTTCCGCCGCGCCACCCATCGCGGCGAACCCTCTTATGGTCGCCAGATTTCGCTGATCGGGCTCCCGCTCTGAACTTCCTCCCCTGCAAGGGGAGGATGATGCTCCCCCTCGCCAAAGCCGTTCGCCACGCTATCCTGGGGACAGAGCCGCCGAGAGAGCGGCCGATCCTGTCCCCGAGGAGATTAGCATGCCGACCGAATCCGATCTGACCGGCGTTCCGCCCCAGATCCCGACGGTGCCCCAGGCCGAGCGCAAGAGCGATGCGACGAGCATCGGCGACCGCAAGCTCAGCCCCGCGACCCTGATGATGGGCTATGGCTTCGACCCCGTCCTGTCCGAAGGGTCGCTGAAGCCGCCGATCTTCCTGACCTCGACCTTCGTCTTCCCCAATGCGGCGGCGGGTAAGCGCCATTTTGAGGGCGTGACCGGCAAGCGCCCCGGCGGCGCCGATGGCCTGGTCTATTCGCGCTTCAACGGCCCCAACCAGGAAATCCTGGAGGACCGCCTGGCCATCTGGGACGAGGCGGAGGATGCGCTGACCTTCTCCAGCGGCATGGCGGCGATCGCCACCCTGTTCCTGTCGATGGTCCAGCCGGGCGACGTGATCGTCCATTCCGGCCCGCTCTATGCCGCGACCGAGACGCTGATCGGCCGCATCCTGGGCCGGTTCGGGGTCAAGTGGCTCGACTTCCCCGCCGGCGCCACCCGCGAAGAGATCGACGCGGTGCTGGCCAAGGCGGCGACGACCGGCCGGGTCGCACTGATCTATCTCGAAAGCCCCGCCAACCCGACCAATGCGCTGGTCGATATAGAGGCGGTGGCGGCGGCGCGCGACGCGGCCTTTGCCGATGCGGCCGAAAAGCCGCCCATCGCGATCGACAACACCTTCCTCGGCCCGCTCTGGCAGCGCCCCCTGAAGCATGGTGCCGACCTGGTCGTCTATTCGCTGACCAAATATGCGGGCGGCCATTCGGACCTGGTCGCGGGCGGCGTGCTGGGGTCGAAGGCGCATATCGCCACCATCCGCTCGATGCGGAACACCATCGGCACCATCTGCGACCCCAATACGGCGTGGATGCTGCTCCGCTCGCTGGAGACGCTGGAACTGCGCATGAGCCGCGCCGGGGAAAACGCCGCCAAGGTCTGCGCTTACTTGCGCGATCATCCCAAGGTCGAACGGGTCGGCTATCTCGGCTTCCTGGCGGACACGCCGGGGATGGAGCGCCAGGCCGATATCTATCGCCGCCACTGCACGGGCGGGGGCTCGACCTTCTCGCTGTATCTGAAGGGCGGCGAGGCGGAATCCTTTCGTTTCCTCGACGCCCTGCGCATCGCCAAGCTGGCGGTCAGCCTGGGCGGGACCGAGACGCTGGCCAGCCATCCCGCCGCGATGACGCATCTGTCGGTGCCCGATGCGCGCAAGCAGGCGCTCGGCATCACCGACAATCTGGTCCGCATCTCGATCGGTGTCGAGGATGCGGGCGACCTGATCGCCGATTGCGAACAGGCGCTAGCCGCGATCTGACCGAGTGCAGCAGGGGGACGGCGAGCCGTCCCCCTCACACCGCCGCGAGCGCAGTATAGAGCCGCGCGGTCAGCCGCCCCAGCGTCGCGCGGAACAGGGATGGATCTGCCAGCGCGCGCGACAGGGTGATCGCGCCCTGAATCCCGCTGACCACATCCTGCGCCAGCGTGGTCGCATGTTCGCCGTTCACCCCGCCCCGCTCCAGCGCATCCGCCAGCGCCGCGATCCAGCGCTGGAAATAGCCCGCAATCGCCGGCCCGAACGGATCGCGCGTCGCGCCCAGCCCCCAGGCACCGAACAGGCAGGCCTGTTGCCCGGAGCGGAAATAGCGGTCGACCGCGACCATCATCGCGTCGATGCCCGCGCGCGGGTCGTCCGCTTGGGCAAATGGCGCGAACACCGCCTGCTCGAACCAGCCATGGATATCGGCCAGCACCGCCTCGGCCATCTCGCGCTTTCCGCCGGGGAAGAAGTGATAGAGGCTGCCCCGCCCCAGCCCGGTCGCCGCGCCGATCAGCGACAGGCTCGCCCCGGCATAGCCATGGTCGCGAAACACCTCGGCCAGTCCGGGCAGCGCATCCGCCCGCTCTGCGATCAGTCGTGCCATGAGGGATCATGTCCGGGACATAGCGGCAATGGCAGGATCGTCAGCGTGCTTCTCCTTCCGGGCGACCAGACCCTATGATTCTGTGACGAACGGTACAGAGCCTGGCGGCGTCCAACAAGCGTGTCTGGCCATCCCGCGGATGGGATGTCGCCCCCACGGCGCGCCAAGGTCAATACAATTCAGTGTTATTACAATATCTTATAACCTTGAACTTGCTTTAAGATAATTTTTCCCGTTAGCCGCTACAGTGTCGCGAACCGAGGTGGCCATTTGTTGGACGACATGACTCTCGATACGGCATTGAAGAGACGTGGCGTCTCGCTCGACCCGCGTGGCGAGCTGGAACAAGGCTATGACGAATATGTGGTGCCGACCGCCCGGCGCCAGATCGTCTTCATCCTGGTCACGATCATCCTGCTGAGCGTTGCTGGTTTGCTGGCCGATGCGCATGACAACATCCTGTCCGGAACGCTGCACTGGAAGATCGCCTGCCAGGTCATGATACCGGCGGTGGCGCTGTGGATGGTACACCAGCGGTGGTTGGCCCCACGGTATTTGTGGATCGCCGGTGCCGCGCCGTTGACGCTGGACATCACATGCCTGACCCTGCTCGCGATACTGTTCCCGCCTCAGTTCAGCGATCGTTTCGTGATGTCGGCCGGGCTGGCCATGATCGCCGCCAATCTGGTCCTGCCGATCCGGTTTCGCGTCGCCGTGCCGATGACGCTTTTGAACATCGCCCTATATGTCGGCGTCCCGCTCGCCCTGGACGGGCGGTCGCATGTCCTGTCCTATTGGGGCTTCCTGCTATTCGCCAGCGCCGCGGCGTGCCTCGCCACCGCCGTCGCCTTTCATCGCGAGCGGGTGCAAAGGAAAGCCTTTCTTCTGCACCTGGCCAATGAGCGCCACACCAGGGAACTGATGACCCTGGTCAGCGAACTGAGCCAAATCTCCTATCGCGACCCGCTGACCGGGGCCGGCAATCGGCGCAGTTTCGACATGCGCTTCTCCGCCATGTGGCGCACGGCGGCGCTGCGGGGCGAGGCGATCGCGCTCATCATGATCGATGTGGATTATTTCAAGCTGTTCAACGACGCCGTCGGCCATGCGGCGGGTGACGAGTGCCTGAGGGCAGTGGCCGGGGCGATCGCCGCGGGGGCGGGATGCCCGATCGAGATGGTGTCACGCTATGGTGGCGAGGAGTTCGCGCTGATCGTCCCATCCACCGGGGGAACGACCGCCGAGTCGATTCGCGCCAGCGTCAAGGCGCTGCAACTGCCGCATCCGGGCCGGCCACCGGGAAACGTCGTCACGGTCAGTGTCGGCAAGGCGTTCACCTATCCCGGCCGTACGGCCTCGCATCAGGAAGCGTTGATCCGCGCGGCGGACGAGGCGCTCTATACCGCCAAGCGGCTCGGGCGGGATCGCGTCGCGATCGAGGAACAGGGCCTGATGACGGTCGCGTAACCGATACGCGCTGGTGCCGCGGCAATTTCGGCAGTTACCGGCCGACAGGCGCAGGACCGCGCGCTGGTACACCCATTTCCGCTACGCTCGGATCGCGCACTGCCCGGGTCCACGCGCTGTTGTAACGATGCTTGTACGTCGGCGCCGGATGGCCGTGATTCGGGTTGGGGGCGTGGCCGCTGCCATGCCCAGGTCAGTCCGGGCGTCCCGCATCCCCCAGGCCAGCACGCCGCCCAAAACGAAAAGGCCCGGCGTCGCATCGCTGCAACGCCGGGCCCTGTCGCCCGAAAAGGGAGGCTTATTCAGCCGAGGGGGATCAGCCCTCGTTCTGCAGGTTGACGGCCGCGTACTTGCCGCGACGATCGACCTCGATCTCGAACTGCAGGCGATCGCCCTCGTTCAGCGAGCCCATGCCGGCGCGCTCGACGGCCGAGATGTGCACGAACGCGTCGGGCTGGCCGTCGTCGCGCTGAATGAAGCCGAAGCCCTTCATCGCGTTGAAGAACTTGACCGTGCCGGTCGCCTTCTCGCCGGTCAGCTGACGCTGCGGGGCACCGCCGAAACCGCCGGCCGCACCGCTGCGGGGACCGCGATCACGGTCGCCGCCGAAGCCGCCTTCACGCGGTTCGCGGGGCGCGCGATCCTGGACCGGAAGCGGCTCGCCTTCGATCTTCAGCTCGGTGGCCGAGATGCGGCCGCCGCGATCGACGAGGGTGAAGCCGAGCGGCTGGCCTTCCGCCAGACCGGTCAGGCCGGCCTGCTCGACCGCCGAGATGTGCACGAACACGTCTTCGCCGCCGTCATCGCGCACGACGAAGCCGAAACCCTTCTGCGCGTTGAAGAACTTTACGACGCCGGTGCCCTCGCCAACGACCTGGGGAGGCATGCCGCCGCCGCCACGACCGCCGCCGAAGCCGCCACCGCCGCCGCCACGGAAACCGCCGCCGCCGCCGCCGAAGCGATCACCGCCGCCGAAGCCGCCACCAAAGCCGCCTTCATCGC
>NZ_CAJXWX010000018.1 GCF_913062585.1 uncultured Sphingomonas sp. | reverse complement strand
ATACGAGATCTAGTACGGTCTCGTGGGCTCGGAGATGTGTATAAGAGACAGGGGCGATGGCGGCGGGAGCCGCAGCGGGTGCCGCCGCCTGCGTGATCGCCGGGGCGCTGGGCGCTGACACGCCACCGTCGCGGATCTGCCGTGCCAGCTCACCCGGATCGGGCAGGGTCGAGGCATGGATCGTGCGCAGCAGCGCCATCTCCGCCGCCTCGATCGGCAGGGCCGCGCGGGCGACCTCGTCATGGCCCTTCAGGAACAGCTGCCATAGCCGGTGCAGTGCGGGGAAGCTGAGCGCTCCCGCCCATTCCTCGCGGGCGGCGCGCTCCTCCAGCGGCTGGGCGGCGTCGGGGGGCGTGCCGACCTTGGTCAGGGTAATGCCGTGGACCGTCTCCAGCAGCGAACGCAGGACCGATTGCGGGTCGACGCCATAATCATATTGCCGCCGCAGCGACGCCAGCGCCCCCGCGCCGTCGCCGCTCAGCACCAGCCCCAGCAGGTCGCGCACCGCGCCGCGATCGGACAGACCCAGCATCTCGCGAACGGCGGCTGCGGTGACGCCACCGCCCTCCAGATCGGCATGGGCGATTGCCTGGTCCAGGATCGACAGGCCGTCGCGCGCGGAGCCTTCCGCCGCGCGCGCGACCAGCATCAGCGCTTCGTCCTCGGCGGTGACGTTCTCCAGCTTGCAGATCTTCGCAAAATGGTCGGCGAGCTTGTCGGCCGTGATCCGCCGTAGGTCGAATCGCTGGCAGCGCGACAGGACGGTGATCGGGACCTTGTTCACCTCGGTGGTGGCGAACAGGAACTTCACATGCGCGGGCGGCTCCTCCAGCGTCTTCAACAGCGCGTTGAAGGCGTTCTTGGACAGCATGTGGACTTCGTCGACGATGTAGATCTTGAAGCGCGCGGAGACGGCGGCATAGCGCGACGCCTCGATGATCTCGCGCACGTCGTCGACGCCGGTATGGCTGGCGGCGTCCATCTCGATCACGTCGATATGGCGGCCCTCGGCGATGGCGCGACAGGGCTCGCACACGCCGCAAGGGGAAATCGTCGGGCCGCCATTACCGTCGGGACCGACGCAGTTCAGCGCCTTGGCGATCAGCCGCGCGGTCGAGGTCTTGCCGACCCCGCGCACGCCGGTCATCAGGAACGCATGGGCCAGCCGGTCGCGCTTGATCGCGTTGCCCAGCGTCTGGACCATCGCATCCTGCCCGATCAGCGCGTCGAACGTCTGCGGCCGGTATTTGCGCGCGAGGACGCGGTAGGCTTCGGCCTTTGCAGGCGTCTGGACAGGTTGGGGCGGTTCGCCCAGGTCGAACGAATCAGCCATGACGGGCCGGAAAAGTCGGGGGGAAGGAAATCATCGCCGCCCAGCATAGGCGCTCGGGCGCGCGCCGTCAGGTCAAATCGTGAAGCGATCCGTCTCTTGTCATACCACCCCGGCGAAGGCCGTGGGGCAGCCGGGTAGCGCTTTGCGGTTGCGCAGACCGCCATCGCATCCGCACAGCAACTCGACCCCGGCCTCCGCCGGGGTGGGCCGAAACAAGGATGCCGATGCGGCCAAAATTTGCGGAGGGTGGGAGCCGGAACGACCCGCAGCGAAATCGTTACGGCTGCTTCCGTCAGGACCTGACCGGGTTGGCGACGACCACGTCCGCCCGACTCCCGGTCGCGCATATGGCGAAGCGGAGCCGGGGGATCAAGTCCTTATCCCACGGCCCCGTCCCGCGACGAACGATCGTATCAACGATAGGCATTGAAACACTGGCGCTGCGGCCCGTTCCAGGTGCGCACCCAGCGACAGGTCACGCGCGGACGGCCATAGCCATGACCCCGCCAGCCGGGACCACGATCCCAGCGCGGCCCACGGTGCCAGCCGGGACCGCGATCCCAACCCGGACCCCGATGGTGCCAGCCGGGCCCGCGATCCCAGCCGGGGCCACGGCCCCAGCGGTCGTGCGGAGCCGCTTCGGCAGGGGCGGCGACGGCGATACCCGACACGGCGATCAGACCGGCGCTGACGACAGCAAGAAGTTTCATGACGCTTTACTCCCGAAAATCCCGCCTCTCGGCGAGCATGGGAGAAGAATGGCGAATCGCCGATGATCGAACCCTGAACCCCTTTGTTATCAAAGGTTCATGGAAGACGGACGACCATGTTCCCCAGCCGTTCGGTCATCACGATCTGGCAGGCGAGGCGGCTGGAGCGGGTGGCGTCGGGAACGAGGTCCAGCATGTCTTCCTCCTCCGCCGAGGGGGCGGGGAGATGGTCGAGATAGGCCGGGTCGATCAGGACATGGCAGGTCGCGCAGGCCATCTGTCCGCCGCAGGTGCCCTCCAGCGGTTGGCCTGCGCGCTGGCCGACGCGGAGCAGCGTCTCGCCCGGCTGGGCCTCCGCCGTGGTGATCGCGCCATTGGCGGCCTGGAAGCGCAGCGCGATCATGGCTTTTGCGCTTTTGCGGCCATGTCGATCCGGTCGATCGCTTCGACCAGTTCGGCCTCCGTCGTGTAGCGTCCAAAGCCGATCCGGATCGAGGATTTGGCCTCGCGATCGCTCAGGCCGAGCGCAGTCAGCACATGGCTGGGCCGTCCCGAGCCACTGGCGCAGGCGCTCCCGGCCGAAAAGGCGATGTCGCGGCAGTCGGACATCAGCCGCGCCACATCCAGCCCTTCGCGCCGGACGTTCAGATTGCCGCGATAGCGCCGCTCGGCCGATCCGTTGAGCGTCCAGCCCGGACCCAGCCGCTCGATCGCCCGCGACCATAGCCGCTCGACATGCGCCGCATCCGCATCGGCCTGGCTAGCCATCAGCCGGGCCGCCGCGCCGAACCCGGCGCAGAGCGCGGGGCTGAGTGTGCCCGATCGTCCACCCTCCTGATCGCCGCCATGCAGCAGCGGGGGCAAAGTGATGCCGTCGCGGATCCAGAGTGCGCCGATGCCCTTGGGCCCGTAAATCTTATGCGCCGAAATCGCGACCAGATCGATCGTGTCGGGCAGGGGGATTCGGCCATAGCCCTGCACCGCGTCGCACAGCATCCACGCGCCCGCCCGGTGCGCGGCGTCGGCCAGCGCGGCGATGGGCTGGACTGTGCCGACCTCGTTGTTGACCAGCATCGCGGCGACCAGCCCGGTCCCCGCCGCAACGGGCTGGGGCGCGACCACCCCTTCGCGATCGACCGGCAGGACGGTCAGCGGTCGTCCGGTCGCCCGCGCGGAATCGAGCACGGCCGCATGTTCGATCGCGGTCGTCGTGATGCCGCCGGTGGCGCCCTTGATGGCCCAGTTGAGCGCCTCGGTCGCGCCGCTGGTGAAGACGACCCGGCCGCCAGAAGGCAGCAGCGCCGCGACCTGATCCCGCGCCACTTCGACCGCCGCGCGCGCCTGTCGCCCCGCACGGTGCGGCGAATGGGGATTGGCATGTCCCTGCTCCAGCCAGGGCAGCATCGCCTTCAGTGCCTCGGGGGCGAGCGGGGTCGTCGCCTGGTAGTCGAGATAGATCATGCCGCCTCCACCCGCTTGCCGCGCGCGATGGCACGCCAGGCGGTAATGAAACGGTCGACATCCTCGTGCGTCGTGGTGCGTCCGAAGCTGACCCGCACGACCTCGCGCCCCGCCTCGACGCTCCAGCCGAGGGCGGCGAGGACATGGCTGGGCTTCAGGCTGCCGCTCGCACAGGCGCTGCCCGCCGAGACCGAAATCTGCGCTAGATCGAACTGGATCAGCTGCGCCGCAGAGGGCTTGCCGGGCATATGATAGCTGGCGATGGCGGGATGGCGGAGGCTGGCATCGGCGACGACGATCCCGCCCGAGCGGCGGATCGCATCGTCCAGATGGGCACGAAGCTCGGCATGGTCCGGTTCCGGCTCGGCGAGCGCGGCGGCATAGCCCAGCACGCCCGGCATATTCTCGGTGCCCGGCCGATAGCCGCGCTCCTGCCCGCCGGTCGGCGCCAGCAACGTCAGGTCGCGGACCAGCAGCGCGCCGATCCCCGGCGGCCCGCCACGCTTGTGCGCCGACAGGGCGACCAGATCGGCATGTTCGATTACCTCGGGATCGGCACCGGCGGGCATCTGCGCGGCATCGACCAGCAGGATATGCCCGGCGGCATGGATCGCCTCGGCCAGCTTGGCGATGGGCTGGCGGACGCCGGTTTCGCTGTTCGCCCATTGCACCGTCACGATGCTGCGCGGGCCGCTCAGCTCGGGGAGGCGCAGCACGCCTTCGGGGCCCACCGGCATCACGATCGCATCCGGCGCGGCGCGCAGGACCGCGTCATGGTCGATCGCCCCGACGAAGCGCCGCTCGGCCATCGCACGGGTCAGCGCGATCGACAGCGACTCGCTGGCACCGCTGGTGAACAGGATATCATGGTTCCAACCCAGCGACCGGGCGATGGCCACGCGGGCATCCTCCAGCGCGCGCTTGGCGGCGCGACCCTCCGCATGGGGCGAGGAGGGGTTGGCCCAGATCGCGCAACCTTCGGCCAGGGCGGCCCGCGCCGCTTGGGTCATCGGGGTCGTCGCGGCGTGATCGAGGTATAGACGGGACAGGGTTCGTTCTCTGGCTGAAATGATCGAACAATTGCGGAAAACCGCTTGCCGCCTATATAGCGCAAGGTTCCCGGCGCTCCACCAGCGCGATCCAGATCGGCGAGTTTTGATGCCCGAAGTCATTTTCCCCGGCCCCGAGGGCCGTCTCGAAGGCCGTTTCGCGCCCGCTCCCCGTCCGCGCGCGCCCGTCGCGATGATCCTGCATCCGCATCCCAATGCGGGCGGCACGATGAACAACCGCATCGTCCAGGAACTCTACAAGACCTTCCAGCGGCGCGGTTTCGCCACGCTGCGCTTCAACTTCCGCGGCGTCGGCAAGAGCCAGGGCACGTTCGACAACGGCATCGGCGAACTGTCCGACGCGGCCTCGGCGCTCGACTGGGTGCAGAGCTTCCACCCCGAAGCCTCGACCACCTGGATCGCGGGCGTCAGCTTCGGTGCCTGGATCGGGATGCAGTTGCTGATGCGCCGCCCGGAAATCCGCGGCTTCATCTCGGTCGCGCCGCCCGCCAATATGTACGACTTCACCTTCCTGGCGCCGTGCCCCTCCTCGGGCATCATCATCCAGGGCGAGGCCGATGAGGTCGCGACCCCGGCGGCGACCCAGAAGCTGGTCGACAAGCTGCGCACCCAGAAGCACATCACCATCCATCACGACACCATCCCGAAGGCCAACCACTTCTTCGAGCATGAGATGCCCGAACTGATGGGCTCGGTGGACCGCTATCTGGACATGCGACTGGACCCGAACTCGCCGATCCGGTGAGGAGAATGATAAGGGCCTCGGCGAAAGCCGGGGCTTTTTTTCATGGCGGGCCGTCAGGATACCGTTCGCTTCGAGGCGTTACGCCGGGTTGATCCAGACCGCCATACCCTGCGACGCGGGGGCGACCGGCTCGAAGCCGAATTGCGCGTAGAGCCGCGCGGCGTCCCCGTCCGCGATCAGGTTGACATAGACCTCGGCGGGCACATGCGCCGCGATATGGGCCATCAGTGCGGCCATGACCGCCTTGCCCAGCCCGCGCCCCTGATGATCGGGGTCGACCGCGATATCGGCGATATGCAGGCACAGCGCGCCATCGCCGATGATCCGTCCCATGCCGACCGCCAGACCATCCTTCTCGATCGTCACGCCGTAGATCGTGTTCGGCAGGCCGGCCTCGGCCGCCTTTGCGCTTCGCGGGGTGAGGCCGGCGATCTGTCGAAGCCGAAGATAATCGGCGACACCGGGGGGCGCCTGGCGCCACGCATAGCCAGCGGGAAGATCGGGTAGCTTCATTACTCTTTGGACTGTTGCGTCAGGGCGTGTGCCGCCGCAAGCCCCGTCTCATAGGCGCCGTGCGCGGTCGAGAAATCCGCGCGCGAGCAGGCTTCCCCTGCGAAGAACAGGCGACCGTCGACCGGCTGGGCAAGTTGCTGGCGGGCTCCGGCGTGACCGACCTGCGCATGGCTATAGCTGCCGCCGATCAGGGGCACATGCCGCCAGCGGGTCGTGGCCAGTGGTGTAAATCGCGCGCGCCAGTCGCTGCCCAACAGTGCCACCAGTTCGTCGATCGCGAAGGCTGCGGCCGCGCCGTCTGCCTCCAGCATTTCGGCGCAGGGGCCGCCGAAGAAGCTTTCGACGATCGGCCAGCCGAATGGCGACAGCCGGTGGCTGGCGGTGCAGGCGCTGTGCGGATTGCCGGTCAGGTGGGCATGGGCGGGCCAGGGCAGGGGGCCTTCGACCGACAGGAAGACCTTGTCGGCAATGCCGAGCGGCAGCGCGGCGGCGGCGTCCTGCTTGGCGGGCAAAGGTGGGTCGAAAGTCAGCCTGCCTTCCGCCAGCACCGTGGTGGGGACGGCGACGATGACGTGGTCCGCCTCGATCGTCCCGGCGGAGGTGTCGATACGGATCGTCTTGCCGCGATGGTCGATGCGCGTGGCCGTCACGCCGGTACGGACGGCCAGCCCGGCGGCGTGGTTGACGACGACCGTGCCATAGCCTTTGACCACCGCCCAATTGTCGTCGGCCGCGGCATTCTCATAGGCCGCCCAGTCGTGCAGCGACACTTCGGCGAGCGACGCGCCATTCGCATAGCCCGAAATCGCATCGATCATCGGCCGCCAGGGATCATGAGCGTCGACAAAGTCGGATAACGGTCGATCAGGCCCGTCTAGTGCGGCCATGGCCGCCTCCTCGAACCGGGCATAAGCCTCGCCCGAGGCGCGCTTTTCGTCGGGGGGAAAGCCCAGGTCGTTCCACTGAACCTGCCAGTTGGGCGAGCGGCGGTCGATGTTGAAGCCGGCCTGCTCGGCGATGGCGGTCCAAGGATTGCGCTTGGCGGAATGAAGCCATCCACAGCCATGATCCACGACATGGCCAGTCGGCAGCCGCACACTATGCGCCCGCCCGCCAAGCCGCTCCGCCGCCTCGATCAGCAGGACCTCGCGCCCCGAATCGTGCAGCGTCCGCGCCGCCGCGATCCCGGCCGCGCCGCCGCCGATGACGACGGTGCGGCCGGTCATGCTCAGGCGGCCGCCAGCAGCCGCTTTTCGCCGGCGATGCGCATCATCGCCTTTTGCAGCTTCTCGAACGCGCGCACCTCGATCTGGCGGACGCGCTCGCGGCTGACGCCGTAAACCTGGCTCAGTTCTTCCAGCGTCTTGGGATCGTCGGTCAGGCGACGCTCGGTCAGGATGTGCTTCTCGCGGTCGTTCAGGTCGTCCATCGCGCTGACCAGCATGTCGTGGCGGACATCCGCCTCCTGCTGCTCGGCGACGACCGAGTCCTGGAGCGGCGCGTCATCGGCCAGCCAGTCCTGCCACTGGCCCTCGCCATCCTCGCGCATCGAGACGTTGAGCGAGGTATCGCCCCCCATCGCCATGCGGCGGTTCATGCTGATGACCTCGTCCTCGTTGACGCCCAGATCGGTGGCGATCTTGGTCACGTCCTCGGGACGCAGGTCGCCATCCTCGAACGCGTCGAGCTTGGACTTCATCCGGCGCAGGTTGAAGAACAGCTTCTTCTGCGCCGCCGTGGTGCCCATCTTCACCAGGCTCCACGAGCGCAGAATATATTCCTGGATCGAGGCGCGGATCCACCACATCGCATAGGTGGCCAAGCGGAAGCCGCGATCGGGCTCGAACTTCTTCACGCCCTGCATCAGGCCGATATTGCCCTCCGAGATCAGTTCGGAGGTGGGCAGGCCATAGCCGCGATAACCCATCGCGATCTTCGCCACGAGACGCAGGTGCGAGGTGACGAGCTGCGCCGCCGCCTCGGGGTCGCCATGCTCCTGGAAGCGCTTGGCGAGCATATATTCCTGCTCCGGAGCAAGGATCGGGAATTTCTTGATCTCGGCCAGATAGCGGTTGAGCGATTGCTCCCCGCCGAGCGCAGGAATCGTCGCCGGGACGTTGCTGCCTTTTGCCATGATCCTTATCTCCCTTTCTGGAGCGTCATTCCGTTTCGCCTCGTCGTCCGGGGCAAGGCGGTCTTCTGCTATACGTGAAGCCGACTGAACAGTTCCTGCATATCGGCGGGCATCGGGCTCTCAAACGCCAAAGCGTTACCACTTATGGGATGAATAAACCCCAGATGCGCCGCGTGCAGGGCTTGGCGCCGGAATTCGAGTTCATCGAGCAGGGCTTTCTGAGCACCCTTTGTTCTACCATAAACCGGATCGCCCAGCAAGGCGTGACCCAGCGACTGCATATGCACGCGCACCTGATGCGTGCGGCCCGTCTCCAACCGGCATTCGACCAGGGCGGCGTTGTTCAGCTTCTCGATGGTGCGATAATGGGTCACGGCACGCTTGCCGCCCTGCACGATCGCCACCTTCTTGCGGTTCTGCGGACTGCGCGCCAGCGGTGCGTCCACGCTGCCGTCGGCCGGGCGGGGAATGCCCCCGGTGATCGCGCGGTAGCGGCGCTCGATGGAGTGCGCGGCGAACTGCTTGGCCAGCCCCTCATGCGTGCGATCGGTCTTGGCAGCGACCATCAGGCCGGAGGTATCCTTGTCGATCCGGTGGACGATCCCCGGCCGCGCGACGCCGCCGATGCCCGACAGCGACCCGCCGCAATGATGGAGCAGTGCGTTGACCAGCGTGCCGTCGAGATTGCCCGCCGCCGGATGCACGACCAGCCCGGCGGGCTTGTCGATCACGATGAGGTGCTCGTCTTCGTAAGCGATGACAAGCGGGATATCCTGCGCCTCGTTATGGGCGGGCGTGGGCGCGGGCACGGCGACCCGGAACAGATCGCCTGCGCCCGCACGCTTGGCGGGGTCGCGCGCCATCACGCCGTCGCGCGTCACCGCGCCGCTGGCGATCAGCACCTTCAGCCGTTCGCGCGACAGGGTCGGCACCGCATCGGCCAGCGCGCGGTCCAACCGCCAGCCGTCCGCTGTGGGCGCGATCCGCGCATCGATGATGGAAACCCCCCGGTCCATAGGCTACCCCATTTGGGCATGACCGTAACGATTTCAAGCGATACGCTGGACTTCATTCGCGCCGCCGCCGCCGCGTCACCGGATCGCGAGGTGTGCGGGCTGCTGCTGGGCAGTGAAAATTTCATCGTCACGGCAAGCCCTTGCGCGAATGTCGCGGCGGAGCCCTGGCACCGGTTCGAGATCGACCCGGCCGCGCTGATCGCCGCACACCGGGCGGCGCGCAGTGGCGGGGCGGCGGTGATCGGCCATTATCATTCGCATCCCACGGGCCTGGCCGAACCCTCGCCCCGCGATGCCGCCGACGCGGCGCCCGATGGCAGCATCTGGCTGATCGCCGGGGGCGGGCAGGTCACCGCCTGGCGCGCGGTCGCGGCGGGTCGGCGTCATGGCCGGTTCGATCCGCTCGCGCTTGCTTGCGCGGGCGTGACGCCTGCGTCACAAGGAAAAAATTCGTCGAAGGATTTTGCATGACCGTCAGCCCGGTGGATTTCGCGAGCCTGTTATGTTCGCGACTGTGCCACGATCTTCTGTCGCCGGTGGGGGCGCTCAACAACGGACTGGAGTTGCTCGCCGACGAGACCGATCCGGCGATGCGCGAGCGGTGCATGGAATTGCTGGCCGACAGCGCCCGCGCCTCAGCCAACAAGCTGAAATTCTTCCGCCTGGCCTTCGGTGCGGGCGGTGGCTTTGCCGACCGGGTCGACATGAGCGAGGCCCGTTCGGCGATCGAGGGCTTGTTGGCCGACAATCGCCGCACGACCCTGGGCTGGCTGGTCGAGCAGCCCAGCCTGCCCAAGCCCGCGGTGCGCATCCTGGTCAACCTGGCGTTGATCGCCACCGAGGCGCTGGCACGCGGCGGCACGATCGACATCGGGGCCGAGGCGGGGCGCGAGGCGATCGAGATCGCGATCCGGATCGAGGGGCCGCGCATCCTGCTCGACCCCGAAATCCGCCGCACGCTGATGGAAGGACAGGGGGCGGAGCCGCTGGGCTCGCGCACCGCGCCCGCCTTTCTGGTCCATACCCTGACCACCGAACATGGCGGCATGACACTGGTCACCGAGCCTGCACCCAACACCATGATCCTGGGCGCGGCGATCCGCGCGGGGTAAACGAGCTTTTAATCTTGTGGCGGCAAGAGGGTGCGCGAATTGGCGCGCCCTCGGGGATTTATGGACGACCTGCTGCAGGAATTCATTGCCGAGACCCGTGAGACGCTGGAGGCACTGTCCGGCGAGATCGTCGCATGGGAAACGACCCCTGCCGACCGTACCCGCCTGGATGCGATCTTCCGCTTCGTCCACACCGTGAAGGGCAGTTGCGGCTTTCTGGACCTGCCGCGCCTGGCGCGGCTCAGCCATGCCGCCGAGGATGCGCTGGCCGCCGTGCGGGACGACCAGCGCATTCCCGATACCGCGCTGGTCGATGCGGTACTTGCGATCGTCGACCGGATCGGCGCGATCGTCGAGGCGATCGACGCGGGCACACCCGAGGACGATTCCGACGACGCCGCGCTGATCGCCGCCGTTTCGCGTGTCGAGGAGGCGGTGGTGGTCCCGGCGCCCCGGCCCATGCCCACCGCCCGCGCCGCACCGCGCAGCATCCGACTGAACGTCGATCTGCTCGACCGGATGATGAGCGGCATGTCTGACATGGTGCTCGCCCGCAACGAACTGGCCCGGCGCCTGCGCGACGATGTGCTCGATCCGCGGGTCGAGGCGGCGCTCGACCGGCTGTCGCTGACCGTCGCGGACATGCGCGATACCGTCACCCGCACCCGGATGCAGAAGGTAGACGGGCTGTTCTCCGCACTGCCCCGCATGGTGCGCGACACCGCCGCCGAGCTGGGCAAGGCCGTGTCGCTGAAGATCGAGGGTTCCGACGTCGACCTCGACCGCGAGATGATCGAGATGATGCGCGATCCGCTGGTCCACATCATCCGCAACGCCATCGACCATGGTATCGAAAGCCCCGCCGAGCGCCGCCGTCTGGGCAAGTCGCCGACGGGGCATATCCATGTCACCGCGCGCCAGTCGGGCAACCAGATCCTGATCGAGGTCGAGGATGACGGCGCCGGGATCGACGTCGCGCGCGTCGCCGCCAAGGCGGTCGCCACCGACGTCCGCTCCGCCGCCGAGGTCGCGATGATGAGCCAGGCCGAAAAGTTGAAGCTGGTCTTTGAGCCCGGCCTGTCCAGCCGCGACACCGTGTCGACCATGTCGGGGCGCGGCGTCGGCATGGACGTGGTGCGCGCCAATATCGAGCATGTCGGCGGCCGTGTCGCGCTCGACAACCGGCCCGGCAAGGGGCTGACCATCACCATCCATGTGCCGCTGACGCTGTCGATCATGTCGACCATCGTGGTCGCGGTCGGCAACCAGCGTTTCGCCATTGCGCGCCAGGCGATCGAGGAGATCGTAAAGGTGCGCGGCGACCAGGTACGGATCGACCCGGTCGGCGACATCCGCGTCGCCACGGTGCGTGGTCGCCGCCTGCCGCTGCTGCCGCTCGGGCCGTTCCTGGGGGTGGGGCAGCGCGATCCGTCCGACCTCGTCATCGTCTCGACCCGCGACGGCGACTATGCCTTGGGTGTCGACGACGTGCTCGATACCGAGGAGGTGGTGGTCAAGCCCGCCGCGCCGGCAGTCATGTCGACGGGGCTCTATGCCGGCCAGACGCTGCCCGACAGCGGGCTGCCCATGCTGCTGCTCGACGGGGCGGGGCTCGCCCAGGCGGCGGGGCTTCGCTTCCAGCGGGAGGTCATCGCCGCGACAGAGGCGGTGGTGCAGGAGGCGACCAATCCGGCCCTGCTGTTCGAGGATCTGGACGGCGTCCACCGTACCATGCCGCTGGCGGCGATCGACCGGGTCGAGAAGGTCGGGGCATCGGCGGTCCACCGCTCGGGCGGGCAAGTCCGGCTGATCGTCGGCGATACGACCGTACCGCTGCATCATGTCGATGCCGTCGCGCTGGACGACGCGCTGAAAGGCCCTGGGATCGAGGTCATTCGCCTGACCGATGGCGATGCGGAATGCGCCTATGCCATGACGACCGCGCTGGAAATCATCCAGCTGCCCGTCGAGATCGCGCCGTCGCCCGGCGGGACGGTGCTGGGCATCACCGTCTGGAACGGGCAGGCGATCGAGATCCTCGATCCGCTGACGCTGTTCCTCGACACCGGCATCGAGAGCGTCGGCACGGCGCCGCTCTGCCTGCTCGACGGGCAGGGGGCGGCCTGGATGGACCGGTTCCTGCGCCCGGTGCTGGAGGCGCATGGCTATCGCTGCGTCCTTCAGCCGATCGGGGACGAGGAACCCGCCGTCCGGCTGGTGATGGCGGACGAAGCGGTGTCGGACAACGGGTCGCGCGCGCCGGTGGTCCGTCTGTGCCGCAACCGGGACGCGGCCTCCGCGCCCGACAGCATCTATCGGTACGACCGCCCCGCGCTGATCGCGGCCCTGGCCGGTCATGCCCGCCGGGGAGGCCGCTAATGCCCCTGTTCCTGATCGCCAGCATCGCCGGCCAGGGTGTCGTCTTCGACGCCGACCAGGTCGATTCGGTCGTCGATATCGGCGAAGTCGTCGCCGTGCCGCGCGCCGCGCCCTCGGTACGCGGGCTGACCGCGTTGCGCAGCCGGGTCATCACCGTCGTCGATACCCGGCTGGCGCTGGGGCTGGAGCCGATGCCGCCGCATGTCCGGCGCGCGGTCATCACCCTTCAGGATGGCCATTATTATGCGATGTTGGTCGATGCGCTCGACGATATCGAGACGTTCGAGACCAGCCCGCTGCCGCACGTCCCGTCCGGCAGCGGGCGCTGGGCGCTGGCGGCCGACGGCATGGTGGTGCGCGACGGCCAACCGTTGCTGATCCTCGACCTGCCGCGACTGGTCCCGCCGTCCGTGTCGCTGGCGGCCTGACCGATTAACTTCGCCGTTACCTTCGCCACTTATGTTGAAACCTGGATCCCACCGGGATCGCGGTAAAACAAGGCGTGCCGAATGAAGACCTGTCTCGTCGTCGATGACTCCAAGGTGATCCGCAAGGTCGCGCGCCATATTCTGGAAACGCTGGACCTTCAGGTGCGCGAGGCCGGTGACGGTCGCGAAGCGCTGGAAGCGTGCCTGGAGTCGGTGCCCGACGTGATCCTGCTCGACTGGAACATGCCGGTCATGAGCGGCATGGATTTCCTGCGCGCGCTGCGGGAGGCCAATGTCGCCCCGCGCCCGCGCATCGTCTTCTGCACGACCGAGAACGGCATGGCGCATATCCGTGCCGCGATCGACGCGGGGGCCGACGAATATATCATGAAGCCGTTCGATCGCGACACGCTGGAAAGCAAGCTCCAGCTCGTCGGCGTGATCTGAGCGGCATCGGTCCGGCGCGTCCCGGCGCGGCATCGCCATGGCATCCACGCCCCCCATCCGCCAGGCCCTGCAAGGGGCGGACCCGCGACAGACGGCCCCGGTCCGCATCCTGATCGTCGACGATTCGGCGGTCGCGCGGGCGTTGATCGCGCGGCAGATCGAACCGCATGACCGGTTCGCGATCGTCGGCGCGGTGGCGCATGTCGATGCCGCCCTGCAATTCCTCCGGCAGCAGAGCGTCGACATCATCCTGCTCGACGTGGCGATGCCCGGCATGGACGGCATCACCGCGTTGCCGCAGATCCAGGCGGCGGCACAGGACGCGCGTATCATCATCGTGTCGGGATCGACCCCCACGGGCGGCGCGGCGGCGGTCCAGGCGATGGCGCACGGTGCCGCCGACACGCTGGTCAAGCCGCGCCCGCAAGGGCTGGCGGAGTTCGGCGATGCGCTGATCCAGAAGCTCGACGCCCTGGCCCATGCCTTCGATCGGCCTTCTACCGCGCCGACGCCCGCGGCCGTCGCGGTTCCGGCACCGCAAAGCCTGGGGCGCGGTCTGCCCGACCTGATCGGGATCGGCGCCTCGACCGGCGGCATCCATGCGCTGGCCAAGCTGCTGGGGCGCATCCCGCAGACGGTCACGGTGCCGATCGTGGTGACCCAGCATCTGCCCGCGTCGTTCATGTCCTATTTTGCGGCCCAGCTTGCCGCCGTGGCGCGCCGCCCGTGCGACGTCGCCGAGGATCGGATGCGCCTTCGCCCCGGACGGATCGTCGTCGCGCCCGGCGACGCGCACATGACTTTCGTGCGGCTGGGCGATGGCGGGGCGGCCATCCGGTTGAAGCATGAGCGCGCGCGCAGCGGATGCCTGCCCTCGGTCGACCCGATGTTCGCCTCGATGGCCGAGGTCTGGGGCGAACGGGCCTGGGGCATCGTCCTGACCGGCATGGGGCGTGACGGCCTGGAGGGCGCGAGGGACTTGAAGGCGTCGGGTGGTCGCGTGATCGCCCAGGACCGCGAGAGCGCTGTCGTCTGGGGTATGCCGGGCGTGGTGGTGGCGCAGGGGCTGGCCGACACGGTCCTGCCGCCCGAGGCCATCGGCGCGATGATCGCATACGGAGGGGGCGCATGATTGGGACCGCCGTGCCGTGGGGAACGCCGCAGGGTCATAGCCGGACCAGTCCCGTGACGGCGGCGCCGACCGGCATGGCGGGGCAGGCGCTGATCGTTCTAGCCGCGCTTCTGGAGGCGCGGACGGGGCAGCAGATCGCCAGCCACCGGTCGACCCGGGTCGACACGGTCCTGCTGCCGCTGATGCGCGAGCGGCGACTGGATACGCTCGACCAATTGGTCAGCGCGGTGCTCGACGGTCGCGATCCCGCGCTGATCGGGCGGGTGGTCGATGCGTTGCTGAACGGCGAATCGTCCTTTTTCCGCGATCCCCATGTCTTCGACCATGTCGCCGAGCGGATCGCCGAGGTCGAGCGCAGCGGGCGCAGGCCGCGGATCTGGAGCGCGGGCTGCTCGACCGGGCAGGAGCCCTTGTCGCTGGCGATGATCTTTGCCGAGCGGCACCTGCAATCCGGGACGCCGATACCGGAAATCATCGCGACCGACGTGTCGGAAACCGCAATCGCACGGGCGCGTATCGGCTGCTACACCCAGTTCGAGGTCCAGCGCGGCCTGCCCATCCGCCATCTGGTCCGATGGTTCGAGGGAAAGCCGGGCAATGAATGGCGCGCGCGGGCCGAGTTGCTCCGCCATATCCAGTTTCGCCAGCTCAATCTGGTCGCGGACGCAGGCCCCGGCGGCGCCTTCGACCTCGTGCTGTGTCGTAACGTCATGCTGTATCTGGCGCCCGACGCCAAGAAGCGTGCCTTTCGGACGATCGCCGATGCGATGCGCCCCGATAGCGGCCTGATCCTGGGCGCCGGCGAGACGGTGATCGGCCAGACCGACCTGTTCCAGCTCGCCGCCAGCGGGCGCGGCGTGTACGAGAAATGCGTGGCCGACGATCCGCCTCGCCACGCATGAGGGCATATCCTTGGACGTCCGATGCCGCTAACAGAGGCGGCGAACCGGGGTCGTTCAGGAGGTTGCATGACGATCGTCGACACGCCGTCACCGAATTTCGACGCGCGTAGCCTGCCCATCACGATGATCGTATTGCACTATACGGGGATGCAGGACGCCGAGTCCGCCATCGCACGCCTGCGCGATCCCGAGGCGAAGGTGTCGTGCCACTATCTGGTCACCGAGGACGGCACGATCCTGCGCATGGTCGACGAGGATCAGCGGGCCTGGCATGCGGGCCGATCGCACTGGCGCTCGATCGACGATGTGAACTCGGCGAGTATCGGCATCGAGATCGTCAATCCCGGCCATGACTGGGGCTATCGATCCTTTCCCGACGAACAGGTCGCCGCCGTCATGGAACTGGTCGCCGACATCCAGGCGCGCCACGGCATCACGCGCGGCAATATCGTCGGTCATTCGGACATTACGCCTGCCCGCAAGCGCGATCCGGGCGAGCTGTTTCCCTGGGGCGCGCTGGCCCGGCGGCGCCTGGCCCTGCCGCGCCCGACCAAGAACCTGATGGACCCGATGTGGACAGAGGCGGGCTTCTGCCTGGCGCTGGAGCGGTTCGGCTATGACGTGACCGACCGGATGGCGGCGATCATGGCGTTCCAGCGGCGCTTCCGTCCCGAACTGATCGACGGCGAGATCGACGCGGAATGTCGGATGATCCTGCTGGCGTTGCTGCTGCCGCGTCCGCAGGGAGATAATTGAGGGGGATTCCCTTGGGCTTCGACTTCGCTCAGCCTGAACGGCGGTTGAGGCGAGGTCCTGTTCCCTCGCTCCGTTCAGCCTGAGCGAAGTCGAAGGCCATGTCCTAACGCCCCCAACGCCCCACCACCGACCACAAACCCCTTGCCCTCCCGCCCAATCCGTCTACATCCGCCCCAGCCAGAGGGCCGGGCGGCCGCGGCCTCGGGAAACCGGGGGCGAGGAAAGTCCGGGCTCCACGGAACGACGGTGCCGGGTAACGCCCGGCGGGGGTGACCCCAGGGACAGTGCCACAGAGAGCAGACGGCCACGGCTTCGGCCAGGTCAGGGTGAAAGGGTGCGGTAAAAGCGCACCGCGGGTCCGGTAACGGAAACGGCATGGCAAACCCCACCGGGAGCAAGACCGAATAGGGATGGCATGGCGTCGCAAGGCGTCGGGGTGTGTTCCCACCCGCCATCCGGGTTGGTTGCTTGAGGCGATGTGCGAGCATCGTCCTAGAAGAATGGTCGCCCATCCGGCCTCGCGCCGGTGGACAGAACCCGGCTTACAGGCCCTCTGGCTGACAGCCTGTCGCGGGCGGTGTCCGATCAGGACCCGCGCAGGGCGCTCGCGTTGATCGACACGTTTTTGCCCTGCGACCTGGCGGACGGTGTGCCTTTGGCGATCAGGTCGAACACCTGTTCGGGGCGGGGCAGGCCGTCGAACGAGGGATAGCTGTCCGCGCTGTCGTCGACATGGTGCAGCACGACCGAATAGGACATGGTCTTTCGCTTTTCGATCTGGCTCATGATGCCCGGATAGACGCTGACCGTGCGGCCTGCGTCATACAGCGCGATAGTGTAGCCATCGCTTGCGGGCTCGTCCCAGCGATAGACGCCGTAAGCCGTCTGCGCCGCGCCGTCACGGCACAGGGCGGTGGCGGGCTTTACGACATGGGTCTCGGGGTCGGGTTTGTAATTGGCCATGACGGCGCTCATCAGCAAATTGCCGACGACGTCGGCACCGCCCGGTTTTTCCATCTTGGCCTTGGGCAGATGGGCGAAGTCGGTCTGCACCGCGCAGGGCCGGATCGGCACGGCCGGGCCGGGATAGGCGGCCGTGGTCGCGACGATGGGTTTCAGCGCTGCGATGACCTCGTTCATCTTGCCGTCGAGCGCATCGGCGGTCAGCGTCTTTGCGGTCAGCCGGACGACCAGCATCCATTCGCCCATCGGGATCACCGCCAGCGAAGTGCTGCGATAGGGGCTGCTCAGCAGCGAATAGCTCTGGCGCAGCGCGCCTGCCGGGCCTGCGTCGAGCGGGGCGAAGGCGATGGGGTCGGCGCTCGCGGGCGCGCCCTTTTCGAATATCCGGCGCTCCTCGATCGCGGTGCGCGACCGGTCGAACCACAGGGGCACGCTGGGCACCGACGGGTGGAACAGGAACAGCGTCGCGAAGACCGACTTGTCCGGGTTTTCCAGCGTGACCGCGATGTCGTGCTCGCTGGTGGTCGCATCGGTGATGGCGATGCGGGACAGCCCGGCGACGCTGGAGTGGACGACCAGTCGTGTCTGGGCGTGCATCCACCCCTTGTTCGCCGGAACCTCCAGATTGCGCGCCGAAACGCCGGTCGCCGTCGCCAGTGCGACCAGCGCCGCCAAACCCCAATGCCGCATGTTCATCCTCCCCCATGGACGAGGGGAGGCTAAGCGGTCAGCGATCGGCGATCAAGCGGGTGGCGATCACACCAGCACCTTGTCCGGCCGGACCATGCCGTCGAGGTCGGTGTCGGCGTCGATCTCCAGCAGCGTTTTGATATGCCCGTCGCGAATGTCGTAGACCCAGCCGTGCAGCCACAGCTCGCGCTTCTCGGCGAACGCCTTCTGAATGGTGTCCAGCCGGGCGAGATGGCGCAACTGCTCCATGACGTTGACCTCGACCAGCCGGTTCACGCGGGAGGCCTCGTCCGGCTGCGCGTCGATCTCGTCGCGGTGGCGGTGGAGCACGTCGCGGGCATTGCCCAGCCACTGGTCGACCGGCCCCTCGGTCCCGCCCTTCAGCGTCGCCATCACGCCGCCGCACCCATGATGGCCGCACAGGATGACATGGCGGACGCGCAGCACGTCGACGGCATATTGCACGACCGACAACAGGTTCAGGTCGTCGTCATGGACCAGGTTCGCGATGTTGCGATGAAGGAACATGCCGCCGGGCGGCGTCATGGTCATCTGCTCGGGCGTCACCCGGCTGTCGGAGCAGCCGATCCAAAGGAAATCGGGCTTCTGCCCCACCGTCTGCCGCTGGAAGAAGTCGGTCTTCTCCTCCAGGAGTTCGGCCGCCCACGCCTTATTGGCGAGCAGGAGCTGCTTATATTCCCTCATGCGTAGCGCACTCCCGTCGATGGGGCATTGATCATCGGTGCGGTCCGCTCGGCGATGTCACCGCGCACGATCACGCTGATCCCGCGGAAATCCGCGCCCTTGATGAAGGCATTGATGATGTCGACATTGTCCAGATCGACATAAGAGGTCGAGGACAGGTCGATCAGCAGGTTCGCGCCGTCCGGCACCTTGGCCAGCGACTTCTGCAACTCGTATTTATGGATGAAGTACAGATTGCGCCGCGCGCGGATCAGGCAATCCTCGTCGTCGCAGGCGAAGGTGAGCGCCGGGCGGAAATTGCGCGCAACGACGAAGACGAAGCCCACGACCAGCCCGACCAGGATGCCGATCAACAGGTCGGTGCGCAGGATCGCCAGGATGGTGACGATGAAGGGGATGAACTGGCTCCAACCCTGCTTGTACCGCTCGGTGAACAGCTTGGGCTTGCACAGCTTGTAGCCGGTGGCGATCAGCACGGCGGCGAGCGCGGCCAGCGGAATCTGGTTCAGCACGACCGGGATCAGCGCGACCGAGATCAGCAGCCAGGTGGCGTGCAGCATGGTCGACAGCTTGCTCTCCGCGCCCGAATCGACATTGGCCGAGGAGCGCACGATCACCGAGGTGACGGGCAGGCCGCCGAGCAGGCCGGAGACGATATTGCCGCCGCCTTGCGCCATCAGCTCCCAATTCTTGTCGGTGGTGCGGCGGCGCGGATCGAGTTCGTCCACCGCCTTGACGCTGAGCAGCGATTCCAGGCTGGCGACGATCGCCAGCGTCAGCGCGGTGGTCCACACCGCGCCCAGGCCGATCGCGGAGAAGTCGGGCAGCTGGAACTGGCCGATGAATTGCGACGCGCTGCCGGCGACCGGCACCCGCACCAGATGCGTGCCCGACAATTGCCATTCGGGCCGCACCGCGCCCAGGATCATGTTGCCGACCACGCCGATCACCACGACGACCAGCGGCCCTGGCAGCAGCCGCAGCGGGCCTTGCTTCGGCTTGGCATGGTCCCACCAGAACAGGAAGGCGAGCGACACCGCGCCGATCAGCACCGCGCCGGGCGCGATGTCCTGGCTGACGCTGGTCCACAGGTCGGTGAAGGTATTGCCGCCCGCCCGGCTGGCATATTCGAAGCTGCCCTCGAAATCGCCGTCATAGCCGATGGCGTGGGGGATTTGCTTCAGGATCAGGATCAGGCCGATCGCCGCCAGCATCCCCGTGATGACCGAGGAGGGGACGAACTCGGCCAGAACGCCCGACCGGGTGAAGGAAAAGGCAAGCTGGAGAATGCCCGCCAGGACCACCGCAAGCAGGAAGACCTGGAAGCTGGGCAGCCGCTCGATCGCCTCGAACACGATCACCGTCAGGCCCGCCGCGGGCCCGGCGACCGACAGCGGCGACTTGGACAGGAAACCGACGACCAGCCCGCCGACGATCCCGGCGATCATGCCCGCGAAGGGCGGCGCGCCCGAGGCGACCGCGACACCCAGACATAGCGGCAGCGCGACGAGCGCCACCACGATCGACGCCGGCACGTCCGCTCTTGCGGTGGCCAGGAAGGAACGACTTTGGGCCACGATGGCTCCTGACACGATAGGGTCCGCATATGTCCGGGTCGGACATGAATATATGATGACGGATATTTCATGAACGAGGGAACCATTGCCGGTCAAGCATTTCGGCGCCGCCATTTCGACGGTGCGGCCCGCAAAGCCTTGTGTCGATGCTTGCGCCCGCGCCGAAGTCGCTTAAATCGACCCTCGTGGCGCGTTCTACTTCCCGATCCAATGACTGGGGCTTTCCTCGCTGGCGCAGCTATGGCGCAGCGCGGGAGGCCAAGCCCGTGCGCATCTGCGACCGGCATGGCTGCGACCAGCCCGGCAATTGTCCCGCACCCAAATCGCCCAACAGCCCCGATCGCTGGTATTTCTGCGAGGCGCATGCCGCCGAGTATAATCGCGGCTGGGACTATTTTCAGGGCCTTAGCGCCGAGGAAGCCGCCGCACGCGAGGCGTCCGAACGGCGGACGAGCGCGGGTTACGCCCAGTCCAAGCATCAGGCCTGGGCAGGGCCGGGCGACGGCACCCGCTCGCGCGACGAGATGCGCGCGCTCGATGCGCTGGGGCTGGAGCCGGACGCCGAGTTCGACCTGATCCGCGCGACCTGGCGCGGGCTGGCCAAGGCCAACCATCCCGACATCCGCCCCAATGATCCGGAGGCGGCGACCAAGTTCCAGCAGGTGCAGGCGGCCTATGAAGTCCTGCGCGCGGCCGAAGAACGCCGCAGCTGGAAGCCCGAATGATCCGCCGCGCCAAGGCGGAATGGGAAACGACGGTCCTGGTCTGCGGCAAATGCTCGAAAAAGGTCGGCGGCGGCTTCGGGCCCAAGGGCAAGACGTCACTGGCCAAGGCGCTCAGACGGATCTTCGGCAAGGGGCGCAAGGCCTCGGTCGGGGTGATCGAGACCAAATGCCTGGGGCTTTGTCCGAAGAATGCGGTGACGCTGGTCGATGGGCGACGACCGGGGGAGTGGCTGGTGGTGACGCCGGACGAGGATGTCGAGGCGATCGCGGCGCGGTTGGGGCGGGGGGCTTGAGGCTCTGGGCTCGGGCTCGGTGAGACCTCTTGCCCTCCCCCATCCCCTCCCGCTTGCGGGAGGGGCGTGTTTCCTGGCTGGCCTGAACCTACGTCGACAGAGCGTGCCCCAGTAGCTGACGATCGTCGAAGAGGCCGGCCCGTGCCTCTTGCCGCTCCCCTCCCGCAGGCGGGAGGGGATGGGGGAGGGCAGGGTGTCTCACCGAGCCCCAACCCACACATCAATACCGCCCCGCCGTCTCCCGGATCAGCGCGATCATGTTCGGAATCCCCTGGGTCCGGTTCGAACTCAACTGGTTCCGCAAATCGAACGGCGCCAGTTCGCCCTCGATATCGGTCGCGAGGATGTCCGCCGGCGTCTTGTCCTGCACCGTCTTCAGCACCAGCGCGATGATCCCCTTCGTAATCGCCGCGTTGGAATCCGCCAGGAAATGCAGGCCTTCGCCATCCCCCTTGGTCGGATAGACCCAGACCGAGGCCGAGCAGCCGCGCACCAGCGTCGCATCGGTCTTCAGCGCCTCGGGCATCGGCTCCAGCGCGCGGCCGAGGTCGATCAGCAGGCGGTAGCGATCGTCGGCGTCGAGAAATTCATATTCGTCGCGGATTTCGGCAAGATCGGACATGGCGCTCGCGCTACCGCGAACCGCGCGTCACGACAATGGTCGAGGACGGGCGTTCAGTCCCGGAGCAGCGCGTCCACCGATCCGCCGTTTCGCGCCAGTTCGGCCGCCACGCGGCGGCGCCCTTCATAATAGGTCAGTACGCGGGCGTGCGGGGCGCGCTGGCGGATCAGCGCCTCGTCCTGGGGGCGGATGCTGGTTTCGTGTGCGACATAGTCGGGATAGCCCTCGCGCTTCCAGGCGGGCAGGCGCATGGCGGCCCATTCGCCGATATGGTCGGCGACCAGACGGTGGGTCATCTCATGCGCGATGGTGCCCGAGAGGCTTCGCACGCCGCCCAGCGTGGCGCCGTTCGTCACCCGGTCCGCCGCCACCGAACTTCGGTTGAAGATCAGGGCGTGGGAAAAGGGGCGACGAAAAGCGATGCTGGTGCGCACGCCGATCGACAGTATATCCCATCGCCAGCCGCCATCGGTCAGCACCAGCTGTCGCGACAGTCCGGGCCGGTAGAGCGGGCTCGCCACCAATAGCCGATCGGCCCGGTCCAGCACATGCCGCATCGCATCGCGGTCTATCGGCCGTTCGGACAGGACCGTCGTCCGCCCGAAATCGGCGCGATAGGGAAAGGCGAGCGCGGCGGGGACATGGACCACCCCGGCGACGACGACCGCGCCGCCACACGCGATCCGGGCCGTCCATCGGCGAAGGGTGGCGAAGCGGCTCACAGATCGACGCCCGCCGCGATGGCTTCGAGCTTGCGGATCCGCTCCTTCAGATCCGCCATCTCGATCCGCGACGCCGCCGAGCTGGCGGGCGGATAGGGCATGTCATGCGTCCGCTCGAACTCGCGGCTCTTCAGCTGCAACCAGCCGCGCCACCCGGCGAGCCCTGCGGTGACGATCATCGCCAGCCCTGCCAGGCCTGCGGTCGCGATGACGATATAAAGATTGGTGTCGGTCATGATCCGGGCTCCCTGTCCGTATCAATGGTTGGCTTAACGGTCGCGCAGGCGCTCGATCTCGCGGTCGAGGTCGATGCTCTTGCGTTCGTCGGTGATGACGCGCTCCAGGACCTGGATGCGCTCCTTGAGCTGCTGGATCTCGCCGCGCAGCGCCTGGGTGTCGCGGGCGCCCTCGCTGCGGGCCTGTTCGATCCAGTCCGTGCCTGTGGAGCCGCGATGCTTGTGCTTGGCCTTGAAGATGCTGGCGATCATGACGATCGCGACGATCATGACGACCATGAACTGTCCGCCGTTCATTGCGGTAACTCCCTTTTATTCTTGTTGTCAGTGTTCGATGCGGGCGGGCGTTTCGCGCAGGTCCCGCAGGCCGTCGATCTCGTCGCTCAGCGCCAGGCCGCGATCGGTGATGATCCGCTCCAATACCCGTACCCGCTGTTCCAGCTTCTCGGTCTGGGCGGCATATTGCGCCGCCTTTTCCGCGACCATCGAGGCTTCGGTGGCCAGCTGCTTTTCGCGATACTTGAACCAAGGCCGGACAAAAACGCCGCCGATGATGGCGACCAAGCCGCAGCTGATGCCCATGATGGGGATCAGAAGAGCGGTATTGTTCATCATTCCCTTCCCTCAGCGATCGCGCAGCGCGTCGATTTCGCGCGCGGTCCGCTCGGCGGGGTCGGTGGCGATGCGCTCCAGCACCGCGATCCGCTCTTCGAGGCGCGAGACCTGGCCGACCAGCTTCTGGTTCTCGGCGGTCAGCAGTTCGACCTTGCGTTCGTCGGCCATGCCGGTCTTGCCGACCATGCCGCCCCATTCACCGTCCAGGCTGTATCCGTGCTTTGCGCGGATCCAGGTGGTGACGACCCAACCGATCGTCGACATCGCGATGATCGCCAGGACGAAACCCGGTCCTCCCCATGCCATGATCCTTACTCCCCTTCAGATTGTGATGCGGCCGGGCGATCAGCGCAGGCTGTCGATCTCGTCGGCCAGCTGGCGGTTGCGGCTGGTATAATGCAGCTCGATATCGGCGAGGCGACGGTCGAGATCGCGGAACTTCGAGCGGACCTCGGCGGTCGAGCGGCGCGGATTGCTGCGCACGCCCTGCCAGAATTTGGCGTCCTCATCCGACTGGTACAGCCCGATCGGCCTGGCCGTCGCCATCCAGGCGATCAGCATATAGGCGAGGGGAACCCAGGGCATGCCCACGCCGGAGATGGTCAGCAGGACCGCGGCGACACGGATCCACATCACGTCCACGCCGGTATAGTCGGCGATGCCCGAACAGACGCCCTTGAACTTGGCATTCTGCTTGTCGAGGTAGAAATTGGTGCGGCTGGCGGTCATCTCAATTCCTCCGATCAAGGCTGTAGTCGTGCTGGCCGAGGCGGCTTTCGGAGCGCCATTCGGACTGCGACAGGCCGGGTTTGAAGTTGGGATTGTCGGCGGCGACGATCCGCTCGACGGTGTGAAGCCGATCTTCAAGTCGCCGGGCGAGCATATGAAGTTCGTCCAGCAGCTGCTCGTCCTCATGGGTGATCTTCGGCGCCTGCTTCCACTTGGTGACATAGTGCAGGATCAGCCAAGGCAGCGCGATGAAGAGCGATACGAAGAGGACGAAGGGGACAGCAACACCTTCCATCTCATTCCCCCTTGTTCAGGCGCGCCTTGAGCGCGGCGAGTTCGGCATCGACCCGGTCCGAGGCGCGCAGTTCGGCGATCTCTTCTTCGAGCGTCTTCGGGCTGGCGCCCAGGCCCAGCGCCTCGGCGCGACCCTCGGCCTCGTCCACCTTGCGCTCCAGCATGTCGAAGCGGCTGAACGCGTCATGCGTTTTGGGACCGTTCCACATCTCGCGCAGGCGATAGCGGTTGTTGGCGCTTTCCAGACGGGTCTGGACCGCATTCTGCTTGGTCCGCGCCTCGCGCAGCTTGTTCTGCAGCTTGGCGATGTCCTCTTCCGAGGCACGAAGCGCATCGTCGAGCACCTGGACTTCCGCCTTCAACTGGTCGGCCATGTCGGCGGCTTTCTGACGCTCGATCAGCGCGGCCTTGGCCAGGTCCTCGCGGTCCTTCGACAGCGCGAGCTCGGCCTTTTCGGTCCAGCTGTCCTGCAACTGGTCCAGCTTGGCGATGTGGCGGCGGATTTCCTTCTGGTCGGCGATCGTGCGGGCGGCGGAGGCGCGCACCTCGACAAGCGTTTCCTCCATTTCGAGGATGATCATGCGGATCATCTTCGCGGGGTCTTCCGCCTTGTCCAGAAGGTCGGCGAAGTTGGCGGCGACGATGTCGCGGGTGCGGGAGAAAATGCCCATCGGATACTCCTTGATGGCGGAATGCGTGATTATGCGATCGGCGCCTCGATCGCTGCAACCGGGGCCGTGGTGGTGGCGACATGCGCGGGGGCGAGGGCGCCCAGCAGGCAGGTGGCGCTCATCACGACGGTGCAGGCGATGGCGGCGATCTGGCGGGTGATGTCGGTGGCGAACATGGTGGAAACTCCCTGATATCTTTGTTTCGGTCCGCTCGGTGGCGGGATGTCGATAGCATTGCAGGGGGCGTGCCAATTTCAAAAAAGACGTAAAATCAATGTTTTGTGAAATAGTTGCGTTGCGACAACGATTGCGCCCTTGCCAAGGCTTGGGAAATTCCGCCACCTGTTGGGAATGGAGCGAACGAGTCAGGTCATCGGCCAGTCGGGGGCCTTTCTGGATGCGCTGGAACGCGCCAGCCGCGCGGCCGCGCTCGACCGCCCGGTGCTGGTCATCGGCGAGCGCGGGACTGGCAAGGAACTGGTCGCTGAACGCCTCCACCGCCTGAGCGGGCGCTGGGATCAGCCGTTGGTCATCATGAACTGTGCGGCGCTTCCCGAAACACTGATCGAGGCCGAACTGTTCGGCCATGAGGCGGGCGCCTTTACCGGCGCGACCAAGGCGCGGGCGGGGCGGTTCGAGGAAGCCAATGGTGGCACGCTGTTCCTGGACGAACTCGGCACGCTGTCGATGGCGGCGCAGGACCGGCTGCTGCGCGCGGTCGAATATGGCGAGGTGACGCGGATCGGCTCGTCGCGGCCTCTGCGCGTCGATGTCCGTATCGTGGCGGCGACCAACGAGCATCTGCCCGACAAGGTCGCCGCGCATCAGTTTCGCGCCGACCTGCTCGATCGGCTGTGTTTCGAGGTGGTGACGCTGCCGCCGCTTCGCGCGCGCAAGAGCGACATCATGGTGCTGGCCAATCATTTCGGGCGGCGCATGGCGGCCGAGATCGGCTGGAACGACTGGCCCGGCTTCGGAGCGGCGGCGACCGATGCGCTGATGGAGCATCGCTGGCCCGGCAATGTCCGCGAGCTGCGCAATGTGGTCGAGCGCGCCGTCTATCGCTGGGACAGGGAAGGGCCGGTCGACGCGATCGAGATCGACCCCTTCCGCTCGCCCTATCGCCCGCAGGGCCAGTCGCCCGCTGCCGCGAAAAGTGAACAGCTCGGCGCGTCTGCGCCCATGAGCGACGGCGACGAGGTGGCGGCCTGCGATGTCGGGCCGTCCGACTTCAAGTCGCGGGTCGCCCGGTTCGAGCGCGAGCTGCTGACCAAGGCGCTGGCCGACAACCGCTTCAACCAGCGCACCACCGCCGAAGCGCTGGGCCTGAGCTACGATCAGCTTCGCCATGCGCTTCGTCGCCATGATCTGATCGGAACGGTTGCGTAACCGCGCGCGGGGAGCCATTTGGGGCGTCCGGCGTTGCCACAGGCAAACCCCAAAGGAGCATTCACGATGGCTTTCGAACTGCCGCCCCTTCCGTACGACTATGACGCGCTGGAGCCGGTCATCTCCAAGGAGACGATGACCTTCCACCACGACAAGCACCATGCCGCCTACACGAACAAGCTGAACGAGGCCATTGCGGCGGACTCGTCGCTTCAGGGCAAGTCGATCGAGGACATCCTGGCGAGCATCTCGTCGGCCCCGGCGGTCGTCCGCAACAATGGCGGCGGTTTCTGGAACCATGACTTCTTCTGGAAGATCATGACCAAGCCCGGCACCACCCAGCCCTCGGGCAAGCTGGCCGAGGCGATCGAGGCGTTCGGCGGTCTCGACAAGCTGAAGGACGAGTTCAACACCAAGGGCGCGGGCCAGTTCGGTTCGGGCTGGGCCTGGGTGATCGCGGATGCCGAGGGCAAGCTGAAGGTCACCTCGACCCCGAACCAGGACAACCCCCTGATGGACGTCGTCGCCGACAAGGGCACGCCGATCCTGGGTAACGACGTGTGGGAGCACGCCTATTACCTGACGTACATGAACGACCGTCCGGGCTATCTGAAGGCCTGGTGGGACGTCGTGAACTGGGACGAGGCCGGTCGCCGGTATGAGGCGGCGGTCGCGTAACTTCGCGGCTTTCCGGTTCGGATAAGGGAAGGGCGGCTCCGCTGGGGCCGCCCTTTTTTTATTCCTCCCCTGCAAGGGGAGGGGGACCAGCGAAGCTGGTGGAGGGGTGTCCCGCTATCGAGAGGGCGACACCCCTCCGTCAGGGCTTCGCCCTGCCACCTCCCCTTGCAGGGGAGGAATTTTGGGGTTCACTCCACCGGCGGTTCGTCGACCTTCGCGGCGTCCGCATTCAACCCGTGCTTCAACAGCATCGGGATATTCGCGATAGCAAAGCCGATGGTCAGCGGCATCGCGCCCCACAGTTTGAACCCGACCCAGAAATTCCAGCTGGAATTGCGCCACACCGCCTCGTTCAGCACCGCCATGAAGGCGAAGAAAAACGCCCAGTTGCGCGTCAGCTTGCGCCAGCCGAGTTCGGTCAGCCCGGGATAGACATTGCCCAGCGCCATCTGGATCAGCGGCCGCCCGGTCGCGAGGCCGAAGAACAGCAGGGCCGAGAACATGGCATAGACGATGGTCGGCTTCATCTTGATGAAGCGCTCGTCGTGGAAATACAGGGTCAAACCGCCGAACACGACGACCAGGATGCCCGACAGCCAGAGCATCGGCGAGATGCGGCCTAGCTTCACCTTGCTGACGATCATCGCAATCACGGTCGCCGCCATGAAGACGCCGGTCGCGACCAGCACGCGGGTCAACGGACCCAGCGGCGCAAGGAAGTTGACCGCGAAGAACAGGACCAGCGGGCCGTACTCGATCCCCGCCTTCAGGCCGGCGCCGGCTTCCTTTGCGGGCGCGCTCATTTGCGGCCTCCCTCGATCCCGGCAATGATCCGGCTGACTTCGTTGGCGTCGAAGGGGCGCAGATCGGTCATGCCCTCGCCGACGCCGATCGCGTGGATGGGGAGGCCGTATTTCTCCGCCGCCGCGACTAGCACACCGCCGCGCGCGGTGCCGTCCAGCTTGGTCATGACCAGGCCGGTGACGCCCGCCACGTCCTTGAACACCTCGATCTGGTTGAGCGCGTTCTGGCCGGTGGTCGCGTCGAGCACCAGCAGGATGTCATGCGGCGCCTCGGGGTTCAGGCGGCCGAGCACGCGGCGGATCTTGGACAGCTCGTCCATCAACTCGCGCTTGTTCTGGAGGCGCCCGGCGGTGTCGACGATCAGCACGTCGATGCCGGTTGCGGTTGCCTGTTTCACCGCTTCATAGACGATGCCCGCCGCGTCGCCGCCTTCCTTGCCCGACACGATCGGCACGCCGACCCGCTCGGCCCAGGTGGCGAGCTGGCCGATGGCGGCGGCGCGGAAGGTGTCGCCCGCCGCCAGCATCACGCCGTAATCCTGCTCCATGAACAAGTGCGCCAGCTTCGCGATGGTCGTCGTCTTGCCCGATCCGTTGACGCCGATGACCAGGATCACCTGCGGCCGGGGAAAGGCGTCGATCTCCAGGGGAGTGGCGACCTTGGCGAGCGCCTTCTCTACCTCCTCGGCGACGACCAAGCGGATGCCCAGGTCCTCCATGTTCCGCTCGAAACTGCCCTCGGCCAGACGCATGCGGATATGGCCCGCCGTTTCGGGGCCCAAATCAGAGGCGATCAGCGCTTCCTCGATCTCGTCGAGCGTGTCCTCGTCGAGCCGGGCGGTGCCCAGGCCCGCCAGATTGCCGACCAGCCGGTCCGAGGTGCGACGGAAACCGCCGAGCAGCTTTTCGTGCCAGGAGGAGGAAGAACTCATGCCAATTGTCCGATCAGATGGGTTTCGGTCGCCGCCATGACCCGAACCCGGGCGATGCTGCCCGGTTCGGCGGCGGGGGAAAAATGAATGTCGGCAAAGTCCGGCGCATGGCCGCGCGTGCCCGGCCGCTCGACCAGCACGTCGCGGGTGGCGCCGACCTGAGCGGCCAGCCAGTCGCGGCGGCGACGCGCGGCGGCTTCGCGAAGCTTGGCGGCGCGCTCGCGGCGAAGCGGGTGAGGCACTTGCGGCATCCGTGCGGCGGGCGTGCCGTCGCGCGCCGAATAGGGAAAGATATGCGCATGGACGATCTGGCAATCGTCGATGAGCGCCAGCGTATCCGCCGCCATCGCGTCATCCTCGGTCGGGAAGCCCGCAATCAGGTCCGCGCCGATCGCGATGTCGGGCCGCGCGGTCAGCAGCCGCTCGACGATGGCGACCGATTGCGCGCGGCTGTGGCGGCGCTTCATCCGCTTCAGGATCATGTCACTGCCCGCCTGGAGCGAGAGGTGAAGATGCGGCATCACCCGCGCCTCGCCCGTCACCAGCTCGAACAGACGGTCGTCGATCTCGATCGAGTCGAGCGAGGACAGGCGGAGCCGGGGCAGGGCGGGGACATGGGTCAGGATCCGCTCGACCAGCAGGCCCAGGCTGGGCTGGCCGGGCAGGTCGTGGCCATAGCTGGTCAGGTCGACGCCGGTCAGCACGACCTCCCGGTGGCCAAGCTCGACCGCCCGCGCGATCCGTTCGATGACGAGCCCGGCAGGCACCGAGCGGCTCGGGCCGCGCCCGGTCGGGATGATGCAGAAGGTGCAGGCGTGGTCGCAGCCATTCTGCACCTCGACAAAGGCGCGCGCATGGCCCGCAAAGGCGGCGGCGAGGTGCGGCGCGGTCTCGACCACGCGCGACAGGTCGGCGACCAGCATCGGCTCGGCCGAGGCCCAGCTTTCGGGGCGCAGCTTGTCGGCATTGCCCAGCACGCGCGCGACCTCCGGCATGGCGGCGAAACTGTCCGGGTCGATCTGCGCCGCGCACCCCGTCACCACGATCTGCGCATCGGGCTGCGCCTTGGCCGCGCGGCGGATGGCGGCACGGGTCTGCTTGACCGCTTCGTTGGTCACGGCACAGCTGTTGACGACGACCAACGCCTCCCGCCCGGCGGCGAGCGCACGGATCGTCTCGCTCTCGGCGATGTTCAGGCGGCAGCCCAAACTGATGATCTCGGGTCCAGGGAGGGACGACATGACCGCCGATCTAGGGATGGATGAACGACGTGTCCACGCGGAGACGCAAAGCAGGGGCGTGACCGGGGTCGCCGGGCCTGTCTTACCCGGCCAGGCGCGGGCTGGCGAGCGGCGCCGCGGAGGCGCCGACCAGCAGGCGCTTCTCCGCCAAAAGCTGGCGCACCTGCGCCAGGTCGAGCGGCGGGCCATAGAGCGAACCCTGGCCATGCGAGCAGCCGATCTCGCGCAACCGTGCCTCGATCTCGGCATCGTGCACGCCCTTGGCGGCGATCGGCAGGTGCAGGCTGTCGCCCAGCTGGACGATGGCGGAGACGATCGCGCGGCAATCGGGATCGGCGGCCATATCGCCGATGAAGTTCGGATCGACCCGCACCCGGTCGAAGGGCAGGGCGCGGAGATGCGAAAGGCTGGAATAGCCGCTGCCGAAATCGTTGAGCGCCAGCGCAATTCCCTGATTCTTCAAGCTGACGACGATCGACTGGGCGAGGGCCAGATTGGCGAACAGCGCGCTTTCGGTGATCTCGATTTCCAGCCGGTGCGCCGGAAAGCCGCATTCGGTCAGCGTCTTGATGATCTTCTGCGCCAGCCATGCGTCCTGAAACTGCGAGGCGGCTAGCGGGATCGACAGGGTGATCGACGGATCCCAGTCGCGCGCGGCGGCCATCGCCTGGCGCATCAGCGAGAGCGAGACCTCGCCCGACTGGCCGCACGCCTCGGCGATCGGCATGAAGCGGTCGGCGCCGATCCGGCCTAGCGTCGGGTGATCCCAATGCCCCGATATCTCGAACCCGGTCAGCCGCGCGGTGCCCAGATCGATCTGCGCCTCGAACCGCAGGTGGATGTCGCCTTGGGCCAGCGCCGCGCGAAGATCGGTGATGATCGCATTGCGCTCGGCCATCGCCTCCTCGAGCGCGGGGGTGAAGCGAAGCGGGCGGCCGTCGCCGCGCGCCTTGGCGGCGATCAGCGCCAGATCGGCCTGGCGGGCCAGCTGGTCGATGGTTGGCGCAGCCTGGTCGATCCGGGGCTCGACCCGAGGGTCCACCCGGGTCAGCGCGATGGTGGCGCGCGGCGAAAACTCCTGATCGGCCAGCCGGATGGGCTGGGCCAGCCGGATCGCCAGCCGGTCGGCCAGTCGCTCGATACGGTCGCGGCCTCGAAGGTCGAAGGGAATGAGGCAGCCGAAACAATCCCCCTCGAACCGCGCGACGATCGCCTCGGACGGGGCCTCGCCGCGAATGGTCTTGGCGACATGTTGGAGCAGCGTGTCGCCTGCCTCATGGCCGAATGATCCGGCAATGGCGCGGAACCGGTCGATATCGACCAGCAACAGCGCAAAGCCGCGCTGGCGCCGCGAACCGGCCTCGATCATCGCTTGTCCGGCGATCTGGAAATGGCGGCGGATCGACAGGCCCGTCAGCGGGTCCTGCTGGTCGAGGTCGGGCGAACGCGACAGCCGCAGGGTGGGGAGCCGCCGATATAACAGGGTCAGGGCGGTGGCAGTGACGAAGAGCAGGATCTTGGCGGGCAGATCGAAACCCAGTTCGATCAACAGGATCGCCACCGCCAGCAACAGCGTGCCGCCCGCCACGCCCGCCGCAAAAAAGCGAGCGGAAGCAGACGTGTTGGCGGCAGTCTGGGGCGAGCCGGGCATGAAGGATTTGCTCGCATGTCAGGAGTATACAACTCGTTAACGCCGCGTCCGCCTGCCTCCCGCTTGCGTCCGGCGGTATTTTCCCATAAGAGCCGCCCCAAGTTCCGTTTCGGGATGTGAAAGTGAAGCGCCCAAGGGTGCACGCTGGCCGGCGAGGTTTCGCCCGCCGGCGCTTTTGTGTTTGGCGGTACGACACGGGTTTTTGGGCCGGACGCTCCGGGCCGGGTTTGACGAGGTGAGGCGATGTTCGACAGCTTGAGCGATCGGCTTGGCGGCGTATTCGACCGCCTTCGCGGCCGTGGCGCGCTGACCGAGGCGGATGTCCGCACCGCGATGCGCGAAGTGCGCGTGGCGTTGCTGGAAGCCGACGTCGCGCTGCCCGTCGCGCGCGACTTCGTCGACAAGGTCACCGAACAGGCGATCGGCCAGAACGTCCTGCGCTCGATCACCCCGGGTCAGCAGGTCGTCAAGATCGTCCATGACGCGCTGGTCGCGATGCTGGGCGCCGATGCCAGCGAGCTGCTGCTCGACGTCACGCCGCCTGCGGTCGTGATGATGGTCGGACTTCAGGGCTCGGGCAAGACCACGACCACCGCCAAGATCGCCCGCCGTCTATCGAGCGGTGCGATGGGCCGCGAGCGCAAGAAGGTGCTGATGGCGTCGCTCGACGTCAATCGCCCCGCCGCGCAGGAGCAGCTGGCGACGCTGGGCATCCAGGTCGAGGTCGCGACCCTGCCGATCATCGCAGGGCAGCAGCCGGTCGAGATCGCGCGTCGTGCGATGCAGGCCGCCAAGCTGCAGGGCTATGATGTCCTGATGCTCGACACCGCCGGTCGTCTGCACGTCGACCAGGCGCTGATGGACGAGATGAAGGCGGTGGCGGAGATCGCCCAGCCTCAGGAAATCCTGCTCGTCGTCGACTCGTTGACTGGCCAGGACGCGGTGAACGTGGCGTCCAGCTTCTCGGAGCAGGTGCCGCTGACCGGCGTGGTGCTGACCCGTATGGACGGCGATGCGCGCGGCGGTGCGGCGCTGTCGATGCGTGCGGTCACCGGCAAACCCATCAAGTTCGCTGGTGTCGGCGAAAAGATGGACGCGCTGGAAGCCTTCCATCCGGAGCGTGTCGCGGGCCGAATCCTCGGCATGGGCGACGTCGTGTCGCTGGTCGAACGCGCCGCCGAGACGATCCAGCAGGAAGATGCCGAGCGCATGGCCATGAAAATGGCCAAGGGGCAGTTCGACCTGAACGACCTGCGCGGCCAACTGGCCCAGATGCGCCGCATGGGCGGGCTGGGCGCGCTGGCGGGCATGATGCCGGGCATGAAGAAGGCGCAGAACGCGCTGAACGATGCCGGTGGCGACAAGATCCTGCTCCGCATGGATGCGATCATCACCTCGATGACGCCCAAGGAGCGCTCCAAGCCCGAGCTGGTCAACGCCAAGCGCAAGATCCGCATCGCCAAGGGATCCGGCACCACGGTGCAGGACGTGAACAAGCTCCTGAAGATGCATCAGGAAATGTCCACGGCGATGAAGAAGATCAAGAAGATGGGCGGCATCAAGGGCATGATGGCCATGCTCGGCAAGGGCGGTCTCGGCGGCCTGGGCAACGCACTGGGCGGTCCGCAGATGGGCGACATGCTCAACAAGGCGGGCGGCGGTGGCGGCCTGCCGGGCATGGGCGGCATGGGCGCGGGTGGCGGCAAGCTGCCCGAGGGCATGCCGAAGCTGCCCCCTGGCTTCGAAAATCTCCTGAAGAAGAAATAACCCCCGCGCCGGACGGAATTGCCGGTAATTTGAACTTTTTACTCCAAGGACTGAAATATGGCTCTCAGCATTCGTCTGTCGCGTGGTGGCTCGAAGAAGCGCCCTTACTACCGCATCGTGGTGGCCGACGCCCGTGCGCCGCGCGACGGCAAGTTCATTGAGAAGATCGGCAACTACAACCCGCTCCTCGCCAAGGACAATGACCAGCGCGTGCAGCTCGACGCCGAGCGCGCGAAGCACTGGCTGGCCAATGGCGCGCAGCCGACCGACCGCGTCGCCCGCTTCCTGGACGCCGCCGGTGTCCGTGAGCGCGCCGCTCGCAACAACCCGAACAAGGGCAAGCCCGGCGAAAAGGCCACCGAGCGCGCCGAAGAGCGTGCCGAGAAGCTGAAGGCCGCCGAGGAAGCCGCGAACGCGCCGGCCGAAACCGCCGAAGCGTAAGTCGCTTTCGGCCTTGCGCTGCCCCGGTCGATCGCGATCGGGGTGGGGCAAGGCACCGGATACGGGGTCATGCGTTTCCCAAGGCCAATGGCTTCAGGAGAGATGCGCATGACCCCGCCGACCGAACCCGATCCCCGGACCGCACCCGACGATCATGACGACGCGACCAACCAAGGCGTCTCCGCGCCCGACCCCGCCGAAGGCGGAAACGACGCCCCCAACGGGGACGACGACTCGCCCGACGGGTGAGCCGCACGTGACGCTGGCCGTCATCATCGGCGCGCACGGCATTACGGGCGAGGTTCGGTTGAAGGTCTTTGCCGACGACCTGTCGGACTATCGCGCGTTCAATGGCGGCGCGCTGACGCTGAAGTCGGCGCGTGACGGTTCGAACGGTGTCATCGCGCGCTTTGCCGAAGTCGCCGACCGCAACGCCGCCGAAGCGCTGCGCGGTACGGAACTGACGGTGCCGCGCTCTGCCCTGCCTCCGCTGGAGGAAGGCGAATATTATCATGCCGACATCATCGGCCTGTCTGCCATCGCCAGCGATGGCGAGGAGCTGGGCCATGTCGCGCTCATCGAGAATTTCGGCGCGGGCGACGTGCTCGAGATCGAACGCCCCGATGGCCGCCGCTTCATGGTGCCGATGAATGCGCAAGCGGTGCCCGAATGGGATCAGAATCGTTTGATCGTGGACCGCGCCTTTATCGCCTGATCGGCGTTTGTGCGTTGAGCATGTTGCGGATCGTCGTGGCCGCGACCCCGGCCTCGCCCATGGCGTGGCTGATCTGATCCAGCCCCTTCACCACATCCCCCGCCGCGAACAGCCCGGGGACCGAGGTCCGCTGATGATCGTCGACCTCCAGGCATCCGCTCGGGTCCGCCTTCGCGCCCGCTGAGATCGCCAGTTCCGACCGGATGCGTGAGCCCAGGGCGGGATAGACGCTGTCGAAGCGCATCCGTCCCTGCGCGGTGTCGAGCGCCATCTGGTCCCCCTCGATCGCCCAGCCGGCGCAGGGCCCGTCGATCCGCGCGATCCCCGCCTCGTCCAGCGCGCGAGCGCATTCGGGGTCGAGTTCATGCGCGGCCTCCGGCGCGATCAGCGTCACGTCGCGGGTAAAGCCACGCAGGAACAGTGCCTCGCGCATCCCATGGTCGCTGGTGCCGATCACGCCCACCCGCTTGTCCGTTACCTCATAGCCGTCACAGACCGGGCAATAGCGGATCAGGCCACGCTCCAGTGCCGGGTCGTGCACGTCGGGCAGCAGGTGGCGGGGGCGATGATTGACCACCCCGGTCGCCAGCAGGACGCTGCGCGCGCTATAGTCCGCCTCATCGGTGGTGACGCGAAAAGCGCCATCCTCGGGGTGGATGCCGGTCACGCGGTGCGGGATGCAATTCGCGCCATAGCGGCGCGCCTGTTCGTGCATCCGGGCGAGCAGCGCCTTGCCGCTGATCCCCTCGGGATAGCCCGCATGATTATGGGTGCACGGGATCATCGCGGCGCGGCTCGATCCGCTGTCGAACAGGCGGATGCGCAGGTGATAGCGCGCGAGATAGATGGCAGCGGTCAGTCCGGCGGGTCCGGCGCCGATGATGATGCAATCGTCCATGGCGAGGGCAAAGCGTCAGGCGGCGCAACGTTCCTTGGCGTTTCGCGCTGGGTGATGTATATACGCAACGTATATACGGAGGTGATATGGGCAAGGATTACCAGGCGAAGGTCTTCCGCTCGGGCAACTCGCTGGCGCTGCGTCTCCCCGCCGCGCTGGGTCTGACCGAGGGAACGGAAATGACCCTGCGCGAGGAACAGGGACGGTATGTGTTCGAGCCCGCCCAGGCACCGCGCAAGACGATCGACCTGACGGGGATCGCAGGCTCCATGCCGTGGCTGAAGCCGATCGAGCGCGAGGATTTTGAAATGGAGCCGCGCCCGCTGGATTGGGATGGGAAGCTCCTCGGCCGTGATTGAGCCGCGCTATCTGCTCGACTCCAATATCTGCATCTATGTCCTGCGCGACGCAGACGGGCGGGTGGCGCAACGACTGGCCACCTGCGAACCGGGTGATGCAGTGGCATCCGCCATTACCTATGCCGAGATCATGCGCGGGCTGGAGCGGCACGGTACGGAAGCGATCGCGGCATTTGATCGCTTTTTCGATCGTGTGCCGATATTGCCGTTCGACCGACAGGCGGCTTCGGCCTATGCGACGATACCGTTCCGGCGAGGGCGGTTCGATCGCTTGATCGGTGCCCATGCCCTCGCGACCGGGCTGACACTGGTGACGAACAACGAAGCCGACTTCGCCGACATCCCCGGCCTGACCATCGAGAACTGGACGCTGTGACCTTTCGCGCAACGATATTGACGCTGTATCCGGAGATGTTTCCTGGACCGCTGGGACACTCGCTGGCGGGCCGGGCGCTGCGCGAGGATCGCTGGGCGCTGGAGATGGTGCAGATCCGCGACTTTGCGACCGACAAGCATCGCTCGGTCGACGATACCCCGGCAGGGGGCGGTGCGGGCATGGTGTTGCGCGCCGATGTGCTGGCAGCGGCGGTGGACTCGGTGGCCGACGACCGGCCCGTGCTGGCGATGACGCCGCGCGGGCGCCCGCTGACCCAGCCGCGCGTGCGCGAGCTGGCGGCGGGGCCGGGCATCACCGTGCTATGCGGCCGGTTCGAAGGCTTCGACGAACGCCTGTTCGAGGCGCGCGGCATCGAGCAGGTGTCGATCGGCGACTATATCCTGTCGGGCGGTGAGATGGGGGCGCTGGTGCTGCTCGACGCTTGCGTTCGGCTGCTTCCCGGCGTAATGGGCGCGGCTTCCAGTGGAGTCGAGGAAAGCTTCGAAAGCGGCCTCCTCGAATATCCGCAATATACCCGTCCTGCCGAGTGGGAAGGGCGCACGATCCCTGAAGTGCTGCGATCGGGGGATCATGCGAAAATCGCGGCCTGGCGTCATGCCCGGGCTTGCGAGGATACACGGTCAAGGCGGCCGGACCTTTGGGAACGTCATGAGGGCGTTCGGGTCGGTCGCCCTCTGGCGCGCGGCGACGATTGAGGAATTGGTTATGAACGTGATCCAGCAGATCGAAGCTGAGCAGATCGCCAAGTTCAACGAAACGAAGAAGATCCCCGAATTCCGCCCCGGCGACACGCTGAAGGTCGGTGTGAAGGTCGTCGAAGGCGAGCGTACCCGCGTCCAGTTCTATGAGGGCGTCTGCATCGCCCGCGCGAACAAGGGCATGGGCTCGTCGTTCACCGTCCGCAAGATCTCCTTCGGTGAGGGCGTGGAGCGCGTCTTCCCGCTCTACTCGCCGAACGTCGACTCGATCGAGGTCGTCCGCAAGGGCGCCGTGCGTCGTGCCAAGCTGTACTATCTGCGTGGTCGCACCGGCAAGTCGGCGCGTATCGCCGAGCGTCGCGATACGCGTCCGGCCAAGGGCACTGCCGCCGCCGAGTAATCGGTGCGGCGGACCCCAGCGGTTCGACAGGAAAGGGCGGTGGCACCCAGCGGTGCCGCCGCCCTTTTTCTTTGTCCCAAGGCGTGTTTGGTCCGGAGAAAATACCGCCCCCCGTTCAGCCTGAGCGAAGTCGAAGGCCAAGGGATGTCCTATCCAACGGGCGGCAGGCCAGCCCTTGGCGGATGTCGGAGCGTGGCCTTCGACTACGCTCAGGCTGAACGGAGGAAGGGGCTGGTTACCCCCCGAAATTATAAAGCCACATTTTCGGCTCGCCGGTCGGCTGCGGTTTGCCGTCCAGTCGCTTGACGTTGAAGACCTTGACTGGTTGCAGGATCATCTGCCCCTTCATCGCGTCCATGCCGCCGCCCGATGGCTTGGCGAGGATCTTCTTCACCGCGTCCATGCCCGCCACGACATGGCCGAACGCGGCATAGCCGTCATAACCCGGCCGTGCATCCAGGCCGGGGGCGGGGCCGACGGTGATGACGAAATTGCCGCCCGCCGATTGCGGCGTCGCGCCCCGCGCCATCGAGATGGTGCCGTCCAGATGCTTGATCCCGGTCTTCGCCGTGGTCTCCAACGGGAAGGGGGGCAGGATGCGGCGCGCGTCGGTGCGGATGCCGCCTTGGACGAAGCCCTTTTTCGGATCCCGCTTGTCCCGTGCGGTGCGGTAGAACAGCGTTCCGTCGAAACGCCCATCGTCGACATAGGCTAGGAAATTCTTGGTCGTTGCGGGCGCGCGGCGCGCATCGAGCGCGACGACGATCGGCCCTTCGGAGGTGTTGATCTGCACCCGCACATAGCCGGGGCGGGGCACATTCTGGTTCGCGGGCGCGGCGGCGGTCAGCAGGGCGATCAGCGGGAGCAGGCGTTTCATCCAGCGGGGATTATCGCCCCCGGCCGCGATTGTGGAGCCCAAACCCATGGGATGCGCCGAGTGGCGGCCCCGATCAGCCGGTCAGATCGCGCGCGAAGAACTGATTGTGCGGGCTTGGCTGGTAATCGGCGAAGGCATCGCAGGGAAGGAACCCTGCGCTGCGATACAAAGCGACCGCGGGCTGATGCAGCGGTGCGGTGCCCGTCTCCAGGCTGATCCGGTGATAATGCCGGTGCCGCGCCTCGGCGATGATGTGGTTCAGCAACTTGCGACCGACGCCCTTGCCCAGAAATGCCGGGGCGACCCGCATGGATTTCACTTCGCCATGTGTGGGGTCGAGTTGCTTCAGCGCGGCGAAACCGGCCAGCGTCGGGCCGTCCCAGATCGTCCAGAACGCGATGCCGGGAGCGGCCAGCGCGGAGGCGTCGAGCGCGAAGGCGAATTCGCTCATGACGCTGCGCAGATCGTGGAGGTGATAGGCCAGCAGATCGGCGACATGCGGGGCGGTCGGATCGTCCAGGCGAATGTCCATGTCACTCCTTGTCCGGCGCGCCACGGCCCGGGTCGACCCTGTCTATCGTGGTTCGGACGGGTACGACATCATGAGGCAAACAAAAAAGCCGCCGACCCTGGGGTCGACGGCTTTTTCGTTCGTATCGAAACGACCTTATTGGTCGAGGAAGCTGCGCATCTTGCGGCTGCGGCTGGGGTGCTTCAGCTTACGGAGCGCCTTCGCCTCGATCTGGCGGATACGCTCGCGCGTGACCGAGAATTGCTGGCCGACCTCTTCCAGCGTGTGGTCGGTGTTCATGCCGATGCCGAAGCGCATCCGCAGCACGCGCTCCTCGCGCGGCGTCAGCGAAGCGAGGACGCGGGTGACCGTTTCCTTCAGGTTCGCCTGGATCGCCGCGTCCACCGGGATGACCGCGTTCTTGTCCTCGATGAAGTCGCCCAGGTGCGAATCCTCCTCGTCGCCGATCGGCGTTTCGAGGGAGATCGGCTCCTTGGCGATCTTCATCACCTTGCGCACCTTCTCCAGCGGCATGGAGAGGCGTTCGGCCATCTCTTCCGGGGTCGGCTCGCGGCCCTGCTCGTGCAGGAACTGGCGGCTGGTGCGGACCAGCTTGTTGATCGTCTCGATCATGTGGACGGGGATGCGGATGGTCCGGGCCTGGTCGGCGATCGAGCGGGTGATCGCCTGCCGGATCCACCAGGTGGCATAGGTCGAGAATTTGTAACCGCGGCGATATTCAAACTTATCGACCGCCTTCATCAGGCCGATATTGCCCTCCTGAATGAGATCCAGGAACTGAAGCCCGCGATTGGTGTATTTCTTGGCGATGGAGATGACGAGGCGCAGGTTCGCCTCGACCATCTCCTTCTTGGCGATACGCGCCTCGCGCTCGCCCTTCTGCACCATGTTCACGATGCGGCGGAATTCGGTCAGCGCCATGCCGGTCTGCTGCGAAATCTCGGCGATCTCGCTGCGGATGCGGTCGACCGTGGCGGCTTCGTTGGTGGCGAAGTTGCCCCACTTCTTGTCGACGCCCCGGACCGTATCGAGCCAGTTCTCGTCCAGCTCGTGACCCAGATAGCGGTCCAGGAAGTCCTTGCGGTTGACCTTGTGCCGCTCGGCCAGTCGCAGCATCTGGCCGCCCAGCGCGGTCAGGCGACGGTTATAGGCATAGAGCTGGTCGACCAGGAATTCGATCTTGGCGTTGTGGAACTGGACGCTCTCGACCTCGGCGGTCAGTTCTTCGCGCAGCTTGTGATATTTGCGCTCGTCCGCCGACGACAGCTCGCCGCCCAGCGCCATCGACTCCAGACGCTGCTGCTGGATCTTCGAGAATTTCTTGTAGATCGCGGTGATGTTGGCGAACTTCTCCAAAGCCTGAGGCTTCAGCGTCTCCTCCATCTGGGCGAGGCTGAGGGTGTTGTCCTCTTCCTCGTCCTCGGCGCGCGGGCCACGGCGCTCGCCGCCCTCGCCGTCTTCCTCGTCGATCGAGGGCTCTTCCGGCTCTTCTTCTTCCTTGAACTGCGGACCGGCGTTCTTGGCGCTGATCTCGCCATTATCGTCCTCGTCCTCCTCGCCCAGATTTTCCGGGCCGGCGTCCTTGGACAGCATGGCGTCGAGATCCAGGATCTCGCGCAGCTGCATCGTGCCTTCGTTCAGCGCGGTCGACCAGTCGATGATCGCGTTGAAGGTGATCGGGCTTTCGCACAGCCCCAGGATCATTGTGTCGCGACCCGCCTCGATCCGCTTGGCGATGGCGATCTCGCCCTCACGCGACAGCAGTTCCACTGCGCCCATCTCGCGCAGGTACATGCGGACCGGATCGTCGGTGCGATCGACGGTTTCCTTCTTCTTCGCCTCGGGCTGAGGACCGGAATCGGCGTCGCCATCCGTGGTATCGGCGTCGTCGGCCTCTTCCTCGGTCTCGCCGTCCTCGCCCTGCTCCTCATTCTCGACAATATTGACGCCCATCTCGTTGAGGGCCGCCATGATATCCTCGAGTTGGTCGGAGGACATCTGGTCCTGCGGCAGCGCTTCGTTCAACTGATCGTAGGTGATGTAGCCGCGCTTCTTGGCGCGCGCGATCAGCTTCTTGATCGATGCCTCGTTCAGGTCGATCAGCGGCGCATCGCCCGTTTCCGTCGTGTCGGTCGTATCCGCCGCCATATTCGCCTTCGCCATCAAATGCCCTCAGGGTTCCGAGCCCGGCCTCTGTCACACCGCTCGCCATTCATGCAAGCGGGTGAGGGGGCCATGCGTAATTTTCCAGTGTGGACGCCGCGCGCCCGATATGCCCCGGATATGGGGTTCGGGGGATGCTGTATCAAGCGGCCTCCCCGGCTTGCTTATCCGCCAGGTCGCGCGCCGCCTCCAGCCAGCTATAGAGCTGGTCGAGCGACTGCGCGTGCGCGGCGTGGCACCGCGTCTGCTCGGCGAAGCGATCCTCGGTCATGTCGGCCTGGAACGCCTGCACCGCGCGTTCGCGGTTCGCGCGCGTCTCGCTTTCCTCCAGCATGACCTCGATGATCTTTTCCAGATCGCGCACGGCGATGGCGGGATCGGACATCTTGCTGAAGAAGCTGAACGCCAGGTCGCGGGTATAGTCGCGCGCGTCGATCGGGTGGACATCGGTGGTCGCCATGATCTGCTCGATCAGGCTCTCAGCCTCGGCCGCGTCCTTGCGCGACAGATGCGGGTCGTTGACCGCCGCGTCGAGCAGGTGGTGCCGCCAGTCGTTGAGATAGCGGTCGCCCATGTCCAACCGGCTGATCTCGTCCATATAGCGGCATAGCACATGCGGATAGCGCATCAGGCCGAGCAGCACCGCGCGCTTCAGGCTGTATTCGACGCCGCGCCCGACATGGCGATTGGCCTCGGCCACCGCCTGATGCACCGCCGCCGCATTGACCCGCCGGATGCCGAAGATGTCGAAATAGCGCGACATCATCGCGCGCTTATATTCGTAGGCCAGATCCTTGTGCGGGATCTGCTGCGCCAGTTCCTCGAGCCGTTGCTTCAGCGCGGCGCGCCCCTCGGGCGTATCGGTCTGGGCCTGCGCGATCTCCGACTGCCAGAGCAGGTCGCTGAGCGGCATGGCGCGGGTCAGCACCGCCTCGAACCCCGCCGCGCCTTTTTCCTGGACCAAGTCGTCGGGGTCCTGTCCCTGGGGCAGGGTGACGAAGGACAGGCTCTTGCCCGGCTGGAGCAGGGGCAGCGCGCGATGCGCGGCGCGGATCGCGGCCTTCTGCCCCGCCGCATCGCCGTCGAAGCAGAGCGTCGGCACGTCGACCATGCGCCATAGCCGCTCCAACTGGTTCTCGGTCAGCGCGGTGCCGAGCGGCGCGACGGCTTCCGCGATCCCCGCCTGGGCCAGCGCGATCACGTCCATATAACCCTCGACCACCAGCACGCGGCCGGATTTGCGCACCGCAGGCGCGGCGCGGTCGAGATTGTAGAGCGTGCGCCCCTTGTCGAAGAGCGGGGTGTCGGGCGAGTTGAGATATTTGGGCTCGCCGTCGCCGATGATCCGGCCGCCGAACGCGATCACCCGCCCGCGCGCGTCGCGGATCGGGATCATCAACCGGCCGCGGAACCGGTCGTACGGGTCCTTGCCGTCGACCTTGATGAGCAGCCCGCACTCGATGAGCGCCGGGTCGCCATAATCCTTGAGTGCGGCCTTCAGCTTGCCCCGGCTGTCGGGCGCGAAGCCCAGGCCGAAGGTGCGCGCGGTCTCCGGCGTGACCCGGCGGCGGGTCAGCAATTCGCGCGCATCGCCGCCGGACAAGCCGCCCAGCTGCTCGGAGAACCATGCGGCGGCATCCGCCATCGCGTCGTGCAGTCCCTTGGCGCGCTCCGCCTTTTGCGCAGCGCGGCGGTCCTGTGCGGGGACTTCCAGGCCTGCCGCCTGCGCCAGTTCCTTGACCGCGTCGATGAAGGGCAGGCCGCGCTGGTCGGTCATCCAGCGAATGGCATCGCCATGCGCCGAACAGCCGAAGCAGTGGTAAAAGCCCTTGTCGTCATTGACGTAGAAGCTGGGCGTCTTCTCGTTATGAAAAGGGCAACAGCCCTTATATTCCCGGCCCGCCTTTTGCAGCTTCACCGTTTTGCCGATCAGCGCCGACAGACTGGTCCGAGCACGTAGCTCGTCAAGGAATTGCGGGGTCAGGCTCATGGCGTCCTCGCGATTATAATGGGTAGCGCAAGAGGGGGTTTTTGGCAAGGGGTGGGGGTGGGTTCCCGGCTCTCGAACGTGTGGGGCTTTTCCCTCCCCCAGCCCGGTTTCAGGTAAACGATGTCCCACATCGTTTAGGTCATGCCGTGGGCATGACCGACCTGAAACTCGCCCGCGGGAGGGGAGTTGTTCAGGGATTGCGGTTGCCACCGGCGCTTCCCCTCCCGCAGGCGGGAGGGGATCGAGGGGAGGGGCTCTCGGCGAGCGCGCGCTCGATGGTCGCTACGACACCTTCCAGATTGCCCATAACGTCGTTGTTCCAGAAGCGAAGGACACGCCAGCCCCGGGTTTCGAGATAGCGGGTCCGGGCTTCATCGTAAGCAGCGCGTTCGTCATGCTGGCCGCCATCGACTTCAACGATCAGCTTTTCCGATCTCGCGGCGAAGTCGGCGATATAGGGGCCGATCGGCACCTGCCGGTTGAAACGGACCCCGGCCACTTGGCGCCTCGACAGTGCTCGCCACAATCGCCGTTCCGCGTCGGTCGGGTTGAGGCGGAGTTCCCGCGCTTTCTGCGTAGGGCGGTCCTCGCGGAAAGGCCGGGGGGCCCTCCCCTCGGTCCCCTCCCGCCTGCGGGAGGGGATGCGCATTGGGTGGCGGGCAACCCTCTCCACCAGGCGCAACGGGCTCCCCTCCCGCAGGCGGGAGGGGCTGGGGGAGGGGACCACGCTTGCGATTAGGCCGGTCCATCCCCGCGAGCCCTAAATCACGCCAGCGAAGCCTTCACCAGCCCGCTCGCCTTGCTCATATCCAGCACCGCCGCATGGCGCGCCTTCAGCTCGGCCATGACGCGCCCCATGTCCTTCATCCCGCTCGCTCCGATCTCCGCCTTGATCGCCTCGATCGCGGTCTTGGTCTCGTCCTCGGTCAGCGTCTGCGGCAGGAAGCGCTCGATCACCGCGACCTCGGCCTTTTCGGCATCGGCCAGTTCCTGGCGGCCGCCCTGTTCGTACATGGCGATCGATTCGCGGCGCTGCTTGACCATCTTCTGCAGCACTTCGATCACGACCATGTCGTCGTCGGCGGGCGCTTCGCCGGTGCGGAGTTCGATGTCGCGGTTCTTGATGGCGGCCTGGATCAGGCTGATGGCGGCGCGGCTTTCCTTGTCGCCAGCCTTCATGGCGGCCACCTGCGCGGCCTTGATGTCGTCGCGAATCATGTTTTTTCCGTCTTGTCTGAAAGGCGGGAACGATAGCCGATGGAACCAATTCCGTGAACCGGTTGACGCGAACGCCCGATGGCCCTAGCGGACGCCACTTAGCGACATTGCAGACATTTTAGCAGGAGTGCCCGCCGATCATGGCCGACGCCAAGCCATTCGCCATGCCCGAAAAGCCTGAAGGCGCCACGGGCGTTCTCGTTCTGGCGAACGGAGACGTGTTATGGGGACGCGGTTTCGGCGTCGAGGGTGATGCCGTCGGAGAGGTGTGCTTCCACACCGCGATGACCGGCTATCAGGAGATCATGACCGATCCGTCCTTTGCGGGCCAGATCATCACCTTCACCTTCCCGCATATCGGCAATGTCGGCGCGAACCCCGACGATATCGAGGCGGACGCGCCGCACGCGCTGGGCATGATCGTCCGCGAGGATCCGACCGCCCCGTCCAACTTCCGCGCGATGGAAAACCTCGCCGGATGGATGGCGCGGCACAACCGCATCGGCCTGGCGGGCATCGACACCCGCGCGCTGACCCGCCGTATCCGCGCCGTCGGCGCGCCCAACGGCGTGATCGCGCATTCGGCGTCGGGCGAGTTCGATATCGCCGCGCTGCTGGAGAAGGCGCGCGCCTGGCCCGGCCTGGAGGGCATGGACCTCGCCAAGGACGTGTCGACCGAGCTGCATTATGGCTGGGGCGAGACGCGCGAAGGCGGCCTGTGGCGGCTGGGCTTCGGCTATGCCGGGGCCGAGGGTACGGATCGTCCGCACGTCGTCGCGATCGATTATGGCAGCAAGCACAACATCTTCCGCAACCTGGTCCAGGCCGGAGCGAAGGTGTCGGTGGTCCCCGCCACCGCCTCGTTCGAGGATGTGATGGCGCTGAACCCGGACGGCATCTTCCTGTCCAACGGTCCCGGCGATCCGGCGGCGACGGGCGAATATGCGGTGCCGGTGATCCGCCAGCTGCTCGACACGGGCAAGCCGCTATTCGGCATCTGCCTGGGCCACCAGCTTCTGGGTCTGGCGGTCGGCGCCAAGACCACCAAGATGCACCAGGGCCATCGCGGCGCGAACCACCCGGTCAAGCGCCTGTCCGACGGTCTTGTCGAGATCACCAGCATGAACCACGGCTTCGCGGTCGAGCGCGAGACGCTGCCCGCCAATGCGCGCGAGACGCATGTGTCACTGTTCGACGGGTCGAATGCGGGTCTGGAACTGACCGACCGCCTGGCCTTCTCGGTCCAGTACCACCCCGAAGCCTCACCGGGGCCGCAGGACAGCTTCTATCTGTTTGAGCGGTTCGTGGGGTCGCTTCGGAAATGAGCGTGCTGCTCGCACTTGCCTTGCAGGTCGCGGCGCAACCGACCCGGCCCCAGCGTCAGGTGAGTCAGGCTGACCTGAACGCCATGGCTGACGCGTGTCACGCGCCGCGCAGCTGGTTGGTGCTGAGAGGCCGTGAGGTCGTGTTTCGGGGAAGCCCGAATGCCGATTTCGCCAAGATTGAGTGCGTGCTCAAGAAAGTCAGCGCCGTCGTGCCGATGAACAAGATCGGCTTCATCGGCAACGCACAAGCTTCGGAAGAAAAGTAATGCCAAAACGCACCGACATCTCCTCCATCCTCGTCATCGGCGCGGGGCCCATCGTCATCGGTCAGGCGTGCGAGTTCGACTATTCGGGCACGCAGGCGATCAAGGCCCTGAAGGAAGAGGGCTATCGCATCGTCCTGGTCAACTCCAACCCGGCGACGATCATGACCGATCCCGAGCTGGCCGACGCGACCTATGTCGAGCCGATCACGCCCGCGGTGGTCGCCAAGATCATCGAGAAGGAGCGTCCCGACGCCGTCCTGCCGACCATGGGCGGCCAGACCGCGCTGAACACCGCGCTGGCGCTGTTCCATGACGGCACGCTGGAGAAGTTCGGCGTCCAGATGATTGGCGCCGATGCCGAGGCGATCGACAAGGCCGAGGACCGGCAGAAATTCCGTCTGGCGATGGACAAAATCGGGCTGGAATCGGCCCGCTCGGCGATCGCGCATACCGAGGCGGAGGCGCTGGAAGGCTTGGAGAAGGTCGGCCTGCCCGCCATCATCCGCCCCAGCTTCACGCTGGGCGGCACCGGCGGCGGCGTCGCGTATAATCGCGAGGAGTTCATCGCGATCGTCCGCGCCGGGCTCGACGCCTCGCCGACGACCGAGGTGCTGATCGAGGAATCGCTCCTCGGTTGGAAGGAATATGAGATGGAGGTCGTGCGCGATCGCAACGACAACTCTATCATCATCTGCTCGATCGAGAATATCGATCCGATGGGCGTCCATACCGGCGACTCGATCACCGTCGCGCCTGCGCTGACCCTGACCGACAAGGAATATCAGATCATGCGCAACGCCAGCCTGGCGGTGCTGCGTGAGATCGGCGTGGAGACGGGCGGCTCGAACGTGCAGTTCGCGGTCAATCCCAAGGACGGCCGCCTGATCGTCATCGAGATGAACCCGCGCGTGTCGCGCTCTTCGGCGCTGGCGTCGAAGGCGACCGGCTTCCCGATCGCCAAGGTCGCGGCCAAGCTGGCGGTCGGCTATACGCTGGACGAGATCGAGAATGACATCACCGGCGCGACCCCGGCCTCGTTCGAGCCGACGATCGACTATGTCGTCACCAAGATCCCGCGCTTCGCCTTCGAGAAGTTCAAGGGCTCCGAGCCCTATCTGTCGACCGCGATGAAGTCGGTCGGCGAGGTCATGGCGATCGGCCGCAACATCCACGAGTCCATGCAGAAGGCGCTGCGCGGCCTGGAGACGGGTCTCAGCGGCTTCAACGATGTCGAGCATCTGGTCGGCGCGCCCCGTGCCGAGATCGAGGCGGCGCTGGCCAAGGCGACCCCGGACCGGCTGCTGGTCGCGGCGCAGGCGCTGCGCGAAGGCTTCACCGTCGCCGAGGTCCATGCGATCGCCAAATATGATCCCTGGTTCCTGGAGCGGATCGCCGAGATCGTCGCGGCCGAGGCCGAGGTGATGCAGAACGGCCTGCCGCAGGATGCGGCCGGAATGCGCCGCCTGAAGGCGATGGGCTTCTCCGACAAGCGGCTGGCCTATCTGGCGCTGCAATCGGCGAACCTGCGCGGCATGGATCGCGGCATCGCGCGCGGCTCGGGGCTGATCCACGAGGTCGTCAAGATGATGACCGGCGGCGTCACCGAACAGGAGGTGCGCGAGCATCGCCACAAGCTGGGCGTGCGTCCGGTCTTCAAGCGGATCGACACCTGCGCGGCGGAGTTCGACGCCAAGACGCCGTATATGTATTCGACCTATGAGGCCCCGACCTTCGGCGAGCCCGAGGACGAGGCGGTGCCCAGCGATCGCAAGAAGATCGTCATTCTCGGCGGCGGTCCGAACCGGATCGGGCAGGGGATCGAGTTCGACTATTGCTGCTGCCACGCCTGCTTCGCGCTGGCGGATGCGGGCTATGAGACGATCATGGTCAACTGCAACCCGGAAACGGTCAGCACCGACTATGACACCTCGGACCGGCTCTATTTCGAGCCGCTGACCGCCGAGGACGTTCTCGCCATTCTGGACGTCGAGAAGTCGCGAGGAGAGCTGGTCGGCGTGATCGTGCAGTTCGGCGGCCAGACCCCGCTGAACCTCGCCCGCGCGCTGGAATCGGCGGGTATCCCGATCCTGGGCACCAGCCCCGACGCGATCGACCTGGCCGAGGACCGCGAGCAGTTCGCGGCTTTGGTCGACAAGCTCAAGCTGCTCCAGCCCAAGAACGGCATCGCGCGCAGCCGCGAGGAAGCGCTGATCGTCGCCGAGCGGGTCGGCTATCCGGTGCTGATGCGCCCCAGCTTCGTGCTGGGCGGCCGCGCCATGGAGATCGTCGACGGGCCCCAGCAGCTGGAGGATTATATCCAGACGGCGGTGCAGGTGTCGGGCGATGCCCCGGTGCTGATCGACCAGTATCTGCGCGATGCGATCGAGGTCGATGTGGACGCGATCTGCGACGGCGACCAGGTCGTCGTGGCGGGCGTGCTCCAGCATATCGAGGAAGCGGGCGTCCATTCGGGCGACTCGGCCTGCTCGCTGCCGCCCTACAGCCTGTCGGCGGAGATCATCGCCGAGATCGAACGGCAGGCCGAGGCGCTCGCGCGTGGCCTGAACGTGCGCGGCCTGATGAACATCCAGTTCGCGGTGAAGGACGGTCAGGTCTACCTCATCGAGGTCAACCCGCGTGCCAGCCGCACCGTACCCTTCGTCGCCAAGGCGATTGGCACGCCCATCGCCAAGATCGCCGCGCGCGTCATGGCGGGCGAGAAGCTGGCCGACCTGCCGCAGATCGATCGCCACATCGATTATTATGCGGTCAAGGAAGCGGTCTTCCCCTTCGCGCGCTTCCCCGGCGTCGATCCGGTGCTGTCGCCGGAAATGAAGTCGACGGGCGAGGTCATGGGCATCGATCCCGACTTCACCACCGCCTTCGCCAAGTCGCAGCTGGGCGCGGGCACCGTCCTGCCGACGGAAGGCGCGGTGTTCATCAGCGTGAAGGACAGCGACAAGCCGCATATCCTCCCCGCCGCCAAGCTGCTGGCCGAGGCCGGGTTCGCGATCGTGGCGACGGGCGGCACCGCCGATTATCTCGATCGCGCCGGTGTCCCGGTCGAGAAGATCAACAAGGTGGCGCAGGGCCGGCCGCATATCGTCGATCGGATCAAGGACGGCGGCATCACCCTGATCTTCAACACGACGGAAGGGTGGCAGAGCCTGAAGGACTCCAAGCCGATCCGCCAGGCGGCGCTGGGGCAGAAGATTCCGTACTTCACCACCGCACCCGCCAGCGTCGAGGCGGCCAAGGCTATTGCGGCTGCTGGCAGCCATGGTCTTGAAGTACGCCCCCTGCAATCCTACTATTCGCGTTCGCACAACTGATCCCGACATGAGAACATGATGTGCTGGCGGACCGCTCTTCCATTCGGAGGGGCGGTCCGTACCGGGAATGCGTATGGAATTGGGGACTAGGAATATGGCGACCGTCGAAAAGATGCCGATGCTCCAGGAGGGCTATGACAAGCTCACCCAGGACCTGCGGCGTCTGAAAGAAGAGCGGCCGCTGATCGTCGACGCGATCGAGGAAGCGCGTGCTCATGGCGACCTGTCCGAAAACGCCGAATATCATGCGGCCAAGGAACGGCAGGGCCAGGTGGAGGCGACGATCGCCGACATCGAGGACAAGCTGAGCCGCGCGCAGATCATCGACCCGAAGGACCTGTCGGGCGACAAGATCGTGTTCGGGGCGACCGTCACGCTGCTCGACGAGGACGACAAACCGGTCAAATATCAGATCGTCGGCCAGACCGAGGCGGACGCCAAGACCGGCCGGATCAGCTACAACTCGCCGCTGGGCCGTGCGCTGATCGGGCGCAAGGTCGAGGAAGAGGTCGAGGTGACGGTGCCGTCGGGCGACCGCTATTACCTCGTCAACAAGATCGAGTTCATCTGATCTTATGAACTGGACAGCGGCGCGGGCGACGATGGCCATCGCGGTCGTGACGACGGCCGTGTCGCTGATCCTCATCCTGACCGGGATGGTGCCGGATGCGGCCGTCGCGGCGGGGTTCATCCCCCTTCGCTTCGAAGGCGCGGCGCTGCCCTCGGACTTCGGCTTTGCGGTGCCGACCATCCTGACGCCGCTGACGGCGACATTGGTCCATGGCGGCTTCGGGCATATCGCCTTCAATCTGGTGATGCTGGTCTATTGCGGCGCACAGACCGAACGCGCGCTGGGTCCGCGCGGGATTTCGATCCTGTATGTCGTCGGCGCCTACGCGGCGGCGCTGGCGCAATATTTCCCCGATCCCGGCTCACCGATGCCGATGATCGGCGCGAGCGGCGCGATCTCGGCCATTGTCGGCGCCTATGCCTTGCTGTTCGGACGGCGGCGCGCGACCCGTGGCTTTGCTGGTCTGTCGGCGGAGTTCGTCCATGTGCTGTGGCTGGCGGCGGGGTGGATCGGGATCCAGTTGCTGCTTGGCTATGCCGGAATGGGCATGGGCGCGATTGCGGTGGCCGCGCATATCGGTGGGTTCATCGCAGGGCTGCTATTCGCCAAGCCCTTGCTGTTGTGGCGCTATCGTAACGCCTGAGGTGGGTCGGGTCTTATCCCGCCCTTCGTTCAGCCCAAGCGGGGTCGAAGGCCATGCTTCAACTCCGCCCGGCACCAGCCGTCTTTCCGTGCACTTCGACTTCGCTCAGTGTGAACGGAGGGCTGGGGTGTGTGGCGTTCGGGGTTGATAGGACCAGTTTCCCATCCCACCGCCGTTCAGCCTGAGCGAAGTCGAAGGCCACGCCCCCGACTTCGCTCCGAACCAATCAGCCCAGCGTCGGCTCCAGAAGCCGGTGCAGATGCACCACGACGAACTTCATCTCCGCATCGTCCACGGTCCGCTGCGCGGCGGCGCGCCATGCCTTTTCGGCACTGGCATAGTCGGGGAAGATACCGACCACTTCGAGGTTCGAGGGATCGGCGAAATCAAGGGTCTGCGGGTCGCTGACGCGGCCGCCGAACACGAGGTGCAGCTTGCTCATGGTGTCTCCTGAGGGTTTACGCTGGACCCTAGCGGCAAGCGCTCTTCGATTGAAGACGCTCTTTCGCACGCGCAGCACTTTGTAACGGTCCCCGGGTAACGGTCCCTTGGCAACGGTCAGTCATTGGCAGGCGCGGTCTTTCCATCCTAGGGTGACGCCATGACCCAGCAGCATAGTTCCTCTTACGACATCGTTATCGTCGGCACCGGCCATGCGGGCGCACAGGCCGCGATCGCGCTGCGGCAGGAGGGTTTCGGCGGCACGATCGCGCTCGTCGGGGAAGAAGATGTCCCGCCCTATGAGCGGCCGCCGCTGTCGAAGGAATATCTGGCCGGCGACAAGCCGTTCGAGCGTATCCTGATCCGGCCCGAACGCTTCTGGGCCGAGCGCGATGTCACGCTGCGGCTGGGCAAGCGGATCGTCGCGGTCGATGGCGAGGCGCGGTGCCTGACCAGCGCGGCCGGCGAAAGGATCGCCTATGGCACGTTGATCTGGGCGGCGGGTGGCCATGCGCGCCGGCTGAGCTGCGAGGGCCATGCCTTGCGCGGCGTGCATTCGGTGCGAACCCGCGCCGATGTCGACCGGCTGGTCGCGGAACTGCCCTCGGTTCGCGAGGTCGTCGTGATCGGCGGCGGCTATATCGGCCTGGAGGCGGCAGCCGTGCTGACCAAGTTCGGCAAGCATGTGACCATCGTCGAGGCGCAGGACCGCGTGCTCGCGCGTGTCGCGGGCGAGGCGCTGTCGCGCTTCTACGAGGCGGAGCACCGCGCGCACGGGGTCACCATCCGGCTGAACGAGCAGGTCGACGGCATCGAGGGGGAGGGGCATGTCAGCGGCGTCCGCCTTGCGGATGCGTCCGTCCTGCCGGCGCAGATGGTGATCGTCGGCATCGGCATCGTGCCCGCCGTGGAACCGCTGATCGCGGCCGGGGCGGCGGGGGACAATGGCGTGACGGTCGATGCGCAGGGGCGGACGAGCCTGTCGCATGTCTTCGCCATCGGGGACTGTGCCGCCCATGCCAATGCCTTTGCCGATGGCGCGACGATCCGGCTGGAGTCCGTACAGAACGCCAATGACCAGGCCATGGTCGTCGCGCGGACGATCATGGGGCGCGAAGTCGCCTATCATGCGGTGCCGTGGTTCTGGTCGAACCAATATGACCTGAAGCTGCAGACGGTCGGGCTGTCGATCGGCCATGACCAGGCGATACTGCGCGGCGATCCCGCGACGCGCAGCTTCTCGGTCGTCTATCTGCGCGGTGGCCGGGTGATCGCGCTAGACTGTGTCAATGCGATGCGCGACTTTGTGCAGGGCAAGGCGCTGGTCGCCGACGGTGCGGTCCTGTCGGTCAAGGCGCTGGCCGATGCGACGCAGCCGCTCAAGACGCTGTGGCCGAAACTGGCCGGATGAGCGGACGGGGCGCCTCCGAATAAAATTTCCGTCATGATATGTTGTAACAATGCAATTGCCCGGATATGCGCGCCGTCACGGGAGAATTGCATGTCCATCTACCACCGATCCATTGCTCGGCGGCTTGCGCCGCTGTCCTTGCTCGCCCTGATCCTGGGCGCCGTGCCCGCGTTGGCGCAGGCGACGTCGGACGAGGACGATCACGGCGATATCGTCGTGCTGGGGACGCGCTCGGATCGCGACACCACGCTCGGCTCCGATCTGCTCACGCGGCGCATGTCGCAATCGAGCCGCTCGCTGGAGCGCGATCTGCTCGTGGCCAATGGCACATACCGCCTGTCGGACGCACTGGAGCTGTTCAGCGGGATCAGTCAGCAGAATAACCGCGGCGGCTTCATCGACAATTTTGCGATCCGGGGCTTTCTGGGCACGCCCGATGGCGGGGCGGAATATTATATCGACGGCTTCCTGGCCAATCGCGGCCTGGCACCGCCGCGCGACCCGGCGACGACCGAGCGGATCGAGGTGCTGAAGGGCCCCTCGGGCGCGGTGTTCGGCGATATCGACCCGGCCGGGCGCGTCAACATCGTGTCGAAGACGCCGCGCTTCACCTCCGCCGTCAATGCGACCGTCCTTTATGGATCGTTCGACACGCGGCGCGCCGAACTGGACGTGACCGGGCCGCTGTCCGCCACGCTGGCGGGCCGGATCGTGGTGGCAGGCGAGGATTCGGACGGCTATCGCGACTTCACCAACCCGTCGCGCCGTGTCGTCTCCCCGTCGCTGACCTGGGCGCCGGGGGCGGATACCAAGCTGACCGCGCTGGCCGAATATACGACCTTCGACTCCGCCTTCGACCGGGGTGTGGCTGCTATCCGGGGCGATGCATTGGCGGTGCCCGCCAACCGTTATTTCGGCGAGCCGAAGGATGGCCTGACGCGCGCGCGCAACACGCGGCTGCAACTGACCGGCGAGCAGGGGCTGGGGGGCGAATGGTCGCTGAACGGCGGCGTGGTCTGGCGCTATGCCACGCTGCGCGGCCTATCCAGCGACCAGTCGCGGCTGGTGAACAACACGACCCTGTGGCGGCAGCGGCGCGAGCGCGGTTACGAGTCCACCGACCTGTCGGCCCGACTGGAACTGGCGGGGCGGTTCGAGGCGTGGGGCGTGCATCACCCCAGCCTGGGCGTCAAAGGCTATACGCTCGACTATCTGGAACTGCTGCGGCGCCGGAGCCCGAACGCCGCCAACCCCTATGCCGTCAATGTGTTCGACCCCGTCTATGGCCAGCCGGCACCGACGGTCCTGCCCTTCACTGATCAGCGCGAGACTCGGGTCGCCGGGGCCATCTACCTTCAGGACATGTGGGATGTCAGCGCGCGGCTGACCCTGACCGGTGGCGTGCGCTATGATGCGTATCGCCAGAAGCTGCGGCGCAACCTGACCGGCTTCACGACCGAGGTGACGGGCGATCCGGTCAAGTTCCGGGTCGGCGCCCGGTATCGCCTGACGGACACGGTCGCGGTTCATGCCAATTGGGGCGAGTCCTATCTGCTCAATTCCGGGAGCGGACGCCCTGATACGGCCAATCCGCAAGGCGCCGCTTTCGGTCCCGAAGAGGCAAAGGGCTATGAACTGGGTGTTGCGGGGCGGTGGCGCGGGATCAACGTGGCGGCGACCTTCTTCGATATCGAAAAGCGCAATATCCTGACCAACGATCCGGTCGATCCCAATTTCCTGGCACCGGTCGGGTCGTTGAAGAGCCGGGGCGTCGAGCTGGATGCCTCGCTGAACCTCGCCGGGCATTGGCAAGTGGTCGCCAATTACGCCTATATCGACGCTCGCGCCGACGACCGGACCTTCGCCACGCCGGACGTGCTGAACGTCGCCAAACATTCCGGAACGCTTCTTGTGGTCGGTCGCTATCCGACCCCCTGGGGCACCGACTGGTCGGTGACGGCGGGCGCGGCCTATGTCGGCGACCGGGCCGGCGCGGTGGACAGCAGCGGCCTGCGCCTGCCCGCCTATACCAAGGCCAAGATCGCGGGAGAGATCGGCGTGACGCCCGCGCTGACCGTGCGCGCGGAGGCGGACAATCTGTTCGATGTCCATTATGCGATGAGTTCGTACAGCCCGGTCTGGGTCTATCCCGGCGCCCCGCGCACGGTCCGGGTTTCGGCGCGCCTCGCCTTTTGAAACAGGGTCTTGCGTTCCGCCAGCGCACTATGTCAGACTTAATGCAAAGGTTTGCAGGAGAGTTTGATGCGCTGGCGGAATGCGATTCTGGCAGGGGTGGCCATGGCCGCGCTCGCCACTCCGATTGCGGCGAAGGTGACGGCACCCACGGACGCCAAGGTGTTCCGCCTGGATGGCGGCGGCGTGACCTATGCCATGGGGGTGGATGAGAAGGGGTATCTCCAGCCGCTCTACTGGGGTGCCGCGCTGGCCGATGGCGATCCGCTGATCTCGGGCGATCCGGTCAAGACGGGCGACCCGATCGTGTTGAAGGCGCCGGGCGAATTGTCGGGCTTCGACCCCGCCGGCTCGGTCACGCTTCAGGAGTTTCCGGGGCAGGGCGAAGGACTGGTGAGCGAGCCCGGCGTCAAGGCGCTGTTCGCCGACGGCAATCGCGACCTTGTCCTGAAATATCGCAGCCACCGCGCGAGCGGCGAGACGCTGACCATCGAGCTGGCCGATATCCGCCGCCCGCTATTCGTCACGCTGACCTACACGATCGACCCTGTGACCGGCATCGTCGCGCGATCGGCGAAGGTCCGCAACGGCGACGCCAAGCCGGTGCGGGTCGATCAGCTGGCGGCGGCGGTTTATTCGCTGCCGGTCGGTGACGATTACCGCCTCCATTATCTGACCGGCCGTCACGCAGCCGAATGGACGCAGAAGGTCGTGCCGGTCGAAGCGGCCGAGACCGTGCTGGAGAGCCGTCGCGGCTCGACCGGCCATGGCAACAATCCCTGGTTTGCCATCGGCCGCGAAGGACTGACCAGCGAGGAGCATGGCCCCGTCTGGTATGGCGCGCTCGCCTGGTCGGGATCGTTCCGGATCAGCGTGGCGTCGGACAATCTGGGCCGGGTGCGGATCGCGGGCGGTTACAACCCTTACGACTTTTCCTGGACGCTGAAGCCGGGCGAGACGCTGGACACGCCGGTCTTCTATGCGGGCTATTCGGGCGCGGGGCTGGGCGGCGCGTCGCGGACATTCCATGAATTCGAGGTCGCGCACATCCTTCCGCACGGTACCAAGGCGCGGTTGCGTCCGGTCCTTTACAACAGCTGGGAGGCGACCGCCTTCGACGTGACCGAGGCGGGGCAGATGGCGCTGGCTGAGAAGGCGGCGAAGATCGGGGTCGAGCGCTTCGTGGTCGATGACGGCTGGTTCGGCGCGCGCAACAGCGACAAGGCGGGGCTGGGCGACTGGACGGTCAATCCGACCAAATTCCCCAATGGCCTGAAACCCCTGATCGACCGGGTGAAGGGGCTAGGCATGGATTTCGGCCTGTGGGTCGAGCCCGAGATGGTCAATGTCGACAGCGACCTGTACCGCGCGCATCCCGACTGGGTGCTGAACTTCCCCGGCCGCCCGCGGACCGAGGGGCGCAACCAGCTCGTCCTCAACCTGGCGCGCACCGACGTCCGCGATCACCTGCTGGCCGTGCTCGACAAGCTGGTCAGCGAGAATGACATCGCGTTTCTGAAATGGGATTATAACCGTAACTGGACGGAGGCCGGCTGGCCCGAACAGCCGGTGGCCGATCAGCAGCGTGTCTATGTCGATTATGTCCGCAACCTGTATTTCATCCTCTCCGAACTGCGGCGGCGGCACCCCAAGCTGGAGATCGAGGCCTGTTCGGGCGGCGGCGGGCGCGTCGACCTGGGGATCATCGGGCTGACCGACGAGGTTTGGCCGTCGGACAATACCGACCCGGCCGACCGGCTGACCATCCAGGACGGCTTCACCCGCGCCTATCCGGTGGCGGTCATGATGGCCTGGGTCACCGACAGCCCGAACTGGGCGAATACGCGCGTGACCAGCCTTGACTATCGGTTCCTGTCGTCGATGCAGGGCGGGCTGGGCATCGGGGCCAATCTGGACAAATGGGCGGAGGCGGACTTCGCCACCGCGCGCAAATGGGTGGCGGCGTACAAGACCATCCGCGAGACGGTGCAGCGCGGCGCGCTCTACCGCCTGGAGTCGCCGACCGGCGACAATGCGACTTCGGCCACCATGTATGTCGGGCAGGACAAGCGCCAGGCGGTGCTGTTCCAGATGCTGCATTCGTCGATGTGGCGCGACAATCCGGCGGCGATCCATGCGCGGGGGCTGGACCCGGCGCGGATGTACGCCGTGCGGATGCTTGATGGCTCGGCCCGACCGGCGGGCGTGCCGGCGAGGGCGTCGGGTGCCTATTGGATGAACCGGGGTTTGCGCGCGCCGCTGAAGGGCGATTATGTTGGAACGGCGTTCGTCTTCGAGGTGGCGGACTGAGTGGTGCGGGGATGAAGCTCGGCCACATCGACGTTGAGGGATGCTTTTCTTCCCTCGCCCCTCTTTGAGGGGAGAGGGTTGCGCAGACTTGGTCTTTGCGAAAGCAAAGGCTTAGTCGGAGCTGGGTCAGGGGTGTGCGCTCGCTGGTGCGAGGGTGCGAGCCTTCCGGCTCGCTCAACCCCTCACCCAAGCTGCGCTAGCCAGCAAAGCTGGCAAGCTCCGCTAACCCTCTCCCCTGTCCAGGGGAGAGGGAAGGAAGCACAGCCCTGAAGGTCGTCAAAGCCGAGACGCTCCACACTTGACGAACATCCACTTGGCGGACGACCATCGTCGCGCAAGGGGAGTGGGGTCGATGGTCAGGAAGACGATAGGACTGGCAGCACTGCTGCTGGCCGGGTGCGGGCAGGCGACGGTCCAAAAGACGGCCGAAAAGCTAAGCACGTTCGACGTAGCCGAGCCACCGGCGGAATCGCCCGGACCTTCGGCGAGCAAGCCGCAGATCGCCTATAGCTATACCGTGTCCTACGCCTTTGATCGGCCCAACGTCGCCGAGGTCCAGGGCGAGCAACTGGCGCTATGCCGCCAGTTGGGCAGTGCGAAGTGCATGGTGGTTCGGTCGAGCCTGCACACGCCCGGTCCGAATGAGCGTTTCTCCGCCGACCATGCGGTGCTGCTGGTCGATGCGCGGATCGCCCCGGATGTGAACCGGCGGCTGGACGCCTTGGCGAGCAAGGGCGACGCACGATTGTCCGAGCGCCAGTCGACCGCCGAGGACGTCACGCGGCAGGTGATCGACGCCGATGCCAAGGTCCGCGCGAAACAGGCACTGGCCGAGCGGTTGCTGGCCATCATCCGGTCGGGCAAGGGCAATGTCGGCGAACTGGTCCAGGCCGAGCGCGCCTATGCGACCACCCAGGAGGAACTGGACGCCGCGCGTCAGGAACGGGCCAGCCTGGCGCAGCGCGTCGCCATGTCCTCGGTGACGATCGACTATATCTATGACGAGGGCCTCGCATCGTCCTCGGCGATCGGTACCAGCCTGCGTTCGGCGGGGGATACGCTCAGCCACAGCATCGCCACGCTGGTGACGGCGATCGTGGCGGGGCTGCCCTGGCTGGTCGTCGGCGTACCGCTGCTCCTGCTGCTACGCCGGATTTTCCGCAAGCGCGGCTGGCGCCTGCCGCGATGGCGGCGCGTGGCATCACCGGGCGAATGATCGTCGCGGCCCAGGTCGCGGCCGCGCCGCCGCCCGCAGCTGGACCGGCGGGGGCCGTGGCGTCCGCCGGCCCGGTCGGTCCGGTGCTGCTGACCCGGCATTCCTGTCCCGCCGATACTGGCACTGGCGAGGTAGTGGTCTGTGGACGCAAGGACCAGTCGTCCTTCCGCCTAGGCCCGGAGCCTGCGCCGCCCCCGGCCGACAATCTCCTGTCGCGCCCGCTTCGCCTACAGATCGCGCCGGGCGTCACGTTCGGCTTTCAAAGGGGCGGTGGTTTCGGTCTGCGCACCGAGTTCGGGCCGGGCCGGAAAAGCGGCGAAGACGAACGATAGGCCGGGCGCGCTTCCGATGGGCCAGTCTCTCCCCATCGCTGCTACACGGCGTATCGGTGCGGAACGGTGGAGATTCGCGTGACGACACGGGCCGGGGGCGAAGGGCGGCGGGGCATGGCACATGGCGTGACCCGTGCCCTGCGAATGCTGGGACGACGGCTGGAGCTGCGGTCGTTCAACCTGGCGCCGGAGCATCTGAACCGCGCCGAGGGATATCGCGGGGCGGTGGCGGTCGCCCTGCCGTTGGCCCTGGCGATCGGGACGGGGCGAAGCGAGTGGGGATGGGCGGTCTATGCCGCCTTCTGGACCTGTCTGTGCGATGTGCCGGGGCCGGACCGGTTGCGGCGACGTCTGCTCGGGCTGTTCGTAGTCGGGGGTATGGCGGTCGCACTGGCCGGATCCTGGGCGGCGTCGATCGCGCCTCATGCGGCGATGATTGTCGGCCCGCTCCTCGTCTTCCTGGCGACGATGGCGGCGGCGCGGCTGCCGTTCGGCGGCCTGGTCGGCACGCTGTGCGGCGTGGTGGCGGTCGTCGCGGTCGGCTTTCCGCATGACCTTGCCGCCGCGGCCCGGCTGGCGACGGCGTTCTTCGCCGGGGGGGCCTGGAGCTATGTCCTCATCAACCTGCTCTGGCGGATCGACGCCGCCGATCCGCTGCGCCGCGCGACCCGGGCGGTGGGGGCGCGATTGCTGGACATGGCTGATGATCTGGCCGGGCTACGCGAGCGTCCCCACCGGGACGCGCAGTGGCGCAGCGACCATGCCGAGCATCGGCGCGCGGTGCGGCTGGCGATCGAGCGGTTCCGCGATGTGCTGGTCCGCTTCGAGGGCGAACCGGGCCCGGCGGCGCTGGCGCGGCGCGAGCTGGCGGCGGCGGAGACGATATTCGGGGCGCTGCTGGCCCTGGACCAGGCCTGTATAGATCGCTGGGGTCGTGTCGAGGAGCGGGTCGCGCTCGCCGAGGCGTGCCACCGTGCCGTGGCGCTGTGGTGCGCGGACCTGCGTCGCCGGCACCGGGCCGAGGCGATGTTGGCAGAGGCTCGCACGACGATGCGGCGCATACAGGCCGACATGACGGATCCCGTGTTCCGGGGCTGTGCGGCGGCGTTCGGAGACGCGTTCGCCCTGCTGACCGAAGGCGATGCCGAAACGGAGGCGCATCCGACCGCGCCGGCAAGCGAGGCGGAGGCCGAAACCGGCCGGCGGGCGGCGATGGTCCGGCAGGGGCTGCGCCAGGCCGGGGGGCTCATCATGGTCTATTATGCCGCCGCGACCTTCGGGCTGGGTTATCCCTATTGGGCGGCAATGGCGGTGATCGTCGTGCTGCAGGGCGATGTCCGGGTGACATGGTCGCGGTGCCTGGAGCGGATATTGGGGAGCCTTTTGGGCGGTGTCCTGGCCATGACGCTGCCGCTGCTGGGCGGCGGGCCGGTCGTGCCCGCGCTGGCGGCGGTGGTGCTGACCGCGATCACCATGGCGCTGCGCTCGGTCAACTACACCATTTTCGTGATGTTCCTGACGATGCTCTTCGTCTTGGTGACGGACATGCTCCATCCCGGCGTCGGCATCGCCTCTGCGCGGGTTGTCGACAATGTGGTGGGCAGCGTGGCCGCACTGCTGGCGGTCTTTGCCTTTCGCCCCGATTTCGGTCCGCCGCTGCCCCGGCGGATCGAGGCCGGGATCGACGCCCATCGCCGTTATGGCGAGGCGGTGGAGAGCGATCGTCCCATCGCGGCGATCGAGGCCGCGCGTCGGGCCGCGGGGCGTGCCAGCGTCGAGGCGGAGATCGCCGCGCATGATCTGAGCGGCTGGCTGCACCGGCTGATCCGGCGCGAGGCCGATCTGGCGGCGTTGCAGGACATGCGCAACCTGGCCGGGCGCGCCGCCATGGCGTGGCATGCAAGGATGAGCACCCGGCCGGAGGAGTGATGCCTGAGCGCCAGCCGATCAGCGCGCCAGCGCGCGCTCGGTATCCTCGCGGGCCTGCTCGACCAACACGATCGTCGCCGCGCGGGCGGCCGCCGCGTCCGAATCCGCGATGGCGGCGAACAGGTGGCGATGCTCGGGCATGGAATCGCGGGGCAGCTTGGCGCTGCGATGCTTGTAGAGCGTCGTCCAGCGAACCGCCGCGCCGATGCTGCCCGACAGGCTGATCAGCAGCTCGTTGCCCGTCGCCTCCAGGATGATGTTGTGGAACAGCTGGTCGGCCGCACGGCCCTGTTCGGTGTGCAGGCCATGCTCGCCCATCGCCTCCAGCGCGGCGCCCATGCGCGACAGCTGGCGGGTGTCGCGCTTCACGGCGGCCAGTTCGGCGGCGGCGGGCTCGACGATCAGACGGAGCTGGAACAGGCTGGTGACGAAACCGGCGGGCGGCTCGCCCTCGAACATCCAGGCGAGCAGTTCGGGGTCGAGCAGGTTCCACTCCAGCCGCTCGCGCACCCGCGTCCCGGCCTTGGGCTTGCTGACCACCAGCCCCTTGGCCGACAACATGCGCAGCGCCTCGCGCACGACCGAGCGCGACATGCCGCGCTGTTCGGCGATCTCGACCTCGCCGGGCAGGGTGGAGCCGGTGGGAATCCGGCCGGTCACGATGGCGACACCGATATCCCGCGCCAGCGCGCTGTGTGCGGGTCCGCGTCGCTTCACTGTCGTCACTCGGATGGTTCCTCCCCGGTTCGGCGGGGCATTGCCCCGTCCATGCTGTCAGATGGCCGTGTTGTCAGACCTTTCTTTCTATGGACCGTCCGGCAGAAAGAAAAGCACGGGATCAAGGGGCATAGCCTTGCCTGCTGAATGATACCATGTATCATTGGTGGCATCCACCGGTTGCCCTGCGCCGCGCGGCGCGGCACGATGGGGCATCAACCGATCCATGAGGGGGATCTGTCATGACGTTGCGTAACCTTTTGTTGGCCGCGAGCACGCTCGCCATCCTGAGCCCCGCCGCCGCCCAGCAATCCAGCCCGCCGACCGCGCCGGTCCGGATCGTCACCGACTCCACGGTCAGCGACATCCCGCCCCACTTCACGCCGCCGACCAACGTCGCCGAGCGCGACTATATCAAGCGCGAGGTGATGATCCCGATGCGCGACGGGGTGAAGCTCTACACCGTCATCGTCATCCCCAAGGATGCGGTGAACGCACCCATCGTGCTGACCCGCACCCCCTATAATGCGGCGGGCCGCGCCAAGCGGTCGGACAGCACCAAGATGATCGAGGCGCTACCGCTGGCCGACGAGGAGTTCGTCAAGGCGGGCTATATCCGCGTCTATCAGGACATTCGCGGCAAATATGGCTCCGAGGGCGACTATGTCGTCACGCGCCCGGTGATCGGCCCGCTCAATGCGACGAAGGTCGATCACACGACCGATGCCTATGACACGATCGACTGGCTGGTGAACAAGGCGAACCTGCCCCAGTCGAACGGCCGGGTCGGCATGATCGGTTCGTCCTATGAGGGCTTTACGGTCGTCATGGCGCTGCTCAACCCGCATCCCGCGCTGAAGGTCGCCGCACCCGAAAGCCCGATGATCGACGGCTGGATGGGCGACGACTGGTTCCATTACGGCGCGTTCCGCCTCGCCAATATCGGCTGGATCGGCGCGCAGACCGGCTACAAGGGCGAAGGCAAGGCCCCGTCGAGCGGCGGATACGACGATTACGAGAATTTCCGCTACGGCTCGGCCAATGACTGGGCGAAGAAGTCGGGTTACGACCAGCTGCCTTTCTGGCAGCGTATCGTCCAGCATCCGTCCTATGATTTCTACTGGCAGGGCCAGGCGCTCGACAAGCTGCTGGCGGCGAACCCCTCCAACGTGCCGACCCTCTGGGAACAGGGACTGTGGGACCAGGAGGACATGTACGGCGCCATCCATAGCTGGGAAGCGCTGAAGGCCAAGGGGAAGCTCGGCAACAACTTCCTGGTGATGGGCCCGTGGCGGCACAGCCAGATCAACCGGACCGGCACCAGCCTGGGCCCGTTCCAGTGGAATGGCGACACCGCCAAGCAGTTCCGCGAAGACATGGTCCTGCCGCTGTTCAACCAGTATCTGAAGGACGGCCCCGCCGCCAACCTGCCCAGCGCCGCCATCTACAACACGGGTGAGAATCACTGGGACAAGCTGACCCAGTGGCCGCTCGCTTGCCAGAGCGGCTGTACGACGCCACTGACCCCGCTCTATCTGGCGGACGGCAAGGGTTTGAGCTTCGACAAGCCGGGGGCGGGACAGGATGCCTATGTCTCCGACCCCGCCAATCCGGTGCCGCATCTGTCGCGGCCGGTCAGTTTCGACGATGGCCGCTGGGGCGACTGGCTGGTCAGCGATCAGCGCCATGTGGACGGTCGCAGCGACGTCGTGACCTATACGACGCCGGTCCTGACCAAGGCGGTGCGCGTGTCCGGCGTGCCGTTTGCCGATCTGTTCGCGCGGACGACCGGCACCGATGGCGATTTCGTGGTGAAGATCATCGACGTGCTGCCGCCTGAAAATGCGGTGGATCCGAAGATGGGCGGCTATGAACTGCCGATCAGCCTCGACATCTTCCGCGGTCGCTATCGTAACAGCTTCTCCAACCCGACCGCGATCCCGGCGGGCAAGGTGCAGGAGTATAAGTTCCGCCTGCCCGCCGTGAACCATGTGTTCCAGCCGGGGCACCGGATCATGGTCCAGGTCCAATCGAGCCTGTTCCCGCTGTACGACCGCAACCCGCAGACCTTCGTCCCCAATATCTTCACCGCCAAGCCCGGCGATTACAAGAAGGCGACGATCACGCTGGAGCGCGGCGGCGCGAATGCCAGCCGGGTATGGTTGCCGGTGGTGCCGCTCGACCAGTCGGCGGTGATCGCGCGCTGATCCACCGGACGAGGTGAGGGGGCTCCCGCCCAGCATCATGTGCGGTTCGCCGCATCGCGGGCGGGGCCCCCTTGGATGGACGGATCGGTAGGGGTATTCGGTGAAGGTGCCGCCCATTTCGTCCCCGAGCCCCGTCCGGTCGCCGACCGGCGATATGATCGCCGCCGATCCCTGGCGCCATCTGGCCCTGGTCACGGCGGCGACCGAGCGGTTGATGATGGCGGACGATCCCGCCGTAATGCTCGAATCGCTGTTCGCGCTGATCCGCGACGAACTGGACCTCGATGTCTTTTTCCACTTCCGGCGCGACGGCGATGCGACACGACTGGCGGCTTCGGGCGGCCTGACCGGTGAGGAGCGCCAGGCGGCGGCCCTGCTGAAGATCGAGGGATCGGCCTGTGGACAGGCGATGTGCGAGCGGCGTGCACTGCATCTGACCGGTATCCAGCAGAGCGGCGAGGCCCGGACCGGCTTCGTCCGGTCGCTGGGCATCGAGGTCTATCTGTGTATGCCGATGCTGCATGGTGACGACCTGCTCGGCACGCTGGGGTTCGGCCGCCGCGCCGCGCGGCCCTTTGCCGAGGAGGAGCGGCGGCTGCTTTCGCTGCTTTGCCATTATGCCTCGCTGGCCCAGCATCGCTTGCGGATCGAGGAGGCGATGCGCCACGGGCTGGAGGCCCAAGCGCGATTGCTGGCGGAATTGAACCACCGGGTCCGCAACGCGCTTCAGGTGGCGATCGGCCTGGTTTCGCACGAAGCACGGCAGGCGGCCGACCCCGACACGCGCCGGGCGTTGCTCCGCGCGACAGAGCGGTTGCAGGTGCTCGCCAGCGCCCATCGCCCGCTTTACGCGACCGCCGATCCGGGGCTGGTCGACCTGTCGGCGTTGTTCGGCGACGTGATCGCGCAGCTGCGCGCCGACGGGCCGGAGGCGCGGATCGTCGCGGACCGGCAGATCGCGCTGCCGATCGAACGGGCTGTGGCGGCCGCGCTGCTGCTCGACGCAATGATGGCGCGGGCCGAAGGCGTGCCCGACATCGCCCTGACTGTTACCGAAGAGTCGGGCGGCGAAGAGGCGGGGAACGAAATACTGCGTATCTCGTTTGACGCGGCTGGATGGGGGCGGATCGCGGATCTGGTCGAACGAGATCGGCTGGTCGCACGGCTTTGCCACCAGCTGCGTGCGACCATGGCGAGCGAGGATGATGGGTGCCTGATCTTGGTCATGCCGCATGACGGTGGCGAACACGGGCATCGCCAGCCGCGCCAGTGACGATTTCAGCGCGGACGATCCGCTGAACCTGCTGATCATCGAGGACGAAGCGCTGGTCGCCATGCTGGTCGAGGACGCCCTGACCCTTCACGGGCACCGCGTGATCGGTATCGCGGACACGGTCGCGGCGGCGATTACGCTGGCAGAAACCGAGCGGCCCGACCTGGCCCTGTGCGACGTCAAGCTGGCCGAAGGCGATAGCGGCCTGACCGCCGCGCAGCTGCTCGCCGAGCGTGGCATCCCATGTGTTTTCCTCAGCGGAAATTGCCCCGAGCGCGGCGGCCATCCGCTGGTTATCGGCTGCATCGCCAAGCCGTTCCGGGCCGGCAGCCTGGGGGCCGCCGTTCGGGCGGCGCTGCGTGTCGCGCGGGGCGAATTGCCGAGCGATCCACCCGCCGCCCTGAAGCTTTACGGCGAAGGGCGATAGGCACCGAAACTCAGGGGTAAGCCATGGCACGCTGGCGGCGACACACAGGGCATTCAAGCCTCCGGCGTATTGTCGATCGCCTGTTCCATCTTGTCCAGAATGCGCGCGAATTGCGCAATTTCCTCGTCACTCAACAGTCCGAAGGCCTGGCCGATCAACGCGCGGCGAAGCGGTTCGGTCTGTTGCAGGACCTGTCGGCCATGTTCGGTGATGTCCAGCCGTTTGGCCCGCCGGTCGACGGGATCCGGCACCCGCACCACCAGCCCATCACGCTCCATCGTGTCGATCGCCTGCGTCACCGTGCGGGGGGCGAGGTCGAACCAGTCGGCGACATCGGCGGCGCGGACCGGCGCGTTGTTGGCGATGAAGTGGAGCATCTTCGTGCGCGCCAGCGACGCGCCCTGCGCCGCCATCTGTCGATCGAGCAGCCGGTGGAAGCGCAGATAGATACGGCTGTAGCGGACCGCCAGGGTTTCATGATCGGACATAATATGAGGTAGCTCAATAAATGGTCTTGCCTTATTGTGCAAGTGCGAGCAAATGCACCATCCAGTTCTATTGATTCCATCGACAGGGAGGCCGGGATGGCCGACGCAAACCAAGTGAATGAGGGGCAGGGCGCGGCCGAGAACGAGACGGCCGAGTCGGAGAACACCACCCCCGTATCGCCCGGCAAGAAGCGGCGTATCCGCATCATCCTGCTGGTCGTCGCCGCCGTCGCCATCATCGTCGGCGTGTTCTGGTACGCGAACTACAACAGCGTCGGTCAATATATGCAGTCGACCAACGACGCCTTCATCCAGGCCGATGCAGTGACGGTAGCGCCCAAGGTGTCAGGCTATGTCGACAAGGTGTTCGTCGGCGAAAACCAGAATGTCCAGGCGGGCCAGCCGCTGCTGCAGATCGACATCCGCGACTATCGTGCGCAGACCGCGCAGATCCAGGCGCAGATCGGTGTGGCGCGCGCCAATGTCGAGGGCGTGCAGGCGCAGATCAAGGAACAGCAGGCCGCGATCGACCGCTCCGAGGCCGATCTTCGCGCCGCGCAGAGCGACGCCGTCTTCGCCCAGGCCGAGGTCGCCCGCTACACCCCGCTCGCCGCGACGGGGGCGGAGAGCCGCGAGCGCCTGTCCCAGCTTCAGAACCAGGCGCGTCAGGCCAATGCCAAGGTCGCGGCGGCCAATGCCGCGTTGTCCGCGTCGCGTCGCCGTATCGGCACGCTCGAGGCGCAGGTCCAGCAGGCGCGTTCGCAGGGTCAGGCCGCGAAGGCGCAACTGGAGGCCGCGGACGTCAATCTGAACTCGACCCTGATCCGCGCCTCGATCGCGGGCCGAGTCGGCAACAAGACGGTGCGCGTCGGCCAGTTCCTGCAGGCCGGTACCCGGACCATGTCGATCGTGCCGGTCAACCAGCTCTATATAAACGCGAACTTCAAGGAGACGCAGCTGGGCCTGATGCGTCCGGGCCAGCCGGTGAAGATCGAGGTCGATGCACTGCCGGGCGTCGAAATCCATGGCCATGTCGAGAGCGTGGCGCCGGGCACCGGTGCGCAATTCTCGCTGCTGCCGCCGCAGAATGCGACCGGCAATTTCACCAAGATCGTGCAGCGCGTGCCCGTCCGTATCGCGGTCGACGCCGATGCGCAGACCCGTGCGCTGATGGTGCCGGGCATGTCGGTCGAGGTGATCGTCGACACCCGGTCCGCCAAGGGCGCGCTGAAGCGGATCGCCGAGCAGCAGGAGCAGCATAACGACGCGCGGCAGGGGGCGCAGGGCCGGTGAGCGCGGCCGCCGCCCCGTCCAAGGGCATGAAGGCCGGTTCGGCCGCCGCCCCGGCGGGCGGCGCGCCGGCCAGGGCCGACCTTACCGCCTGGCTCGCCGTCGCGGCGGGCAGCATCGGCGCGCTGATGGCGACGCTCGACATCTCGATCGTCAATTCCGCGCTGCCGACCATCCAGGGCGAGATCGGCGCGAGCGGGACGGAGGGGACGTGGATCGCGACCTCCTATCTGGTCGCCGAGATCATCATCATCCCGCTGTCCGCCTGGCTGGAGCGGCTGCTGGGCCTGCGTACCTTCCTGCTGATCGCCTCGATCCTGTTCACCGGCTTTTCGGTCGTATGCGGTCTGTCGACCAACCTGACGATGATGATCATCGGGCGCGCAGGCCAGGGCATTACCGGCGGCGCGTTGATCCCGACCGCGCTGACCATCATCGCCACCCGATTGCCGCGCGAGCAGCAGCCGATCGGCACGGCGTTCTTTGGCGTCACCGCCATTCTGGGCCCCGTCATGGGGCCGCTGATCGGCGGCTGGCTGACCGAGAATGTCAGCTGGCACTATGCCTTTTTCCTGAACATTCCGGTCGGCGCGGTGCTCGTCACGCTCCTGCTCGTCGGTCTGCCACACCAGAAGGCGCATCTGTCGGAGCTGGCCAAGGCCGACTGGCTGGGCATTGCCGGGCTGGCGCTGGGGCTGGGCGGCCTGACCGTGGTGCTGGAAGAGGGGCAGCGCGAGCAATGGTTCGAATCGCGGGAGATCATCGAACTGACCGTCCTGTCGATCGTCGGCTTCGGCCTGTTGTTCGCGGGACAGTTCGTCGCGTCCAAGCCGGTCATCCGCCTGAAGTTGCTGCTCGATCGTCAGTTCGGCAGCGTGGTCATCATGGGGATCGTGCTGGGCATGGTGCTCTATGGCACCTCCTATGTGATCCCGCAGTTCCTGGCCTCGATCGCGGGCTATAACGCGTTCCAGTCGGGCAAGGTCGTGCTGCTCAGCGGTATCCCCAGCCTGATCATGATGCCGTTCACGCCGATCCTCATCAAAAGGGTCGACATCCGTATCGCGGTGGGTCTGGGCCTGGGGATCATGGCGCTGAGTGCGGGGATCGACACGGTGCTGACTGCGGATTCGACCGGCAGTTCGTTCACGGATTCGCAGCTGCTGCGCGGCGTCGGCACGATTTTGGGCATGTTGTTCCTGAACCAGGCCGCCATCTCCTCTGTGCCGCCGTCGCAGGCGGGCGATGCGGCCGGGCTGTTCAGCGCAGCGCGCAACCTGGGCGGCTCCTTCGCGCTGGCGGGTATCGCCACCGTGCAGGATCAGCGCAGCTTCCTGCACGAACGTCGTCTGGAGGAATCGCTGTCGGCCAATTCGGGTTCGACCCAGGGCTGGATCGACGCGCTGACCCAGCAATTCGGCAACAGTGACGCCGCGCTGCGCATGATCGGCAACACGATCCGGCAGCAGGCGCTGGTCATGACCTATAACGACCTGTTCTTCATCCTGTGCGTCGGCATCATCATGGTGATGCCGCTTGTCCTGTTCCTCCGCCCGCTGCCCAAGGGCGGCCCGGTGGCGATGCATTGAGAACCATGATGCGCAAGCAGCTTTCCCTCATCCCGCTCCTCCTGCTGGGGGCCTGCACCGTCGGCCCCAACTATGCCGGACCGCCCAAGGCCATCGGCTCGGCCGCGACCCCGCCCGCCGGGTTCGTGCGCGCCGACACCACGCTGGCGACGACCGCGCCTGCGGTCGCCGACTGGTGGACGACGCTCAACGATCCCATGCTGAGCTGGCTGGAAGAGCAGGCGCTGGCGTCCAATCCCAACGTCGCGGTGGCACAGGCCCGGTTGAAGCAGGCGCGCGCGTCGCTGCGGCTGGAGCGCGCCAACCAGGCGCCCAACGCCAATGCCAGCGCGACCTATCTCCATGCCGATCTGCCCGCGCTGAACCTGGGCGGCGGCGAAGAACAGGGCGGCGCCAATGGTGGCGGATCCGGCGGGTCGGGCGCAGGGACGAATGTCGACTTCTTTAACCTGGGCTTCGACGCCAGCTGGGAGATCGACCTGTTCGGCGGTCGCCGCCGCACGGTCGAGGCCGCCCGCGCCAGCGCCGAGGCGGCGGAGGCCAATGTCGCCGATGCGCAGGTCTCGCTCAGCGCCGACGTCGCCCAGGCCTATATCGGGCTTCGCGATGCGCAGCAGCGGCTGATCCTGGCGCGCCAGGCGTCGAAGATGCAGCGGGACACGCTGAACCTGACGCTCCAGCGGTTTAATAACGGCACCGCGTCGCAGCTGGAGGTCGAGCGGTTGCGCAACCAGGTGGAGAGCACCGATGCGCAGATCCTGCCGCTATCGTCGTCGGTCGAGACCTATCTCAATGCGCTGGCCATCCTGATCGGCGAGGCACCCGGAACGCTCGACCAGCGGCTGACCCCGGCGGCGCCGGTGCCGCTGCCCCCGGCGCAGGTGGCGGTCGGCGATCCGACCGCGCTGCTCCAGCGCCGCCCCGACATCCGCGCCGCCGAGCGCAACCTGGCGGCACAGACCGCGAAGATCGGTGTGGCGGAGGCGGCGAAGTTCCCTCGGCTCAACCTGATGGGGATCATCGGCATCGGCGGGACCTCGCTCGACGCGCTGACCGATCTCGACAATCTGGTGACGCTGGGCGCGCCGATGCTGCAGTGGAATGTGCTGAACTTCGGCCGCGCCAATGCGCGCGTCGGCCAGGCCGAGGGCGCGCGCGACGAGGCGGAGGCGCGGTATCGCGGCGCGGTCCTCTCGGCGCTGCGCGATGCCGAGGATGCGCTGTCGCGCTTCCGGGCGCGGCGCAATACGGTGGCAACGCTGGCCAGGGCAAAGGCGTCGGCGGACCGCTCGGCGGTGTTGATGCAGCAGCGGTATCGCGCAGGCGCGGCGACCCTGATCGACACGCTGGATGCGGAGCGCCAGCGGGTGGCCGCGGAACAGTCGCTGTCGCAGGCGGTCGCCGGGCTGACCAATGACTATGTGGCGCTGCAAAAGGCGCTCGGCCTGGGCTGGCGCCCTTCTTCCTAAATCCTCCCTGAGCTTTGCTCGGGGAGGGGGACCATCGCGCCAGCGATGGTGGAGGGGTTTTTGACGAACCGGCCAAGCCCCTCCACCACGCCCTGCGGGCGCGGTCCCCCTCCCCAAGCACAGCTTGGGGAGGAATAGGCGTTAAACGCCCGCCTTCGCGATCCGCTCGCGCGCTTCGCGTTCGATCGTCTCCAGCTCCTCGACCGTCTGGACCAGCGCGGTCATCTGCTGGCGGAGTTCGTCCACCCGCTCGCGGCAGCGTTCGGCCAGGACGCGCATTTGTTCGACATGTTGCGGATCCGCGTCGTACAGCCGAAGGAACTCCTCGATCTCGCGCAGCGAAAAGCCCAGCCGCTTGCCGCGCAGGATCAGCTGCATCCGCCCCGTCTCCCGCTTGGAATAAACGCGGGCGGTGCCCACCCGGCGCGGCTCGATCAGCCCGCGATCCTCATAGAAGCGCAGCGTGCGCGTCGTCACGCCCAGGCTGTTCGCGACATCCTGGATGCCGCGAAGTTCCTCATTTTCGCCCACCGTCTATTCCCCCACGGGCGAGGCCATCGCCGCCGCCTTCGCCAATTCTTCCTCGACAAGCTCCTTTTTCGACAATTTGCCGATCAAGGTCTTGGGCAGGCTTTCGCGGATTTCGACTTCGCGGGGAAGCTCGATCTTGCTGACCTTGTCCTGTAAAAAGGCACGGAGTTCCTCCGGCGTCGCCTGATGGTCGGGCGCGAGCTTGACGAAGGCCTTGGGCGACTGGCCGCGATAGGCGTCGGGAATGCCGATCACGACCGCCTCGGCGACCGCCGGATGCTCGTACAGCGCCTCTTCGATCATGCGCGGATAGACATTGTAGCCGCCGCACAGGATGACGTCCTTGATCCGGTCGACGATGAACAGATAGCCGTCCTCGTCCAGATAGCCGACATCGCCGGTGCGTAGCGCGCCATGGATGAAGACCTGTTCGGTTTCGGTCGGCTTATTCCAATAGCCGGACATAACCTGGGGCCCGCGTGCGCAGATTTCGCCGACCTCGCCCGGCGGCATCAGCCGGTCGGGGTTGTCGCGGTCGCGGATCTCGATGATCGTGCCTGGGAAGGGCAGGCCTGCGGACCCGCCCTTATTCTCGCCGATGATCGGATTGCAGGTGATGATCGGCGATGCTTCCGACAGGCCATAGCCCTCGACCAGCTTGCCGCCGGTCGTGTTTTCGAACGCCACGCGCACTTCGGCGGGCAAGGGCGCGCCGCCGGAGATGCACGCCTTGATCGCCGACAGGTCGACCTTGCGCGCCTCGGCCACGCCCGCGATCGCGTTGTAGATGGTCGGGACGGCGGGGAAATAGGTCGGCTGGCTGCGCGCGATGGTCTTGAGCACCTGGTCCAGCTCGAACCGGGGGAGCAGGATCATCTCGGCCCCGACCCGGATCGCGAAGCTGAGCACGGTCGTCAGCGCAAAGACGTGGAAGAGGGGCAGGACGCCCAGTATGCGCTCCTCGCCGACCATCGCCTCGCCGCCGGTATGGATGACCATCGCATCGGCATTGGCGATCAGATTGGCATGGGAGAGCATCGCCGCCTTGGGGCTCCCGGTGGTGCCGCCGGTATATTGCAGCACGGCCACATCATCGGGCTTGGCCGATACCGGGGTCGGCGTGCCCCCGCGCTTCGTCAGCTGGGCGAAGGTCAGGTGCCGGGGCGAGGGGCCGGGCGCGGCGATCATCGCGCGCTTGAACAGGCGATAGGCAAAGCTCTTCACGACGGGCAGCGCATCGGCAACGGGGCAGGAAATGACGTGGCGCACTGACAGCTTTTCGGCGGCCTTGCTGACGCGCGCATAGATGTCGGGGATGTCGCAGGTCGCGATGATCTCCGCGCCCGAATCCTCCAGCAGGTGGCACAGTTCGCGATCGACATAGAGCGGGTTGACGTTGACGACGATGCCCCCGGCCTTGAGCGTGGCGAAGAACAGGACCGGGTAATAGATGATGTTGGGCAGGCAGAGCGCGACGCGGGTGCCGGGCTTCACCCCCAATGCCTGTAGTCCGGCGGCGGCCTTGTCGACCATGGCGCCCAGATCGTCATAGCGCGTGATTCGGCCCATGAAGTCGATGGCGGGGCGGGCACCATGGCGCCGTACCGTGGTCTCGAACATGTCGGTCAGCAATCGCGGCTCGAAGACCAGCGGGCGTCCCGTCGCCTGGCCCGGTACCCCGGCTATAGTGGCTCCTCCGATGGCTTCTGCCGTCATCGCGTCACTCTCCTGTATCTTTTTTCGACCATACCCGGTTGTCGATTGCGGTCGAGTTGCTTATTGTGTTGACGTATAGGGTAGGTAACGCACCTTAACGTTAGGCCGCAAGCCCATAAAGAGAGGATTGGATGACCAACATCGTGATCGCAGGCTATGCCCGCTCTCCCTTCACCCAGGCTGGCAAGGGCGCGCTCGCACGGGTTCGTCCCGATGACCTGACCGCGCAGGTGATTCGCGGCCTGATCGAACGGACCGGCGTCGATGCCTCGGAGATCGAGGACATCATCCTGGGCTGCGCCTTCCCCGAGGGCGAGCAGGGCATGAACGTCGCGCGGCTGATCGGGCTGCTGGCGGACCTGCCGCTGTCTGTCGGCGGCATGACGGTGAACCGTTTTTGCGGGTCGTCCATGTCGGCCATCCACATCGCCATGGGCCAGATCCAGATCGGCGCGGGCGAGGCGTTCATCTGCGCCGGTATCGAGTCGATGAGCCGCGTGCCGATGGGGGGCTACAATCCTCTCCCCAATCCCGAACTCGCCGCCGCCCGACCGGGCGCCTATATGGGCATGGGCCAGACTGCCGAGAATGTCGCGCAGAAGTACCAGATCACCCGCGCCGAGCAGGAGAAGTTCGCGGTCGTCAGCCAGAAAAAGGCTGCCGAGGCGCGTTCGGCCGGGCGTCTGGCCGATGAGATCGTGCCGATCCACACCAAGGCGGGCGATGTGACCGAGGACGGCCTGATCCGTCCCGACACGACCGAAGAGGTGCTGTCCGGCCTGAAGCCTGCCTTCGACAAGGACGGCACGGTGACGGCGGGCACCGCCTCGCCGCTGACCGATGGCGCCGCCGCCGTGCTGGTCACGTCGGAAGAGTTCGCCAAGAAGCATGGCCTGACCATCCTCGCCCGTATCAAGTCGGTCGCCATTTCGGGCTGCGAGCCCGAGACGATGGGCCTGGGTCCGATCGCCTCGTCCAAGAAGGCACTGTCGCGGGCGGGTATCGCGTCGAGCGACCTCGACGTGGTCGAGATCAACGAAGCCTTTGCCAGCCAGGCGATCGCCTGCATCCGCGATCTGGGCCTGAAGGAAGACACGATCAACAAGGACGGCGGCGCGATCGCGATCGGCCATCCGCTGGGCGCGACCGGGGCGCGTATCGTCGGCAAGGCGGCGGCGCTGCTGGCGCGCGACGGCGGCCAGTACGCGCTCGCCACCCAGTGCATCGGCGGCGGGCAGGGCATCGCGACTGTTCTGGAGCGTGCATGATGGCTGACACGATCAATAAGGTTTGCGTGATTGGCGCAGGCGTGATGGGCGCGGGCATCGCGGCGCAGGTCGCCAATGCCGGTGTGCCCGTCCTGCTGCTCGACATCGTGCCCAGGGATGGCAGCGACCGTGACGCCGTCGCCAAGGGCGCGGTTGCAAAGATGCTCAAGACCGAGCCCGCACCCTTCATGTCGCCTGCCGCCGCCAAGCTGGTGGAAACGGGCAATATCGAGGATCATCTCGACAAGGTCGCCGAGTGCGACTGGATCGTGGAGGCGGTGGTCGAGCGGCTGGACATCAAGCAATCGCTCTATGCCAAGCTGGAGACGATGAAGCGCCCCGGCACGGCGGTGTCGTCCAACACCTCGACCATCCCGCTCGGTCATCTGGTCGAGGGGCGGTCGGAGCAGTTCAGGCGCGACTTCCTCATCACCCATTTCTTCAATCCGCCGCGCTATATGCGGCTGATCGAGATCGTCACCTCCGAGCACACCGATGCCGGTGTCGCGGCCAAGGTCGAGCAGTTCGTCGATCACCGCATGGGCAAGCGGATCGTCCGCGCCAAGGATACGCCGGGCTTCATCGCCAACCGCATCGGCACCTATTGGCTGGCGATCGCGCTCAACGCCGCGCTCGACCAGGGGCTGACCGTCGAGGAAGCGGACCAGATCGGCGGTCGTCCGATGGGCGTGCCCAAGACCGGCATTTTCGGGCTGCTCGACTTGGTCGGCATCGACCTGATGCCGCTGCTCGCCAAGTCGCTGTCCTCGACCCTGCCGGAAGGCGACGCCTATTTCGACACCATCCGTCCGCTGCCGCTGGTCGACAAGATGATTGCGGAGGGCTTTACTGGCCGCAAGGGCAAGGGCGGCTTCTACCGCCTCGACCGCAAGCCCGACGGCAGCAAGGCCAAGCAGGCGATCGACCTGAAGACCGGCGAGTATCGCGCGGAGAAGAAGCCGGAACGTCTGCCGGGCCGGGCCGAAAAGGATCTGGCCGCGCTGGTCGCGACGCCAGGCAAGGTCGGCGATTATGCCTGGGCGATCCTGGGACCGGTCCTGTCCTATGCCGCCGGGCTGGTCGGCGAAGCGGCGGACGACGTGGTCGCGATCGATGACGCGATGAAGCTGGGCTATAACTGGAAGTTCGGCCCGTTCGAGCTGATCGACCGCATGGGCCCGGGCAAGCTGGCCGAGCGGCTGCGCGCCGAGGGCAAGCCGGTCCCGGCGCTGCTGGAGACGGCGGGCGACCGTCCCTTCTACCGTGTGGTCGATGGCAAGCGGCAATATCTGACGCTGGGCGGCGACTATGAAGATGTCGTCCGCGCCGAGGGCGTGCTGCTGCTCGAGGACATCAAGCTGCGCTCTGAGCCGCTTCTCAAGAACGGCTCGGCGGCGGCCTGGGATGTCGGCGACGGCGTCGTCGCGTTCGAGTTCACCGGCAAGATGAACGCGCTCGACGAGCAGGTGCTGTCACTCCTGCAAAAGACCATCGCGCTGGTGAAGAGCCAGTATAAGGCGCTGGTCATCTATAATGAGGGCAGCAACTTCTCGGCTGGGGCCAATCTCGGCCTCGCCATGTTCGCGGTGAATATCGCGGCCTGGGGTGAGGTCGACAAGCTGGTCGTCGCGGGGCAGCAGGCGTACAAGGCGCTGAAATACGCACCTTTCCCGGTGGTCGCGGCTCCGGCCGGCATGGCGCTAGGCGGCGGGTGCGAGATCCTGCTCCACGCCGATGCGATCCAGGCCCATGCGGAGAGCTATATCGGGCTGGTCGAGACCGGCGTCGGTCTGGTCCCCGGCTGGGGTGGCAATGGCGAGCTGATCGACCGTCTCGCCAAGTCGCCCAAGATGCCCAAGGGGCCGATGCCTGCCGTGATGAAGGCGTTCGAGACCATCTCGACCGCGCAGGTGTCGCGTTCGGCGGCTCTGGCCAAGGACCTGGGCTATCTCCGCAAGGACGATGGCATCACCATGAACCGCGACCGTCTGCTGGCCGATGCCAAGCAGAAGGCGCTGTCGCTGGTCGAGGGTTATCAGGCGCCTGAAAAGCCCGTCTTCCGCCTGCCGGGCGCGGCCGGACGCGTCGCCTTCAACGGCGCGGTCGCCGACTTCGCCAAGAAGGGCGTCGCGACGCCATACGACGTGGTGGTCGCGGGCCGTCTGGCGAACATCGTCACCGGTGGCGAAGCCGACATCATCGACGAGGTGAGCGAGGATCAGCTGTTGAAGCTGGAACGCGCCGCCTTCATGGAAAGCGTCAAGGATGCGCGGACCCAGGCGCGGGTCGAGCATATGCTCGAAACCGGCAAGCCGCTGCGCAATTGATCGGGAGAGGATAATCCCATGCAAGTCTATAACGCGCCGCTGCGCGACATGCGTTTCGTCCTCCACGAGCTGTTCAAGGAGGACGAGTTCGGCCCCGTCGCGGGGCAGGAGGAATTCGGGCCCGAACTCTACGACGCGATCCTCGAAGAGGCCGCACGTGTCACGCAGGACGTCCTGCTGCCGCTCAATGCCACCGGCGACATCGAAGGGTGCAAGCTGGAGAATGGCGTCGTCCGTACGCCCGCCGGGTTCAAGGACGCCTATCGCCAGTTCTGCGAGGGCGGCTGGGCCGCGCTCGCCTCGCCGGTCGAATATGGCGGGCAGGGGCTGCCCGAGGCGGTGAACAAGCTGGTCGAGGAGATGATCTGCGCGACCAATTTGTCGTTCAGCCTCTATCCCGGCCTGACCCACGGCGCGACCACCGCGCTGATGGGCCATGGCTCGGAAGACCTGAAGCAATTCTATCTGCCCAGGATGATTTCGGGCGAATGGTCCGGGACGATGTGCCTGACCGAGGCGCATTGCGGTACCGATCTCGGCCTGCTGCGCACCCGTGCCGAGCCGCAGGAGGATGGTTCGTACCTCCTCACCGGCGGCAAGATCTTCATCTCGGCGGGCGACCATGACCTGACCGACAATGTCATTCACCTCGTTCTCGCGCGCACGCCCGATGCGCCCAAGGGGGTGAAGGGGATCAGCCTGTTCCTGGTGCCGAAATATCTGCCCAAGGATGACGGTTCGGTCGGCCCCGCGAACGGCGTCAGCGTGGCGGCGATCGAGCATAAGATGGGCCTGAAGGCCTCGGCCACCTGCCAGCTGGAGTTCAACGATTCCAAGGGCTGGGTCGTGGGAGAGCTGAACAAGGGCCTGGCCGCGATGTTCACCATGATGAACACCGAGCGCGTCTCGGTCGGCATTCAGGGCCTGGGCATCAATGAGGTCGCGTACCAGTCGGCCGTGGCCTATGCGAAGGATCGCTTGCAGGGCCGCGCGCTGGGCGGAGCGGCGTGTCCCGACCTGCCCGCCGATCCGGTCATCGTCCACCCGGACGTGCGTCGGATGCTGATGACCATGCGCGCCTATGCGGAAGGGTGTCGTGCGCTGGGGCAATGGGCGGCGCGGGGGCTGGATGCGGAAGCGAATGCGGTGGACCCGGCGGACAAGTCGCGCGCGTCGGACTTCGTCGCGCTGATGACCCCGGTCGTGAAGGCGCTGTTCACCGATCTCGCCTTCGACGCGGCGAACATGGCGGTGCAAGTCCATGGTGGGCACGGCTATATCCGCGATCACGGCATCGAGCAGTTCGTCCGCGACGCCCGTATCGCGCAAATCTATGAGGGCACCAACGGCGTCCAGGCGCTCGATCTCGTCGGGCGCAAGATGCCCGCGCATATGGGCCGCTATATGCGCCCCTTCTTCCACGCGGTGTCGGAGCAGGTCGAGGCGCTGGTAAAGCACGATGATAAGGCCATCACCGGCTGGGCGGCGGGGATGCAGCAGGCCTTCGGCGCGCTGCAGCTCAGCACCGGCATGATCGCACAAAAGGGCATGAAGGACCCCGAGGAAGCGGGCGCTGCTGCGACCGATTACCTCCGCCTGCTGGGCCTGGTGGGCATCGGGCATTGCTTCCTGAAGTCGGCACGGATCGCGACCGAGCGTCTGGCCGAGGGCACCGACGAGGCGAGCTTCTACAAGGCCAAGCTCGCCACCGCCGGGTTCTTCTTCGACCGCATCCTGCCACAGGCGACGGCGGCGTTCCTGGCGATCAAGTCGGGCAAGCGCTCGACCATGGCGCTGGAGCTGGAAGCGTTTTGATATATGGCGATGCCGGTTGCGCTTGATTGCGTGTCACCGGCATCGTAGGCATGATGGATTGTTATCCTATGCGTCATGTGACGGACGTATAGGGAAATTCAGGGGCGACCGGGCACAACCGGCGTCTCGGCCCGGACAGCGGGCATGGAGAGGAGTTGAGGCATGTTGTTGACCCTGATGACGATAGCGCTTGCAGGCGCCGGTGCCGGTCCGAATGCGGACTCGGTCGTCGGTCGCTGGCAGACCCAGACGCGCGGCGGTGTGGTCGAGATCCAGAAGTGCGGCACGTCGGTCTGTGGCCGCATCCTGTCGTCCGAGGGGTTGCGCGCCAATCCGAACCTGACCGACGGGAACAACCGCGATCCCAAGCTGCGCAACCGCCCGATCAAGAACCTGCTGATCCTGCAGGGCTTTGCGCAGGATGGCGCGGCATGGAGCGGCGGCACCATCTATAATGCCGAGGATGGCAAGACCTATAGCGCCAAGCTGACCCCCGAAGGGGCGGACACGCTGAAGGTGCGCGGCTGTGTCTTCGTGCCGCTCTGCAAGACGCAGACCTGGACCCGTATCCGCTGATCCTTTTGCCAATTACAAAAAATCCTGGGGAGTATGCTCATGAAAAAGTCCTTCAAGGCGCCGCTGCTGGCCACCGCCATCGTCTCGTCCTCCTTCGCCTTTGCGGGCGCGGCTTATGGCCAGGCTTTCTATCTTCAGGAACAGTCGACCCGTGGTCAGGGCCGCGCCTTTTCGGGTGAAGGCGCCGATACCGGGGCTTCCTCGCTTTGGTGGAACCCGGCGTCGATCGCGGGGATGGAGCGGGGCGAAGCGGTGCTGGGCGCCTCGGCGATCATTCCGAAGGGTGATGTCGTCGACAACGGCACGCTGATCCGCCGCCCGGGCCAGACGACCTTCCAGCCGGTCGGCGGGGACCGTGTGTCGAGCGACCCGATCAATCGCGGCGTCGTGCCGTCGGGTGCGGTCGCCATTCCACTTGGCGACCGGGTCGCGGTCGGCCTGGCCGTCACCTCGCCCTACAGCTTCACGACCGAATATGGCGGGAGCAGCTGGGCGCGGTACAGCGCGCTGAAGACCGAGCTGCGCACCATCGACATCCAGCCCTCGGTCGGTATCGCGGTGCTCGACTGGCTGCGTGTCGGCGGCGGGCTGAACGTGGAATATACCAAGGCCGAACTCGGCAATGCGCTGCCCAATCTCTCCTCGGCGCTGCCCGATGGTTATCAGCGGCTGAAGGGCGATGGCTGGGATCTGGGCTGGACCGCCGGTGTCCAGCTGCACAATGACTGGGCGACCGTCGGCATCAGCTATAAGTCGAATATCAAGCACAAGCTGAAGGGCACGTTGGAGGTCGGCGGGCTGGTCGGGCCGCTGGCCGGGCAGAACCGGACGATCGACGGGGCGACGGCGGAATTCTACACGCCGGCACAGATCATCGTCGCGGGTCGTTTCCGCACCACCGACAAGCTGACGCTGAACGCGCAGGTGGTGCGCTTCACCTGGGCGGATTTCGACGCGATCCGGCTGGGCGCGCCGATCAACACCGCGATCCCCGAAAATTACCGCAACAGCTGGTCGCTGGCCGGCGGTTTCGACTATGCGGCCAATGACCGGCTGACGGTGCGTGCGGGCGTGCAGCGCGGCATCACGCCGACGCAGGACGGCAATCGCGATGCGCGTGTTCCCGATGCCAATCGCTGGAACTACTCGATCGGTGGCTCGTACAAGGTGACGCCGCGCTTCACGCTGGATGCGGCGGGCAGCTATATCGACTTCGCCAATGCCAGCATCGACCGCCGCACCGCCGCCTATGCGGGGACCGCGGTGCAGACGCCGATCCTGACCAACGGCCAGGTGCAGAATGCGCGTGCATTCGTGGCGTCGATCGGCGGCCGCTTCAGCTTCTGATTGAGAGAGTGGTTATGAAGATCGTCGTGCCCGTGAAGCGGGTGTTGGATTATAATGTGAAGCCGCGGGTGAAGGCGGACGGGACGGGCGTCGATCTGGCGAACGTGAAGATGTCGATGAACCCGTTCGA
>NZ_CAJXWX010000017.1 GCF_913062585.1 uncultured Sphingomonas sp. | reverse complement strand
CCGCTACGACCGCTGCCCCACCGCCTTCTTCTCGGCCATCGCCCTCGCCGCCACCGTCATCTTCTGGCTATGATCAACGAGTCCTGACCCTAGCGGACGAAACCTCGTCGCCCCTATGACCGCCGTCGACAAGGACGCTGACGCCATCGATATTGCAATAGGTGGCATCGCCATATTTTCGGTTGCCCATGTCGAGCATAGCCACGTGCATCGATTTTGCCGCTCCCGTCGTAATCTCTTTCGGGTGAACTTCCGCAGCCGGTGGATTCCGAACTGCTATTTGTCTACATGTTTCTGCGGCGCTGATGAGGAAGCAGCTGAATGCCTGCTTTTGATCAAACCTGCCGTTCCGGATATCGCTCCGCAACCGCTGAACAATCCCACTTCAAGCCGCTTCGAGCGGTCGGCTTACAGCCTCGTTGGCGGGCGACCTGCGGCATTAACGGATGACCGGTTTCGAGAAGCGGCTCGGGCTGACCAAGTGACCGAAAGTGGGTCTTCTCATCTAGATAAAGTCGTGCCGTTGAGACGTCGTACACGGGCGCGAGCGGAACCAATTTTTTGGCTGGCTGAGTTGACGCTTGGAATTGTGCGATCCGCCATCGGTTGTGGATGGCAGGCGAAAGTGATCACGAACAACGAGAGGTAGCGAACGTCGAGGCGCAGCTTCGATGCTGCCTCGACGTGCCGCCTTCGCTTGGCCAACCCGCCGTCACCCGGCAGGAGTGCATGCTCGTGCTCGACGCACTTGCCCGTGAGTTCGATTCACTGTTCGAACACAGATAGGGACAGGAAAATTGGCAAAAGCCAACCGCAGCGGGACCAGGGCTTTCGCATACATGCGCTTGTCGGTCGATAAGGAGGGCGGTGCGCCCCAGAGCATCGATGCCCAGCGTAGTGCCATTCTCGCCTACGCGGCCAAGCATGACATTATAATCGTCGAAGAGTTTGCCGACGCCGGCTTCAGCGGTCAGACCGACAAGCGTCCCGAATTTCAGCGGCTGGTGCAAAAGGCTACCGCAGCCGATCATCCGGTCGATCTGGTCTTGATGTTCATGTTCAGCCGCATGGCCAGAAACATGCGTCTGTTCTTCGACGTAGTGGGCAAGCTGGACGACGCAGGTGTCGAGGTCCGTTCGATTACCGAGGATTTCGGGCAAGGCCGTGGCCAGCGGATTGGCCGGACGATCGCGGCGATGATGAACGAGGAGCAGGCGCGCGATGCGGCGATTCTCACCCGGAAGAGCCGCAGGGAGAATGCGCGGCAAGGCTTTTACAATGGCGGCCCGGTGCCGTTTGGCTACCAAACCTATGTCGCCCGGCAGGACGGCGAGAAGGAACGGCGAAAGCTGGCGATCGTCGAAGCCGAAGCGGCGATCGTACGCCAGATCTTCGATTGGGCCGACATCGGACGCGGCGGGCGCTGGATCGTCAAACAGTTGAACGAAGCGGGGCGAACCCTGCGCGGTGCGAGGTTCGCCAACAGCAATGTTGCCGGCATTTTGGCGCGCGAGGTGTACACCGGCGTCTATCACGATCGTACCGCCGACGACGATGGGATCACCCCGGACGTGGAAGATGCTATCGCAGTCACCTGTCCCCCGATCATTACCCGGGACCAGTTCGATCGCGTAGCCGCCATGCGGGCAACACGCAATCCCAGGCGAATGGCGCCGCATGTCGCCGCCGGCACCACGCTACTCACCGGCGTCGCCCGCTGCGGTATGCCCGGCTGTTCAAGCGGTATGACGATCCGCACCGGAAAAGGTGGCCGCTATACCTACTACGTCTGCAACGACCGGGTGAACCGTGGCGGCGCCTGTGCCTGTCCGAGTATCCGGCGCGAAAAGCTGGATAGCCTGGTTCTGGATGCGATCGAGGCGAGATTGCTGGGGAGAGACCGGTTGCGCACATTGCTCGCGGGCGTTCTCGATGTCTCACAAAGTCGACAGGCGGAACGTGAGGCGGACTTTGCCCGAAGCCGTTCGGAGCGGACGCGGCTCAACACTGCGATCAGCAATCTGCTGATCCTGATCGAAGAAGGGACGATGAGCGCGAGAGACCCGGCGTTTGTCGACCGCATGGCGACCAACCGGGCGGCACTGGCGGCGGTATCAAGCCGGATCGATGTGCTGGAAGCGCAACTGGCGAAGGGCAAGCGCAGGATCGACGAACAAACGATCGATCGTTTCGGCGACATGCTGCGTGACAAAATGCGAGGCGACGACAGTTCGCTTCGTTCGTCCTACCTCAAGGTGTTCGTCTCGAACGTCAGCGTGTCGGACCATGAGATAGTCATTTCGGGCCCTGTTTCGAGCCTAGAAAATGGCGTCTCTGTCGGACTTCCCGTCAAAGAGGGCGCGGTGCCCATCTTTGACCGGGAGTGGTGCCGCTTACAGGACTCGAACCTGTGACCCCCGCATTACGAATGCGATGCTCTACCAGCTGAGCTAAAGCGGCCCGTCTTGGCTCGGACCGGCTGGTGTCCGGTCGAGGTGGGCGCGCTTAACAGGTGGATTGCGGGCTGGCAAGTGTCTTTGATATTTACGGGCGGTTAACTATGGGGCGTGCAGGTGGGGGGCATGGCCAGGAAGACCGTGATCACCCGCCCGCCGCATGCCGCCGCCGTTCCGGCGGGGGGCGACCCCGAGGATGCGCTGTCGGGCCTGGCGGGGCAGGAGCGGCGGCTTCATGCCCGTGCCTATCACCACTGGGCCTCGCTGCTCGGTGATGCGCGCTTTCCGGTGATCGGGGCACTCGACCCGGAGGCGATCGGCGATTTCGCGCCGCATTCGGTCCTGCTCGATTTTCGGGGCAATCCGGACGATCCCATCATCGCCTATATCGGCAGCGGACTGCGCGACGAGTGCGGGATGACCGGGCGGCCGGAGCGGATCGCCGATCTGCCCCAGGGCTCGCTGCTCGCCCGGCTGACCCTGCATTGCGATCAGATACTCGGCCGGCAGGCTCCGGCCGGTTTTGAGGCCGAGTTCGTCAACGGGCGCGGCCATACCACCCTGTATCGCGCCATCCTGCTGCCCTATTCCTCCGATGGCCTGATGATCGATTTCGTGCACGGCGTGGTCAGCTGGAAGGAAGTGGCCGATCCGCTGTTGCAGGCGACGCTCGATTCGTCGCTGCTCGAATCCTTGGCAGAGCCCGTCACGCCGCCCGCCGAGGATGCCGCCGCGCTGTGGCGCCCGGACACGGCGCCGCGTGCGCCTGCCGCTCCGCCACGCCAAAACGCACGGGTCGCGTTTGCGACCGATGCGGCGCCGGGCACGCCGGTCGTGCTCGTCGGGCGGGTCGACGCAGACGGCGGTGTCGAGATCACCGGATCGGTGGTCGGCGATGCGCGGCTGGCCGACAGGGTATTGCGCGCTTCGCAATGAAAGTTGCGCTGCGGCGCAACATCTTTTCTGCTGCTCCAGAGGGTTGAGCGGCGCGAAGGCCAGGCCTAGGACTAGCGCCCATGGCACCGAATATGTCGCATCCGATGGCCGACGCGATTGCCGCACGGCTGACCCAGGGCGCCCTTCCGGCGGAATTGCAGGGGTTCGGCCCCGCGGAGGTGGCTGCTGCGGCGGCCTTCGTCGCGGGGGTGGCCCATCAGCGGTCGCCGGGAGAGCCGTCGATCGCGCTGGAGCCGATGTCGGGCGACGACACGCATCGCCGGATGCGCCTGGCCATCGTCAATGACGACATGCCCTTCCTGGTCGATTCGATCGCGGCGATGGTGGGCGCGGACGGCATTGCGATCGACCGGGTGATCCACCCCGTCCTGCCCGTGACCCGCGATGCGGAGGGCGAGCTTCAGGCGATCGGCGCGGGCGGTCGGTCGGAATCCTTCATCTATCTGGAAATGGAACGCGCCGATGCGCGCGACCGGCGCGGGCTGGTCGACGACTTACGCGCCGTGCTGGCCGATGTGCGTGCGGCCGTGGTCGACTGGTCTGGGTTGCAGGATGCGCTGGCCGCCGACGCAACTACGCTGGGCGAGAAGAATGGCGAGGGGGCCGCGCTGCTGCTGTGGTTCCTGGGCGGCAAGCTGACGCTGCTCGGCCATGAGACATGGTATGAGGATGGTCGCGATGCGCCCGCACTGGGCGTGGCGAGGACGCCGCACAAGGTTCCGCTGCTCGCCGAAACCTCGCGCCAGCGCGCGCTGGACTATTTTGCGCAAGGTGGGGCGGCGCCGTTGCTGCTCAAGTCCAACGCGATCTCGACCGTGCATCGTTCGGTGCCGCTCGACCTGGTGCTGGTGCCGGTGATGGAAGGGGGCCGCGCTGTCGGCCTGTCGATCCATGCGGGGCTGTGGACCAGCGCCGCGCTCGCCAGCCCGCCGCATGAGGTGCCGGTGCTGCGCACGCGGTTGGCGGCGCTCCAGGCCAAGTTCGGTTTTGATCCGCGCGGCCATACCGGCAAGGCGCTGACCCATGCGCTGACCGCGCTGCCGCATGACCTGGTCACGGCCTTCCCGGCCGAGGCGCTGGAGCAGCTGGCGCTGACCGCCATGTCGCTGGCCGACCGGCCGCGGCCCGAGCTGGTGCTGATCCGGTCGGTGTTGCAGCGGCATCTGTTCGCGTTCGTCTGGCTGCCGCGCGACGAGTTGACCACCGCGCGGCGTGTCGCGATCGGCGACATGCTGGGCGAGGCGGCGAACGGCTCGCTGCTCAACTGGTCGATCGCGCTGGAGGACGGCGTCGTTGCGCTGATCCGCTATACGATCGACCTGCGCCAGGACGGCCGCCTGCCCGATACGGCGGCGCTGTCCGAGCGGCTGCGCAAGATGGTGCGCGGCTGGATGCCCGATGTCGAGGCGGCGCTGGCCGAGCAGGTGCCCGCCCCGCGCGCGGCGCGCCTCGCCCTGCGCTGGGCCAATGGCTTCCCGACCAATTACCGCAATGTCAGCGATGCATCGGAAGCGGCGGCCGACATTCTGCGCCTGGCCTCGCTGGAAAATGAGGGGAGCCGGTCGGTCCGCCTGTTCCCGATCCAGCCGGGGCAGGATCGCCAGCTGAAGATCTACAAGCTGAACGGCGCGCTGCCCTTGTCGGACGCGGTGCCGGTGCTGGAGAATTTCGGCTTCCGCGTGATCGGCGAGCTGCCGACCCGGTTGCGCGACGATGCCGATCCCTTCGTCCACGACTTCATCGTCGAGACCGAGGCGACCACCGAGCCCAAGGGCGCGGCGGTGCTGGAGGGCGCGATCGCCGCCGTGCTGGAGGGCAAGGCGGAGAATGACGCGTTCAACCGGCTGATCGTCGATGTGGGGCTGAGCCCGCAGGCGGTGGTGCTGTTCCGCGCCTGGTTCCGATACTTGCGCCAGGCTGGGCTGCCTTATGGGCTGACTACCGTGGTCGACGCGCTGCGCCGTGCGCCGAAGCTGGCGACCGCGCTGATCGAGCGGTTTACCGCCGCGCATGACCCGCAGGCGGGCGGCGACATCGCTGCTGCGGACGCCGCGATCGCGGCCGGGCTGGATGCCGTGTCGGCGATCGACGACGACCGTATCCTGCGCAGCTTCCGCGACATGATCGCGGCGACCCTGCGCACCAACGCCTTTGCCGAGGCGGGCAAGGAAGCGCTGGCGTTCAAGTTGGACAGCCACAGGATTCCGGGCCTGCCCGCCCCGCTGCCGTGGCGCGAGGTCTGGGTCTATAGCCCCCGCGTCGAGGGTATCCATCTGCGCGCCGGGCCGGTCGCGCGCGGGGGCCTGCGCTGGTCGGATCGCCGCGACGACTTCCGTACCGAGATTCTGGGCCTGATGAAGGCGCAGCGGGTGAAGAATGCGGTCATCGTGCCCACGGGCGCGAAGGGCGGTTTCTATCCCAAGCAGTTGCCGTCGCCCGTCACCGACCGTGACGGTTGGGCGGCCGAGGGCAAGGAAAGCTACCGCGTGTTCATCCGCGCGCTGCTGTCGATTACCGACAATATCGTCGAGGGCACGGTGGTGCACCCGGACGGCGTGCGCGTGCTGGATGGCGAAGACCCCTATTTCGTCGTCGCCGCCGACAAGGGCACCGCGACCTTCTCCGACGTCGCCAATGCGCTGGCGCTGGAGCGCGGCTTCTGGCTGGGCGACGCCTTCGCCTCCGGGGGCAGTCAGGGCTATGACCATAAGGCGATGGGCATCACCGCCAAGGGCGCCTGGGTCTCGGTCCAGCGCCACTTCGCCGAGCGCGGTGTCGATGTGCAGACGCAACCCATCCGCGTCGTCGGCTGCGGCGACATGTCGGGCGACGTGTTCGGCAACGGGATGTTGCTATCCAAGGCGATCAAGCTGGTCGCGGCGTTCGACCATCGCCACATCTTCCTCGACCCTGATCCCGATCCCGCGATCAGCTGGGACGAGCGGGCGCGCATGTTCGCTTTGCCCCGGTCGAGCTGGGCGGATTACGACACCAGCCTGATCTCGGAAGGCGGCGGCGTCTTCCCGCGCTCGGCCAAGACCATCCCGCTGTCGGACGAAGTCCGCGAGGCACTGGGCATCACCGCCACGTCGCTGGAGCCGGCGGCGCTGATCTCGGCGATCCTGAAGGCCCCGGCCGACCTGCTCTGGTTCGGCGGCATCGGGACCTACATCAAGGCGGCGGCGGAGAATAACGTCCAGGTGGGCGATCCGGCCAATGACCGCCTGCGCGTCGATGCCGAAGACCTGCGCGTCATCGCGATCGGTGAGGGCGCCAATCTGGGCGTCACGCAAGCCGCGCGCATCGCCTTTGCCGAGCGGGGCGGGCGGATCAACACCGACTTTATCGACAATTCGGCGGGCGTCGATTGTTCGGATAACGAGGTCAACATCAAGATCGCGCTCAACCGCGAGATGATCGAGGGCCGTCTGGCCGAGGACGACCGCAACAGGTTGCTCGCGTCGATGACCGATGACGTGGCGCATATCGTGCTGGAGGATAACCGGCTCCAGACGCTCGGCCTGTCGATCGCCGAGGCGGACGGGGCGGGCGCGATGCCCAGCTATGTCCGGGTCATCGAAATCTTCGAGAGCGCCGGGCGGCTCGATCGCGCGGTCGAGGGGCTGGCGAGCAACGACGTGCTGTTGCGGCGGGGGCAGGACGGCATATCGCTGACCCGGCCCGAACTCGCCGTGCTGCTGGCGACGGCCAAGCTGACCTTGCAGGACGCGATCGAGAACAGCGCGCTGGCGCTGGACGACGAACTGCTCCCCGATCTGCACGCGGCCTTCCCGCCCGCGATGCGCGAGGCATTCGGCGAGGCGATCGACCAGCATCGCCTGCGCGGCGAGATCGTCGCGACCAAGCTCGCCAATCGCATCGTCAACCGGCTGGGCATCCTCCACCCCTTCGAACTGGCCGAGGAGGAAGGCGCGGCGATGGCCGATATCGCGGCGATGTTCGTCGTGGTCGAGCGGCTGTTCGACTTGGGTGGCCTGTGGACCGCGATCGAGACGGCGGCGATGCCCGAAGCTGCGCGCATCGCGCTGTTCGACGAGGTGGCGCGGGCGACGCGCTCGCAGATCGCCGATTTGCTGCGCGCGATGCCGGCGGGCACGGCCCCCGGTGCGGCGCTGGAGCGGTTGCAGCCGGGAATCGAACGGCTGGCGGCCGAAACGCCTGCGCTGCTACGCGACGAGGCCAAGGCGCAGAGCGCGCGGGTCGTCGCCGCGCTGGAGGAGGCGGGGGCACCCGCCGATCTTGCGGCGCGGGTGGTGCGGGTGTCCGAACTCGACGGTGCGGTGGGGCTGGCCGATCTGGGCCAGCGCCTGTCGCTCGACGAAACGCGACTGACCCATGCCTTTACCCGTCTGGGCCAGGCGCTGGGGCTCGACTGGGCACAGGGTCAGGCGGCGCGGATCAACCCCAGCGATCCTTGGGAGCGCCTGCTGATCGCAGGGCTGGCGCGCGATTTTCAGCAGCAGCGGCTGGACTTCCTGGGCCGTGCGGGCGGGACCGATCCGGAAGCGGCGGTCGAAGCGTGGCTGGAGCGCAACGCCGCGCGGGTCGGTCAGTTCAAGGCGGTGATCGACCGGGCGCGCCTGGCGGCCCAACCCAACGCCGCGATGCTGGCCCAGATCGCGGGCCAGGCGCGGGTGCTGCTCGGGCGGTAAGGGGAGGGGAATACCTGTTACCCGGCGAAGGCCGGGGCCCAGTTGCTGTGTCGCTAAAGGCGCGCAAAACGCCGCGTGGGAGGCCTCTCCTGCGCGGCGTTTTTGGTGTTCACGCGAAGCCGCGAGGACGCAAAGAGAAAGTTTGGTTCGCGCAGAGGCGCGGAGCGCGCAGAGAGTGCGCGTCGCGCGCAGCGCCCTCTATTCTTCCGCGCATGAGGCAGGAGGGCCGCTGGCGCGGCGGGCGGGACACCTCTGCGTTCTCTGCGCCTCTGCGCGAACCAACCTTCTTTCCTCTTCGCGGCTTCGCGTGAGATCAAATGGCCGCGCACTTCTCCAGCAACCATTCGCGATCCGCGCCCTCCACTTCCGGCGCCAGCACCTCCGCCACTCGCGCATGATACGCGTTGAGCCAGTCCCGCTCCCCGGCTGTCAGCAGGTCCGCCACGATCAGCGTCCGCTCGATCGGGCACAGGGTCAGCGTCTCGAACCCCAGCATGTCCCGGTCCGCCCCCGCAATCTCGCGCGGTTCGACCAGCACCAGATTCTCGATGCGGATGCCATATTCGCCCGCCTTGTAATAGCCCGGCTCGTTGGACAGCATCATCCCTGCGCGCAGCGGCTCCATCGCGGCACCGCCGGGATAGTTGGGCGCGGCGATACGCTGCGGCCCCTCATGCACCGACAGGTACGCGCCGACGCCGTGGCCGGTGCCATGCGCATAGTCCAGCCCGACCTCCCAGAGCGGCCGCCGTGCCAGCGAGTCGAGGTGCCCGCCCAGCGTCCCGTCCGGGAAGACGGCGGTGGCCAGGCCGATATGCCCCTTCAGTACCCGGGTGAAGCGGTCGCGCATCTCGTCCGTGGGTGCGCCGATCGGCATCACGCGGGTGATGTCGGTGGTGCCATCCTGATATTGCCCGCCCGAGTCGATCAGGAACAGCTGACCCAATTCGATCGCCGCGTTGGACTCCTCGGTGACGTGATAATGCGGGCTCGCGCCATGTGCGCCCGTCGCCGAGATGGTCGAGAAGCTGGTGTCCTTGAGCAGGCCCGTCGCCTCGCGATACGCCAGCAACTGCGCGGCGGCGGAGAGTTCGGTCTGCCCGCCCTTGGGGCATTCCGCCTCCACCCAGCGCAGGAAGCGCACCATCGCCGCGCCGTCGCGCACCGAGGCGGCGCGGTGCCCGGCGACTTCGGCGGGGTTCTTGATCGCCTTGGTCAGCACCACTGGGTCGCGAAGCGCCAACACCTTGGCCCCGCCCGCCTCCAGCGCCTGCGCGATGGCGGCGACCGCCCGCTCGGGATCGGCGACGACGCGCTTGCCCGCAAAGCCGGTCAGATAGCCCTCGAACGCTGCGCGCTCGTGCAGCCGCACCGCATTGCCCAGATGCGCGCGGACCTCGGGCGTGATCTTCTCGGGCGCGACGAACAGGTCGGTCTCGCCGTCGGCATGGACGATCGCATAGGACAGGGCGACCGGCGTATGTGCGACATCGGTGCCGCGCACGTTGAGCGCCCAGGCGATCGAGTCGAGCGCCGACAGCACCACCGCATCGGCGCGCTGCTCGGCCAGCCATTCGCCGATCCGCGCGCGCTTGGCGGCCGAGCTTTCGCCCGCCACCGCATCGTCCTGCACGGTCAGCACGGCGGGGGAGGGGGCGGGGCGGTCGGTCCAGACGGCGTCGATCGGGTTGGCCGTCACCGCGACCAGTTCCGCCTCACGATCCGCCAGCGCGGCGGTCATGTCGGCCACCTGCTGGCGCGTGTGCAGCCAGGGGTCGTACCCGATCCGCTGCCCCGCCGCCGCCTCGCGACCCAGCCAGGCCGCCACGCTGTCCTGCGGCACGGGGATATAGGCATAGTCCTCGCCCGACACCTGCTCGCGCACCTGCAGCGTATAGCGGCCGTCGGTGAAGATCGCCGCCTTGTCCGCCAGCACCACCGCGCTGCCCGCCGAACCGCCGAACCCGGTCAGCCAGCCAAGGCGCTGCGCATAGTCGCCGACATATTCGCTCATATGCTCGTCGGTCAGCGGCACGACGAAACCGTCGAGCCCTTGGGCGGCCAATTGGGCACGAAGGGCGGCGAGGCGGGCGGAATGGGACATGGAACAACCTGAATGGAATAGGATGGCCGGGTCTAGCCCTGTGTCCGCGCAGCGTCGAGCCTTGCGGATCATGGCGCATCGTATACGATTGCGATGGGAGGATAGCGGATGATCGACCGGCGAAGCATTTTGGTAGGAGCGGGCGCAGCGGCGCTGGCGAGCAGCATGGCGCGGGCCGCCGAAGCCCAGGCGTTTCGCCCTGGCGAGGTGTGGAGCGACACGAACGGCGTCGCCATCAACGCCCATGGTGGCGGGCTGCTGCGCCATGGCGGGCGCTGGTGGTGGCATGGCGAGCACAAGACGGCGGGCGAGGAAGGCAATACCGCGCTGGTCGGCGTCCATGCCTATAGCTCCACCGATCTGGTGAACTGGCGCGACGAGGGGGTGGCGCTGGCGGTATCGGACGATCCGGCCAGCCCGATCACGCGCGGCTGTATCCTGGAGCGGCCCAAGGTCGTCCATAACCGCCGCACCGGCCAATTCGTGATGTGGTTCCATCTGGAGCTGAAGGGGCGCGGTTACGGCGCGGCGCAGGCGGGCGTCGCGGTCGCCGACCGGCCGCAGGGGCCGTTCCGCTTCCTGCGTGCCGGGAGGGTCAATCCGGGTATCTGGCCTGCCAATGCGACGGCCGAGGACAAGGCGCCGGGTACCGTGCTGGCGCGCGACTTTGCCGGCGGGCAGATGGCGCGCGACATGACGATCTTCGTCGATGGCGACACGGCCTGGCATGTCTATGCCTCGGAGGAGAATGATACGCTCCAGATCGCGCGGCTCGCGCCCGACTGGACGCGCCATGACGGCTATTATGTCCGCGCGCTGCCGGACGGCGGGAACGAGGCGCCCGCGATCTTCAAGGCCAAGGGGCGCTATTACATGTTCGCCTCAGGGCTCACCGGCTGGCGGCCCAATCCGGGGCGGGTCTATGTCGCGGACCGGGTGACGGGGCCGTGGCGCGCGCTGGGCAATCCGGTGCGCGGGAGCGAGGATGACCGGAAGACGACCTTCCACTCGCAATCGACCTTCGTCCTGCCGCTCCCGCCCGAGCGTCCGGGCGGCGAGCCGCGCTTTATCTTCATGGCCGATCGCTGGCGGCCGGAGAATGCGATCGACGGGCGTTATGTCTGGTTGCCGGTGGAATGGGAGGGCGAGACGCCGGTGCTGCGCTGGCGGGAGAGCTGGACGCTGGCGGATGGTGGAAGGGCTGAATCCCACCTCCGTTCAGCCTGAGCGAAGTCGAAGGCCACGGGATTCCCTTCGTGGCCAAGCGCGGGGCGTGCGCTTCGACTTCGCTCAGCGTGAACGGCTGCTGGGGAGGGAGAAACCATAGCCGCCCCCTTCCGGCGGCGGCCAAGCCTAGCTACATCCGGGCGATGACCGAACCCGCCGCGCTCAAGCCCCCCGTCGCCGAAACCCGTCCGCATAGCTTCACCGCCCATGGGATCACGATCGAAGACCCCTATGCCTGGCTGAAGGACCCCGCCTATCCGGAGGTCGAGGACAAGGACGTGCTCGCCTATGTCGAGGCTGAGAACGCTTATTTCGAGGCGGTCATGGCCCCGCGAAAGCCGCTGATCGACCGGCTCTATGAAGAGATGAAGGGCCGGATCAAGGAGGACGAATCCTCGGTCCCGCAAAAGGACGGCGACTGGCTGTATTGGACCGCGTTCGAGACGGGCGGCCAGTATCGCAAATGGTGGCGCAAGCCCGTTGCGGGCGGCCCGGACGAACTGCTGCTCGACGAACCCGCGCTGGCCGAGGGCAAGGAATATTTCCGGCTGGGCGCCTTTTCGATCAGCAACAATGGCCGTTATCTCGCCTATGCGATCGACGACAATGGCTCGGAGCGGTTCGAGGTCCGGATCAAGGACCTGACCACCGGCGAACATCTGCCCGAAGTCATTCCCGGCATGTTGTCGGAAATCGTCTGGGTCGCGGACGACAGCGGCTTTCTCTACGGCGTGGCGAACGCGCAGTGGCGGACCGACAATGCGCGTTTCCACAAGCTGGGCACCGATGTCGCGCAGGACGTCGAGCTGTTCCACGAAGACGACGAAGGCTATCGCGTCGCCGTTGTCGAGACCTCCGCGCGCAACTGGATCGTGATCGCGACCGGCGACCATGTCACCAGCGAAGTACGGCTGCTGCCATCCGACAATGTCTTTGCCGAACCCATCCTGGTCGCGCCTCGCAAGGAGGGCCGCGAATATGACGTGGACGAGCATGACGGCACGCTGTTCATCCACACCAACGACGTGGACCCGCAATTCCGCCTCTGCACCGCCTCGATCGAGGCACCTGGCGACTGGCACGAGCTGATCGCGCCGAACCCGCATTTCTACATGACCGGGGTCGAGTGCTATAAGGATTTCTTCGTGGTCGAGGGGCGCGAGGACGGCTTGGACCGGATCGCCATCCACCGCTACGACGCGCCGACCGTTCCGCAACGGATCGAATTCCCCGAGCCGAGCTACACCGCCGGCTTGGGCGACAATCCCGAGTACGACGTATCGGTCCTGCGCCTCGGCTATGAGTCGATGGTCACGCCGGGCACCGTCTATGACTATGACGTGGCGACGGGTGGGATGACCGTGCTGAAGGTCCAGGAAATCCCCTCGGGCTATGACGCGGACAAATACCGGACCGAGCGGCTGAAGATCGCAGGCCGCGACGGGACGATGGTGCCGGTGTCGATCGTCTATCCGAAGGATTTCCCGCGCGACGGATCGGGCAAGCTGTTCCTCTATGCCTATGGCGCGTACGGCTATGCCATTCCGCCGGGCTTCTCGACGGGCCGTATGAGCCTGCTCGATCGCGGCTTCGCCTATGCCATCGCGCATATTCGCGGCGGCGACGATCTGGGCCAGCAATGGTATCTGGACGGCAAGCTGGAGAAGCGCACCAACACCTTCCACGACTTTGTCGACGTGGCGAAGGGGCTGATCGACGGCGGCTGGACCAAGGCTGGCCAGATCGCGATCGCGGGCCGCTCGGCGGGCGGCGAGCTGATGGGCGCGGTCGTCAATTCCGATCCCGAACTCTGGGGCGCGGTGATCGCCGATGTGCCCTTCGTCGACGTGCTCAACACGATGATGGATGCCGAGCTGCCGCTGACGCCGGGCGAATGGCCCGAATGGGGCAACCCGATCGAGGATAAGGCGGGGTTCGAGCTGATCCGCAGCTACAGCCCCTATGACAATGTCACCGCCCAGGCCTATCCGCCGATGTTCATCTCGGGCGGGCTGAACGATCCGCGCGTCACCTATTGGGAGCCCGCCAAATGGGCCGCCAAGCTGCGCGCGACCAAGACCGATGACAATCTGCTGCTGCTCAAGACCAATATGGGCGCCGGCCATGGCGGCAAGTCGGGCCGGTTCGAATCCTTGCGCGAAGGCGCGGAGGAACACGCCTTCGTCCTGTGGCAGATGGGAGTGGAATCCTGAGCATCGAGGCGATCGTCGCGCGCTACGGCGTCATCGCGATCGCGTTCGGCGCAGGCGTCGAGGGGGAAACGGCGGTCGTCACGGGGGGCATCTTGGCGCATCAGGGGCTGATCGCCTGGCCCGCCGCCTTCTTCGCCGCCGCGATCGGATCCTTCGTCGCCGACCAGATCTTCTTTACCTTCGGGCGGCGTGCGCGGGACGGGCGCTGGGTGCGCAAGCTGAAGCGGCGGCGCGTCTATACGCGCGTCACCAGGCTGATGGAGCGCTATCCGGTCGGCTTCATCTTCGGTTTCCGCTTCCTCTATGGCCTGCGCACGATCAGCCCGGTGGCGCTGGGCACCAGTACGGTGTCGACCCGGCTGTTCGTCGCAGTCAATGCGGCGTCCGCCGCATGTTGGGCGGCGATGTTCACCGGCATCGGTTATCTGTTCGGCGAAGCGTTTCAGGAGCTGGCGGCACGCTATCGCCCCAGCCTGGCGCATATCCTGATGGCGGCGGCGCTGGTCATGGTCGCCGCCACGATCGGCTGGGGCCTTCACACGCTCTGGCAGAGGCACAAGGAGTCGAACGAACAGGCATGAGTCGTTTCACGCTGAGCTTCACCGCCCGCCCGGAGCATATCGACGAGCTGGGTCATGTGAACAACGCCGTGTGGGTCCAGTGGATTCAGGCGATCGCAGGCGCGCATTGGGAGTCCGTCGTGCCCCCCGAGCATGCCGCCGCCCATGTCTGGGTCGTGACGCGGCATGAGATCGACTATCGCGGCAATGTCGTGGCGGGCGAGACGGTGACGGCGGAAACCTGGGTGCCGAACCCGCCCAAGGGCGCGCGTTTCGACCGGCATGTCCGCTTTCTGGATGCGCAGGGCCTGGTGAAGGTGGAAGCGGTGACGACCTGGGCGCTGATCGACCGCGCCACTGGCCGGTTGCTGCGCGTCACGCCCGAGATCGCCGCGCCCTTTCTGGTTTGACCGCAAGAAGCGGGACGCATCGCGCGCCGTCATCGGTTAGGATGGGCCCATGTTGAGCGAATGCACCATGGCCTCGCCGGTGGGCGAGCTGACCCTTGTGGCAAGTGGGCAGGGCCTGCGCGCGGTCCTGTGGGCCGAGGAGCGGGAAGGCCGCGTGCCCCTGCCCGAACGGCGCAGCGATCCGGCCCATGCGATCCTGGCGGAAGCGGTGCGCCAGCTGACCGACTATTTCGCCGGGCAGCGACGTGCCTTCGACCTGCCGCTCGATCCCGTCGGCACCGAGTTCCAGAAGAGCGTATGGACCGGCCTGGGCGCCATTCCTTATGGCGAGACGCGCAGCTATGCCGCGCTCGCCGCCGCGATCGGGCGGCCGGGGGCCTCACGCGCGGTGGGGGCGGCCAACGGGCGCAACCCGCTGTCGATCGTGACGCCATGCCACCGGGTGATCGGCGCGAACGGCACGCTGACCGGCTTTGCGGGCGGACTGGCGGCGAAGCAGTGGCTGCTCGCGCATGAACGGGGCGAGCGGGCGCTGGCACTGGCATGAGCTATCCGCCGCGCCAGTTCCCCGAGATGCGCGAAGCGGTGCTGCTGGCGGCGGTGGCGACGATCGGCCTGGCCGCGCTGGTCGTGGTGCAAGGTGGCGCGTCCGAGGCGGCACGCGGCGGATGATGGCGATGTCACTGGCGGCAGGAATGCGGAGGCCCTATCGGTCCTGACCTTATTTGCGTGTCGGAGATTGCGGATGCGCCTGTTCCTGTCATCGGCCCTTATATCGGTTGCTCTGTGGCCCGCGACGCTTCAGGCCCAGACGACCGAGCCGCCCTCTACCCCCTGTTGCGGCAACCTCGGCGAGGTGCGTACGAATATCGACCGGATCGACGACCAGATCCTGCGCCTGATGGCCGAACGCGCGCGCTATGTCAGGGAGGCTGGGCGGTTCAAGACCTCCGCCGCAACGGTACGCGACGAGGCGCGGATCCGGCAAATCCTGACGCGCATCCGGGAGAAGGCGGTGACGCACGGTTTGAACCCGGATGTGGCGGAGGCGACGTTCCGCGCGATGGTCGAGGGCTTCACGGCCGAGGAAGCGCGACAGGTCGGCCACTAAAATCCTCCTCGATACGGGGAGGGGGACCAGCGAAGCTGGTGGAGGGGGAGTGCCGCGAGGGATGACCTATGAGAAAGCCCCCCTCCGTCAGGCCTTCGGCCTGCCACCTCCCCGTACCGGGGAGGACTTCAGTTTTCCTCGTCCCAGATAATCGCGATTGGCGCGTCGATGCCCAGCACCGCATGGACCGGGCAGGCCGCCGCCGCCGTTTCCAGGCGCTTGCGCATGGCGGCGTCATGGTGGCCCGGCACGCGCACCGTCACGGCCAGCGTCGTGATCCGGCGCGGCGTATTGCCCATTTCCTTGGTGACGGTCGCGGTCGCCCCTGCCAGCTCCAGCCCGGCGACCTGTCCCGCCATCGCCATGATGCTGAGCACGCAGCCGCCCAATGACACCGACAACAGGTCGCTGGGCGAAAAGCCTTCGCCGCTGCCGCCCAGTTCCTGCGACGCGTTGGTGACGAGCACCGCCCCCGACTCCGGATGCTCGGTCCGGCAGCTAAGCCCGCCTTCATAACGAACGACAAAATCCGTCACGTTCGTCAGCCGCTGTTGCGCAAGGCCGTGGCGATGCCGTTGATCGACAGCAGGATGCCCTCGCCGATGCGCGGATCGCTCTCGCCCGCGCGGTGGCGCTTCATCAGCTCGATCTGGAGCAGGTTGAGCGGCTCGATATAGGGCAGGCGCAGGCGGATCGACGCCTCCAGCGCAGGGTTGTCGGACAGGAGGCGCGTCTGGCCCGTCACCGTCAGCAGCCCGTCACGCGAGCGGTGCCAGCCGTCATGGATTCGCCCGAAGATCGAGTCGCGCAAGCCCTCGTCCTCGACCAGCCCGGCATAGCGCCGCGCGATGCCGATGTCGGACTTGGCCAGCACCATCTCCATATTCGCCAGCGTCGCGGCGAAGAACGGCCAGCTCTTGGCCATTTCGGCGAGCAGCGCCTTGTCCTCGAACTGCGCGATGGCGACGCCGACCCCGAACCAGCCCGGCAGCATCACGCGCGCCTGGGCCCAGCTGAAAACCCAAGGGATGGCGCGCAGATCCTCGATCGCGTCGGACTTCTTGCGGCTGGCCGGGCGGCTGCCGATCTTCAGCCCGGCGATTTCGGCGATCGGCGTCATCTGGCGGAAGAAGGTGCGGAAGCCTTCGGTGCCGTAGACCAGATCGCGATAGGTGGTGAAGGCGGTCGCCGACATCGTCTCCATCGCGGCGGTGAAGCGCGCATTGTCGGCATCGGACAGCCGATCCGGCTCCAGGCTGGCGAGCAGGGTGGCCGAGGCCATCGCTTCCAAATTGCCCAGTGCGGCGTCGCGCGTGCCATATTTGCCCGCGATCACCTCGCCCTGTTCGGTGATGCGGATGCGGCCCTGCACCGTGTCGTGCGGCTGGGCGCGGATCGCGGCAAAGGCGCTGCCGCCGCCACGCCCCACCGCGCCGCCGCGGCCGTGGAACAGCTGCATCCGCACACCCGCGTCCTCGAAGACCGGGCGGAAGGCGCTCGACGCCTTGGACAGCGACCAGGTGGAGGTCAGGTAACCGCCATCCTTGTTCGAGTCCGAATAGCCGATCATCACCTCCTGATGCCCGCGTGCACGGACGATTGCGGCGATTTCGGGCAGGCCGAAATAGGCGCGCATGATCTCCGGCCCGGCCTCCAGATCCTCGATCGTCTCGAACAACGGCACGGCCATGATCGCGGCGGTGGCCGGCTCGCCGGGACGATAAAGGCCGAATTCCTTCAGCATCAGGTTGATCTCGAGCAGGTCGGACACCGACTTGCCCATCGAGACGATGTAATTGGTGATGCACTTCGGGCCATATTTGGCATGTGCATCGGCGGCGGCCTGGACGATCGCCAGTTCGGAGCGGGTCTCGTCCGAATAATCGGCATAATGGCTGAACAGCGGCCGGGCATTGGCCAGTTCGCGGCGCAGCAGCGCGACGCGGGCATCCTCGTCCAGCGCCAGATAATCCGCCTCGACCCCGGCGACCTTCAGCAGTTCGGCGACGACGCGCTCATGCACCGCCGAATTCTGCCGCAGGTCGAGCGTGGCGAGATGGAAACCGAAGGTCTCGACCGCGCGGATCAGGCGCCCGAGCGCGCCGCCGCCCGCCAGCGCGCCGTCGCCCTGCGCCGCCAGCCCGCGCGCGATCGCGACCAGATCGGTGCGAAGCGCCTTTGGGTTGGGATAGGGCTCGCCGGTCAGCTTGCCGGGGCGGGGCGGGGTCTTGCCGGTCAGCGCCTGATGGGTGGCGGCGAGGCGCGCATAGATGCCCGACAGCGCGCGGCGATAGGGTTCGTCCGAGCGGCTGAGCGCCTCGTCCCCGCTCGCTTCGGCCAGCGCCAGCACCGCCGCGTCCACCTGAGCATGGCCGGTCGAGATGGACAGCTCGGCCCCCAGCGCGTGCACCGCCTGGCAGTAATGGGTCAGGACGGCATCGGCGGCCTGGGCGAGCGCGGTGGTCAGCGAGTCGGCGGTGACGAAGGGATTGCCGTCGCGGTCGCCGCCGATCCACGAACCGGGGCGCAGGAAGGCGGGCACGCGCGCGCCGAACGCCTTGTCCCAGCGCTGATAGAGCGCAGGCAGCACCGGCAGGAACACGTCGCGCAGGTAGGACAGCGCCGTCTCCACCTCGTCGGTGACGTAGAGCTTTTCGCGGCGCAGCACGCGCGTCTGCCAGAGGAGCGCGATCTGGCGCCCGATCGCTGCTTCCACATCGTCGCCATCGGGCGTCACCGTCCGTCCCGCATCGCGCATCGCCAGCAATTCGGCGATGCGGTTGCGGTGGTCGATCATGCTCTTGCGCCGCACCTCGGTCGGGTGCGCGGTCAGCACGGGCACGACCAGCGCCCGCGACAGCAGCTCCATCGCGGCGTCGCGGTCGATCCCCTGGCCGGCCAGCGTCTCCAGCACATCGGCGATATCGGCGGCGGGCTCGCGTGCGATGCCCTGCCGGTCCTCGGCCAGGTTGGCGAGCATCGAGAACAGCATGAAGCCGCGCACGAAATCCAGCGTCTCATCAAGTGCCAGCCGTTCTAGCTGCAGGTCCACCTCGGCATCGTCGCCCAGGCCGCGATGCCGATTGACCGAGGCGCGGCGAATGGCCTCGGTCGCCTCGAACAGCGCGTCGCCGCCATAACGGCGGATCACGTCGCCCAGCTGGGCGCCCAGGAATCGGATGTCGGCATTGTTGGCGATGGGAGGGAGTGTCGTCATGGCCGCATTGCTGCAACGCAATAGGGCGGCCGTCAACCGATTGCAGTGCGTAATTTTGGTATAATATTGATGTCATGTAGCGCGTGTATATTACGTATCGCGGCTCGACGGCTGGCCCTTGCCGCGCTTCTCTGCCACCCTGTCACCATCAAAGATTCATAGGATAGGCGTCATTTTCAAGATCATGGCCGGCATTGCCGTCGGGACGGGGCTCTGGCTCGCGACCCAGGCGCTTGCCCTTGGGCTGGCGGGCGCGGGGCATGGCTGGGTCGGTGCATCGGCCTGGTCGTTGCCCTTGCTGGTGCTGTATCCGTTGGCCCGTCTCCGCATGGTCTCGCCGATTTTTTGCGGACGGCGGGCGGATGCGATGCTCCTGGCCGTGGCGGCCGTGCTGGACGTCACTTTGTGATACGACGCTCGCGTGAAGGAGCCGGGGTACTTCGCGTATATGATCGACTCGGCACCTGGCGGTATATGGGCATGGTTTGTCTTGTGGATCGGCTGGCAAATCGTGGCCATCGTCGCGGCGATCCGCCACTGGCGCCACATAGCGATTCAGGATGTCTCTTCAGCATGATCGACATGCTTTTCTATGCGATTTTGACGATTGGCGCACTCACGCCTGGCGATGGGGCAGAGGCGGCGCGACCGGCCATGGACAAGGCGGCTTGTGAAGCATCGCTGGCGCTGATCCGATCCCAGGTCGCGACCTCGAGCGATCCGGTCATCTACAGCGAATGGAAGGGCTCGGCGGAGCAGGATTTCGACCTACGCGAGCATGAATGGTCGCCCACGCCCTATGCCAAAGCACACCGTGTGCCCGTGCCAACCGGCCGCAGGATCGGACGATCCCTTCATCTCGGCAATCTTCGTTTCAGCGCAGTCCGTCATTGTCGGTCAGTTCGCCACTTCCTCGATCGACATCACATACCCTACGGTACCGCGGCGACGGATCGGGCCGTGCAGCGGCAGGATCGGAAAGCCACCTTCATCAGCGTCGCACTGGCCGCTGTCGACGTATCGGGGAGATATGCAGTAGTGACCTTCGGATCGACGGGGTTCTTCGGCGGCGGCGGCTGGGCGACAGTGCTTGTCCGCGATCATGCCGGTCGGTGGCATCCGGCCTATTCGACGCCCACTTGGATCACCTGATCGGCCCGATCGCCGTCAAAGCCCTTAGTTCGCATTACCCGGCGCGCCAGCGCCCGTTGCGACCGGATTGGTCGGCGCGGCGGGGCGTTCGGTGCGCGAGGCCTCGCGTTCTTCCGAAGTCACCGTGCCGTCGCGGTTCAGATCCATCCGGTCGAAGCGCGCTAGCATCCCTTCGAAGAATTCGCTCTCGGTGATCTCGCCGTCCTTGTTGCGGTCGAGCTCCCACAGGCGCGAATTGGTCTTGGGCATTTCGTCGGCGGTGATGATGTCGTTGCCGTCGCGGTCCAGTTCGCGGAAGCGGCGGGCCATCATGCTGCCGAAATCGACCCGGCTGGTGACGGAGGGCGGCACGAAACCGGCCTTGGCGGCGGCGCGGTCGGCCTCGGCGCGCTTTTCCTCCTTCTTGCTGCCGCAGGCGGCGGTCGTGGCAAGCAGCGCCATCAGCCCCAGGCTTCCGCCAAGGCTCTTCAAGCTCTTCGCCCAACCACCCATGCGACACTCCCGGCTTCGTTACGCTTCCAATTCAACGTCCCAATACAACCAGTCGTGCCATGTTTCATGCAGATAATTGGGCGGGAAGCTGCGGCCATGTTCCTGTAAATGCCAGTTTGTCGGGCGGATCGGCTCGATATGCAGCGGCATCGCGGCCTGGCGCGGCGTGCGCCCGCCCTTTTTCAGGTTGCAGGGCGCACAGGCGGTCACGACATTCTCCCAGGTCGTCCGGCCGCCTTGCGCGCGCGGGATGACATGGTCGAAGGTCAGGTCGCGGTGCGATCCGCAATATTGGCAGGAGAAGCGGTCGCGCAGGAACAGATTGAAGCGGGTGAAGGCCGGAAATTGCGACGGCTTCACGAATTGCTTCAGCGCGATGACCGAGGGCAGCTTGACCTTCGCGGTCGGGCTGCGCACCTCGCGCTCATAATGGGCGACGATATCCACCCGGTCGAGGAACACGGCCTTCACCGCGGTCTGCCAGGGCCAGACCGACAGCGGATAATAGGACAGCGGCGTATAATCGGCATTCAGCACGAGAGCCGGACACGAGTCCGGGTGTCGGATCAGGTCGGGATGAAACACAGCTCCTCCCTTCGTGGTACGTTGCGCCTATTCGCGCAGCGGCGTGACAGGGCTATGACAGCATGGGATTGGAATCGCGGTCAAGGGTGCGCGCGATGAGTGGTGACGAGACGCGGGCGGTGACGCGCTTCGCACCCAGCCCGACCGGGCGGCTGCATCTGGGCCATGCGCTGTCGGCGGTGCGGGCGCATGACCTGGCGCGGGCGGCGGGCGGACGCTTCCTGCTGCGCATCGAGGATATCGACGGCACGCGCAGTCGGCCCGAGCATGTCGATGCGATATTGCGCGATCTGGAGTGGCTGGGGCTGGAATGGGACGCGTTGTCCTTCCAGTCGCAGCGGCTGGCTTTTTATGCCGAGGCGCAAGAACGGCTGGCCGATCTTCTCTATCCCTGTTTCTGTACCCGCGCCGAGATCGCGGCCAGCCTGTCCGCGCCGCATGGGGCGACGCCGCCCTATCCGGGAACGTGCCGCCATGTGTCGCCCGAGACGCGCGCGGCGCGGATGGGCGAGCCGCATAGCTGGCGTCTGGACATGGCGCGGGCCGCCGAGCGAGCCGGGCCGCTGATGTGGCAGGACGCCTATGCGGGGGCGGTCGCCGCCGATCCGCTTTCCCATGGCGACGTGATCCTGGCGCGCAAGGATGCGCCCGCCAGCTATCATCTGGCGGTGACGGTCGACGATGCCGTGCAAGGCGTGACCGACGTGGTGCGCGGGGTCGACCTGTTCGAGGCGACCCATGTCCACCGGCTGCTCCAGGCGCTGCTCGGCCTGCCGACGCCGCGCTATCACCATCATCCGCTGATCGTCGGCACGGACGGACAGCGGCTGGCCAAGCGTCACGGTGCGCCCGCGCTGGCGGCGATGCGCGAGCGCGGCGAGGACGGGCGCGCGCTGGCGGATGCGCTGCGGCGCAATATGCTTCCTGCTGGATTTCGGCTGGGGGAGGCGTAAGCTTCTGCCCATGACCACCTTTCTCGTGATCCTGCTGATCGCGGCGATGCTCGCCACCGTCGTCGCGCTGGTGCGCGGCATCATCAGCTTCTTGCAGGAGGCGACCGCCGAGGCGAAGGGTGAGGGGCCCACCGCGTCGCAGCTGAAATCGAACCGGATGATGCAGCAACGCATCTTCTTCCAGGCGCTGGCGATCACCGTCGTCGTGCTGCTGCTGTTCCTGGCGGGGCGGACCTGATCCCTTGGTCAAGCTGACGAAAATCTACACCCGCACCGGTGACGAGGGCACGACCGGGCTGGTCGATGGCACGCGCCGGTCCAAGGCGGATTCGCGCATGGTCGCGATCGGCGAGGTGGACGAGGCGAACAGCGCCATCGGCGTCGCGCTGCTGTCGGTCGAGGGGGCGCTGGCGGCGCAACTGACCCTGATCCAGAACGACCTGTTCGACCTGGGCGCGGACCTGGCCACCCCCGGCGATGTCGAAGGGGCGCTGCGCATCGTTCCCGAACAGGTCGCGCGGCTGGAGGCGGAGATCGACGCGATGAACGCCGCCATGCCGCCCCTCACCAGCTTCATCCTGCCGGGGGGTAGCGCTGCTTCCGCGCATCTGCACCTCGCGCGCGCCATCGCCAGGCGCGCCGAGCGCGCCGCCGTGGCGCTGGCGGAGCAGGAGGCGATCAACCCGCCCGCGCTCGCCTATCTCAACCGATTGTCCGACTGGCTTTTCGTGGCCGCACGGATGGTGAACCAAAACGGCGCATCGGACGTTCTTTGGGTTCCAGGAGGGGCGCGCACGGCACGGTAAAGGACCGGTCGGGTACCCCATAGTCCCGGGGAGCACCCAATGCCGATCCTCGTTCCGTCCTCCGCGGCGGCGCCTCCTGTCACGGCGACGCCACCCGCCGATGATCTGGCGTCCCGCTATTCCCAGGTTCGCGCGCTGACCCTGGCGCTGGCCGAGCCGCTGTCGGATGCGGATGCGACCGTTCAGTCGATGCCGGATGCCTCGCCCGCCAAATGGCATATGGCGCATACGACCTGGTTCTTCGAAACCTTCGTGCTGCGCGATCATTTGCCCGGCTACGGCTTGCACGATCCGCGTTTCCCCTTCCTGTTCAACAGCTATTACGAGGCGGAAGGGAAGCGCCATGCGCGCCACCGCCGGGGGATGATCACCCGCCCGACGATGGATGAGGTGCGGGCGTATCGCGCCCATGTCGATGGGGCCCTATTGGCGGCGCTGCCCGACCTGCCCGAGGCGGCGCGCGAACTGGTGGCGCTGGGTTGCCATCATGAGGAACAGCATCAGGAACTGTTCGTCACCGATATCCTGCACCTGTTTTCGGAAAATCCGCTCGAACCCGCGCTCTACACCCCTGCGCCGAAGGCCCCGATCGCCATACCGGGCCCAATCGGCTGGATCGCGGGGCGGGCAGGGATCGTCGAGATCGGCCATGACGGGCAAGGCTTCGCCTTCGATTGCGAGGGGCCGCGTCACCAAGCGCTGCTCCATCCCCATGCCATGGCCGACCGCACCGTCACCAATGCCGAATGGATGAATTTCATCGCGGATGGCGGCTATCGCGATCCCCGGCTCTGGCTGTCGGACGGCTGGGCCTGGGTGAAGGCGGAAGGGATCGCCGCGCCGCTCTATTGGGAAGAGCGGGACGGCGGCTGGACCCGCTTCGGGCTGGACGGGCGGCGCGCGATCGACCCCGCCGCGCCCGTTACCCATGTCAGCTTCTACGAGGCGGACGCCTATGCCGCCTGGGCGGGCGCGCGCCTGCCGACCGAGTTCGAGTGGGAGGCCGCCGCCGCCGCGTATGATCCGGCGGGCGGCAACCAGATGGATGGCGGCGGCGCGGTCGAGCCGCGCCCCGCGGCCCAGGGCCCGGCCTTTTTCGGCGATGTCTGGGAATGGACCGCCAGCGCCTATCGCCCCTATCCCGGCTTCCATCCGGTCGAAGGCGCGGTCGGCGAATATAATGGCAAGTTCATGAACGGGCAGTTTGTCCTGCGCGGCGGCAGCTGCGCCACGCCGCGTGGCCATGCCCGCGCCTGCTATCGCAACTTCTTCTACCCCCATCAGCGCTGGCAATTCACCGGCGTCCGCCTGGCAAAGGACCTTTGAAATGCTGAAGCCCGAGATCGAGGACGGTCAGATGTCGCTGGCCGATCCCGCCTTCCGCGCCGACGTCCTGGCCGGGCTGGAGCGTCGTCCGCGCGCCATCCCCGCGCGCTGGTTCTATGACCGCAAGGGTTCGGAGCTGTTCGAGGCGATCACCGACCTGCCCGAATATTATCCGACCCGTGCCGAGACCGCGATCCTAAAGGCGATATGCCCCGATCTGGTCGCGCATGTCGGCAAGGGCCGCGCGGTGGTCGAGTTCGGGTCGGGTTCCTCGATGAAGACGCCGGTACTGCTGCGCTATGTCGAGCCCTCGGCCTATGTGCCGATCGACATTTCGGGCGATTTCTTGCGCGACTCCGCTCGCAACCTGCAACAGGCCTTCCCCGACCTGCCTATCCATCCGCTGGAGGGCGATTTCATGCGCCCGCTGACGCTGCCTGCCATGGTGGCGGATGCGCCCAAGCTGGGCTTCTTCCCCGGCTCGACCATTGGCAACATGACGCCCGCCATGGCGACCGACCTGTTGCGCGCGATGCGCGGCTCGCTGGGCGAGGGGGCGATGCTGCTGATCGGCATGGACCGCGCCAAGTCCAGCGACGTGCTGGTCCCCGCCTATGACGATGCGCAAGGGGTGACGGCGGCGTTCAATCGCAACCTGCTCGACCGGATCAACCGCGAGCTGGACGGCACCATCCCGGTCGAGGCCTTCCGCCACCGCGCGGTGTGGAACGACGACCGCTCGCGCATCGAGATGCATCTGGCCGCCGAACGCGATGTCGACTTCACCATCGAGGGCCGCCCCTTCGCCATGGCGGCGGGCGAGACGATCCATACCGAGAACAGCCACAAATACGGCCCGCGCGATGCCAAGATCCTGCTCCGCGCCGGAGGATGGACCCCGATTGCGGAGTGGACCGACCCGGATGAGCTTTTTTCGGTCTATCTGGCGGAGGCGCAATCGGTTCGTCTTGCACCGTAACCAGCCTGTCGCTGAAAAATAACCCAAAAGTAATTTTGATTAATTCGCGGCGTCTTTTTCGGAATCCTGTCGTTCTGGTGTTGGTTGAGTCAGGATTTGCATAACAAGTCTTCGGCTTCGCCCTGTGAAGAGTTGTTCTGCTTGTTACTTGCAAACAGAAGAGCTCTTCATGGTTCCTGACCGGGAGGAGCATGATGACTGAAAGCGAACAGCTGCTCGACGCCCTCGATGCGCGCGTCGAACGCCGCAATCATCGGCGCGATTTCTTCAAGACGGCCATTGGGGCGGCGGCGGCGGGCGTCACCGCCTTTTCCCTGACCAGCAAGGCCGGGGCGCAGTCGACGATCACCGATGCCGACATCCTGAACTTCGCGCTGAACCTCGAATATCTTGAAGCGCAATTCTATGCCTTTGCCGCCAACGGTACGGGCCTGGCCTCCAGCCAACTGACCGGCACGGGCACGCAAGGGGCCGTGACCGGCGGCAAGCAGGTGACGTTCACCGATCCTGTCGTCGCCAGCTATGCGCGCGAGATCGCGGCGGACGAGGCGGCGCATGTCGCCTTCCTGCGCACCGCGCTGGGCAGTTCGGCCGTCGCACAGCCCGCGATCAACATCTCGGGCGATGCGAACGGCGCCTTCACGGCGGCCGCACGCGCGGCGGGCGTGGTCGGCGCCAACGGGACCTTCGATCCTTACGCCTCGGACGAGAATTTCCTGCTCGGCGCCTATATCTTCGAGGATGTCGGCGTAACCGCCTATAAGGGCGCCTCGCCGCTGGTCAGCAACAAGACCTTCCTCCAGGCGGCGGCCGGTATCCTGGCGGTCGAGGCGTATCACGCTGCGATCGTGCGCGGCACGCTTTATGCCAAGGGCATTCAGACGCCCGCGCTGATCACCGCCGCCGGACAGATTTCCGACGCGCGCGACAGCCTGGACGGCTCGTCCGACCTCGACCAGGGGATCGCGGCGCAGACGATCAACGGGCAGACGGTATCGAACATCGTGCCGCTCGATACGAACGGCATCGCCTATAGCCGCTCGCCGGCGCAGGTGCTGAACATCGTCTATCTGAACCGTGCATCCGTCACGCTGGGCGGGTTCTTCCCAGCCGGCGTCAACGGCACCCTGCGCGCCAGCGCGGCGAACTAATCCCCTTTTTCCTCCTTTGGAGAGGATTTTCATCATGAGCGAAGAACGCTTCATTCTCGATGTGATCGAAGAGGCCTCGGCCAAGCGCCGGGCCGACCGCCGCCGGTTCATGCGCATGGCGGCAGGCGCCGGAGCCGTGGGCGGCCTGGCCATGCTGGGCGCGTGCAATGGCGACGACGAGGTGATCGTCGTGCCGACGCCCACCCCGACCGCCACCGCGACCGGATCGGTCACGGACGCCGACGTCCTCAACTTCGCGCTGCAGCTCGAATATCTGGAGGCGCAATTCTACAGCTATGCCGCCTTCGGCACCGGGCTCAACGCGTCGCTGCAGACCGGCATCGGCACGCAAGGATCGGTCGCGACCGGCAGCAGCGGCCAGCCGCGCCAGGTCGCTTTCCAGGATCCGATCGTCGCGCAATATGCCCGCGAGATCGCCTATGACGAGATCGCCCACGTCACCTTCCTGCGCAATGCGCTGGGCAGCGCGGCGGTGGCGCAGCCCGCGATCAACCTGTCGGGCGACGCCAATGGCGCCTTCACGGCGGCGGCCCGCGCGGCCGGGGTCGTGACGTCGACCGGCACGTTCGATCCTTATGCCTCGGACGAGAATTTCCTGCTCGCGGCCTATATCTTCGAAGATGTCGGTGTGACCGCCTATATGGGCGGCGTCACCCTGTTATCGAACAAGACCTTTGTCGAGGCCGCAGCGGGTATCCACGCGGCCGAGGCCTATCACGCGGGCCTCGTACGCTCGGTCATCTATCGCAAGGGCCTGACCAACGGGACGCTGATCACCGCGGCGAACCAGATTTCGGACGCGCGCGACAGCCTGGACGGCTCGACCGACCTCGATCAGGGCATCACCGTCACCGCCAGTGGCGTCACGTCGGCAAATATCGTGCCCGCCGATTCCAACGCGATCGCCTTTGCCCGCACGCCGGGCCAGGTGCTGAACGTTGTCTATCTCAACAAGGCGGCGGTGACCGGCGGCGGGTTCTTCCCCAGCGGCCTGAACGGCAACGTCCGGACCAGCGCCGCCAGCGGCTGACCCGGCTCCATCTTATGGGTTCCTTGCCCCGATCGGCCCTCAGTCCCCCGGCCGGTCGGGGCTTTTTTTCATCCCCCTCCTCGCGCGAAACCGCTTCTGCTTCGCCGCGAAACCGCTTATGCACGGTCTATCCCCGGGGGAGCGCTGGCCTGCGCTTGAGAGGGGGGCAAGAGCCCCCGACCCGCTGAACCTGATCCGGCTGACACCGGCGTAGGGAGGGAGCGGCCCCATCTCTCATGGTCCGTTTCCTCCGCATGGAGTGGACGACTATGGCAGATATTCCCGCAAAGGCCGAAATCGGCGTGACCACCGGCCCGATCCGTGGCTCGAAGAAGATTCATGTCGGCCCGCTGGGCGTCGCGATGCGCGAAATCCATCTCGATCCGTCCTCGGGCGAGCCGCCCTTGCGCGTGTACGACACCAGCGGCGCCTATACCGATCCGAACGCGCGCATCGACATCATGGCGGGCCTGCCGCAGATCCGCCGCGACTGGATCGAGGGGCGCGGCGATGTCGAGGCCTATGACGGCCGCGAGATCCGGCCCGAGGATAATGGCCAGCTCGGCCCCGACCGGTCGGGCGGGGTGCCGCAATTCCCGCGCATGGGGCTGAACCGCCCCTTGCGCGCCAAGCCCGGCATGAATGTCAGCCAGATGCACTATGCCCGGCGCGGCATCATCACGCCCGAGATGGAATATGTCGCGACCCGCGAGAATCTGGGCCGCGAGATGCTCAAGGAGTATGTCCGCGACGGCGAGAGCTTTGGCGCTGCCATCCCCGATTACGTGACCCCCGAATTCGTCCGCGACGAAGTGGCGCGCGGCCGGGCGATCATCCCCAACAACATCAACCACCCCGAATCCGAGCCGATGGCGATCGGCCGCAACTTCCTGGTCAAGATCAACGCCAATATCGGCAATTCGGCGGTCGCCTCCAATGTCGCGTCCGAGGTCGACAAGCTCGTCTGGTCGATCCGCTGGGGCGCGGACACGGTCATGGACCTGTCGACGGGGCGCAACATCCACGACACGCGCGAGTGGATCATCCGCAACTCGCCGGTGCCGATTGGCACCGTCCCCATCTACCAGGCGCTGGAAAAGGTCGGCGGCATCGCCGAGGAGCTGACCTGGGAAATCTTCCGCGACACGCTGATCGAACAGGCCGAGCAGGGCGTCGACTATTTCACCATCCATGCGGGCGTGCGCCTGCCCTACATCCCGATGACCGCCAAGCGCGTCACCGGCATCGTGTCGCGCGGCGGCTCGATCATGGCGAAGTGGTGTCTGGCGCATCACAAGGAGTCGTTCCTCTACGAACGCTTCGACGAGATCACCGAGATCATGAAGGCCTATGACATCGCCTATTCGCTGGGCGACGGCCTGCGCCCCGGCGCGATCGCCGACGCCAATGACGAGGCGCAGTTCGCCGAGCTCTACACGCTGGGCGAGTTGACCAAGCGCGCCTGGGCGCAGGACGTGCAGGTCATGATCGAGGGGCCGGGCCATGTGCCGATGCACAAGATCAAGCAGAATATGGACAAGCAGCTGGAGGCGTGCGGCGAGGCGCCCTTCTACACGCTCGGGCCGCTAACGACGGACATCGCGCCGGGTTACGACCATATCACCAGCGGCATCGGCGCGGCGATGATCGGCTGGTACGGCACGGCCATGCTCTGCTACGTCACGCCCAAGGAGCATCTGGGCCTGCCCGACCGTGACGATGTGAAGGTCGGCGTCGTGACCTACAAGCTCGCCGCCCACGCCGCCGACCTGGCCAAGGGGCACCCCGCCGCCAAGATGCGCGACGACGCCTTGTCGCGCGCGCGGTTCGAGTTCCGCTGGCGCGACCAGTTCAACCTGTCGCTCGACCCCGACACGGCGGAATCCTACCACGATCAGACGTTGCCGGCAGAAGGTGCCAAGACCGCGCATTTCTGTTCGATGTGCGGCCCGAAATTCTGCTCGATGAAGATCACGCAGGAGGTTCGGGAATTCGCAGCCAAGCAGAACGCGCCGGTCGAAACCTTCGTCGCGGCCGAGGACGCTGAGGCGGGGATGCAGGAGATGAGCGAGCGGTTCCGGGAGAAGGGCGGGGAGGTTTACCTTCCGGCGGAGTGATAAAATGGGGCCGCACCCGATAAGGATGCGACCCCCAACTCCCAACCTCCGCTCAGCCTGAGCGAAGTCGAAGGCCATGGGATGGCGTTAAAGTAGAAGGGAAGGGCGGGTCTGTTATCGTCCCGCCCTTCTCCGTTCAGTTTACGGGCATTCGGGCAGGCTCAGCAGATTGTTGGGCTGCTCGCCGTCATTCTGCGTCTTGAGATATTTGTTACCCGCGGCCGATCGGGCGACAATCACCCATGCCGTTTGTCCGTTAACTGAAACGTAGAATTGCCATTGGCCCGACTCGATTGCCGCGATGGCTTGCTCCTGTGTGAGTTTCCATCTGCTGGGATAAGCACCGCCGACATGCGAGATTCGCTCGTGAGCGCTGTATCGGTTGGTCTTGTTGATGCATTGAATCTGCGATGAGTTTGGCATTTGCCATAGCTCCGTTTGGCCGCTCAGGCATCAGAGCGGTTGACGTGACTGGAGCGGCCCCATAAAATCCCAGAGCTGTCTAAGCACCGGCGGGAATGCCTGCCGCTATCGGGATGATCGGTTCCAGCGATCATCCCGATTTGTGCATCTCAGCATCACCGATACTTCTCGTCAACGGAAATAATGCCCACACTTCCCTTATCAAGAGAGGTACCATGAGGTAATGGTGCGGAACACTAATCGGTTTGAGCTTCGAGCTTGAGCACGAACTGAGGGTAGTGTGTTGCGGCTAGACCGCGATCTCTGAGGTGATGGGCGCGGCATGGCGTGCCATGCAACGCCCATCACAATCGCATCCATATCGGCTCAATAATGATACCGGCAATGAGCCACTTGCAGTTCCTGCTCGTCGCCGCTGCCCGCGACCCGGTACACCAATCGATGTTCATGGCTAATCCAGCGCGACCACCAGCCTGACCGGTTGCCGCCCATTGGTTCGGGCTTGCCGGTGCCCCTGAACGGGGGACGGCGGCATTCCTCGATCAGGGCATTCAGCTTGGCGAACGGCTTCGCGTCATGCGCATCGAGATCGAGTTACTCGGCCCAGGAGCGCGACGAAAACTGGACCTTCATGGCTGGATAAGATCGTGTGTCTCGCCGCCGCCCGCTTCGAGTCCAGCGATGCTTTCCAGCAAACGCTGGGCATTCTTGGGCGACCGCAGCAGGTACAGCGTCTCTTCGATCGACGCCCATTCGCTGGCGGAGATCAGTACGGCGCCTTCTCCACGATGGAGCGTGATCGCGAGGGGCGCGCGGTCGGCGACGACCTTGTCGATCATCGCCTCCGGATTTTCGGACGCTTCGGTGAAGGAGACGGCCTGCATAAACTGAAACTCTCCCACGTCCCCGCAAACGTCAACCCTCACCGCTTCCGCACAAACTCCGCGCGCAGCACCAGCCCCTTGATCCCGTCGAACTTGCAGTCGATTTCCTGCGCGTCGCCGGTCAGGCGGATCGACTTGATGAGCGTCCCGCGCTTCAGCGTCTGGCCCGCGCCCTTGACGGTCAGGTCCTTGATCAGCGTCACCTGGTCCCCGTCGCTCAGCACATTGCCGACCGAGTCGCGCACCACGACGGCATCGTCGTCACTGGCCCCACCGGACTTGGCGGCGGCGTCGGCCGCGCTGATCCATTCGCCGGTCGCTTCGTCATACACATAATCGTCGTCGGCCATCGCCCTTGCCTCTTGTCTGACCCGTGGAATGGCGCGCCCTATGCGCGCTCCCGCCAAATGATGCCAGTATGATTACAGATCAGGGCAGCGGCGGCAGCGCCCAGTCGATGGGCTCGCGGCCATGCTCGACGAGGAAGGCGTTGGCCTTGGAAAAGGGCTTGGATCCGAAAAAGCCGCCTCGCGCCGACAGAGGCGAGGGGTGGACCGAGGTCAGGACGCAGTGCCGCCCCGCGCCCATCTCGCGCACGAAGCCCGCCTTTTTCTGGGCATAGGCGCCCCACAGGATGAAGACGACCGGCTCGGGCTTGGCGGCGACGGCGCGGATCACGGCGTCGGTGAACCGCTCCCACCCGCGCCCCTGGTGCGAGGCGGCCTGGCCCATCCGCACGGTCAGCACCGAGTTGAGCAGCAGCACCCCCTGCCGCGCCCAATGGTCGAGCAACCCGTGGGAGGGCGGGACGATGCCCAGATCGTCGGCCATCTCCTTGTAGATATTGACCAGGCTCGGCGGCGGGCGGACGCCGGGCTGGACCGAGAAGGCCAGGCCATGCGCCTGTCCCTCGCCATGATAGGGGTCCTGGCCCAGGATCACGACGCGCACTTGGGGCAGCGGGGTCAGGTCGAGCGCGCGGAACCATTCGGAGGGGCGGGGAAAGACGCGCTGCCCGCCCGCGCGCTCGTCGGCGAGGAAGGTCTTGAGCGCCTGCATATAGGGCTCGTCGAACTCGGTCCGCAGCGGGGCCAGCCAGCTTTCGTGCAGGCGAATGTCACTCATCGCATCGTCTTGCCGTTGACGGGGGATGCGCGCAACCGCTGTCGGCGATAATCGTTATGCAGCCGATATGGTCGCCATTCCGGGGACCGCCGAATGAAGGGAACTGATTTCATGCAGCGTTCCACCATCGCCCTGGCCATCATGGCCGCCGCTCTGCCGCTGGCCGCCTGCGGCTCGCACACCGAGACTGCGGCCAACAACAGCGCGGCGGCGGCTCCGGGCAATGTGATGAGCGCCGATACGCTGGGCGCCAAGGTCCGCGACCTGCCTGAGGGCCAGCGCCAGGGCGTGCTGTTCCGCGCCATCCGCGACGCGGGGCCTTCGGGCGCGAGCTGCCAGTCGATCACCGCGATGGAGGAAGCCGCCCCCACCAACGGCAACCCCACCTGGAAGGCGGTCTGCGACGGCACGACCCAGTGGACCATCGTGCTGACCGCCGATCAGTCGGCCAGCGTCACCGGCCCGGGCCCGGTCACGATCAAGAAGTAAGGTGGCCGCGTGGGCTCGACCGTCACCTGCCATCCGGCGCGGTGCGGTCGAGCCTCGCCCGGGTCGCCGGATCGTCCTGACCGCCGAAAAACCGGTCCAGCCCGGCGCGGAAGGGTACCGGGTCATCGGCGACGGCGGCGAACAGGCTGAGCGAGGAGCGCAGCTTCATCGCATCGACCGCGCCGAAGATCGCCTCCGCCGATCCGTTCGCGGCGATGGCGGCGGCGACCGCTTCGTGCAGGCGTGGGCCCAGGATCGGATGGTTCAGATAGGCGTGCGCCTCCTTGGCATCCCGGATGGCATAGAATTGCGCGGTGGGGCTGCGGCCGAGTCCGGCGATCTGCGGAAAGACGAACCACATCCAGTGGCTCTGTTTGCGCCCCCGTCGCAATTCGGCGAGCGCGGTCGGATAGCTATCGGCCTGCGCCGCGACGAAGCGGGCGAGCATGTCGTCTGGATCCAGGTCTTGCGTCATGCCCTGGCAACCGGCGATATCGTCGATGCGTTCCACCCCCCAGGATATTCGTCAGGAGAGAGAGATGCGCCGTTTCGCCTTCCTTGCCCCGCTGGCCCTGCTGGCGCTCGCGGCGTGTGGCGGCAAGGGCGAGGACACGGATTCGGATGTCGCGCCCGGCAATTTCACTCCGCCGGGCACCGCCAAGCCGACCCCGATCCCGGGCGTCGCGCAGGTCAATCCGCTGACCGCCTATATCGGCCATTATCCGAATGACGCGGTGGACGGCGTCACCTTCTTCGACCGGACCGAGGTGGCGAGCGCGCTGCACGAGGCGGTGGGCGACCAGCAGCTGGTGCAGCGGATCATGTCGCGCGGCGCGGTGACGATCCCGATCTTCCGCCAGGGCAAGCAGGGAATCGCCGCGCATGGCTGCACCCCGCACGACTGTTCGGACAATAACTGGACGGTGGAGGTCGACCTGAAATCATCCAAGGCGCGCGTATGCTATCATGACCGTGAGACGATGGGCGAACGCAGCCATTGGTATATGGGCGGCGCGCCCGTGACCCAGCCGGGGGAATGCCCGCAGGAGTAAGATTTTATCGTCCCCGGTATGGGGACAGCCAGGCTGGTTGGAGGGTGTCCCCCTGTCGATAGCGGGACACCCCTCCGTCAGGCCTTCGGCCTGCCACCTCCCCTTACAGGGGAGGAATGACATCAAAACGTATAGGCCACGCCCAGCGCGCTCAGCCACTGGCTGCGCGATCCCACCTGCGACACGATCGGGCTGTCGCCGAAATCGCCGACCTCGCGGCCATAGGTCAGGCCGCCGACCAGCTTCCATCCCTTCAGCAGGTTGCCGGTGATCGAATAGGTCGCCAGGCCACCGACCGACCAGTCCTTCCACCCGGCACGCGCATTATAGACGGGCAGGCCGCTGGCCGCGCTCTGCTCGGGCGTGATCGAGAAGTAACGACGGGCATAGCCGCGCCCGGCACGCTCGGCGGTGGCGAACAGGCCGACCGCTGCCTTGGTCGACAGCGGGGTGAAATAATTGACCGAGGGCTGCCAGATGCCGCTGTCATGCACGCCGGTCACGTCATGGCGATAGCTGAGCGAGACGGACAGCCGGTCATAGGGGCTGGTGACGACGCCGATCTTGCCGATGCCGACATAGCCGCCCAGCTCGACCGCCGCGCCGATCTTGCCCAGCGCGGCGACCTGTCGGTTGCCGATGCCGGAGGTGGTGGTGCGGTCCAGGTTGACGACGCCGACCGGCCCCGCCTGGATATCCCAGTCGCGATTGGCCTTGTCGCCGATCAGGTCCACCGAGATGCGGTTGCCGATATAGGTGATGGTGTGCCCGTCGATATAGGCGAGCGCGGCGGGTGCGGGGGAGAAGGAATAGTCCTTCGACCCCTCATAATTGGGCAGATAGGCCGCGCCCAGGCCGATCGTGACGGTGTTCTTGCCCAGCTGTCCGGCCATTTCGGCGGCGGCCGGGTTGCTCGATACGGTCGTGTCCTGTGCCAGGGCAGGGGCCGACACGGCCAGCGCGCCCGTCGCCATTAGCGGGGCGGCGGCACATAGGATGGAGCGCGGAAAAAGGCGCAATTCGGAAACTCCCTGAATCGATTATCCGAAATGCAACGCCAGTGTCACGATTTCGCTCCGGCGCTTTGTATCAGAAGATATAGCGCATCTTGATCTGTTGTGTTTCGGCAACAGAATCGAGTGCGAAACGCGCGGCGGCGAAGCGTGGCGGGCCGAAATGGATCGCCGGGTTGCGCGAAAAGCCGAAACCCTCGCGCGGGATGCCCGCCAGCGTGTCGAGCTTGGCATTGCTGTTCTCGTCATGGATGACCGCGGCGGCATAATTGCCATGCGGCAGCCCGTCGAGACGAAGCCCGCGCTGTCCGGCGGGCACCGAGCGGGTCAGCGCGCGGGCATCGTCGACACAGGCCGGGAAATTGTCCGGATCGGCGGTCAGGCAGAGGCGGATCAGGCCCTTGGTCGAGCGCAGCTGGTCAATCCCGATGTCCAGCCGGCTGACCGGCGCGGCGCTCATCAGCGGCAGGGTGGCGAGCAGCAGAAACACGGCGCGCGGCCTGCGCATGGGCACGCTCGAAATCGCCGAGCCCCCGGTCCGTCCCGCACATCCGGTCCCAGAAACGGAAATAGAGTCCATAGTTGCACCCATATTGCTCATGATGCCGTTGATGGTGGCTTGCGGTAATGAGCCACCCCCCCAGGTGCCCCCGCCACAGGAAACGGGGAAAGATTTCCCAGCCCATATGGTTGGTCACGCCCATAACCGTCATGATCGTCAGGACCAAGCCGAGCGCGCCGATATGGATCGGAATCAGGAAGACGAGTAGCGGAATTACCACAGCGCCCGTCACCGCCTCGATCGGGTGGAACGCCATGGCGGCCCAGGCGGTCGGCGGGCGGCTGGCATGATGGACGGCATGGGCGGCCTTGAAGATGGCGGGCCGGTGCATCCAGCGATGCGTCCAGTAGAACCAGGTGTCGTGCGCGATCAGGTAGAGCAGCACGGACAGCGGCCAGTACCAGAGCGAATAGTGGTGGATGTCGGCATAGATCCGCGTCCAGCCGCGATTCTGCCAGCCCCAGGCGACGATGCCCGCGGGGATGCCGTAAATCGCGGCGGAGGCCAGGCTCCACCAGATTTCGCGCCGGATCTGCGGGTCGAGCCCGACATAGAGGTCCGGATGCCGCGCCTTGGTCGCCAGCGCGAACGCGCCAGAAGCGAGCAGATAGCGCACGCCGACGATCAGCGTCATGGCGATGGCGGACAGGATCAGGGCAAGCGTCACGGGGGTCTTGTACCCTATCGGGGGCGGGGCTTGAACCGCGAACGTCTTGGCCTGCGGTCTTTTGTTCGCGCGGAGGCGCGGAGGCGCAGAGAGGTTGAAGCGGGCGTTGGCGTCTCGTGCTCGTTCATCCGTCGCCCTTGCCGTACCGTTGGTGAAGGGAAGCGGCCTTCGGCCGGGCGTTTTCTCTCCGCGCCTCCGCGTCTCCGCGCGAACCCTACCGCCGTTCAGGCTGAGCGAAGTCGAAGCCCACGTCCCGCCCTGACCGGCGAACGCATTCCCGTGCACTTCGACTTCGCTCAGTGCGAACGGCGGGTGGAATTACCCCCGGTGGAAAATCCGGATCGGCCGGTCGTGATAGACCCCCTCGACCGGCGCGCCATATCCCAGCTTCTCCGCCAGCCGGATCGACGGCGCGTTATCGGGTGCGATGATGCAGCATGTCCGCCCGATCCCCTGACCATCCGCCCAGCCGAGCACCGCGCGCATCGCCTCGCCCGCATAGCCCCGGCCATGCGCCGCCGGGACCAGCGTCCAGCCGACCTCGGGCACGGTCAGTTCCGGCACGATCGCCCGCCGCGACTCCAGCAGGCCGATGTCGCCCAGCACCGCACCGGTCGCCCGGTCGCACACCACCCAGGCGCCGTATCCGAACGCCATCCACTGCCCGATCGAGCGGAGCAACCTGATCCACACCTCTTCGCGGGCACGCGGCTTGCCGCCGATCATCGCATAGACGCCGGGCTCGGCCCACATTGCGGCCAGCGCGTCGAGATCGTCGGGATGGTGGCCGCGCAGGGTCAGCCGGTCGGTGGTCAGGGTCGGGGCGCTCATGCGCCTAGTCTACCCCGCCTCGCGGATCACCGCCAGAAACGCCTCGCCATAGGCATCCAGCTTGCGCGCGCCGATGCCCGACAGCAGCGACAGCGCCGCGCGGCTGGTCGGCCGCTGCGCCGCCATGTCGCGCAGCACCGAGTCGTGGAAGATGACATAGGGCGGCACGCCCGCCTCCTGCGCCAGCTCGCGGCGCTTGGCGCGCAAGGCCTCGAACAGCGGATTGTCGGCCGGATTCGCGGCGACCGGCGCGGCACGGCGGCTTTTGCGCTCGCGCTTGGGCGGCACGACCAGCGACAGCCGCGCCTCGCCCTTGATCAGCGCCCGCGCGGCGGGGCCGAACTCCAGCCCGCCATGATGATTGGTGCGCAGCGCATCGCGCAGCAGCAGCGCGCGGTGCACGGGCTTCAGCAGCGCCACCTCGTCCCCCGACACGATGTTCCAGACCGACAGCGCCTCATGCCCGTTCATCAGGCTGCGCTCGCTCGACTGGCCGGTCAGTACCTGCTCGATATAGCCAGCCCCGAACATCTGGCCGGTGCGGAACACGGCGGAGAGGAATTTCTGCGCGGTGGTCGTCGCATCGACCGCATCGGGGCTGCCCAGGCAATTGTCGCAATTGCCACAATCCTCCGCCAGCTCCTCGCCGAAATGGCGCAGCAGGATGCGGCGGCGGCACCCGCCCGTCTCGACCAGCGCGCCCAGCGCCGACAGCCGCGCCCGCTCGCCCGGCTGGCGTTCGGGCTCGACCTCGGCGATGCGCTGGCGGGCACGGGCGAAATCGTCGGCCCCCCAGAAGAGATGCGCGATCGACGGATCGCCATCGCGGCCTGCGCGCCCCGTTTCCTGATAATAGGCCTCGATCGACTTCGGCAGCCCGGCATGGGCGACGAAGCGGACATCGGGCTTGTCGATGCCCATGCCGAACGCGACGGTGGCGCAGATCACCATATCCTCGCTCGCCACGAAATCGGCTTGGTTCTTCGCGCGCACTGCGGGGTCGAGCCCGGCATGATAGGCGCGCACCGGGCGGCCCGTGCGGGCCAGCGCCTCGGCTAGCTTCTCGGTCGCGGCGCGCGTCTGGGCATAGACGATGCCGGGGCCGGGCGTGTCGGCGACCACGCGCGCGATCTGCAGGTTCACATTCGCCTTGGGGCTGATCGCATAGCGGATATTGGGCCGGTCGAAGCCCGAGACGATCATACCCTCGACCGGGATGCCCAGCTGCTTGGCGATGTCGGCGCGGGTATGCGCGTCAGCGGTGGCGGTCAGCGCGAGCCGGGGCACGTCCGGGAACGCGTCCATCAACGGCTCGAGCAGCCGGTAATCGGGGCGGAAATCATGGCCCCATTCGCTGACGCAGTGCGCCTCGTCGATCGCGAACAGGCTGAGCGGCGCGGAGCCGAGCAACTCGCGGAAATGCCCCGACGAGGCGCGTTCGGGCGCGACATAGAGCAGGTCGAGCTGCCCGTCGCGGAAGCGCGCCACCGTCTCGGCGCGGTTCTGGTCGACGCTGGTCAGCGTGGCGGCGCGGATGCCGACCGCCTCGGCCGCGCGCAACTGGTCGTGCATCAGTGCGATCAGCGGGCTGACCACGACGCAGCAGCCCTCCATCATCACGGCGGGCAGCTGGTAGCAGAGCGACTTGCCCGCGCCCGTCGGCATCACCGCCAGCGTCCGTTGTCGGTTCAGCACGCGCGCGACCACTTGGTCCTGCACGCCGCGGAACTGGCTGTACCCGAAGACTTCGTGGAGCTTGGCAAGGGGGTCGGCGACCATCGGGCTGCATGTAGCGACGCGGCGGGGGCGGGGGAAGGGCGTGCGACCTCTCGCGCGTGGCGGCGGACCGGCTTGGGCCCGATTCATTCCACCTGATGGTGCAAAGATACCAGGAAACATCCGCGTGCTTCGGGGTTTTGAACCTCCGTTATCTCTGAAACCGAAAGAGGAGATGTTCGATGAACACCGACATGATGAATGGTGCGGCCACCGACTTCGGTGGCAAGGTCAAGCAGGGCATGGGCGCGATGCTGGGCGACACGTCGATGGAGGCCGAGGGCAAGGGCGAACAGCTGAGCGGCAAGGCGCAGAAGGCATTCGGCGATGCCAAGAATAGCGTCGACCAGACGGTCCGCCCGCTGATCGACCAGGCCCGCCAGTTCGTGAAGGATCGCCCCTTCGCCGCGGCGGCGCTGGGCGGCGTGCTGGGTATCGCACTGCTGAACACGCTGCGCGGCAAGTAAGCGGTCGAGCGGCGCTTAGGAGGGGCGGTGCGGTGGATCGCGCCGCCCCTTTTCGCGTCTCCGCCGGATCGACCTTCCGCTACGCCTTTCCTTCGCTCTCCCTGTCCCAGGGAAAGACTGGGCCATGACGAATGGCGATGCGGCCTAGCGATGATGGTCCTGGAAGAAGCGCCAGATCACATCGGTCGCATCCAGCGTATCGCCGCCACCGCTCGATGCCGGGCGCTTTGCGGCACCGGGCCATTCATGGCCGCCGCCTGGAATGTCGTAGAAGACCACCTCGCCACCCTTAGCGCAGGCCATGCTATGCTCGATCACCAGCCCCGGCTGGCGAGTGACGCCGGGCGAAGCGGCGCAGCCATCGGCTTGCCGCCAGAAATCGACCGATTGCCGGGTCGGGAGAAACGGCCGCATCTGCGCGCGTGCGACGAAGCCGGTCGGGCTCTTGCCGCCCGAAAAAGCGACGACATCGTCCTTTTCGCCATGTATGATCAAGACGGGCACGGCGGCGACGGGACGGGGCTCGTTTCCAAAGATTGCCCCCGATACCATCGCGGCGGCGGCGATCCGGTCGCCCATCGTGATCGCCACACGGTGGGCCAGCATCGCGCCATTGGAAAATCCGACGATATAGATTTGCGCTGGATCGATCGCGGTGCGCCGGGCGACATCCTCCGCCACCGCCCGGACGAAACCGACATCGTCGACGCCGCGCGACATCGCCTCACCGCAACAGCCGCCCGCATTCCAGGTGCCCATCCTGTCGCGACGGCCGATACCGTCGGGTGCGGCAACGACCAGCCCGGCGCTGCGCGCCTGGGCGGACCAGCGTGCGATCATCGTTCCGCCATTGCCGCCGCCACCGTGCAGCACGATCACGAGCGGCGCCGGGGCATGGCCGCGATGGACGTCGAGCAGCTGATAATGGCGATCCAGGCCGCCAAAGGACAGCGGCACGCTCACCGCCCCATCCGTCTTGGGGGCGGCACCCGCCCGCGCCTCGCGAAGGCGGTGCAGCAGGCCGAAACGCTGGGCCGGGACTTCGGTCCAGGCCGTCCCCACCAGGATCACCGATACGATCGCCGCCACCCGCTTGCGCATGAAGCTCACTCCTTCCGACCAATGTTACCGATTGGTAACAGCTTGTAACCGATTGCGCCACTGGTCATGGAAACCCGGTGACGGACGGTTATGCGGATATGCTCGCGACACACCGCGCGGCCCGGCGCACGGCGCTGCTGGCCGGGGCGGCGGACGCGCTGGACCGGCTGGGCCTGCGCAGCGCCAGCATCGCCGCGATCGCCGACCATGTCGGCGTCGCCAAGGTCGTCCTTTATCGCTATTTCGGGTCGAAGGACGGGCTGATCGACGCGGTCCTCTCGGACCTGGTCGATAGCTTGCTGGCGGTCGACGCCATGCCTGTCGCGACCTGGCCAGAGCGCTTGCCGCACACATTGGCGGTCGTGGAGCAGCGGCGCGCGGCATTGCGCGTATTGTTGCGACAGGCGCCGCACGATCCGCGTTTCGGGGCGCATGTCGACCGGCTTCACGCGGTTCTCGCCGAACGTACGGTGGCGCGGATCGCGGACGTGCTTGGCCCCCCGGCGGCGATGCCCGGCGACCCCGCGATGCTCGCCCGGCTGATCGCGGGCTTCATGCTCGATGCCTATCTGCAATGGGTGGATGGGGGCGATCCGGCGCGACAGGCGCTCTTTCTCACATGGCTGGTCGACAGCGTCCGGTCGATGACCCGTGGCTGGTGGGGGACCAAGCCGCTTGCCCCGCCCGATGCCATCGCCTAGCGCTTCTGGCATGAAGCGATTGGCCATTTATTGCGGGTCGGCGACCCCCAGCGATCCCCAATATATCGACACGGCGCGGGCCGTCGGCCGGGGGCTGGCCGAGCGCGGGATCGGCGTCGTCTATGGTGGCGGGCGGCTGGGCCTGATGGGCGCGGTCGCCGATGCGGCGCTGGCCGCCGGGGGCGAGGTGATCGGCATCATCCCCCAGGCGCTGGTCGATGCCGAGGTCGCGCACCGGGGCCTGACCGAGCTGCACGTCGTGCCGGGCATGCATGAGCGCAAGAAGGCGTTCACCGACCTGTCGGACGGCTTCGTCACCATCGCGGGCGGTACCGGCACGATGGACGAGCTGTGGGAAGCGCTGAGCTGGGCGCAGCTGGGCTATCACGCCGATCCGGTCGGGCTGCTCAACACCGGCGGCTATTACGACCATCTGGTCGCCTTCTGGGAGAAGATGGGTGAGGTCGGCTTCCTGCGGCCGCAGCACCGCGACCTGCTGATCGTCGACACCACGCTGGACGGCCTGCTGGCCCGGATGGGCGCGCATGTGCCGACCCAGCCCATCGTGCGGATGAACGCGGGCGATCTGTGACCCCGGCGGCCGCCCCGGACGAGCGTGCGGTGCTGGTCGCGGAGGCCAAGGCGTCGATCGCCAAAGGCTCGAAGAGTTTCGCGGCGGCCAGCCTGCTCTTCGATCCCGAGACGCGGGCGCGCGCCTGGCTGCTCTATGCCTGGTGCCGTCGCTGCGACGACATCGCAGACGGGCAGGACCATGGCCATGGCATGACCCGCGTCGCCGACGCGCCTGCGCGCCTGGCCGAGCTGACGGAGAAGACCGAGGCGGCGCTGGCGGGACAGGTGGTCGGCGATCCGGCGTTCGACGCGCTGCGCGTCGTGGCGGCGGAAACGGGTATGCCGCATCGCTGGCCCCGCGACCTGATCGCCGGATTCGCGCTGGATGCCGAGGACTGGCGGCCCGAGAGCGAGGACGATCTCTACCGCTATTGCTATCATGTCGCGGGCGTCGTCGGCTGCATGATGGCAGTGACGATGGGGGTCGCCGCCGATGACGAGGCGGTGCTGGACCGCGCATGCGATCTCGGCATGGCGTTTCAGCTGGCCAATATCGCCCGCGACATCGCCGAGGATGCGGGCGCGGGACGACATTATCTGCCGCGCCAGTGGCTCGCCTATAAGAGCATCGCGCCGGACGCGATCATGGCCCCCTCCCACCGGCCCGGCCTGACCGCATTGGCGCGGCGGCTGACCGACCAAGCCGCCCGGTTCGAGGCCAGCGCGCGGATGGGCACGCCCGCGCTCTCCTATCGCTCGGCCTGGGCCGTGCTGTCGGCCGCGGCGATCTATGGCGCGATCGGGCGCAAGGTCGCCAAGCGGGGACGGCGGGCCTGGGATAGCCGCGTGGGGACCAGCAAGCTGGAAAAGCTGGGCTTCATGACGCGCGCGGGGATTCAGGCCGCGCGGCGGGACAAGATGCGGATCGTTCCGCGCGATCCCAGCCTGTGGACGCGACCGCGATAACCCCAACCTCCGTTCGGCCTGAGCGTAGTTGAAGGCCACGCCAGGCGGCGGGCACAAGGGAACTGTCGAACGGCGTCATTCCTTTGCCTTCGACTTCGCTCAGGCTGAACGGAGGGGGGGATTCAGCCCTTTGTCGGCTTGCGCTCGGCCTTTGCCATTTGCGCGCCCATGCGGCGGCAATCCGCGCCGATCACCGGATAGGGCACATCGGTGTTGGCGGCGATACGGTTGGCAAGGTCGGCCCGGCACTGGGCCATGGTCGCATAGCGGGCGGGAACCATCCGCGCCTCGGTGCAATCGACGCTGCCGTCGCCACAGCCCAGGATCGCCATCACATAGAAAATCGGCTGCATAACCGCCTCCACTCAAGCCTAAAAACACTTAAGTGCGGCAGGAGGTTCCGGGCGTCGGACGAAGCCTGGCGTGCCGTCTTGCCCGCCCCGCCATTGAACTCCGGCCCCGATCGTCCGACATGGGGACGACATGCCCCCACTCGACCCCACCGCCGGTACGCCCGACCGGCCGCTGATCCCGACGCTCCGGCGCTTCCTCCCCTATCTCTGGCCCGCCGGAGAACCCGCCCTGCGCGCGCGGATCGTGGGGGCGATGGCGCTGGTCATCATGTCGAAGCTCGTCCAGGTGCTGGGCGCGGCCTATACCTTCAAATATGCGGTCGACCGGATGGCGGGGGGTGACCGGGGCGCGGTGACGCTGATCGTCCTCCTGGTCGTCGGTTACGCTGGCGCACGGTTCGGCACGACGCTGTTCGACAATCTTCGTAACGCCGTGTTCGAGATGGTCGGGCAGGATGCGACGCGGCGGCTGTCGGCCGACGTCTTCCGCCACCTCCACCGCCTGTCGTTGCGCTTCCATCTGGAGCGTCGGACGGGCGCGGTGACGAAGGTGGTCGAGCGGGGGACCAAGAGCATCGACACGATGCTCTATTTCCTGCTGTTCAACATCGCGCCGACAGTGCTGGAACTGGCGCTGGTGCTGACCATTTTCGGGCGCAGCTTCGGACCGGTGCTGGTCGTGACGACGATGGCGATGGTCGTCCTCTATATCGGCTTCACCCGCAAGGTGACCGACTGGCGCAACGCGCTGCGCACCCGGATGAACGACCTCGACACCGGGGCGGTCGCCCATGCGGTCGACTCGCTCCTGAATTTCGAGACGGTCAAATATTTCAATGCCGAGGAGCGCGAGGCGCAGCGTTACGAGAACGGCGTCGCCGCCTATGCCCGCGCCGCGACCAAGTCGGAAAATTCGCTCGCCTGGCTGAACGTCGGACAAGCGCTGATCACCAGCCTGATGCTGGGCTTTGCCATGGCCTGGGTGGTGCGCGAGTGGAGTCGGGGCGCCGCCTCGGCGGGTGACGTGGTGCTGGTATCGACCCTGTTGTCGCAGCTGTTCCGCCCGCTCGACCTGCTCGGCATGGTCTATCGCACCATCCGCCAGGGGGTGATCGACATGGGCGCGATGTTCGACCTGATCGACACGCCTGCCGAGGTCGTGGATGCGCCGGGCGCGCCGCCACTGCGCGTGACCGGCGGGCATGTGCGGTTCGACAATGTGGTGTTCGGCTATGATCCCGAACGCACCATCCTGAAGGGGCTGACGCTCGACATTCCGGCGGGCACGACCTGTGCCGTGGTCGGGCCGTCGGGCGCAGGCAAGTCGACGCTCGCCCGGCTGCTCTATCGCTTCTACGAGGCGAAGCAGGGCGCGATCACCATCGACGGACAGGGGATCGCCACCGTCACGCAGGATAGCTTGCGCGCTGCGATCGGCATCGTGCCGCAGGACACGGTGCTGTTCAACGAGACAATCGGCTACAACATCGCCTATGGCCGCGAAGGCGCGGACCAGGACGATGTCGAGCGCGCGGCGAAGGGTGCGGCCATCGCCGACTTCATCGAACGCCAGCCCCAGGGCTATGCGACCCGGGTCGGCGAGCGCGGTCTGAAGCTGTCGGGTGGCGAGAAGCAGCGGGTGGCGATCGCGCGCACCCTGTTGAAGGACCCCCCGATCCTGATCCTGGACGAGGCGACCAGCGCGCTCGACAGCCGGACCGAGGCCGACATCCTGGCCACGCTGCAGGCGATCGAGCGCGGGCGCACGACCCTGGTCATCGCGCACCGGTTGTCGACCATCGTCCATGCCGACCAGATCGTCGTGCTCGACGGCGGCCGGGTCGCGGAACGCGGCACGCATGGCGAATTGCTCAGCCGGGGCGGGCTCTATGCTGAGATGTGGGCGCGCCAGGCCGCCGAGGTGGAGCAGGAGGACGAGGAGGACGCGCTGCTGGCGTAACCTATTCCTCACCTGCAAGGGGAGGTGGCAGGGCGCAGCCCTGACGGAGGGGTGTCCCCTTCCCGATAGCGGGGACACCCCTCCACCAGCTTTGCTGGTCCCCCTCCCCTTGCAGGGGAGGAATAAGGGCTACAGACAGCTCAACCGCATCTGCTTTGCGGGTTTGTCGAACACGATCGACGAACACCGCTGCAACTGGTCTGCGCCGATCGACAGCCAGTCCTTTTTCGGGTCATGCTTGCCCTTGCCGGTCACGACGACTTCGTCCGGGTCGCCCGGCGCGTCGGCATCGGCGATCGTCGCGGTGCTGCCGAAATCGACGGTTCGTACGCTCAACTGCGAGATGGCGAAGGGGCCGATCGTCACCGGGGTCGTCAACGTCATCGTGCGGATCGGCCGCGTCACCCCGAATACGATCTCTTGCAGGGTCGCGGCACCGGACAACTGGCCGCCATAAGCGCGCGCCAGCCGAACCGCGCCGCCCGCATTGGTGGTGCTGCGTGCCTTGCGCGGGTTGAAGATGACCCGCATCGGCTCGCCCTCGATCGGGATCACGACATAGCGCGAGCCCCAGTCGCCGAACAGGCCGCCGCCACCGACCATCGGCAGCGTGGTGACGCGCTCGCCGGGTTGCGGATCGCGCAGGCGGAACCGGACGACCTGGTCGGGCAGGCTCGCGGGGCCGAAGACGCCATCGAATCCGGCGGCAAAGGGGCGTTCGGCAAAGGCGATCCGACGCTTATAGGGGGCGGCCGTCCCCGCGCGGATCTGTGCCACGGCGGTCTTCCCGTCGATATGGACCGGCCCGACTTTGAACCCCACCTCGATCATGCCGGGCTTCAGGCCCGCCGCCTCGGCATAACCTTTGGTGATGATCGGGAGCCCCAGGGCGGCGGGGTCGATCAGGACGGTGCGCGCGACGCCGTTGACCGACAGCGTCGCCTTGCCATCGGGGGAGATCACCCGCTCGTCCGGCGGCGGCGAGGCAGCCGTAAGGGTGGCCAGCAAGAGGCAAGCGAAAGGGTGGCGCATCATGATCTCTCCCGGTGTCGTGACGACGAGGTAACGATCTGCACCAATCATGTCGGGATCATGGCCGGACCGGACTTTTCCTCCTTTTACACGATCCCGGCGAAGGCCGAAATCACGCCGAAACTGGACCCCGGCCTTCGCTTGGGTGAGGCGTAAGGGAGCGCATGGTATCCCTATTGTGCGGTCCCACTTTTACCGGGCAGGATGGCCCATGACGAAATCCGCCACTGCCTCCACCACGCCCGGGGCGAGTGGCAGATTGGGGTCGGCATAGGTCGCGATATTGGCGCCCCGGCTGTCGCCCTCGACGGTCTTCAGAACGTGATTGACCCGGGGCAGCAGAACCAGCGACGCCTTGGGCTGTCCCGCCTTCAGCGTCTTGGCATCCTCGGGCGTCACCTGAAGGTCGGCCTTGCCCTGCACGATCAGCAGCGGCTTGGCGGTCGCCGCGGCCAGCTTCGCGGGATCCTTGGCAAAGGCGTTGATCAGGAAGGGCTGGACCGGATCGGCGAAGATCATCGACAGCGGCGGCGTCAGGCTGGCGGCGGGGATGGTGCGGCCAGCCTCCAGCGCGTCGAGGGCGCGGTCGGCATCGGCCAGGATCGGTGCATTGGCGGGGTTGGCATGGAACTGCGCCCGCATCACCGCGCCCAGCGGACGGCCCGGCGTGGAGACGGCGATGACGCCGCACAAGCCCTCCGGCCGGGCCGCCGCGGTGTCGAGCGCGACCACGCCGCCTTCGCTATGTCCCAGCACCCAGACGCACGGCACGCCCGTCTTTGCGCGGATCGCGGCGATCCAGCTGCGCGTGTCGGCGGCATAATCGTCGATCGTGACCGCATTGGGGTCGGGCACCGCCCCGGCGCTGGCGAACATGCCCCGCTTGTCGATGCGGACGCTGGCGATGCCCTTGGCCGCCAGTCCCTGAGCCAGCAGGCGGAGCGAGGCGGCCTTCAGCCCGCGCGGATTGTTGCCGTCGCGATCGGTCGGGCCCGAGCCGGGGATCATCAGCACGACCAGAACCTTGGCGCCCTCCGGCCCCATCCAACTACCCTTGAGGAGCCCCTGCGGGCCGGGCGCCGCTATGTCACGATCGGCCATCGGCGTGGCGGCGGCAAGCATAGCGGCGAACAGCGCGGTCAACGACATCGGAAAGCCCCTCGAAACCAGTGATCAGCGCGAACGCGTCACGCGCCAGCGGAGATAGGAAAAGACCACCGGCGTCAGCGCAGCGGACAGGAGGGCGGTCGTCACGATTCCGCCCCGCTGCTCGGCGCCGATCGGCAGCAGCGCGACGATGACGATGCCCAGCCCCGTGCCCGCGAACAGCCAGCCGCCAAAGCGGTGCGTGGCGATCCAGTTGTCGGTGTCCATGATCGCCCATGGCGTGCGGATACCGACGAAGAAGCCCGGCCGCGACTTGGGCAGCATATTGCCGATCGCGATCAGGAAGATCCCCAAGCCGACCAGAATCAGGCTCCCCGGCGGGGTCCAGCCAAAGGCGGGGCCGGCGACCATCGCCTCGACGCCGATGAACAGCCCCAACAGCCCTGCCCAGGCGGCGCGGAAGAGCGGCGCGCTACCCTCGAGATTCGTCTGGAGCGGCTCGATCCGGGGCAACGCCGCCATCATCGCGGATACGCCGATGGTCAGCACGACCGGCATGAACAGCGCATGACCCGCTTCGGCGAAGCGGTCCGCCTCTCCGGCTGCGTTCCAGTGCGTCGGCAGCATCGTGCCCGGCGGCAGTTTTGACAACGCGATGGCGGATACCAGCGCCATGCCGCCCGCCACCAGAGCGGATGCGAGGATCAGTGGGCGGAATGACACCGTTCGTCCTCCTTCTCTTCGCCGACGCCCAGCCGGGTCATGAATCCCATGACCACCTGTTCCAGCATCGACAGGTTGAGTGTGTAGGTGATGGTGGTGCCCTGCTGCTCGGCCTGGATCAGGCCTGCTGCTTTCAGCTTCGCGAAATGCGCGGACATGGTGGGGCGCGAGACGTCGAACGCCTCGGCAATGGCGCCCGCCGACAACCCGCCGCCGCGCAGCATCTCCAGGATGCGGCGGCGCGTGGGATGGGCGAGGGCTTCGAACACCGGGTCCATGGCCGGTGTTTAGCATGATGGCTAATTAGCGAGAAGGCTAAATATATCCTCCCCGGCACGGGGAGGTGGCAGCGCGCAGCGCTGACGGAGGGGGATCGCCACACAGATCGTCCCTTGCGGCCATCCCCCCTCCACCATGCTTCGCATGGTCCCCCTCCCCGTGCCGGGGAGGATAGGGTTATTTCCGCTCCAGCATCAGCGCCGCCGTCGCCTTCGCGCTGCCGACCACACCCGGAATGCCCGCGCCCGGATGCGTGCCCGCGCCGACGAAATACAGGTTCGGGATGGAATCGTCGCGGTTGTGGACCCGGAAATAGGCGCTCTGGGTCAGGATCGGCTCGAGCGAAAAGGCCGAGCCCATATGCGCGTTCAGGTCGGTCGCGAAATCGGCCGGCGCATAGTGGAATTTGGTCACGATCCGCTCGTGGATGTCGGGGATCAGGCGGCGGCCGACCTCGTCCAGGATACGCTTTTCCAGGATCGGGCCGACCTCGTCCCAGTTCATCGGGAACTTGCCCATGTGCGGCACCGGCGCCAGCGCATAGAAGGTCGAATGGCCCTCGGGCGCCAGGCTGGGATCGGTGACGGTCGGGTGGTGGAGGTAGAGCGAGAAATCCTCCGACAGCACGCCGGTGTCGTAAATGTCGGTCAGCAGGCCCTTATAGCGCGGCCCGAACAGGATCATGTGGTGCGGGATGCCCGGCCAGGCGCCCTTGATGCCGAAGTGCACGACGAACAGCGACGGCGAATAGCGCTTGCGCTCCAGCCGGTTGACCGAGCGCCGGGCCGATCGGTTGTCGGCCAGCAGGTCGCGATAGCTGTGCATGATATCGGCATTGGTCGCGACCGCATCCGCCTGGATCGTCACGCCGCTCTTGGTCACGACGCCGGTCGCGCGGTCGCCCAGCGTCTCGATCCGCGTGACCGGATCGCCCAGGCGGATGACGCCGCCGATCCGCTCGAACTGCGCGACCATGCCCGCCACCAGGCGGTTGGTGCCGCCGCGCGCGAACCAGACGCCGCCGTCGCGCTCCAGCTTGTGGATCAGCGCATAGATGGCGCTGGTCGTCATCGGATTGCCGCCGACGAGCAGCGTGTGGAACGACAGGGCCTCGCGCAGCTTCTCCGACTTCACGAACTTCGACACCATGGCATAGACCGAGTTCCATGCCTGATACTTCGCCAGCGCGGGGGCGGCCTTCACCATCGAGGCGAAGTCGAGAAACGCGACATGGCCGAGCTTCTCATAGCCTTCGTGATAGACGCCCGCGGCATAGTCGAGGAACTTGCCATAGCCCTCGATATCGTCGGGGTTCAGCTTGGCGATTTCCGAGCGCAGCTGGGTGTCGTCGTTGCTGTAATCGAAATTGGTGCCGTCGACCCAGTTCAGCCGGTAGAAGGGGCTGACCGGATCGAGCTTGACGTCCTCCGACATCGACCGGCCGGTCAGCGCCCAGAGTTCCTCCAGGCAGGCCGGATCGGTGATGACCGTGGGCCCGGCGTCGAAGGTGAAGCCGTCGCGCTCCCAGTAATAAGCGCGCCCGCCCGGCTTGTCGCGCGCCTCGACGATGGTCGTCTGCACGCCGGCCGATTGCAGGCGAATGGCCAGCGCCAGTCCGCCGAAACCCGATCCGATGACGACCGCGCTCTTCACGCGCGACCTCCCGATTTGTCACGGAGCGCCGCGATGGCGCGCAGGATCGGCACGGGCGGCCGTCCGGTCAGAACTCGTGCCTTGTCGGCCATGGTCGATTGCCCTGCATAGAATCGCCCGATCAGGTCGGGCGGAAGACGATAGAAACGCTCCAGAACGCGGTATCGCTCATCCGGCTCCGCCGCCTTGAACAACATCGTGTCGAGCATACGGTAAAAGCCGCGCGCGTCCCAGGCGGCGCGCGCCATGCGATAGGTCGCGTCGTGCAGGTCGGCCCCGGCGAAATCGCGCCGCCCGGCCAGCATCGCGGCCATGCGGATCGCATCGGGCAGCGAATAGCCGGTGGTCGGGTGGAACAGCCCGGCGCGCATTCCGGCCTTGGGCGTCTTGGCCCCGCCGCTGCGCCAGTAACCGTCGAAATCGCCGCCCATCGCGACCGGCAGCACGCCCGCCTCCTCGCGCACCACTTCATGGGTGATCCAGTCGCGGCTGTCGGCATAGCGCTCGATCCGCTGGACGATGGCGCGGCGGTTCAGCTCGGCGGAGGTCGAGTAATAGGTGTCCTCGACGAAGATCCGGTCCTCGGCGAAGGGCAGGGTGTAGACGAAGCGATAGCCGTCGATCTGCTTGACGGTGGCGTCCATCACCACCGGCCGCTCGACCCCGTGCGGGCGCGCGAGCCGCAGTTCCTGGCCGACGAATTTCTGCCAGCCGCAGGACAGCGAGGACAGGTCGCCCGCGCCGCGCGCGTCGATCACGCCCGTTGCCTCGACCCGGTCGCCATCGGCGAAGACCGCGGCGGTCGCCGATACGGCCAGAACCTTGCGCCCCAGGATCAGGGCCTCTGGTGGCAGGACACGGCGCACCTCGGCGTCCAGGCGGTGGCTCTCGATCGAATAATAGGTCTGGTGCAGGGTGCGTGAATGGGCGGGAAAGGCGACGTCATAGCCGCGCCAGCCATGCGCGACGAGCCGCTCGACGAGCCAGCGGTCGCGCTTGGCCACGTCGCTGCCGAAAAAGGACCAGAGATGGTTGCCGCCGATCGTCTCGACCGCATCGACCAGCCGGACGTCGAGCGAGGGATGGCGTGCCTTCAGCGCAAGCGCGATCAGACCGCCGGCCAGGCCCGCGCCAATGATCGCGACGTCGCAGGAGATTTTGGCAGCCATCCGCTCACCGCTACCGGAAAGCGGGACGAAGGCAAAGACCCGGCGCCATTACAGAAGGACGGCCGTGTCGGGCGCGTCGCCGGTCGCGAAATCGCCGATGATTCGCCAGCCTGCCAGATCGACGATGGCGATCCGGTTGTCCTCCAACGCGGCATAGAGGGTCGTGCTTCCGGCGGGCAGGTTCAGGCCCGGTGCGGCAGCCGGCAGGGGAAGCCGGGCTTCCTCGGCCAGGGTGGCGGGCGAATGACGGGTCAGGCTCTTGTCGGCTGTGTTGGACACGATCAGGCGACCGTCGCTTGCCACGATCACCCGTACCGCTTCTCCGCGCAAGGCCATGCGCGCACGGGGCCGCAGCGTGACGGCGTCCAGCGCGTGGAGCATCCCCGCCGGACGGTCGATGACATAGAGCGTTCGTTCGTCGGGACTGAGCGCCAGCCCTTCGGGTGCCTGGCCGATATGCTGTTTGACGGGAGCGAAGCTGGCATCATCGGGGTCGACCATGATGACCATGCCGCTCATCGTGTCGGCGGCATAGGCACGGCCGCCATCGGCCGTGACGACGAAATAATGGCTGCGCGCGCCGCCGACCGGGATCATCCGGTCGGGGTGCTCGGCGGTCTGGGGCCGGTCGAAGCGGGCGAGCAGGCTGTCGGTTTCGGACAGGGCGTAAAGGCGCCCCTTGGCATCCATCCGTATGCCGTGCCAGCGACAATGGGGGGCCAGGTCGATATTGCGCACCAGGCGCCGGTTCGCCAAGTCGATGACGAACAGTTCGTGTCCGCCCTCGCCGCCATATTGCCAGCCCTTGACGCCATAGCCCCCGACATAGGCGAAAGCCCCGCCGGCATCCGCGACCATCTCGTGCGGCTGGGGCCCGAGCGGCACCGTGCCGAGCAACCGGCCCTGGGGCAGCGCATAGAAGGCGACGCGCCCCGCGCCCTTTTCCACCACCGCCAGCGTGCGCGCCGGCGTCGCCGCCTGCGCCCTGCGCCAAGCGAGCGGCAGGGCAGAGGCCAAGCCCAGGGCGGCCATGCTCCACAGGCCCTGGCGGCGATCGATCAAGGGCATGGGGCGCGGCTCCTTAGCGATATTGTCCGGACAGCCAGACGAGGCGCGCGGGCAACTTGTTCCGTTCCGGGATGGAGCCATGCGGGGGGCGCGTGCGTCTTTTCGTCAAAGCGGGTGCGCCACCGGTTGCGGTGAAACGGCCCATTGAATAGGTGAACCGCATGATCCGCCCACTCAACGAAAGCGTCGCCGTCGCCCCCCAGATCCGGCCGGAGGATATCGCCGCGATCAAGGCGGCGGGCTATACCGCCATCGTCAACAACCGTCCCGATGGCGAGGAACCCGGCCAGCCGACCGGCGACGCGATTCGCGCAGCGGCGGAGGACCAGGGGCTGGCCTATACCGCCATCCCGGTGACGCCCGGCGGCTTCAGCCACGAGATGGTCGACCAGATGACCCAGGCGCTGGTTGAGGCGAAGGGGCCGGTGCTGGCCTATTGCCGGTCGGGCACGCGCAGCTGCAATTTGTGGGCGCTGGCGGCGGCGAAGGCCGGGCGCAACCCGACGCTGATCGTCATGCAGGCCGAAGGGGCGGGGTACGACCTGTCCGGCCTGCGCCCGACGCTCGAGGCGCTGTCGGGCGCGGCGGGATGACCCTGCCGATCGGCGGTGCGGTGGCGGGCTGGGCGCTCGCCGGACTGGGCACGGGCGCGGTGCTGAGCGGGGTCGGCATAGGCTGGCTGGTCCGCCGCCGTCGCGACCGCCGCCTGGGGTCGCCCGAGGAGGTCGCGGCCGCGACCGAGGCGGCGTTGCCGGGCTTTGCGGTCGTCGGTGCCGTTGTCGGCGCCGACGGGCAGGGCGCGCTGGCGGTGGCGCAGGACGGGCGCGTCGCCGCGATCAAGCTGCAGGGCCGCCGCCTGGCGGTGCGCGAAATCCCCTGGACCCGGGTGCGCTCCACCGCTCAGGGGATCGTGGCGGAGGTCGATGGACGGTTCGGGCCGGTGATGCTCGCCGGGGTCGACGTGCTGGATATCCGGCGTCTGGCACCGCGCTAAGCCATTCCTCCCGTTGCAAGGGCAGGTGGCAGGGCGCAGCCCTGACGGAGGGGTGTTGCGCCCTCGAGAGCGGGATACCCCTCCACCAGCTTCGCTGGTCCCCCTCCCCTTGCAGGGGAGGAATATTTCCTTAATCCCGCAGCGCGCGTTCGCCCTCGTACATATAGTCCCGCGTGACCGGCACCGACAGGCGCCCCCGCGTCAGTTGCACCTGATAGTTGCAAAGGCCGCCATTGCGGAACGCCGCGCCAGCACCCGCCAGATAGAAGAGCCACATGCGATAGAAGCGCTCGTCATAGAGCTCCACGATACGGTCCTTCGCCGCCACCGTCCGCTCGTACCAGATGTCGAGCGTCCAGCCATAATGACAGCGCAGGACCTCGACATCGGTCAGGAACATGCGCATCCCCTCCTGCGCGCGCACGATCTCGGACAGGGCGGGATTATAGCCGCCGGGGAAGATATATTTGGTCGTCCAGTCGTCGGTGACGCCAGGCCCGCTCAAGCGCCCGATGGTGTGGAGCAGCATCACGCCGTCCTCGCTCAGCAGGTCGCGGCACTTGCGGAAGAAGGTCCGATATTGCGGCGGGCCGACATGCTCGAACATGCCGACCGAGACGATGCGGTCGAACTGGCCCTCCACCCGGCGATAGTCGATCAGCTCGAACTTCACCTTGTCCGACACGCCCAGCGCCTCGGCCCGCGCACGCGCGACCTTCAGCTGTTCCTCGGATAGGGTGACACCCAGCACCTCGGCGCCGCATTTCTGGTGCAGGTACAGCGCCATGCCACCCCAGCCGCAGCCGATGTCGAGGACCTTCATCCCCGGCGAGATCACCAGTTTGGCGGCGATATGCGCCTTTTTGTCGCGTTGCGCCCGCTCCAGGTCGTTCTGCGGATCGGTGAAATAGGCGCAGCTATATTGCTTGTCGGTGTCGAGGAAGAGTTCGTAGAGCGTACCCGACAGGTCGTAATGATGCGCGACGTTCTTCTTCGATCGGCGCTCCATGTTGATCCGGTCGAGCCGGTGCTTGATCGCGCCCGCCGCCCGGACGAGGCGCGAGGGGTTCAGGTTCGCCCGGCCCGCTTCCCATTTGTCGTTGGCGGTCAGCAACTCGACCAGGTCGCGGACATCGCCCTGCTCGACGACCAGGCGGCCGTCCATAAAGGCCTCGCCCGCCGCCAGTGCGGGGTTGCGGACGATCTGCCCGGCGACGCGACCGTCGGTGAAGCGGATCGCGACATCGGGATAGCCGGGCTCGGGCGCACCGAATTGGCGGACGGTGCCGTCATGATGGGTGAGGGACAGGCGGCCCTTGCGGACCGCGCGCGACAGAAACAGATCGATCAGCGCCATATGGCACGCACTAGTGCCTTAAATCCCGGCATACCAGTCGTAATCGACGTGATCTTCCCAGTAGCCCCCCTTGCCCAAACCTATGTTGGACAGATTCTCTACCGCATCGATCCGCATCAGATATTTGGCGTGCTTGTAGCCCAGCTGCCGCTCGACCCGCAGGCGCAGGGGCGCGCCGTGGCCGACGTCCAGCATTCGCCCGTTCATGCCCCAGGCCAGGATCGTCTGGGGATGGAAGGCGTCGATCAGGTCGAGCGATTCGTAATAGGGCTGGCCGCCGTAAAGGTCGGCGCAGGTGAAGACGACGTAGCGCGCCCGGCTGCTGATATTCGCGGCCTTCAGGATGTTGCCGAGCATCGGCCCGATCCACTCGCCGATCGCGCTCCACCCCTCGACACAATCGTGGCGGGTGATCTGGCGGCGGGCGGGAAATTCGCCGATCTGCCTGAGCGAGAGGGAGAGGGGCCTGCCGACCAGCCCGCCGACCTTCAGCCGCCAATCCTCGAAACGGTTGGCCAACATTGCGGCATATTCGGGCGTGCCGGGATTGCGCGTGCCGTTGGTGCGGAAAAAGGGCGACATCTGGTCGCGGCGATATTCGGGGGCCAGGGCACCCCGGTCCATCAGCGCGCGCTGCAGGCCTCTCTGCATATCCTCGCCCGCGAACAGGATCTTGCGCGCGGTCGGCTGCTGGATGACCTTGTCGCAGCCCGCAAGGAGGAGCCCGGCGCCGCCGGTCAGGATGGTGCGGCGGCGTATCATTCGGGTATCCTCCAGCGGCCGGTGATCATCGAGCGTAATTCGTTGAGCGGTCCGGCCAGAATGACCAAGACCAGATGGACGATGAGGAACAGCGCCAGCGCGCTTGCGGTGATGAAGTGGATCGAGCGCGCCGATTGCCGCCCGCCGAGTATCTCCAGCACCCAGGGCCATGCCGCGTTCATGCCCGGCGACAGCGCGATGCCGGTCAGGATGGCAAGGGGCAGCGCGACGAACAGGACCGCGACATAGCTGAGCTTCTGGAACAGATTGTAGCGTCTCGGATCGTGCTCGTCATGGAAACGGAACGCCAGATGCCGCCGAAAGTCGGCCCAGATCGCGGACGGGCGCAGCTCCCGACCCCGGATGCGCAGGTCGCGCTGGAAATGGCGCGTGACCAGCCCGCCGATCATATAGGCGAGCAGCCCGAAGCCCAGCACCAGCGCGAAGAACAGGTGCCAGCGCCGCGAGATGGCCAGGTTGTAGCGCGCCGGAATGGTCAGCCAGCCGGGGAAATGCGGCAGGGTCGCCCAGGCCGGATCGAAATTCGCGCCGTACCGACCCCAATAGAGCCGGGGATGCGCGTTGGAGATGCCCAGCCCCGATCCCAGCAGGATCAGCACCGCCACCGCATTGACCCAGTGCCAGACGCGCGTCACGACACCATGGCGCCGGATGACGGTGCCCGGCTTTTCCGGGGGTCTTTCCGGCTCGGTCGGCGTTCCGGCTTCCATCCACACTCCCTTTCGGTGACTGTCCATGATCGACAACTGGCATTTCTACGAACCCGTCAACGGTCATGGGCTGGCGCATGATCCGCTGAACGCGATCGTCGCGCCGCGTCCCATCGGCTGGATCGGCAGCCGGTCGAGCGCGGGCGTCAACAATCTGGCACCTTACAGCTTTTTCAACGTCTTCAACTACCGCCCGCCGCTGATCGGTTTTTCGTCGCAGGGGTGGAAGGATTCGGTCGCCAATGTCGCGGATACGAAGGTGTTCACCTGGAACCTGGCGACCATGACGCTGGCCGATGCGATGAACGCCAGCGCGGCGATGGTCGGGCCCGAGGTGGACGAGTTCGGTCTGGCCGGCGTCACGGCCCAGGACGGGCAGATGGTCGCCGCCCCGCGCGTGGCCGAAAGCCCCGTGTCGTTCGAATGCCGCCTGACCCAGCTCATCCGGCTGGAGACGAAGGAGGGCCGCGAGCTCGACCAGTGGCTGGTCATCGGCGAGGCGGTCGGCATCCATATCGCCGCCGACCTGATCGAGAATGGCATCTACCAGACGGCCCGCGCCCGCCCGATCCTGCGGGGCGGCGGCCCGGTCGACTATTTCGAGGTGACCGAGGCGGCGCGGTTCGAGATGCGGCGGCCGGGATAAAGGCGATCGTCCCTTGCATTCGTTTGCACCGCAATGGGATCCGCGTTAAAAGTTAATTGAGGTTATGGCGTCAGAATGACCTTCCAGCGTGGAGGCATTCGATGATCCGATAATATGAGGGCCATATTCATCGTGCCGGGGCAGAGCCGGGCGCGATGAGGCAGGATGGCCGGGGGTGGGCCGATCCTGCCGTGACAGAGTTCGACCGCATATCACCGGGGTGGGGACCGATGGGGTGATAGCGCGGATATTTCCGATTAGATCAAAAGGCACCCCGATGCTGCTCAAATGGCTCGAAATGCGCGCCGCGTTGACGCGCACCATGACCGAACACCGCGCTTTGTGTAATGCGCCCACGCCCGATGTCGCCGCGATCAGTCGAAGCCGCTGGCTGATCTCCAACGCCAGCCGGCAAAGGGCCGCCTGGTTCGTGACGACCGTGAATCCTCTCGCCGAACGGCTGGCGGATAGGCCGAGCGGGGCGGCCTGGCTGGCGTTGCAGGCCGACATGCCCGCCTATCGCCATCGCATATCCAGTTTCGTGTCGCGCTGGCCGACCGAGGCGGTCGTCGAGGACTGGTCCGGTTATCGCCATGACGTCGCCGAGCTGCGCTTCGCGATCGCGCAGTGGCTGCGCCGCGAGGATGTCGCGATCCGCGCGCTGGCGGTGGAGCAGGAGGCCATGGCCGTCCTGCCGCCGGTCACGGCCTGTCAGGCATAGCCCCGCCAGAAGAACACCGCCGTCGTCACCGTCGTCAGGAGCAGCGTCCACCCGCGGATCAGCCCGGCGGGCAGCTTGCGCCCGATCAGCGCGCCGCTCCACCCGCCGACGATGCCGCCCGCCAGCATCGGCAGGCACTGCGCCCAGGCCACCATGCCGGTGACGACGAAGACGAAGGTCGCCGCCGCATTGGCGGTCGCCAGCATCAGCGTGCGGGGTGCTGCGAGCTGTGCCGGGTTGCGGCCCGACAACAGCCCCCAGGCGGCGGTCACCATCATGCCGATGCCGCCGCCGAAATAGCCACCATAGATGCCCAGCACCGCCTGCGCACTCATCAGCGCGCGCGGGCCGGGCCTGGCGATCCGCGCCAGCCAGTCCGAGGCATGGCGCCCGCCCGCAATGGCCAGCGTCGCGGTCAGCAGCAGCCAGGGCACGATCAGGTCGAAGGCGCGCGGCGGGGTGAGGAAGAGTAGGATGCTGCCCAGCAGCGCAAAGACGAAGGTCAGCACCGCCATGCGCCGCATCGTCACGCCCATCACCGGCTCCAGGCCGTGGCGATAGGCCCAGACGCTGGCCATGGCGGCGGGCTGCAGCGCGACATTGGAGGTGGCGTTGGCGATGGTGGAGGGCAGGCCGAGCGCGATCAGCGTCGGCATGGTCGAGAAACTGCCCCCGCCCGCCAGCGCGTTCATCGCACCCCCGACAAAGCCCCCGGCGGCGGCGAGGGCGAGGAAGGTCCAGTCGGTCATCGGGCTGGGTAACGCATGGCGCGAGGCTTCCGTGCCTTATCCAAAGGCGGGGGGCAAGCACTTGGATATTCCTCCCCTGCAAGGGGAGGGGGACCATGCGCAGCATGGTGGAGGGGTGTCCCGCTCTCGAGAGGGTGACACCCCTCCGTCAGGCCTTCGGCCTGCCACCTCCCCTTGCAGGGGAGGAAAATATCACCCCAGTGCCGCGAACTTCTCTTCCGCCTCGCGGTCCAGCTGCGCCCGGCTCTTCTTCTCGGCGGCGGTCTTCAGCTGGCCGCAGGCCGCGTCGATGTCGCGGCCGCGCGGCGTGCGGACCGGCGCGGAGATCCCCGCCTCGAACACGATGTCGGAGAAGCGGCGAATCCGCTCCGGGTCCGAACATTCATAGGGCGCGCCGGGCCAGGGGTTGAACGGGATCAGGTTCACCTTGGCGGGCAGCTTGAACTGGCGAAGCAGGCGGACCAGCTCGTGCGCATCGGCATCCGAGTCGTTCTTGTCCTTCAGCATCACATATTCGAAGGTGATGCGCCGGGCATTGTTCGCGCCCGGATAGTCGGCACAGGCCTGAAGCAGTTCCTCGATGCCGTATTTCTTGTTGAGCGGCACGATCTCGTCGCGCACGTCCTTGGTCACGGCATGGAGCGAGACGGCCAGATTGACGCCGATCTCTTCGCCCGCGCGCGCCATCATCGGGACGACGCCGCTGGTCGACAGGGTGATGCGACGCTTGGACAGTGCCAGGCCGTCGCCGTCCATCACCAGCTTCAGCGCATCGCGCACCGCATCGAAATTATAGAGCGGCTCGCCCATGCCCATCATGACGATGTTGGTCAGCATCCGCCCCTCGGGCTGGCTGGGCCATTCGCCCAGCGAGTCGCGCGCCAGCATCACCTGCCCGACGATCTCGCCGGCGGTCAGGTTGCGGACCAGGCGCATCGTGCCGGTGTGGCAGAAACGGCAGTTCAGCGTGCAGCCGACCTGGCTCGACACGCACAGGGTGCCCCGATCGGCGTCGGGGATGAACACCATCTCGTAATCCTGCCCGTCGGCCGAGCGGAGCAGCCATTTGCGCGTGCCGTCGTTCGACACCTGCGCCTCGACCACCTCGGGACGGCCGATGACGAAGCGTTCCTCCAGCCAGGGGTGCTGCGCCTTGGCGATGTCGGTCATGTCGGCAAAGCGCACCGCGCCGCGATTATAGAGCCAGTGCCAGATCTGCTTGGAGCGCAGCTTGGCCTGTTTCGGCTCCATGCCCGCCGACAGCAACGCCTCGCGCAACTGGTCCTTGGTCAGGCCGATCAGGTCGACGCGCCCATCGGGACGCGGCTGCACGCCGCGCGGCACGGGCACGGGGTCGATGTGCCCCGGAATGGGCATGAGGGCGGCCGAAACTGTCTGCATGCGCTCGCCATAGCGCAAAATGGCGAGGATTTCCATCCTCCCCTGCAAGGGGAGGTGGCAGGCCGAAGGCCTGACGGAGGGGTATCGCCCTCTCGATAGCGGGACACCCCTCCGACGCGCTACGCGCGCCACCTCCCCTTCCAGGGGAGGAAAATTCTTAACCCGTCACACACGCCAGTGTCGCCGCGTCGATCGCCGCCGCCGCGCCGGCCAGCGCATAGGTGTCGGCGAAGGGGCGGTGGCGCGGGTCGACGGTCGAGGCGCTCATGCTGCGGCCCGATCGCATGGCGACGACCAGCGCGTGATCGGTCGCCGCGTCGGGGGCCCAGACGTCCTGCGCAGAGCCGACCAGCGGGAAGCGCCGTTCGCCGATCGCCAGCGTCACCGGCGCGGCGCGGTCGCGCGGGGTGCTCAGATGAAGGGAGAAGGAGGCGCGCAGCCGCTTGGCGGGCCAGGTCCCGACGCTGGCGAAACCGCCGGCGCGGCCGTTCGCCAGTAATGGCTTGGCGATGGCATAGCAGCGATCGGGATCGCGAAACGCGCCCCAGCCCTTATAGATGCCGATCGTCTCGCGCGCGAGGACGGGGGCGGCGATCAGCGCCATGATCAGCGCCAGCCGCTTCATGGCGCGGGCCGGTGGATCAGCGTCTCGCGCCCGCCCTCGATCATGACGATGGACCCCTGCGGCAGGCGTTCGGCGACGGGCACGCCGCACAGGGGATCATCGGCCAGACCCAGCATCAGCCCGCGCAGCACCCGGCTCGACAGGCCGTGCATCAGGATCAGCCGGTCGCCGTCATGATCGGCCGTATCGGCGACCCAGGCGCTCAGCCGGGCGGCCATCTGCGCATAGGTTTCGCCATCGGGCGCGCCCACCGCCATGCCGTGCGGATGGACGATGGAGCCGTGGATCGTGGCCAGCGCGGCGAAATCCTGCCCGCCCCAGCTGCCGAAGCCCAGTTCGATCAGCCGTAGATCCTGCCTGGTCCCATGCCAGTCGAGGTTCAGATGCTCGGCGATCACCGACAGCGTCTGAAGCGCGCGCCCCGTCGGCGAGGACCAGAGCGTCAGCGCGGGCGCCTCGCCCAGCCGTTCGCGCAACGACTCGCCGATCGCCTCGGCCTGCGCGAAGCCCTTGCGGGTCAGCGGCGTGTGCAGCTCCACCCGGTCGCCCTGGATGCGGCCGATCCGGTTGAACACCGTCTCGCCATGCCGGGCGATATAGTCGCGGCCCTTCCGGGCAACGGGGCGTCGGGGCGGGGCGGGGTGCGCGGTCATGGCCGCCGATCCCTGTCGCGGCTGTTGCCGGGATGCAACGGTTTTTCCTGTTTAGCTGAGGTTCATGCAACGCAGCGGCTTTCGGGCCATTGGTGCGCCGACCGCCGAATGTAACGGCGGCCAGTACAGTAATGGAGTATCATGTATGCGTAAGCTCATGCTCGCCGCCCTGGCGACCTCGGCCGCGGTCGCTGCGGCCGCCCCCGCCGCCGCCCAGACCGCGCAGCCCTTCACGGGATTCCGCGTCGAGGGCCTGATCGGTTATGACAGCCTCAACGATCGTCAGGGTCAAGACAAGAGTTCGAGCGACGGCGTGCTCTATGGCGCCGCGATCGGATACGACATTCCGGCGGGCCCGGTGGTGCTGGGCGCCGAGGGCGAGATTTCGGGCAGCAGCTCGGACACGCGCAGCAACGGCATCCGCGTGCCGGGCGACGAGTTCCGCCTGGGTGCGGGCCGCGATCTCTATGCCGGTGGCCGCGTCGGCTACATCATCTCGCCGGTCGCGATGGGTTATCTGAAGGCGGGTTACACCAACGCCAAGTTCGATGCGCGCTACACCACCGCGGGCGTGACGACCGTCAATTCGCAGGAAGTCGGCGGCTATCGCCTGGGCGCCGGCCTGGAATATGCGATCAGCCCCAACACCTTCGTGAAGGGCGAATATCGCTATTCCCATTATGACGAACTGGACGGCGTCGGCATCAACCCGAACCGCCACCAGCTGATGGCGGGACTGGGTCTGCGTTTCTAAAGGATCGCGGGTTTTCCACATTAACGGTGGTTTTACCCCAATGTTGGAGGGGTCGGAGCCTTGCTCCGGCCCCTTCTTCGCGGGTAGGAACCAAGGCCATTTATCACTATCGGAATCGGACCATGCGGTCGTTCCGGCGGGGGATTTCGAGATGAAGGCGACGATCGAACGCGCAACGCTGCTCAAGGGGTTGAGCCATGTCCAGTCGGTGGTGGAGCGGCGGAACACGATTCCGATCCTGTCCAACGTGCTGCTGGAAGCCACGGCCGAGGGGCAGCTGCGCATGATGGCGACCGATCTGGACCTCCAGATCAACGACAGCGTCGCCGCCGCCGTCGACCAGCCGGGTTCGACCACCGTGTCGGCGCACACTCTGTTCGATATCGCGCGCAAGCTGCCCGAGGGTGCGCAGGTCCAGCTGACCGCCGCCGATGGTCGCATGACGATCGTGGCGGGCCGCGCGCGCTTCTCGCTCGGCACCCTGCCGCGTGACGACTTCCCGGTGATCGCGGAGGGCGAGCTGCCGACCCAGTTCGAGCTGCCGGTCGAGCTGCTCAAGCAGATCATCGACAAGACGCGCTTCGCCATCTCGACCGAAGAGACGCGCTATTACCTCAACGGCATCTTTCTGCACGTCGCCGAGGATAATGGCGCGCCGGTGCTGAAGGCCGCCGCGACGGACGGCCACCGTCTGGCGCGCGTCACCATCGAGCGTCCGAACGGCGCCGAGGGGATGCCCGACGTGATCGTGCCGCGGAAGTGCGTGGGCGAGTTGCGCAAGCTGCTCGACGAGGTGGACGGCTCGGTCGGCGTGTCGCTGTCGGGCACCAAGATCCGCTTCGACCTGGGCCAGGCGATCCTGACCTCCAAGCTGATCGACGGCACCTTCCCCGATTATAGCCGCGTCATCCCGACCGCGAACGACAAGATCCTGAAGCTGGACCCCAAGGCATTCATGCAGGGCGTCGACCGCGTCTCGACCATCGCGACGGAGAAGACCCGCGCGGTGAAGATGGCGCTGGACCGCGACCGGATCACCCTGTCGGTGACCAGCCCCGAAAACGGCACCGCGTCGGAAGAGGTGCCGGGTGAGTACACCTCGCTGGGCTTCGAGATCGGCTTCAACAGTCGCTATCTGCTCGACATTCTCGGCCAGATCGACAGCGACCTGGTCGAAGTCCACCTGGCCGACGCCGCCGCGCCAACGCTGATCCGCGAGAATGACAAGGCGCCCGCACTCTACGTGCTGATGCCGATGCGGGTGTAAGACCCAAATCCTCCCCGCTCGCGGGGAGGGGGACCACCCGCAGGGTGGTGGAGGGGGATCGCCACGGGGGACGTCCTGTGTGGAAGCCCCCCTCCGTCAGGCCTTCGGCCTGCCACCTCCCCATGCTGGGGAGGATCGTTTAAGGCGGACGTAATGCTCACCCGCCTGGTCCTGACCGATTTCCGCAATCACGCCGACCTCGCGCTCTTCCCGAGCGCGGGGTTCGTCGTGCTGACCGGCGAGAATGGTGCGGGCAAGACCAACGTCCTCGAGGCTGTGTCGCTGCTCGCACCGGGCCGGGGGCTGCGCCGCGCGGCGCTGTCGGCGATGGCGCGGCAGGGGGGCAAGGGCGGGTTCGGAGTCGCGGCGACGCTCGACGGCGATGTCGAGATCGCCACCGGCGCGCTCGCCGCCGCGCCGGAGCGGCGGGTGGTACGGGTGCAGGGGGCGGCGGCGAGCGCCAATGCGCTAGCCGACTGGCTGTCGGTCCTGTGGCTGACCCCGGCGATGGACCGGCTGTTCGTCGAGCCTGCCTCCGAGCGGCGGCGGTTCCTGGACCGGCTGGTGATGGCGCTGGCCCCGGCGCATGGGATGCATGCGACCCGCTATGACGCGGCGATGCGCGAGCGCAACCGGCTGCTCGCCAGCGAAGGTCCGGTCGATCCCGACTGGCTGAGCGCGCTGGAGGCGCGGATGGTCGAGCATGGTGCGGCGATCGACGCAGGCCGCGTGGCGGCGGTGGCGGCGCTCGACCAGCGGCTGGCGGACGCGCCCGACAGCGTCTTTGCGCGCGCCGCGCTGGCCCTGGAGGGCGAGGCGGTGGAGGCGGGCGCCTTCGCCCATGCGCTGGCCATGGGGCGCAGGCGCGATGCGGCGGCGGGACGCACGCTGGTGGGTCCGCACCGCGCCGACCTGCTGGTCACCCATGTCGCCAAGGCGCAAGCGGCGGCCTTGTGTTCGACCGGCGAACAAAAGGCGCTGCTGCTCGGCATCGTGCTGGCCCATGCCGACCTCGTCACCGAACGGCGCGAGGTGCCGCCGGTGCTGCTGCTGGACGAGGTGGCGGCGCATCTCGACCCGTCGCGCCGCGCCGCGCTGTTCGAGCGGCTGGCGGGGCGGGGGCAGGTGTGGATGACGGGGACCGAGCCGGGCTTGTTCACCGATGTGCCGGAGGCGGCGACTCGGGTGACGTTCTGAGGTTTCGGGTGGGGGCGTTGGTCTCGGTGAGACACCGGAGCCCTCCCCCATCCCCTCCCGCCTGCGGGAGGGGTGCGTGACTGGGCAAGGTTTGGAAGCGTTTCGAGATGGGCTCCTGAGGCCGAACCCAAGCACGCCCCTCCCGCAGGCGGGAGGGGATGGGGATGGGGGAGGGCAGGGGGCCTCGCAGAGCACACCGTCAGAAGCGCCTCACCGACACAATTTCATCGCCACCATATCCAGCGACCGATCATAGCTCGCCAATTCCCCGCCGCTCAGAAACCCCTGTTTCGCCACAAACCCGTCGGCGTCGCGGCGGATGCGATCGACTTGGTTCCATAGTCCTTGCGCCTGGGGCTGGGTCAGTCGACGCGCCTTGCGCGCGGTGCTGATGTCCGCCTGCAGGATATTGGCGCGCATCGCGATATGGGCTTGCAGCCGGTCGCGGATCGCGCCGCCGGTGGGCGCGCGCAGGCGGTGCTGCTGCGCCAGGTTGCAGCTGGGATAGTCGCGCCGCATCGGCTGGGCCGAGGCGGGAATGGCGGCGAGCGTCGCCAAAAGGGTCGAGAGGATGAGCGTCTTGCCGGTCATCGCGTGTCTCCTATGCAGATCCGGGAAAGGTACGCGCGGGATGCCCTCCCGGCTCCCGATCCTGGCATGAAATCGGCGTCAGGACCGCCGCCTCGCCGCGCGGGCCTGTGGGTGAGGGAAACGGCCCCCTGTCCCTCCCATTTCGCTTTCTTTGGGGCCCTGTAATTCCTATATACTCGCTATGGCAGATACCCCCCAGACGAACGAATATGGCGCCTCTTCGATCAAGGTGCTGAAGGGCCTCGACGCGGTGCGCAAGCGGCCGGGCATGTATATCGGCGACACCGACGATGGTTCGGGCCTCCATCACATGGTGTTCGAGGTGTCGGACAACGCGATCGACGAGGCACTGGCGGGGCATTGCGACCGCATCGACATCCAACTGAACGCCGACGGCTCGGTCAGCGTCACCGACAATGGTCGTGGCATCCCGACCGGAATCCACCCTGAAGAGGGCGTGTCGGCGGCCGAGGTCATCATGACCCAGCTCCATGCGGGCGGCAAGTTCGAGAACACTAGCGACGACAATGCGTACAAGGTCTCGGGCGGCCTGCACGGCGTCGGCGTGTCGGTGGTCAACGCGCTGTCCGAATTCCTGGACCTGACCATCTGGCGCGATGGCGAGGAGCATTACATGCGCTTCGCGCACGGCGACGCGGTCGCGCCGCTGAAGGTCGTCGGCAAGGCCGAGCCGGGGCAGAAGGGCACCCGCGTCACCTTCCTGCCGTCGCCCGCGACCTTCAAGATCACCGAGTTCGATTTCGACAAGCTGGAGCATCGCTATCGCGAGTTGGCCTTCCTGAACTCGGGCGTGCGCCTGTTCCTGACCGATGCGCGGCATGAAGAGCCCAAGACGGTCGAGCTTTATTATGAGGGCGGGATCGCTGCCTTCGTGAAGTGGCTGGACCGCTCCAAGTCGCCGCTCTTCCCCGAACCCATCGCTATTCATGGCCAGCGCGATGCGATCGGCATGGACGTCGCGCTGGAGTGGAATGACAGCTATTATGAGAACGTCCTGGCGTTCACCAACAACATCCCGCAGCGCGACGGCGGCACGCATATCGCGGCCTTCCGCGCGGCGCTGACCCGCACGCTCAACAATTATGCCGACAAGTCGGGCCTCCTGAAGAAGGAGAAGGTGACGCTGACCGGCGACGACATGCGCGAAGGCCTGACCGCAATCGTCTCGGTCAAGCTGCCCGATCCGAAGTTTTCGAGCCAGACCAAGGACAAGCTGGTCTCGTCCGAGGTGCGCCAGCCGCTGGAATCGCTGATCGCCGACAAGCTGGCCGACTGGCTGGAGGAAAATCCGCAGAACGCCCGCGCGATCGTCGCCAAGATCATCGACGCCGCCGCCGCGCGCGAGGCCGCCAAGCGCGCGCGCGAGCTGACCCGGCGCAAGGGGGTGATGGACATCGCCTCGCTGCCCGGCAAGCTGGCCGACTGCCAGGAGCGCGATCCGGCCAAGTCCGAACTCTTCCTGGTCGAGGGTGACTCGGCCGGTGGCTCGGCCAAGCAGGGGCGCAACCGCCATTTCCAGGCGATCCTTCCCCTGCGCGGCAAGATCCTGAACACCGAGCGCGCGCGGTTCGACCGCATGATCTCGTCCAAGGAAATCGGCACGCTGATCCAGGCGATGGGCACCGGCATCGGCCGCGACGATTTCAACGCGGACAAGCTGCGTTACCACAAGATCGTCATCATGACCGACGCAGACGTCGACGGCGCGCATATCCGCACGCTGCTGCTGACCTTCTTCTATCGCCAGATGCCCGAGCTGATCGAGCGCGGGCACCTCTACATCGCCCAGCCGCCTTTGTATAAGGCGACCAAGGGGCGGTCGGAAGTCTATCTGAAGGACGACACCGCGCTCGACGAATATCTGGTTGAGGCGGGCGTTTCAACCATGGTGCTGGAGGGTGCGGGCGGCGCGCGGTCGGGCAACGACCTGAAGGCGCTGGTCGATCATGCACGGCGGATGCGCACCCTGATGCGCTATGTCCCGCGTCGCTACGATGCGTCGATCATCGAGGTGCTGGCGCTGGCCGGTGCGCTCGACCCCGTGCTGACCCGCGAACAGCGCATGGCGACGGTGGTCGAGACCACGCGCCGTCTGGAATCGGGCGATCACGAGGCGCGCTGGTCGGCCCGCCTGACCGAGGACGGCGGCGTCCATTTCGAGCGGCTGTGGCGCGGCGTGACCGATCACCACATCGTCGAGGCCAGCTTCATCGCCTCGGCCGAGGCGCGCAAGCTGCACACACTGGCCGCCGAACAGGCCGAGAGCTTCGCCCAGGCCGCCAAGCTGGTGCCGCTGCGCAGCGCCGCGACCGAGCCCTCGGCCGATGTCGTGGCGACCGATGAGGAAGGCCACAGCACCACGCTGGCACGCGGCGAGACCCGCGTGGCGCGGCCGAGCCAGCTGCTCGACGCGATCCTGACCGCCGGCCGCAAGGGGCTGGCGATCCAGCGCTATAAGGGTCTGGGCGAGATGAATGCCGAGCAGCTGTGGGAAACCACGCTGGACCCGGCCGTCCGCTCGATGCTGCGCGTGACGTCGGACGATGTCGCGGCGGCGGACGAGGTGTTCAGCCGGTTGATGGGCGAAGTGGTCGAGCCGCGCCGCGAGTTCATCCAGGACAATGCGCTGAACGTGGCGAATCTGGACGTGTAAAATCCCCCGCTCCGTTCAGCCTGAGCGAAGTCGAAGGCCAAGGGAATTCCTTAGACCTCGACTTCGCTCGGTCCGAACGAAACGGAGGAATGGTGGCATCGGGACGTAGGAGAGAGCAGGCATGAAGGCGATCGCACTGGGACTGATGCTGATGGCGGGCGGGACCGTCGCGGTGGCGCAGCAAAAGCCTGCCGCTCCCGCCATCCCGTCCTATATCACCGCCGCGCTGGCCGACCCTGCGCGCGCCGATCAGGCGGGTGACGACGAACGCCGCCAGGCGGCCGCCGTCATCGCCTTTTCGGGCGTGAAGCCTGGTAACACGGTCATCGATTACCTGCCGGGCAAGGGATACTGGACCCGCATCTTCTCGGGCGTGGTCGGGCCCAAGGGCCATGTCTATGCCTATTGGCCCGCCGCGGCGCAGAAATATGCCGAAGGGACGCTGGGCACGCTACAGGGCCGCAACCTGGCGAACGTAACGGCGCAGGTGCAGGGGGTGAACCTGCCCGCCGCCGATCAGCCGGTCGACCTGTTCTGGACCGTCCAGAATTATCATGACGTCGCCAACAAGAATGCCGGCGAACCAGCGCTGCGCGCCTTCGACCAGGCGGTGTTCAAGGCGCTGAAGCCCGGTGGCATCTATGTCATCATCGACCATGCCGATGCGGTGGGCAAGGGGCTCGCCAATACGAACACGACCCACCGGATCGACCCCGATTACGTCAAGCGCCAGGTCCAGTCGGTCGGCTTCCGCTTCGTCGGTGAGAGCAAGGTTCTGCGCAATCCGGCGGACGATCATTCGAAGAACGTGTTCGATCCGGCCGTCCGGGGGCATACCGACCAGTTCGTGTTCAAGTTCCGCAAGCCCTGACACCGAAGAGATGGCGTATCTAAAGCCCCTCTCCCGGCAGGGGGAGGGGTTGGGGAGGGGCGAGAGCCACGAGTAATGGTCTCGGTGAGACCCCGTGCCCTCCCCCAGCCCCTCCCGCCTGCGGGAGGGGAGCGGTATTGGTGAGAAAAGCCCCCCAACCGCCGTTCAGCCCGAGCGAAGTCGAAGGCCACGGGACCGCCGTTTCGGCTTAAACCACCACCCGCAACACCGCCCGGACCCCGGAATGTGCCGGGTCATATTCCACCGCCGTTTGCAGGCTCTGCGCCATCGCGCGGATCAGCTTGGCGCCCAGGCCGGTGCCCTTGGGCTGCTGGCCCTCGGCCATGCCGCAGCCGTCATCCTCGACCGTCAGCACGCAATGCCCGTCCGCCTCGGTCACGATGATCCGCACCTCGCCCCCGCGGCCGGGATAGGCATATTTGCAGGCGTTGGTGACCAGCTCGGTCACGATCACGCCGATCGACACCGCCCGGTCGGTCTTGACCCGCACCGGTTCGGCGACCAGCCTCAGCGTGCGCGGCAGCATGTCGTTGGACCAGCTTTCGCCCAGCTCCCCGATCAGCGCGCCGAGATAGTCGCGCAGGTCGACCTGCTCCACGTCATTGGCGGTATAGAGCCGCCGGTGGACCTGCGCGATCGCGCGGATGCGGCGCTGCGTGTCCTCCAGCGCCTCGCGGGCGGGGCCGTCGGCCATGGCGCCCCTCTGCAACCCGATCATCGCCGAGACGAGTTGCAGCGAGTTGGCGACGCGGTGGTTCACCTCGCTCAGCATCGCCTCCAGCCGGGCGTTGGAGGCGCGCAGCTCGGCCTCCGCCGCCGCCTTGGCCCGCTCCAGCCGGGCGCGGTCGAGCACCTGCGCGAAGCTGGCGGAGAGCAGGTCGAAGAAATCATCGCCCACCGTCTTCACCACATAGTCCGCCGCACCGGCCTTCAGCGCGGCGACCGCGACGCGGCCCTCGTCCGATCCCGTGACATAGACGACGGGCGGCGGATCGGGCAGCGCGGTGATCGCGGCCAGTGTCTCCAGCCCGTCCAGGCCAGGCATATAATGGTCGACTGCGACCAGATCGAACCCGCCTTCCGCCGCCATCGCGACGCCCTCGTCCCCCGAGGCCGCCGCCGCCACACCATAGCCCCGCCGCGTCAGCGCGCGCGACACCAGCCGCCGCAATGCGTCGTCATCGTCGATATAGAGGATGCGCGCACCCTCCATCGCAGGCGTGGCGGGCGTTTCGGTCAGGCTTCGACTTCCGGCACCTGGATGACCGAGAGGAACAGGCCCAGCTGGCGGATCGCCTGGGCGAAATTCTCATAGTTCACCGGCTTGGTGATATAGACGTTGCAGCCCAGATCGTAGCAGCGCTGGATCTCGATCTTGTCGTCGGTGGTGGTCAGCACGACGACTGGCGCGCGGCGTAAGGGACTGCCCTCCTCCTTGATCCTGGCCAGGATGTCGGTGCCGCTCATGTCCGGCAGGTTCAGGTCGAGCAGGACCATCGCCGGGCCGCTCTTGGCGGGGCCGTCGGGCGAGTTGAAAAGATAATCGAGCGCGGTGGTGCCGTCGGTGAAATGGCGGATGTCGTTCAGGATGCCGGCGCGCCGGATATTCTTCTCGATCAGGCGGGCATGGCCCTCGTCATCCTCGATCATGACGATGCCCACGGAGCGATGGTCGTTCATTCAGGCGCCTTCGATGGAAAGGGTGGGGGGTAGCGACAGGAAGAAGGTCGCACCTTCACCCAGTCGAGACTCGACGGAAATCGTGCCGCCCAGACGATAGGCCAGCGCGCGGACATGGGCCAGCCCGATGCCCTCGCCCGGCTGGTCCTGCTGGCCGGAGCGGCGGAACAGATCGAAGATGCGCTGATGGTCGCGCGGATCGATGCCCCGGCCATTGTCGCGCACCGCCACGATGACGCGGCCCGGCGTTTCGGTGGCGGACACATGCACCTCGGCCGCGCGGTCGGGATGGCGGTATTTGGTCGCGTTCTCGATCAGGTTGGACAGGATCTGCTCCAGCGCGATCCGGTCGCTGACCACCACCGGCATCGGCCGCGCGATGTGCAGCGTCACGCCGCGATCGTCGATGACGTGGCGGATCGAATCGGCAATCTGGTCGACCAGCTGGTCCAGCGCGATCATCTCGGGCGCCAGCACGCGGCGGCCCTCGCGGCTGAGCTTCAGGATGGCGTTGATCAGCCGGTCCATCTTGGCGGTGGAGGTACGGATGAAGCCGATCGCCTCGGGCAGGTCCTCGCGTGCGGCCAGCCGTGCCTCCTCGGTCACGATATGCGGGGCCTCCGCCTCGGCGCGGTCGATCAGCGCGGCGAGCGGGCCGGTCGCGGCGGACAGCTCGGCGGTGAAGCCCATGACGTTGACCAGGGGCGAGCGCAGGTCGTGGCTGACGATATAGGCGAAACGCTGGATCTCCTCGTTCGCCAGCGCCAGGTCTGCGGTGCGTTCCTTGACCTGATCCTCCAGCGTGGCGTTCAGCACCGCCAGCGCGGTGCGCGAACGGTGCAGGTCGCGGGTATAGCGGCGGATGGTCAGGAAGGTGACGACGACGACCGCTAGGAACAGCAGCGCGGCGATCGCCATGACGGCGGAGAAGGTCTGGCGACTGGTGGCCTGCTCGGCGTCGCGCAGCGCGAGAAGGCGGCGTTCCTCGCGCGCCATGGCGTCGAACACGTCGCGCAGCTTCTGCATCCGCTGCAGACCGCTATCGGCCCGGAACTGGCGCAGCGCATCGGCACCGCGTCCCTGCTGGACCAGCGCATTGGTCTGCCGCTGGGCCTTGTCGAGATCGGCCAGCCGCTGCTCGATCACCGCCATCGGCGCGGTCTGGCGCGGATTGTCGGCGGTCAGACGGCGAAGTTCGGCGACCTGCGGCAGAAGCTCGGCATGGGCACGCTCGAAACTGGCGAGAAAGGCCGGACCGCCCGCCAGCATATAGCCGCGCCGGGCGGTTTCCTGCTGCTCGGCCAGGCGGCGCACCTCGATCAGCACGCCTTCGACGCGATAGGTGTGGACGACCCAGTCGCTGTGCCGGTTCGTCTGGCGCACGACATAGCCCGCCGCGCCCGCCGCGACGAGCAGCGCCAGAAAACCGATCGCCATGGCGGCGACCAGGATGCGGCCGATGGGATTTTCGGTCGGTGCGACCGTGGGGGACCCCTGCATGGCGCCATGCCTTATCGAAGGACAAGCGAGGACGCCAGAGCCGTTACGTCGGCATTACGGCATCAATTAAACGTTGAGTTACAGCAGCAGCTCCTGCGGGCTGGGCCGCCCGACATGCCCGCCGCCGCGCCGCCGCGCCATCTCGGTCTCGGCGGTGAAGCGGACATCGGGATCGCGGTCGGTGAGGAAGCCGACCAGCGAATCCTCGTCGATCTCGCGCCAGTCCTTGCCGCGATCGGGGCCGTAGCGGACACGCGGCAACAGCCCCGGACTGCGCGACCATTCGAGCAGCTGCGCCAGGCTCGCCTCGTTCAGCTGGTCGCGCAGGTGATGCGCGGTGACATAGGCGTCCGGGAAAGCGCGGTGGATGGGCAGGCCGCGCTCATGCACCAGCCCCTGCGGCTTGCGCCAATAGCGCAGCACCTGGTTGGAGAAGCTGGGGCTGTCGGGCCACAGGCGCAGCGCGCATTTCCAGGTGCAGATCCATTCGGCCGACTGGGTCATGGCGGGGGTGCAATATTGCTGCTCGAAATCGGCGCGGTGCGCGGCCAGCGCCAGGCGGCGCGGCCAGGGGTCAAGCACGCGGCGCGCGACGTCATGCCACCAGGGGGCGTCGGCGACCTGCTCGTCCAGGATATGGTGGATGGCCTGGGTGATCGGCGGGATGGGGCGGCCGGGATTGACCAGGATGCTTCCGCCTTCGCCCTCCAGCTCCCAGCGGCCGTCCTTGCCCAGCGCCACGTCCTGCCAGCCGATTTCGCACACGCCGTGGGTGGGCGGGGCCTGTCCGGTGGTCTCCAGGTCGATGACGCGGATGATCTGGGGCTGGGGACGCTGCATCGGCCCTATGTGGGCGTTCGAGCCCCGAAAAGCGAGACTTTATCCGATCAGCGCGCGGTCACGCAGCCCGCGCCAGACATGGAGCGCCTGTACGGTTTCCGCCACGTCATGCACGCGGATCAGCTGCACGCCCGCTTCGGCGCCCTTGATCGCCAGCGCCAGCGACCCGCCAAGCCGGGCGTCCACGGGGGCCTCGTTCGACAGCGCGCCGATCATCCGCTTGCGGCTGGCGCCCAGCATGATCGGGCAGCCCAGGCCGTGGAAGATGGCCAAGCCGTTGATCAGCGCCAAATTGTCGGCCAGCGACTTGCCGAAGCCGATGCCGGGATCGACCATGATCTTCGACCGGGGAACGCCCGCCGCCGCGACCGCCGCGACCCGCGCCTCCAGCCAGTCGAACACCTCGGTCAGGACGTCGCCATAGCCCACCCGGCCATGGCCGCCCTTGTCCGGATCGGGCGAGTGCATCAGGATCACGGGGCAGCCCGCCCTGGCGACGACCTCCAGCGCGCGGTCGTCCCACAACAGGGCGGCGACGTCGTTGACGATGCCAGCCCCCGCCGCCAGCGCGGCCTCCATGACGGCGGCCTTGCGCGTGTCGATCGACACCAGCGCGCCGCCCCTGGCGAGGCGTTCGATGACGGGGGCGGTGCGGGCGATCTCGTCGCCTTCCCAGACGGTCGCCGCGCCGGGGCGGGTGGACTCGCCGCCCAGGTCGATCACGCTCGCGCCCAGTGCCGCCATCGCCATGCCGCTATCGGCCGCCGCCGCGGGATCGCCGACATGCTTGCCGCCGTCGGAGAAGCTGTCAGGCGTGACGTTCAGGATGGCGGCGACCTGAGGCTGGTCGAAACGCAGCGTGCGCTGGCCCATGACCCAGGGAGTGCGGGGGGTGGTGAAGGCGGCGTGGAGGGCCTCGGCGCGGGGGGAGCCGCCCAGTTCCGCTGCGAAGCGCGCGACGGGGACGATGCGACGGCTGGCCCCTTCGCGGATCTCATAGGCCGCGAACCACTGCATCCCGCCCGCCAGGCGCAGGGCGCTGCCGTCCTCCAGGCCCACGGGAGTGTCGACGAACTGGATGGGGCGCAGGTGCATGAGTTTGTCCTAAAATCCTCCCCGGCACGGGGAGGTGGCAGGGCGAAGCCCTGACGGAGGGGGGCTGCCACATAGGTCGTCCCGTGCGGCGATCCCCCTCCACCACCGCTTTGCGGTGGTCCCCCTCCCCGTGCCGGGGAGGATCGTTTTACGGCTGCGTCGCCAGCAGCCAGGTCTGGCGCATCGCGTCGATCGGCTTCAGCGCCCCCTCCAGCTCATAATGCCAGAAGGTCCACCCATTGCAGGTCGGCCGGTTCTGCAGCACCGAGCCCAGCCGGTGGATCGACCCGGCCTGGCCGCATTCCGACAGAAGCGACCCGTCCGCCCGCACCGTCGCGCGCCATTTGCGCTTGGCGTCCATCAACGGCATCCCCGGCATCAGATAGCCGTTCTCGACCAGCGTCCCGAACGCCACCTTGGGCTGCGCCTTGGGGCTCTGCATCGTCGCCAGCGCGCTTTCGTCGAGTGGCAGGGCGGCCTCGATCCGCTCGATCGCGGCGGCGCAATAGGTGGGCTCGCGCTCGATCCCGATCCACTGGCGGCCCAGCCGCTTGGCGACCGCGCCGGTGGTGCCGGTGCCGAAGAACGGGTCCGCCACGACATCGCCCGGCCGCGTGCACGCGAGCAGGATGCGATAAAGCAAAGCCTCGGGCTTCTGGGTCGGATGGACCTTGTGCCCGTCCTTCTTCAGCCGCTCCTGACCGCCGCAGATCGGAAATTCCCAGTCCGAGCGCATCTGGATCTCGTCGTTCAGCGTCTTCATCGAGCGATAGTTGAAGGTGTATTTCGCCTTCTCGCCCTTGGACGCCCAGATCAGCGTTTCGTGCGCGTTGGTGAAGCGGGTGCCCTTGAAATTGGGCATGGGGTTCGACTTGCGCCAGATGATGTCGTTGAGGATCCAGAAACCCAGATCCTGCACCGCGGTCCCGACGCGGAAGATGTTGTGATAGCTGCCGATGACCCAGAGCGAGCCATTGTCCTTCAGGACGCGGTAGCATTCGGCCAGCCAGGCGCGGGTGAAGGCGTCATAGGCGGCGAAGGTGTCGAACTTGTCCCAGGCATCGGTGACGGCATCGACATGGCTGCCATCGGGGCGGAACAGCTCGCCGCCGAGCTGGAGGTTGTAAGGCGGGTCGGCGAAGATCATGTCGACCGACTTGTCGGGCAGCGAGCGGAGCGCCGCGATACAGTCGCCCATCAGGATCTGGTTCAGCGGCAGGTCGCTTTCGCGGTGCGCCGATACCGGCCGTGTCATCGTTTGGATGACCCCCATCGTTAACCGTCCCTTCTACCCTCGAACCCTCGCATCCACCCGGAACGAGTCGGTCGTCAAGAGGCGATTCGCGGCCGCGACTCGCGGGATTCCGGGCGATTCGGCGATGCGTTGCGATTTTGTGGCAGATATTGGGGCTGTGGATAACTTTGCCCCCAAGGTGATGTGGGTGTGGCGAAGGCGACTCGGGCCAACCCAAAATTCCTCCCCATCGTCAGATGGGGAGGGGGACCGCGCCCGTCAGGGCGTGGTGGAGGGGCAGGGCCGGTCCGTCCGCCCCTCCACCATCGCTGACGCGATGGTTCCCCTCCCCAAGCATGGCTTGGGGAGAAATTTCAGAGGTCCAGGTAACATTGCGCCACGGGCGCGAAGCTGCGGCGGTGGAGGGGCGTCGGGCCATGCTCGCGCAACGCCGCCAGATGCACGGCCGAGCCATAGCCCTTGTTGCTGCGCCAGCCATAGGCGGGATAGGTCTCCGCCGCGGCGATCATCATCTCGTCGCGGACATGCTTGGCGACGATCGAGGCCGCGCCGATCGCCTGCGACTTGGCATCGCCGCCGACGATCGCGGTGGCGATGTAATCCCATTTTGGCAGTTTGTTACCGTCGACCAGCACATGCGCGGGATGGCATCCCAGCGTCTCCACCACCGCATCGACCGCCAGCGTCATCGCCTTCATCGTCGCCCAATAGATATTGAGCCGGTCGATCTCCTCGGGATGGACGATCCCGACGCCGACGACGGCACAGGCGCGTATCTCGGCACACAGGCGCGCGCGCGTCTTTTCGGTCAGCTTCTTGGAATCGTTGATGCCGCCGGGGCAGTCGCGTTCGGGAAGGATGACGGCGGCCGCCACCACCGGCCCCGCCAGCGGCCCGCGCCCCGCCTCGTCCACGCCGCACAGGGGCATGGGAAAGCTGTGATCGACCATGTGGGGGCCTTATCGCGGTGGCGTTGCGTTGGAAAGATGATCCTCCCCGGCACGGGGAGGGGGACCAGCCGCAGGCTGGTGGAGGGGGCGTGCCGCAAAGGACGTCCGATGTGGCAGGCCCCCCTCCGTCAGCACTTCGTGCTGCCACCTCCCCGTGCCGGGGAGGATCATCCCCAGCGCGCGGCGAAGGCGGCCGCGTCCCAGCCTTCGCGGCTGAGCGCGGCGAGCAGGTGGTAGAAAGGCACCATGCCCATCCCATGCCCCATCGGCCCATGCCCCTGGCCCAGCCCCGGCGCGGCGGCGAGCGCGGCCTGGACGAAGGCGATGGCCCGGTCGACCGCGTCCGCCAGCGGCATGTCCTGGCCCAGCCCGGTCGCGATCGCGCTCGCCAGCGTACAGCCGGTGCCATGGGTCGAGCGCGTGTCGAGCCGGGGATGCTGCCAGCGCTGTTCGCCGCCTCGCTCGACCAGCCGGTCCTCGATCACCGGCCCTTCGCCATGCCCGCCCTTGACCAGCAGCGCGCGGGTCCAGTGCCGGACGACCGCCTCGCCGCCCAGCGCCGCGAGTTCGGGCAGGTTGGGCGTGGTCAGCGTGGCGATCTCCAGCAATCGGCGAAAGGCTGCGATGGTGTCGGCATCGGCCAGCACCGATCCGCTGGTCGCCACCATCACCGGATCGAACACCACGGGCAGGTTCAGCGTCTCCAGCCGGTCGGCGAGCGCATGGGCGGTCTCGGCCGATCCGATCATCCCGATCTTGACCGCATCCGCGCCGATATCGGCCAGCACGCTGTCGATCTGCGCCATGACCATGGCGGTCGGCACGGGATGCGCCGCCTGCACCCCCAGCGTGTTCTGCGCAGTGATCGCGGTGATCGCGGTCATGGGGTGGCCGCCCAGCATCGCGACCGTCTTGATGTCCGCCTGGATCCCCGCACCGCCCCCGGAATCGGAACCGGCGACGATCAGGATGCGGGCGGGGCGGGGCACGGTCATAATAATCTTTGCCATGCCGTTTCGGGCCGGATGGAGCAAGCGGCGCATGGGTGCGATCCGGGGCACACCCGTCATTGCGGATCGGGAAAACCAAGCGATCGTAAGGCTTAACCGATTGTCGCCTAGGATGCGGCGCGTATCGGCTTCGTGGCGTCTTGGTAACGTTTCGTTTCCGTGCGTGCCTGCACCTTTCCTTGTTGCGCTGCACTATTATTTCGGGAGCGCATCCAACCCGCATTTGTCGCGTTGCTGCGCCCTGAGATATCGACTGGACGGCTGCACAAGGGAGACCCAATTTGATCGTCGACGCCGTACCCCGCACCCGCATCATCATAGCGGAGGTCTGGCGCCCGTTGCTGGCGCTGTTCGTCTGGGACGTGATCGTCACGGTTGCCTATTATGTCCTGCCCTTCAAGGCGCCGTCGCTGCCGCTGACGCTGTTCGGTACCGCGCTGGCGCTGTTCCTCGGCTTTCGCACCAACTCGGCCTATCAGCGCTGGTGGGAGGGGCGGCAGCTCTGGGGCCTGATGATCAACGCCTCGCGCAACATCGCCCGCAGCGCGCGCAACTTCCTGCCCGACCCCGACGCGCACGACCTGAAGCGCTCGATCGTGCTGCGCCAGATCGCCTATGTGAACGCATTGCGTTGCCAGCTCCGCAAGCAGCCGGTCGATGGCGAGGTGCTGCGTTTCCTATCGCGCGGCGAGGCGGAGCCCGCGCTGAGCCGCACCAACACCGCCAATGGCCTGCTCGACGGTACCGGCCGTCGCATCGCCGATGCGCAGCGCAAAGGCTGGATCGACACCATTCAGCAGACGCAGATGGAATCGGTGCTGGTCGACATCGCCAATTCGCAAGGCGGCATGGAGCGGTTGAAGAACACGCCGCTGCCCAACCAGTATCGCTTCATCCCCGCCTTCTTCACCCGGCTGTTCTGCGTGCTGCTGCCGATCGGCCTAGTCGAGACTCTGGGCTTCGCGACCCCGGTCGGCTCGTCGATCGCGGGGCTGATGTTCCTGGCGGCGCTTCAGATCGGCGACGACCTGGTTGATCCGTTCAGCGACACGGTCCACGACCTGCCGCTCAGCGCGATGTGCCGGACGATCGAGATCGACCTGCTCCAGTCGATCGGCGATCCGGCACCCGAGCCGATGAAGCCGGTCGACGGGGTGCTTTGGTAATTTCTTGATTCCTCCCCTGTAAGGGGAGGGGGACCATGCGCAGCATGGTGGAGGGGTGTCCCGCTCTCGATAGGGCGACACCCCTCCGTCAGGCTTACGCCTGCCACCTCCCCTTGCAGGGGAGGAATTTTATCAAGCCGCGTTGTCGATCCCCAGTTCACCCAGCTTGCGATATAAGGTCGATCGACCGATCCCCAGCCGTCGCGCGACTTCGGTCATGCGCCCACGATAATGGCCGATCGCCAGGCGGATGACATCGGCTTCGATATCCTCCAGCGTGCGGAGATGGCCGTCGGAGCGGAACAGGATGATGCCGCCATTCTGGAGCGCGCCGCCGCCCGCGCTGATTGCGGGCCGGTCGCCGAGCGAGGCGATCTGCGGGAAATCCGCCGGGGTCAGGGCATCGCCCTCGCACAGCACGGCGGCACGGAAGAGCGCGTTCTGCAACTGGCGGACATTGCCCGGCCAGTCATAGCGGCGCAGCAGGTCGAGTGCGTCGTCGGTGATGTCCAGCGCGCACAGGCCCGGCTGCTGCGCGATCCGCCCCAGCAGGTGGCGGGTCAGCGCGGGCACGTCCTCGGCCCGGTCGCGAAGCGGCGGCACGGCGACATGGACGGTGTTGAGCTTGTAATAGAGATCCTCGCGGAACCGTCCGGCCTCGACCGCCTCCAAAAGCCGGCCGTCGGTCGCGGCAATGATACGGACATCGACCGGACGCGCATGGCGCGCGCCCAGGGGTACGATCGCGCCCGTCTGCAGCATGGCGAGCAGCCGTTCCTGCGTATCCAGCGGCATGCCTGAGACTTCGTCCAGGAACAGGGTCGATCCGTCTGCCTCGACCATCTTGCCGATGCGCCGCTCGAACGCGCCCGCAAAGGCGCCTTCTTCATGTCCGAAGATGATGCTGTCGAGCAGATTGGCGGCGGTCGCGGCGCAGTTGACGCGGATCATCGGCCGCTCGGCGCGTGGGGACGCGACATGGATCGCCTCGGCCAGCGACTCCTTGCCGACGCCGCCTTCGCCCTCGATCAGGACCGAGGCGCGCGAGCGCGCCGCCTTCGCCGCGATGGCCAGTGCCGCGCGGAATTCGGGGGCGTTGCCGACGATCTCGTCAAAGGCGAGGAGGGCGGGGATCTTCTCGGTCAGCGGCCGCAGTTCGCCGCTGGTCTGCCCGGCGACACAGGCCTCCAGCGCGGCGAGAAGTCGTTCGGGGGCAAGCGGCTTGACCAGGAAGTCCGTCGCGCCCGCGCGCATCGCCGCGACCGCCTGTGCCACCGAGTCGTTGGCTGTCAGCATCAGGATGGGCAGTTCGGGGCGCAGCGTGTGGCAATCGGCGATCAGTTGCGTCGCATCGGCGCCGGGGGCCCAATGGTCGATCAGCACGGCGTCGAGCTCGCGCCCCTGCGCCGAGCCCAGGACCGAGGCCGCCATGTCGGCATCGGTGGCGAACAGCGTGCGCCAGCCGCCGCGTTGCGCCAGGGCGGCGATCAGCCGACGCTGAGCAGGTTCGTCATCGATCAGCAGCAGCAAACGTTGGCCGTTGCGCGTCATACAGAGTCCCATTGTCCCACTTCAGGGCGGTATAGCGCAACTTTGTTAAAATCTGCGTTAATTCGGGACAATCTCTTTTCCATCATGGGACGACCCGTTGCCGACCTTTTATGTTGCCGGCCTTTTACGACGTATCCGGCGCCGCCCGAGCCGGGGTACCAGCGTTTCGGGGTTGATCCCGCCGGCCCGGTGAATAAGGTTCGTGAACGGACCATCGGGCGGACACGGTTTCGCCAGGCCGATAGCGGAGGTGAGGATCATGGCGGGCAGCGAGACCGGCCCCGGCGGCAACACCGGCGAGATGAAGGCGCATGTCGCCACCTATGATCTGATGATCGGGCTGCTCAAATGGGGCGCCGTCGCCGTCGCCATCCTGGTGGCGATCGTCCTCTGGCTGATCGCCTGACCCCGTGGACCTGCGCATCGCGGTCCTGCAGGAGACCGTAGCGGGCGAGGCCCGCGTCGCCGCCACGCCGGAAACGGTGAAGAAGCTGATCGCACTGGGCGCGACCCTGGCGGTCGAGCGGGGCGCCGGGGCAGGCGCCGGGATCGCCGATGCCGACTATGAACAGGCGGGCGCCAGCATCGCGGATCGGGCGGGCGTCCTGTCGGGCGCCGCGATCGTGCTGGCCGTGCAGGCGCCCGAGCCCGCGACGCTGGCCGGAGTCGCGCCGGGCGCCTGGGTCGTGGCGGCCTTCGATCCGTTCCGTCGGCAGGAGACGGTGGCGGGTTATGCGGCGGCGGGGCTGGAGGCGCTCGCCATGGACTGGATGCCGCGCATCACCCGCGCCCAGTCGATGGACATCCTGTCCTCCCAGTCCAATCTTGCCGGCTATAAGGCGGTGCTGGAGGCGGCGAGCGCCTATGGCCGTGCCTTTCCGATGATGATGACCGCGGCGGGCACCATTCCGGCAGCGCGCGTCTTCGTGATGGGCGTGGGCGTCGCCGGGCTGCAGGCGATCGCGACCGCCCGGCGTCTGGGCGCGCAGGTATCGGCCACCGACGTACGCTCGGCGACCAAGGAGCAGATCCAGTCGCTGGGCGCCAAGCCGATCTTCGTCGAGGGCGTGGCGGGGATCGAGGGCGAAGGGGCGGGCGGCTATGCGGGCGAAACGAGCGAGGAATATCGCGCGGCGCAAGCCGAACTGGTCGCCGGGCATATCGCCAAGCAGGACATCGTCATCACCACCGCCCTGATCCCCGGCCGCCCCGCCCCGCGCCTGGTGACCGATGCGCAGGTCGCGACGATGCGGCCGGGCAGCGTCATCGTCGATCTGGCGGTGGAAGCAGGCGGCAATGTCGAGGGCGCAGCTCTGGGCGAAGTGGTCCAGCGGCACGGCGTGACGATCATCGGCCATCGCAACATGCCCAGTCGGCTGGCTGCCGACGCCTCCGCACTATTCGCGCGCAACTTGCACAATTTCCTGGCGGCCTTTTGGGACAAGGATGCGGGGCGGCCGGTGCTGGACGCCGAGATCGGCGACGCGATCCGGCTGACGAAGGGCGGGCAGGTGGTGAACCCGAGGCTGCAGTCGTGACCCTAAATCCTCCCCTTGTAGGGGAGGTGGCGCGCGCAGCGCGTCGGAGGGGTGTTCCCCTCTCGATGGCGCGACACCCCTCCGTCAGGCCTTCGGCCTGCCACCTCCCCTTGCAGGGGAGGAATTGAAATGTTGCAGGGCGACGAAACGATCGGCGGTCGGGCGCGAGGTTTGCGCCAGGCGATGTCGGCACCGGAAATTACACTATGGCAGGTGCTACGCCATCGACCAGGCGGCTTCAAATTCCGGCGCCAGCATCCGTCAGGGCCGTATATCGCCGACTTCTACTGCCATGAGGCGCGCCTAATCGTGGAAGTCGATAGCGAAGCGCACAGTCTCGGCGATCGACCAGAGCGCGACAAGGCGAGGGATCGCTGGTTTGCACATCGCGGCCTGACCACGCTTCGCATCGTTGCAACCGATATCCAAAAAAACATCGAGGGCGTAACAGGTTATATCCTCGCGACCGCCGCCAGTCGTCACCTCGGGGAGGATTAAACATGGACTTCATCTCAATCCTGTCGATCTTCGTGCTGGCGTGTTTCGTCGGCTATTATGTCGTCTGGTCGGTGACGCCTGCGCTGCATACGCCGTTGATGGCGGTGACCAACGCCATCTCCTCGGTCATCATCGTCGGTGCGCTGATCGCGGCGGCGGCGTCTTCGGGGGCGACCGGGTCGGGTGTGGCCAAGTGGCTGGGGCTGGGCGCCGTGGTGCTGGCCAGTGTCAACATCTTCGGCGGCTTTGCGGTGACGCAGCGGATGCTCGCCATGTACCGCAAGAAGGAGAAGCGCTCGTGATCGCACCCGTGCCGCCCGCGCCGCTCGCCCCCGCGGTGGAAGCCGTCGCCGCCAATCCCTGGGTGTCGCTCGCCTATCTGGTGGCGGGGGTGTGCTTCATCCTGGCGCTACGCGGGCTGTCCAGTCCGACGACCAGCCAGCGGGGCAACCGCTTCGGCATGATCGGCATGGGCGTCGCGGTCGTGACGACGCTGGTGACGCATGTGCCGGTTGCCGGTGGGTTGTCGGATCGGGCCGACCTTTATGGCGAGACATGGAACTACGATTATTTCGCCATCCTCGAAATCCTCGCCGCCATCGGCCTGGGCGCGGCTGTAGGCATCACCACCGCCCGTCGCATCGCGATGACCGCGATGCCGCAACTGGTCGCCGCCTTCCACTCACTGGTCGGTCTTGCCGCCGTCGCGGTCGCCTGTGCCGCCTTCCTGAACCCGGTCGCCTTCGACATCGCCGACATGGTGGTGCCGATGATCGGACAGCCCTTTGCCAGCATCCATGTCGTCAGCCGCGTGGAAATGGCGCTGGGCGTGGCGATCGGCGCGATCACCTTTTCCGGCTCGGTCATCGCCTTCCTGAAGCTGAACGGCAATATGGGGGGCAAGCCGATCCTGCTGCCCGGCCGTCATGCGCTGAACGCCGGGCTGCTGGGCGCGATCGTCATTCTGGTGGCGATGTTCACGCGGGACCAGTCGCCGTGGATCTTCTGGACGATCACCCTATTGTCCTTCGTCATCGGCTTCCTGCTGATCGTGCCCATCGGCGGCGCGGACATGCCGGTCGTGGTGTCGATGCTGAACAGCTATTCGGGCTGGGCCGCCGCCGCCATGGGTTTCACGCTGCACAATATAGCGATGATCGTGACCGGCGCGCTGGTCGGCAGCTCGGGCGCGATCCTGTCCTATATCATGTGCCGGGCGATGAACCGCAGCTTCGTCAGCGTGATCGCGGGCGGCTTCGGCGCGAGCGACGCTGGCGGAGCAAATGGCGGTGCGGCCATCGACCGCCCGTGGAAGCGCGGCAGCGCCGAGGACGCGGCCTTCCTGATGTCCCAGGCCGAACAGGTCGTGATCGTCCCCGGCTATGGCATGGCGGTGGCGCAGGCGCAGCATGTCCTGCGCGAGATGGGCGATCTGCTGAAAAAGGAAGGCGTGCGCGTCAAATATGCCATCCACCCGGTCGCGGGGCGGATGCCCGGCCATATGAACGTCCTGCTGGCCGAGGCGAACGTGCCCTATGACGAGGTGTTCGAGCTGGAGGACATCAACGCCGAATTCGCACAGACCGATGTTGCCTTCGTCATCGGCGCAAACGACGTGACCAATCCGGCGGCCAAGACCGACCGTAGCTCGCCCATCTACGGTATGCCGGTGCTCGACGTGGAAAAGGCCAAGACGGTGCTGTTCATCAAGCGGTCGATGGGCGGCGTCGGCTATGCGGGTGTCGATAACGAGCTATTTTATCGCGACAACACCATGATGCTGCTGGCGGACGCCAAGAAGATGGTCGAAGAAATCGTCAAGGCGCTCGGCTGAGCGTCCGATTCGGAACCGACGTCGACTCCCGGACGTCGGTCGGGTCGCATCGGCGAACGGCGTGAAGGGGCGGGGGCCTCGCACGCCGCTATACCGTTGCGGTGACGATAAGGGCCTGTATGGCGGGCCGCGGGGGACGGCATGGACGAACAGGATCTGTATGGCGGCGGCTTTCCGGTCGTGGTGATCGGCGCGGCGGCGCTGGCCATGGCGGCGGGCGATGCCGTGCGGCAGGCCGGGGGGCGGGTGCTGCGGGCGATCGACTGGGCGGCGGTGGCCGAGCAGATCGGTCAGCCGGCGGGGCGGCCCGTGCTGATGATCGACACGCATGGTGCGGACGCCGGGGCGATGGAGATCGCGCTCGCCCGGATCGACGCGGTGGCGACCGCGCTCGACTGGCCCATCGTGGTCAGCATGGCGGCGGCGGATATCGACCTGATCGCCGCGATGCTGCTCGGCCCGCGCGTGGCGATGCTGTGCGACGCCAGCCAGCTGGAACTCGTCGCCGCGCTGGCGGTCGCGGGGGCGAGCAACGGCGGCGCGGGGATGCTGCACGGCCATCTTCGCGAAGGGGAATCCGAGCGGCTGCGGCGGCTGAATGCCGAGGTGGCGCGGATCGCCGAGGCGCTGGCGCGGCTGTCGGTGGACGAGGAGGGGGAACGGCGCGGCGGCGTCGGCGACCGGCACCAGAGCTTTCATGCCGCCCCGGCTCGCGCGCAGGCCGGCGATGCCGAACTGGTCCGCCGGATGATCCGCGCGCGGCGCTTGCGTGACGGCTTCTTCGGGGGCGGCCTGTTCGAGGAGCCCGGCTGGGACATGCTGCTCGACCTTTATGCCGCGCATCTGGAAGGCAGTCGCGTCTCGGTGTCGAGCCTGTGTATCGCCGCGGCGGTGGCGCCGACCACCGCGCTGCGCTGGATCGGCAAGATGAGCGAGGCGGGTCTGTTCGCGCGCCAACCAGACCCCGCCGATCGCCGCCGCGCCTTCATGGTGCTGACCGAGCCGGCGCTGGAGGGGATGCGGGGTTATCTGGCGGCGTTGCGGCGGCTGGGGGCGTTTTAGTCTATCCCGCCAGTGCCCAGCGGATCGCGCCGCCCAGCCCGCGTGTCCCTGCACGGATGGCGGGCCGCACCGCGCCATAGCCGTCCAGCCCGTGGAGCCGCGCCGCCCATTCCGGCAGCAGGGCGATCCCCGCCTGGGTCAGCCAGGCGCTGACCGGGGCAAGCGCCGGGCTGGGCGCGGGCTGTTGGAGCAGGGTGCGCGCCACCGCCCGGGTGCGCGCATCGACGCGCAGTTCGGAGCGGATCGCTTCCAGAAAGCGTGCCAGCTGGCGCCGATCCTCCGGCACCTCCTCCGCCCCCAGACGGCGCGCGATCATGGCCATCTCGGCGATATAGCGGTCGGCCTGGGCATCGGAGAAATCGGGATCGCGATAGGTCCGATGCGCGCGCAGGAAGCTGTCGACCTCGGCGGCGTGCACGAAGGTCAGCAGATGCGGGTCATTTGCCGAATAGGGCGTGCCGTCGGGTAGGGTGCCGCTAACCCGGTCGTGCACCGAACGGACGCGCGCGATCATCTGCTCGGCGGCATGGGTCGCGCCATAGGTCGTGACCGAGATGAACCCGGCCGTCCGTCGCAGCCGCCCGGCCATGTCGCGGCGGAAATCGCTATGGTCCCACACGCCCGCCAGTGCGGCGGGGTGGAGCATCTGGACCAGCAGCGAGGCGATGCCGCCCGCCATCATCGCGGTGAAGTCGCCATGCACCGCCCAGGTCGCCGAATCCGGGCCGAACAGCCCGTCATCTCCCGGCGGCCGGGTCAGGTCGAGTTCGCGGCTGCCGACGACATCGCGTATCTGGTCGGCGATCTGGCGTCGGACGGGGAGCATGGACGGTCAACGCGCCGGGCGGCGGGGTGTTGCGTGGGGCTGGACGGTTTCGGCCTCCCTCCGTTCGCACTGAGCGAAGTCGAAGTGCACGTCCGGCGCTTGCGGCGAGGTTCGTCCCGTGGCCTTCGACTTCGCTCAGGCCGAACGGCGGTGGGGGGGAAGCTCCACGCGCACCGTCCGTACCGTGCGAAGTCGAAGGCCCCGCCCGCCCCTCACCCCCGCTTGGCGGCCTCCCAGGCGGCGATCTCGTCGGGGAAACGCTGCTCGACCACCAGGTCGCTCGCCGTTTCCGTCGCCAGGTCTACCGTCACCGAACCCGCCCATTCATAGGTCGCATTGCCCGACAGCGTGACCATGCCGTCCTCGCCCGCAAAGGCGCGGACCAGGCCGCCGCGATTGAACACCACCGTCGGCACGTCCCACGCGATCCGCCCGGTCAGGCACGCCGCATAGGTCGACGCCGCCATCGCGCTGCCGCAGCTGTCGGTCAGGCCCACCCCGCGCTCGAAGGTGCGGACGAACAGCGACGTGCCCCGCACCTCGACAAAGGACACATTGGCGCGGTTGGGCAGCCAGTCGGGTGCGGCCTCGCATAACTCGCCGAGGTGGACCAGCGCGTCCTCGTCCACCGTGTCGACGAAATGGACGAGGTGCGGATTGGGCATGGTGACGGCGGTGAAGCGCCGCTCGGGATCGAGCATGGGCAGCACCGCCTCGACCAGTCGGTCGGGCGCGCCGTGGATCGGCCAGGCGGCGGTGGAGAGGCCGGCGGGCCCGGCGGTCTCGCGAACCGTATAGACGCCGGGCGCCAGATCGGCGTCACGGACGGCATCGGCGTGCGAGGTCTTCAGCCGCACCGTCGCCGTGTCGATTTCCAGCGCCTCGAACCCCGCCCGCGCGACGCAGCGCACGCCGTTGAGGCAGGTCTCCGCCTCGCTGCCGTCGCTGTTGCGCATCACCATGCCGAAGGCCGCGCGTTCGTCGCCCGGCACCAGCAGCAACAGGCCGTCGCCGCCGACCGGTCCGGCCCGGTCGGCGAGCGCGCGCGCGACGCCCGCCCATTCCGCCTCGCCCAGCGACAGGTCGCGTGCGTCGATCATCGGGAAGTCGTTGCCCGAACCATGGCATTTGACGATTCCGAACCGCATGGCGATAACTCCGGCAGAAGATGGGCTTGGCGCTTAGCCCAGCGAGACCCGGTTCGCCAGCGGTCGAACGATCGCGGGACGGGCACGGAATGGGAAGAGGACGAGGGCGATGATCACCGCGATCCGCGAGGTACGCCGCGCCAAGGGCATGACCCTGGAGGATGTCGCGCGCGCATGCTCGCCGCCGACCACGCCGCAGACGATCGGGCGGCTGGAGATGGGGACGCGTACCGTTTCGCTGCCCTGGCTGAACCGGATCGCCGCCGCGCTGGGCTGCACCACCGCCGATCTGGTGACGCTGCCGGTGCGCGAGACGCTGCCGGTGGCGGCCCTGCTGGGCCCGCGCGGGGCGGTGGCGCCGCGCAGTGCGCGGGCGGTGTCGCCGCCCTGTGCGACGCCGGGGATGCTGGCGGTGACGGTGACGGGCGCGGTCGGTGATTACCGGGCGGGCGATGAGCTCTGGTGCGAACCGATCGCCCCCGATAGGTTCGCCGGTGCCATGAATCGTGACATCCTCGTGCCGCAGCCCGCTGGCGGTTATCTCTTCGCCCGGCTGGCGGGCGTGACGCCCGGCGCGCTGCATGTGTTGCCGCTGGAGCCTGGGGCGGCCGGGATGGCGGTTCCGGCCCCGGCGTGGATCGCGCGGGTCGCGCGGCTGGTACGCACGCTGTGATCCGCGCGATCCTGCCGCTGGCGCTCGCCTTCGCGCTGCCCGCCGCCGCGCAACAGGCCGTGCCCGCGACGCCTGCGCCGCCGCCGGTGCAGAAGCCGGACCTCGTCCGCGCCTATCCGCACGACACCACCGCCTTTACCGAAGGGCTGCTGATCGCGGACGGCGCGATGTACGAAAGCACCGGGCGCGAGGGGCAGAGCCTTATCCGTCAGGTCGATCTGGCGACCGGCAAGACGCTGCGCCATGCGACCGTGCCCGACGGCTTGTTCGGCGAAGGGATCGTCGCCTGGGGCAAGGAACTGCGCAGCGTGACCTGGCATGGCGGTCGCGGCTTTCGCTGGAGCCGACCGGCGCTGAAGCGCACCGGCGAATGGCGCTATGAGGGCGAGGGCTGGGCGATGACCGACAATGGGCGGCAGATCATCCTGTCCGACGGCACGCCGCGCCTGCGCTTCCTGGACCCGGTGACGATGAAGGTCGCGCGGACATTGGACGTCACGGTCGAGGGGCGGCCGCTCAAGAACCTGAACGAGCTGGAATATATTGACGGGCAGATCTGGGCCAATGTCTGGATGACGCCCTATATCGTGCGGATCGACCCCGGCACGGGCGTGGTCGCGGGTGTGGTCGACCTGAGCGACCTGGTCGCGCGGGTCGGGATGACCGACCGCGATTCGGTGCCCAACGGGATCGCCTTCGACCGGGTGAAGCACCGTATCTATGTCACCGGCAAGAACTGGCCCGAGCTCTTCGAAATCCGCCTGCCGCGCTGAACCTAGGGCCGATCGACATTCATGACGCATCGTCCTTCCCTCTCCCCTCTGCGAGGGGCGAGGGAAGAATGGGCATGGCCGAATGTCGATCCGGCCTAATCGGTATCGCCTGGATCGTGGAACAGCGCGAGGCTGAGCGCGGCGGCGATCGCGGCGGGGCGGAGTGCAGGGTCGCGTGACAGGAGCAGGCGGCGGCTGCGTAGGCCGTTGGTCTCGACGACCGCCACGATCCGCCCGTCCGGCGTGGTCAGGCGATAGCCCATCGGGCTTTCGGTCTGGCCGCCGACATCTTCCATGCCATGTTCGGAGCGCAGCAGCAGCGCGTGCCCGGCAAAGCGGATCATGCCCTGGCGTGGCTCGGCCAGTCCGTTGCGCGGCGGCATGGCGGCGAGCTGCAGCACGCCTGCGTCGCGCCCGTCCTGCCGATAGACGCATTGCAAGCGGAGCGGACGCCCCGCCGCCGCGATGTCGAAGGCGAACAGCCGGTTGCGCGTCTCGGTCCGGCCATAGCGGCATCGCGCCTCCAGGCGACCGGGCATCACTCCGCCGTCCAGATCGAAGGCGTAAACGCCGAAGCGCGCCACCTGGCCGACCCGCACCTGATCGGCCGGCAGGCCGAACCCGTCGGGTCCCCAGCCGATCGCGTCGCTGCCCGTCCGCCATTCGACCGTGCCCGATGCGGGTCCCAGCCGGAAACCGCCCTTGTCGGACAGCGGCAGGCCGGTGAGGGGCAGCGCTTCGAACCCCGAGGATGCCGCCAGCGCGTCAAAGCCCTGCATCCGGCCCATGGTGCAGCCGCCCATGGCGACCGCCGCAATCAGGACCGTCCATCCGTGCCATCCCGCCAATGTCATCCTCCCCCATGCCGAATGTCGTCGGCCCTCAGCGTCGGATACCATGGCTGACTCGCGCGTTAACGTAGTAGCATAGTATAAAAGTAACATGGATTATGAATTGCAACCTCGTCATGATCCGGTCATGACGTAGGTTCCGGCCCCGGGTGCACCCCGGGAATCGGGAGGATAGAGGAGCGTCGTTACTTGCCGACCAGTACCCGTTTTGTCGTCTCGATGCACATGCTGGCTCTGATGGCCGAGCATGGCGAGGCGCCACTCCGCTCCGAAGATATCGCGGTCAGCGTCAATTCCAACGCGGCGGTCGTCCGCGCCCTGTTGTTACGGCTGGCGGCGGCGGGGCTGACCCGTTCGCAGCTGGGCAATCGCGGCGGCGCGATGCTGGCCAAGCCGTCGTCCGACATCCGGCTGGTCGATGTCTATCACGCGGTCGAAGACCGCAATTTCTTTGCCTTCCACCGCCAGCCGCCCGAGGGCGAAGGGCTGATCGACCGGCACATCACCGCCAGCCTGGAATCGATACTGACCCCGGTGCGCGAGGCGTTGGAGGACAAGCTCGCCGGGCTGACGCTGGACGATGTGCTGGACGACATCCATGCCCGCGCCGGAGGGGGTACGGACGGATCAGACCAGATTCAGATCGGCCGGGCGCGTTTCGGGGAAGAGCGTTCCCAGGCGGTCGGCTGACAGCCCGAACTGGCGCGACACCAGCCCGCCGATCAGCGCGCGATAGTCGGTCAGCACGGGCAGGTCGCGATTCTGGTTGAGCGTGGCGGCCGACAGCGCGACCTGTTCGCCCGCCATGCGCCCGCCCGACACGCCGCCGCCCATCACCCAATAGATGCTACCATGGCCGTGATCGGTGCCCCGGTCGCCATTTTCGCGGAAGGTCCGGCCGAATTCCGACACCACGACGACGGTGGTGGTGCGCCAAGCCTCCGGCCCGATCGCCTGGGCGAAGCTGGCTAGCCCGCGGCCCAGATCGCCCATCCGGTCGGCCAGATAGCCGGTCGCGCCACCCTGGTTCACATGGGTGTCCCAGCCGCCGACATCGACGAAGGCCAGGTTGAACCGGTCGCGCATCAGCGTGCCGATACGCTGCGCCGATAGCGCGAAGCCCTTGGCGGAGACGGCACCGCGACTGGCGGCCTTCATCTCCTGGTCCAGCGTCTTGTAGACGGCGTCGCGGACCGTGAAGCCCTCGCTGACCGAGCGGGCCAGGTCGGGATGGCCGCTATACATGCTCCGGATCAGCGCGGCCTGGCGCTGGTCGATCGGCTTGCCGACATTGGCGAGCGCCAGATTGGGGATCGGGTCGTCTCCGCCTCGGAAGCATAGCGGCAGCTGGTCGGTAAAGGCGATCGGCCGCTCGCCCGTGCCCAATATGTCGGCAAGCCGCGCCATGAAGCCCGAGCCATAGTCGCGGTGGCCGCCGACCGGCTGGCCCAGCTCGATCGTGTCCTGCGTCTCGAAATGGCTGCGGCTCATATCGTCGGTGCCCGCGAACGGCACGAAGGCGATCTGCTTCGCCTGCCATAGCGGGAGGATCGAGTCCTTCAGCGCCGGATGCAGCGCCCAGTCGGCATCGAGCGGCAGCGGCGCGTTGGGATCGGCCGGATTGGGCTTGGGCAGCGCGATATTGGGACGCGACTGGCGGTAGAAGTCGCTGCCCGCAGGCACGACGATGTTCACCGCGTCATAGGCGCCGCGCAGGAACACGACCAGCAACCGGCTGCCCGCTTGCGGCGCGGCAAAGGCGCGGCCCGCCATCACCATGGGGGTGAGGGCGGCGGCACCCTTCAACAGGTCGCGGCGATGGAAATGGGGGATCATCATGACATCCTCCTATCGGTGCATGAATTCGGGCGAGGAGAAATAGAGCGCGTTCCACTCCGCCGGGGACCGTGCCTGGCCGAGCGCGGCGAGTGTCGGCTTGCCCAGCGACGGCATCCGCGCGGCGATCAGGGCCGAGTCCTTCAGGACCTGTCTCTTATACACATCTCCGAGCCCACGAGACCGTACTAGATCTCGTATGCCGTCTTCTGCTTGAAAAA